>NZ_CP072611.1:0-1274103 GCF_017815515.1 Aureimonas populi
GTGGGCGCAGAAATGAGCGCGGCTCCCAAACTCTACGACGCGCCGGCGGGCATCCACGCCGGCATCACAGCATTTCAGGCAGCAGCGGACAGGTCGATGGCGGCAATGGGCAAGCCCAGCGAGGCACAAATCCTGGAGCGCGTCGCCGCCCGGCTGAAGGCCCAGCTCGGCCAGGACATCTACGCCTCGTGGTTCCAGCGCATGAAGCTCGACCAGATCGGGCGCGGTGTGGTCCAGGTCTCGGTGCCCACCGCCTTCCTGAAGACCTGGATCAACGGCCATTACCGCGATCTCCTGACCACCCTTTTCGCCGAGGAGGTGCCGGGCACGCTGAAGGTGGAGATCCAGGTGCGCAGCGCCGCCCGCTCCGCCCCCTCCGCGCCGCCCGCGGCGGCCAACGGCCCGGCCGAGCCCCAGGCGCGCCGGCCGCAGCCCGCTGCCCCCGCCCGGGCCCCGGAGCGTGCCGCCTTCCCCCGCGCCGCCTCGTGCGAGTTCGGCTCGCCCCTCGATCCGCGCTATGTCTTCGAAAGCTTCGTCGAAGGCCCCTCGAACCGGGTGGCGCTCGCCGCCGCGCGCTCCATCGCCGAGAACGGCCCGCAATCGGTGCGCTTCAACCCGCTCTTCGTCCACGCCTCCGTGGGCCTTGGCAAGACGCATCTGCTCCAGGCCATCGCCAACGAGGCGCTGCGGCGCGACGACAATCCACGCGTCGTCTACCTGACGGCCGAATATTTCATGTGGCGCTTCGCCACCGCGATCCGCGACAACCAGGCGCTGGATTTCAAGGAGAATCTGCGCGGCATCGACATCCTGATCATCGACGACATGCAGTTCCTGCAAGGCAAGTCGATCCAGCAGGAGTTCTGCCACCTCCTCAACGCGCTGATCGATTCGGCCCGCCAGGTGATCGTTGCCGCCGACAGGCCGGCCTTCGAGCTGGAATCGCTGGACAGCCGGGTGCGCTCGCGCCTCGCCGGGGGCGTGGCCATCGAGATGGTGGCGCCGGACTACGAGATGCGCCGCGCGATCCTCTCCACCCGCGCGGCCGCGATGAAAGCCGAGGATCCGGGCTTCGAGCTGCCGGAAAGCGTGATCGAGACCATCGCGCGCCGCGTGACGGGCTCGGGCCGCGACATTGAGGGCGCCTTCAACCAGATCGCCTTCCGCCACTCGGTCGGCCAGCCGCTGTCGGCCGAGCATCTGGACGACCTGCTCAACCAATTGACGCGGGGCGGGGCGGAGAAGCGGGTGCGCATCGAGGACATCCTGAAATTCGTTTCGCGCCATTACAACGTGTCGCGCACGGACATCCTCTCCGCCCGGCGCACGCGCACCATCGTGCGCCCGCGACAGATCGCCATGTATCTGGCCAAGACCATGACGCCCCGCTCCCTGCCCGAGATCGGCCGTCGATTCGGCGGGCGCGACCACACAACGGTGCTGCACGCCGTGCGCAAGATCGAGGCGGAGCGGGCCGGCGACGAGAAGCTGTCGGAGGAGCTGGACGTGATCCGGCGCATGATCGAGGAGTAGGCGCCCGATCGACCGGGCGCGAACGCTCGCGAGGGGCGCGTTGAGCCGCGCCTTCCTCTTCAATCCCGCGAAGGGATGCTCTACAAGGTTGCGCACCTTGCGAGAGAGGCGCCGGACGGCGGCTCCCGAAATGAAACGGCCGTTTTCATGCACATCCTCATCGAGCGCTCCAACCTCCTGAAGTCCCTGACCCACGTGCATCGCGTGGTGGAGCGGCGCAACACGATCCCGATCCTGTCCAACGTCCTCCTGCGCACCGAATCCGGCGCCTTGCGGCTGAAGGCGACGGACCTCGACATCGAGATCACCGAGAGCGTGCCGGCGACAGGAGAGCGCGAGGGCGGCACCACCGTGCCCGCGCATTTGCTCTACGACATCGTCCGCAAGCTGTCGGACGGCGCGGAGGTGAAGCTCTCCACCAATGCCGAGGGCACGCAGATGACGGTCGCCTCCGGGCGCTCCAACTTCCGCCTGCAATGCCTGCCGGAGGCCGACTTCCCCGACATCACCGCCGGTCAGTTCACCCATTCCTTCCAGCTCAAGGCGAGCGAGCTCGCGCGCCTGATCGAGCGCACCCAGTTCGCGATCTCCACCGAGGAGACACGCTACTACCTCAACGGCATCTTCCTCCACACGATCGACGTGGACGGCGCGCCGCGCCTTCGCGCCGTGGCGACGGACGGCCACCGCCTCGCGCGCGCGGAGACCGACGCGCCGGCGGGCTCGGAAGGCATGCCGGGCATCATCGTGCCGCGAAAGACGGTGGGCGAGCTTCAGAAGCTTCTCGGCGAAGCCGAGGACGAAATCCTCGTCGAGCTGTCCGATTCTAAGATCCGCTTCACCCTCAGCGACATCGTGATGACCTCCAAGCTGATCGACGGGACCTTCCCGGACTATCAGCGCGTCATCCCCACCGGCAACGACAAGGCGCTGACGCTCGATCGCGCCGTTTTCGCCTCTGCCGTCGACCGCGTCTCCACCATCTCCTCCGAGCGCGGCCGGGCGGTGAAGCTTGCCGTCGCCGATGGCCAGCTCACCCTCACCGTCAACTCGCCGGACGCGGGCACGGCGACCGAGGAGCTTGCCGTGGGCTACGAGGCCGATTCCATCGAGATCGGCTTCAACGCGCGCTATCTTCTCGACATCACCGGCCAGCTTTCGGGCGAGGAGGCGGTGTTCATGATGGCGGACCCCGGCTCGCCGACGCTCATCAAGGACGGCGCGGACGAAGGCACGCTCTACGTGCTGATGCCGATGCGCGTCTGAGCGCGCTCGCCGCCCTGCCCGCCAGCCCCGAACCGGCCGTCCGCATCTCGCATCTGCGCCTGGCCGATCTGCGCAACTATGTCTCGCTCGACCTCGCCCTCACCTCGCGTTTCGTGGTGCTGTCGGGCGACAACGGCGCGGGCAAGACCAATCTTCTGGAAGCCGTCTCGCTGCTCACGCCCGGCCGGGGCCTTCGCCGCGCCGCCTATGGCGAGATCGCGCGAGCCGGGGGAAGCGGCGGCTTTTCCGTGAAGGCGCGCCTCGCCTCGGGCGGGGAAGAGGTGGAGGCGCTAACCATGGTGCGGGCCGAGCCCGGCAGCCCGCCCGCCCGCACGCTCAAGCTCGACGGGGCGCCGGCCCGCAGCGTCGACGAGCTTCAGGCCCATTGCCGCCTGCTCTGGCTCACCCCGTCCATGGACGGGCTCTTCACCGGGCCGGCGGGCGACCGGCGGCGCTTTCTAGACCGTCTCGTGCTCACCCTCGACCCCGAGCACGGCCGCCGCTCCTCCGACTATGAGCGCGCCATGCGCGGGCGCAACCGGCTGCTGTCGGAGGACCGCCGGGACGAATCCTGGCTCGGCGCTCTGGAGGAGCAGATGGCCGCGCTCGGCCTTGCCATCGCGCTGGCGCGGAGCCAGACCGCGCAGCGCCTCTCCATGCTTCTGGCCAATCGCCGCGCCGGCTCCTTCCCGGCAGCGGGCCTCGCGCTCCTGTCGGGCTACGAGCCGCTCGATTTCCACCGCCCCGCCGTCGAGATCGAGGACGAGATCGCGCGGCGCCTGTCGCGTTCGCGCGCGCTGGACAGGGCGGCCGGCCGCACGCTGGAGGGCCCGCATCGCGGCGACCTGTCCGTCACCCATCTCGACAAGGCGATGCCCGCCGCCCTCGCTTCCACCGGCGAGCAGAAGGCGCTTCTGGTGGGGCTCATCCTGGCGCAGGCCGAACTCGTGTCGGAGACGAGCGGCCTGCCACCCTTCCTGCTTCTCGACGAGATCGCCGCCCATCTCGACCCCGGCCGGCGCGCCGCGCTCTTCGACATCGTGGAGCGGCTGGGCGTGCAGTCCTTCATGACCGGCACCGACGCCGCGCTTTTCGAGGCGCTGGAGGGCCGTGCCCAGATGCTGACCGTGTGCGAAGGCGCGGTGCGATGAGCCTCTCGCCCGAGGAACTGGAGCGCTACGCCCGCCATATCGTTCTGCCGGAGGTGGGCGGGCCGGGGCAGCAGCGGCTGAAGGCCGCGCGCGTGCTGCTGGTCGGGGCGGGAGGCATCGGCTCGCCCGCCGCGCTCTATCTCGCGGCCGCCGGCATCGGCACGCTCGGCCTCGTGGACGACGACCATGTCTCCCTCTCCAATCTCCAGCGCCAGATCCTGCATGGCGTGGCCGATCTCTCGCGCTCGAAGCTCGCCAGCGCCCGGGATCGCATCTTGGCGCTCAACCCCCATGTGCGGGTGGAGACGCACGAGACGCGCATCGACGCGAGCAACGGCGCCGGCCTCGTGGCCGGCTACGACCTCGTGCTGGACGGATCGGACAATTTTGCCACCCGCTACGCCGTGGCCGACCTGTGCGAGGCGGCCCGCCGCCCCCTCGTCAGCGCCGCCGTGCAGCGCTTCTCCGGCTCGCTGACGACGCTGCTGCCGTTTGCGGCGGGCGCGGACGGGGCGCCCAACCCGGCCTATCGCGACCTCTTCCCCGCTCCGCCGCCGGAGGGGATGGTGCCCACCTGCGCCGCGGCCGGCATTCTGGGCGTCGTCACCGGCATTCTCGGCACGCTGGCCGCCGCCGAGGCGATCAAGCTCATCTGCGGCATCGGGGAGCCGCTGGTCGGGCGGCTGCTGCTCGTCGATGCCCTCACCATGCGCTTTGAGGAAATCCGCTATCGGCGGCGGCCCACGGGCGGCGATTGAGCCTTCGTTAACCTGAACGAAGGATGATCGTCCTCGAAGCCTCGCCCCGAAAGGGCGCTGGCGACGATCAACGAGGTTCCGGCCCTTGCAGCGGCTCCGGCACGGCACGTGCCGCCCGAGCGGTCTCACCTCGGCTCATGTCCGGGAGCCCCCATGCGTCGTTTTCTTCTCGCCGTCCTTTTCACCAGCGTCCTCGCCCCGCTCGGCCTTGCCGGGGCGCAGGAGACGGAGGTCGCCGCCCTCCAGCCGCAGGCGGGGCCGCAATCGGCCAGCGGCCTGCCGCTGCCGCGTTACGTCTCGCTCAAGGCCGAGCGCGTCAACCTGCGCGTCGGGCCGGGGCGCGATTATCCCGTTTCCTGGCTCTACCTGAAATCGGGCCTGCCGATGGAGGTGATCCAGGAATTCGACCACTGGCGCCGCGTGCGCGACGCGGAAGGGGCGGAAGGCTGGGTGTTCCATTCGCTCCTGTCGGGCGAACGCAGCGGCATCGTCGCGCCCTGGCTGAAGGGCAAGAGCGCCACCATCGACATGCGCCGCTCGGCCGACGCCGGCAGCGCGCTGGTGGCGCGCATGGAGCCGGGCGTCGTGGCCAAGGTGTCCGGCTGCTCCTTCGGCTGGTGCGAGGTGGACGCCGGCGGGCGCAAGGGCTTCGTGTCCCAGAACGACCTCTGGGGCGTCTATCCCGACGAGAAGTTCTGATCCTCGAACCCCGGAACACGAACGAAAAAACCCGCCCGGATCACTCCGGGCGGGTTTTTTCATATCGCGAGGCGACACCGATCAGTCGATCAGCGCGCCGGGCACCTTCTTGGGGCGCAAGCGCACCACCACGTCGACATTGACGATCTCCATCCCCTCCGGCGGCTCCGGCAGATTGGCCAGGCTCAGCGCACCATCGGGAATGTCGATCATGCGGTTCTCCGTCTCCACCAGGAAATGGTGGTGGTCGGAGGTGTTGGTATCGAAATAGGTCCGCTGCCCCTCGACCGAGAGAGGGCGCACGAGGCCGACATCGGTAAACTGGTGAAGCGTGTTGTAGACCGTCGCCAGCGACACCGGCTCGCCGGCCTTGTGCGCTTCCTCGTGCAGTTCCTCAGCCGAGAGGTGGCGCTCGCCGGCGCCGAAGATGAGGTTGCACAGCGCGACGCGCTGGCGCGTGGGACGCAGGCCAGCGTTGCGTAGGCGCTCGAACACGCAGAAGGACTGGGACCTTGAGGCTCCGGGCCTTGCCAGATGGGACATGGTGACGGCCGATGCTCCGATAACTTGACTTCTCCGCTCCGCTTTACAGGAACGGCCGGTGACATGGCAACATATAGTCGATTTTGCGTAGCCGGACAAATCCGAGACGCCTGCAATCACAGGGCGCAGCCCGCCTCGAGCGCCGAGAGCGCACGGGCCGAGCCGGCGAGCGGCAGGCTGTAGCGCCCGGACGGCGCCGAGACCTCCACCTCGCGCCCCGCCGCCAGCGCCCGCAGCAGCGGCACGGCGGCCTCGGCCGCGTCCCGCCGCACGAAGTCGTCGCCGGCCTGCCCCGGCACCGCGCGCATGGAAAGCACCCGCGCCGCGCCGTCCACCGACAGGACAACGCTGTGCTCCCGCTGCCGGTCGAAGGTGGCGCCGTTGTGCGTCAGGCGCGTTTCCACGCCCTGCGGTGTACAGGAGAATCGCAAGCCGGCGAGCTCGCCCTCGATCAGCGAGCCGGCCACCACCGCGCTCCCCTCCCCTTGCGCGCGCCAGGATTGCGCCAGCGCGCCGCTGGGAAAGAAGCCGCAAAGAAGCGCCAGCGTGGCGATGGAGCGAATGGGCATTCGTTAAACTTTCCTTCTGTCGCATTTGCCCGATCTGCCCGCCATGCTAAGGGCGGTGCCGGAAACGACCCGCGGCCGTACGCCGCGACAACATGGGCAGGATGATGGACGCAAAGAAGACGAGCTTCGGCAGGGAAGAGATTCTGGCCTGCGGGCGTGGTGAGCTCTTCGGGCCGGGCAACGCACAGCTCCCCTTGCCCCCTATGCTGATGTTCGACCGCATCACGGAGATTACCGAGGATGGCGGCGAGTTCGGCAAGGGCTCGATCAAGGCGGAATTCGACGTCTCGCCGGACCTGTGGTTCTTCCAGTGCCATTTCCAGGGCGACCCCGTCATGCCCGGCTGCCTCGGCCTCGATGCCTTGTGGCAGCTCACCGGCTTCTATCTCGGCTGGCTGGGCGAGCCGGGGCGCGGGCGCGCACTCGGCGTGGGCGAGGTCAAGTTCACCGGCCAGGTGACGCCGGACGTCAAGCTCGTCGAATATGGGGTGGAGTTCCGCCGCGTCATGCGCTCCAAGCTCAAGCTCGGCATCGCGCAGGGCTGGATGAAGGCGGACGGCGAGGTCATCTACCGGGCGAGCGACCTTCGCGTCGGCCTGTTCAAGGACGAGCCGGCGGGCGGTTGAAGCCTGCCGCCCGCAACATCCCTTCCAAGGAGTTAAGGCCATGAGACGTGTCGTCGTGACGGGCCTCGGCATCGTATCCTCCATCGGCAACGACGCGCAGGCCGTGACCGACTCGCTGCGCGAGGCGAAGTCCGGCATCAGCTTCTCTCCCGATTTCGCCGAGCACGGCTTCCGCAGCCGCGTCTGGGGCCGCCCGGAGATCGACATCTCCGCGCTGGTGGACCGGCGCGCCGCCCGCTTCCTTTCAGAAGGCGCGGCGTGGAACCACATCGCCATGCAGCAGGCGATCGAGAGCTCCGGGCTGGAAGACAAGGATGTGGCCGGCAACGAGCGCACGGGCATCGTCATGGGTTCTGGCGGGCCCTCCACCCGCACCATCCACGAGGCGGCCGAAACCACGCTGAAGAACGGCTCGCCCAAGCGCATCGGCCCCTTCGCCGTGCCCAAGGCCATGTCCTCCTCCGCCTCGGCCACGCTGGCCACCTGGTTCAAGATCCACGGCGTCAACTATTCCATCTCCTCGGCCTGCTCCACCTCGGCGCACTGCATCGGCAACGCTTCCGAGCTGATCCAGTGGGGCAAGCAGGACGTGATGTTCGCCGGGGGCCATGAGGGCCTCGACTGGACCATGGCCGACCTGTTCGACGCCATGGGCGCCATGTCCTCGAAATACAACGACACGCCGCAGGTCGCCTCCCGTGCCTACGACAAGGGCCGCGACGGCTTCGTGATCTCCGGCGGGGCCGGGGTTCTCGTCCTGGAGGAGCTGGAGCACGCCAAAGCGCGCGGGGCGAACATCCTGGCCGAGATCGTCGGCTACGGCGCCACCTCGGACGGCCACGACATGGTGGCCCCTTCCGGGGAAGGCGCCGTGCGCTGCATGAAGCAGGCGCTCGCCACCGTGACCGGCGGGATCGACTACATCAACACGCACGGCACGGCCACCGAAGTGGGCGACCAGCGGGAAATGGGCGCGATCCGCGAGGTCTTCGGGGAGAGCGTGCCGCACATCTCCTCCACCAAGTCGCTGACCGGCCACAGCCAGGGCGCGGCCGGCGCGCAGGAGTCGATCTACTCCCTCCTGATGTTGCAGAACGGCTTCCTGGCCGAGAGCGCCCATATCGAGACTCTCGATCCGGAATTCGAAGGGCTGCCCATCCTGCGGCAGCGGCTCGACAAAACCGACATCCAGCGCGTCATGTCGAACTCCTTCGGCTTCGGCGGAACCAATGCAACGCTGGTCTTCCAGCGATACGAGGACTGACGCCGATGGGCGACCTGATGAAGGGAAAACGCGGCCTCGTGATGGGCGTCGCCAACCACAATTCCATTGCCTGGGGGGCGGCGCGCGCGCTGGCGGCCCAGGGCGCGGAGATCGCCCTCACCTACCAGGGCGAGGCCTTCGGCAAGCGCGTGAAGCCGCTGGCGGCCGAGATCGGCTCTACGCTGCTCATCGACTGCGACGTGGAGGATATCGCCTCGGTCGACGCGGTGTTCGAGACGCTGAAGGCGGAGTGGGGCACGATCGACTTCGTGGTCCACGCCATCGCCTTCTCCGACAAGAGCGAGCTGAAGGGGCTCTACGCCGATACGACGCGCGAGAACTTCACCCGCACCATGGTGATCTCCTGCTTCTCCTTCACCGAGATCGCCAAGCGGGCCGCCTCCATCATGAACAATGGCGGCTCCCTGGTCACGCTGACCTATGGCGGCGCCACGCGCGTCATGCCCAATTACAACGTCATGGGCGTGGCGAAGGCGGCTCTCGAGGCTTCGGTGCGGTATCTGGCGGCCGATTTCGGCCCGCGCAACATCCGCGTCAACGCGGTCTCGGCCGGCCCCCTGCGCACGCTGGCGGGCGCCGGCGTTTCCGACGCGCGGCTGATGCTCAACTACCAGCGCAAGAATGCGCCGATGCGCCGCAACGTCACCCATGACGAGGTGGGCGGCTCGACGCTCTACCTCCTCTCCGACCTCTCCAATGGCGTGACGGGGGAGATCCACTATGTCGATGCGGGCTACAACATCATGTCGATGCCCGCGCTCGACGAACTGAAGGCGCAGGAGCGCCGCGCCGAGATCGCCGGCGAAAGCAACTCGGAAATGGCGAGCGAAGCGGCGAGCTGAGCCGTAAAGCCTTTTCCGGCAGATGATTCCAGGGAGGCGCTCGGGGCTTTTGGCCCCGGCGCCTTTCTGCGTTCAAATGGGGACAGAACCATGAAGCAAGCCCGCCTCGGACGCACCGACCTTTCGGTCAGCCGCATCTGCCTCGGAACCATGACCTTCGGCGAGCAGAACAGCGAGGAGGAGGCGCACGCGCAACTGGACCGCGCCGTGGAGGCGGGGATCAACTTCCTCGACACCGCCGAGCTCTACCCGATCCCGCCCAAGGCCGAGACGCAGGGGCGCACGGAGGCCTATATCGGCTCCTGGCTGAAGGCGCGAGGCAATCGCGACGGGCTCGTCATCGCGACCAAGGTTATCGGCCGCTCGCAGAACAGATGGTTCCGCGACGACGAGTCCGAGCCCCGCCTCGACGCGCGCAATGTCCGCGAGGCCGTCGAAAAGTCGCTGACCCGCCTGGGCATCGAGACGATCGACCTCTACCAGATCCACTGGCCCGACCGCCCCACGGCCGGCTTCGGCGCCAACCCCACGCGCTGGACGACGCCCGAGCCGGTTTCGGACGAGGTGGCGATCGAGGAGACGATGGCGGTCTTCGCCGAGCTGGTCCGCGAGGGCAAGATTCGCCACGCCGGCCTCTCCAACGAGAGCGGATGGGGCACGATGCGCTGGATCGCGGGCGCCGAGACGGGCAAGGGTCCGCGCGTCGCCTCGATCCAGAACGCCTACAACCTCGTCAACCGCACATTCGAAACCGCACTGGCCGAAATCGCGCTTCGCGAGGATGTCGGGCTCCTGGCCTATTCACCCCTGGCTCAGGGCTATCTGAGCGGCAAATACGCCAACGGCGCCCTGCCCGCGGGCTCGCGCAAGCAGCTCTTCGACCGGCTCCAGCGCTATGAGCGCCCCGGCGCGCAGGAGGCAATCGACGCCTATGTCGCGCTGGCAGGGGAGTTCGGCATGAAGCCCGCGACCTTCGCCAACGCCTTCGTGCTCGCCCAGCCCTTCGTCACCGCCACCATCATCGGCGCGACCAACCTTGCCCAGCTCGAGGAATGCCTGGCCGCCACCGAGGTGAAGTGGACGCCCGAGATGCAGGAGGCGGTCGACTCCCTTCACCAGCGCTTCGGCAATCCCTGCCCATAAGAGCCTACAGCGGGGCGGCCCATGCCGGCCGCCCCGCGTCTCTTCAGAGCCCCATCTTGGCAACCATCCACACGGCCATGCCGATCATCATCAGGTTCTCCAGCAGCGAGACGAAGCCGAGGGGCACATTGGAATCGCCGCCCACGCAGGCGCATTTCAGCTCGCGCCGGTCGATATAAACGGCCTTGAAGACGGAGACCGCGCCGATCGTGCCGATGACGAGGGCCACGGGCACCGAAAGCCACATCAGCGCCCCCGCGATCATCAGGATGCCCGCTAGTGCTTCGGCGAACGGGTAGATATAGGCGTAGGGCACCCAGCGCTGGGCCAGAAGGTCGTAGCCGAGGAACATGTTGGAGAAGCCCTCCACATCCCGCAGCTTCTGGAGCGCCAGAAGGCACATGGCGATGGCGATGAACCATTCGACGGCCCGCACGGTCAGAACCGTGCCGAAGGCGGCGTGGCTGGCCGCCATCCCCATCAGCGCCGCCATGCCGAACAGCGCGGCCACCGGCTTGTAGGTCAGCGCCTTGGGGTCGGCCACCGGCTTGTCGAAATGGCGGCGCAGATCGTCATATCCGCCGATCCGCCGCCCGGCGATAAAGGTCTGGGGCGTCGTCTTCACATCGTGCTCGCGCTTGAAGGCGTCCGTCTCCTCGCGCGTGCGCAGCCAATGGTCGTCCACCGTAAAGCCCCGGCGCTCCAGAAGCGCACGGGCCTTCAGCCCGAAAGGGCAGACATGCTTGTCCGTCACCATCCTGTAAAGCGTGGCGGAGCGCGGCTCGGTCGCGATGCTCATCCTGGCAATTCCTTATCCATCCGGGCCCGCCACGGCAGGCGAATCCCGTCTCGATCTCATTTGCAGCTTCCAGTCGCTGGAAGGTCAAGCCCGCTCAATGGTCTTCGGCTGGCCCGAATCTGCGAAACGAACCGACCCGCCGAATCGAAAAACCCCCGGCCGGGGGCCGGGGGTTCATCAGCACTCCGTGGCGGGGCTTGTGCCCCGCCCTTTCATGTACGTTCGACCCGCCTCAGGCGGCGTCTTCCTCACGCGGCTGCTTCTTGATCTCCTCGCCGGTCGCCTGGTCGACGACCTTCATGGAAAGTCGAACCTTGCCGCGCTCGTCGAAGCCCATCAGCTTCACCCATACCTTGTCGCCTTCCTTGACGACGTCCTTGGTGTTGGCCACCCGCTCGGCGCCGAGCTGGCTGATGTGCACGAGGCCGTCGCGCGAGCCGAAGAAGTTCACGAAGGCGCCGAACTCGACGCACTTCACCACCGTGCCCTCGTAGATCTCGCCGACTTCCGGCTCGGCCACGATGGAGTGGATCCACTTCCGTGCGGCCTCGATCTCCTTGCCGGAGGAAGAGGCGATCTTCACGGTGCCGTCATCCTCGATGTTGATCTTGGCGCCGGTCTTCTCCACGATCTCGCGGATCACCTTGCCGCCCGAGCCGATCACATCGCGGATCTTGTCGGTCGGAATCTGCATGACCTCGATGCGGGGTGCGAACTCGCCGAGCTCGGCACGGGCCTCGCCCAGCGCCTTGTTCATCTCGCCGAGAATGTGGATGCGCCCGTCCTTGGCCTGGCCGAGGGCGATCTGCATGATCTCCTCGGTGATGCCCTGGATCTTGATGTCCATCTGAAGCGAGGTGATGCCCTCGCTCGTGCCGGCCACCTTGAAGTCCATGTCGCCGAGGTGATCCTCGTCGCCCAGGATGTCGGACAGGACCGCGAAGCGCTCCTCCTCCTTGATCAGGCCCATGGCGATGCCCGCCACCGGCCGCTGCAGCGGCACGCCGGCATCCATCAGCGCCAGCGAAGTGCCGCAGACGGTGGCCATGGAGGACGAGCCGTTCGATTCGGTGACTTCCGAGACCGCGCGGATCGTATAGGGGAACTGCTCCTTGGAAGGCAGCATCGGGCGGATGGCGCGCCAGGCGAGCTTGCCGTGGCCGATCTCGCGGCGGCCGGGCGAACCCATGCGGCCCGTCTCGCCCACCGAATAGGGCGGGAAGTTGTAGTGAAGGAGGAAGGTCTCCTTGTAGGTGCCGGTGAGGGCATCCACGAACTGCTCGTCCTCGCCGGTGCCGAGCGTGGCGACGACCAGCGCCTGCGTCTCGCCGCGCGTGAACAGCGCCGAGCCGTGGGTGCGCGGCAGGATGCCGGCCTCCGAGACGATCTTGCGGACCGTGTCGAGGCTGCGCCCGTCGATGCGCGACTTCGTGTCGAGGATGTTCCAGCGCACGATCTTGGCCTGGAGCTCCTTGAAGACGGTGCCGACCTCTTCCTTGGAGAACTTCGTCTCCTGCGCGCCCTCGGGCAGGAAGTGCGAGACGACCTTGGCCTTGGCGGCGTCGACCGCCGCGTAGCGGGCCTGCTTGTCGGTGATCTTGTAGGCCTCGCGCAGGTCGCCCTCGGCCACCAGCAGCATCTCCTTCTCCAGCTCGGAGAAGTCCGGCACCGCATGGTCGCGCGGTTCCTTGGCGGCGTGCTCGGCCAGCTTGATGATGGCGTCGATCACCGGCTGGAAGCCCTTGTGGCCGAACATGACGGCGCCGAGCATGGTCGCCTCGTCCAGCTCCTGCGCTTCCGATTCCACCATCAGCACGGCCTCGCCGGTGCCGGCGACGACCAGGTCGAGCTTGGACTCGGCCATCTCGTCCACATGCGGGTTCAGCTTGTACTGGCCGCCGATATAGCCGACCCGCGCGCCGCCGATGGGGCCCATGAAGGGCACGCCCGACAGCGTCAGCGCCGCCGAGACGGCGACCATGGCCACCACGTCCGGATCGTTCTCCAGATCGTGCTGGAGAACGGTGGCGACGACCTGCGTGTCGTTCTTGTAGCCCTCGGCGAAGAGCGGGCGGATCGGACGGTCGATCAGGCGGGAGACCAGCGTCTCCTTCTCGCTCGGGCGCCCCTCGCGCTTGAAGAAGCCGCCGGGAATCTTGCCGGCCGCGAAGGTCTTTTCCTGGTAGTTTACCGTCAGGGGGAAGAAGTCGAAGCCGGCCTTGGGCTGCTTCTGGGAGACGACGGTGGCCAGCACGACGGTCTCGCCGTAGGTGGCAAGGACGGCGCCGTCGGCCTGGCGGGCGATCTTGCCGGTTTCCAGCGTCAGCGGCCGGCCGGCCCAGTCGATTTCGACCTTATGGGTATCGAACATGAATTATGCCTCGTTTGGAGCGCCGCCGTGAAAGGCCGGCGCGGGTGGCGTCGTGGAACGCGCACGGGCAAGACGGCGGGAGGCTTCGGGCGAGATCGGCTCGTCTGAGCGGAAATCTCGGGCACGATACAAGGCCGGGACAGGGCGGGTCCCTTGGCCACGCGCCGGGAAGCATCCGGCGATCCTGCCCCATGAGCGTTCGGCTCTATGGCGGGAAATGGCCCGCCGGGGCATCGGCCGCGCGCCGTTTGGGGGCAGCGGGCCTTGGAAAGCGAACGGCGGGACTCATGAAAAGCGCCCCGCCGCCCGTGTTCGGTCCTTAGCGGCGCAGCCCGAGGCGGCCGATGAGGGACTGGTAGCGCTCTTCCTCGCGCTCCTTCAGATAGTCGAGAAGACGACGACGCTGCGAGACCATCTTGAGGAGGCCGCGCCGCGAGTGGTTGTCCTTCTTGTGACCCTTGAAGTGCTCGGTGAGGTTGGCGATACGCTCCGAAAGCAGCGCGACCTGCACTTCCGGCGAACCGGTGTCGCCTTCCTTGGTCGCGTATTCCTTCAGAAGCTCGGCCTTGCGCTCAGGCGTGATCGACATCGAATTCCCTTTCTTGGAAAAATGGAGGGTGAGACGCCCGGGCCGGGATGTCGTCCAGCGAGGGCCATGAATGTGCGCCGAGCGCCCTTTGAGCACCCGCGACGCTCGCTCCTATACGCCAGGTCACGCCCGATTACCAGCCTCGCCTCCCTTCCCGCCGCGCCGCGCGCAGGAAAGAGGCGATCGCCTCCATCAGCTCGCTCGCGACGCCGATGCGCCCGTCCATCTGGAGAAACGCATGGATCATGCCGGCATAATGGCGATGGTCGAGCGCGACGCCGGCCCTCTCCAGCCGCCGTCCATAGCCCACGCCCTCATCGCGCAGCGGGTCCGCTCCGCAGGTGACGAGGAGCGTGGGCGGCAGGCCCTCGATATCATCGACCAGCATCGGAGAGGCGAGTGCGGTCGCGCGGGTCCGGCGGTTCGGCAGATGAAAAAGGGCTCCCGCGCCCCTGCGATATCCCGCCGGCCTACGCCTGCGTCCCGCGCCTCAGGTTCAGAGCGAAGGGCAAAACGGATGCGCGCGGCGGCAGCGGCGCGACAAGGGCGGCCGTCTGCCTTCAGTGGCGCCCGCCGAAGACGCGCTTGGGGTGGAAGGAGCCTTCCTCGATGGAGCCGATGGCCACGAGCCGCCCCTGCCCCGTGGCGAAGGCCTCGTCGCAGAAGGCCGGCGCGTCCCGGCCGCGCAACAGCACCGGATTGCCCGAGCGGACCCGCCCGGCCTGATCGTCCGACAGCGTTACCTCGTAGAGGTCGCACAGCGCCGTCGCGGGATCGAGGATATAATCATCCAGCGGGCGAAAGTCGGTGACGCGCGCCTTGGCGCCCGCGGCGATGGCTGCCTCGTCCAGCGGCTCGCGTCCCTCCTGCGCCGCGTCCTCCAGCTCATCCAGGGTGACGAGGTCCTCCTCGTCGAAGGCCCCCACCGCGATGCGGCGCAGGTCGACGATATGGCCGAAGCAGCCCAGATCACGCCCCATGTCGCGGGCGATGGAGCGCACATAGGTGCCCTTGCCGCATTCGGCCTCGAACACGGTGGTCTCCCCGTCCGGCACGTCCACGATGTCCAGTCGGTGAACCTGCACGAGACGCGAGGCGATCTCCACCGTCTCGCCCGCCCGCGCCAGATCGTAGGCCCGCTCGCCCTCGATCTTGATGGCCGAGAACTGCGGCGGCACCTGCTCGATCTCGCCCGTATAGTCGGCCAGCAGCGCCTCCACGGCCTCGCGCGCAGGCCGCTCATCGGAAGCGCGCGTCACCGGCCCTTCCGTGTCGTCGGTCGTCGTCTCCGCGCCCCAGCGCACCGTGAAGCGATAGACCTTGCGCCCGTCCATCACATAGGGAACCGTCTTCGTGGCATCGCCCAGCGCGATGGGCAGCATGCCCGAGGCCAGCGGGTCCAGCGTGCCGGCATGGCCCGCCTTCTGCGCGAAATACAGCCACTTGATCTTGGCCACGGCTTCGGTGGAGCCCATGCCCTTGGGCTTGTCCAGGATCACCCAGCCCGAAACCGGGCGCCCCTTCGGCTTGCGTCCCTGGCGCGCCATCAGCGATCCTCCTCCGTGCCCTCGCCGTCGAGGTCGCGCGCGACCTCCGGGGAGCGAAGGAGCGCGTCGATGCGCGCGAAGTTGTCGAAGCTGTCGTCCTCGCGGAAGCGGATTTCGGGCATGTATTTCATCTGTCTCAAGGCAGGCGTCAGGCGGCCGCGCAGGAATTTGGCGTGGCGGTTGAGGGCGTCCACGAAGGGCTGCATCACCTCCTGCCCGAGCACGGTGACATAGGCCGTCGCGAGCTTCAGGTCCGGCGACATGCGCACTTCGGTGACGGAAACGACGGCGCGCTCCAGAAGCGGATCGCCCCGGATTTCGCCGCGCTGGAAACTTTCCGTCAACGCGTGGCGAACCTTCTCGCCCACCGAAAGCTGGCGCTGCGACGGACCTTTGGGGGTGTTGCGGGTTTTGGCCATATCTTCTGACGAGGTGCTGGAACGGCTGGGGCATTTCCGGGAAAGGCGGGAACCGGCTTTTCATCCGAAAATGCGGCAAACGGGCGGATGGAGCGTGTCCGGCGATCCGGCTCGTGCCGGGAACGCTCTACCGGCCCGGCAGGCGCGCGAGACGAAAGGCCCGGCTTTACGGCCGGGCCTTCGAAAAGTCTTGCGCGAGGGGCCGCCCGAGCGGCCCCATCGAGCGATCAGAGGCTGCGCGCCACGTGCTCCACGCGGAAGCATTCGATGACGTCGCCCTGGCGGATGTCCTCGTAGTTCTGGAAGGCCATGCCGCACTCCTGGCCGCCCGGCACCTCCGCCACTTCGTCCTTGAAGCGCTTGAGGGTCTTGAGCGTGCCTTCGTGGATGACGACACCATCCCGGATGAGGCGCACGCCCGCACCGCGCTCGACCTTGCCTTCGGTGACGCGGCAGCCGGCGACCTTGCCGATCTTGGTGATGTGGAAGACCTCCAGGATCTCCGCATTGCCAAGGAAGGTCTCGCGGCGCTCCGGCGAGAGCATGCCCGACATCGCCTGCTTCACGTCGTCCACGAGGTCGTAGATGACGTTGTAGTAGCGAAGCTCGATGCCGGCCTGGTCCGCCGCCGTGCGGGCCTGCGCATTGGCGCGCACGTTGAAGCCGATGATCGCCGCGTTCGAGGTCTGGGCGAGCTGCACGTCCGATTCGGTGATCGCACCGGCGCCCGAATGGACGATCCGCGCCTGCACCTCGTCGGTCCCGAGCTTCTCCAGCGCGGTGTTGATCGCCTCGATGGAGCCCTGCACGTCGCCCTTGATGAGCAGCGGGAAGGTCTTCAGCCCCGAATCGGTGAGCTGGCTCATCATCTGCTCGAGCGAGCCGCGCTGGCCGGCGGACTTGGCCACCGCCTTCTCGCGGGCCAGCCGCTGGCGATAGTCCGCGATCTCGCGGGCCTTGGCCTCGTTCTCCACCACGGCGAAGCGGTCGCCCGCGCCCGGCGTGCCCTGCATGCCGAGCACTTCGATCGGCATGGACGGGCCGGCGGTCTTGAGCTGCTTGCCCTTGTCGTCGACGAGCGCGCGCACGCGGCCCCACTGGTCGCCGGCCACCACGATGTCGCCGGTCTTCAGCGTGCCGGACTGCACCAGCACGGTCGCCACGGGGCCACGGCCCTTGTCGAGCTTGGCCTCGATCACCACGCCCTCGGCGGTGCGCTCGGGGTCGGCCCTCAGCTCCAGAACCTCGGACTGAAGGAGGATGGCCTCCAGCAGCTTGTCGAGATTGGTGCCCTTCTTCGCCGAGACCTCGACGTCGAGCACCTCGCCGCCCATGGATTCCACGAACACCTCGTGCTGGAGGAGGCCCGTGCGCACCTTCTGCGGGTCTGCGTCCGGCTTGTCGATCTTGTTGATCGCCACGATGATCGGCACCCCGGCCGCCTTGGCGTGGCTGATCGACTCGATCGTCTGCGGCATCACGCTGTCATCGGCCGCCACCACGAGGATGGCGATGTCCGTGGCCTGCGCGCCACGGGCGCGCATCGCGGTGAACGCCGCATGGCCGGGCGTGTCGATGAAGGTGATCTTCTGCCCGTTCTGCTCCACCTGGTACGCGCCGATATGCTGCGTGATGCCTCCGGCTTCGCCGGAAACGACGCTGGTCTGGCGCAGCGCGTCCAGAAGCGAGGTCTTGCCGTGGTCGACATGGCCCATGATGGTGACGACCGGCGGGCGGGCGACCATGTTCTCCGGGTTGTCGGCGACGTTGAAGATGCCCTCTTCCACGTCGGACGCGGCGACGCGCTTGACGGTGTGGCCGAATTCGGAGGCGATGAGCTCGGCGAGGTCGGCGTCGATGACGTCGCCCGGCTTCATCATCTGCCCCTGCGCCATCAGGAACTTGATGACGTCGACGGCCCGCTCCGACATGCGGTTGGCGAGTTCCTGGATGGTGATGGTCTCGGGTAGGATCACTTCGCGGGCAATCTTCTCGCGTTGCTGGTTCTGCTGCGACCGCTTGAACTTCTCCTGGCGCCTGCGCATCGAGGAGAGCGAACGGCCGCGGGCATCCTCGTCGGACAGGGCGCGGTCGAGATTGACGCGTCCCGCACGGCGGTCGGCATCGCCGCGTCCGCGCGAGGGCTTGGCGGCCTCCGCCACCTTGGCGCCCGGACGGCGGGCCCTCTCGTCCTCATCCGCCTTGGAACGGGCACGGCCGGCGAATTCGGTGCGTCCAGCCGGGCGCAGGCCGAGATCGTCGGCGGGCGGCGGCGGGCCGGGAATGACGTCGGCAGGCGTGCGGGCGCCGGCGCGGCCGACGGGGCGAGCCTGCGCACGGCGGGCGGCGTCCTCCTCGGCCTTCTTGCGGGCAGCCGCCTCCATCTCCAGCCGCGCGGCCTCCTCGGCCTGGCGGCGCTCGGATTCCTCGCGCTCGGAACGGCGGCGCTCATCCTCGGCGATACGGCGCGCCTCCTCCTCCTGGAAGAGACGGCGATCCTCGGCCTCACGCTGCTTGGCGAGCTCGAGGGCGCGGCGGCGCGCGTCCATCTCCTTGGAGGAGAGGTCCGACAGCACCGCACCGCGCGGCTGGCGCGCGCCGGGAGCGGGCGCCGGACGATTGCCCTGCTGCCCGGGGCGGCCCGCGGGAGCGCCCGGCCGCGCGCCTTGCGGGCCCGAGCGGTTCTGCTGGCCGTAGGGCGAACCCGAACGCTGCGACTGGCCGGCGGGGCCGGACGAGCGGACAGGGGCCTGCGGGCGCTGCCCGGCCGGCGGCGCGGTGCGAACCGGCTCGCGGACGGGCGCCTGTGCGACGGGCGCCGGCGCGGAGGGAGGCGCGGCCGGCGCGGCCGGAGTCGCCGCCACGGGCGGCTTCTCCGGAGCGGGCGCTTCCACCTTGGCGACTGGTTCAGCCTCGACTACGGGCTCGGGTTTCGGCTCTGCCGCCTTGGCCGCGGCCGCTTCGGCGGCCACGCGGGCCTCATCGGCCTCGCGGGCCCGGCGCTCATCGGCGGCCCTGGCCTCCGCGTCGGCGCGGGCAGCCTCGTCCCGGGCCTGCGCCTCGGCGAGTTGGGCTTCCTCTTCAGCGCGCGCATTGGCAAGGGCCTGCGCCTGGGCGGGCGTCAGCGCCGCGCGCGGCTTCAGGCCGCCGGCAACCGAGGGGCTGGCCACCCCGGGCTCGTCGGGCTTGTTGATACGGCGCTTCTTCGTCTCCACGACCACATTCTTGGTGCGGCCATGGGAGAAGTTCTGCCGAACCGTCGACTGCGAGACGCCGCCGGGCTTGATCGACAGCGTCTTCTTCGCCGGAACGCTCAGCGTCTTGTCGTCGCCGGATTTCGTGTCGCTCATCTACGCTTCCGCTTCCTGCCCGAGAAATGCCTCGGACCTTCCGTCCCTGCCGGGCACGCCGCCTTCGGCGCGCTCCGAATCCATGATCGTCGCATCGGGGCTCTCGCCCCGGTAGAACTCCAGCGCTTCCAAGCGCCTCAGGAGAGCCGCGCCCGCATTTCCCGCAAGGACGGCTGCATGTATCACATTCACCCCGCCCAAGGCCAAACCCAATTCGTCCGAGACGAACGGGCGGAAGAGCGGCATCTGCCGCGCCCGTCCGTCGCGCAGGGCGGCATGGCGGGCGCCTTCCATCTTGCGCAGGCCGTCCGGCGCCCCGTCGCGGGCCTGGAGCAACGCCAGCGCTCGGCCGGAGCGAACCTCGGCCTCCACCTTCGCGCCGCCCGTGGCGAGCTGCCCCGCCTTGCGGGCAAGGCCGAGCGCGCCGAGGGCGGACTTCGCAAGGAGGGCATCGACCGTATCGGCCAGCCCCGCCTCGACAATACCCGCGCCCTTGAAGGCGCGGCGGAACAGCCCCTTGCGCACCGCAGTTTCGACCACCTCGCGCCGGGCCTCGACATGGGCCCCTCTTCCGGGGAGCCGCCGCCGCAGATCGGGCACGAGCGAGCCGTCCGGCGCCACGACGAAGCGGATCAGCGCCTCGGCCGGCAGGCTTCGTCGCGAGACGATGCACATGCGTCCGTTCAAGAGCGCCTCCTCGAAGAGGGTATCCTCATCCGCCGTCAATCGCAGGTTCCTTCAGCTCAGGCGCCTTCCGCCTCCTCGGCCTCGAAGGCCTCCACTTCGGGCGCGAGTTCCTCCTCGCTCACCCAACCCGCCTTGACGCGGGCCTGCATGATCATGGCCTCCGCGTCCTGCCGGCTTAACTCGAACGCCGAAAGGGCGCCCGTATAGCGCTTCAGCTCGCCGTCCTTGCGCTCGGTCCAGCCGACCAGATCGTCGGCCGCGCAGCCGGCGAAGTCCTCGAGCGACTTCACGCCGTCCTCGCCGAGTGCCACCAGCATCGGCGTCGTCAACCCGTCGATCTGGCGCAGATCGTCAGACACGCCCAGCTCGCGGCGTTTCGCGTCCTGCTCCGCCTCGCGGCGATCCAGATATTCCTGCGCGCGGGCCTGAATCTCGGCGGCCGTATCCTCGTCGAAACCCTCGATCGCGGCGACCTCTTCGGCATCGACATAAGCCACTTCCTCGACCGTGGCGAATCCTTCCGACGCCAGAAGCTGCCCGACCATCTCGTCGACGTTCAGCGCATCCATGAACAGGCCGGAGCGCTCCACGAATTCCTTCTGGCGGCGCTCGGATTCCTCCTGCTCGGTGAGGATGTCGATGTCCCAGCCGGTGAGCTGCGAGGCAAGGCGCACGTTCTGCCCGCGACGCCCGATCGCAAGAGACAATTGGTCATCGGGCACCACGACTTCAATGCGCTCGGCGTCCTCGTCCAGCACCACCTTGGCCACTTCCGCCGGCTGGAGCGCGTTGACGAGGAAGGACGCGGCGTCCGGCGACCACGGAATGATGTCGATCTTCTCGCCCTGCAGCTCGCCGACCACGGCCTGCACGCGCGAGCCGCGCATACCCACGCACGCCCCCACCGGATCGACCGACGAATCGCGCGAGACGACGGCGATCTTGGCGCGCGAGCCCGGATCGCGGGCCACGGCCTTGATCTCGATGATGCCGTCGTAGATTTCCGGCACCTCCATGGTGAAGAGCTTGGCCATGAACTGCGGATGGGTGCGCGACAGGAAAATCTGCGGCCCGCGCTGCTCGCGGCGCACGTCGTAGACGAAGGCGCGCACGCGGTCGCCGTAGCGGAACAGCTCGCGCGGAATCTGCTCGTCGCGGCGGATGACGCCCTCGCCCTTGCCAAGATCCACGATCACATTGCCGTATTCGACGCGCTTGACGGTGCCGTTCACGATCTCGCCGACACGGTCCTTGAACTCGTCATACTGTTTGTCGCGCTCGGCCTCGCGCACCTTCTGCACGATGACCTGCTTGGCGGACTGGGCCGCGATACGGCCGAAATCCATCGGCGGGAGCTGCTCGGCGATGAAGTCGCCGGGCTCGGCGTCGGGATTCTTGTCGCGGGCAAGGTCCAGATAAATCTGCGTCGCGGGGTCCTCGACCTCCTCGACCACCTCCAGAAGGCGCTGGAGCTTCATCTCCCCGGTCTTCTGGTTGATGTCGACGCGGATATTGGTCTCCTGGCCGTAGCGCGAACGAGCCGCCTTCTGGATCGCGTCCGCCATGGCGGCGATGACGATCTCGCGGTCGATGGACTTTTCGCGCGCGACGGCGTCCGCGATCTGCAGAAGCTCGAGTCGGTTCGCACTGACTGCCATGTTTTCCGTCTCCTGGTGGAAGGCCTCCGGGCGTCCCGCGCCCTCTGCCGGCCCATCCGCGCCGCCTTGCCCGGCGGCTATCTGTTTTCCGGCGCGCTCATGCGGCGGCCGGACAATCCCTAGTGTCCGCCAGGCGCCCCGGCGCCCTCATCCTCCGGCTCGCCGCGCGCCTTGCGCGCCGCCTTGTCGGCCTTCAGGGCCGCATCGATCAGGTCGTCGGTCAGGATCAGCCGCGCATCGGCGATCGCCTCGAAGGGTATCGCCACCTCGACATCCTCGCCGGGGGCCGCCGCGTCACGCGCCAGCCGGATGCCCTCCGCATCGACGGCCACGACCTTGCCGCGAAAGCGCTTGCGCCCGCCGACCAGCCGGTCGGCCTCCAGCTTCATCAGATGCCCGGTCCAGGCCTCGAAATCACCTCGCCGCACCAGCGGACGGTCGATACCGGGAGAGGATACTTCCAGATGATAGGGCCGGTCCAGCGGGTCCTCGACATCGAGCACGGGCGAGAGCGCGCGGCTGACCGCCTCGCAGTCCTCCACGCTCATCGAGCCGTCCGGCCGCTCGGCCATGAACTGGACGGTCGTGCCGTTCAGACCGGAAATGCGCACGCGCACCAGGCGATAGCCGATCTGTTCGATCACCGGCTCGGCAATGGCGGCGAATCTTGCCTCCAGCCCCTGTTCGACGACGATGCGGTCCGTGCTCAAGCCCACCAAGACTCCGATTTAAGCCAGCGCGCGATCGGAAAAGGGGGTGTCCTTAACAAAAAAGAGCGGGACCGGCGGGACCCACTCTCACGATCGCATCGCAGAGAATTTGAATGCTTCCCTACACCCGCAAGGGCGAAAGATCAACCCTCGGACTTCCTGGCCTGTGCCTCGGCCCGCCAACTGGCGGCATCGTAGCGACCGTGAATATAGACGGCCGCCAAGCCCATCGCCACGAGAGTGACGGGGAGCACGACGTTTGCGGAGATCCAGATATCGTTCATCTCATTCGCCCCAGGACGATTTGGGCAAGGAGGTGCAGCACGGCCGCCGCACCGATCCGCAATATCACCCCGAGAGCCGTGAACGGCAAAGGGTTGGGCGTGCCTTCCCCGTCCGGCCCGTAGGTGAAGCTTGCCAGCGGCCCCGGCACGCCCACCACCAACACCGCTGTGGAAGAGCGGCGAGCGCGTTGGCCGAAGCTTGGTGCGCTCGTTGCGAACAAGGTCCGACATCAGCTTCGCCGGAACGTCAGATAGGCTCCCCGCCGCCCCTCGCGAAACGCCTTTGCCTCGTAGCGCGTGCCGGGCCATGCCTCATAGGGCCGCGCCCAGTCCTCCGGGCTACCCTGCGGGGCGTCGAACTGCGGGTGGCGCGCGCAATGGTCCAGCGTCCAGCCGACATAGCTCTCGATGTCCGAGGCGAAGCGCAACGGCGCGCCCCGCTTCAGGACGCGCGCGAAGCGCGTGAGGTTGCGCTGCGATACGAAACGCCGCTTCCAGTGCCGCTTCTTGTGCCACGGATCGGGGTAGAACAGGTCTATGCCGTCGAGGCAGGCCTCGGGCAGCCAGTCGAGAAGCCGAGTGGCGTCGTCGTCGTAGAGGCGCAGATTGGGGCGTGGCTCCACCTGGAGGGCAACCAGCATCTTGGCCATGCCGTTCACGAAGGGCTCCACGCCGATGAAGCCGGTGCGAGGAAAACGCGCGCTCTCATGGCGCAGATGCTCGCCCCCGCCGAAGCCGATTTCCAGGCGCACCGCCTCCACGCCGCCCTCGAACAAGTTGCGAAGGTCGACCGGCGGGGGCGCGGAGAGGTCGATGCACAGGGCCGGCAGGAGCGTCTGGAGGAGCCCCGCCTGCAAGGGGCTGAGCGTCTTCCCCTTGTGGCGGCCGAAAAACGCCTCGCGCGAGCGGGCCGGGCGGCCCGCTTCCTGTTCCTCCATCACGCTCACCCGTTCAGCGCGGCCTTCAGCTTGGGCGCAAGGTCCGTCCGCTCCCAGGAGAAGGAGCCGTCGCGCCCCGGCGCGCGGCCGAAATGGCCGTAGGCGGCGGTCTTGGCATAGATCGGCCGGGAGAGCTGCAGATGCTCGCGAATGCCACGCGGCGTAAGGCTGATGACCTCGCGGATCGCTTTCTCGACCTTGGCTTCCTCCACCGTGCCGGTGCCGTGCAGGTCGACATAGATCGACACGGGCTCGGCCACGCCGATGGCGTAGGCGAGCTGGATGGTGCAGCGCTCCGCCAGCTTGGCCGCCACGATGTTCTTGGCGAGATAACGCGCCGCATAGGCCGCCGAGCGGTCGACCTTGGTCGGGTCCTTGCCGGAGAAGGCACCGCCGCCATGGGGCGCGGCACCGCCATAGGTGTCGACGATGATCTTGCGACCCGTCAGGCCGGCGTCCCCGTCCGGTCCGCCGATGACGAACTTGCCGGTGGGGTTGACGTGCCAGACGCAGTCTTCGGCGATCGGCAGTCCGGCCACCGCCTCGCGCACGAAGGGCTCCACGATGGCGCGCACCTCATCGGAGGTCAGGTCCGGCTCGAGATGCTGGGTGGACAGGACGATGGAAACGATCTCGGCCGGACGGCCGCCCTCGTAGCGCACCGTCACCTGCGTCTTGGCGTCCGGGCCCAGTTTGCCGGCATCCTCCTCGCCCGCGCGGCGGGCCCGGGAAAGCCGTTCGAGGATCTTGTGGGCATAGAAGATGGGCGCTGGCATCAGCTCGGGTGTGTCGCGGCAGGCATAGCCGAACATGATGCCCTGGTCGCCCGCCCCCTCGCTGGCCTTGTTGCCGGCATCCACGCCCTGCGCGATGTCCGCGGACTGGGCGTGCAGCAGCACGTCGATCCTGGCGGTCTTCCAGTGGAAACCGTCCTGCTCGTAGCCGATGTCCTTCACCGCGCGGCGCGCGGCCGCCTTCACCTTGGAGCGGATCTGCCGCTCGTCCAGCGAGCAGCGCACCTCTCCGGCGATGACGATGCGGTTGGTCGTCGCAAGGGTTTCGCACGCCACCCGCAGATCGCCGAGGTCCATGCCGGCCTTCTTGGCCTGCCGGAAGAACAGATCGACCACCTCGTCGGAAATGCGGTCGCAGATTTTGTCGGGATGTCCCTCCGAAACGCTTTCGGAGGTGAAGAGGTAGTCGCTGCGCGTCATGGAGGCCTTTCCCGCCGCAGACGACCTCGCCCGCGACCCATAATCTCAATCTTTGTCGACGGACCGGCCCTTCGGACCAGTAGGGATCATGCCACGGAAGAACATCCGAGCGTCGCCGGTTTGGCGTCAGCGGCATCCTCGGTCAAGGGAAAACATTTTCTCGCCGCCGCCGCGCCGAGGTCGCGCATCACTCTCGGGGGAGCGACTTTTCCTCCCGCTCGGCGAGGGTGCGCACGAAATCGACGATGGAGCGGCGCACCGCCGCGTCGGGCAGTCGGGAGAAGTAGCGCATCAGTTCCTCCGTCTCCGCAGGAGGCGGGGGAACGAACGGATCCTGCTCGTCGGTCTCGGCAAATCCGTTCGCCCGGTCCGAAGAGCCGAGCCCCTCGTAGAAATAGCTCACGGGCACGAGGAGGAATTCGGATATCGAGAACAGCCGCCCGGCGCTGATGCGGTTCTTGCCGTTCTCGTATTTCTGCACCTGCTGGAAGGTGATCTCGAGCCGCTCCCCGAGCTTCTCCTGGCTCAGCCCCAACTCGCGGCGGCGGTCGCGCACGCGCTTGGCGATGAATTTGTCGGCCTCGTCGGGCCTTTTCTTGGTGTCCATCGATGCCGTCCCCGCATTCGCGTAGAGGCACTCGGCGAATGCGCATCCCCCGATGCACCTGTCCTATGTCCTCTATATGAATTGGGTATTGCTCATAACGTTTGCCGTCAACCGAAACGCCGGGAAAGTTGAGGCAGAATGGCGCCAATGATGAAAATTCCCAGCATCGCGATGAAGGGAACATTGCCGGCGCGCGAAAACAGGGTCGGTGCGCCCGCCAGCGGCAACGCTGCGGCCACCGTGCCGCCCTGCCCGAGGCCAAGGCCGGCGACGGGCCGCCCCCGCGCATCCGTGACCACGGAGATGCCCGTATTGGCCGCCCGGACCAGGGGCAGGCCGAAGGCGACCGCGCTCGCCTGCGCATGGGCGAGGTGCTGGTAGGGGCCGGGCGTCGTGCCGTACCAGGCGTCGTTGGTCACGTTGAGGAGGAAGGCCGGACGGGCCCCGTCGCCGAGGGCGATCTCGTCCTGGAAGATGATCTCGTAGCAGATCAGCGGCAGGAAGGAGGTGCCGGCCACCTCGACCGGCGCCGAGACCGTACCGGGCGTGAAGCCCCCCGGAAGCTGCGTCAACTGCTCGATTCCGAGGGCTTCCAGCCTCTCCTGGAACGGCAGATACTCCCCGAAGGGCACGAGATGGCGCTTGTCGCGCGCGTCGGCGATCGTCCCGTCCTCGTCGATGACGAGGAGGGAATTGTAATAGAGGCGTCCCTGCGCGGTGCCCGTTTCCTCCACGCGCGCCGCGCCCGCCAGCAGCGTCTCGCCGGGCTGGAGCGTCTCGGCAAGGCGCGCCACGCCCGCCGGGCTGTCCGTGAGGATGAAGGGAAAGGCCGATTCCGGCCAGATCACCAGCGTCTGCCCGCCTTCGCCGCCCCGGCCCTCGGCCGAGAGTTCCAGATGCCGGGCGAAGATGCGCTCAGCCTCCTCCGCATCCCATTTCTGCGACTGGAGGATGTTGGGCTGGACGATGCGCAGGCGCACGTCCTGCGCAAAGCCCGGCGCCTCCCGCCCCATCGTCCAGGCCCCGAAGCCCAGGTGCCCTGCCGCCAGAACGAGGCCCAGCGCCAGCACCGGTCCGCGCAGAGGGGCGGGGCCGGCCAGCAGCGCCGGAAGGGAGAAGACGAGGATTGCCGCGAGCGTGAGCCCGTGCAGACCGACCAGCGAGAGCGACTGCATGAGAAGCGGCGTGGAAGCCGCCATCATGCCGATCTCGTTCCACGGAAAGCCGGTGAAGAGGATGCCGCGCAGATATTCGAAGAGTGCAAGGCAGGCTGCCAGCGCCAGGAGCCGCAGGGCCCCGTCGCTCCACAGGGCCCGTGCCAGCGCGCAGGCCAGCCCGTGATAGATCGCCAGCACCGCCGGCAGGCCGAGCACCGCGAAGGGCAGCGCCCAAAGGAAGGCTTCCGCGTCCACCAGGATCGCCGCGCCGAGCCACCAGAGCCCGGCGACGAAATAGCCGAAGCCGAAGCACCAGCCGATCCTGAAGGCCGGCATCAGCCGCCGCAGGAAGCCGCGCCCCGGTTCGCCGGCCGCCCCGTCGATCAGCCAGACAAGCAGCGGGAAGGACAGGAAGCCGACGAAGGGAAAGTCGTATGGCGCCAGCGCGAGCGTCGCCAGCGCGCCGGCCAGGAACGCGACGAGCGCGCGCCGCCAGCCGTCGAGAAGCATGATGGTGCCGGCGATCCGTTGCATGAGCCCCCTACCCGGTCGAACGCCGCCCGGCTTAGAGCATCGGCTGCCAAATCGGAACGGTTTTCGAGCCGATGCCCGCGTCAGGGGCTCTCATGCGTGGTTTCACGCCCGGCGCGGCTCCCCGCGCCGGGCGTGAAGCGTCAGTTCCAGAGGCTGGCCGCCTCGGAGGGCGGCTCGGCCACGCGCCGCACGATGCGCACGCGCTTGACCCGCCTCGTATCGGCCTCCAGCACCTCCAGCCGGAAGCCGGCCAGCGTCTCCACCGTTTCCCCCTCGGCGGGGATGCGGCCGAGCTCGGCCACCACCAGCCCGCCGATCGTGTCGGCCTCGTCCTCATAGGCGGCGATGTCGAAATCCCCGCCGACGACCTTCTGCACGTCCTCCAGCTCGGCACGCGCATCCGCCTCGTAGACGCCCTCGCCCCCCGCGACGATCCGCACCTCGTCCTCGTCGTGCTCGTCCTCGATGTCGCCGACGATGGTCTCGATGATGTCCTCCAGCGAGACGAGCCCGTCCGTGCCCCCATATTCGTCGATGACGAGCGCCATCTGGATACGGGTGGCCTGCATGCGCGCCATCAGCTCCGTGGCGGGCATGGAGGCGGGCACGAAGAGGATCTTGCGGATGAGGCCCAGCTCGGCCACCGGCGTCGAGAGGTCGACGCGCGAAAGATCCAGCGCCCCGCCCTCGGCCGCCGCCATGGCGCGCCGCGTGATGTGGCCCACCACGTCGCGGATGTGGATCATCCCCTTCGGATCGTCGAGCCCCTCGCCATAGACGGGCATTCGCGAGCGGCCGCTCTCCTCGAAACGGCGCATCGTGTCGCCGAGGCTGGCCGTCACCTCCACGGCGTCGATCTCGACCCGCGGCACCATCGCATCCTCGACGCGCGTCTCGTGCAGGCCGAGAAGATTGGTGAGCATGGCCTGCTCCTGCACCGTGAAGCCGCTCGCGCCGATCTCGGCGTTGCGCAGCGCTTCGGCGAAGCTCTGGCGCAGGGGCGAGGGCGCCCGCGGTTTCAGGAACTGGACGATCTGCTCGAAGAATCCCGGCTCGGACGTGGTCCGCTCCGCCGGGACGGGACTTCGGTCGTCCTGGCCCTGGTCGGCGAAGGAAGACTCGCCCGCTTCCCGGCCATCACCGGCGCTCACCGCGCCGTTCGCATTGGTGCTCATCGCCTCTCTCGTTTCAGGTTGCGATCGTATCGGCCCCGGGCGCGTGGCCCGAAGCTTCGGAATAGGGGTCGCCGATCGACAGATCGGCGAGAATTTCGATTTCGAGTGTTTCCATGCGCTCGGCCTCGTTCTCGTCCATATGGTCATGGCCGAGGAGATGCAGGATGCCATGAACGATCAAATGCGCAAAATGATCGGCCGGCGCCTTGCTTTCGCTCCGCGCTTCCCGCTCCAGCGTCTCGCGCGCCAGGATCAGGTCGCCCATCATGGGACCGGGCGTTTGCCCCACCTGGAGCTGGCGGGCCGGGAAGGAGAGGATGTTGGTCGGCTTGTCCTTGCCGCGCCATTGCGCGTTCAGCGCCTTCACGCTCTCGTCGTCCGAAAGGGTAATGCCCAGTTCGCTGGCGAAATCCGGCGGCAGGCCGGCGCGGTCCAGAGCGGCCTGCGCGGCCCGGCGCGCCAGCGCCTCGGGGTCCTGCCCCAGAAGCTCCGGCCAGCCCTCGGCCTCCACCCCCAGGAGAATGTCGAGGCCGGCGCTTCGCTGGAGCGGGTCCGGGGTCATCGCGGCTCGGCCAGGACGGCCGGGCGCGAGCGCGCCGCGTCCGCCTCGTAAGCCTCCACGATCGCCTGCACCAGCCGGTGGCGCACCACGTCCTTCGCCTCGAAGCGCACGGTGACGACGCTCGTCACGTCCTCCAGCACGCGCAGCGCCTCCACGAGGCCGGACTTCTGGCCGGGCGGGAGGTCGATCTGCGAGGGATCGCCCGTGACGATCATGCGCGCATTCTCGCCCAGGCGCGTCAGGAACATCTTCATCTGCATGGTCGTGGTGTTCTGCGCCTCGTCGAGGATGACGGCGGCGTTGGCCAGCGTGCGCCCGCGCATGAAGGCGAGCGGGGCGATCTCGATGGCGCCGGCGGCCAGCGCCCGCTCCACCTTCTCGGCGGGCATCATGTCGTAGAGCGCATCGTAGAGAGGGCGCAGATAGGGGTCCACCTTGTCCTTCATGTCGCCGGGCAGGAAGCCCAGTCGCTCGCCGGCCTCCACGGCCGGGCGCGACAGGATGATGCGCTCCACCTGGCCTCTCTCCAGGAGCTGGGCGGCGTGGGCGACGGCCAGATAGGTCTTGCCGGTGCCCGCCGGGCCGATGCCGAAGACGAGTTCGGCGCGATCCATGGCGCGGATATAGGCGTCCTGCGTGGGTGTGCGGGCATGGATGGTCTTCTTGCGGGTGGAGATGCCCGCCATGGCCATGCGGCCCTTCTTCTCCATGGTCGGCAGGACGAGCTGGTCGTCCTGCGCCACGGCCATGCGGATGGCGCCCTCCACGTCGGAGCGGTGCACCTCGTGGCCGGCCTGAAGGCGCTCGTACAGATAGTCGAGCGCGCGCCGGCCCTGCTCGCTGGCCACCGGGTCGCCGCGCAGCTCCACCTTGTTGCCACGCGCGCGCGCATCCAGCCCCAGCTTCTGCTCCAGCAGCGCCAGATGCTCGTCGAACTGGCCGAAAAGCGCGCCCGCCAGCCTGTTGTCGTCGAAGGAAAGCTCGATATGGGCCATGTCCGACGCGCCGGAGACCGGCGCCGTGCCGCGAGCAGCCTTCATGCGATCTTCCTCAACGGTTGCGCCACGCGATTCTCGTGATCGGCGCCCTCGGCCATCAGTGAATTGGGCAGGCTGGCCTCGATGCGCACGGTGACGATCTCTCCGATCGCGCCGGCCGACTGCGGCACGACGACCGGCAGGAGGAAGGGTGAGCGGCCGATCATCTGGCCGGGATGGCGGCCGCGTTTTTCGACCAGCACTTCCTGCTCGCGCCCCACGAAGCTTTCCTGGAAGGCGAGCTGGTGCTCGCGGATCAGCGCCTGCAGGCGCTCCAGCCGCTCGGTCTTCACCGCTTCCTCCACATGCCCGCCCATGGCGGCGCCGGGGGTGCCGGGCCGGGGGGAGTATTTGAAGCTGTAGGCGGCGGCGAAGCGCACCTGCCGCACAAGCTCCATCGTCGCCTCGAAGTCGGCGTCGCTCTCGCCCGGAAACCCCACGATGAAATCGCCGGACAGGGCGATGTCCGGCCGCGCCTCGCGGATGCGGTCCAGGAGGCGCAGATAATCCCCGGCCTTGTGCCGCCGGTTCATCGCCTTCAGGATGGCGTCCGAGCCCGACTGGACCGGCAGGTGCAGATAGGGCATCAGCGCGGCAAGGTCGCGATGTGCCGCGATGAGGTCGTCATCCATGTCGCGCGGGTGCGAGGTGGTGTAGCGCAGGCGCGCGATGCCGGGGATTTCCGCCAGCTCGCGCAACAGTCCGCCGAGGCCCAGCCTGCGGCCTCCGCCCCCCTCGCCGCTCCAGGCGTTGACGTTCTGCCCCAGGAGCGTCAGCTCGCGCACGCCCGCCGCCGCCAGGCGCCGGGCCTCCTCCATGACGGCGGCAAAGGGGCGCGAAACCTCCGCGCCGCGCGTATAGGGCACCACGCAGAAGGTGCAGAACTTGTCGCAGCCCTCCTGCACGGTCAGGAAGGCCGTCACGCCCCGCGCGGCGATCTGGCGCCCGTCCTGGCGGGGCAGCTTCTCGAACTTGTCCTGCGTCGTCAGGTCCGTCTCGACCACGCGCTCGCCAGCCGCCACGCGCGCCAGAGCGCCGCCGAGACGGTGGTAGGCCTGCGGGCCGACGACGAGGTCCACGACGGGCGCCCGCTCCACGATCTCCGGTCCTTCGGCCTGCGCCACGCAGCCGGTGACGCCGACCGTCAGGCTGCGCCCCTGCGCCTCCCGCTCGATCTTCATCTCGCGGATGCGGCCGAGTTCGGAATAGATCTTCTCCGCCGCCTTCTCGCGAATATGGCACGTGTTGAGAAGGACGAGGTCCGCGTCCTCGATCGCGTCCGTCGGCTCGTAGCCGTCTCCCGCCAGCGCATCGCCCATGCGCTGCGAGTCGTAGACGTTCATCTGGCAGCCGTAGGTCTTGATGAAGACTTTGCGGACGTTCGCGCCGGCGCGCGCCGGGGCTTCGTTGCGTGTCTGGCTCATTCTGTCCTTTTCGGGCGCCGCCTTCATCCGTCTTCTATATCGACCCGTCCGCCGCCGGACGCAAGACGGCTTCGTCGGCCACGCCCGAGAGGCTTGCGGCCAGCATCCGCCGCACCTGCCTCTCGCAGCCGCGCGCAAGGGCCTTGCGATCCCCGGTTGCAGTGAAGGAAACAGGTTCGCCGAAGCGCAGTTCCACGTCCACCGCCCCCTCCTTCACGAAGGTGAGAAGGTGGGGCACGAGCTTCACCTCGCCCGGCCAGGCAGCCAGCGGGCGGCCGAATCGGCCGAGCGGCATGCCATGGGCGCGGGTGAAGGCCACCGATACGGGCTGCACCAGCACCTCGGCCGCGCCCGAATCGCGCAGCGCGCCCTGCGCCGCGCCGAACAGCGCGGTGCGAAAGGGCAGGACGCCGTTTCCATCCGAGGTCGTGCCCTCGGCGAACAGCACCATGGCGTCGCCCGCCGCCAGCCGGGCCGCGATCTCGCTGGCCTGCCGCCCCGTCTTGCCGCGCGCCTCGCGTTCCACGAAGATGGTGCGCTGGAGGCGCGCCAGCAGGCCGAAGAGCGGCCAGTCGCGAACGTCCGACTTGGCGATGAAGCACAGCTCGGCGGCGCTGCCCAGCGCCACGATATCGGCCCAGCTCTGGTGGTTGGAGACGAGAAGCAGCGGGCGCCCCGCCGCCGGCGCGCCCTTGCGGATCACCCTGAGCCCGATGACGCGGCACGCCAGGCGGTGCCACAGGCGCGGCAGGCGGTGCGCCAGCGGCCAGCGAGCGCAAATGGCAAGCGCCTGAAGCCCGGCCAGCGGCACGGTGAGGATGAGAAGCAGCGCGAGGGCAAGCCCAGCGCGCAGTTTTGCGATCATGAATGGCAGGCTTTCAGGAGAGAAGCGCCCTCTTGAGGACGAGCGCGTTGGCACGCTGCCCTTGCGCGTCCACATAATAGGCCGGCCGCCGGCCCACCTCCTCGAAGCGCAGCCGCTTGTAGAGAGCGAGCGCGGGAACGTTGGTTTCCTCGACCTCCAGGAACAGCGCCTCGGCGCGCTCGGCATGGAGCCGCTGCAGAACATTGTCCATCAGCAAGCGGCCGATGCCTTTGCCTCGCGCCGCCTTGTCGACCACGATGGTGAGGATTTCCCCCTCCCCGGCGGCCAGCCGCGCGAGCACGACGCCGGAGGGCCGCGCCAGCGGCTGGTAGGCGCGCCGCACCACGAAGCCGAACGTGCCGGGCTGGGAAAGGAGCGCGGCGAACTCGTCGCCCGCCCAGGCGGCCGCGAAGGCCTCCCCATGCAGCTCGGCGGCCGTCTCCACATCCTCCGGGCCCATGTCGGCGGTCACGAAGGAGGGATTGAGCAACCCGTCCCAGAAGGACAGGGACCAGTTGAACGGCAGGGTCCAGTACATCGCACAACCTCCCTTCGCACAGCGCGCGAACGATTATGGCAGGTCGGCCGCGGATTGGAACGGGGCAGTTGCGCGAAGACCGCTCGAAACCTGAGGCTTGGCATCCGGGCCGCGCAGATAGAGCGGAACGACGGGCGCGCCCGGCACGATCCGCGCCCCGATCCGTGCCACAGCCCCGATCGAGACGAGCCCGTCCTCGGATGCCAGCACGGCGCCGGGGGAGAAGGGAGCGGCCAGGGCCGCGCCGCTGCCGACCAGGATCGGGACCGCCGCGAGGCCGAAATCCGCAAGGGCCTCGGGCGCCAGTGCCCGAGCCTCGCGCAGCGTTTCGCCGCCTTGCGCGTAAAGCGCGGCATAGACCTCGCCGCGCCGCGCGTCCTGCACGGCGAGCACCGGTGCGGCCCCGCCCCGATGCGGCCCGGCCAGCGCTTCGAGCACCGAGACCCCCACGGCCGGAATGCCAAGCGCCAAAGCCAGGGCGCGGGCAGTCGAGACGCCGACGCGGATGCCGGTGAACGAACCGGGGCCGACAGTGACGGCCACCCGCGACAGATCGCCATAGCCGATGCCCGCATCCGACAGGACGCCGGCGATCACGTCCATCAGCGCCTCGGCATGGCCCCGACCGATCTCGGGCTCGGCGCTGGCCAGAACCGCTCCGGCGCTCGCGTCGAACACGGCGGCCGAGCAGCGCGCCCCGGCCGTGTCCAGCGCAAGAAGAAGCCCGCCGAATCGGCGGGCCGGGTCTTGCAGGCTTTCGCTCATCGCGGCCTCACGCCGCTTCCATCGCCTCGACGGCCTCCACCTCGGGCACGAAATGGCGCAGGAGGTTCTCGATGCCGTGCTTGAGCGTGGCGGTGGAAGAGGGGCAGCCGGCGCATGAACCGCGCATGTTCAGGAACACCACCCCGTCGCGGAAGCCGCGGAAGGTGATGTCGCCGCCGTCCTGCGCCACGGCCGGGCGCACGCGCGTGTCCAGCAGCTCCTTGATGGTGGCCACGACGCTCTCGTCGCCCGTCTCGAAGAATTCCTCGCCGTTCTCGGCCGCCGGCGACGTGCCGCCCGGCGCCATGACGGGCGCGTTCGAGACGAAATGCTCCATCAGCCCGGCCAGAATGGCCGGCTTGAGATGCGGCCAGGCGGTCTCGTCCTTGGTGACGGTCACGAAGTCATAGCCGAAGAAAACGCCCGTCACGCCCTCGATGGCCATGAGCCGGCTCGCCAGCGGCGAGCGCGCGGCTGCATCCGCCTCGTCGAGGAACTCCGCCGTGCCGGTTTCCAGCACGACGCGGCCGGGCAGGAACTTCAGCGTCTGCGGATTGGGCGTGGCTTCGGTCTGGATGAACATGGCGGCCCCGTCGCGGAAAATTTCAAGGTGATCAGGCTCCAGATAAGCCCCCTCACGGCGCGCCGCAAGGCCGATCCGGGCTTCCCTTCGACCGCGCCGGATGGGAAACGCACCGTCATGCCTCTGTTCGATACCGCCTTCCGCAACGATCTGCGCACCCTCCTCCTCTGGCGGCGGGACGTGCGCCGCTTCCGGCCCGATCCGCTGCCCGAAGGCCTGCTGGACGAGTTGCTGGAGCTTGCCACCCTTGCGCCCTCCGTCGGCCTCAGCCAGCCATGGCGCTTCGTGCTGGTGGAGGACGAGGGCCGCAGGGCGCTGGTGCGCCGCAGCTTCGAGCGGGCCAACGCGGAGGCGCTGGCGGGCGAGGCGCCCGAGCGCGCGGCGCTGCACGCCCGGCTCAAGCTGGCCGGGCTCGACGCGGCGCCGTGCCAGATCGCCGTCTTCGCCGATGCCCAGACGCGGCAGGGCCACGGCCTCGGCCGGCGCACCATGCCCGAAACGCTCGCCTACTCGGCGGTCCTCGCCATCCACACGCTCTGGCTGGCGGCCCGCGCGGCCGGCATCGGCCTCGGCTGGGTCTCCATCCTCGAGCCGCGAGAGGTGAGCCGGGCCCTCGACGTGCCCGAAAGCTGGCTGTTCATCGGCTATCTGTGCCTCGGCTTTCCAGAGGCCGAGCACGAGACGCCGGAACTGGAGCGCGAGGGCTGGGAGAGCAGGCGCGAGGCCCGCAGCACGATCCTGCGCCGCTAGCGGCCGCTCAGCACAGGCTCTCGATATCCTCGTCGCTCAAGGTGGCGGGGACGATGGTGACGGGAATGGCGAAGGCGTTGGAGCGCCCCGCGACGGCGGCGATCAGCGGGCCGGGGCCCTCGGCGGAATCCGACGCAGCCAGGACGAGGATCGCGATCTCGCGATCCGCCTCGATCAGGGCGTTGATCTCCTCCTCCGTCTTGCCCTCGCGCACCACGAGCTCGGGCTCGATACCGGCCGCGACACGGATTTCCTCGGCAAGCCGCGACAGGCGCGTGTCCGCCTCCTCCACGGCCTCCGCGCGCATGATCTTCTCGACACCCAGCCAGTGCTGGAAGTCGCCGGGCTCGATCACGTAGAGGAACACGGCCGCGCCCCCGCTGGCGGCGGCGCGCCGCGCCGCATAGGCGGCGGCCCGCCCGCATTCGGGCGTTCCATCCACGATCGCGAGGAATTTCCGCTTGCCGCCTTCGCGGCGGCCGAGACGCTTTGAAACCATGGCGGCAAGATGGCGGGGCGGATGCCCCGCCGCAAGTCAATTCGCCAGAAGGCCGACGATGGACTTCACCTCGCCCAGCGTGCGGCTGGCGATCTCGCGCGCCCGCTCGCCGCCCTTTCGCAGCGTGGCGTCGATCCCGGCCGGATCGGCCAGGATGCGGCGCATCTCCCCGGCGATGGGACCGATCTTCTCCACCGCCAGATCGGCCAGCGCCGGCTTGAAGGTGGAGAAGGGCGCGCCGCCGAACTCGTCCAGCACCTTCTGCCTGGTGCCCCCCGCCAGGGCGGCATAGATGCCCACGAGATTGTCCGCCTCCGCCCGCCCGGCGAGCCCCGCCACCTCGGAAGGCAGCGCGTCCGAATCGGTCTTGGCCTTGCGGATCTTCCGGGCGATGGTCTCCGCGTCGTCCGTCAGGTTGATGCGCGAGAGGTCGGAAGGGTCCGACTTCGACATCTTCTTGGCGCCGTCCTTCAAGCTCATGACGCGCGTCGCCGGCCCCTCGATCAGGGGCTCGGTGAGCGGGAAATAGCCGTTCACGCTCTCCTCTCCCATCCGCATCGGCACGCCGAGCCCGAGCTCCGCGATGCGGGCCGAATAGTCGTTGTTGAACTTTGCGGCGATGTCGCGCGTCAGCTCCAGATGCTGCTTCTGATCCTCCCCCACCGGCACATGCGTGGCGCGGTAGGCCAAGATGTCGGCGGCCATCAGGCTTGGATAGACGAAGAGGCCGGCGGAGGCCGCCTCGCGGTCCTTGCCCGCCTTGTCCTTGAACTGCGTCATGCGGTTCAGCCAGCCCATGCGGGCGACGCAGTTGAACACCCAGGCCAGCTCCGCATGTTCGGGCACGCGGCTCTGGTTGAAGACGATGTGCTTCTCGGCATCGATGCCGGAGGCCAGGAAGGCCGCCGCGATCTCGCGGGTCTGGCGCTCGAGGTCCGCCGGCTCCTGCCAGACGGTGATGGCGTGCAGGTCCACCACGCAGAAGAGGCAGGGCAGCTTGTCCTGAAGCTCGACGAACCGGCGGATGGCGCCGAGATAATTGCCCAGATGCAGGTTTCCGGTCGGCTGGACGCCGGAGAACACGCGCGGTTCGAACTCGGCCATAAGCCCTCGCATCCTGCTCGGCCGGGTTGGAATCGGCCTGTTGTTGAAGCCCCGGGCCTTATGGAGGAGGCCCCCGGCGGGATCAAGCCGCCGGCCGGCCGCGCCGCTTGAAGAGCCGCTTCACCAGCGCGCGGTCGGCCGCGCCCGTCAGGAAGGCGAAGGCGAAATAGACCGCCATGCCGATGCCGGTGAGGAGCACCAGCGCGGCAAGCTGGCCGGCGAGCCCGGCCTGCGGCGTCAGAAAGGGCTCCAGCACCGTGAGAAGGGCCATGAGCGCGCCGCCCATGAGGCCGGCCGAGAGGAACACGAGCGCCGTGCGCTTCACCAGCGCGCGGTCGCTCTCCCACAGCCCTCGGCGCCGCAGGCCCCAGTAGAGAAGCCCCGCGTTCAGCCAGCCGGCAAGCGTCGTCGCCAGCGCGATGCCCTGCTCGGCCAGTTGCCAGAACAGCAGGAGCGACAGGACGATGTTGGCGAGCGCGCTGAAGCCCGTGATGAACATCGGCGTGCGTGTGTCCTCGCGCGCGAAATAGCCAGGCGTGAAGACCTTGATGAGGACGAAGGCCGGCAGCCCGAGCGCGTAGAGACCCAGGACCGCCGCCACCGCGCCCGTCACCTCCGGGCCGAAGGCGCCGCGCTCGTAGATGACGCGCACGATGGGCTCGGGGATGAGGAAGAGCGCCACCGCCGCCGGCACGGTGAGAAAGAGCGCGAACTCGAGGCTGCGGTTCTGCGTGTGCTGGGCTTCGCGAAGATGCCCGGCCTTCAGCGCGCGGGAAAGCTCGGGCAGGAGCACCACGCCGATGGCCACCCCGACCATGCCGAGTGGGAGCTGGTAGGGCCGGTCGGCATATTGCAGGATCGAGACCGCCCCCGGCTTGAAGGAGGCGATGGCCTGGCCGACGAAGAGATTGATCTGCGTGATGCCGCCGATCAGCGCGGCGGGGCCGGCCAGCACCAGGAGGCGCTTGAGGCCGGGCGTCCAGCGGGGCCGGCGGATGGCCACCGAAAAGCCCATCCGGTGCATCTCGAAGGTCACGAGGGCCAGTTGCGCGATGCCGGCGGCGAGCACGCCCCAGCTCATCAGGAAACCGATCTCCACCGTCATCGCGCCCGTGTGCCAGCCCCAGAGCAGCACGGCGATGAGGATGAAGTTGAGCAGCGTGGGCGCGGCGGCGGCCATGAAGAAGCGGCGGAAGGCGTTGAGGATGCCCGCCACCATGGCCATCAGCGACATGCAGGCGAGATAGGGGAACATGATGCGCGAGAAGGCGACGGTGATGTCGAAGCGCTCGGCGCAGGACAGCGCCTGCGCGGCGCCCGCCTCGTCCACGCACACCGCGAGCCCCGGCGCGATGATGGAGCTGACCAGCGCCGGCATGAATACGAGCGCCAGCACCGTCAGCAGGAAGAGCGCGGTGAAGAGGGTGGAGAAGATCTCGGAGGCGAAGCGCCGGGCGCTCCCCTCCCCGCCCTCCTCCAGGTGCCGCGCGAAGAGAGGGATGAAGGCGGCGTTGAAGGCGCCTTCGGCGAAGAGCCGCCGAAAGAGGTTGGGAAAGCGGAAGGCCAGATTGAAGGCGTCGGCCACCGGGCCGATGCCCAGCGCCGCCGCCATCATCATCTCGCGCACGAAGCCGAAGACGCGCGAAACCAGCGTCGCGCCGCCCACGGTGGCGAATTTGCGAAGCAGGTTCAACGCGCGCTCATGCCGAATGCGACGGTGGAAGGCTTCACCGTGTGGGAGGAGACCTCCCCTTCCGGCTCCTCGAACACGGCGATCAGGCGGCGCTCGATGCGCTCCGCCCGTCCCTCGCCCGCGACCTTCTGGCCCAGAAGGTCGGTCACGTAGAAGACGTCCACCACCTTCTCGCCATAGGTCGAGACATGAGCCGAGCGGATATCGAGGTTGAGGTCCGAGATCGCGCCGGTCAGATCGGAGAGAAGCCCCGTCCGGTCCAGCCCCTCCACCTCGATGACGGTCAGTTGCTCGGACAGGTGGTTGTGCACGGTCACGCGCGGGCGCACGTCGAAGGAGGACAGGTCGCGCCCGCGGGAGCGCCGGCCGGCCAGGAGATCGGGCATGGCCTGCCGCCCGCCCAGAAGTTCGCGGATGTTGCGCGCGATGCGCTCGGCCCGGCGCAGCTCGTCCTCGTCCTCGGCGAACTCCCGGCTCACGGTCACGATATCGAGCGCGCGCCCGTCCGTCATGGTGAAGATCTGCGCGTCCGCGATATTGGCCCCCGCCGCCGCGCAGCCGCCGGCGATGAAGGACAGGAGGCGAGGATGGTCGGGCGCCAGCACGGTGATCTCGGTCATGCCGCGGAAGCGGTCCGTCCGGACGCTCGTGGCCAGCTCCGCGCCCTTCGAGGCGTTCTCGCGCAGGAAGGCCGCGTGGCGCTTCTGGTCCTCGAGCGGGACGGTGAGGAAATAGTTGGGATAATGGCTGTCGATGGCCGCCGCCCGTTCGCCCTCGGCCCAGCCGGACAAGGCGTGCGAAAGATCGACGCGGGCCGCCTCGATGCGCTGGCGCCGCGAGGATTGCGAGAAGCCGCCGGTGAGCACCGGCTCGGTCTCCATGTAGAGCGTGCGGATGAGCTGCCCCTTCCAGCCGTTCCACACGCCCGGCCCCACGGCCCGGATGTCGCAGACGGTGAGGATCGTCAGGAGCTTCAGCCGGTCCAGCGTCTGCACCCTCTCGGCGAAGTCGCGGATCGTCTTGCGGTCGGTCAGGTCGCGCTGCTGCGCGGTCATCGACATGAGGAGGTGGTCCTCCACAAGCCACGCCACCAGCTCGGTCTCGCGATCGTCCAGCCCCAGGCGCGGGCACAGCTCGCGCGCGATGCGCGCGCCGGCCTGCGAATGGTCCTCCTGCCGCCCCTTGGCGATGTCGTGCAGCAGGATGGCGACGTAGAGCGGCACGCGGTCCTTCACCTGCCCCACGAAGCTGGTGGTCAGCGGCAGCTCGCCCTCCAGCTCGCCGTGCTCCAGCTTGGAGAAGGTCGCCACGGCGCGCAGCAGATGCTCGTCCACCGTGTAGTGGTGGTACATGTTGAACTGCATCATCGCGACGATCTTGCCGAAGTCGGGAATGAAGCGGCCCAGCACCCCCGCCTCGTTCATCCGCCGGAGATGCAGCTCCGGGTCGCTCGGGTCGGTCAGAACGTCGAGGAACAGGCTGTTGGCCTCGCGATTGTCACGCAGCGCCTGGTTCACCAGCCGCAGCGAGCGGCGGATGAGCTTGAGCGCATCCGGGTGGTACTCCAGGCGGTGCCGCGCGGCGAGCTTGAAGATGCGGATGAAATTGACCGGATCGTCCGAGAAGACGGTGCGGCTCGTGGTCGTGATGCGGTTGTTGTCGATGGAGAAGGCGAGCGTGCCGGGAATCTGGCGCGAGCGCGAGCGCAGCGAGCGGATCAGCCCGCGCAGGCCCGGCGCCTCCTTGGCCTGCTCCTCCTCCAGCGCCGCGCAGAAGATGCCGGTAAGGTCGCCGACATCCTTGGCGATGAGGAAGTAGTGCTTCATGAAGCGCTCCACCTCCTTCATGCCCGGATGCGTGTTGTAGCCGAGCCGCCCGGCGATTTCGGGCTGGATGTCGAAGGAGAGGCGCTCCTCCGCCTTGCCGGTCAGGAAATGCATGTGGCAGCGCACGGCCCAGAGGAAATCCTCGGCCTTCTCGAACAGCCGGCACTCGCGGCGGGAGAAGACGCCGGCCGAGACCAGCTCGCCCCGGCTCTCCACCCGGTAATGATCTTTGGCGATCCAGAACAGCGTGTGGAGGTCGCGAAGCCCGCCCTTGCCCTCCTTGACGTTGGGCTCCACCAGATAGCGCGTATCGCCGCTCTTGGCATGGCGCTGGTCGCGCTCTGCAAGCTTGGCCTTGATGAACTCGGCGCTCGTCCCGGCCACCACTTCCGCCTCGAAGCGCGCGCCCAGCGCCTTGAAGAGCGATGCCTCGCCCGTCACCAGCCGGCGCTCCAGAAGCGCGGTGCGGATCGTATGGTCCTCCCTGGCCAGCGCCACGCATTCGGAAATCGTGCGCGAGGAATGGCCGACCTTCAGGCCGAGGTCCCAGAGAAGATAGAGAAGATATTCCGTCGCCTTGCGCGCGCCGGGCGTGGCGGTGTCGGACAGGAGGAAGAGCAGGTCGATGTCCGAGCCGGGCGCCAGCGTGCCCCGCCCGTAGCCGCCCACCGCGATCACGCCCATGCACCGGCCACCATAGTTGAACAAGCGGCACGCCAGATCATGGACGGCGCGCACCAGAATGTCCTGGAGGGCGGAGATGCGCATCGCGCACAGGAGGCCGCCGCCATCCTCGAACAGCATGGCCTCGGCGGCCTTGCGTCCGTCCCGGTTGGCGTCTTTCAGGATCTGGAGGATGGCAGGGCGTGCCTCCTCCCCCTGCCCGGCGACGGCCGCCAGATCGGCGCGTAACCGGGTTTCGTCGACGATTTCGGCAAGGCGCAGGTCGGGCCCGCGCCCCTCTTGCGAGGTCGCTCTCCCGCGCTTCTGAAGCCCTGTCGTCATGCGGCCGGTCCCTTCGCCAAAGGCACCGGCCTATAGAACCATTCGCCGCGCGGGGCAAACCCCGCGGCTTATGCGCCGACGATGGTGCCGCCGTTCGGGTGCAGCACCTGTCCCGTGAAGTAGGAACTGTCGTCGCAGGCGAGGAACAGGAGGGCCGAGGCCACCTCGTTCGGCTGGCCGGCGCGGCCCATCGTGACCTGCGTTCCGAACTCGGCGACCTTCTCGGCGGGCATGGACATGGGAATGAAGGGCGTCCAGATCGGCCCCGGCGCAACGCCGTTTACCCTGATCTTCCTGTCCGCCAGATTGAGCGCCATGGAGCGCGTGAAGGCTGTGATCGCTCCCTTGGTGGAGGAGTAGTCGATCAGCGTGTCATTGCCCTTGTAGGAGTTGACGGAGGTCACGTTGACGATGGCGGCCCCCTCCTTCAGATGGTCGAGCGCGGCCTGCGTCATGTAGAAATAAGCGTAGATATTGGTCTCGAAGGTGCGCGCGAGCTGCTCCTCGGAGATATCGCGCACGTCCTCCGCCACCGCCTGGTGGGCCGCGTTGTTGACGAGCACGTCCAGGCGCCCGAGCACCTCCACGGTCTTCTTCACCGCTGCCGTGCAGAAGGCTTTCTGGCGCAGGTCGCCCCGGATCAGAAGCGCCTTGCGGCCCTCCGCCTCCACGAGGTCCTTGGTCTCCTCGGCATCGCGATCCTCCTCCTCGGAGAGATAGACGATGGCCACGTCCGCGCCCTCGCGCGCGAACAGGATCGCGCTGGCACGGCCGATGCCCGAATCGCCGCCGGTGATGAGCGCCACCTTGCCCGTCAGGCGCCCGGCGCCCGGAAAACGCGGCATGCAGTCGGGCCTGGGCTGCATTTCGTATTCGACGCCGGGATCGCGGTCCTGGTGCTGCGGTGGGCGTTGGTCGGCCATGGTCTCTTGTCCCTTGCTCCTGGGGCCCGGAAGGGCCCTTCAGCAGGGGAAAGGCCCCATGCGGGGGCCCCGTTCCCGTTTTCGGCCCGGCCATGCAAAGAAGGCTCAGGGCTTCTCCCGCGCCAGCCCCTTCAGCCGATAGAGCGCCTCCAGCGCCTCGCGCGGCGTCAGCGCGTCCGGGTCGATGCCCTCCAGCGCCTCGGCCAGCGGCGAGGCGACGGGCTCGGGCGCGGCGGGGCGCGCGGCAAACAGCGGCAGATCGTCGAGGAAGGTGGCGCGGCGCTCGCCCCGCTCGCCCTTCTCCAGTTGCTTGAGCACGTCCTTGGCCCGCGCCACCACGGCGGCGGGAAGCCCGGCGAGGCGCGCGACCTGGATGCCGTAGGAGCGGTCGGCCACCCCGGCCGTCACCTCGTGCAGGAACAGCACCTCGCCCTCCCACTCCTTCACGCGCATCGTCGCGTTCTTCAGGCGCGAGAGACGGGCCGAAAGGGCCGTCATCTCGTGATAATGCGTGGCGAAGAGCGCGCGGGCGCGGTTCACCTCGTGCAGGTGCTCGATGGCCGCGAACGCGATGGAGAGCCCGTCATACGTGGCCGTGCCCCGCCCGATCTCGTCGAGGATGACGAGCGTGCGCGGCCCCGCCTGGTTCAGGATCGCCGCCGTCTCCACCATCTCGACCATGAAGGTGGAGCGCCCCTCGGCCAGGTCGTCGGAGGCGCCCACGCGCGAGAACAGGCGATCCACCACGCCGATATGGGCCTTGGTGGCCGGCACATAGGCGCCCATCTGGGCCAGCACGGCGATCAACGCGTTCTGGCGCAGGAAGGTGGACTTGCCGCCCATGTTCGGCCCGGTCAGCAGCCAGATCGCACCGGCCTTCTCGCCGGCGGGCGGCGAGAGATCGCAGTCGTTGGCGACGAAGGGCTCGCCGGTGGACGCCTTGAGCGCCACCTCCACTACCGGATGGCGTCCGCATTCCACCGCGAAGGCGAGGCTGTCGTCCACCAGCGGGCGCACCCAGTCTCCGGCGCTCGCAAGCTCGGCAAGAGCGGCCGACACGTCCAGCACCGCCAGCGCCTCCGCGCCCCGGCGCAGCGCCTCCATCTCGGCCAGAACGGCGGCGCGCAGCGCCTCGAAGGCCTCCAGCTCGATCTTCAGGGCCGTGGCCCCCGCCTCGACGATGCGCATCTCGAGATCGGCGAGCTCGAGCGTGGAGAAGCGCATGGCGCTGGCCAGCGTCTGGCGATGGTTGAAGCCCTCGCGGGCCAGAAGCGTCGGCCCCTGCGCTTCCGGCACCTCGACGAAATAGCCCAGCACGTTGTTGTGCCGGATTTTCAGGGACCGCAGTCCCGTCTCCTGGCAATAGCGCGCCTGAAGGTCGGCGACGACCTTGCGCGAGCGGTCGCGCAGCGCGCGCGCCTCGTCGAGCTCCGCCGCCGCGCCCTCGCGCAGGAAGCCGCCCTCGCGCTTGAGCAGTGGCAGATCATCGGCCAGTTGCGATTCCAGGCGCTGCGCCAGCCCCTGCGGCAGGGCGGCGAGGGCCGCGAAGGCCTGCGCCAGCTCGGCTTCGGCTTCGGCCCCCTCGAACAGTCCGGACACGGCGGCGGCCCGGCCCAGCGTCTCGCGCACCGCGCCCAGATCGCGCGGGCCCGCCCGGTCGAGCGACAGGCGCGAGAGGGCGCGCTCAAGGTCGGGCAGCCCGCGCAGCGCCTCGCGCAGGGCGTGGGCCCTGGCCCGGTCGGCGAGCAGGAAGGCGACGCTCGCCTGCCGCGCGGCAATGGCGGCCGGGTCCGTCAACGGCAGTGCGAGGCGCGTGGCCAGGAGCCGCGACCCCGCCCCCGTCACCGTGCGGTCGATGGCGGCCAGAAGCGAGCCCTGCCGCTTGCCGGAAAGAGTGCGGGTGAGTTCGAGGCTGGCGCGCGTCGCCGGGTCGATCAGCATCACCGCGCCGGGGTCGACCCTCCGGGGCCGCTCCAGGGCGGGCCGCGCGGCGAGCTGCGTCTTCTTCAGATAGGCCAGCAGCGCGGCCGCGGCCGACATCTCGGCACGCGAGAAATCGCCGAAGCCCGAGAGCGTGGCGACGCCGAAGAAGCGGCACAGCCGCTCCTCGGCGCTCGTGCCGTCGAAGAGGGGAGCGGGCTCCGGCGTCGCCAGACGCCCGAGACGCTTGAAGACGGGCGCCATCTCCGGGTCGGCCTGAAGCGTGTCGGGCACGACGATCTCGCTCGGCTCCAGCGCCAGTATGTCGGCCAGGCAGCGCTCGCGGCTGGTGGGCGAGAGGCGGAAGAGCCCGGTGGACAGGTCGGTCCAGGCCAGCGCGAACTCGGCCTTGTCGCCCGTCCCGCCGAGGCGGGAGAGCGCCGCGAGGTAGTTCGGCCGGCCCGGCTCCAGCAGCGTCTCCTCGGTGATGGTGCCCGGCGTCACGAGGCGCACCACGTCGCGCCGCACCACCGACTTGCCGCCGCGCTTCCTGGCCTCCGCCGGGTCCTCGATCTGCTCGCAGACCGCCACGCGATGGCCGAGGCCGATCAGCTTCTGAAGATAGTCGTCGGCCGAGACGACGGGCACGCCCGCCATGGGGATGTCCTGCCCCAGATGCTTGCCGCGCCTTGTGAGCGCGATGCCGAGCGCCTGCGAGGCGACGGACGCGTCATCGAAGAACAGCTCGTAGAAGTCCCCCATCCGGTAGAAGAGGAGGCAGTCCGGATTGGCGGCCTTGATCTCGATATACTGCGCCATCATCGGCGTCGGCGCGGAGCCGGCGGCGGCGTTCATCGGGCGAGGGCGTGCGAAAGTCTCGACATGCCCCTTCCTAGACGATCGCGCGGCGCGAATGAACGCCCGCCGACGCCTCGTCCACCGGCGAAAGCCGCGCGCGCGAAAGTGAGTGGGCGCGTGATTACGAACGCCTTGTGCGGCGGCCGCTCAACCCCGATATTGTCGTGGCTATGTTCATGCGCTGTTCACGGCGTTCCCGCCATAAGGGACGCAGCCGGACAGTGATGCGAACCCAGTCGGCCGCACAAGCGTTCAACGGCCGGATCGCAGACTTCGCTACGGCGGGGAGAGGAATGAAATGACGTTCGGAGGCAAGTTCGCCATGGGCCTTGCGGCCTTTCTCCTGTCTGGCGCGGCCGCGGCCGGCGCACAGGAGGATCGCCGGCCCGTGATGATCTACGACTATGCCGTCAACCATCCGACGGAGGACGCGCAGATGGCCTCGTCTCCCTCCATCGGCGCGTCCGTCCCCGCCACCGTCAGCCTGGCGACGGCCGAGGACGTGGAGGAGCCGGTCTACGGCTATTTCTATTATCAGGGCCGCCCGGTCATCGTGGAACTGTCCACCCGCAGTATCGTGCGCATCGGAAACTAAAGTCCGAATCGAGCCGAATCGGGGCCGTAATAGGCCAGGTATCGCGCCGCGATCCGTTCGACCGGCAGGACGACGAAAACATCCGTCGTGCCGAACTGCCGGTCGATCACCGCATCGGTGGAGATGAGGGCGCCGAGCTTGAGGTAGCCTTTCAGGAGAGGCGGCAGCGTCTGCAATGCCGATCGGCCGGCGGCCAGGCTTTCGCCTTCCGCCACGATGTCGCGGCTGGAGGCGCGCACCTGCCATTGCGCGGGTGCCGGCGCGGCCTGTTGCAGGAAGGAGAGCGCGGGCGCTGTCGCCTGCGCGTCCGTTCCCGGCAGCGATGCGCAGCCGAAAAGCACGTCGATGCCGCGCTCCAGCACGTAGCACCAGATGCCCTGCCACAGGAGCTCCACCGTGCGCTTGCCGCGCCAGGGTTTCAGCACGCAGGAACGCCCCAGTTCCAGAAAGCGCCGCCGTGCGTGGCGGGCGACAAGTTCCTCCACGGCGAATTCGGGGGAGGAGTAGAACCCGCCCGCCGCGCCGGCCCGTTCGGCCGGCATCAGCCGGTAGCTGCCCACGATCCGCTCCTCGCCGCCCTCCCGGTCCACCACCAGCAGATGGTCGCAATGGGCGTCGAAGCGGTCCTCGTCGCGGCCGGTGAAGCGTTGCAGGGGCGTGGCCCGCGCGCCCATCTCGCCGTAGAAGACACGATAGCGCAGGGCCTGTGCGGCGCGCACCTCTTCTGTCGAGGAGGCCAGCCGGACCTCCAGCGAGCCGAGCCGGCCGAACGGCCTTTCCCGGCGGGGTGCGAGGCCGGCAGGGGTGGGAAGCGACATGCTCTCAAGCGCCATGGCGGTCAAATCCACGTCTCCCGGCCAGAGAAGGGCGCGAGCGCCCGCATTGCCTGACTCTACCGCCTGCGGGCGACGTTTCGATGACCGCCTACGGCGTGAGCCGGGCAACGAGACGGCCGCGCACCTTGCCCTCGACGATATCCGCGCCCGCCGAGATGATGTCCTCGAAGCCGATCTCGCGGGTGATGGAGGCGAGCATGGCCGGGTCGAGGTCGCGGGCAAGGCGCGACCAGGCCTCCTCCCGCGTGTCCTGCGGCTGGTAGACCGAGTTGACGCCGAGGAGCGAGATGCCGCGCAGGATGAAGGGGGCGACGCTGGTGGGCAGATCCATGCCCTGCGCCAGCCCGCAGGCGGCGACAGCGCCCTCCGCCTTCACCTGCGAGAGAACGTTGGCCAGCGTATGGCTGCCCACCGAATCGATGCCCGCCGCGAAACGCTCCTTGCCGAGCGGCTTGCCCTCCCCGGAGAACTCGGCCCGGTCCACGATCTCGTCGGCGCCCAGATCCTTCAGGTAGCCGGCCTCCTGCGGCCTTCCGGTGGACGCCACCACATGCCAGCCATTGGCCTTGAGGATCGCCAGCGCCACCGAGCCGACACCGCCGGCCGCGCCCGTGACGATCACCGGCCCGTCGCCGGGCGTCACACCGGCCTTTTCCAGCTTCATCAGGCAGAGCATCGCGGTGTAGCCGGCCGTGCCGATGGCCGCCGCCTGCATGGCGGAAAAGGCCGGCGGGCGGCGCACCAGCCAGTCGCCCTTCACCCGCGCACGCTCCGCATAGCCGCCGTGATGGGTTTCGCCCAGGCCCCAGCCATTGGCAAGAACCGCGTCCCCCGCCTTCCAGCGCGGATCGGAGGAGGCCGTGACGGTGCCGGCGAAGTCGATGCCGGGAATCAGGGGAAAGCGGCGCACGATGGGGCTCTTGCCCGTCATCGCCAGACCGTCCTTGTAGTTGACGGTGGTCGCCTCGATGGCGACATCGACCTCGCCCTCCATGAGGTCGGCCTCGGTCAGGTGCGTCTCGGCGGCCCGTTGCCCGCCATCCTGCCCCTTCGTCACGAGAATCGCCCGGAACGTCTCCGCCATTATGTCCTCCCGTCTGTCCTTATCGTGCCGGCGTCTCCTCGCGCACACGCCGGCGCTCCAGAATGAACTCGTCCAGGATCACCAGTCCGGCGCCCACGGTGATGAAGGTATCGGCCAGATTGAAGATCGCAAAGCTCCAGACCGGCGTGTGGAACAGAACGTAGTCCACCACATAGCCGAGCGCCACGCGGTCGATGAGATTGCCGATGGCCCCGCCCACGATCAGCGCGAAGCCGAGATGCGTAACCCAGCGGTGGCGAGGCGTGGAGCGCCAGAGCCAGAGCACGAAGCACAGCACCACCGCCGCCAGCACCGCCAGCGCCACCCCTTCCATGCCCGACAGCATGGAGAAGGCGATGCCCTCGTTGCGCGCATGGTAGAGCGCGAGGAAGGGCAGAATCTCGATGGCCTCGTGCAGATCCATGGTGCTGACGACGAGAAGCTTGACGAGCTGGTCGATGCAGACCGCCGCGACGATCACCATGACCCAGCGCAGCGCGAAGATCACGAGCCCGCCCCCAGCTTCAGCGCATGGCGCCGCGCCTCGAAGATCATCAGTCCCGTGGCGACGGCGAGGTTGAGGCTGTCGGCTCGCCCGACTTGCGGGATGCGCACCAGCGCGTCGCAGGCGCCGGCCAGCGCATCGGAGAGGCCCGCCTGCTCGTTGCCCATCACGATGGCCACCGGCCCCCTGGCGTAGGACGGGGCGCGATAATCCGCCTCGCCCTTCATGTGAGTGCCCACCACCAGGCCGGAAAAGCCCTTGCGCCAGGAAAGGAACGCCTCCTCGCCGGCCCGCGCCAGCGGCACGGCGAAGATCGAGCCCATGGTGGCGCGAACGGCCTCCAGCGAGAACGGGTCCACGCAGTCGCCCACGAGCACGAGGCCCTTGATGCCGGCCGCGTCGCAGGTGCGCAGGATGGTGCCCAGATTGCCCGGATCGCGCACCCGGTCGAGCACCACGATGGCGCCTTCGCGGCCCGGCTCCAGCTTTTCCAGCGGCACGGTCTTCTGGCGGAAGACGCCGATGGCGCTCTGCGGATTGTCGCGCCGGGCGATCGCCGCCAGTACCTTCTCGCTCGCCTCGACGAGGTCGGCGCCGTTGGCCACGGTGCGCGCGGCGGTCTTCTGCAGGAGTTCCCCGTCCAGCTTCTGGCGCGAGGCGACCAGCGTCTCGATCTTCCAGCCCGCGTCGAGCGCGTCGATGACGAGCTTCAGCCCCTCGGCGAGGAAGAGCCCGGTCTCCTCGCGGGTCTTCTTCAGCGCCAGGGCGCGAATATCCTTCACGATCGGGTTGGAGACGCTCGTGACCTCCTTCACCCGCCCCGGCGCGACCGTCTGCTTCATCCTGTCGCTCACTGGTGCACCCATCTGGAAAACAGCGAGGTGGAGAGGGCACGCGGCTCGGCCCCCTCCTCCTCGATCACGAGTTCGCCCGATTCGATCCGCCCGCCGAGGCCCCGGCAGTGCTCGGCCATCAGCGCCGAGAGCGAATAGAAGGAGGAGCGGATCGAATAGGCCGTGAGGACCAGCGCGAGAGGCCGGTCGGACAGGAGCCTTCGCGTCAGCGACAGGAGGTAGGGCAGGTCCTCGAAGACCTGCCAGACCTCGCCCTTGGGCCCGCGCCCGAATTTCGGCGGGTCGAGCAGGATGATCTCATAGGTGCTGCCGCGGCGCACCTCGCGCTCCACGTAGCGCACCGCATCCTCGCAGATCCAGCGGATCGGCGCCTCGGCAAGACCCGCCAGCCCGGCATTCTCCCGCGCCCATCCGATGGCCTTCCTGGAGGCGTCGACATGCGTCACCTCGGCCCCCGCCCGCGCCGCCAAGAGCGAGGCGAGGCCCGTATAGCCGAAGAGGTTCAGCACGCGCACGGGCCGCGCCTTCGCCTCCTCCACCAGCGAGGAGACGAAGCGCCAATGGGCGGCCTGCTCGGGAAAGACGCCGACATGCCGGAAGGAGGTGAAGCGGCCGTGATAGGACAGGCCGTCCTGGCGCATCGGCCAGGTTTCACCCAGGGGCGTGTTCGGGAAGCGCCAGCGCCCCGCCCCTTCCTCGTCCATGTCGCCGGTGAAAATGGCGTCCGCGCCGTCCCAGGCCCGCGCGGCCATCCGGCGGGGCCAGATCGCCTGGTTCTCCGGCCGGCGGATCGTCAGCGGGCCGTAGCGCTCCAGCTTCTCGCCGTCGCCGCTGTCAAGAAGCGCATAGTCCTCATCGGGCCGAACCGTGAGAATCACGGGCAGATGCTGCGCCGGACGTTCACCCGCCGGCAGTTCCACGGGCGGTCGGGCGGCGCGCGCCTCCTCGCCGCTGGCGGCCGCGCTCAGGCGCGGCTCGCGCGCCGGGCGCTCCTCGATACGGGGCTTGAGGGCTTTTCGTCTCGTCATGGCCGCGGGCTTTATCGCGAACGGCGGCCCATGGCAAAGGCGCGCAAGACGCGTCAGGCCGGGGGTGCCAGGGCGCCCTGCCCCTGCGGGCCGGCCAGCCCGGTGGAAGCGGCACGCTCGCGCTCGCGCTCCTCGCGCAGCCGGCGCAGGCGCTCGTTGGAACTGTCCACCTCATGGCGCAGTTTCTGCACCTCCCGCGCGCGGCGAGCGGCGCGTGCGCGGTAATGGCTCTGCGTGAACCAGGTGCCGACGCCGCCCAGGAGCACGCCCAAGATCAGCGCGCCCATCATCACGACGAAGAGCGGGGCATCGAACGCAAGGTTCGGCATAGTGCCCAGCGCGTCCATGGAAACGGTGACGGACGTGCGATTGAGCACGCAGAAGACCACCAGGAGAACCGCGAGCGGCACGAGCACAATCAGCGTCAGAAGCCTGGAGATCATCTCTTTCCACTCAATTCCGCAACGATGGGGCCGTCACCGCGGAACTTACGGCGCGGGCCGCAAAGGTCAATCGCGACGGGGCTGCTCAGGCGTCTTTGTTCAGCCGCTCGCGCAGTTCCTTGCCGGCCTTGAAGAAGGGAACCCACTTCTCCTCCACGTCCACCGCCTCCCCCGTGCGCGGGTTGCGCCCCGCGCGCGCCGGGCGGTTCTTCACGGAGAAGGCGCCGAAGCCGCGAAGCTCCACGCGGTTCGATTCGCACAGGGCCTCGGTGATCTCGTCGAAGATCGCGTTCACGATCGTCTCCACGTCCCGCTGGTAGAGATGCGGGTTGCGGCTCGCGATGATCTGCACGAGTTCGGATTTGATCACGGCAGGTCGTCCCCGGAAGATGTTGCAGGATGGATCGGGGAGGCTCCCCTAACGGCCGAGCGGAGGCTGCCAGAGCGACAGGAGACCGTCAAGCTGGCCGGCCGAGCGCGCCAGCGCCTCGGGAAGCGATTCGGCCTGCGGATCGAGGCCGAGAAAGGCGAAGAACGAGGCACGCGCGCTGGTCAGCGGGTTCCAGCGGCTGCCTTCGCGCTCCGGCTCGCGGCGCACGATCCGAAGCCCCTGCGGCACGCCGCGCTCCTCCTCCAGCCAGCGGCGAATCTCGGCCTCGCCGCCGATCTCGTCCACCAGGCCCAGCGCCAGCCCCTGGTCGCCCGTGAAGATCGAGCCGTCCGCGAGAGGCTGCATTTCGGCCGGCGAGAAGCCCCGCCGTTCGGCCACCAGCGCGACGAACCATTCATAGGTCGAATCGACCAGCCGCGCGATCATCTGTCGCGCCTCCTCGCTCGTCGGCGCGAAGGGCGAGGGCTCGGCCTTCAGCGGCGTGGACTTGATGGCGTTCACGTCCACGCCCACCCGGCCGAGAAGATCGGAGGCGTCGACATACTGGAAGATCACGCCGATGGAGCCGACGATGGAGGAATGGCGGGCGACGATCCGGTCGCTCCCCGCCGCGACCATGTAGCCCGCCGAGGCCGCCAGCGTTCCCACCTCGGCCACGACCGGCTTTTTCGCCGCGAGGTCGCGCGCGGCCTGGTAGAGCGATTCGCCCCCCACCGTCGTGCCGCCCGGCGAATTGATCTTGAGAAGGACGGCGCGCACGCTGTCGTCCTCCTTCAGCTCGTTGAGAAGGGCCAGAAGCCGGCGGTCCTCGGTGATGAGGCCGGAAATCTCCACGCGCGCGATGCTCTCGCGCCCGGGCAGGCCGCCCTCCCCGCCGGCCAGCCGCGCCACCGGCACGGCGAGCACCGCCAGCGCCAGGATCACCAGCGCCGCCAGCCGCCAGAAGCCGAGCTTGGCGCGCAGCCGGCGTCGGTCGATCAGGTCCTGGACGTCGAGGCTCATGGCGTGGCTCTCCACCGGCAAAAGGCTTTCGCGTCCTGCGATAGGCCCCCGGCGCGGCCTTGCCAAGTCGCTCGTCCCGCACGACCTGTCATCATGCAAAAACCGCAGTGCCCTTGTAACGCAAGCGCACACGCGACACAGATGCGCGAAAGCGGCGCGAGCCGTGGAAACCTTTCAAGGAAGCGGATTGACCGACACCCTCCCCCACCCCGCCGGCCAGCCGGCCGATGCGCGCGAGCGGGAGTTCGCGCGGGCACGCCGGCATTCGCGCAAGGTGCGCCTTCTCAAGCTCGGCCTGCCCATCCTCGCCTGCGCCATGGTGCTGGCGGGAATCGGCGCCGCCTTCGTGGCGCGCAACCTTCCCGGCGACTTCACCTTCGCGGCCACCGCGCTGGAGGACGGGCGACTGGTGATGGAGGACCCGCGCATGTCCGGCAGCGACGCCAACGACCGCCCCTATTCGGTGATCGCCCGCCGCGCCATCCAGTCGCTCACCGGCACGGGCGTCGACCTGGAAGGCATCGACGCCCGTCTGACGCTCGACGAACGCACGGACGCCACGCTCAAGGCGGCGGTGGGCTTTTTCGACCCGGAGGCCGAGCGGCTGCTCTTGTCGCAGGAGATCGCGGTCGATACGACGAGCGGCATCTCCATCCGCCTGCCGCAGGCCGCTATCGACCTTGCGGGCGGGCGCCTGGAGGGTTCGGGGCCCGTCTCGATCACCATGCCCAATCAGAGCTTGCAATCGGGCTCGGTCGTCATCGAAGATGGCGGCTCCAGACTTATCTTCGGCGACCGCGTCAAGCTCACCCTCCTGCCGAACGGCGGCGAGGGCGAGGGGCGGGCAAACTCCACGAGCGATTGATCTCCATGAGCGTCTTCCTGCCCGCCTCCCGTTCCATCCTTTCCGCCATCACGGTGGCCGCCCTCGCGGGCCTGGCCGCGCCGGCCGCCGCCCAGGGGCTGGGCCAGAGCTTCGGCGGGCTACAGGTGCAGGGCGACCAGCCCATCGCCATCGAATCGGACCAGCTCGACGTGGACGACCGCGAGGCCGTCGCCACCTTCAGCGGCGACGTCTCCGTCCAGCAGGGCGAAACGCGCATGAGCGCGGCGCGCCTCGTGGTTCACTATGTGCGCGGCGGCGAGGGCGGCGCGCAGCCGGCCAGCACCTCCAACATGCCGGGCGGCGGCAGCGACATCGAGCGGCTGGAGGCCAGCGGCAATGTCGAGATCCAGTCCGCCGACCAGGTGGCCACGGCCGACCAGGCCAATTTCGAGATGGCGAGCCAGGTGGCGGTGCTCACCGGCAACGTGGTGCTGAGCCAGGGGCCGAACGTGGCCACCGGCTGCCGCCTGACCATCCAGATGGACACCGGCGTCGCCCGGCTCCAGAGCACCGACTGCGCGGGCGCGGCCGGCGGCGGAGGCGGCGGGCGCGTGCGCATGCTGCTGACGCCCGGCTCCGAGGGCCAATAGAGCGACGGAACGGAACCGATGGACAATCAAGCCGAGCCCCGCGCGGCGGGCGTGGCCGGGCAGCCTGCCGCCGGCATGCTCGTGGCCCGGGGGCTGACGAAGACCTATCGCGGCCGCCGCGTGGTGGGCGGCGTGGACGTGGCGGTGCGCCGGGGCGAGGCCGTGGGCCTGCTCGGCCCCAACGGCGCGGGCAAGACGACCTGCTTCTACATGATCACCGGCCTCGTCCCCGTGGATGAAGGGCGCATCGAGCTGGACGGCCGCGACATCACCCGGCTGCCCATGTACCGCAGGGCGCGGCTGGGCATCGGCTACCTGCCGCAGGAGGCCTCGATCTTTCGCGGCCTGACGGTGGAGCAGAACATCCGGGCCGTGCTGGAGGTGGTGGAGAAGGACGGGCGGGCGCGCGAGGCGCAGCTCGATTCGCTTCTCGACGAGTTCCGCATCACACATCTGCGCAAGCAGCCCGCCACCGCCCTTTCGGGCGGCGAGCGGCGGCGCTGCGAGATCGCGAGGGCCCTGGCCTCCCGCCCCGCCTTCATGCTTCTCGACGAGCCTTTCGCGGGCATCGACCCCATCGCGGTCTCGGACATCCAGGAGCTCGTGCGCCATCTCAAGCGGCGCGGCATCGGGGTGCTGATCACCGACCACAATGTGCGCGAGACGCTGGGCCTGATCGACCGCGCCTACATCATGCACGCGGGCACGCTGCTGACCCATGGCGGCCCGCAGGAGATCGTCTCCAACCCCGACGTTCGGCGCATCTATCTCGGCGAACAGTTCACCTACTAGCCGGACCGGTTGACAGCGCTGCTGCGCCGCCGTTCATTCGAGAAGCTTGGGCAGTGGGACGAGGCGGTCGATGAGCCTTTCGATGAAGCTGGAGGTTCGGCAAAGTCAGTCGCTCTCGATGACGCCGCAGCTCCTGCAGTCGATCCGCCTCCTGCAATACGGCCATCTCGACCTCCAGGCCTTCGTGGAGCGCGAGGCCGAGCGCAACCCGCTGCTCGTCGTGGAAGAGCGCGACGGGCCGCCCGTCGCGCCGGCTTCGGGCGCCCTCGCGGCACCCGCCTCCCCCTTCACGGCGCAGCGGCGCGAGTCCCCGCGCGAGCGGGGCGTGGGAGACCCGGGCGGCGCAGGGTTCGACATGCAGGAGCGCGCGAGCGGGCGCCCCTCGCTCCTCTCCCATGCGCTGGGCGAGATCGCCGAGCTCCTCTCCACGCCGCTGGAGCGCAAGATCGCCGAGGCGCTGCTCGCCGATTTCGACGAGGCCGGCTATCTGCGCGTCGACGTGCCGGCTGCGGCCCAGGCGCTGGGCGTGCCGACGGATGCCGTCCACAAGGTCCTGACGCGGCTTCGCGCCGGCGCCGAGCCCGCCGGCCTCTTCGCCGGCGACCTGGCGGAGTGCCTGGCCCTGCAACTGGCGCGCAAGGATCGGCTCGACCCGGTGATCCGAACGGTGCTCGACCATCTCGACCTGCTGGCCCGCCGCGACTTCGCGGCGCTGCGCCGCCTGACCGGCGAGGACGAGGCTGGCCTTCTCGACATGCTGGCGGAAATCCGCGCGCTCGACCCCAAGCCCGGCCTCTCCTTCGAGGCGGACCTGCATCCGGCGATAGAGCCGGACGTGCTGGTCACGCGCGCGGCAACGGGTGGCTGGCGGGTGGAGCTGAACGGTGCGGTCCTGCCCAGGGTGCTGCTCGACGCGGACTATGTGCGCACGGTCACGGCCGAGTGCCGTTCGCCAGCCGAGAAGGAGTTCCTCGGCGCCTGCCAGACATCGGCCACATGGCTCCTGCGCTCGCTGGACCAGCGGGCACAGACGATCCTGAAGGTCGCGGCCGAGATCGTGCGCCGGCAGGAGGCGTTCCTGGACGAGGGCGTGGGCGGCCTGAAGCCGATGACGCTCGCGGCCGTGGCACAGGCGGTGGGCCTGCACGAATCGACCGTCAGCCGCGTCACGGCCGACAAGACGGTGGAAACGCCGCGCGGCGTCTTCGAGATGAAGTTCTTCTTTACCGTCGCGATCGCCTCCTCCACCGGCGGCGAGGCCCATTCGGCCGCGAGCGTGAAGCACCGCATCCGCCTGCTCGTGGAGGCCGAGAGCGCCGGCAGCGTCCTCTCGGACGACGAGATCGCAGCGCGGTTGAAGGATGAGGGCGTCGAGCTGGCCCGCCGCACCGTGGCCAAGTACCGTGAGGCGCTGGGCATCGCCTCCTCCGTCCAGCGCCGGCGTGAGATGAATGCGCGAAAGATCGCATCCTGAACCTTCGAATCGCCCGCGCGCGGCCCTAGATTCCTCTCATGCCCGTGAAATACGGGCGTCGGAACGGAAGCGCTCCCGGAGGGCTTTCGCACCGGCCGGAGGGGATGCGGGCAAGGCGCGCATCCCCCCGGAAGGCAACCGCCGGCGCAGGTTTCGCACCTGCCCGGTTTGAAGGGAAGGAACTGGACGGATGTCACTTCGTGTATCGGGCCGGCACATGGATGTTGGTGAAGCGTTCCGCACGCGCATCGAGGACAAGCTGAACGAGCAGGTCGGCAAATATTTCGACGGCAACTTCTCAGGCTCGGTCGTGCTGTCGAAAGAATCGTCTCGCTACAACACGGACTGCACCCTCCATCTGGACAGCGGCGTCATCTTCCAGGCGACCGGCGAATCGCACGATCCCGAATCGTCCTTCGCCGCGGCGTCCGAGAAGATCGACAAGCGGCTGCGCCGCTACAAGCGCCGCCTGAAGGACCACAAGGCCAACGGCGCGGCGACCCGCGAGGTCGCCTATACCGTCATGGAAGCCATTCCGGACGAGGCCGATGAGGTGCCGGAGGATTACGCGCCTGCCATCGTGGCGGAAACCTCCATCCTCGTCGGCACGCTCTCCGTCGCAGGGGCCGTGATGGAGCTCGACCGGCGCGACAGCCCCATCGTTGTCTTCAAGAACGCCGGCTCGGGGGCGATCAACATCGTCTACCGGCGGCAGGACGGCAATTTCGGGTGGATCGACCCCTCGACCTTGCGCGACGAAGCCTAAGCGTTTACCCGCTCGACCCGTCGGGCACCCGCACTGATGGAAATGCGCCCGGCTCCTTTGGCCGGGCGCGATCCGTTCGAGCGGGATTTTCGTGCAGCACTGGAAGGCGGGCCTTTCTGAAATGGATCTCGACGACCTGATCCGGCAGGACGCGATCCTCCCGTTCCTCAAGGGCAATTCCAAGAAGCAGGTGGTGCAGGAGCTGTGCGAGCGGGCGGGCCGGCTGACCGGGCTGCCCGAGCGCGAAATCTTCGACACGGTGATGGAGCGCGAGCGCCTCGGCTCCACCGGCGTCGGGCACGGCATCGCCATCCCTCACGGCAAGCTGCCCGCGCTGGAGCGCATCGTCGGCGTCTTCGGCCGCGTGGGGCGGCCAGTGGATTTCGACGCGTTGGACGAGGAGCCGGTGGACCTCGTCTTCCTGCTGCTCGCGCCGGCCGGAGCCGGCGCCGATCACCTCAAGGCCCTGTCCAAGGTGGCGCGGGTGCTTCGCAACCCCGCGACGGTCGCCGGCCTTCGCGCGGCGCGGGACGCGGATGCGATCTTCACCCTCCTGTCTCGCCCCCCGGCCGCAGCCTGAACCGAAAAAGGCCGGCGCGCCTCTTGCGCGTCCGGCCTTCCAGGTTTCGATCGTCTAATCTCAGTGCAAGCTGACGGTCATGAGCTCGTTCTCGCTCGCGCTCGCCAGGATCGATCCCCTGTCGTCCGAGACGGCGAGCGGAGTGCCGTCGGCGCCGAACAGCGCCCACAGCTTCAGGCCGGGGCGGATGGCCTGCGCGCCGGGAAAGCGGGCGCGGATATCGTCGGAGGACATGCGGCGCAGATAGGCCAGATGCCCCTCGCCCAGCGCTGCGAAGTCGGTCTGCGAAAGGCGGTCGGTGCGGGTCTCGTTCATTATCGGCTCCTTTGCGAGCAACAGGAGGGACGCCTCGTCAATCGGCGACGGCGATCTCGATCTTCTTCACCACGCGCTCGGGCCTCGGCCTTGCAAGGTCGATCATCAGAAGGCCGTTCTTCAGCTCCGCGCCGAGGATGCGCATGCCGTCCGCGAAGAGGAAGCTCTTCTGGAACTGGCGGGACGCAATGCCCCGGTGCAGGAAGTCCCGGTCCTTCGCCTCGCTCTGCGATCCCCGGATGGTGAGCTGGTTCTCCTCGGTCGTGATCTCGAGGTCGTCCCGCGTAAATCCGGCAACCGCAAGGGTGATGCGGATGATCGTCTGGCTTTCCGCCTCAGGCCCATCGCCCACCTGCTCGCGCAGGCGTTCGATATTGTAGGGAGGATATCCGTCCGCGCCTTTCCCGATCCTTTCCAGCGTGCGTTCGACACTGTCGAACCCGAGCAGGAGGGGACTGGAGAAGGGCGTCATCCGGTTCATCGAAGGTCAAGTCCTCGGCTCAAGCGACTTGTCGGTTCGTGGCCCGTGAGCGGCACCGCGCCCCGACCCCCGTGATATGGAGCCGCACCCGCCGCCCTTCAATGGCCGCGCCGCGCTCCCGCAGATCAGCCCGATACGCTCTCCGGCCGGAAGGCCAGGGCAACGCCGTTGATGCAGTGGCGCTTGCCCGTGGGCTCCGGGCCATCGTCGAAAATATGGCCCAGATGCCCGCCGCAGCGGGCGCAATGCACCTCCGTGCGGGAATAGAGGAGCACGCGATCCACCTTCGTGCCCACCGCATCCTCGTCGATGGGCGCCCAGAAGCTCGGCCATCCGGTGCGCGAATCGTATTTGGCTTCGGACGAATAAAGGGCGTTGGAGCATCCCGCGCAGTGGAAGACGCCGTCGCGCTTCTCCTCGTTCAGAGGGCTCGTATAAGGACGCTCAGTGGCTTGCTGGCGCAGCACCGCGAAGGCCTCCGGCGAGAGCCGGGAGCGCCAGGCCGCCTCGCTCATCTGGAAGGGGAAACGCACCGCCACGCCGCTCTGGCCGCGGGCCGGTGCCGGAAGACCGAGCGGCAGCCCGAAGGCGGCGAGCCCGGCAAGGGCGCCGCCCGAGAAGAGAAAGTCACGCCTGCGCATCGCTCTTTTCCTTCGATCGCTCGTGCCGGTGCCGGGACGGGCACCGGATCCCTGCTCCTGGAACGCATCTTCCCGCGACGGGCTGCGGGGAAGAATGGGCAGCGGGCAGGCCGTTGGAAAGCCCTGCCCGCGCCTCTTGTCGCCCGCAGCCTTAGCTGGCAGGCATCAGCACCGTATCGATGACGTGGACGACGCCGTTCGACTGCATGACATCGGCCTGCGTCACGGTGGCGACATTGCCCTGCTCGTCGGTGACGGTCAGGTTGTCGCCATCCATAGCGAGCGTCAGCGTGCCACCCTCCACGGTCGTCACCTCGTGCGTGCCGCCGTCATCCTGGATCATCTGCATGGCCGCCTCGGCGGTCGCCGCCGCCGGCACCACATGATAGGTCAGGACGGCGCTGAGCTGCTCGCGGTTCTCCGGCTCCAGCAGCGTGTCGACCGTGCCGGCCGGCAGCGCCTCGAATGCCGCGTTGTCCGGCGCGAAGACGGTGAACGGGCCGGCGCCATCCAGCGTCTCCACGAGACCGGCCGCCTGGAGGGCCGCCACGAGGGTGGAGAGATTGGAAGCGTTCGGCGCATTCTCGGCGATTGTCATGTTGGCGTACATCGGCGCGCCGCCGACCTCCACCATGTCGCCGCTGCCGGCGCCCATCGAACCGCCCGAAGCCATGGAGCCTGTGCCCATCGTGTCTCCCGGCTGCACCGTGGTGGCGTCCTGCTCCGAATCGGGCGCGGAGGGCGAGGTGCTGCCCTGCGCCAGCGCGGCGCCGGTAACGCCGGCGGACAGGACGGTGGCCAGCGCGAGGCTGCGGATGAAAGCATTCTTCATGATCTTGTTTCCTCATCGGGTCGGCCCTCCCGTCATCGGGAGGTTGCCCGAGTTACGGGCGAGGACCGCCACCGGATGCACCGCTCACGCCTTCGTGACAGGCGCGGTCAGTCGTCCACCCGCCCCCTCATGCGCTTGATGCCGGCCCGCCCCTTCTTCTCCTTCAGTCGGCGCTCGACCGCGCCGCGCGAGGGGCGCGTCTTCTTGCGCGGCGGGGGCGGCGGCTTCAACGCCTCGCGCACGAGGCCGGCCAGCCTTTCGCGCGCATCCTCGCGGTTGCGCTCCTGCGCCCGGAAGCGGGAAGCCTCGATGAGGATCTCCCCTTCCTTGGTGGCGCGCGATCCGGCCAGCTTCAGGAGACGGGCCTTGGCCTCCCCGGACAGGACAGACGAGGCGGCGGCAAAGAAGCGCAGTTGAACGGCGGACGACACCTTGTTGACGTTCTGCCCGCCGGGCCCGCCGGCGCGGATGAAATTCTCCTCCAGCTCCGTCTCTGGAAGCGTGACGCGGGAGGAAACGACGAGGCCGTCGAAGCGGGAATCGGTCGCCATCGCGCCTGACTTCATGGAGAGGGAACGGGAGCCCCCAGGATAACCGGCTTGCCGGACATGGCAAAGCCCGCGTTCCGGCGAGGAACGCGGGCTTTGCGGCAGTGGTGCCGTGCGGCCTATTCGGCGGCGATGGCGAGCTGCGGCGCGGCCTTCAGGACGTCTCCGTCCACATGCGCCTCGAACTTCTCGAAATTCGCCTGGAACATCTCGACCAGACGACGCGCCTGCGCGTCGTAGGCCGCGCCGTCAGCCCAGGTGGAACGCGGATCGAGAATCGCGGAATCGATCCCTTCCACGGCCACGGGCACCTGGAAGCCGAAATTGGGATCGGTGCGGAACTCGACATCCTTCAAGGAGCCGTCGAGCACCTTGGCCAGCAGCCCGCGCGTGACCTTGATGGGCATCCGGTTGCCGGTGCCGTAGGCGCCGCCCGTCCAGCCGGTGGAGACCAGCCAGCAATCCACCCCGTGATCGGCGATGAGGTCCTTCAGGAGATTGCCGTATTCGCTGGGATGGCGCGGCATGAAGGGGGCGCCGAAGCAGGTGGAGAAGGTCGCCTCGGGCTCGGTCACGCCCTTTTCGGTACCCGCCACCTTGGCGGTGTAGCCCGAGAGGAAGTGGTACATGGCCTCGGCCGGCGTCAGCTTGGCGATCGGCGGCAGAACGCCGAAGGCGTCGGCCGTCAGCATCACGATGTTCTTCGGATGGCCGGCCCGGCCGGTTTCACTGGCATTGGGAATGAAGTGCAGCGGATAGGCGGCACGGGTGTTCTCCGTCAGCGAACCGTCGTCGAAGTCCGGCACGCGCGAAGCGTCGAGAACGACATTCTCCAGCACCGTGCCGAAGCGGCGGGTCGTGGCGAAGATCTCGGGCTCCGCCTCGGCCGAGAGCCGGATCGTCTTGGCGTAGCAGCCGCCCTCGAAGTTGAAGACGCCGTCCTCGCCCCAGCCGTGCTCGTCATCGCCGATGAGCGTGCGCTGCGGATCGGCCGAGAGCGTCGTCTTGCCGGTGCCCGAGAGGCCGAAGAAAACCGCCACATCGCCCTGCGGGCCGACATTGGCCGAGCAGTGCATCGGCATCACGCCCGATTCGGGCAGGCGGTAGTTGAGGACGGTGAAGACGCTCTTCTTCATCTCCCCGGCATAGGAGGTGCCGCCGATGAGGATGGTGTTGCCGGTGAAGTCGCAGGCGATCACCGTCTCGGAGCGGCAGCCATGGCGCGCCGGGTCCGCCTTGAAGGACGGCAGGTCGATGATCGTCAGCTCCGGCTCGAAGCTCTCCAGCTCCTCGCGCGCGGGGCGGATGAGCAGGTTGCGGATGAACAGCGAGTGCCAGGCATATTCGGTGACGACCCGCACCTTGATGCCATTGTGCGGATCGGCGCCGCCGATCAGGTCCTGGACGAACAGATCGCGCCCTTTGGCATGCTCGCGGAAGTCGGCCGAGAGGCGCTCATAGGCGTCCTTCTCCAGCCGCTTGTTGTTGTCCCACCAGATGCGCGGATCGGTGTTCTCGTCGGCCAGGACGAACTTGTCCTTGGGCGAGCGGCCCGTGTGCTGGCCCGTGGTCGCCACGAAGGCGCCGTGGGCGGTCAGCTTGCCCTCGCCGCGGCGGATGGCGGTTTCCACCAGCTCGGCCTCGGTCAGGTTCCAGCGCACCGAGGACAAGCCCGACAGACCCGTGGTCTCGATTCCCCGCCCCGGATTGCGAACGCCGACTTCTTCCATTCCAACATGCTCCTTGTGATCGCATCGCCCACGGCAAAGACCGTGGCCAGCGCTCCTGCCAAACGGAAATACGTCGATCGCACCCGCTCCGCAAGGAAAATCACCTCCACTACTTGGACGAGCGAGTATTCAATCGTTTAAATCTCGCGTTCCACTGTTTAAATCGGTTTGTTCATACAACCGTCGCCTCACGCCCCGCTTATCCTTGCAGCTCGACTCGGCGAGCCGCCCTGCCATGGCAGGCACCTTTGCCCCGTTCATGCGTTTGTCCATCGACACGACCACCCGAAAGGCAAGGGACAATGGCAGACGATACGCAGAAATTCTGGGAGCTTCTCAAGGAGTTCGACACCTGCATGGTGGTGACGCGCGACGGACAGCGCCTGCGCGGCCGGCCGATGGCGCCGAAGGCGGGCGCGGGCGGCGAGATCCTCTTCGTGACCGAAAAGGACACCCACAAGGTGGATGAGATCGAGCGCGACAACCAGGTCGCGTGCACCTTCACCCGGCATGGCCAGTATCTCGCTGTCTCCGGCACGGCGCGCGTCTCCACCGACCGCGCGCTGATCGACGAGGCGTGGGACGCGGAGGTCGAGGCCTGGATGCCGCAGGGCAAGGACGGCCCGAACGTCGCCGTGCTCGCCGTCGATCCGCGCACGGCCGAATTGTGGGATGTGAAGAAGAACGCCGTCGCGCGGGCCTGGGAACTGGCCAAGGCCTATGCCGGCGACAAGGACCGCCCGGATGTCGGGCGGCACGAGACGCTTCGGCCGTAGCCGGGCGGGCGCGGCGGGCCCGAACTTCCCCCCGCGCCTTCGTGTCGCTGGTTAAAATTTTGCTTTTGTGGGAGAATTGCCACATTTAGCGGCAAGGAGCGCCATGCTGCCCAAGGCAGTTGAAGCGCCAGACATGAAAAGCTCCACGGCGGCGCTGTCGCCGGGGCTGACAAGGAGACGAGACCCATGCCGACGATCGCGCTGGTCGACGACGACCGCAACATCCTGACATCCGTGTCGATCGCGCTGGAGAACGAGGGCTATCGGGTCGAGACCTACACGGACGGGGCGTCCGCCCTCGAAGGCTTGTCCGCCCGCCCCCCGCATCTGGCGATCTTCGATATCAAGATGCCGCGCATGGACGGGATGGAGCTTCTGCGGCGCCTTCGCCAGAAGTCCGACCTGCCGGTGATCTTCCTCACCTCCAAGGACGAGGAAATCGACGAATTGTTCGGCCTGAAGATGGGCGCGGACGACTATATCCGCAAACCCTTCTCCCAGCGCCTCCTGGTGGAGCGCGTGCGCGCCATCCTGCGGCGCGGCGCGGCGCGCGAGAGCGGCCCGGCGGGCAAGACCGGCCCGAACCCCGAATCGTCGCTGGAGCGCGGGCAACTGGTGATGGACCAGGAGCGGCACACCTGCACCTGGATGGGCCTGCCGGTGACGCTGACCGTCACCGAATTCCTGATCCTCCATTCGCTCGCCCAGCGGCCGGGCGTGGTCAAGAGCCGCGACGCGCTGATGGACGCGGCCTATGACGAGCAGGTCTATGTAGACGACCGCACCATCGACAGCCACATCAAGCGCCTGCGCAAGAAGTTCAAGGCCATCGACGACGACTTCGACATGATCGAAACGCTCTACGGCGTGGGATACCGTTTCCGCGAGGTCTGACCTTCCGCGAGGACACCAACTTCTCGAAAGACGCCCTTTGGTCTCCAGCTACGACAGCGAAGCGGCACGGCCCGGACGCAGCACGCTGCGCGACACGCGCGTGCGCCGGCGGCTGCGCCGCCTGCCCTTCGTGCGCCGGCTTGCCTACCGCATCCGCTGGCTGCTCGGCCATTCGGTTTTCTCCTCGCTCACGCGGCGCATCGTCTTCCTCAACCTCGTCGCGCTCATCGTGCTCGTCTCGGGCATCCTCTACCTCAATCAGTTCCGCGCCGGCCTCATCGACGCGCGGGTGGAGAGCCTGCTGACCCAGGGCGAGATCATCGCCGGGGCCATCGCGTCCTCGGCGACGGTGGAGACCAATTCCATCACGCTCGATCCCGAGCGCCTACTGGAGCTTCAGGCCGGCTCGACGCTGCAACCGGGCTCGGAATTTTCCGAAAGCCTGGACTTCCCCATCAATCCCGAGCAGGTGGCCCCGCTGCTGCGGCGGTTGATCTCGCCCACCCGCACGCGCGCGCGCATCTACGACCGGGATGCCAACCTCATCCTCGATTCGCGCCACCTCTATTCGCGCGGGCAGATCCTGCGCTATTCGCTGCCGCCGGTGGAGGACGAGGATTCGAGCTTCCTCGACAAGCTCGGCGACCGCGTGGCGCGCCTCTTCCGCGCCGGCGCGCTGCCGGTCTATCGCGAAACGCCCGGCGGCTCGGGCACGACCTATCCGGAGGTGATGAGCGCGCTGACGGGCGGCCCCTCCACCGTGGTGCGCGCCACCGAGAACGGCGAGCTGATCGTCTCCGTCGCCGTGCCGATCCAGCGCTTCCGCGCCGTTCTCGGCGTCCTCATGCTGTCCACGCAAGGGGGCGATATCGACAAGATCGTGCAGGCCGAGCGGATGGCCATCGTGCGCGTCTTCGCCGTGGCCGCCCTCGTCGTCATCGTTTTGTCCACGCTTCTCGCCTCCACCATCGCCACACCGCTGCGGCGCTTGTCCGCGGCGGCGATCCGCGTGCGCCGCTCGGTCAACGCCCGAGAGGAGATTCCCGATTTCGGCGACCGAACGGACGAGGTGGGCAACCTCGCCTCCGCGATTCGCGGCATGACCAACGCGCTTTATGCGCGCATGGACGCCATCGAGAGCTTCGCCGCCGACGTCTCGCACGAGCTGAAGAACCCGCTCACCTCGCTGCGCAGCGCCGTGGAGACGCTTCCGCTGGCGCGCAACGAGGAATCGCGCGAGCGCCTGCTGGCCATCATCCAGCACGATGTGCGGCGGCTCGACCGGCTGATCACCGACATTTCGGACGCCTCGCGCCTCGACGCGGAGCTGGCCCGCGAGGTGTCCCAGCGCGTCGACATGGCGCGGCTCATCCCCTCCGTGATCGACGGCGCCCGCGCCCATGAGCGCGAGGGCCGCAAGGTTTCGATCGAGTTCACGCTCGACCCGCCCGCGCAGGGCCTGCCGGCGAGCTACGTCGTGTCCGGCCACGACCTGCGCATCAGCCAGGTCGTCACCAACCTCCTCGAGAACGCACGCTCCTTCGTCTCGGCCGAGGACGGGCGTATCCGCGTGCGGTTGAAGCGCCTGCCCAAGCGCGTGGTGCTGACCGTGGAGGACAACGGGCCAGGCATCCAGGCCGAGAAGATCGAGCGCATCTTCGAGCGCTTCTACACCGACCGCCCGGCCGGCGAGGCCTTCGGGCAGAATTCGGGCCTCGGCCTGTCCATCTCCCGCCAGATCGTCGAGGCGCACGGCGGCTCGCTGACGGCCGAGAACGTGCGCGACCCGAACGCGCCGAACGGTATCGCCGGCGCGCGCTTCACCGTCGTCCTGCCGGCCGAGGAATGACGCCGGGCGAGATCAACCTCCACGCCACCATGGTCCGCATCGGATCCTCGGGGGTGCTGATCGCCGGCCCGGCGCGCTCGGGCAAGTCCGCTTTGGCGATCGCCCTGTTGCGGGGCGCACGGCGCGAAGGGCTTGCCGGTGCGCTGGTCGGCGACGACCAGCTCCTCCTGCGCCCCTGCAAGGGACGCCTCCACGCCCGCGCGCCCGAGGCGATCGCGGGGCTGATCGAGATTTCGGGCGCGGGCCTGCTGCGCCTCCCCGTCGCCGGCCCCGGCCCGGTGGACCTTCTCGTCCGGCTGGAGACCGAGGCGCCGCGCCTGCCGGAGGAGCCGGGGGAAGAGATCTGCGGCATCTCGCTTCCGCGCGTCTTCCTGCCGCCGCGCGAGGCGGCCTTCGGCGCGGATGTCGTCCTGACCCTTCTCGAAGCGGGCCCCGGCGCGCTCTCGAAACTGTGATCGAGAAGCGACAGACATCCATCTTCCTGCGCGCTGCACTGCGATATCTGGCCAAGCGCCGCCTGATCTGGAATAGTTCCGAAACGGTCTGCCGCTAGAGCTTCCCGGATGAGGACGGCCGGGCAGCCCGCCTCGAACGGGGAGTGAATGCCGATGATCGGACTGGTGCTCGTGACGCACGGCCTGCTGGCGCGCGAGTTCAAGGCCGCTGTGGAGCATGTCGTCGGCCCTCAGGACGCCTTCGAGACGGTCTCGATCGGGCCCGAGGACGACATGGAGCGACGGCGCGAGGATATCGTGGAGGCGGTGGCGCGCGCCCAGCGTGGAGCCGGGGTGATCATCCTCACCGACATGTTCGGCGGCACGCCGTCCAATCTCGCGATCTCGGTGATGGAGCAGGGCTCGGTGGACGTGCTGGCGGGTGTCAATCTTCCCATGCTCATCAAGCTGGCGCGGGCGCGCGAGATCCGGCCGATGGACGAGGCGCTCGCCGAGGCGCAGGAAGCGGGCCGCAAATACATCACCGTCGCCAGCCGGGTCCTGGCCGGCAAATGAGCGAGGCGGCGAAAGAAGGCGAGCTTCACCGCATCCTGACCATCGTCAACAAGCGCGGCCTGCACGCGCGGGCCTCGGCCCGCTTCGTGCAGGTGGCCGAGGGTTTCGACGCGGAGCTGACCATCACTCGCGACGGCCTGTCCGTCGGGGGGCAGTCCATCATGGGGCTGATGATGCTGGCCGCGAGCCAGGGCACGGCCATCGAAGTGAGCGCCTGCGGGCGCGAGGCGAGCGAGGCGCTGGCGGCCATCGCCGCACTGGTGGAAGAGCGCTTCGGCGAGGACAGCTAAGAACACATAAGGACATCGTTATATGCCTTGTGGCCTGGCGAGCGCGTTGTTACAGATGCGCGCGACACCGGGCCGCCGCCTGCGCGCGCCCTCCTCTCGCCAAGAAGCGGAGCCTCGCATGAGCGCCGACTACATCGTCAAGGACATCTCTCTGGCCGACTGGGGCCGCAAGGAGATCACCATCGCCGAGACCGAAATGCCCGGTCTGATGGCCTGCCGCGAGGAGTTCGGGGCCGACCAGCCCCTGAAGGGAGCGCGCATCTCCGGCTCGCTCCACATGACGATCCAGACCGCCGTGCTGATCGAGACGCTGACGGCTCTGGGCGCGGAGGTCCGCTGGGCCTCCTGCAACATCTTCTCCACGCAGGACCAGGCCGCCGCCGCCATCGCGGCGAGCGGGGTTCCCGTCTTCGCCGTCAAGGGCGAGACGCTGGAGGAGTACTGGACCTACACCGACAAGATCTTCCAGTGGACGGACGGCCAGCCCACCAACATGATCCTGGATGATGGCGGCGACGCCACGATGTACATCCTCATCGGCGCGCGCGCCGAGGCGGGCGAGGACGTGCTCTCCAGCCCCGGCAACGAGGAGGAGGAAATCCTCTTCGCCCAGATCGCCCGGCGCATGGCCGAGACGCCGGGCTTCTTCACGCGCCAGCGCGATGCCATCAAGGGCGTGACGGAGGAGACGACGACGGGCGTCAACCGCCTCTACCAGCTCCAGAAGAAGGGGCTTCTCCCCTTCCCCGCGATCAACGTCAACGACAGCGTCACCAAGTCGAAATTCGACAACAAATATGGCTGCAAGGAATCGCTGGTGGATGGCATCCGCCGCGGCACGGACGTGATGATGGCCGGCAAGGTCGCCGTCGTGTGCGGCTATGGCGACGTGGGCAAGGGCTCGGCCGCCTCGCTCGCCGGGGCCGGGGCGCGCGTCAAGGTGACGGAGGTCGATCCGATCTGCGCGTTGCAGGCGGCGATGGACGGGTTCGAGGTCGTGACGCTGGAGGAAGCGGCCCCCACCGCCGACATCGTCGTGACCACCACCGGCAACAAGGACGTGGTGACGCTGGACGTCATGCGCTCCATGAAGGACATGGCGATCCTGGGCAATATCGGCCATTTCGACAACGAGATTCAGGTGGCCTCCCTGCGCAACCTCACCTGGACCAACGTCAAGCCGCAGGTGGACATGATCACCTTCCCGGACGGGAAGCGCATGATCCTGCTCTCGGAGGGCCGTCTCCTCAATCTCGGCAATGCCACGGGCCACCCCTCCTTCGTGATGTCGGCCTCCTTCACCAACCAGACGCTGGCGCAGATCGAGCTCTTCACCAAGGGCGAGAAATACGGCCGGGAAGTCTACGTCCTGCCCAAGCATCTCGACGAGAAGGTCGCCCGCCTGCATCTGGACAAGCTGGGCGCGAAGCTGACCGTGCTGTCGGAGGAGCAGGCCGCCTATATCGGCGTTTCGCCGCAGGGCCCGTTCAAGAGCGAGCACTACCGATACTAAAGCCGAACGCCTTCCCCGAAGCTCCATCCGGCGGCCGCCGGCGCGACATGCGCCGGCGGCCGTTTGGCCGTTAACCATTTTTCCACCCGGTGTGGCTTCCTGCGCTTTGCGTGTGAGCCGCCGCCCGTCTAGTTTGAACCCGAATCGCGCCCGGAAGCGGGGCTGGGCGCGCAGGGGCGGGGCTTGCCGCGCCCTCCTTGGAATGCGGCGACGGGGACGGGGGAATGGTGAAGCACCGGCATGGATGGACGCGTGGCCTTTTCGCCGCCGTTTCGCTGGCTTTGATGGCCGGGCCGGCGCAGGCGCAGTTCCTGGACCGCGCCATGGCGCCCGAAACCGTCTTCGGCCTCGCGCTCCTGGCGCTCCTCCTCGGCGCGGCCATGATCGCATCGTTCTGGCTGGTGCGCGCCCGCGCGGCCACGGAGGCCGAGAACGAGCGGCTGCGCACGGAACTCACCGATGCGCGCAACGAGGCCGAGACCCGCGCGGCCATGATCGCCGCCGAGGGCCAGCGCATCGTGGCATGGCGCGGGCGCGAGGCGCCGGAGCTGGTCGGCCAGTTGCCGGACGGCTGCCCCGCCCCCCGCCCGCCGGAGGGTTTCCTGCAATTTGCCCAGTGGATGCCGGCCCAGGACGCGCGGACGCTCGACGAGGGCATCGCGCGGCTGCGCGAGCGCGCGGAGCCCTTCCGCATGGAAATCGAGATGGCCGACGGCGCGCCGCTGGAGATCGTCGGCAAGACGCTCGGCGCCCTTGCCCTCGTTCGCTTCTCGCCGCTCGGCGGGCTTCGCGAGGAGCTGGCGCTCGTCAAGATCGAGCATGAGCGGGCCATGCAGACCATCGAGACGCTGCAGAACCTGTTCGACGCCGCGCCCCTGCCCCTGTGGCTTCGCGGGCGCGACGGCGCGCTCGTCTGGATCAATTCCGCCTTCGCGCGGGCCGTGGACGCCGACGGGCCGGACGAGGCGATCGAGCGCGAGCTGGAGTTTCTCAACGCGCAGGACCGCGCCGAGATCTCCGCCTGCGTCGCCGCCTCCGGCGTCTATGACGGGCGCCTGACGGCCGTCGTGGAGGCCGACCGGCGCAATTTCCACGTCGTGGATGCCGCCGGCCCCCTCGGCTCGGCCGGCCTTGCGGTGGACGTTTCGGCTGCCGAAGCCGTGCGCCTCGAGCTGCGCGAGACCATGCGCAGCCATTCCGAGACGCTCGACCACCTGACCACGGCCGTGGCGCGCTTCGATGAGAAGACGCAGCTCATCTACCACAACGCGGCCTTCGAACGGCTCTTCGACCTCGCCCCCGCCTATCTGGAGGGGCAGCCGGACCAGATTTCCATCCTCGACCGCCTGCGCTCGCGCGGCATCCTGCCCGAGGACCGCCCCTTGCGCGACCTCAAGGCCGAGATCATGGCCGCCTACCGCGCGCCGCAGCCCACGGACACGATCTGGCATCTGGCGGACGGGCGCACGCTGCGCGTCTTCGCCAGCCCCGAGCCGCAGGGCGGCGCGACCTGGGTGTTCGAGGACCTGACCGAGAAGTTCGAGCTGGAAAGCCGGCTCAACGCCCTGGTGCGCCTCCAGGGCGAGACGCTGGACTGCCTGAACGAGGCCGTCGCCGTCTTCGGGCAGGACGGGCGCCTGCGCCTGTCCAACCCGATCTTCGCCGAGATGTGGGGGCTCTCCAAGGAGTTCGTGGAGGCCAAGCCGCATATCCGCACCTTCGGCCAGACCGTCTCGGTCTCGATCCTGGCGCGCGAGGACGATTCCAACGCCAGCTGGCAGGGCTTCGCCCGTGCCGTCACCGCCTTCGACGAGGGCGCGCGCGAATCGCAATGGGGCGAGTTCGAGCTTTCGGACGGCCGGGTGCAGAGCTACGGCATCGTGCCCCTGCCGAACGGCCAGACCATGCTGACCTTCACCGACATCTCCGACGCGCGCGCCGCCGAGCGGATGCTGCGCGAGCGCAACGAGGCGCTGGTGGAAGCGGACCGGATGAAGTCGGACTTCGTCCAGCACGTCAACTACGAGCTGCGCTCCCCGCTCACCAACATCATCGGCTTCTCCGCCCTTCTGCGCGCGCAGGAGACCGGCCCGCTCAACGAGCGCCAGAGCGAGTATCTCGACTACATCTCCACCTCCACCTCCACGCTGCTGACCATCGTCAACGACATTCTGGACCTGGCCACCGTGGATGCGGGGATCATGGATCTCGACATCACAGAGGTGGATATCGCCAAGACCGTGGGCTACGCGGCGGACGCGGTGCGCGAGCGCCTGCGCGAGAACGAGATCGAGCTTGAAGTGGACGTCTCGAACGCCGGCAAGAGCTTCTCGGCCGACGAGCACCGCATCACCCAGATCCTGTTCAACCTTCTTTCCAACGCGGCCAATTTCGCCCCGGCCGGCTCCACCGTCTCGCTGCGCGCCGCGAGGCTGGGCGAGGACGTGGTCTTCAAGGTGTCCGACGAGGGACCGGGCATCGCCAAGGACGATATCTCCAAGGTGTTCGAGCGCTTCGAGGCGAACCCCTCCGGCGGGCGGCAGTCGGGCGCGGGCCTCGGCCTGTCCATCGTCAAGAGCTTCGTCGAGCTGCATGGCGGCAAGGTCTCCATCGCCGCCGGGCCCAAGGGCGGCACCGTCGTCACCTGCCGCTTCCCCGTGCGCCGCTCCCTTGCCGACAGGGCGGCCGAATGAGCCAGGACGAATTGCCCGCCCCCTTGGCGGACGGCTTCACCATGATGCTGGAAGGCGAGGAAGCCAGCCACCGTCTCGCGCAGGATTTCGCCGTCGTCATGCGCACGGGCGACATGCTGGCCCTCTCGGGCGAGCTGGGCGCCGGCAAGACCACCTTCGCGCGCGCCCTCCTGCGCCATCTGGCCGGCGACGACGCGCTGGAGGTGCCCTCTCCCACCTACACCCTCGTCCAGACCTACGAGACGCGCCCCAAGGCCACCCATTTCGACCTCTACCGAATCGGTGGAGAGGACGATCTGGTCGAACTCGGTTTCGAGGAGGCGGCCGAGACCGGCCTCGTCCTCGTCGAATGGCCGGAGCGCTCGACGCTGGTGATGGAAGAGGCCAATATCCACCTGACCCTGTCGGGCGACAGCCCCGAGCGGCGCGAGGCCACGGTCCTGCTGACACCGGAGGCGGCGGCGCGGGTCGAGCGCTCGCTGGCCGTGCGTGCCTTCCTGCGCGCGGCGGGCCACGGCACGGCGCACCGCCGCCCCTTCCCGGCGGATGCCTCCGCGCGTCGCTATGAGCATATAGAGAACGCCGACGCTTCGCTCGTCCTGATGGACGCGCCCGCCAATGGGCCGGTTTCCGACGCCGCGCGGCTCTATGCGCAGACCGCGCATCTCGCGCAGGAGGTGCTGCCCTTCGTCGCGCTGGCCGAAACGCTCGAGGCGCGCGGCTTCTCCACCCCGCATATCGTAGCGGCCGACCTCTCCGCCGGGCTCGTGCTGATGGAGTATCTGGGGGACGAAGGCATCCTCGACGCCGCGGGCCGGCCGATCGCCGAGCGCTACGAGGCCGCCGCCCTGTGCCTGGCCGAACTCCACGCCCGGCCCTTCGGCCGGCACGTCGAGACGAGCGATGGCCTCGCCTACGAGATACCGGATTTCGACCGGGCGGCGATGATGGTGGAGGTCGGGCTTCTGGTCGACTGGGCCTTCCCGCGCATCAAGGGCCGCCGCGCCTCCGAGGAGGAGCGCGCCGCCTTCGCCAACGTCTGGAACAGTGTGTTCGACGCGCTGGCGGGCACGGAGACGAACCTTCTGCTGCGGGACTTCCACTCGCCCAACATCCTGTGGCAGGGCGAGCGGGAGGGGTGCCGGCGCATCGGGCTCCTCGACTTCCAGGACGCGATGATCGGGCCGACAGCCTACGATCTCGCCTCGCTGGCGCAGGACGTGCGCGTGGACATGCCCGCCGAGCTCGAGGCGCGGCTCCTTGCCGCCTACCGCGCCGCGCGCTCCACCGCCGGCCCCTTCGACACGCCGGGCTTCGACGCGGCCTATGCGGCCATGGCCGCCCAGCGCGCCACCAAGATCCTCGGCATTTTCGTGCGGCTGCACGAGCGCGACGGCAAGCCGCAATATCTGCGTCATCTTCCGCGCATACGAGCCTATCTGCGCCGCACGCTGGGCCACCCGGTGCTGGCGCCGGTGGCCGCGCTTTACGAGGAATGGGGCATTCTTGCCGATGACTGAGACAGATGAGAAGGGATCGCGCCCGAGGACGGCCATGGTCCTCGCGGCCGGGCTCGGCAAGCGGATGCGCCCGATCACCTCGACCACGCCCAAGCCCCTCGTGGAAGTGGGCGGCAAGGCGCTGATCGACTACGGGCTGGACGCGCTGGAGCGCGCCGGCGTGACGAAGATCGTCGTCAACGTGCATTACATGGCCGATCTCGTCCGCGGGCATCTGCGCAAGCGCAAGGGCGCGCGGATCGTCATCTCCGACGAGACGTCGGCGCTTCTGGAATCGGGCGGCGGCGTGGTGAAGGCCCTGGCGGAGCTGGGGGACCGGCCCTTCTTCCTCGTCAATTCGGATACGTTCTGGATCGAGGGCTACCGCGACAATCTCGACCTTCTGGCCGAGCTGTGGGACGAGGACGAGATGGACGCGCTCCTTCTCATCGCCGACATGAAGCGGGCGACGGGCTATGAGGGGCGCGGCGATTTCACCATGGATGCGCAAGGACGGCTCTCCCGCGTGGCCGAGCGCGACATGAGCCCCTTCATCTATGCCGGCGCGGCGATCCTCAAACCCTCGCTCTTCGCGGGCCTGCCGGAGGAGAAGTTCTCGCTGAACCGCGTCTTCGACACCGCGATCGAGGCGGGGCGGCTGCACGGGGTGCGCCTGGACGGGCTCTGGATCACGGTCGGCACGCCGGCTTCGATCCGCGAGGCCGAGAGCGTGCTTCTTTCCAGCGCCGCCTGAGCTTTCGATGCTGGCCGGGGCGCGGGGCAGGCGGTAAAGTCCCGCGCAATGCCAGCCAACATCTTCTCCATCGCGCCCGGCCTGCCCTTCCTTCCCACGCTCGCGCGCTCCATCCTCTCCGGGCGGATCGTGAAGGGCGTGATGGGTAGCGGCGATCCGCTGGCGCTGGCCGACCTCACCGTCTACGTGCCGACGCGCCGCGCCGCCATCGCGCTCACGGCCGCCTTCGCCCATGAGATCGGCGGGCCGGCGGCCATCCTGCCGCGCGTGCGCCCGCTCGGCCAGGACGAGGACGACGCCCCCTTCTTCGGCGCGCCCGCGCTCCTGCCCGCCGTCGATCCGCTTCGGCGCCGGCTGGAGCTGGCGCGCCTCGTGCGCTTCTGGAAGTCGCGGATCGGCGATGGCACGGCCTCGATGCTGGCCGGCGAGGACATCGTCCTGCCCGCCTCGGCGGCCGATGCGCTCTACCTTGCCAGCGATCTCGCCACGCTTCTCGACGAGGCGGAGGACGAGGAAATCTCGCTCTCCGGCCTCGCCAGGCTCGGCATAGAGGACCGGCTGGCCGAATGGTGGCAGCTCACCCTCACCTTTCTCGCTATCCTGACGGAGGAATGGCCCCGGCACCTCGCCGAGATCGGCATGGTCTCCAGCACCGAGATCCGCCGCCGCTTCGCGCGCGAAACGGCGGCGCGCTACCGGGCCGAGGGCTCGCCGGGCCCGGTGGTGATCGCCGGCTCCACGGCCACGGCCCCGGCCACGATCGAGCTGATGCGGGCGGTGGCCGAGCTTCAGAACGGCGCCGTCGTCCTCCCCGGCCTGGACCGGACGCTGGACGCGCCGAGCTTCGCCGGGATCGAGCGCGCCGCCTCGCTTTCGGCCGCCGGCCACCCGCAATATGGCCTGAAGCGCATTCTCGGCGGCCTCGGCGTTCCGCGCGAGGCGGTGGCAACGCTGGCGCCGGATGCCGGCAGCGCGCCGGCCGCGCGCGAGGCCTTCGTCTCCGATGCCCTGCGCCCGGCCGAAACCACCGAGCTCTGGGCCGAGGGCCCCGCCCATCCGCCGGCCGCGCTGGATGATCTGGCCCTGATCGAGGCGGCGGACGAGCGCGAGGAGGCGCTCGCCATCGCCGTCGCCATGCGCGATGCCTTGAGCGATCCGGCCGCGACCGTCGCGCTGACGACGCCCGACCGCGACCTCGCGCGCCGCGTGGCGGCCGAACTGGCCCGCTTCGGCATAGACGCCAACGATTCGGCCGGGCGTCCGCTTTCGGCCACGCCGCCAGGCACGCTGGCGACCCTCGCTTTGGCCGCCAGCTTCGAGCCGGGCGACCCCGTGGCGCTGGTCTCGCTCCTCAAGCATCCCCTCACCCGCCTCGGCCTGTCGCAGGGCGCGGCGCGGCGCGCGGCGCGCGTGGTGGAGCTGATCGCCCTGCGCGGCGGCAGCGGCCGGGCCGATGCCGCCACCCTGCCCGCGCTCTTCGCCCGGCGCCGCGCGGCCATCGAAGGCGGCGAGCGCGTCACCCGCCCGGTCCAGCATCTGGGGCCCGAGGAGCGCGACGAGGGGCAGGCGCTGTGCGAGCGGCTGGCCGGGGCCCTCTCGCCGCTCGTGGCGCTGCGCCGCACGGCCCCGGCCGAGGTCGCGACCTACGCCGTGGCGCTGACACAGGCCATGGAGGCGCTTGGCGCGGACGAGGACGGCAGCACCGCCGGCCTCTACGCCGAGGAAGCGGGCGCCGCCTTCGCGGCCCTGATGCGCGAGTTGGTGGCCGCTCCGCCCGTCGGCTTCGCCTTCGCGCCCGCCGAATGGCCGGACGTATTCCGCGCGCTCGCCGCCGAAACGACTGCCCGTCCCCGCGCCGGCCATTCGCAGCGCGCCTTCGTCTGGGGTGCGCTGGAGGCCCGGCTCCAATCGGTGGATACGATGATCCTCGGCGGGCTCAACGAGGGCACCTGGCCGCAGGGCGCGCGCAGCGACGCCTTCCTCTCGCGGCTCATGCGCTCGGAGATCCTGCTCGATCCGCCCGAGCGGCGCATCGGCCTTGCCGCGCACGATTTCTGGATGGCCATGGGCCATCCGCGCGTGGTGCTGGCGCGCTCTGCACGCGCCGGCGGCGCGCCCGCCATTCCCTCGCGCTGGCTCCAGCGCCTGCTGACATTGGCCGGGCCCGAGGGCGAGGCGCGGCTGCGGGCGGCGGGGGAGCCCTTCCTCGCCCATGCCCGTGCGCTGGACGCGGCGCCGCCGGAGCCTCGCGCCGCCCGCCCCGAGCCGCGCCCGCCCGTGGAAGCCCGCCCGCGCGCCTATTCCATCACCGAGGTGGAACGGCTGATCCGCGACCCCTACGCCATCCATGCCAAGCGGGTGCTGAACCTCGACAGGCTGCCGCCGCCCATTCGCGCCCCCGGCGCGGCCGAGCGCGGCAATCTCTTCCACGCCATCCTGGCGCGCATGGTGGAGCGCGGCGTGGACCCGGCCGCGCCGGACGCCGAGGCGCGCCTCCTCGCCATCGCCCGCGAGGCCTTCGACGAGGAAGCCCTGCCCGCCGACATCCGCGCCATCTGGTGGCCGCGCATGGAGGGGCTGGCCGGGCGCATCCTCGCCTGGGAGCGCGGCCGCGCCGTCGCCAAACGTCATGCCGAGCTGGGCGGCTTCGTGGAGCTGGCCGATATCGGCGTCGCGCTGAAGGGCTACGCCGACCGCATCGACGCGATGGAGGACGGCTCGGTGGAGATCATCGATTTCAAGACGGGCACCCAGCCCAGCGTCAAACAGGCCCGCACGCTGCTCGCCCCCCAGCTTCCGCTGGAAGCGGCGATGGCGCGGCTCGGCGCATTCAAGGCCGTCGGGCCGGTCGAGACCGTTTCGGAGCTTCTCTACGTGCGCCTGCGCGAGCGAGCCTTCAAGCCCGAGGGCCTCTCCCATTCGGGCGGCGCCTCCGGCGAGGCGGTGACGGCCGACGGCCTGGGCGAGGAGGCACTGGCGCGCTTCAAGGGCCTGGCCGCCTCTTACCTCGACCCCGCCAAGGGCTTCCTCTCGCGCGCCCGCCCGCTTCTCTCCTCGGACTTCTCGGGCGACTACGACCATCTTTCGCGCGCGCGGGAATGGGCGCTGGGCGACGAGGACGACGCGCAAGGGGACGGCGCATGAGCGCGCTCGACATTTCCGAAGGCACGCGCGCGGCGCAGGAGCGCGCCTCCGATCCCGCCCGCTCGGTCTTCGTGGCGGCCAATGCAGGCTCCGGCAAGACCTTCGTGCTCGCATGCCGCGTGGTGCGCCTTCTCCTCTCCGGCGCCGAGCCCTCGCGCATCCTGTGCCTCACCTACACCAAGGCCGCCGCCGCCGAGATGCAGACGCGCATCTTCGCGACGCTCTCGCAATGGACGCGGGCGAGCGAGGAGGCGCTGGCGGCCGAGCTGGCCCAACTCGGTGCGCGGCCCACGCCCGAGGCGCTGGCAGCCGCGCGCCGGCTCTTCGCCCGCGCGCTGGAAACGCCCGGCGGGCTGAAGATCCAGACCATCCACGCCTTTTGCGAATCGCTCCTGCATCTCTTCCCGCTGGAAGCGCATGTGCCCGGCCATTTCGAGGTGCTGGACGATGCGCAAAGCGCCATGCTCCTGGCCGAGGCGCGCCGTCTTCTCATCGTGCAGGCCAGCGGCGAGGAGGCCGACGAGGGACTGGCCGAGGCCTTCGCCGAGGCGCTCTCGCTGGCCGGCGAGGCCGGGCTCGACCGGCTGATCGGGGAATGCGTTTCCAAGCGCGACCGCATCCGCGCGCATCTCGGCGCCGCCGGCGGCCTCGATGAGGCGGTAGGGCGGCTGGCGAAGGCGCTGGACGTGCGGGCGGACGAGACACAGGAGAGCCTGCTGGCGCCCGCCTTCCACCCGCCGGGCTTCGATGACGCCTTCGCCGCGCGCCTTGCCGAGGCCGCGCGCGAGAGCGGCAAGCCGACGGACGCCAAGCTCTTGGCGAAGCTTTCGTCCCTGCACGCCGCCTCGCAGGCGCCCGAGCGGTTCGAGGCGCTGAAGGCCTTGTGCCTCAAGGCCGATGGCGGACGCTACAAGACGAGCAGCGTGGCGACGAAGGCCGTGACCGGCGCCTTTGCGGACTTCGAGGAGCGGCTGCACGCGCTGGCCGGCTTCGTGGAGGAAACGGCGGAGCGCCTCTCGACGCTGCGCCTGTTCCGCGCCAGCCGCGCGGCGCTGATAATCGCCCGCAAGCTGGAGGGCGACTATCAGGAGCTGAAGCGGCGGCGCGGCCGGCTCGACTTCGAGGACCTGATCGTGCGCACCGCCGACCTGCTGACGCGCGGCGAGGCGGCGGCCTGGGTGCACTACAAGCTCGACCAGGGCATCGACCACGTGCTGGTCGATGAGGCGCAGGACACAAGCCCGCGCCAGTGGGAGGTCGTGCGCTCGCTGGTGGAGGAGTTCTTCTCGAGCGACGACCGCAAGCGGCGCACCATGTTCGCGGTGGGAGACGAGAAGCAGTCGATCTATTCCTTCCAGGGCGCCTCGCCGGCCATGTTCACCGCCGAGCGGCGGCGGCTGGAGGCGCAGGCCAAGGCCGCGCGCGCCGATTTCTCGCGCGTGGCGTTGCAGCAATCCTTCCGGTCCACCGCAACGGTGCTCGCCGCCGTGGACAAGGCGTTCGAGGCGGAGGAGGACAGGCGCGGCCTTTCGGTCGAGAACGAGAAACCCGTCCATGTCTCCGCGCGCGGCGCCGTGCCGGGCCTCGTGGAGATCTGGCCGCCTTATGTGAAGCAGGCCGCGCGCGAGAGCGACGACTGGCTCGACCCCATCGACACCGAACCCCTCTCCTCCCCCGTCAATCGGCTGGCTATGCGCATCGCCAGCACCATCGAGGGCTGGCTCGGCCAGCCGCTGGAGGACCGGCGCGGGCGCCGGCCGCTGGGGCCCGGCGACGTGATCGTGCTGGTGCGCAAGCGCTCGGCCTTCGTCGGCGCGATGAGCGCGGCCCTGCGCGACCGGCACATCCCGGTCGCCGGCGCCGACCGCCTGGTCATCACCGATCACATCGCCGTGCAGGATCTGATGGCCCTGGGGCGCGTCGTCTCCAACGCCGAGGACGAATTGTCCCTGGCCGAGGCGCTGAAGAGCCCGCTCTTCGGCTTCTCCGACGACGACCTCATGGGGCTCGCCCTCTCGCGGCGCGCCGAGCGGCCCGAGCCCCTCTATTTCGCCCTGCGGCGCCTCGCGGCCGAAGGGGGCGCGGAGCGCCTGCCCGCCTTCGTGACGGACAAGGCGGCGCTCGCCGCCAGGGCGGCGGCGGCCTTCCTGCGGCTGGAGGAACTGCGCGACCGCGCCGGCTTCGAGGGCGTCTTCACCTTCTATGCCCGGCTGCTGGGGCCGGAAGGCGCGCGCGCGCGCCTCATCGCCCGGCTCGGCCACGATGCCGGCGAAGTGGTGGATGCCTTCCTCGACCTCGCCTGCGCCCACGAGGCGGACGGAAAGCCCGATCTCGACGCCTTCCTCGCCACGCTGGCCAGCGCGCCGCCCACCATCAAGCGAGAGATGGACCAGGGGCGCGGCGAGGTGCGGATCATGACGGCGCACGCCGCCAAGGGGCTGGAAGCGCCGGTCGTCTTCCTCGTCGATCCCGGCTCGGCGCCCTTCGTGCACACCCATGGCGCGCGGCTGATGGAGTGGGAGGCCATGCCCGGCCTCGCGCCCGGCGCCGCCCCCGGCTTCCTCTGGTGCCCGGAAAAGGCGCTCGTCACCCCCGTGGTCGAGACCCTGCGCGAGGCGGAAAGGCAGCGCGCGGAGGAGGAGTATCGCCGGCTGCTTTATGTGGGCATGACGCGCGCCGCCGACCGCCTGGTGATCTGCGGCCATGCGGGCACGCGGGGCCCGCACGAATCGAGCTGGCTGATGCGGGTGCAGTCCAGCCTCGGGCCCGATTGCGAGGAGGTGCGCGATGAGGCGGGCGAGCTCGTGGCCTATCGCTGGGGCCCCGCCCCCGCCGAGGCGAAGCTGGCCGGGCCAACGCCCGCGCAAGCCGCCGCGTCCCGCGTCCTCGACCTTTCCCCGCTTCCGGCCGAGCTGCGCCCGCCGCGCCCGCTGGTGCCCTCGGACCCGGCCGGCACGCTGCGCATCGAGATGGAGGAGGAGCCGCCTCGCCTCGGCTCGCCCGTCCTCTCCGGCCAGCCGCAGGCCTCGCTCGCCATCCGCCGGGGCCTGCTGACCCACAAGCTCCTGCAGATCCTGCCCGAACTCCCCCCGCAGGCGCGCGAGGCGGCGGCCAGGCGCCATCTCGCCGTCGCGGCGGGCGAGATGAGCGAGGCGCAGCGCGAGGCGATCCTCGGCGCCGCCCTCGCCGTGCTATCGCACGAGCGCTTCTCGGCGCTGTTCTCGCCCGGCAGCCGCGCCGAAGTGGGGCTTCGCGGCACGGTGGAAATCGCCGGCCGGACCTATCCCGTCAGCGGCACGATCGACCGTCTCGCCGTTTCTGAACGGTCCGTTCTCATCGTCGATTACAAGACGAACCGCCTGCCGCCGGCCACGTTGGACGAGGTTCCGGCCGCCTATGTCACCCAGCTTGCGCTCTATCGCGCGCTGCTCATGCCCTTGTATCCCGGCCGTCCGGTGGAAGCGGCGCTGCTCTTCACCGAGGCGCCGCGCCTGATCGAGCTGCCTCCCGCGGCGATGGAAGAGGCGCTGGCCGGCCTTGCCTCGCGACGCGGCGCGGCTTGAAGTCGGGCGCGCGCGCTTCTACCTTCGGAGCCGACGGGGCATCCGCCCCTTAAGCGATTCACCATGCCGGCCTCCCGCCGGCGCAAGGGAGCCTTTCCATGGCCACCAAGAAGATCGACAAGACCAATTTCCAGTCCGACGTGCTGCAGGCCGGCAAGCCTGTGGTCGTGGACTTCTGGGCCGAATGGTGCGGCCCGTGCAAGATGATCGCGCCGAGCCTGGAGGAGATCTCCGAGGAGATGACGGGCGTGGATGTCGTGAAGATCAATATCGACGAGAACCCCGACCTCGCCGCCCAGTTCGGCGTGCGCTCCATCCCGACGCTGATGCTGTTCAAGGACGGCCAGCAGGCCTCCGTGCAGGTTGGCGCGGCGCCGAAGTCCAAGCTCGTGGCCTGGATCAACCAGAACGTCGCGGCCTGATTTCGAAGGCACCGTCCTGATGGGAAGGCCCGGCCGCGCGCCGGGCCTTTTTCATTGCGGGGCCAGCCCGCTCTCGGCCAGCACCTCGCCGATGAGGTAGAGCGAGCCGCAGATGAGAAAGCGCGGCGCGGGTTGCGAGCGCCAGCCCGTGGAGACGAGGGCGATCGCCTCGGCCACGCTGTCGCAGGGCTCGGCGTCCAGCCCCGCCTCGATGGCGGCGTCGGCCAGCTCGTCCGCCGGCATTCCCGCCTCGGACGAGACGATCGGCACGGTGAAGACCCGGCGCGCCATGCCTGAGAACGCCTCGAAGAAGCCGATCGGGTCCTTGGTCGAGAGCATTCCCGAAATCAGGAACAGCGGCCGGGGCACGCGGTCCTCCATCTCGGCCATGGCCTCCGCGATGGCCACGCCCGCGCCCGGATTGTGGCCCCCGTCGATCCAGACTTCCGCTCCCGGCACGGCCAGCGCGTGAAGCGGCCCGGAGGTGATGCGCTGAAGGCGGCCGGGCCACTCTGCCCGCGCGATGCCCTCGGCCACCGCCTCCTCGGACGGATCGAACCCGCCGGCGCGCAGCCCGGCGAGCGCCAGCGCGGCATTGGCGAGCTGGTGGCGCCCGTTCAGGCGCGGCAGGGGCAGGTCGAGCAGCCCGCGCTCGTCCTGATAGACCAGCCGCCCGCGCTCCTCGAACGCGAAGAAGTCCTCGCCATAGACGTGAAGGGGCGCTCCTGCCCGCCCGGCCCGTGCCCGCAGCACGTCGAGCGCGACCGATTCACCCTGCAGGCCGACGACGGCCGGCGCGCCGCGCTTGAAGATCCCGGCCTTCTCGGCCGCGATCAGCTCCACCCGGTCGCCGAGATAGGATTGATGATCGAGCGAGACGGAGGAGACGAGGGTGGCGGCGGGATTCTCGATCACGTTGGTCGCATCGAAGCGCCCGCCGAGCCCGACCTCGATCAGCGCGGCGTCGGCCGGATGCTCGGAGAAGAGCAGGAAGGTCACGGCCGTCAGCACCTCGAAGACGGTGATCGGCTCGTCGCCATTGGCCTGCCCGACGCGTGCGATGGCTTCGGCCAGCACCGCGTCCTCCACCAGCCGCCCCGGCCCATCCGCCCGACCGAGCCGGTAGCGCTCGTGCCAGGAAACAAGGTGCGGCGAGGTGTGCACATGGACCGACAGGCCCGCCGCCTCCAGGATCGCGCGCGAGAAGGCGACCACGGAGCCCTTGCCGTTGGTGCCCGCCACATGGATCACCGGCGGCAGCCGCCTTTGCGGCTCGCCCAGCGCCGAAAGAAGCCGGCGGATGCGCTCCAGCGCGAGATCCGTGCCCTTGGGGTGGCGCAGCATCAGGCGTTCGATCTCGCCGCCGGCAAGGCTGGCGGCGCTCACGGGCTGGGGGACCGGGCTCAGGCCGAGGCCTCCGCCGCCACCGGCTCCTGCGCCGGTTGGGGCGCCGGCGAGACCTCCACCGAGCGCGCCGGCTGCTTCGTCATGATGCGCAGGAGGCGCGCGATGGTGCCCTTCAGCTCGTGGCGATGCACGACCATGTCCACCATGCCGTGCTCCATCAGATATTCGGAGCGCTGGAAGCCCTCCGGCAGCTTCTCGCGGATGGTCTGCTCGATGACGCGCGCCCCGGCAAAGCCGATCAGCGCGCCCGGCTCGGCGATATGGACGTCCCCCAGCATGGCATAGGAGGCCGTGACGCCGCCCGTGGTCGGATTGGTCAGGACGACGATGTAGGGAAGCCCGGCTTCCTTCACGCTCTCCACCGCCACGGTGGTGCGCGGCAATTGCATGAGCGAGAGGATGCCCTCCTGCATCCGCGCCCCGCCGGACCCGGCGAACAGCACCAGCGGGCGCTTCGTCTCCACCGCGATCTCGGCCGCCTTCACGATGGCCTCGCCCGCCGCCATGCCGAGCGAGCCGCCCATGAAGGCGAAGTCCTGGACGGCGGCGACGATGGGCAGCGCCTCGATCTCGCCACTCGCCACCAGCACGGAATCCTCCATGCCGGTCTTGGCGCGATACTCCTTCAGGCGGTCCACATAGCGCTTCGAATCGCGAAACTTCAGGGGATCGACCGCCACCTTCGGCAATTCGGCCGCCTCATAGGCGCCGTCGTCGAAGAAGGCCGCCAGGCGCTCCTTCGCGCCGATCTTCATGTGGACGCCGGAATTGGGCACGACCCACTGGTTGGCCTCCAGATCCTTGTGGAAGACCATCTCCCCCGTCTCGGGGTCCTTGATCCACAGGTTCTCGGGAACCTCGCTCTTGCCGAGCAGGCTCGTCAGCTTGGGGCGGACGTAATTGGTGATCCAGTTCACGGGCGCGGCCTCTTCAGGCGTCTTGAGGTGGGTTCGAGATGGGCCGGCAATCAGGCGAGCGCAAGGCGGGACCGGGCGACCCCCTCCCTCAGCTCGCGCACGAGGGACAGGACGGCCTCAGGCGTGTCGGCGCTCGCCGCGCCGTTCACCAGCGAGCCCTCGATGGCGCCCACCAGCACGGAGCCCACCACCACGCCGTCCGCATGGCGGCCCAGCGCCTCTGCCTGCTCGGCATTGCGCACGCCGAAGCCGACGCAGACCGGCAGGTCGGTCCGGGCGCGGATGCGCTCGATCGAGGCGGCGACCTTGCCGGTATCGGGCGCGGCCGAGCCGGTAATGCCGTTGATCGACACGTAGTAGACGAAGCCGGACGTGTTCTTCAGAACCGCCGGCAGGCGCTTCTCGTCGGTCGTGGGCGTGGCGAGGCGGATGAAGTTCAGCCCGCCCTTCATCGCCGGCAGGCAAAGTTCCTCGTCCATTTCCGGCGGCAGGTCGACGACGATGAGGCCATCCACGCCCGCCTGCCGGGCATCGGCCACGAAGCGCTCCACGCCGTAGATGTAGATGGGATTGAAATAGCCCATCAGTACGATGGGCGTGGCCGCATCCCCGGCGCGAAAGCGCCGCACCGTCTCCAGCGTGCGCCGCAGCGTCTCGCCGGCCCTCAGGGCCCGCAGGCCCGCCTTCTGGACCGCCGGCCCGTCGGCCATGGGATCGGAGAAAGGCATCCCGAGCTCGATCACGTCGGCCCCGGCGGCGGGAAGCTGGCGCAGGATGGAGAAGGCCGTCTCGATGTCGGGATCGCCCGCCATCAGGAAGGTGACGAGCGCCGGGCGGCCCTCCGCCTTCAAGGCGCGAAAACGCTCTTCGATGCGTGTCGTCAAGTCAGTAGCTCCCGTCCGGCATGACGCACGCCAGATAATCCCTGTCGCGTCCGCCATTCATCATCGTGCGCACATAAGCGTCCCGTTCGAAGGCGATCGGCACCAGTTCCCATACGCAAGCCATGGAAGGCCGGTCAACCGGCTGGAAGGCGCCAGGCTCACCCAAGGACGCGGACCAGAGACGCTCTGCCAACATTCCGCCCGGCAGCCACCAGTGCAGAAGCAGCCATACGGCCTCCTCTCCCCGGTGGAGGATGACGAAGCCAAGACTGCCGGCAGGCGGCGGCTCCGCCGCCACCCTCGCCGCGGCCGCATCGAGAACGGCGGGATCGAGCGCTTCCGACGTCGCACGGATGGCATAGCATTTCACATTCGCCCCGTTGGGCTGCCATTGTCCGAGGAGCCCGATCTGCCGAGCCCGGTAGGTGTCGACGACGAACGAAGCGCCTTGGTTCAAAGCTCCACGCCCAGATGCTTTGCGGCCGTGAACACGTCCTTGTCGCCGCGCCCGCACAGATTCATCACGATGATCTGGTCCCGGCCCATCTTCGGCGCGCGCTTGATGACCTCTGCCAGCGCGTGGGCTGGCTCCAGCGCGGGGATGATGCCTTCCACGCGGGTCAGGAGCTGGAAGGCGTCGAGCGCCTCCTTGTCCATGATCGGCACATATTCCACGCGGCCCTGGTCCTTGAGCCAGGAATGCTCGGGGCCGATGCCGGGGTAGTCGAGGCCCGCGGAGATGGAATGGCCTTCCTTGATCTGGCCGTCGCCGTCCTGGAGCAGATAGGTGCGGTTGCCGTGCAGCACGCCGGGCGAGCCGGCCGTGAGCGAGGCGCAGTGTTCCTCGCCGTCCAGCCCCTTGCCGCCGGCCTCCACGCCCACGATGGCGACGTCGCGATCGTCGAGGAAGGGGTGGAAGAGGCCGATGGCGTTGGAGCCGCCGCCCACCGCCGCCACGAGAAGGTCCGGCAGGCGGCCCTCGGCGGCCATGATCTGCTCGCGAACCTCCTTGCCGATCACCGACTGGAACTCGCGCACGAGCTCGGGATAGGGGTGCGGGCCGGCGGCGGTGCCGATCAGGTAATAGGTCGATTCGACATTCGTCACCCAGTCGCGCAGTGCCTCGTTCATGGCGTCCTTGAGCGTGCCGTGGCCGGCGGTGACGGGCACCACCTCCGCGCCCAAGAGCTTCATGCGAAACACGTTGGGCGCCTGCCGCTCCACATCCGTCGCGCCCATATAGACGACACAGGGCAGGCCGAAGCGCGCGCAGACCGTGGCGGTCGCCACGCCGTGCTGGCCGGCCCCCGTCTCCGCGATGATGCGGGTCTTGCCCATGCGCCGCGCGAGCAGGATCTGGCCGAGGCAGTTGTTGATCTTGTGCGAACCCGTGTGGTTCAGCTCGTCGCGCTTGAAATAGACCTTCGCCCCGCCGAGCTCCTCCGTCAGCCGCTCGGCGAAATAGAGCGGCGAGGGCCGGCCGGTATAGTGCGTATTGAGATGGTCCAGCTCGGCCTTGAAGGCCGGGTCGGTGCGCGCATGGGTCCAGGACTGCTGCAGGTCGAGGATGAGCGGCATCAGCGTCTCGGCGACGAAGCGCCCGCCGAAGAGGCCGAAGCGCCCCTCCTCGTCGGGGCCTGCGCGGAAGGAGTTCGGGCTCGGGGTCTCGTTCATGAGGCTTGCCGTTCGGGTTCGAGAAGGGTCGCGGCGTCGAGCGCGTCGAACAGCCGGTGAATGCGGGAGATATCCTTCACGCCGGGCGCGCTTTCCACGCCCGAGGAGATGTCGATGCCGGCCGGGCGCGCCACGCGCACCGCATCCGCGACATTGTCCGGGTTGATGCCGCCGGAAAGGACGAAGGGGCCGCCCGTCCATGCCGCCAGGATCGACCAGTCGAAGGAGACGCCGTTGCCGCCGGGGATGGCCGAGCCCTTGGGCGCCTTGGCGTCGAGCAGGATGCGACCGGCGACGGGGCGATAGGCTGCCACCCGGGCCAGATCGTCCGGCCCGGCGATGGAGAGCGCCTTCATAGTGTCCAGCCCCGTGCGCACGGCCACCTCGCCCACGCGCTCGGGCGACTCCCCGCCATGAAGCTGGATCGTGTCCGGCCTGACCTCGGCGGCGAGGCGCGCCAGAAGCGCATCGTCCGGGTCCACGGTGACGATGGTCACGCGCGCCCGCTCGCCCACATGCCGCCGCAGCCGCGCCATCGCCTCGATCGGCACATGGCGCGGGCTCCTGGCGAAGGAGACGAAGCCGACCTCCTCTCCGCCGCGCGAGAGCACGGCGTCGATGGCGGCTTCGGTCGAGAGGCCGCAGATCTTGACGAAGGGGCGGGTGTAAGAGCTCATCGCCTGCTTATCGCGCCTCCATGGCGCGGGGTAAAGGCGCGTCAGTCGAAACGCACGGCATGGAGCGACGCGCCATGTCGCTTCAGCCAGTCGCGCCCCTCGTCCATTCGCGGGCACAGCGTGCGGCACAGGGCCCAGAAATCCGGCCCGTGGTTCATCTCCTTCAGATGCGCCACCTCATGCGCGGCTAGATAGTCCAGCACATGCGGCGGCGCCATGACGATGCGCCAGGAGAAGGAGAGCCGGCGCTCGGCCGAGCAGGAGCCCCAGCGGCTGCGCGTGTCCTTCAGCGCCATGGCCGCCGGGCGGATGCCGAGGCTGGCCGAATGGCACGCTACCGCTGCCTCGAGGTCGCGGCGCGCCTCCCGGATGAGGCAGTCGCGCACACGGCGCGGCAGGTGCTCCGGCGCGCCGCCCACAAGGATCACCCCGCCCGCCTCGTCGAGCCGGGCGGTCCGGCGCGCCGGTTCGTGTCGGATGAGGACGTCGCGCCCGCGAAGGGGCAGAAAGGCCCCGTCGACCACGCCACGAGCGCCGCCGGCGCTCGCCAGCCGCGCATCGGCCCAGGCGCTGTGTCGGTCGAGAAAGGAAAGAAGCGCCTGCGAGGAGGTGCGGCGCGGAACGGTGATCCTCAACATGCCGCCGCAGGGCGAGAGCCGCATGACGATCCGGCGCGCCGTGGGATGCTCGCGCACCCGGAGCGGCACCGCGCGACCTGCGATCTCGAACTCGGCCGGGAAGGAGGGTGCGGCGGGGCGACCGCGTGCCCGCAGCAGTCTGGCCAGCGCTCCCTTCATCCCGTGCTTCCCCGAGCCGACAGAATATCCGACCGCAGGATTACACCCCCGCGCCCGCACCCGCCAGAGGCGGACGCGAAGAGGCCGCGATCGCTTGGCGATCGCGGCCCATCCTGCTTGGTCTTGCGAGGGACGGCTTCAGCGAGCGGGCTCGGCCGTCTCAATGTCGCCGTGGCGCCGCGCTGCCATGAAGCGGTCGAACTCCTCCTGGTCCTTGGCGCGCCGCAGCTCGCGGGCGTAGGAGGCGAACTCCGCCGCCGCATCGTTCAGTCGCGCGCGCTCTGCTTCGAGCCGCGCCAGTTCCTTCTCGCGCCAGTCGTCGAACGCAACATTGCCGGTGCGGTCCGCGCCGAAGGGCAGGTTGGCGCCGGAGCGGCGGAACGCGCCGACCACCCGGTCGGTGGACCGGCTGACATCGGTGCGGAAGGCTTCCAGCCGGTCGCCCCAGAGAATATAGGCGAGAACGGCAAGGCCGAGTGGCCAGTATACGATGAAACCGAGGACCATCAGCGCGATGGTCGCCGGTGTCCAGGCAGGACGAATCAGGGCCTGTGAGCGCATGTCGGGCTTCCCTTGTCTATCGAAGCGGGGACTGAGCCGGATTGCGCCCGGCTCCGCTTTCGAGATGGGAAGTGGAAGCCCCGCCTTCAATAAGGAGCGGGCGTCAGCGCTGCCCGCCTTTGCCCGGCCGCGACTTGCGCCCCTTTGCCGGGCGCCCGTGCGTCAGCGCGAAATCCATGATGCGCGGAGCGATCTCGGAGCGGAAGCGCGAGCCGTTGAAGACACCGTAATGGCCGACGCCGGGTTGCAGGTAGTGCACGCGCTTGTCCTGCGGCAGCGAGGAGCAGAGGTCGTGCGCCGCCATCGTCTGGCCGACGCCCGAAATGTCGTCGTTTTCGCCTTCCACGGTGAAAAGCGCGGTGCGCTTGACCTTCGACAGGTCGATCCTCTCCCCGCGATGGGTGATCTCGCCTTTGGGCAGCGAGTGCTTGATGAACACCTCCTCCACCGTTTGCAGGTAGAACTCGGCGGTCAGGTCCATCACGGCGTTATATTCGTCGTAGAAGGCGCGGTGCTTCTCTGCCGAATCCCCGTCGCCCTTCACAAGGTGCCAGAAGAAATCCTTGTGCGAGGTGAGGTGCCGGTCGAGATTCATCGACATGAAGCCGGTGAGTTGCAGGAAGCCGGGATAGACCGGGCGCATGAAGCCCGGCTGGGGAAACGGCACGGTCATGATGACATTGTCGCGAAACCAGTCGATGCCCCGGTCCTTGGCCAGCTTGTCGACGCCGGTGGGGCTGACGCGCGTGTCGATTGGCCCGCCCATCAGCGTCATGGAGGAGGGCGCGCATTCGTCGCCGCGCTGCTCCATAACCCCCACGGCCATCAGCACCGGCACCGCCGGCTGGCACACGCCCACCACATGCGTATCGGGGCCAAGGAAATGCAGCATCTCGATAAGGTAGTCGACATAGTCGTCGAGATCGAACCGGCCGTCGGAAAGAGGCACCTGCCGCGCGTCCGACCAGTCGGTGATGTAGATTTCGGCGTGGGGGAGCAGCGCTTCCACGGTGCCGCGCAGGAGCGTGGCGTAGTGGCCGGACATGGGCGCGACGATGAGCAGGCGGGGGCTGCGATCCTTGCCCTCGGGAAGGGCGCGGTCGAAATGAAGCAGCCGGCAGAACGGCTTTTCCCAGACCGTGCGGTCGGCGACGGGAACGCGAAGCCCGCCCACCAGCGTCTCCTCCAGCCCGAATTCGGGCTTGCCATAGACCCGCGTCGCGCGCTCGAACAGCTCGGCCGAGGCCGCGACGGTTCGCCCCAGATGGGTTTGCGAAAGCGGGTTCAGCGGGTCGCGGTAGAGCAAACGGGTGGCGTCGGCCACGGCCCGCAGAGGCGCCATGGCCGCGTGGCTCCATTCGAAGAACTGGTACAACATCCGCTCCCAGCTTTCATCCCGGCGAAAGGCCCCGGTCGGTTACAACGTTTCCACCGGCCGGGCGGTTTCGTCCACCTCTTTTGCCGCCCACGCGAAACAGGCCCGAACGCCCTGCTGGATCAGGCGCCTTCGACCAGGACCAGTTCCCCGTCGGCGATCTCCTCGCGGATGGCGCGGGCCGCCTGGTATTCCGGGCTCTCGTAGCAGGCCTGCGCATCCTCCATGGAGGCGAACTCGATCACCACGTTGCGCTTGCGCGCCGTGCCCTCGCATTCCACGAAGGGGCCGCCCCGCGCCAGGAACTTCGCGCCATAGCGCTCCATGGCGGGCTTGGCGGCGGCGATGTAGTCCGGGTAGCGCTCCGGCTCGCGCACGTCGATGCGGGCGATCCAATAGGCCTTGGGCATGTGGGTTTCTCCTCCTGCGTTGAAAATTCAGCGGCTCATCTCGGCGAGAATGGCCTGCGCCGCCGCCTTCGGGTCCGGCGCGGCGATGATGGGACGGGCGACGACCAGATGCGACGCCCCGGCCGCGAGCGCATCGGACGGCGTCACGACGCGCTTCTGGTCGCCCGCCTCGGCGCCCTTCGGCCGAATGCCGGGCGTGACCAGCGCCAGCTCGGGCCCCACGATCGCGCGGATGGCGCGCGCCTCCGCCGCCGAGGCCACGAGGCCGACGCCGATCTCACGCGCCTGCCGCGCCCGACGCTCCACCAGCGCCTCGACGCCGGTCTCGTAGCCCGCCTCGGCCAGCCCCGCCTCGTCGAGAGAGGTCAGCACCGTGACGCCCAGAACGGTCAGGCCCGTGCCCCGCGCGGCTCTCGCCGCCGCGCGCATGGCGTGCGGATAGGCGTGGACGGTGAGCATGGAGGCGCCCAGATGCAGGACGCTTTCCACCCCCTTCTCCACCGTATTGTCGATATCCAGCAGCTTGAGGTCGAGGAACACCTTACGGCCCGAGGCCGCCAGCTCGGAGACGAATTCGAGCCCGCCCTTCGCATAGGCGAGCTGGTAGCCGATCTTGTAGAAGGACACCGTGTCGCCGAGCCGCCCCACCATTGCCTCGGCGCTTTCGCGGTCCGGCAGGTCGAGGCCGACGATGAGGCGTTCGCGCATGTCGGCGGTCAATGGGCTTCCTCCCAGTTCTGCGCCGCGCGCGCATCGACGACGAGCGGCACCTTCAGTTCCACCACCGGCTCGGCGGCCTTTTCCATGACGGCGCGGATCACGGGGATCGCGCGCTCCACCTCCTCGTCCGGCACCTCGAAGACGAGTTCGTCGTGCACCTGGAGAAGCATCTTCGCCTCCAGCCTCTCGGCCTTCAGCGCGTCCTCCATGCGCACCATGGCGCGGCGGATGACGTCTGCGGCCGTTCCCTGGATGGGCGCGTTGATCGCCGCCCGCTCCACCGCCGCGCGCACGCTGGGGTTGGCATGGCGGATGTCGGGATAGTGCGCCCGCCGGCCGAACAGGGTCTCCACATAGCCCTTCTCGCGCGCTTCGGCCTTGGTGCGGTCCATGTAGTCGCGGATGCCGGGAAAGCGCTCGAAATAGCGCTTGATGTAGAGGCCGGCCTCCTCGCGCGGGATGGAGAGCTGGGCCGCCAGCCCGAAGGCCGAAATGCCGTAGATGATGCCGAAATTGATGGCCTTGGCCCGCCGGCGCACATCCGAGGGCATTCCCTCCACGGGCACGCCGAACATCTCGGAAGCCGTCATGGCGTGAATGTCCGTGCCCTCGCGGAATGCCTCCACGAGCTGGGGAATCTCGGCCATGTGGGCCAGGATGCGCAGCTCGATCTGGCTGTAGTCCGCCGAAAGGAGCTTGTGCCCCTCTGCCGCCACGAAGGCGGTGCGAATCGCCCGCCCCTCCTCGGTGCGGATGGGAATGTTCTGGAGGTTCGGCTCGGTGGAGGAGAGCCGCCCCGTTGTGGTGGAGGCCATGGAGAAGGAGGTGTGGATGCGGCTCTCGCCATCCATGTGCAGCGGCAACGCGTCCGTATAGGTGCCCTTCAGCTTGGTGAGCTGGCGCCACTCCACGATGCGGCGCGGCAGATCGTGGCCCTCCAGCGCCAGATCCTCCAGCGTGCGCGCATCGGTGGACCACTGCCCCGTGCGCGTCTTCTTGCCGCCCGGCAGGCCGAGCTTGCCGAAGAGGATTTCGCCGAGCTGCTTGGGGCTGCCGAGGTTGAAGGGCTCGCCCGCCATGGCATGGACGTCGAACTCCAGGCTCGCGGCCTTCTGCGCGAAGCGGCCCGACAGGCGCGAGAGGATCTGCCGGTCGGTCTTGATGCCGCGCCGTTCCATGCGCGCCAGCACCGGCACCAGCGGGCGCTCCAGCCGCTCATAGACATGGGACAGCCCCTCGGCGACGAGGCGGGGCTTGAGCGCCATCCACAGGCGCAGCGTCACGTCCGCGTCCTCGGCGGCGTACTCCGTCACCTTCTCCACCGGGCAGGCGGCGATGGCCTTCGCGCCCTTCCCCGAGCCGCAAAGCTCCTTGTAGGAGATGGGCTTGTGGCCGAGGAACCGCTCGGACAACTCGTCCATCCCGTGCCCCTCCAGCGAGGAGGAGGCGTCGAGCGCGTAGGAGATGAGCATCGTGTCGTCGAAGGGCGAGACGGCGACGCCGTGCCGCAGGAGCACGAGATAGTCGTATTTGAAGTTCTGGCCGATCTTCAGGAGGCTCGCATCCTCCAGCGGCCCCTTCAGGAGGTCGAGCGCCGCGCCGGGCGATAGCTGCTCGCCCGGCCCCTGCGCGCCCTCGCCGCCGCCCAGAAGGTCGCCCTCCCCCTCGTGCACGTGCGCCACCGGCACATAGGCCGCTTCGCCCGGCGCCACGGCCAGCGCGAAGCCCACGATATCGGCGTTCATCGCGTCGAGCGCGGTGGTCTCGATGTCGAAGGACAGGAGCCCCGTCTCGTAGGCGCGCGCGATCCAGCGCTTGAGCGTGTCGGCGTCGCGGATGGTGACATAGGCGGAGCGGTCGAAGCTGGACGCGGCCATCTCGGCAAGGCGCGCAACCGAGAAGGCCTGTGGCGACAGGGCCAGCGCCCCATCGCCGGCCGGCGGCGGGGCGCTGGCGTCGAGATCAGGCCCGCGCGCGGGCCCGTCCACCTTGATGTCGGCCGCCTTCACCTCGGAGGCATCGGTGCCCAGGCGTGCGGAGACGCGCCGCGTCAGCGTCGTGAACTCCATCGCCTTGAGGTAGGAGACGAGCTTCTCCCCATCCGGCTCGTGGATGAAGAGATCGGCGAGCGGCACGTCCAGCGGCGTGTTCTGGTCCAGCGTGACGAGGCGCTTGGAAAGGCGCGCCTGCTCGGCGAAGGCGATCAGGTTCTCCCGGCACTTGGCCGCCTTCACCTCCGCGGCGCGCTCCAGAAGCGCCTCCAGCGTGCCGAACTCCTCCAGCAGCTTGGCCGCGGTCTTCGGGCCGATGCCCGGCACGCCCGGCACATTGTCAGAACTGTCGCCGACCAGCGCCTGAAGGTCGATCATCTTGTCCGGATAGACGCCGAACTTGTCGAACACCTCCTGCGGGCCGAGGCGCTTGTCCTTCATCTGGTCGTAGAGCGTCACGCAGGGGCCGACGAGCTGCATCAGGTCCTTGTCGGAGGAGACGATGGTCACGTCCCCGCCCGCCTCCAGCGCCTGGCGCGTATAGGCCGCGATGAGGTCGTCCGCCTCGAAGCCCTGCTTCTCGATGCAGGGCAGGTCGAAGGCCCGCACCGCCTCGCGGATCAGCGCGAACTGGGGCACGAGATCTTCGGGCGGCGCGGCGCGGTTGGCCTTGTACTGGTCGTAGAGCGCATTGCGGAAGGTGGTGGAGGAATGATCGAAGATCACCGCGAAATGGGTGGGAGCGACCCCGACCGAGGTGTCGCGAGACTCCTCCACCAGCTTCCACAGCATGTTGCAGAAGCCGGAGACCGCGCCCACGGGCAGCCCGTCCGACTTTCGTGTGAGCGGCGGCAGCGCGTGATAGGCGCGGAAGATGTAGGCCGAGCCGTCGACGAGGAAGAGATGATCGCCCTTTTGCATGGGCCATGCTCGTATCGCGGCGTCGGGCGGGAGTCCATCGGGCGCTGACGCGGCCCGATGCTGCGCGCCATCGGCTGGCTCGAAAACACGAGGCCGTGAAAGACGTTACGATTCTTACGAGAGTTTAACCGCGCGATCACGCGGATGTGATCGCAGTGTCTTGAACCCATTGCCGGGAAGGCGCATTTAGGATGCAACGACGCGACGATAGCGTCGTGTTCGGCGCAAAGCTCGTCCCCCGCTTTCGACGCCGGATAATGAGCGGAAGTCCCATTCCCCCCTCTCGGGATTTCCGCTTTACCAGAAAGGGCCGTCGCGACAATCCCCCTCCAGTCCGCGGCGGCCTTTTTCTGTTTTTGGGGCTCTTCCTTCTTTGGAACTGTTGCAATCGGGCCATAGGCCGTAAGGCGCCCTTGGTAAAGGGCGTTTCGCTCGGCCGCGCGCTGTTCTAGACCATCCTTCGCATTCGCCGGCGCGGCCGGCCCATTCGCAAGGAGTCTTCATGCCCGCCCTCGATAGCGTTCTGACCTGCCTCGACCGCGAGCTCGACGCCTCGCTCGAGCGGCTGAAGGACCTTCTGCGCATTCCCTCCATCTCCACCGACCCCGCCTATGCGCAGGAGGTGCGCCGCGCCGCCGAATGGCTGGCGGCCGACCTTTCCGCCATCGGCTTCGAGGCGCAGATCCGCGAGACGACCGGCCATCCCATGGTCGTCGCCCATCACGGCGGCGCCGGGCTAGACAAGCCGCACGTGCTCTTCTACGGCCATTACGACGTGCAGCCGGTCGACCCGCTGAACCTGTGGGAAACGGACCCCTTCGATCCGCAGGTGAAGGAGATGCCGGACGGCACCCGGCGCATCACCGGGCGCGGCTCGGCGGACGACAAGGGCCAGCTCATGACCTTCGTGGAGGCCTGCCGCGCCTTCATCGGCGAGACGGGCACCCTGCCCTGCCGGGTGACGATTTTCCTGGAAGGCGAGGAGGAATCTGGCTCGCCTTCGCTCATCCCCTTCCTCGAGGCCAACCGCGCGGAGCTGACGGCCGACGTGGCGCTCGTCTGCGACACCTCCATGTGGAACCGCGAGACCCCGGCGATCTCCACCAGCCTGCGCGGCCTCGTGGGCGAGGAGATCACCGTGAAGGCCGCCACGCGCGACCTGCACTCGGGCCATTACGGGGGCGCGGCCGCCAATCCCATCCGCATCCTCTCGCGCATCCTGGCCGACATCCACGACGCGGACGGGCGTGTCACCATTCCCGGCTTCTACGACGGCGTGCCCGACATTTCGGACGAGATGCGCGCTATCTGGGACGGCCTGGGCTTCAGCGAATCTGAGTTCCTCGGCGAGATCGGCCTTTGGGTTCCCTCGGGCGAGAAGGGCCGCACGGTGCTGGAGCAGGTCTGGGCGCGCCCGACCGCCGAGTTCAACGGCATCGAGGGCGGCTACACTGGCAAGGGGTTCAAGACGGTGATCGCGGCACAGGCCCACGCCAAGGTCTCCTTCCGCCTCGTCTTCGACCAGGACCCGGTCGCCATCCGCGAGAACTTCCGCGACTTCGTGCGCGCGCGCATTCCGGCCGACTGCGAAGTGGAGTTCCACGAGCATGGCGGCTCGGCCGCGATCCAGCTCCCCTACGATTCCGCGCTGATCCAGAATGCCCGCCAGGCGCTGACGGAGGAATGGGGCAAGCCGGCCGTGATGATCGGCATGGGCGGCTCGATCCCCGTCGTCGGCGAGTTCAAGGACCGCCTCGGCATGCCCTCGCTCCTCATCGGCTTCGGCCTCGACGACGACCGCATCCACTCGCCCAACGAGAAATACGAGATGAGCTCCTTCGCCAAGGGCCAGCGCTCCTGGGCGCGCGTGCTGGCCGCGCTGGGCGATAAAGCCGCGATCTGAAGACACCCATGGACGAGGGTGGCCGCCGCGGGAGCGTCCACCCTTGCCTCTCCGATCGTCATCCCGGCCTTGAGCGGGAGAGCACGCCAAGCGGTACAAGCCGCTTCTGCAACCACGGATTGGACGGATGAAGGGAACGGCACGGGTCCCGGCTCAGGGCCGGGATGACGAACAGCGCAGGACAAGGGGATGCGAGCCGTTGGAAACGGAACGGCGCTATCGGGCTCCCGAGGCCTGAAACGATCGGGCGAGCGCCTTCAGGAGGCGATCGCCTCATACGTCTCCGGCTTGAAGCCCACACGCAGCTCTCCGCCCGCCTCCAGCACCGGGCGCTTGATCATCGAGGGCTGGGCCAGCATCAGGGCCACGGCCCTGGTGCCGTCGAGCCCCTGCTTCTCCTCCTCGGGAAGCTTGCGGAAAGTGGTGCCCGCGCGGTTCAGCACCGTTTCCCAGCCCGCCTCGGCGCACCAGCGCTCGAGCCGCGCCCTCTCGACACCCTCGGTCTTGAAATCGTGGAAGCGGTAGGCGACGCCGCGCCCGTCGAGGAAGGCGCGGGCCTTCTTCACCGTGTCGCAATTGCGGATGCCGTAGAGAACGATGTCCATGCATTCTTTCCGTATGGAAGGGGCAGGCCGGAACCTGCCCCCGATTTCGCGTCAGTCCATGCGCGCGCCGGCGCGTTCCACCACCGGCGCCCAGCGCTCCACCTCGGCCCGCACGTGCTCGCCGAGTTCCTCCGGTCCCGCTCCCACGATGATCGCGCCCACTTCCTCCAGGCGCGCCGCCACACCGGGGTCCGCCACGGCGGCCAACGCCGCCTCGGTGAGCTTCGCGACGACTTCCGGCGGCGTGCCGGCCGGCGCGAACAAGGCGTTCCACGTATTGGTCTCGTAGCCCTCGATGCCCGCTTCCTGCATGGTCGGCACATCCGGGAAGGTCGCAGCGCGCTCGGTGGTCGTCACGGCAAGAGCCCGGAGCTGCCCGCTCTTGATCGGCTCGGTAGAGGAGGGAAGATTGTCGAAGATGATCGGCACCTGCCCGCCGATCACGTCCACCAGCGCCGGGCCGGAGCCCTGATAGGGCACATGCACCATGTCCACCTCGGCCAGCGCCTTGAACAATTCGCCCGAGAGGTGCAGCGGCGAGCCGTTGCCGGAGGAGGCGTAGACATACTCGTCCGGGTTCTCCTTCAGGAGCGCGACCAGCTCTTCCACGGTCTGCGCCGGAAATTGCGGGTTCACCGCCAGCACGTTCGGCACGGTGACGAGCCAGGCGATGGGCTCGAAATCCTCCACCGGGTCGAAGGGCGGGTTCGAATAGAGCGAAGCGGACAGGGCGTGGGTGGCGATGGTGCCCATCAGGATCGTGTAGCCGTCCGGCTGCGCCTGCGCCACGGCCGTCGCGCCCAGATTGCCGCCCGCCCCGGCGCGGTTGTCCACCAGCACCTGCTGGCCGAGCTCCTGGCTCATCCTCTGTGCCACGAGGCGCCCGACGAGATCGGTCGAGCCACCCGCCGCGAAAGGAACGACGAGCGTGATCGGTTGGGTGGGGAAGTCGGACTGCGCGCGCGCGGGCACGATTGCGGCGATCAGCGCGGCCATGCCCACGGCCGCTCCGGCGAACATCTTCTTCATCGAATCTCTCCCTCGGGACAGGCCCAATCCCGCCCTTGGTAAAGGCTAACGCCCCGCCGGGCGCCCGACAAGGCGCGCGTGGCCCACATGCAACGGCCGCCCGCAAAAGCAGCCCCCAGCGGCTAAGCGGCGCGCGAAAGCGATTGCCGTGTTCCGGGGGGGCCTGCGAAGACGAAGGTCGATCGGAGGCGCCCCGTGTGCGCACTCGCTGCCGGAGACATCCCTTGTCCATCCATCGCCTCGCCGCCGGCCTTGCCGGCATCCTCGTCGCCTCCCCCGCCTTGGCCGCCGACCCTTACGTTCTGGACACCTCGCAGGTGGCGATCGCCAACAACGCCGATCTCGTCATCGAACTTGGCATCGGCGGGCAGGTGCAGCCGCGTTTCCTGGGCTCGGACGAGTATATCCTTTCCCCCTTCCCCATCGTCTCGCTCTCGTATTTGAGCCTTCCGGGCCTGTTCGAGATCGGCGGCGGCCCGAAGACGGCTTTCTCGCTGGCGCCCTCCTTCCGCTTCATCGGCGAGCGGGACCCGTCCGACCATGAGGATCTCGCCGGCACGCGGGAGCTGGACCGCACCTACGAAGTCGGCCTGCGCGCCGGCTACGAGTTCAATTTCAACGCCGTCTACGGCGCCGAGGTCTTCGGCGAGGCACGCTATGCCTTCGGCGAGGCCGAGGGCTTCGTCGGCGGCTTCGGGGTGCATGCCATCGTCCGTCCAACGGAGGTGCTGGAGCTGAAGGTCGGCCCCCGCGCCAGCCTCGCCTCGGACGATTACGTGCAGACCTACTTCTCCGTCTCGCCGGCCGAGAGCATGGCTTCGCTGGGCAGGCTGGAGGCCTACGAGGCCGATGGCGGTTTCTATTCGGTGGGGCTGGAAGCCTCGGCCCGCTACGAGTTCCGGCCGGACTGGTTCCTGAATCTCGAGGCCGGCTACGAGCGGCTCGTGGGAGATGCGGAGGATTCGCCCATCGTGCGGGTCGGCAGCGCCAACCAGTTCACCGCAGGCATCGGCGTGTCGCGCCGCTTCTCGCTCGATCTTTTCTGAGCCACGGGCCCGCTGGCGCCGACGCGCCCGGCGGAACTCCGCCGGGCAACGGCGCATTCCCGCTCCTCGAACCAATCGAAGGAGACGGGCATGGGCTTCGTCCAGACCAAAGACGGCGTTGATCTCTTCTACAAGGACTGGGGCACGGGCCGCCCCATCGTCCTGATCCACGGCTGGCCGCTGAACGCCGACATGTGGGAGGACCAGGCGCTCGGCCTCGCCGGCCAGGGCTTGCGCGTGATCTCATACGACCGGCGCGGTTTCGGCCGGTCCGACCAGCCCTTCAGCGGCTACGACTACGACACGCTGTCGGACGATCTGGCCGCCCTTCTGGAGGCACTGGACCTGCAGGACGCCACGCTGGTGGGCTTCTCCATGGGCGGCGGCGAGGTGGCCCGCTACATGTCGCGCCATGGCGGCAAGCGCGTGGCCAAGACCGTGCTGGTGGCCGCGGTGCCACCCTTCCTTCTGAAGACCGACGACAATCCGGACGGCGTCGACGGCTCCACCTTCGACGGTTTCATCGCGGAGCTGGAGAAGGACCGGCCGCATTTCCTGGCCGGCTTCGGCAAGAAGTTCTTCGGCGCTGGGCTGCTCAATTTCGAGGTCTCTCAGGAGGTGCTCGACTGGACGCTGATGCTGGCGATGCAGGCCTCGCTGCCGGCGACCATCGCCTGCGTGGACGCGTTCGGGCGCACCGACTTCCGGCCCGACATGGCTCATTTCAACGTCCCGACGCTCGTCATCCACGGCACCTCGGACCAGACCGTGCCCTTCCAATCCTCCGGCAAGCGGGCCGCCGAGATGATTCCGGGTGCGCGACTGATCACTTATGACGGCGCGCCGCATGGGCTGCACTTCACCGAGAAGGATCGGTTGACCGCCGACCTCGCCGCTTTCGCCAACTCCTGATTCGAAGGGGGGCGCCGGTCGGCCGGTGCCCCCTTCGCCTTTCTGCATGGCTCGCATGCGCGATGCCGAGTTGCGGCCCTCATGGGCAATTCTTATTTCCCCTGCGAAAACAAGGGAAACAGCATCATGAACATTCGCAGCGCCCTGCGTGGCGCTTTTTCGGTCCGCAGCCAGCAGGACATCGAACGCGCCTATCTGGAACAGTCCAGCTCGCGCACCGATCTGGAGCGCCGCCAGCGTGAGATCGAGCAGGGGCTTCTGCGCCCGAAGCGCTTCGGGCTCTGATCGCCCAACCCCGTCAAATCGCCGCATTTTTCGTCCACGCCGTTCCGTAGAGGCATCGAAGCGGGGATCGCCTTCCGATTTCGCTGGCCCGCTCGCCGGCCGGATTCGATTTGTTGCGCCCTGGCGCGGCAAAGACGATCCGGAACCGGAGCGGGCCGCTTGCCTTGCGCCGTTCAGGGTGAATTCAGGCTGAAGCGGCATGATGGCGCGTTTTCGGCCGGACTTTTCCGGACGCGGGCGATAGAGGGGTGCGGGAAGCGGGGCGGCGCATGGCTCCTCCCGCCGGGCATGTAAGGGGGTCTGGCCGATGGCGCTTCAGCGCAGGCAAACGCGAATCGAGCCGACATTCGGGGGCGAGCCCGCCTCTGGCGAGGACTTCCGCCTGTCGGCCGACGACCGCGCCGTGCCCGCGCAGGACAAGGCGGCCCGCGCCAAGGCCGGCCCGTCCGGCGCCCCGTCCCCCTCCCGCACCGCCCGCAAGGGCAGGACGCCGGCCGGACAGGGAGGCGGAGGCGGAGGCGGCTTCTTCGGCCGCCCGCCGCGCAAGCGCCGCACTTTCTTCGGCCATATCGCTCGTCTGGCGCTCGTCGTGGCGTTCTGGGGCGCGGTCGCCGTGGCGGGCATCGTCGGCTATTTCGCCATGACCCTGCCGCAGGAGGCCTGGGTCGTTCCGGACCGGCCGCCCAACGTGAAGATCGTCTCGTACGATGGCGAGCTTCTGGCCGATCGCGGCCTGACCGGCGGCGAGGCCGTCTCGCTCGACCAGATGAGCCCCTACATCCCGCAGGCGGTGATCGCCATCGAGGACCGGCGCTTCTACAACCATCTCGGCGTCGATCCCATCGGCATCGCACGCGCCTTCTTCGAGAACATGGCGGCGGGCAACACCGTGCAGGGCGGCTCCACGCTGACCCAGCAGCTCGCCAAGAACGTCTTCCTCACGCCCGAGCAGACCATCCAGCGCAAGATCCAGGAAGCCGTCCTTTCGCTGTGGCTGGAGGCCAAGTTCTCCAAGGACCAGATCCTGGAGATGTATCTCAACCGCGTCTATTTCGGCTCCGGCGCCACTGGCGTGCAGGCCGCCGCCCGTCGCTATTTCGACAAGAACGCCTCCGAAGTGACGCTGACGGAGGCCGCCACGCTCGCCGGCGTCCTGCAGGCTCCCTCGCGCCTGACGCCGGTGCGAAACCCCGACGGCGCCAAGGCGCGTGCCATGGTGGTTCTGCAATCCATGCGCGAGGCCGGTTTCATCACCGAGGCCGAGCTGGAAGCCGCCCGCGCCGAGGAGCCCACCACCGCCCGCGCCTATTGGACGGGGGGCGAGCACTACGCCGCCGACATGGTGATGCGCGACCTGCGCAACCTCGCCCCGGACATCGCCGAGGACGTGGTGGTGGAGACCACGATCGACCTGAGCCTCGAAAAGCAGGCCGAGACCGTCATCCGCGAGACCATCGACGGCGCCACGCAGAACGTCACGCAGGGCGCGCTGGTGGCGCTGGACGGCACCGGCGCGATCCGCGCCATCGTCGGCGGCCGGGACTACAATGAGAGCCAGTTCAACCGCGCGGTGGACGCCAAGCGCCAGCCGGGCTCCACCTTCAAGCCCTTCGTCTACGCCACCGCGCTCGAATATGGCTGGCGGCCCGAGAATATCGTCAACGACGCGCCCACGCGCATCGGCAACTGGAGCCCGTCGAACTACGACAACAAGTTCCGCGGGCAGGTGACGATCGCCGACGCGCTGGCCTCCTCGCTGAACACCATCGCCGCGCAGCTCACGGCCGAGGTCGGGCCGGCGCAGGTGGTGGAAACCGCCAAGCGCATGGGCATCAACTCGCCCATGCAGGAGAACGCCTCCATCGCCCTCGGCACGGCCGAGGTCTCGCTGCTGGAGTTGACGGGCGCCTTCGCCCCCTTCGCCAATGGCGGCTACCAGGCCACGCCGCATCTGGTGAACCGCGTCACCACCGTCTCGGGAAAGGTGCTTTACGAGCGCGGTGCGGAAGTGCCGCCGGTCATCGTCACCGCCGATATCGCGGGGATGATGAACGCCATGCTCAGCCGCGTCGTCACCAACGGCACGGGCCGGCGCGCGGCGCTGGAGGGCTGGCAGGCCGCCGGCAAGACGGGCACCACGCAGGACTTCAAGGACGCCTGGTTCGTCGGCTACACGGCCAACCTGACCACCGGTGTCTGGTTCGGCAACGACAATGGCGCGCCCATGCGCCAGGTCACGGGCGGCGCGCTGCCGGCCGAGGCCTGGAAAACCTTCATGGTCGCCGCCCATGAGGGCCTGCCGCCCGTGCCCTTGCCGGGCGACTACCGGATCGGCGAGCCGCCCGCGCAGCCGGGCCTGCCGGAAGAGCCGGTGCAGGTCTTCATCGACCAGTGGGGCAACTATGTCGACCAATACGGCAATCCGGTCGATCCCTATGGCCGCCCGCTGGGCGGCGAGGGGCTGGTGGACAACGGGCAGCAGCAGGAGCTTCCCACCGTGCGCGGCGGGCAGGACGAAGGCTATGCGGCCCTGCCCCCGTCCGAGCAGCCGGCCCCGCAGCCCGACGGCGCTTATGCGCGCGGGCCGCAGGACCCCTACGGGGACGGCGGCTATGGCGCGCCCCCGCCCGAATACGGCTACGAGCCGGTGCCCGTGGAACCGCCCGCGCGCGTAGTGCGCCGGGACGAGCTTCCGCCGGACGCGGTGCTGGAAGGCCCGGTCGGCGGGGGACGCTCCATCGACCGCTCCCTCTTCCGGGGCCTCTTCGGCGGATGACATGAAAAGGCCGCGGGATCGCTCCCGCGGCCTTTCTGCTGGTTCGCCGTGATGGGCGGGCAGAGTGGCCTAGACCAGCCCTTCCTTCCTGGCGTCGTCCTTGGCGGCGTCCACCGCCTTGCCGACGACCGACGAGGCCTTTTCGGCCAGCGTCTCGCCCTCGCCCTGCGGTTTCAGGCCCTTGCGCTCGGCCTCTTCGCTGCCGGCCTTGTAGGCCTCGCTCGCCACATGCTCGGCCTTGCTCAACGCGTCGCGTCCATAGTCCACCGCGTCGTCCCGCAGGCGGTCGCGCGCCTCGCCGAACAAGGCGTCCTCGCGGCGCGTGGCGGGAAGCGCGGCGCCTACGGCCGCGCCGATGGCCAGTGCAACCGCGCCGACGATCAGCGGCTCCTCCTGTAGCGTGTCCAGGAAGCTGCGGCGCGCCTTGCGGCCGTAGCCGGCGGCCCGCCGCCCGGCTGAGGCGCCGCCGCGATAGACCGCTTCGCCTGCCCCGTAGGCCGCGTCCCGCGCGTCATGCATGGCATGGGTGACGGTCTCGGAGGCGGAACCGGCTGCATCCGAGATGGCAGAGCCTGCCGATTGCGCGGCATCGGATACGGACGAGCCCATCGAGCGAGCCGCACCGGCGACGCCGGACGCCGCCGAGGAGGCCGCCCCCGAGACGCTCGAAGCCGTGGAAGAGGCGGCGCCAGAAATGCCGGACGCGGCCGAGGAAGCGGCCTCCTTGGCGCGTGCGGAATAGCCCGGCCCGCGCCCGGAATCGCTGTAGCTGCCCGCCGTCGAACCGGCGTAGGGGCCCTCGCCCACCGTGTGCGGGCGGCCGTCGGCGATGGGATAGCCCCCGCCCGAGAGGCGGTCGCGATCGTAGAGGTCGTCCTCCTCGCGCCAGTCCTCATAGCGCCCCTTGAGCCGCCGGCCCTCGTCGCGCACGCCCTGGCCCATCAGCAGCCAGGCGACGCCCGCTCCCACGAGACCGAGCGCCAGCGGATTGTCGCGCACCTGCCGGTTCAGGTTCTTCACCATGTCCGCGCCCTGCCCGTCGCGGACATAGCCCGAAAGCTCGTCCACGATCTGGCCGACCGAGAACCGCTCCTTCAGCCGGTCGAGCGTCTCGTCGACCCGGCCGCGATGCGTTTCCGCCTCCCTTGCGAGGCGTTCGGTTTCTTCACTCATCGGGTCTGCTCCTTCACGAGCTGTCCGTCCTTGCGCAGTTGCTGCGCGGTGCGGTCCGGCGTCAGATTGGCCGGGTCGAGGTCCTTTTTGCCCTTCAGGAGCAGCATCACGCCGATGGCGGCGATGACGACGCCCACGATCAGGGCTGCCCAGCCGGGCGCGATCAACTCGGACAGGGCGATGACGAGCGCCTGCGCCAGCACGATGAGCGCGACGAGCAGGCAGATGGCGCCGGCGGCGATGGAGCCGCCGCCGACCTGGAGCTGGGTGATCTTGTCGGAAATCTCGGACCGGATCAGGCGCCCTTCCGTGCGGAAGAGCTCGCTCGCCTCACGCATCAGTTCGGCGATGAGATCGGGGACCGACTTCGTCTCGCGCGGCTCAACGCTCATGGCTGTCTCCCTTCTTGTCCGCGACGCCGAAGCCGGAGGTCGCCGGCGTGATGGCCGTGCGCGCCACGCCCGGCGTGGAGGTGGAGCCCGGCGTCGTCGTCTCGCCCGGGGTCTCGCGGCCCGGCGCGCCGGATACGGAGGAGGACGGTTTGGGCGTCGCGGAGCCGAATGCGGCGGGCGAGCCCGTGGCGGAGGTGCCGGTGCCGGCCGAGCCGCTCACCGGCGCGCTGCGCTCCTCGCCCGCAAAGCCGGACGTTCCGGACGAGGACGCGCCGTAGCCCGGCGAGCGCGGGGCCGGCCGGCCATAATCGGGACGCTCGTCGGCGCCCGGATAGTCCCGTTCGTCATGCTCGCCGGAGGCCTTGGCGAAGCGGCCGATGGCCACGCCCGCCAGCGCCGCGCCGATGAGGAAGGCCGCCGGCTGCCGGCGGGCGAAGCCGGCCACGGAGCCCGTCAGCTCCTTGATGCTCTTGCCCTCGATGGCGCCCGACACCTGCTCCAGCCCGGACGCGGCCTCTCGAACGAGGTTGGCGGCCATGGACTGGTCGCGGGCGCCCAGTTCCTCCGAGGCCTTCTTGATGGCGGCGGTGAAGTCGTTGAGGCTGCTGGCGGCATAGGCCTTGCCGCTCTCGGCGCCTTCGAACGCCTTGTCCTTTGCATCGGATGCCAGGCGCGAGGCTTCGTCTCGAAGAGTGGCGCCTGCCTTCTGCGCCTCGGCCTTGGCCGAGGAGGCTTCACGCGAGGCCGCGTCGCGCAAGGCGCCGGCGTCTGCCTTCGCCTCGTCCGGCGGTTGTGGGATGTTGGGATTGGAGACCATGGCGGTGTTCCTTTTCTTCAGGCGAGGCCGAGAAACGACAGGATGAAGAGGACGACCACGATCACCCCGATGAGATAGATGATGCTGTGCATGAGATGTCTTCCCTGGGCTCGCGTGCCGCGTGTGGCGCACGCCTTCACGCTTTGATGCCATAAGGGCCCGGGAGGATGGCCGGTTCCGGCGCCGGCCGCGATTGTTCGTTAGGCGCGAGCGGGCTTGCGCGGGCGCGAAAGGGCCGTGCGATCCGTCTTGCGCCCTCAAAACCCCATTCATATATAGCCCCCAGCCGCACCGGAGCCGGCAGCCGAAAGGCAAGGTGGCCGGCGGCAGCGGTTTTGATCGACAAGGGCCCGCCCCCCGGAATGCCTCCAGCGAGAGGGTCCCGGCGGGTCGCTAAATTCGAAGGAGTTTCGTCCCATGGCCAAGGTGATCGGCATCGATCTCGGCACCACCAATTCCTGCGTCGCCGTCATGGACGGCAAGAACGCCAAGGTCATCGAGAACGCCGAGGGCGCGCGCACCACCCCCTCGATGGTCGCCTTCTCGGATGATGGCGAGCGACTGGTGGGCCAGCCCGCCAAACGGCAGGCCGTGACCAACCCGGAGAACACGCTCTTCGCCATCAAGCGGCTGATCGGGCGCACCTATGACGACCCGCTGACCCAGAAGGACAAGGGTCTCGTCCCGTACGAGATCGTGCGCGCCGACAATGGCGACGCCTGGGTCCGCGCCCATTCCGAGAAGTATTCGCCCTCGCAGATTTCCGCGATGATCCTTCAGAAGATGAAGGAGACGGCCGAGGCCTATCTGGGCGAGAAGGTCGAGAAGGCGGTGATCACCGTTCCGGCCTATTTCAACGACGCCCAGCGCCAGGCCACCAAGGACGCGGGCAAGATCGCGGGCCTCGACGTCCTGCGCATCATCAACGAGCCGACGGCCGCCGCCCTCGCCTACGGGCTTGAGAAGAACGACGGCAAGACCATCGCGGTCTACGATCTGGGCGGCGGCACCTTCGACGTGTCGATCCTCGAGATCGGCGACGGCGTCTTCGAGGTGAAGTCCACCAATGGCGACACCTTCCTCGGCGGCGAGGACTTCGACCTGCGCCTGGTCGATTATCTCGCAACCGAGTTCAAGAAGGACCAGGGCATCGACCTGAAGAACGACAAGCTCGCCCTTCAGCGCCTGAAGGAAGCGGCGGAGAAGGCCAAGATCGAGCTGTCCTCCGCTTCGCAGACCGAGATCAACCTGCCCTTCATCACCGCCGACGCGAGCGGCCCCAAGCACCTGACCCTGAAGCTGACGCGCTCCAAGTTCGAAAGCCTGGTGGACGATTTCGTCCAGCGCACGGTCGGCCCCTGCCGCGCGGCGCTGAAGGATGCCGGCCTCTCGGCCTCGGACATCGACGAGGTCGTGCTGGTCGGCGGCATGACGCGCATGCCCAAGATCCAGGAGACGGTGAAGAACTTCTTCGGCAAGGAGCCGCACAAGGGCGTCAACCCGGACGAGGTCGTGGCCATGGGCGCGGCCATCCAGGCCGGCGTGCTGCAGGGCGACGTCAAGGACGTGCTGCTTCTCGACGTCACCCCGCTCTCGCTCGGCATCGAGACGCTGGGCGGCGTGTTCACGCGCCTTATCGACCGCAACACGACCATCCCGACCAAGAAGAGCCAGGTGTTCTCCACGGCCGAGGATTCGCAGAACGCCGTGACCATCCAGGTCTTCCAGGGCGAGCGCGAGATGGCGCAGGACAACAAGCTGCTCGGGCGCTTCAACCTCGAGGGCATCCCGCCCGCACCGCGCGGCGTGCCGCAGATCGAGGTCACGTTCGACATCGACGCCAACGGCATCGTCAACGTCTCGGCCAAGGACAAGGGCACCAACAAGGAGCAGCGGATCACCATCCAGGCTTCCGGCGGCCTTTCGGACGCCGATATCGAGCAGATGGTGAAGGACGCCGAGGCCAACGCCGAGAGCGACAAGAAGCGCCGCGCGGGCGTGGAGGCCAAGAACCAGGCCGAGAGCCTCGTCCATTCGGCGGAGAAGTCGCTCTCCGACTATGGCGACAAGGTTTCCGAGACGGACCGCAAGTCCATCGAGGACGCGCTCGCCGACCTGAAGGCCGAGCTGGAGAAGCCGGAGGCGGACGCCGAGGCCATCAAGGCCAAGAGCGAGCGCCTGGCGGAAGCGTCCATGAAGCTCGGGCAGGCGATGTACGAGGCCAGCCAGGCGGAAGCGGCGGCCGGCGAGACGCAGCCGGGCGATACCTCTGCCCAGGGCGACGACGTGGTGGACGCCGACTTCGAGGAAGTGCAGGACGACGACCGCAAGAAGTCGGCCTGACAGCCGAAATTCCCCGATTGACAGGAAAGGGCCCGGCGGTTTGCGCCGGGCCCTTTTTGCATGGCAGAAGGCATTCTCGGCGAGGCTTTGCTAACCTTGATCGAGAAAAGGACGGAGCCGTTCATGGTCTCCTACGGGAGGCGGCCTAAGCTTGAAGGCGCGCACGGGCAGGGAGCCAGGAGGGGTCGGCCGGAATGCACTACCGCACCTTCGATCTCTGGCGCTTCGTGGCGGCCATGCTCATCATGGTCTACCACTATCTCTATTTCGCGCCGATCGAGCTGTGGAACGTCCTCGGTCCCATCGTTCGCCGCCCGCAAGCGCTGCTCGACTTGTTCTTCATGATCTCGGGCTTCCTCGTCATGACGCGCTACGGGCGCGGCATGGAGAGCGCGGCGGACTTCGCGGGCTTCCTGCGCCGCCGCCTGGCCACGCTCTACCCCCTGCATCTCCTGACGCTCGCCTTTTTCGTTCCCATCGCGCTGGCGGGCGCGGCCGGGCTCATGACGCTGAACAATCCCGCGCGCTGGGATCTTTCGCTCCTGCCCCTGCACCTCACCCTTACCCATGCCTGGGGGCTGAGGGACGAACTGGCCTTCAACTTCCCCTCCTGGTCGCTCAGCGCCGAGCTGCTCTGCTATCTGCTCTTCCCCGCCATCCTTCTGCTGCACCGCCGCCTCGGCCCCAGGGGGCTCCTCGTGGCGCTTCTGGCCTGGGTCGTCGCCGTGGAACTCCTCTGGGCCTCGGGGCGCCTGGGAGAGGAGCACTGGAGCCGCGCCAACAATTTCGGGGCCTATCGCGCGCTGATCGGCTTTCTGGCCGGCTGCCTCGTGGCGCTCGCGGTCGAGGCCCGGCGGGTGGCCGTCACGCGCCTGTGGCCGGGGCAGGCGGTGCTTCTCCTCGCCGTCGCGCTGATGCTCGTCGAGGCGCCGCCTCTCCTGCCGATCGCCACGCTTGCGCTTGCGCTCTTCCTGGCCGCCGCGGCCGAGACCGCCCGCCCCTGCGCGACCCTCTTTCTTGCGGCGTGGAGCCCGCTCCTGCGCACGTCCTTCGGCATCTATCTCTGGCACATGGTCTTCGCCGCGATCTTCTATCAGTTGTTGTGGAACAAGCTGTTCGCGGGCGCGGGGTCGACGGCCTTCCTTGCCTACACGCTCCTGCCTGTCACCTTCACCATGGCGGCCGCCTTCCTCTCGCGGCCCTTCGAGCGGTGGGCCTATGCGCTCCTGACGGGCGGGGAGCGGGCACGGCAGGGCGTTGCCGCCGCCTGAGGGCGCCTGGTGAACCTTCCGTCTTTGGAACCACTATGGTAACGCCGCAGGTGCGTGCCCATATCGGGCCCACGCCGCCCGTTTTGGGCGCGCCTTTCGCCCGTGCCCGAAGACAATCGAGAAACGAGCCCAAGAGACGTGTCCGTCAAGGTCGATTACTACGAGACGCTCGGTGTCGCCAAAACCTGCGACGAGAAAACCCTCAAGGCGTCCTTCCGCAAGCTCGCCATGCAGTTCCACCCGGACCGCAACCCGGGAGATGCCGAGGCCGAGCGCCGCTTCAAGGAGATCGGCGAAGCCTACGAGGTCCTGAAGGACCCGCAGAAGCGGGCCGCCTACGACCGCTTCGGCCATGCCGCCTTCCAGAACGGCGGCGCGGGCGGCGGCGGCTTCCGTGGCGACTTCTCAGCCTCCATGGCCGACATCTTCGACGACATCTTCGGCGAGATGATGGGCCAGCGGCGCGGCCGCGCGGCCGGGGGCAGCGGCGGGCGCGAGCGCGGCTCGGACCTGCGCTACAACATGGAGATCAGCCTCGAGGAGGCCTTCACCGGCAAGACGGCCGAGATCGGCGTGCCCACCACGGTGCAGTGCGATGCCTGCACCGGCACCGGCGCCAAGCCGGGCACCTCACCGCGCACCTGCCCCACCTGCGGCGGTGCGGGCCGCATCCGCGCCACGCAGGGCTTCTTCTCCGTCCAGCACACCTGCCCCACCTGCCAGGGTCGGGGCGAGACGGTGGCCGACCCCTGCGGCAAGTGCGGCGGCGAGGGCCGCCTGCCCGAGGAACGCAACCTCTCCGTCAACATCCCGGCCGGCATCGAGGACGGCACGCGCATCCGCCTCGCCGGCGAGGGAGAGGCCGGGCTGCGCGGCGGCCCCTCAGGCGACCTCTACATCTTCCTCTCCGTGCGCGGGCACGAATTCTTCCAGCGCGACGGCGCAGACCTCTACTGCAAGGTGCCCGTCTCCATGACGACGGCCGCCCTCGGCGGGGCCTTCGAGGTGACGACGCTCGACGGGCAGACGACGCGCGTCAAGGTTCCCGAAGGCACGCAGACCGGCAAGCAGTTCCGCGTGCGCGGCAAGGGTATGCCCGTGCTGCGCTCGGCCCAGACCGGCGACCTCTTCATCCAGATCATGATCGAGACGCCCCAGAAGCTCTCGCGCAGGCAGCGCGAGCTGCTGGAGGAGTTCGAGGAGATCTCCTCCTCAGAGAACTCGCCGCAATGCACCGGCTTCTTCACGCGGATGCGCGAATTCTTCGAAGGCCTCGGAGAGAGCCGCACCTGACGGCGAGACCCGCCGCACCAAGGGAGACGATACGCCGATGACGTTGCCGCCCGCTCGCGACAAGTGCAACAGCCCCCGCCGGGGCATTCGCGAGGAGGCGCATTTCATTCTCGGCTGGCTGCGTCGCCCCTTGCGCACCGGCGCCGTCCTCCCCTCCTCCCGGGCGCTGGCCCAGACCATGGCCGCCGAGGTCCCGCTCGCCACCCTCGACGAGGCGAGCGTGGTGGTGGAGCTGGGGCCGGGAACCGGCGTCGTCACGCAAGCGCTGATCGAGGCCGGCGTCCCCGAGGAGAAGCTGGTTCTCGTCGAATATTCCCCGGAGTTCTGCAAACGCCTGCGCCTGCGTTTTCCCCGCGCGCGGATCGTGGAAGGGGATGCCTACCGGCCCGGACCCGCCTTCGAGAAGGCGCTGGCCGGGCGAAGGACCGTCGCCACGGTCTCCAGCCTCCCGCTGATGACGCGCCCCGACACGGAGCGAGAGGCCGCGCTTTCCCACCATCTCGGCCGCATGGCGCCGGGCGCGCCGCTGGTGCAGTTCACCTACGCGCTTACGCTCCCCGTCGCGCCCGCGCGCATCGCCGCCAAGGTGGAAACGACGCGCTGGGTGAAGCGGAACCTTCCCCCGGCACGCGTCCTCGTCTATCGCCGTTCCACGGAGTAGAGGTTGTTCATCAGGGGGGCAGGAATGCACGGGCAGAGCGAAGCGAAGGGCGACTGGGCGAAGTTCCTCGGCACATGGCTGAAGCACCCCGGCGCGATGGGGGCCATTGCCGCCTCGTCCAGAAGCTATTGCGACGCGATGGTGCGCGCGGCGACGACCCATCTCGACGGGCCGATCCTGGAGCTGGGCGCGGGGCTGGGCGTGGTGACGCAGGCTTTGCTGCGCGCCGGCATCGCGCCGGAGCGCATCACCTCCATCGAATACGACCGCGAGTTCGCGCGCGAGCTGAAGGCCCGCTTCCCGAACGTGAACGTCATCCAGGGCGACGGGCTCGACCTGACGGAAACGCTCAAGGGCCGCGAGGAGGAGCGATTCGCCGCCATCCTCCTCGCCATTCCCATCATCCGCTTCAAGCCGGACGAGCGGCGGCGGCTCCTGGAGCGCTATTTCGAGCGCATCGTGCCGGCCGGGAACCTCACCCAGCTTTCCTATTCCCTCACGCCGCCGGTCAAGCCGGAGCTCGGGGCCTACGCCGTGTCTTCCACGCCCGTCGTCTGGGCCAATCTCCCGCCGGCGCGCGTGTGGATCTATAATCGCGTGGGCGACGGCGCCCGCAGCCGGGGCTGAAAGCCCGCCAACCCTCCAGCCGAGGCATCTTCGATGACCCATGAGCCCCTCTCCCCGCAGACATCGGAACTGGAAGGGGTGGAGCGCGAGCTTCGCCGGCACCTTCACGAGAACTGGCGCGGCTACGCCTTCCAGGGCGGGCTGACGCTCGTCATCGGGGTCCTGGCCATCATCGCCCCCTTCGCCGCCACCTACGCCACCGTGCTGTTCTTCGGCTGGCTGCTGCTTTTCGGCGGCCTTCTGGGCCTGTTCGGCGCGTGGCGCATGCGCGGGCGCAGCGGCTTCCGCTCCACCCTTCTCTTCACCATCCTCGTCACGCTGCTCGGCTTCGTCATCCTGTTCGATCCCTTCGCGGGAGCGGTGACGCTGACCTGGCTGCTCGCCGTGTTCTTCCTTCTCTCGGCCGTGGCCAATTTCGCCTTCGGCCGGGCGCTGAAGGCGCGGGGCCTGCGCTCCTGGCCGCTGGTCCTGGCGGCCCTCGTCAACGTGGCGCTCGCGCTTTACCTCGTGGTCGGCCTGCCGGAGACAGCCGTCTTCGCGGTCGGCCTCTTCCTCGGCATCTCCTTCGTCATGTCCGGGTCGGGAACGCTGTTCGCCGCGCTGGAAGCCCGGCGCGACCGCCCCGCCTGACGCGGCTCACACGTGCTGGCCGCCATTGATGTGGAGTTCGGCCCCGGTCACGTAGGACGATTGTCCCGAGCACAGGAAGTAGATGATGTCGGCCACCTCGGAAGTCTTGCCGAGGCGGCGCAGCGGGATGGTCTCCACGATCTTCTCGGTGCCGGGCGAGAGGATCGCCGTGTCGATCTCACCCGGCGCTATGGCGTTCACGCGGATGCCGGCCGGGCCGAAATCGGCCGCCATCTCGCGCGTCAGCGAGGAGAGCGCCGCCTTGGACGTGGCATAGGCCGTGCCGGCGAAGGGATGCACGCGGCTGCCCACGATGGAGGTCACGTTGACGATGGAGCCCTGGGCCTTGGCAAGCTCGGCGTGGAGGCCCCGCGCCAGCATGATGGGGGCGAAGAAGTTCACCTGGAACACGTCCCGCCAGACATGCATGGGCGTGCGGATGGAATCCATGCGCGCGCCCTTCTCGGCCTTGGGCGAGATCGCGGCGTTGTTGACCAGCGCGTGGAGGCAGGAGCCGTTGGCTTCGAGCCGCCGCCGGATTTCCGAGATCGCGTAGCCCACATCCTCCTGGTCGGAGAGATCGACCTTGATGTGGTCCTCCGGCCCCGCCGGCCAGGGGCAATCCTCCGAGAAGGCCTGGCGCGAGCAGGTGATCACGCGCCAGCCCTCGCGCGAAAAGCGCTTGACCGTCGCGTGGCCGATACCGCGCGAGGCGCCCGTCAGAACGATCACCCGGCGCTCATCCAAAGCCGTTTCTTCCGCCATGGTGCCGATCCCGCTGCCACTTCAAAAGGTCTGGGCCCCTCTTAGCGCAAGCCCGAGCGATCCGCGACGGTCTTTCACGCGGAGCGCGACTGCACGAAGGCCGATCCTCGGCTATAAGCGCGGCGACGAGGAGACCAGCGGAGCACACCCATCCGTCCCGACCTTCCGAACCTGCCCGTGCGCGCCGTGCTGCCGCGGCTGGCCGAAGCGCTGAAGGCGAGCCGCAAGGCCGTCCTCGTTGCGCCGCCCGGCGCCGGCAAGACGACCCTGGTGCCGCTCGACCTTCTCGGCCGCGATCTCCCGGCCGGCAAGATCGTCCTCGTCGAGCCGCGCCGCCTTGCCGCCCGCGCGGCGGCTAGCCGCATGGCCACGCTTCTGGGCGAGAGCGTCGGCGACACGGTGGGCTGGCGGATGCGCCTCGACACACGCGTTTCGGCAAGCACGCGCATCGAGGTCGTCACCGAAGGCGTCTTCACCCGCATGGTCCTCTCCGACCCGGAGCTTTCGGGCATCGGCGCCGTGCTCTTCGACGAGTTCCACGAACGCTCGCTGGACGGCGATTTCGGCCTCGCCTTGGCGCTCGATGTCGCCGGAGCGCTGCGCGAGGATCTGCGCATCCTCGTCATGTCCGCAACGCTGGACGGGGCGCGCGTGGCAAGGCTTCTGGGCGATGCTCCGGTCATCGAGGCGCAGGGGCGCGCCTTCCCGGTCGAGATCCGCCATCGCGACAGGCCCGGCACGCAGGCGATCGAGGATGCGGTGGCCGAGGCCGTGCTCGACGCGGTCAGGGACGAGGAGGGCAGCGTCCTGGCCTTCCTGCCCGGCCAGCGCGAGATCGAGCGCACCGCCTCCCGCCTCGATGGCCGCCTGCCGGCGGGCGTCGTCCTGGCCCCGCTCTACGGCGCGCTCGACCAGAAGACGCAGGACATGGCGGTGCGCCCCATGGAGGGCGGCGCGCGCAAGGTGGTGCTGGCCACCTCCATCGCGGAGACCTCGCTCACCATCGAGGGCGTGCGCATCATCGTCGATTCGGGCCTGTCGCGAAGGCCGGTCTTCGAGCCGGCGACGGGCCTTTCGCGGCTGGCCACGGTGCGCGTCTCGCGCGCCTCCGCCGAGCAGCGGGCCGGCCGCGCCGGGCGCACCGAGCCGGGCATCGCCATCCGCCTGTGGCGCGCGGAGGCCAGCGCGGCGCTGGAGGCCTTCGACCCGCCGGAGATCCTCTCCACCGACCTGTCCGGCCTCGTGCTCGATTGCGCCGCCTGGGGCGTCGCGTCGCCCGCCGACCTCGCCTTCCTCGACCCGCCGCCCGCGCCCGCGCTGGCCGAGGCGCGCGCGCTGCTCGTCGAACTCGGCGCGCTCGACGCCGACGGGCGGCTCACCGCCGAGGGCCGGGCCATGCGCACGCTCGGCCTGCCGCCGCGCCTGTCGCGCATGGTGGTGGGCGCGGCGCCCGGCGCCGCCCGGCGCATGGCGGCCGAGCTGGCGGTGCTTCTCACAGAGCGGGGCCTCGGCGGCAACGACACCGACCTGTCCGAGCGCCTGCGCCGCTTTCGAACGGACAAGAGCCCGCGCGCGAGGGCGGCGGCGGGGCTTGCCGGCCGCATCGCCCAAAGCGGCCCGGCGGCCGGGCTCGACACATCCGAGGCGGGCACCTTGCTGGCGCTGGCCTTCCCCGACCGTGTGGCCGTGGCACGCGGGGCGCGCGGCCACTTCCTCCTCGCCAACGGGCGCGGCGGCCGGGTGGACGAGACCCATGCCCTCGCCGCCCAAGGGGCCCTCGTCGTCGCCGAGTTGCAGGGTGAAGCGCGCGCCGCGCGCATCCTCTCGGCCGCCGCCCTCTCGCGCGAGACGCTGGAAAGCGGCGGCGCCGGCCGGATCGTGGAGGAGGCCCGCATCGCCTTCGACGCCGCCAGCCGCTCGGTGCGTGCGCGCACGATCCGCCGCGTCGGGCGCGCGGTTCTGTCCGAGTCCCCTCTCGCGAACCCGGACCCGCAGGCCGTGGCGGCGGCACTTGCCGGCGGCATGCGCCAGCTCGGCCTGTCCTGCCTGCCCTTCGGCAAGGAGACCGAGCGGCTGCTCTCCCGGCTCGCCTTCCTGCGCCAGAGCGTCGGGGAGCCTTGGCCGGACGTCTCGCAGGCCGCACTCCTCGCCGATCTGGAGGACTGGCTGATACCCTATCTGCCCGGCATCGCCCGCATGGAGGCCATCGGCCCCGGCGCGCTGCACGACGCGCTTCTCGCCCGCCTGCCGCCGGGCCTTGCCGCCCGTGTCGAGCGTGCGGCCCCCTCGCATTTCGAAGCGCCGACGGGCTCGCGCCTGCCGATCCGCTACGAGGACGGGCAGGCGGTACTGCCGGTGCGCGTGCAGGAATTGTTCGGCCTGAAGGCCCACCCCACGGTGGCGGAGGGGCGTCTGCCGCTGACTTTGGAGTTGCTTTCGCCCGCGCATCGGCCCATCCAGATCACCCGCGACCTGCCGGGCTTCTGGGCGGGCTCCTGGCGCGATGTGCGGGCCGACCTGCGCGGGCGCTACCCCAAGCATTCCTGGCCGGAAGACCCGGCCTCGGCGCAGCCCACCGCGCGCGCCAAGCCCCGCGCCTGAGGCGCGACGGAGACCGACCATGCCGAACCCCGCCGCCGACCCCCGCTTCTGGACCGGCCTGCCGGCGCTGATGGAAGCGCCGCGCGAGAGCCAGCGCCTGCGGCTTGCCACGCTCACCCGCCTGCGCACGCTCTCCATCACCGGCCAGACGGCGGCCTGCGTGTTCGTTGCCTGGGTGCTGTGGTTTCCGTTTCCCGTATCGGCCTGCTTCGCGCTCATCGCCCTCTCGCTGGCGCTCAACGTCTGGCTGCGCCTGCGCTATCGCAAGAGCCACCGGCTGTCGTCGCGCGCGGTCGCGCTCGTCATGGCCTTCGACATCCTCCAGCCGGCCAGCCTGCTCTTTCTCACCGGCGGCATCTACAATCCCTTCGCGATCTTCCTGATCGTGCCGGCGATGATCGCCGCCGCCACCCAGCCGCCGCAGACGGTGCTGGGCCTGTCGCTTCTCGCCGTCGCCTCGGCCAGTTTCCTGACCTTCTTCCATTTTCCCCTGCCCTCCGCGGGGGAGCTGCCGCCGGCCCTTCCCCAAGCCTATGTGGGTGGGCTGTGGCTCGGCATCGTGGTGACGCTCGCCTTCGCCACCTTCTACATCTACCGGGTCGCCGCCGAGGCGCGCGCGCTCTCGGACGCGCTCGGCGCGACGGAGCTGGTGCTCCAGCGCGAGCAGCACCTGTCGGCCCTCGACGGGCTGGCGGCGGCCTGCGCGCACGAGCTCGGCACGCCGCTGGCCACCATCGCCCTCGTGGCCAAGGAAATGGGCCGCGCGACACCCGCCGACGCGCCCCTGCGCGAAGATGTCGATCTTCTCATCACCCAGTCCGAGCGCTGCCGAGACATCCTGCGCCGCCTGACGAGCCTCTCGGCCCATTCCGAGGAGCACATGGCCCGCCTGCCCCTCCTGTCGCTGGTGGAGGAGGTCAGCGCCCCGCACAAGGGCTTCGGCATCGCCATCACGGTGGAGGCGAAGGGCAATTCCGGGCAGGAGCCGGTGACGCGCCGCAATGCCGGCGTGCTCTACGGCCTCGGCAATATCGTGGAGAACGCGGTGGACTTCGCCGTCGCCCAGGTGACGCTGCGCGTGCATTGGGACGAGGAGCGGGTGCGCGTTCTCGTGCTCGATGACGGGCCCGGCTTCTCGCCCGAGGTGCTGTCGCGGATCGGCGATCCCTACATGGCCCGGCGGGAGGGCGACGAGCGAGAAACGGGCGGAGGCCTCGGCCTCGGGCTGTTCATCGCCAAGACGCTGCTGGAGCGCTCCGGCGCCGAGATCGCCTTCCGCAACCGCGAGGCGGGCGGCGCCAGCGTTTCCATTTCATGGCCGCGCACGGCGCTTCTCGGCCCTGCCCTGCGGCAGGAGGCCGCGCTTCATTGAACGGGGCGTCTCGATACGCCATCTAGAGCGAAAGGATCGACGACGATGATGATGGATGCGCAGCAGGATCAGGATGGCGCGGCGGGCGAACGGTCACTGCTGCTCGTCGATGACGACCGCGCCTTCGTCACGCGCCTTGCCCGCGCCTTCGAAACGCGCGGCTACCCGGTGCGTGCCGCCACCAGCGTCGCCGAGGGGCTGGATGCGGTGAAGCACGAGGCCCCGGCGCTGGCCGTGGTGGACATGCGGCTGGAGGACGGCAACGGCCTTCAGATCATCGAGGCGCTGCGGGCCGCGCGCCCCGACGCGTGCATCGTGGTTCTCACCGGCTACGGCAATATCGCCACCGCCGTGACGGCGGTGAAGCTCGGCGCCATCGATTATCTGGCCAAGCCTGCGGATGTGGACGAGATCGTCGCCGCCCTCACCCGCGAGGGCGCAGCGCCGGCCGAGCCGCCGCAGAACCCCATGTCGGCCGACCGGGTGCGCTGGGAGCATATCCAGCGCGTCTACGAGATGTGCGAGCGCAACGTGTCCGAAACCGCGCGCCGCCTGTCCATGCACCGGCGCACGCTCCAGCGCATTCTGGCCAAGCGCGCGCCGCGCTGAGGGCTCAGTCCATCCCGCTTCCCGTCATGTAGGGGTTGGCCGCCCATTCGGCCTGGAGCAGCCGGTCGGCCGAGAGGCGGGCGAAGCGCAGCGTCAGGGCCTTGCGGGTGGCGGGCGCCAGACGGTGCTCGGGCGCCTCGCGCAGCATCTCCGCGCCATAGCCGTCGGAGACGATCAGCCCGCATTCCGCCGGGAAGATGGAGACAGGCACGCCCGGATGCGTGGCGAAATACAGCCTGTCGCAATGCAGGCGGTAGTCCGGCCATTTTCGGTCGCAGCGAAAGTCCTCCACGGAGGTCTTGATCTCCACGATGGAGAATTCACCCTTCTCAGAAAGGCAGAGCAGATCGGCCCTTCGGCCCGAGACGAGCGGTATCTCCGGCAGGAGCGACACGCGGTGCTCGATCATCAGGCGCTGGACGCCCCGGCGAACCAGCATGGCGCGCTCGGACTGGCGTCCGTCGATGAGAGGCTCGAACCTGTGGGGCGAAACGATCGGCATGGGGGCATGGTTAACGCCATGCGCCGGGTTCGATCAAGCGCTTTGGCCTCGTTTCGTTCTCAATGCGCCGGGCGCGCCACCCTGGCGCTCTCCCCCGCGATCTCGTCCAGGATCGGGCAATCGGGGCCCTGCCCGCCCGCGCAGGCCTCCGTCAGCTCGCCGAGTGCCTTCTTCAGCGATTCCAGCTCCGCGATCTTGCGCTCGATCTCGCCGATCCGGCGCGCCGCCAGGTGCCGCACATCCTTGGAGTGGCGGTTCTCGTCGCCGTAGAGCGACAGGAGCTTGCGCGCCTCCTCGATGGAGAAACCGAGCGAGCGCGAGCGTTGCAGGAAGCGCAACAGATGGATGTCCCGCTCCCCATAGTCGCGATAGCCGTTGCGCGCGCGCGCCGGGCGGATGAGCCCGATCTCCTCGTAATAGCGAATCGTCTTGGGCGGCAGGCCGGAGCGCCGCGACGCCTCACCGATATTCATGCCGAAATCCTCGATGCCGGAACCGGTCCCTCGTTCGATGCACGAGATGTCGCGCGCGAAGGCGGCGTCAACTGTGCCCTTGCGGCAACAAGCACATCTTAACCCTCGCCTGCTTTGATGGGCGGCGTTGTCAGGCGGAAGAGCTCCGCTTACGACGCTTCATGAGACTTCAAGGGTTTTGGCGCCGCGCGTCGTCCTGCTTCCGCGTCGCTTGCCCCTCGGCCGCTGGATACCCATGACCCTCGCATCCAAGATTCTCCCTTTCGCCCTCCTGGCCTCCGGCATGCTGCTGGCCGGCTGCAACACCCATCAGAACCAGGCCAGCCGGGCCACCGATGCGGCCGTGGCCACCGCCTTCTCGGGCGAGGCCGCGCCGATGCTGGCGGGCGGGCCCCTCGGGCCGGTGGAGCTGACGGCCTATGCGGCGGTCCAGGATGGCGGCTTCAACCTGCCGGCCATCCCGGTGGAGCGGATCGAGCCCAGGTTCCTGCGCCAGCGCGTCGTCTATGACGGGCGCGGCTTCGAGCCCGGAACGGTGGTGGTCGATACCAACGACCACTTCCTCTATGTCATCGAGCCGCGCGGCACGGCGATGCGCTACGGCATCGGCATCGGCAAGGCCGGCTTCGAATGGTCCGGCGAGGCCTATGTGCGCGACAAGCAGCACTGGCCCAAATGGTTTCCGCCCAAGGAGATGATCGAGCGCCGGCCTGAACTGGCACCCTACGGCAACGAGGTGGGCATGAATCCGGGCCTGATGAACCCGCTGGGTTCGCGCGCCCTCTATCTCTGGCAGGGCAACAAGGACACGCTCTACCGCCTGCACGGCACGCCGGAATGGTGGTCGATCGGCAAGTCCGTCTCTTCCGGCTGCATCCGCCTCCTGAACCAGGACGTGATGGATCTTCACGATCGCGTGCCCTTGAACGCGCGCGTCATCGTCCTGCAACCGGGCGAAACGCTGGAGTCCAAACGCGCCGTCAGCTGACAGTTGAAAGCGGGGGAACCGCGCGGGCCGGGTGCTTCGGGGGAAGCGCCCGGCCCTTTTTCATGACACGGCGGGGTTGACGAACGCACGGCGAGCGGCCATCGGCCACCCAAAGGAACATTGCCGGCCGCCGCTTTCACACCCCGCCCGGCGGGGCGGGAGCGGCGTTCCGGCAACTCGGACGGGAGTGAGCATGGCCGAAGCAGCACAGACGAAACGCAAGGAGACCGAGGCACCGAGCCTGCCTTGGAAGCCCCTGCCGATCTTCGGCGGCCTTGCCCTCTTTGCCCTCGTCCTCCTGCTGCCGCCTCCCCCCGGCCTCTCTCCGGAAGGCTGGCGCGTCGTCGCCACGGCCGTCCTGATGATCGCATGGTGGATCAGCGAGGCGATTCCGGTGCCCGTCACCGCGCTCGTCCCCATCGCCGCGCTTCCCATGCTGAACGTTTCGCCCATCGGCGCCGCCACGGCGCCCTATGGCGACCCGGTCATCTTCCTTTTCATGGGCGGCTTCGTGCTGGCGCTGGCGATGGAGCGCTCCAACCTCCATCGCCGCATCGCGCTCAACATCGTGGCCCGCACCGGCACGCAGCAGCATCGCGTCGTCGCCGGCTTCATGGCCGCCACCGCCTTCTGCTCCATGTGGGTATCGAACACGGCGACGGCGGTGATGATGCTGCCCGTGGCGCTCTCGGTCGCCGGCCTCCTGGGCAATGATGGCGCGGACGGCCGGCGGTTCTCCCTGGCCCTGCTGCTGTCCGTGGCCTATGCCGCCTCCATCGGCGGCATCACCACGCTGATCGGCACCCCGCCCAACGCGCTTCTGGCCGGCCTTCTCAACCAGACCTATGGCTACGATATCGGCTTCGCGCGCTGGATGAGCATCGGCGTGCCGGTGGCCGCGGTGATGCTGGTGCTGTGCTGGCTGCTGCTCACTCGCTTCGCCATCCGCCTGCCTCGCGTGGAGATCGAGGGTGCGGGCGAGCTCATCCGCGACGAGCTGTCCAAGCTCGGCCCCTGGCGGCCGGCGGAGGTGCGCGTCGGGATCGTCTTCCTCGTCACCGCCACGGCCTGGATCTTCCGCACCATCCTCGACGATTACATTCCCGGCCTGTCCGATTCCTCCATCGCCATCCTGGCCGCCCTGGTGCTGTTCTCGGTGCCTTCCGGCGAGCCGAAGGGCGGGGCGCTGATGGACTGGAACACGGCCATGGGCCTGCCCTGGGGCGTGCTGATCCTGTTCGGCGGGGGCCTGAGCCTCGCGGCGGCGGTGACGGGCACCGGGCTCGACACATGGATCGGCTCGCTTCTCGGCGATGCCGCCAGGGGTCTGCCCCTCTTGGCCGTGGTCGCGCTGGTGGTGGTGGTGGTGCTCTTCCTCACCGAGTTCATCTCCAACACCGCCACCGCGGCCGCCTTCGTGCCGCTGGTGGCCGCGCTGGCCATCAGCCTTGGAGAGAACCCGCTGATCCTGGCGATCCCCGCCACCTTCGCCGCCGCCATGGCCTTCATGCTGCCCGTCGCCACGCCCCCCAACGCGCTGGTCTTCGGCTCAGGCCATGTCAGCCTGCCGCAGATGGCGCGCAACGGCTTCTGGCTGAACATCGTGGCCATGGTGGTGATCTCCACCTTCGCCTACTGGCTGGTCATGCTGCTGTTCGGCGTGACGGCGGGCGAGATCCCGGGCTGGGCCGCACGCGCGGGGCTGGACGACTGACATCCCTCACGGGCGGCTGGCGAAAGCGTGAGCCCGGCGCCCGGTTCGCAAACCTTTTGGTTTCGATTAGCAGCGATAGTGGCGTTTTCTCCGGCCGCATGCACCTTCCACGGGCAGGCCGGCCGTCTTCGAGGAGTGAAACATGCAGATGATTGCCAGGCTGGGGCGAGGCGCGCTCGTCGCGGGAGCCCTTCTCTTCGGCGCCGTGCCGGCTCTTGCGCAGAGCTGCGGGGACACGGCCTCGGGCTTCGGCCCGTGGCTCGAGGGTTTCAAGGGAACCGCCGCCAGCGCCGGGATTTCGCAGAACACGATCAACACCGCGCTCGGGGGCGTGACCTACAATTCGGAGGTCATCCGTCTCGACCGCAACCAGCGCTCCTTCCGCCTGTCGCTGGACGAGTTCATGGAGCGCCGCGCGCCCGCCTCCTTCGTGCAGCGCGGCAAGCGCATCATGGCCGAAAACCGCCAGATCCTCGACCGCGTGGAAAGCCAGTACGGCGTGCCGCGCGAGATCCTGGTCGCCATCTGGGGCATGGAGACGGGCTTCGGCGCCAATTCCGGCAACATGAACATCTTCCGCTCGCTAGCCACGCTCGCCTACGACTGCCGGCGATCGGACTTCTTCACCAACGAGCTGTTCGCCGCGCTCCAGATCGTCGACCGGGGCGACAAGCGCGCGCAGGACATGGTGGGCGCCTGGGCCGGAGAGATCGGGCAGACCCAGTTCCTCGCCTCCAACTATCTGCGCTACGCGGTGGATGGCGACGGCGACGGGCGGCGCGACCTCATCCGCTCGCGCGCCGACGTTCTGGCCTCCACCGCCAACTTCCTGCGCCAGCACGGCTGGCAGCCGGGCGCCGGCTACATGGAGGGCCAGCCCAACTTCGCGCGGCTGCGCGACTGGAACCGCGCCGGCGTCTACCAGCAGGCCCTGGCCCTCTTCGCCTCGCGCCTCGCGCAATAGGACGCGCAAGGCCCCGGCGGAGAAACCGCCGGGGCCTTTCCTATTCGCCGTCCAGCTCGCGATAATGCCGGAAAATGCCGTTCTCGTTGAAGGGCAGGCGCCGGTCGCTCTTCAGATAGGCCGCGATCTTTTCCTGCACGCGCACTGTCTCCACGAGCGCGCGCACGCCTGGATAATCGCCCTCGATCACCCGCATCCGCTTCGGGAAGGCGTAGCGCAGGCCTTCCACGAGCTGGAACAGGCCGAGATCGGCATAGGTGAGGCGCCGCCCCGCGAGATAGCCGGAGCCGTTCGCCTCGATCAGCTTCTCGTACCATCGCAGGAACTTGACCATCCGCTCCTCGCGGAATTCCGCCGCGCGTCGGCGTGCCTCGGGCTTCTGGTCTTCGTAATAAAGCCCGATGCCGACCGGGTGGTGCACGTCGTGCGCCTCGGCCACCGCGTCGGCCGTCGTCAGCGCGATGGAGCGAGCGAACTGCCGGTCCGCCTCGCTCTCCGGCGCCAGCCCCAGCTTCTCGCCGAGATAGGCCGCGATGACGCCTGCCTGCGAAACGACCGTATCGCCGTCCACCAGGAAGGGCGGCGCGAAGGGTATATGCGGCCCGCGCCCCTCCTGGAACGCGCTCATCGCCGCCATGCCCCCGCCCTCCTCCTCCGGCAGGCGCACAACGTCGCGATAGGGCGCGCCGGCCGCCTCCAGCACGAGGCGGGGAAACTCGCCGCGCCCCGGGATTTCGGCCCAGTAATAGAGATCATAGACCATCAGACGCCGATATCCTCGCGCCGGGCCGGCTCATGGATCGGGCAGCCGTTGAAGCGCCCCCGGAAGGCGGCCGACATTTCGTAAGAGGGCTTGCGCACGCGCATGATGGAGCCGAGCGGGCGATGGGCGGCCAGCGTGTGCCAGGGCGAGAAAGCCAAGCCGTCGTCGAGTTTGCGGGCGCGCTCCTCGCTCCACGAGTCCTGGCTCGCCACGCGGATGCGCGCCACCGGCAGATAGGGGCTCCCCGTTTGCGGCCAGACCACCGACGCGTCCTCCAGCGGCATGGTCTTCGGATCGGTGAGGAGCTGGGCGCGCACCTCCCAGACACCCTCCCCGCGCTCGAAAAACGCCTGCACCGCCTCGCGCAGCGCGTCCGGGCGCCCCATGGAATGGACAGGTGCATCCTTGAGCGCCTTGAGGCCGGGCGAAACAGGGACAACGGTCAGCTTGGCCATGTAGCGGCCGAAGAGGATCGGCGCCTGCGTGAAGAAGGTCTCCCCAAGGATATGCGTATCGGGATGGCCGCCGAGCGCCTTCAACGTCGCGCTTTCCCCGCCCACGGCCTCCAGCGTGCTTTCCGCCCCGCGCAACGCGGCCGAAAGCACCTTCTTCAGGATTTGCGGCTGGTCCGTCGTGCGGGAGAGCAGCTTGAGGTTCTTCAGGAAGGCCGCTGCGGTGGGCGCCACGAAAGCCGGGCCGTTGACTGTGACGAAGTCCTGCGTCCGCTCGCCCTCCGCTCCCGGCAGGCGCTCGCCCTCCACGCCCACCACCTTGATCGCAAGGCCGCGCGGCGTGGTGACGGAATCGTCCAGAAGGTCACCCGGATTGGTCGAGAAGCGCAGGATGACGGGGTAGGTCCGCGCTTGCGAGAACAGGCCTTGGCGCAACTCCGCGCACAGGCCGCCCAGCACCTCGAACTCGCCGACCAGAAGGCCGTGGGCCTTGGCGTGGACGCTGCGCACCGCATGGCCGTAATCGGTCGAGGTGATCTCGACGATCCGGCGCATTTCCTCGCGCAACGCCTCGGCCGTCCGCGCCTCGTTCTCCTCCTCCACCTCGAAGGCCGGATCGTAGGCGACGGGTCGGCGGGCGATCTTCTGGTAGAGCGACGGCATGAGCGGCCCCTGGCATGGAGGGAGGATACCGCTCGAACGCCCGCGCCATGGCGGGCGTTCCGTTTCCCGCGCCGGCTGGGCCTATTCGACCTCGGTGATGCGCCCGTCCGTATAGGGCTCGTAACCGCCCGAGTGCGCGGCCAGATACTCCACCACGACCGTGTCGATGGTGGGCCCGAAATCATAGGCATTGTCGGCGGTGACGAAGCTGTCGTAGCCGTCGCCGCCATTGCGCATGAAGTTGTTGGAGGCCACGAGATAGGTCGCGGCCGGGTCGATGGCGACCCATTCCTCGCCGTCCTTCACGCGCACCTCGCGGATGCGGCTGCCCGGCTCGGCGGCGCGCGTCCACTCGTACTGGAGGCCGGCGACCTGCGGGAACCGGCCCGCGCCGTCCTCCACCTGTCCGACACCGTTCTCCAGCGCCGCCACGAGGTCGGCGCCCGAGACCTCGAAGGTGGAGAGCGTGTTGAGGAAGGGCAGGACCGTGAGGATTTCGCCCTGCGTCACCTCGCCCTCGTCGATGGAGGCGCGCAGCCCGCCGCCGTTGATGATGACGACCTGCACGCCCTGCCCCTGCGTGCGCTCCAGCATGGCGTCCGCCACGAGGTTGCCCATCTCGCACTCCTGGATGCGGCAGGTCTCGCGCGAGCCGTCGATCGGGCCGGCGGCGGAGGCGACGACGCGGGCCCGGATCTCCTCCAGCGGCTCGGCGAGTTCGACGACGCGCGCGACGATCTCGGGGTCCTCGTCGAAGGAGGCGTCGAGCAGGATAGGGTCGCCCGAGGCGGCGGTGACGACGCCCTCCTCGTCGAAGGTCACGGTCAGCTCGCCCAGATACTTCGTATAGGAATAGGCCTGCACGATAGGCACCTCGGCGCCCGAGGGCCCCGCGACCATGGTCGGGTAGGCGCCGCCGGCATCCTCGTCGTCGTTCGACAGAAGCGTTTGGGAGTGGCCGCCGACGATCACGTCGATGCCCTCGATCTCGGCGGCGAGCCGCTTGTCCAACTCGTAGCCGACATGGGAGAGGAGCACGATCTTGTTGACGCCCTCCCCCTCCAGGCGCTCCACCTCGCGCCGGATGGCCACGGCGGGGCGCTCGAAGGCGACCTCGCCGGTGGTGGCCAGCTCGGGCGTATCCTCGGCCACGACGCCGATCACGCCGATCCGCTCCCCGCCCACCTCGACGATGGTGGAGCCTTCGATCGACCCGTCGGCCAGCGCCGGCTCGTTGGCCGGGTCGATATTGGCGCCGAGCAGAGGGATATCCAGCGCGTTCGCGAAGGCTTCGAGATCGGCCGGGCCGTTGTCGAACTCGTGGTTGCCGACCGCCATCGCATGGTAGCCGAGCCGGTTGATCATCTCGGCGGCCGCCTCGCCGCCGTACTGGGTGAAGAACAGCGTGCCCTGGAACCAGTCGCCCGCATCGAGCACCAGCGGATTGGCCGCCGCCGCCGTGCGCTGCGACAGTGCGGTGGCCAGCCGCGCCACGCCTCCGAAGCACTCGTTTGCGGCGGCCTGCTCCTGCGAGCAGGCGGAATCGGAGGCGTTGATCGGCTCGAAACGGTCGTGAACGTCGTTCGTATGCAGGATCGTCAGCTCGAAGGCCTGCGCGGGCAGCGCCACGCCCGCAAGCAGGGCGGAAAGAGCGGCGGCAAGGGTTCTGTTCGTCATCGTCATCCTCGAGCTGGCCGGAACGGACATGCGCGCCCTCCCCCGTTGCTTTCATTTGCACGTCGGGCGCTGACCAAAGTCAAGGCGGCGGCGCCACCATCCACGGTTTGCGTGTCGCGCATTTGACAGGAGGGCGCGCATGTCCGATTCCCCCTTCTCACCATCATGCGGAGGGGACTGGCGATGAACGACCATATCGAGATCCACGGGCTGGCGATCGCGCCCGAACTGAAGGCCTTCACGGAGAACGAGGCGCTGCCCGGCACGGGGATCGAGCCGGACGCCTTCTGGAAGGCGCTGTCGGACCTCCTGCACGAGCTGGCGCCCAGGAACCGGGAGCTGCTGGCCGTTCGCGACGAATTGCAGGCGCGTATCGACGCGTGGAACGCCGAGCGGCAGGGCCGGGCGGTGGACGGAGCCGAGGTGGAGGCGTTCCTGCGCGAGATCGGCTATCTCGTGGATGGGGGCCCGGCCTTCTCGGTCGAGACCGCCAATGTCGATCCCGAGATCGCCTCCATCGCCGGACCCCAGCTCGTGGTGCCGGTGACGAATGCGCGCTACGCGCTGAACGCGGCCAACGCCCGCTGGGGCTCGCTCTACGATGCGCTCTACGGCACGGACGCGATTTCCGAGGACGGCGGCGCGGCGAAGGGCAAGGGCTACAACCCGGCGCGCGGCGCCAGGGTCATCGCCTGGGCGCGCGAGTTCCTGGACGCCTCCGCGCCGCTGAACGGCACGTCCTGGGCCGATGTCACGGGCTTTGCGGTGGAGAACGGCCGGCTCGACATCGCAATCGAGGGCGGACGCCGCATTCCGCTGGCCGACCCGGCCCAGTTCGCCGGCTACCGGGGCGAGCCTTCCGCGCCCACCAGCGTGCTCCTGCGCACCAACGGGCTCCATGCCGAGCTGGTGATCGACCGCTCCTCGCCCATCGGCTCGACCGACAAGGCGGGCATCTCGGACGTGATCCTCGAATCGGCGCTCACCACCATCCAGGACTGCGAGGATTCGGTCGCCGCCGTCGATGCCGAGGACAAGGTCCTCGTCTATCGCAACTGGCTCGGCCTGATGAAGGGCGACCTCGCCGACACGTTCGAGAAGGGCGGCAAGACGCTGACGCGGCGGCTGAACCCCGACCGTGAATACACCGCGCCGGACGGACGGCCCCTCGCCCTGCCGGGCCGCTCGCTGATGCTGGTGCGCAATGTCGGGCACCTGATGACGAACCCGGCGGTGCGCCTGAAGGACGGCTCCGAAGCGCCCGAAGGGCTCATGGACGCCCTGTTCACCTCCCTCATCGCCATGCACGACCTCAACAAGGTGGAGGGGGACAAGAACTCCCGCGCCGGCTCCATCTACATCGTCAAGCCGAAGATGCACGGGCCGGACGAGGTCGCCTTCGCGAACGAGACCTTCGCCCGCGTGGAGCGCGCCCTCGGCCTTGCCGAGAACACGATCAAGATGGGCATCATGGACGAGGAGCGCCGCACCACGGTGAACCTTGCCGAATGCATCCGGCAGGCCCGCCACCGCGTCGTCTTCATCAACACCGGCTTCCTCGACCGCACCGGCGACGAGATGCACACCTCGATGGAACTCGGCCCGATGATCCGCAAGGGCGACATGAAGGCCTCGACCTGGATCAAGGCCTATGAGGACCGCAATGTCGACGTGGGCCTGGCCTGCGGGCTGAAGGGGCAGGCGCAGATCGGCAAGGGCATGTGGGCCATGCCCGACATGATGGCCGCGATGCTGGAGCAGAAGATCGGCCACCCGCAGGCCGGCGCCAACACGGCCTGGGTGCCCTCCCCCACCGCCGCCACGCTCCATGCCACGCATTACCACCGCATCTCGGTGGCCGAGCGGCAGGCCGAGATCGCCGGGCGCACGCGCGCCAGCCTGTCGGACATCCTCACCATCCCCGTCGCCACGCGGCCGAACTGGACGCCGCAGGACGTGCAGGCCGAGCTCGACAACAACGCGCAGGGCATTCTCGGCTATGTCGTGCGCTGGGTGGACGCCGGCATCGGCTGCTCCAAGGTGCCCGACATCAACGATGTCGGCCTGATGGAGGACCGCGCCACCTGCCGCATCTCCTCCCAGCACATCGCCAACTGGCTGCGCCACGGCGTGGTGAGCGAGGATCAGGTCGTCGAGACAATGCGGCGCATGGCCAGGGTGGTGGACGGGCAGAACGCCGCCGACCCCTCCTACGAGCGCATGGCGGACGATTTCGAGGCCTCCATCGCCTTCCACGCCGCGCTCGACCTCGTCCTCAAGGGGCGCGAGCAGCCGAACGGCTACACCGAGCCCGTCCTGCACCGCCGCCGGCTGGAAAAGAAGGCGCGCGCGCGCGCCGGGGGCTGAGCGGAAAAGGGGCCGCGAAGGCGGCCCCTTTCCTCCTACTCGGCCGCGATGCTGGCCGGCTCCGGCCGCACCCAGCGGCTGGAGCAGACGATACGGCTCGGATCGCAGCGGTCGCGATAGCGCGCTGCCACGTTCACCACCTCGTCCAAAAGGCCCTCCGAAAGGCGCGTCGGCTCAAGTCCGAGCTTGAGGAGCGTGTCGTTGGCCACCACCAGCTCGTTTTCCGGCGCTTCCTTGCGCGGGTTGTCCATGAACTCCACCGGCACGCCGGTCTTCTGCGAGATCAGCTGCGCCAGGTCACGCACCCGGTGCGTCTCCGTCATCTGGTTCAGGATGCGCACCCGCTCGCCCCGCGCCGGGCCGGAGCCCAGCGCCAGCTCGATGCAGCGCACCGTGTCGCGGATGTGGATGAAGGCCCGCGTCTGGCCGCCCGTCCCGTGAACCGTCAGCGGATGCCCGATGGCGGCCTGCATGAGAAAGCGGTTGAGGACCGTGCCGTAGTCCCCATCATAGTCGAAGCGGTTGACGAGGCGCTCGTCGAGGTCGGTCTCGCGCGTCGAGGTGCCCCAGACGATGCCCTGGTGCAGATCGGTGATCCGCAGGCCGTCATTCTTGGCGTAGTACGCGAAGAGAAGCTGATCGAGCGTCTTGGTCATGTGGTAGATCGACCCCGGATCCACCGGATAGAGGATTTCGACATTGGCCTCCTCGCCGCCCGAGCGCAGCGTCGCGTCGATATAGCCCTCCGGGATCATCATCCCCTTCGTCTTGCCGTAGCCGTAGACGCCCATGGTGCCCAGATGCACCAGATGCGCGTCCGGCGCCGCCTCCACCATGGCGCAGAGGAGTGCGGAGGTGGCGTTGACGTTGTTGTCCACCGTGTAGCGCTTGTGCCAGGGGGACTTCATCGAATAGGGCGCCGCCCGCTGCTCGGCGAAGTGCACGATGGCGTCGGGCTGCTTGCGGGCGAGCAGCCCCTCCAGCGCGTCATAGTCCTTCGCGACGTCGATCGGAACGAAGTCGATGGGCGTGTTGCGGGTCTCGCGCCAGGCCTCCAGCCGCTCCTCGATGGGGCGGATGGGGGTGAGGCTCGCCGCGCCCAGCTCCTCGTCGGTGCGCCGGCGGACCAGATTGTCCACGATGGTCACGTCATGGCCGAGCGCGGAGAGATGGAGGGAGGTGGCCCATCCACAAAAGCCGTCGCCCCCCAGAATGATGATGTTCATGATCGTCCGCGTTCCGTTGTTCGCATCGTGCCGCTGCTCTATGCCTCGATCACGTTATCGCGATGACATTTTGTCGGCGAAGGTGAAATGAGCACAAGCGCCTCCATTTTCCAGCCACAGGCGATGCGAATTCTCATCGCCAGCGACGCATGGCACCCCCAGATCAACGGCGTGGTGCGCGTTTTCGAGACAACGGCGGAGATTCTGCGTGCCCGCGGGCACGTGGTGGAGGTGATCGGCCCCGAGCGTTTCCGCACCATTCCGGCCCCCGGCTACAGGGAAGTGCGGCTTGCCCTCGCGCCGGGCCGCGCGCTCTCGCGCATGATCGGCGACTTCGCGCCGGACGCCATCCACGTGCCGGTGGAAGGTCCGATCGGGCTGGCCGCGCGGCGCTACTGCCTCAAGCACGCCATCCCCTTCACCACCTCCTTCCACACGCGATTCGGCGACTATTTCGAGAAGCGGATCGGCGGGGGCGTCGATCTGGCCTATGCGGCGCAGCGCTGGTTCCATTCCGCCGGTGCGGCCATCATGGTGCAGACGAGGACGCTGGAGGAGGGGCTCTCCCGGCGCGGCTTCGGCCCCATCCGCCGCTGGGGCCGGGCGGTGGACACGCAATCCTTCCGCCCGATGCGCGACGAGCCGCGCTTCGACGCCGACTTCCTCGGCCTGCCGCGCCCGATCTTCATGTATCTGGGCCGCGTCTCGTCCGAGAAGAACCTCGAGGCCTTTCTCGATCTCGAACTGCCGGGCTCCAAGGTGGTGGTGGGCGACGGGCCGGCGGCCGCGGCGTTGAAGAAATCCTATCCGGCGGCCCATTTCCTTGGCTACCGCACCGGCGAGGACCTGCCCCGGCACCTGTCGGCGGCCGACGTCTTCGTCTTCCCCTCGCGCTTCGAGACCTTCGGGCTGGTCGTGCTGGAGGCGCTGGCCTGCGGCACGCCGGTGGCAGCCTTCCCCGTTCCCGGGCCGCTGGACATACTGGGTGACGCGCCGCACGCGGCGCTGGGCGAGGATTTGCGCCAGGCCGCCCTTGCCGCGCTGGGGATCGACAGGGGCGGATGCCGCGCCTTCGCCCAAACCTTTTCCTGGGAGGAATGCACGCGGCAGTTCGAGGCGAATCTCGAGCGCATTCCGCGCGCGGTCTGGTCGCTCCGGGCGGGCGGGCGCGACGCGGAACAAGCCTGACACGCTTCCCGAAGGGGAACCGGCAAGCAGACTCGAAGTAGAACCATTCCAAAAGAGGGGCAGAGACAGCGCGCGCCGGTCTTTTTCTTTGAAAAACCCCCTTGTGCCAAGCTGAGGAAGTTGACTTCAAAAGTCATGTTTCGTTACAGCCTGACGGGGACGCCGCGCTTGCCCAGCCCGCGAGATGGCGCCTCCTCCCTAGAGGTCTTCGCACACACCCGCAGCCCGGCTGCGCGGAGCCCCCGCGAAAGAGTGAATTCTCGCTCCGACGATTGGAAGAAACGAGTCGCCGATGACGATCCGCCCGGCCCACCGCACCGGCCTCCTCGCCGCCCTCGCCGCCCTGGCCCTCATCGCGCCGGCCGGCGCGCAGGAAACGCCGCCCGCCGCGCCGACGCAGGCGCAGCAAGCGCAGCCTGCGCCGGCGCAGACCGCCCCCGAGGCTCCGGCGCCCGGCCTTGCCCCTGCTCCCGCGGAGCCTGCCGCCCCGGCGCCAGCGAGCCCGGCCGCCCCGGAAGCCGGAACCGCCGTCGAGCCCGCCCCGGCAACGCCGCCCCCCCCCGCGCCCCCGGCACAGGCCCCGATCGGGGAAGGCACCGGACCGGCGGTGACGGCACCGGCCGAGCCGGCCGATCCCGCGCCGGCAGGCGAGCCGCTGCCGCTTGCCGAGGTGGACGGGCGCGACGAGACGCTGCCCCACGACCTGACGCCCTGGGGCATGTACATGGCCGCCGACTGGGTGGTGAAGGCGGTGATGATCGGCCTCGTCCTCGCATCCTTCGTCACCTGGATCATCGCCTTCGCCAAGGCCATGGAGCTGTCCTTCGCCAAGCGGCGCGCCCGCTCCGGCGTCGCCCGGCTGGAGCGGGCGCAGACGCTTGACAACGCGCTGAACGGCAACGGCCGCCGCCGCTGGCGCGGCCCCGTCGCCGCGCTGGCCGCCACGGCCGCCGAGGAGGCCGAGCGCTCCGGCAACCTGTCCGCCGAGGGCGTCAAGGAGCGCACGGCCATCGCGCTGTCGCGCATCGAGGCGCGCGCCGGCCGGTCCATGAACCGGGGCACGGGCCTCCTGGCGACCATCGGCTCGGTCTCGCCCTTCGTCGGCCTGTTCGGCACCGTCTGGGGCATCATGAACTCCTTCATCGCCATCTCCGAATCCAACACCACCAATCTGGCGGTGGTGGCGCCGGGCATCGCCGAGGCGCTGCTGGCCACCGGCATCGGCCTGGTCGCGGCCATTCCCGCCGTCATCATCTACAACGCCTTCTCCCGCTCCATCGCCGGCTATCGCGCCGTCCTGGCCGATGGCTCGGCGCTGGTGATGCGGCATCTGTCGCGCGATCTCGACCGCAACGCCGCGGGCTACGCCCCGCACCACGCGCCGGCGGAGTAGGAGCCATGGCCGTCAATCTCAAGGACAGCGACGCCGAGGGCGGCGACGAGATGTCGGAGATCAACGTCACGCCGTTCATCGACGTGGTGCTGGTCCTGCTCATCGTCTTCATGGTCGCCGCCCCGCTTTCCACCGTGGACGTGCCGGTCGACCTGCCGGTTTCCAACGCGGTGCCGCAGGAGCGGCCCGACGAGCCGATCTACCTCACCGTGCAGGACGACCTCTCCATCTCGCTGGGCGAGGAGCGGCTGGCGCCCCAGACGCTCCAGGCCGCGCTGGACGCGCGCACCCAGGGCGACCGCGAGCAGCGCATCTTCCTGCGTGCCGACGAGGTGGTGGCCTATGGCGACCTGATGGGTGTGATGAACGAGCTGCGCCGCGCCGGCTACCTCAAGATCGCGCTGGTCGGCGTCGAGGACCCGGCCGCCGCCGCCCAGCAGGCCGCGGCCGCCCCGGCGGCGCCCACCACCGGGACACCTTGATCCGGTGGCCGGGCACGGTGTGAATCCTCGGCCTGACGACAGATCGGTCGGCCTTGCGGCGCTGCGCTGGACGACGGCCGTCGGGCTGGTCGCGGCCATGTATTCCGCCGGGGCCATGGCGCTGATGAACGTGACGCCGGAGGCACCGCCACCCGCCGGCGTCGAGCAGGCGCCGATCCTCATCGACCTGGCGCCCCCGGCCGCCGCGCCGGCCATCGCCTCGGTGGACGCGCCGGAGGGCGAGGAGCTGGTGGAGGACGCGCCCGACGAGGCCGCGCCCGAACCGCAGCCCGAACCGGAGCCTGTGCCCGACGAGCCTCCTCCACCCGAGCCTGAGCCTGTGCCCGAGCCGGTGGAGCCCCCTCCGCTGCCGGAGCCGGAACCGGAGATCGTGGAACCCGAACCCCAGATCGAGGAACCGCTTCCCGAGCCGGAGCCGGAACCCGCTCCCGAGGAGATACCCGAGCCGCCTGCGGAGGCGGAGGCCGTCATCAACGTGCCGGTTCCCACCATCCGCCCCACCCCGCCGCCGCGCCGCCAGGCACAGCGCGAGGAGCCGCGCCGGCAGGAGACCCGGCGCGAGCAGCCCCGCCGCCAGGAGGCGACACCGCCCCGGCAGCAGCAACAGCGCAGGCAAGCGCCCGCCCCTTCGGCCGCCTCGCAGGGGCAGCAGTCGCGCCAGGCCTCGCAGGGCGCCAGCAGCTCCTCCGTCTCGCCCGCGCGCTGGCAGCAGCAGGTGCAGGCCCGGCTGAACCGCTTCAAGCGCCCGCCGCGCGGCGGAGGGCGTGGAACGGTGCAGGTGGCCTTCACCATCTCCGGCTCGGGCGCGGCCAGCGGCGTGCGCCTGGCGCGTTCCAGCGGCAATGCGAATCTCGATCAGGCCGCCCTCCAGCTCGTGCAGCGCGCCAGCCCCTTCCCCGCCCCGCCGGGCGGCAGGTCGATCTCGCTCACCGTGCCCATCCGCTATGACTGAGCCACTCACGCGCCGCCATGCCCTTGCCCTCGGTTTGGGTCTGGCGGCCTCCCTGCCGCTCGCGCCCGCAAGCGCGCAAACGATCACGCGGGACCTGAAGCCGGCCGGCGCGCCGCACGACTACCGGCTGTTCATCGAGCGCATGGGCGGCGAGGGGCCGCTCGCGGCCCTCTATCTCCTCGACGGCAACCGCACGTTCCCGCTCGCCCGTGAGGCGGCGCTGAGAGCTGACCGGCCGCTGCTTCTGGTCGGCCTCGGCTATCCTGTCGTGGATGGAGAGGAGATCATCCGCCGCCGCTTCCTCGATTTCACGCCACCCACGCCGCCCGAAGCCGTGCCCGCCCCTCCGGGCGGGCCGGCGCGCGAGACCGGCGGCCGTGATTTCTTCGCAGGCGTCCTCGCCGCTTCGGTCGGCATCGCCGAGCGCGACCATGAGGTCGCCGCCGGCCGGCGGACCCTGTTCGGCCATTCGCTGGGCGGCCATTTCGCGCTTCACATGGTGTTCGCCCACAGCCCCCTCTTCGCGCGCATCCTCTCCGCCGACCCATCCGTGTGGTGGAACGATTACGGGCTGATGCGGGAACTGGAGGCCTTCCGCAAAGCGGGCGGCAGCGAAATGGCGCGCCGTCTTTCCATCGTCACCGCCGGGGAACGCCCGGCGCCCACCGGCCGGCCCTTGCTCGACGTAAGGCGCAGCGGGCCGGGCGGGGCCGAAATGGCCGGGGCCCTGAGGGACGATCCTGCCCTCAAGGTTGGCCATGAGGTCTATGCCGGCGAGACCCACGGATCGATGATTCCGCGATCGGTCGAGGCCGCCGTGGCCCTGGCACTGACCTGAAAAAAGGCCGGCGGATCGCTCCACCGGCCTTTTTCGCGCGTCCCGGCCTTACCAGGCGGCGATGACGGAGCCCTTGAAGGTCTCCTCCACGAAGGCCTTCACCTCGTCGCTGTGATAGGCCGCGATCAGGCTCTTCAGCCACTCGGCCTCCGCATCTTCCGAACGCACGGCGATGACGTTCACATAGGGGCTCTGCGCCTCCTCGCGGGCGATCGCGTCCTCCTGCGGGTCGAGGCCCGCCTCCAGCGCGTAGTTGGTGTTGATCGCCGCGGCCGCCACGTCGGCCAGCGAGCGGGGAAGCTGCGCGGCGTCCAGTTCCACGATCCGCAGGTTCTTCTCGTTCGTCTCGATATCGAGCGGCGTGGCGCGAAGGCCGACCGAATCGTCGATCTCGATCAGGCCGAGGGATTCGAGCAGCAGCAGCGCCCGCCCGCCATTGGTCGGATCGTTCGGGATGGCGATGGACGCGCCGTCCTCCAGCTCGTCCAGCGAGGCAAGCGACTGCGAATAGACGCCCATCGGGTAGTTCACCGTCTGCGCGACCGAGACGATGTCGTAGCCCCGGTCGGCCACCTGGTTGTCGAGATAGGGCTGGTGCTGAAAGGAGTTGACGTTCAGATCGCCGTCCGCCAGCGCCTGGTTCGGCACCACGTAGTCGGAGAATTCGAGGATCTCCAGCTCCACGCCGTCATCGGCCAGCAGTTCCTTCACCTTTTCCACGATCTGGGCGTGCGGCCCGGGCGTGACGCCGATGCGGATCGTCTCGGCGAGGGCGCCGGTGGCCGTGAGGCCCAGCACAGTGGCGGCGAGCAGGGTGGATTTGAGAAGCATCCGGTTTTCCTTTGCGTGGCGAATGGATCGGTCAATTCTTGCGGGAGCGCTTGTCGAAGCGCCTGGCGAGGAGGTCGCCGCTCGTCTGCACGATCTGGACGAGGACGATGAGGACGACGACCACGGCGAGCATCATCTCCGGCATGAAGCGCTGGTAGCCGTAGCGGATGCCCAGATCCCCCAGCCCCCCGCCGCCCACCGCGCCCACCATGGCCGAATAGCCGATGAGAGAAACGATGGTCAGCGTCAGCCCGAGCACGATGGAGGGCCGCGCCTCGGGCACCAGCACCTTCCAGACGATCTGCGCCGGGCTCGCGCCCATGGCCCGCGCCGCCTCCACCAGGCCGGGATCGACCTCGCGGATGGAGGATTCGACAAGCCGCGCGACGAAGGGGATCGTCGCGACGGTGAGCGGAACGATGGCCGCCGTCGTGCCGATGGAGGTGCCGGTGACGAGCCGCGTGAACGGAATGATCGCCACGACGAGGATGATGAAGGGCGTGGACCGGGTCGCGTTGACCACGAGCCCGAGCAGGCGGTTCACGTAAGGGGCCGAGAACAGCTCGCCCTTGCGCGAGGTGGCCAGAAACACGCCGAGCGGCGCCCCGAGGGCGATGCCGATGGCCCCCGAGACGGCGACCATGAAGAGCGTGTCGAGCGTCGCCGCCCAGATCAGCCAGACCATGTTAGCGGACATGTCCGAGCACCTCCGTCGTCAGGCCCCGTGCCTCGATGAAGCGGCGCGCCTCCTCCAGCCGCGCGGCGTCGAGCGTCACCACGAGCGTGCCGTAGGGCCGCTCGTCGATCTCCTCCACCGCGCCGGCCATGATGTTCACCCGCAGGTCGAGCGACCGCCCAAGCTCGAAGAGGATCGGGTCGGTGGCCGTCGGGCCGGTGAAGACGATCTTGAGCACCGCCTCCCTCGCCCCCGCCGCGTCCTGCACCATCCGCTCGGTGAGGAACTGCGGCAGGCGAACGCCGGTGACGCCCTCGAGGAAGGTCTTCGTGGTGGGATGCCGGGGCTGGGAGAAGACCGAATAGGTATCGCCCTCCTCGACGATGCGGCCCGCCTCGATGACGGCCACGCGCCCGGCGATCTCGCGCACCACATGCATCTCGTGGGTGATGAGGATGATGGAGAGGCCGAGTTCGCGGTTGACTTTCTTCAGGAGCGCGAGCACCTGCCGCGTGGTTTCCGGATCGAGCGCCGAGGTCGCCTCGTCGGAGAGCAGCACCTTGGGGCGCGTGGCCAGCGCGCGCGCGATGCCCACCCGCTGCTTCTGCCCGCCGGAAAGCTCGGCCGGATAGTTGCCTGCCTTGTCGGCCAGCCCCACGAGGTCGAGCAGCGGGGCGACCCTTTCCCGGATCTCCCGGCGCGAGACGCCCGCGATCTCCAGCGGCAGCGCCACGTTGTCGAAGGCGGTGCGCGAGGAGAGAAGGTTGAAATGCTGGAAGATCATGCCGACGCGCCGGCGCACGTCCCGCAGGGCCCGCTCCTCCAGCGGGGCCACGTCGACGCCGTCCACGACCACGCGCCCCGCGCTCGGCCGCTCCAGCCCGTTGACGAGCCGCACGAGGGTCGATTTGCCCGCGCCTGAGCGCCCGATGATGCCGGTGATCGAGCCCGCCGGAATATCGAGGTCGATGCCGTTCAGCGCCACGAAGTCCTGCCCGCCCGAGGGCGCGCGAAAGCGCTTCTCCACGCCCATGAACCGGATGACCGGCTCGGCGGCGGGAGACTGGCCTTCGAGGACCGGCGACGTCTGGGGCGTTGTCAGCATGGCGAACCGCGCCGGCCTCTCCGGCATTCCATTCGAATCTTTGTCATTGCGCCGGGTTTTGGAGCTTCGCCGCCCCGAAGGCAAGGAACGCTTGTTCGCTCCACGGGGCTCGGCGAGGAAGGAAATTCCCGCAGCACCTGCCATGGACGGCCCGGGGCCTTGCGCGGAGGGCACGAAAGCTGGAAACCAGCGGCCATCAGGCAGGGCGACAGGGATGGCGCAGGATACGATGCAGCATCAGGACAACCGCTTCTCGGCCGTGCCGGCCGGGTCCATCGCCGCCGTGGTGACGGTTCTGGAGATGCGCGAGCGCCCCGCGCCCCGGCCCCAGCGCGCCGATGGCGGCTGGCGCGTGGAACCGGTGGAGACGCCCTCCCTCGCCTTCTATCTCGATCTCTACCGCCGCGTCGGCGCGCCGCATCTGTGGTATTCGCGTCTCGTGATGCCGCAGGCGGAGTTGGCGGCGATCCTCGCCGATCCCGATGTCTCGCTCCATGCCCTCTTCCTTGATGGCCGCGCGGAGGGCATCCTCGAGCTGGACTTTCGCCAGAAGGGCGCCTGCGAGATCGTCTATTTCGGCGTCACGCCCCGCCTCGTCGGCAGCGGGGCTGCGCGCGTGCTGATGAACCGCGCGCTGGAGCTTGCATTCCCGCGCGGCGTGGAGCGCGTATGGCTGCACACCAACACGCTCGACCACCCGCGCGCGCTCGACTTCTACCTTCGCTCCGGCTTCCGGCCGGTGGAACGGCGGATCGAGACCGCGCCCGACCCGCGCCTCTCCGGGCTGCTGCCGATGGACTGCGCCCCGCAGGTTCCGATTCTTTGACGGACGCGGGGCGGAACGGGCCTCATCCGCGATTGACCGAGTGCGAGAAGATGTCCTCGGCGTCCCAGCCCAGAAGGTCGAGGCGCGCGCGCGTGGGCAGATAGGCGAAGCTCGCCTTGGCCAGGTCCAGCCGCTCCTCGCGCTCCAGGCGCTTGAGCAGCACGCCCATCAGATCGTGCAGGTAGAGGACGTCGGAGGCCGCATACTCGATCTGCGCCGGCGAGAGCGTCTCGGCCGCCCAGTCGGAGGATTGCTGCTGCTTGGAGATATCGACGCCGATCAGTTCCTTGGTCAGGTCCTTCAGCCCGTGGCGGTCGGTATAGGTGCGCGTCAGGCGGGAGGCGATCTTGGTGCAGAAGACCGGTTGCGTCATCACGCCGAAGGCGTGGAACAGCGCGGCGATGTCGAATCGCGCATAGTGGAAGATCTTGGTCTTGCTCGTATCGGCGAGAAGCGCGGTAAGGTTCGGCGCTTCGCGCTGGCCGCGCGCGATCTGGACAAGGTCGGCGGTGCCGTCGCCGGGCGAGAGCTGCACCACGCACAGCCTGTCGCGCCGCGTGTCGAGCCCCAGCGTCTCGGTGTCGATCGCAACCGAGCCGGTGTAGCGCGAGAGGTCGGGCAGGTCGCCCTTGTGCACGCGGATGGTCATCGAGGCATGTTCCTTGTCACCGCTCCTGAACGAGCGTTCCGCTTAAACGCTTTCACAGGCGCAGTGAAGCCGCCCCGCGCGCCACGCGCCTGGCCGGAGCCCACAAGGGGCAAGCACATTGATTCATCGAGGGGGTATCATGGCTTCCCTGACGAATCAGGGGAATTGGTGCCCAGGAAAGGACTCGAACCTTCACGCCTCGCGGCACACGGACCTGAACCGTGCGCGTCTACCAATTCCGCCACCTGGGCACGGGCCGGAGCTTTAGTTTCGCATCTCCCGCCTGTCAACGGCGAGAGTGCGCGCCAAGCGACTTTTCGCGCGCGCCGTTTGCCGCTACATCGTGGCGCGACACATATGGTCTTCCTCGAAGGCACGGCAGGAGCAGTGGCAGCCATGAAGCTCGACACCCGGAAACTCGTCACCGTGTTCGGCGGCTCGGGCTTTCTCGGCCGCTATGTGGTCCAGGAGCTCGCCAGCCGCGGCCATCGCGTCCGCGTGGCCTGCCGCCGGCCCGACCTCGCCTACCACCTCCAGATCGCCGGGCGGCTGGGACAGATACAGCCCATCCAGGCCAATCTGCGCTATCCGTGGTCGATCGAGCGGGCCGTGGAGGGGGCGGACCATGTCGTCAATCTCGTCGGCATCCTGACAGAAGCGGGCAAGCAGAAGTTCAATGCCCTCCAGGCACAGGGGGCGAAGGACGTGGCGGAGGCCGCCGCGGCCCAAGGGGCGGGCCTGGTGCACATGTCGGCCATCGGCGCCGACGAGAATGCCTCCAGCCGCTACGCGCGCAGCAAGGCGCTGGGCGAGCGCCATGTCTTCGCGGCCAGGCCGGACGCCGTCGTGCTGCGCCCCTCCATCGTCTTCGGTGCGGAAGACCAGTTCTTCAACCGCTTCGCCGGCATGGCGCGGCTCTCCCCCGTCCTGCCCCTGGTGGGCGCGCAGACGCTCTTCCAGCCCGTCTTCGTCAACGACGTGGCGCAGGCCGTGGGCGTGGCGGTGGATGACAAGGTGGCCGGCGGGCGAATCTACGAGCTGGGCGGGCCGGAAGTCCTGTCCTTCCAGCGCCTGATGGAGGAGATGCTCCTCGTCATCGACCGCAAGCGCCGCATCCTGTCGATCCCGGAAGGCATCGCCTCGCGGCTGGCCGGCCTGATGGAGAAGCTGCCCGGCGCGCCACTCACCTCCGATCAGGTGCTCCAGCTCCAGCATGACAACGTCGTGTCCGACGCCGCCAAGGCGGAGGGGCGCACCTTCGAGGCATTCGGCATCCATCCCCGCACGCTGGAGGCGATCCTGCCGACCTATCTCGTGCGCTTCCGCCCGCAGGGGCAGTTCACGCGGGGCTCGCGCACCTCCGACAAGACCGTCGACCCGGAGATCGCGCCCCGCGCCTGACGCGCCTCAGCCGAAGGCGAGGATCGCGACCAGCCCGAGCGCGCCCACCGCGATTCGCCACCAGGCGAAGGGCGCGTAGCCATGGCGCGAGACGAAGTCGAGCAGGTATCGCACCACGACGATGCCCGAGACGAGCGCGGCGAGGAAGCCGACCACGATGAGAAGCGCGTCGTCGCCCGAGAGCGCGGCCTGGTTCTGGTAGAGGTCGTAGGCGAACGCCCCCGCCATGGTGGGCATGGCGAGGAAGAACGAGAATTCGGCCGCCGCCCGCTTCTGCGCGCCCAGAAGCAGCGCCCCCACGATCGTCGCGCCCGAGCGCGAGACGCCCGGAATCATCGCCAGGCACTGGAAGAAGCCGATCTTCAGATACATCGAGACCGGAAACGTCATGGCGTTGTCGTAGCGCTCCGCCAGCGTCATGCGGTCCACCACGAGCAGCACGAGGCCGCCGAGGATGAGGGCGATGCAGATCAGCGCCGGCGACTGGAACAGGACGCCCTTGATGAACGGGTGAAGAACGGCGCCGATCACGGCGGCCGGCAGGAAGGCGAGGAGGATGCCGGTGACGAAGCGGCGGCTCGCCGGGCTCGACGGCAGGGTCGTGGCAAGTTGCCAGAGCCGCGTGAAATAGACCGACACCACCGCCAGCACCGCGCCGAGCTGGATCAGCACCTCGAACGTGTTCTCGGTGGACTGGAAGCCGATGGCGTTGCCGATGAGAATCAGATGGGCCGTGGAGGAGACCGGGATGAACTCGGTCAGCCCTTCTACGACGCCCAGAAGCGTCGCACTGAAAAGATCGCTCGCCATGATGCAGAAGAATCCTCTTGGCACGGGAAAGCCGGAGCCTTCCGACCTACCTTGCCCTCCTTACGGGAGAATGAAGCGGAAGCATGGTGCCGCCCGCCGCGAAAGCCTCGCACCGGCCACCGCCTTGCGAAAGCCATATGTTTCGTTATCTCCGAATGGGTGATCCTTTGCCCGACAGGCCAAAGGCAGGAAGGAACGGCCCCGCCCCATGCTGAAGCTCCACCACCACCCCATGTCGGCCGGGTCGCGCTTCGTGCGGCTGGTTCTGGGCGAGTATGGCGAGCGGATCGACCTGATCGAGGAGCGGCCCTGGGAGCGGCGGCGAGAGCTGCTCGCGCTCAACCCCGCCGCCAGCCTGCCGATCCTGGTGGAAGACAACGGGCCGCCCATCGTGGGCGGCACGGTGGCCGGCGAATATCTCGACGAGACGCGCGGCGCCTTCCAGCGCGAGCACCGGCTCTTCGCCGACAAGCCGGCCGAACGGGCGGAGATCCGCCGCCTGACCGAGTGGTTCCTCGTCAAGATGGACGCGGAGGTGACGCGCTATCTTGTGCGCGAGCGCGTGTTCAAGCGCGAGATGCGCGCCGAGCACGGCGGCGGCGCGCCCGATTCCTCGGCCATCCGCGCCGCCCGCGCCAATCTGAAGAACCATATGCGCTATCTCGGCTGGCTCGCCGAAAGCCGCAACTGGCTGTCGGGCCCGCGCCTCTCCTATGCCGACCTGGCGGGGGGAGCGGCCTTTTCCATCCTGGACTATCTGGGCGAAGTGGCCTGGGACGAGGAGCCGGCCGCCAAGGACTGGTACATGCGCATGAAGTCGCGCCCGTCCTTCCGCCCCCTTCTGGCCGAGCGCCTGCGCGGCATCTCCCCGGCCGCGCATTACTCCGAACTCGACTTCTGACCCGGCCGGCACGAAGGCGCCGGCAGGAACCGCCGCAAGGCATGAGAGCAGCGGCGGGGCGAGCCCGCTTTTCTTGCGTTCGAGGACCGCCTCGCCCTATCTCGATGCGATGACGACCCGGCTTCGACGCTTTCTGGAGGAGGACGCCGCGCGCCTGGGCTTCGATGCCGTGGGCGTCGCCGCCGCGCGCGAGGACGCAATTGCCAGCGCAGGGCTCGACGAATTCATCGAGGAAGGCCGCTTCGGCACGATGGGCTGGATGCCGGAGACGGCCGAGCGCCGCCGCTCGGTCCACATGCTGTGGCCGCAGGCCCGCAGCGTCATCGTGCTGGGCATGAATTACGGGCCGGACGAGGACCCGATGAACGCCGTGCGCCGGCCCGCCAACGGCGCCATCTCGGTCTATGCGCGCCACCGCGACTATCACGACGTCGTCAAGGGCAAGTTGAAGGAGCTGGCAGGCCGGCTGATCGCGCGGGCGCGCGAGAGCGACCCAGCCCCCCACGACGCCAAGGTGTTCGTGGACACCGCCCCCGTCATGGAGAAGCCGCTCGGGCAGGCCGCAGGGCTCGGGTGGCAAGGCAAGCACACCAATCTCGTCAGCCGCCATTTCGGCTCCTGGCTGTTCCTCGGCTCGATCGTCACCACGCTCGACATCGTGCCCGATACGGCCGGGCGCGACCTGTGCGGCTCCTGCCGCGCCTGCCAGGACGCCTGCCCGACCGATGCCTTTCCCGCGCCCTACAAGCTCGATGCGCGGCGCTGCATCTCCTACCTGACCATCGAGACCCGGCGCCCCGTGCCGCGCGAGTTCCGCGCCGCGATGGGCAACCGCATCTACGGATGCGACGACTGCCTCGCCGCCTGCCCGTGGAACAAGTTCGCCGTGGCGGCGCGGGAGGCCAAGCTGAGGGCGCGCGAGGATTTGAGAAGCCCGCCGCTCGCCGACCTCCTCGCGCTCGACGATGCAAGGTTCCGCGCCCTCTTCTCCGGCTCGCCGATCAAGCGGGTGGGGCGTGACAAGTTCGTCTCCAACTGCCTCATCGCCGCCGGCAATTCCGGCGAAACGGCGCTCCTGCCAGCCGTCGAAGCGCTTCTCGCCGATGCTTCCCCCCTCGTTCGGGCCATGGCGGTGTGGGCGCTGGGGCGGATTTGCGCCCCCCGCGCCTTGGAACGGCGCGACGGCGCGCTCCATAGGGAGAAGGACGAAACCGTGAGAGGGGAATGGCATGACCTCGGGACCTGAGCGCCATGCGGCCAACGACGATGCGAAGGCGCAGGCCATGCGGCTGTTCGTGTTCGGCTGCGGCTATTCCGCCAGCCGCCTGGTGGACCGCCTCGGCACGCAGCGCGTGGTGGGCGCCACGACGCGCTCGCCGGAAAAGGCGGCGAGCCTGGCCGCCCACGGACTGACGCCCTTCGTCTTCGACGGGACGCATCCCGGCGAAGGCGTGGACGCCGGGCTCCACCGCGCCACCCACCTCCTGGTTTCCGTGCCGCCCGGCCACGAGGCCCCGGAGGGCGCCTCGGTCGGCGGGGCCAACGCACATCCGGGCGATCCGGTGCTGCGCTGGTATCGCGACGAGATCGTCCACGGAGCGCCAGCACTCGAATGGATCGGCTACCTCTCCACCGTGGGCGTCTATGGCGACCATGAGGGGGCACAGGTGGACGAGACGGCCGAACTGCGCCCCGTCTCGGCACGCTCCACGGCGCGCGTCGCGGCCGAGGAAGCCTGGGCCGGGGTGGCCCGCGAGCGCGGGGTGCCGCTGGCCGTGCTGCGGCTGTCGGGCATCTACGGGCCGGGCCGCAATGCCTTCGTCAATCTGCGCGAGGGCAAGGCGCGGCGGATCGTGAAGCCCGGCCAGATCTTCAACCGCATCCATGTGGACGACATCGCGGGCGCCGCGGCCCTCTTGGCCGAGCGGCGCCTGGGCGGCGTCTTCAACATCTCCGACGACGAGCCCGCCCCGCCACAGGGCGTGGTGGAACACGCCGCGTGCCTCGCCGGCCTGCCTGTGCCGCCGGCAACCCCCTTCGAGGACGCCGAGCTATCGCCCATGGGCCGCAGCTTCTGGGGCGAGAACAAGCACGTGGGAAACGCGGCCATCAAGGCCGCAGGCTACCGCTTCCGCTATCCCACCTATCGCGAGGGGCTGGAGGCGCTGAAGGGCGAGGCCGTGCTCACCCCTCGATCCGGTCGATGAACCAGCGCGTCAGGCGCGTCCAGACCTCGTCCTTCTCGGCGAAGTCCTCCACGCCGTGCTCGAGATTCGGGTTGTCGTTGACCTCGATCAGGAAGACGCCGTCCTCGGTCTCCTTCAGGTCCACGCCGTAGAAGCCGTCTCCGATGCAACGCGCCGCCCGCAGGCCGGCGTCGAGCACGTGAGGGGGCGCGTCGCCGAGCGAGAAGGCGTTGAAGCCGCCCTCCATCGCCCGCCCGCCGGCATCGTGGTTGATGATCTGCCAATGGCTCTTGGCCATCAGATACTGCACGGCGAAGAGCGGCTGGCCGCCGAGCACGCCGATGCGCCAGTCGAATTTCGTGGGCATGAACTTCTGGGCGATCAGGAGGTCGGAATCCTCCAGCCACGCACCGGCCAGCGCCTCCAGCGCCCTGGCGTCGTCCACCTTCTTGACCCCGCGCGAGAAGGAGCCGTCGGGAATCTTGAGCACCATGGGGAAGCCGAGCGTGTCGGCCGCCCGGGTGAGATCCTCCTTGGCTCCGATCATGACCGAGGGCGGCACGGCCACGCCGTTGGCCATCATCAGCTCGTTCAGATACACCTTGTTGGTGCAGCGGATCATCGAGACCGGATCGTCGATGACGGGCATCCCCTCCTGCACCGCGCGCCGTGCGAAGCGATAGGTGTGGTTGGAGATGGAGGTCGTCTCGCGGATGAAGAGCGCGTCGAAATTGGCCAGCCGGGGCAGGTCCTTCTTCGTCACCGGCTCGACGTCCACCCCCATGCGCGCGGCGATGCGCGCCCAGTGCTTCAGGCTGGAAACGGAGGTCGGCGGCATCTCCTCGCGCGGGTCGTAGAGCGTGGCGAAGGCGTATTTGGCCGGGGTCTTGCCGCGCGCGTCGCGCCATTCGCGCGCCGTATGGCGCTCCATGGCGCCCATCAGGTGCTCCAACTGCGTCTCGTCCAGCTTACCGAGCGAAGCGAATCCGATCTTGCGGATGCGCACCCGGTCCTTGAACTCCACGAGGACCTCCAGCGCGGGCGCGCGGAACCAGTCGAACAGGAGCTTTGCGAAGCGCTCCAGCCGCCCGTCCTGCGCATAGCCGAAATAGACGCGGATGGGCCCCTGCGGCAGGTCGGCCGGGCCGAGGAAGACCTTGGCGAGCGTGGCTTCCAGCTCAGGGAGGGCGTTCTCGTAGAGTTTCCTCTCCGAGAGGTCGATCATCGTCTCCACCGAGGGAATCACCCGGTGGCCGCGTGCGCCGGCCAGAAGCGAGGCGTAATAACCCCGGCTCTGATAGGCGTAGGAACGCGAAAGGTTGATGATCTTGGGCCGCTGCCCCCCGAACAGGGCCGGCCGCGCAAGATAGTCGCGGCTCGTCATGATCTTGTGGGGCGTGGCGGCATTGTCGAGGTCGGAGCTGCGTCCGACCAGAATGACCCATTGGGACATCGGTTCTCTCGAAACGGGAATCAGGCCGCACGTTTCTTCAGGAAGACGGCGGCGCGAAGGCCGATCTTGCCGAAACGTGCGATGCGATCGAAGGCGACATACGGGATGGGCAGCGAGGCCGCGTCGGCCACCGTCTCGCCGCGCGTGTCCTCCACCCACGGGTCGTGGACAATGAGATGGCGGCCGTCATCGCCATGCACGAGAATCCAGTGCGGCACCTTCTTGCCGAACATGTGGTAGCCGGAGACGAGGACGATGGCCGTCGCGCCCTCGCCGATCGCCTTGCGGATGTCCTCGATGGTGAAGGGGCGGATGAAGACGGGAATGGCGTAGGCCTCCGCGCGGGTGCGGAAATCCTCCTGCGCCAGCCCCATCACCACCTGCTTCTCGGGGCTTCGCACACCCTCCAGAAAGAGGTCTCCGGCCTCCGAAACATGGATTTCGGCGCCGAGACCCGCCTCATGCGCGGCCACCGCCAGCCCATAGGGCTCGCAGCCGCCGGGGCCTGACATCATGAAGATGGTCGTCGCCTCGCGCCACAGGCGAATCTCGGCCACCGGGCTCATCACGAACCCCGGCACGTCGCGGGCCATCGCCATCATCAGGCAGCAGGCGCCGCAGGTGAAGTCGGTGGACTGCTCGTAATAGGGAACGCCGGTCTCCACCGCGTGCTCCCCGCGCAGCGTCTTCTCGAAGCGCAGGGCGGGCATGTGGTCGGCATAGTAATCCAGATAGCGGCCGATGGGCCGGTAGCCCTCGCTCCTGTAGAGGGCGGTGGCCTTCTCGTTGTCCTCGCGCACTTCCAGCCGAAGCGCGATGCGATCCCGCTCGAAAGCGGCGTTCTCGGCCGCCTTCAGGAGAGCGCGCCCGGCGCCCTGCCCCCGCGCCGACTGCGCGACCGCGATGGAATAGAGCCGGGCGAGCGCCGTGCCTGCGCGAAACAGGATCGCCGCATAGCCGGCGAGCGGAGCCTGCGCCCCCTCGCCTTCCATCACCAGAAGCGCGGCGCTTCTGGAGCCGAGCAGATTGCGGAAGGAGCGCCGGGAAATGCGGTCGGCCTCAAAGGCGGCGTTCTCCAGCGCCACCAGCGCATCGAGATCGTCAGGACAGGCGGGGCGCAGGCGGGCCGGAGGGACGAGAGCCTCCCCCGTCGCCAGGCGGGCGGGATCGGACAAGGAGGAGGAGACGGACATTGGCGGCTTCATGCCTTGGGCGCGGCGGGCGGCCGGCGCGTTAGCGCAATATAAGGCCTTCCCGCCCCCGGCTCCAGCATCCCGCGCCGGCTAAAGCCGCATGGCGCGCCTTATCGCGCAGGCCGGGCTCCGTCTCTCTCCACCCCACAAGCGATTCGCTTCGTGTCAGGAGCGGCCGGCGCGAAGGTCCGCCTGCGTGGTCAGCGGTCCCTTGCGCTCCGAGCGGCGCACGCGCTCGTAGAAGGCGTTGCCGCCGGCTATGGCCACATAGTTCATGTTGCCGTAGCCGAAGGTCAGGCCGGCGGTGTGGAAGAACATGGCGTCGGACTGCTCGACATCCTTGTGGCGGGCACCGGACAGGACGTCCTTGGCCACCTCCATCGCCAGTTCCTTGCCATTGCCCATGGCCCGCGTCATCACGCCGGGCGCGAACTGGTTCGCCTGCGACACGACGGCGCAGACGCTGTCGGGATAGGCCTCCGAATCCACCCGGTTCATCACCACCGAGCCGACGGCCAGCATTCCCTCGCGGCTGGAGCGGATGGATTCGAAATACATCGCCCGCGCAAGGCACTCCTGCGAGCGCGGGTCCACCGGCGGCGCGAAGGCCATCGGCTCCACCTTGCTGGTCTGGCAGGCGCCGAGCGCGGCAAGCGACACGAGGCACGCGGCCAAGCTGAGACGGTTCATGGTCTGTCCCCCGACAGGTTTCCCCTTCACCCGCCCGTTACTCCCCAGTTGGGGCGAGATCGGGGCAGGCGGGAGAACGCTCGCCGCCGAGGCCAGCCCCAAGCCAGCGTCAAGCCGGCGCCAGGCGCGCAATCCGGACAATCAGGAACCCTGCGGAGCCACCCGCCCGCGCGGGGCTGGAGGTCGGCGCATGAAAAAAGCCGGTGCGCACGAAGCGCACCGGCCTTTGGACGGGAGGCATGAAATGTCAGGGCCGGCGTCGGACGAAAGCCGACCCCGCTCTACACTACCGCAGGTTGAGACAATGGCGCAAGGCCCCTCAGATCTCGCGGCCGATCCGCGCGTCCACCGACCAGCGCCCGCCGCCCCGAACGGCGAAGAGGAACAGGACGGCCGACCAGAGGATGGAATGCTCCGCGCCCGAATATCCCTCGCCCCAGGCGATCCAGTGCGCATAGACCGTGACGAGCAGCACGAAGAGCGTGACGAAGGCCGCCGGGCGGGTGAGAAGGCCGAGGACGAGCAGGATGCCCCCGAAGAACTCGGCGCCGGCCAGCAGCGGCGAGAACAGGGCGCCGGGATAGAAGCCGAGCGACTCGACCATGCCGGCCGCGCCGAACGGGTTGGTGATCTTGCCCCAGCCGTGGGCGATCAGGGCGATGCCCGTGACGACCCGCAGCACCGCGAAGGCGACGGTGTCGAGGCTGGCGTAAAGGCTCCCGAGGGCGGGCACCACGAGCCGGCGGTCTTGGGTATAGTGGGACATAGGACTTCCTCGATGCGGCATGACGACAGGCTGCGGCGTGGCGGCTCGCCCCCGCATGATCGGGCAGACTATCGCCTCCAATCGGCGCTTTGAGAACCATGCAATAGGTCATATGCTCTCACACTCCTGGTTATAAAGGAATGCTCTTGCCCGACCGGCTTCGCTCCATGGAGGTCTTCGCAAAGGTTGCCCAGCTCGGCAGCTTCTCGGCCGCCGGCCGGGCCCTCGGCCTGTCGCAGACCATGGTCACGAAGCATGTGGTGGCGCTGGAGGAACGGCTCGGCGTGCAGCTTCTCAAGCGCTCCACCCAGCGCGTGACGCCGACGGAGGCCGGCGCGCGCTTCCGCCAGTCGTGCGAGCGCATCCTGGAGGACGTGCTCGACGCCGAAGCGCTGGCGGCGTCCGACCGGGCCGATCCGCGAGGCCTGCTACGCCTCAGCGCGCCGCTTTCCTTCGGCATCCGCGAGATCGCGCCGATCCTGGCCGACCATGCCAGGGCCCATCGCGGCGTGCGGGTGGAACTGGGGCTGAACGACCGTGTGGTGGATATCCTCGACGAAGGCTGGGATCTGGCCATCCGCATCGGCCGGCTGAAGGATTCCGCCCTCAAGGCCCGCCGGCTCGCGCCCTGCCGCATCATCCTGTGTGCCTCGCCCGCCTATCTGGCGGCACGCGGCACGCCGCGGCGCGTAGCCGAGCTTTCCGATCACGATTGCCTCGGCTACACGCTCTCGGAGATGACGGGGCCGGAGCAGTGGTCGTTCGGCCGGACGGGCGAGGTGAAGGTGCGCATCTCAGGCCCTATGCGCGCCAACAATGGTGATGCCGTTGCCCGCGCGGCCATGGAGGGGCTCGGCATCGTCTACCAGCCGAGCTTCATCGTGGGCGAGGCCCTGCGCCGGGGCGCGCTGGTGCCCATCGCGCTCGACCATCCGCCGGTGCAGATATCGGAGGTGCACGCCGTCTATCCCGCCACGCGCCACCCCTCCGCCAAGGTCCGCACGATGATCGACTTCCTCGCCGCGCGATGGGGCCCGACCCCGCCATGGGATCGCGGCCTCTAGGCCGACGCCGTGAACGCGATCTCCTGCGCCGCCACGAGCCGCCGATAGGGGCCCTCGCGCGAGACAAGCTCGGCATGGCTGCCGAGTTCCGCGATGCGTCCGCCGGCCACCACCGCGATCCGGTCCGCGTGCCGGATGGTGGACAGGCGGTGCGCGATGACCAGCGTGGTGCGCCCCTTCGAGAGCTCCGCCAGCGAGGCCTGGATCGCCCGTTCGGTCTCGGTATCGAGGGCCGAGGTCGCCTCGTCCAGGATCAGGATCTCCGGGTCCTTCAGGAACATGCGGGCGATGGACAGGCGCTGCTTCTGGCCGCCCGAAAGCTTGACGCCGCGCTCGCCCACCACCGTCTCCAGCCCCTCGGGCAGCGCGGCGACGGTCTGCGTCAGATGCGCCCGCTCCATCGCCTCGATGATGTCCTCCTCGCTGGCGTCGAGCCGGCCATAGGCGATGTTCTCGCGCACCGTTCCGCCGAAAAGGAACACGTCCTGGCTGACGACGCCGATATGGCGGCGAAGCGATTCCAGCGTCACCTCGCGGATGTCGCGGCCATCCAGCAGGATCGCCCCTTGCGTGACATCGTAGAAGCGCGGCACCAGCGAGCAGATCGTCGTCTTGCCCGCGCCCGAGGGTCCTACGAAGGCCAGCGTCTCGCCCGGCGCGATGTCGAGGTCGATCCCGTTCAGCACCGGGCGCCCGTTGGCATAGGCGAAATGCACGTCGCGCAGCGAGACCGCGCCCGTCACGCCGTTCAGGGGCCGCGCGTCCGGCGCATCGGCGATGTCGGGCTCGGTGTCGAGGAATTCGGCATAGCGCCGGAAGCCGGCAATGCCCTTCGGATAGGTCTCCAGCACGGCCGCGATCTTCTCCACCGGGCGGAAGAAGACGCCGACGAGGAGCAGGAAGCCGATGAAGCCGCCATAGGAGAGCTCTCCCTGGATCACATACCAGGTGCCGGCCACCATCACGATGACCTGCGTCAGGCGCATGGAGAAGTAGTTCAGCGACTGCGAGACCGCCATGATGCGGTAGGCGTCCAGCTTGCGCTCTCGGTAGAGCCCGTTGTTGCGCGCGAAGAGCGAGCGCTCGTGCGCCTCGTTGGCGAAGGACTGCACCACGCGGATGCCGCCGACATTCTCCTCGATCCGGGCGTTGAACTCGCCGATGGAGGAATAGATCGCTCTCCAGGTGTTGGTCATGCGCGCGCCGTACTTCGTCGTCACCCATGAGCCCACCGGCACCACGATGCCCGTGATGAGCGCCAGTTCCACGTGCACGGAAAGCATCAGCGCGAAGGCGCCGATGAAGGTCATGATCGCGATGAAGAGGTCTTCCGGCCCGTGATGGGCAACCTCGCCGATCTCCTCCAGGTCCTTGGTGAGCCTGCCGACAAGATGGCCGGTCTTGACGTTGTCGAAATAGCCGAAGGAGAGTTTCTGAAGGTGCTCGAAGGCGCGCCGGCGCATCTCCGTCTCGATATTGATGCCCAGCATGTGGCCCCAATAGGTGACGACCGCCATCAACCCGGTGTTCAGCACGTAGATGAGCAGGAGCCCGGCCGAGGCCGCGAGGATCAGCCCCCATTGGCCGGAAGGCAGAAGCTCGTCGACGAAGAGCTTTACGGCGATGGGAAAGCCCAGTTCGAGAAGGCCCGCGATCACCGCGGAGGAGAAGTCGAGCACGAAGAGCCCGCGCCAGGGGGCATAATAGGAGAAAAAGCGCGCCAGCATGGCTCAACCTTCCGATGAATGGAGACCCCGCCTCCTCGCTACAGCCCCCTCGCCCAAACCGGCGCGGCGCGCAAGATGCGCGCGGCGTATTCTTGACCACGATCCTCAAGTTCAGGCCTTGACGGCGGCGCCTTCGGCAGGCTTTGCCAGGGGTGCGGATAAAAGGAGAGATTTCCCATGTTCATCGCGATGAACCGCTTCAAGGTCGTGCCCGGCTCGGAAGAGGAATTCGAGGCATTGTGGGCCAACCGCGAGTCGCACCTCCACAAGATGGAGGGCTTCGTCGAGTTCCACATGCTCAAGGGCCCCGAGCGCGAGGACCATCGCCTCTACGCCTCGCACACGGTCTGGGCCTCGAAGGAGGCGTTTGAGGCCTGGACGCGGTCCGACGCGTTCCGCGCCGCCCATAGCGGCGCGCGCTCCACCAAGCCCCTCTATCTCGGCGCGCCGCAGTTCGAGGGCTTCGAGGTCATCCAGACGATTTCGGCCTGAGCCACCCGGACCCCGCGCCTCTCGACCGGCGGCTGAGGCGGGAAGCCGGTGCGCGGGGCCGGTTTTCCGCGAAGGGCGGCCCGAAGGCCGCCTCGCGTCATGCCCGTTCCTCGCCCCGGCAAGGCGCTCAGTCGATCTCGGCGGCCCTGTCGGTGACGGCGGCGGTCCAGGCGCCTTCGGGCCGGGCGGTGATGACGGGGTCCGATCCCTCCGACATCAGCACGTCCACCGTCTGCTCGGCGGCGGCCTCGTCCAGGGCGCCGCTTTCATCGCCAAGGAGCCCGACGATCTCACCCACCATGCGCACCTGGTGCTCCTGCGTCTGCGCGCCGGTCATGTCGTTGTCGAGCACGATCCCGGCCGCTTCCTCCGGGTTCTCCCGCGCCCACTCCCAGCCGCGCATCGAGGCTTTGACGAAGCGGGCGAGCTTGTCCACCATTTCGGGGTCTTCCAGATTGGCCTCGGTGGTGTAGAGCCCGTCCTCCAGCGTCGCCACGCCCTCGTCGGAATAGGAGAAGACGGTCAACTCGTCCTCCGGGATTCCCGCGTCGATGACCTGCCAGTATTCGTTGTAGTTCATCGTCGAGATGCAGTCGGCCTGCCGCTGGATCAGCGGATCGACGTTGAAGCCCTGGCGGATCACCGTCACGCCCCCTTCGCCGCCCTCGGTGGAGAGGCCGAGCCGCGACATCCACGACAGGAAGGGATATTCGTTGCCGGAGAACCACACGCCCAGCGTCTTGCCGGCGAAATCCTCCGGGCTCTCTATGCCTGTGTCGGCGCGGCAGGTGAGCTGCATGCCCGAACGTGCGAAAGGCTGGGCGATGTTGACGAGCGGCAGGCCGCGCTCGCGCGCCGCCAGCGCGGCGGGCATCCACTCCACGATGACATCGGCCCCGCCGCCCGCGATCACCTGCGGGGGCGCGATGTCGGGCCCGCCGGGATTGATCGTGACGTCCAGGCCCGCTTCCTCGTAGAAGCCCTGGTCCTTTGCCACGTAATAGCCGGCGAACTGGCCCTGCGTGACCCATTTCAGTTGAAGCGTCAGCGCGTCCTGCGCGGCGGCGGGCAGGCTCGCGGCCGCCAGCGCGGCGGTGGCCATGAGGATGGTGCGGATGCGCATGCCGGTGCTCCTTAACGTCGTTGGGAGGGATGCCAGAAAGTGACGGCCCGCTCGGCAAGCGCCAGCAGGCCGTAGGAAAGCGAGCCCGCCAGGGCCGCGACCGCGATCTCGGCCCAGACCATGTCGGTGTTGAGCCGGCCGATCTCGGCCGAGATGCGAAACCCCATGCCGACGATGGGCGTGCCGAAGAACTCGGCGACGATGGCCCCGATCAGCGCCAGCGTGGAATTGATCTTGAGCGCGTTGAAGATGAAGGGCAGCGCGGCGGGCAGGCGCAGCTTGAGGAGCGTCTGCCACGGCCCGCCGGCATAAGTGCGCATCAGGTCGCGCTCCATGGCCCCCGCCGCGTCCAGCCCCGCCACCGTGTTCACCAGCATGGGGAAGAAGGTCATCAGCGCCACCACGGCGGCCTTGGAGGGCCAGTCGAAGCCGAACCACATGACCATGATGGGCGCCACGCCGATGACCGGCAGCGCCGAGGCGAGGTTGCCGATGGGAAGCAGGCCGCGCTTCAGGAAGGGCGAGCGATCCACCAGGATCGCGGCGAGAAAGCCCGCACCGCAGCCGATGGCGTAGCCCGCCAGCACCGCCTTCAGATAGGTCTGGACGAAATCGGCCCAGAGGATGGAGGTCGAGGCGGCGAACCGCGCTGCGATCTGCGAGGGCGCGGGCAGGAGCACCACCGGCACGGCCAGCCCGCGCACGAGGAACTCCCACAGCAACAGAACCGTCGCGCCGAAAAGCAGCGGCACGGCAAGGCCGGCCAGGCGCCCGGCGGGCGAGCGCTCCGGAAGGGCGGAGAGAAGCGCCGTCAGCCGCCAGGCCGCCAGCCAGAAGGCGATGAGCAGCGCCCAGAAGAGCGGCCCCGCCCCTTGCGGCACGATGTCGAACAACGCCCAGGCGGCGGCCAGCGCAAGGCCGGCGGCCAGCACGCCTTGCAGGGGCGCGGCCCGCACGCTCATTTCACCGGCCCCATGCGTTTCAGCACCAGCCGCTCGACCAGGCCGACCAGCCCCACGAGCAGCCCCGCCAGCAGCGCGGCGGTGACGAGCGCCGACCAGATCTGGATCGTCTGCCCGTAGTAGGAACCGGCAAGGAGCCGCGCGCCGAGCCCCGCCACCGCCCCGGTCGGCAGCTCGCCGACGATGGCGCCCACGAGCGCGGCCGCCACGGCGACCTTCATCGAGGCGAAGAGGAAGGGCAGCGAGGCCGGCAGGCGCAGCTTGGAGAGCACCCGCCCGCCGCTGGCGCCATAGGTGCGCATCAGGTCGAGATGCATCGCATCGGGCGAGCGCAGCCCCTTCACCATGCCCACCGCGACGGGAAAGAAGGAAAGATAGGTCGAGATCAGCGCCTTCGGCAGAAGGCCCGAAACGCCGACCGAATTCAGGACCACCACGATCATCGGCGCGATGGCGAGGATGGGGATGGTCTGGCTGGCCACCAGCCAGGGCATCAGGCTCCGGTCCAGCGTGCGCGAATGCAGGATGGCCACCGCCAGCGCGATGCCGAGCAGCGTGCCCATGGCGAAGCCGAGCAGCGTGGAGGAGAGCGTCACCTGCGCGTGGAACACCAGCGAGCGCGGCGAAGTGGGCCGCACCTCCACCGTGGTGCGCCAGATTTCGGCGGCGATCTGGTGCGGGGCCGGCAGGATCGGCCGCTCCGCGCTCCATGTCGCGCCCACGCGCTCGGCCAGCGTGGCGGCCGGGTTCTCCCGCAGCAGCCGCTCGCCGCTGGTCTGCCAGTTCATCAAAACCGCGCCCGCGTACCAGACGAGGGCCAGCACGGCGAGGACGCAGAGCACCGGCACCGCCCGGCCCTGCGCCAACCGGCGCCCAAGTCCGCCGCCGGCCGCCCGGCCGGCCCCGGCCCCCGGCGCGAGAATGGGCGCGGCGGTGGTCACGGCGACCCTCCGGCCTCAGTCATAGGAGTGCCCCGCCCGCAGCCCCTCGCGCACACGGTGGGCGATCTCCAGGAAGCGAGGCGTCTCGCGGATGTCGAGCGGGCGATCGGGGCCGAGGTCGCAATCGACCACCTCGTGGATGCGCCCGGGACGCGGGCTCATCACCACGATCCTGGTAGAGAGGAACACGGCCTCGGGGATCGAATGCGTGACGAAGACCACCGTCTTGCGCGTCTTGGCCCAGAGCTTGAGAAGCTCCTCGTTCAGCCGGTCGCGCACGATCTCGTCCAGCGCCCCGAAGGGCTCGTCCATGAGAAGCAGGTCTGGGTCGAAGGAGAGCGCACGGGCGATGGAGGCGCGCTGCTGCATGCCGCCGGAAAGCTGCCAGGGATATTTGCGCTCGAAGCCCTTCAGGCCGACGAGCTCCAGATTGCGCGCGATGCGCGCCCCGCGCTCGGACCTTGGAATGTCCATCACCTCCAGCGGCAGGGCGACGTTCTTCTCGATGGTGCGCCAGGGATAGAGGGCGGCGGCCTGGAACACGTAGCCGTAGGCCCGGGCAAGCCGCGCCTGCTCGGGCGACAGGCCATTCACCCGGATCGAGCCCTCCGTGGGCTTTTCGAGGTCCGCGATGACGCGCAGCAGCGTCGTCTTCCCGCATCCCGAGGGGCCGATGAAGGAGACGAACTCGCCCCGCCGGATCGTCAGGTCCACGTCCTTCAGCGCGTTCACCGGCCCGTCCGCCGTCTGGAAGGTCAGCGAAAGCCGCCGGGCCTCCACGGCGAAATCGCCCGTCACCGGCGTGGCGAGGGCATGGCCGCGCGGCAGGTCGACCGGTGCGGTGGCCAGCGACATCAGACCCCCGCCGGAATGCCGGAACGCTCGACCTTGCGCGGGGCGACCAGCTCCTTCCAGGTCGAGAGCGCCTTGCTGATGGGCGCGCCGGCCGGCCGCTCGACGAAGCGCCCGTCGCCCTTCCCGGCCCGCAGCTCGCCGTCGCGCCAGGCGATGCGCCCGCGCGACAGGGTGATGGCGGGCAGACCCGTCACCTCGATGCCCTCGAAGACGTTGTAGTCGATGGCCGAAGCTTGCGATGCAGCCGAAATGGTCTTGGTCGCCGCCGGGTCCCAGATCACCAGATCGGCGTCCGCGCCGGGCAGGATGGCACCCTTCCGGGGATAGACGTTGAGGATCTTGGCGATGTTGGTGGAGGTGACGGCCACGAACTCGTTCATCGTCAGCCTGCCGGTGCGCACACCCTTCGTCCAGAGAACCGGCAGCCGGTCCTCCAGCCCGCCGGTGCCGTTCGGAATCTTCGTGAAGTCGCCCACGCCATAGCGCTTCTGCTCCGAGGTGAAGGCGCAATGGTCCGTCGCCACCACCTGCAGCGAGCCGGAAGCGAGGCCCGCCCAGAGCGAATCCTGGTTCGCCTTGTCGCGGAAGGGCGGGCTCATCACCCGGCGCGCGGCATGGTCCCAGTCGGCATGGGCGTATTCGCCCTCGTCCAGCGTCAGATGCTGGATCAGCGGTTCGCCGAAGACGCGCATCCCCTTCTGGCGCGCGCGGCGGATCGCCTCGTGGCTCTCCTCGCAGGAGACATGCACGACATAAAGCGGCACGCCGGCCTGGTCGGCGATCATGATGGCGCGGTTGGTGGCCTCGCCCTCCACCTGCGGCGGGCGCGAATAGGCGTGAGCCTCCGGGCCGTCGTTGCCGGCCGCCAGAAGCCGCTGCTGGAGCGAGGCGACGACATCTCCGTTCTCGGCATGGACGAGCGGCAGCGCGCCCAGCTCCGCGCAGCGCTGGAACGAGGCGAACATCTCGTCGTCGTTCACCATCAGGGAGCCCTTGTAGGCCATGAAATGCTTGAAGCTGTTGACGCCCGCCGCCACCACCTTGGGCATATCGTCGAAGACCTGCTGCCCCCACCATGTGATGGCCATGTGGAAGGAATAGTCGGCCCGCGCCTTGCCGGCCTTCTGGTGCCATTCCTGCAAGGCCTCGATCAGCCCCTGCCCCGGTGCGGGCAGGCAGAAATCCACCGTCATCGTCGTGCCGCCGGCCAGCCCCGCCGCCGTGCCGGTGTCGAAATCGTCGGCCGAATGGGTGCCCATGAAGGGCATTTCCATGTGGGTGTGCGGGTCGATGCCGCCGGGCATCACATAGGCGCCCGAGGCGTCGATGGTCTCGTCGCCGGAAAGATCCTCGCCGATCCGAGCGATGGTCTCGCCGTCGATCAGGATATCGCCCCGATAGGTCCGGTCGGCGGTGACGATCGTGCCGCCCTTGATGACGAGGGTCATGGACGTCCTCTCCTGGATTGCTGTTCTCTCGTCATGGCCGCATCGTGGCGAGACGCCAGCCGAAGCCGAGGAAGACGACGCCCGTCGCGCCCTTCAGAAGGCGGGTGAAGCGCTCGCTGCGCACGAAGCCCGAGGCACGGTCCACCAGGAGGAGGATGCCGGTGAACCACACGACATTGATCAGCGCGTGGATGCTCGCCAGCCCGAACCCGGTCGCGACCGGATTTCCCTCCAGTCCGATGAACTGGGGGAAGGCCGCAAGATAGAACAGGGCGACCTTCGGGTTGAGGGCGTTGGTCAGGAACCCCTCACCGAAGGCGAGCGCCAGGCCTCGAGGCCGGCGCGAGGGGGCCGGGCCGGCCGGCACCAGCCGCCTTGCGGAAAACGCCTCGCGCAGCGCCTTGATGCCGATCCATGCCAGATACAGCGCGCCCGCAAGCTTCACCGCCAGGAAGGCGTTGGCCGACTGCACCAGGATGACCGAAAGCCCGAACACCGCCAGCGTGCAATGGACGTAGAAGGCGGCCACGAAGCCGGCGATATTGGCAAAGCCAGCCGCCCGGCCCGAGGCCGGAACGGTCTTGGCGATCAGAACGCCGTTCGGCCCCGGCGACATCACCAGGAGCGCGGCGATCACGGCGAAGCTGCCGAGCGTCTCGAATGTCATGGCCGGTCCCCGTTCACTCCACGATCCCCGCCGTCTCGACCACGGCGTGGAAGAGCACGTCCGCGCCGGACTTGGCCCACTCCTTCGTGATCTCCTCGGCCTCGTTGTGCGACAGCCCTTCCACGCAGGGGCAGAAGATCATGGCGGTGGGCGCCACGCGGTTGATCCAGCAGGCGTCGTGGCCCGCGCCCGAGACGATGTCCCGGTGGGAGTAGCCGAGCTTGCCGGCGGCATCGCGCACCGCCGCCACGCAGCCCTCGTCGAAGGCCACGGGGTCGAAATGCCCCACCTCCTCCACGCTCGACTGAAGGCCGAGCTCCTCCGCGATCTCGGCGATGCCCGCCTCGATGCGGGCGCGCATGTCGTCCAGCACCACCTTATCCGGAGAGCGGATGTCCACCGTGAAGACCACCCTGCCCGGCACCACGTTGCGCGAGTTGGGATAGACGTCCACATGCCCGACGGCCCCCACCGCATGGGGCTGGTGGCTCATCGCCACCGCGTGGACCAGCTCGGTGACGCGCGCCATGCCGAGCCCGGCATTGCGGCGCTTGAGCATGGGCGTGGAACCGGTGTGCGTGTCCCGGCCGGTCAGCGTGACCTCCAGCCAGTAGAGCCCCTGCCCGTGGGTGACGACGCCGATGTCGATCCCCTCGTCCTCCAGGATCGGCCCCTGCTCGATATGCAGCTCGAACAGCGCATGGATGGGCCGCAGGCCGACCGGCTCGTCGCCTTCCCAGCCGATGCGCCTCAGCTCCTCGCCGAAGCTCTTGCCCTTGGCGTCCACGCGCTCCTTGGCCCAGGCCTCCTCGTGCAGGCCGGCGAAGACGCCGGAGGCCAGCATCGCGGGCGCGAAGCGCGCGCCCTCCTCGTTCGTCCAGTTCACGACGACGATAGGGTGCCTGGTGCGGATGTCCGCATCGTTCAGCGTGCGCGCCACCTCCAGCGCGCCGAGCACGCCCAGAACCCCGTCATATTTTCCGCCCGTGGGCTGGGTGTCGAGATGCGAGCCCATATAGACGGGGGGCAGCTCCGGCTCGGCGCCTTCGCGGCGGAAGAACATGTTGCCCATCGTGTCCACGGCCATCGAAAGGCCCGCAGCCTCGCACCAGGACTGGAAGAGACGCCGCGCCTGCCCGTCCTCGTCCGTCAGCGCCTGCCGGTTGTTGCCCCCGGCCACGCCCGGGCCGATCCTCGCCATCTCGGCCAGCGTGTCCCAAAGCCGGTCGCCGTCGGTCTGGAGATTGGTGGCAAGGCTCATGGGTGCCGCTTTCCTTCGCGTTTTCTCTGCGGCCTCAGGACGGGGCGAAGCGGCTCGACGAGCCCGCCCGCGCCTTGGCGGCGAGCGTCGTCCCGAACGCTTCGGTCAGAGGGGGCTGATCGTTCATCCGTTCCATCCCGGAAGCCGGAAGGCGCTTTCGCCTGGGCCGCGAAGCGTTATTGACTATCCGGTCAAAAGGGAGGCTAGAAGGTCGCCAGAGGGTGGTCAAGCGGCTTTGCATCCTTTCAAGGCAGCGATCCACGGCGCAAGTTTTTGAGGCAGGATGCCATGTCGCTCTTGACCGGGACAAAAGCCGCCAGGCCGCGCGCGGCCACGCGCATCCAGGCCGCCAACCGCGAGCTGATCCTGGAGGCGGCGCTGCCGGTCTTCTCCTCGCACGGCTTCCGGGGCGCGACCGTGGAGCGAATCGCGCAGGCGGCCGGCATGTCCAAGCCGAACCTCCTCTACTATTTCCGCCGCAAGGAAGACGTGTACGCCGCCGTTCTGGAGCGCACGCTGGAGGCCTGGCTGGCGCCGCTGGAAGCACTCGATGCCGCCGGCGACCCGCTCGACGAGCTGCGCGGATACATCCTGGCCAAGATGCGCCTCTCGGCCGAGCAGCCCGAAGCCTCGCGGCTCTTCGCCAACGAGATCCTGCATGGCGCGCCGGTGGTCGGCACCTTCCTCAGGACGCGGTTGAAGGCGCTCGTCGCGCAGAAGGCCGCCGTCCTGACGCGCTGGATCGACGAGGGGCGGCTCGCGCCCGTCGACCCCGTGCATCTTCTCTTCATGATCTGGGCGATGACCCAGCATTACGCCGATTTCGACGTGCAGGTCCGCGCGATCCTCGATGAGCGCGTCGATCGCCCGACCTTCGGCGAGGAGGCCGCGAGGGCCGTCCTCTCCATCGTGATGAACGGCGTCTCCCCGCGCTGACATGAGCCTCACTCCGCCGGCTCGGGCAGCGTCACGGGCTCGGGCGCGAACTGCATCGCTTCCTTGCGCATCGGGTTGTTCGGGTGCGCCGTCCAGTTGGAATAGGCGGCGGGGATGGGCTTGCCGGTGCGCGGGTCCGTCCCCTCGATCCGCTCCATGGTGATGCAGTCCTCCACCGGACACACATTCACGCACAGATTGCAGCCGACGCATTCCTCGTCGATCACCTCGAAATGGCGCCTGCCGTCCACCATGGCGGTGATCGCCTGATGCGAGGTGTCCTCGCAGGCGATGTGGCATCGCCCGCATTCGATGCACAGATCCTGGTCGATCCGCGCCTTGGTGACGTAGCTGAGGTTGAGGTACTGCCAGTCGGTGACGTTGCGCACCGCCTTGCCGCGGAAGTCCTCGATCGAGGCATAGCCCTTCTCGTCCATCCACTCGGACAGGCCCGAGGCCATCTCCTGCACCACCTTGAAACCGTAGGTCATGGCGGCGGTGCAGACCTGCACCGTGCCGCATCCGAGCGCGATGAACTCGGCCGCGTCGCGCCATGTCGTCACCCCGCCGATGCCGGAGATCGGCAGGCCGTAGGTCTCGCGGTCGCGCGCGATCTCGGCCACCATGTTGAGCGCGATGGGCTTCACCGCCGGCCCGCAATAGCCACCATGGCTGCCCTTGCCGTCGATGGTGGGTGTGGGGGCGAAATTGTCGAGGTCCACCGAGACGATGGAGGAGATGGTGTTGATGAGCGACACCGCGTCCGCCCCGCCCTTCCTGGCCGCACGCGCCGGGTAGCGGATATCGGTGATGTTGGGCGTCAGCTTGACGATGACGGGCAGGTTCGAGTGCTGCTTGCACCAGCGCGCCACCATCTCGATATAGTCGGGCACCTGCCCCACCGCCGAGCCCATACCGCGCTCGCTCATGCCGTGCGGGCAGCCGAAATTCAGCTCCACCGCATCGCAGCCGGTCTCCATCACGCGGGCGAGGATGGATTTCCACTCCTCCTCCTCGCACGGCACCATCAGCGAGACGATCATGGCCCGGTCGGGCCAGTTGCGCTTCACGCGCGCGATCTCCTCCAGGTTGATCTCCAGGTCCCGGTCGGTGATCAGCTCGATATTGTTGAGGCCGAGCAGGCGGCGGTCCGGGCCGTGGATGGCGCCGTAGCGGGGCCCGTTCACGTTGACGACCGGCGAGCCGGCCGCGCCCAGCGTCTTCCACACCACGCCGCCCCAGCCCGCCTCGAAGGCGCGCTGGACGTTGTATTCCTTGTCGGTCGGCGGCGCGGAGGCCAGCCAGAAAGGGTTCGGGGAAGAGACGCCGATGAAATTGGTGGAGAGGTCTGCCATGGTCGCGATCTCCTAAAGCCGGCCGTGGACGAGGCCGGACAGCGTCTGGCTCGCGCGCGCCAGGAAGCCCGGCGCCTCGCGCGAAAGGGCTGCGTGGATGGACAGGGCGGCGCGCTTGCCGTCTTCCACCGCCACGACGGTCAGATCCTCGCCTCCGGCGACGCAATCGCCGCCCGCCCAAACGCCGGGAAGGCTTGTGCGCCGCTCCTCGTCCACCGCGATGCGCCCGTCTTCCGTCCTGACGCCCACTTCCTCCAGATCGACGCCCTCCAGCCGGAAGCTCTGGCCGATGGCCCGGAACACCTGGTCGGCCTCGATCAGGGTCGTCTCGCCGGTCTGGACGAGCCGCCCCTCGTCCTGGCGCGTGCGCTCCATCTCTATGCCGCGCACATGGCCGTTCTCGGCCAGAATGCGCCTCGGGCTGAGGTTGCAGCGGATATGAACCCCTCGCGCGGCGGCGATCTCCTGCTCGTATCGCGAGGCGCTCATCGCCTCGCGGCCCCGCCGGTAGAGAAGCGTCACCTCCTCGGCGCCGAGGGCCTTGGCCTGCACGGCGACATCGATCGCCGTCATGCCGCCGCCGATCACGGCGACGCGGCGGCCGATGGGCAGTCGCGAAAGGTCGAGCGTCTGGCGAAGCTCCGCGATCCAGGCGACGGCGTCGTGCTGGCCTGCGGCCTCGCCCGCCTCCCCGCCCAGCGCGTTGACGCCCGCAAGGCCGATCCCGAGGAAAACCGCATCGTACATGTCGCGCAGATCGTCGAGATCGAGGTCGCGGCCGAGCCGCTTGCCCGTCTCCAGCGTGATGCCGCCGATGGAAAGGACGAACTCCACTTCCCTCTGCGCGAAATCGCCCGTCGCCTTGTAGGAGGCGATCCCGTACTCGTTCAGCCCGCCGGCCTTGGGGCGCGCGTCGTAGAGCACGACCTCGTGGCCCAGCATGGCGAGGCGATGGGCGCAGGAAAGGCCGGCGGGGCCCGCGCCCACCACCGCCACACGCTTGCCCGTGGGCTCGGCGCGCGTGAAGGGATGCTCGCGCACGCCGACCACGCTGTCGGTCGCATGGCGCTGGAGCATACCGATCTTCACCGGCTTGCCCTCCGCCTTCTCGCGCACGCAGGCCTCCTCGCACAGCGTCTCCACCGGGCAGACGCGGGCGCACATGCCGCCCAGTATGTTGGAGCGCAGGATCGTCTTGGCCGCGCCCACCGGGTTGCCCGACTGGATTTCGCGGATGAAGAGCGGGATGTCGATGGAGGTCGGGCAGGCCTGCATGCAGGGCGCGTCGAAGCAGAAATAGCAGCGATCCGCCTCGACCAGCGCCTCGTGGCCCTCCAGGGGAGGATGCAGGTCCGAGAAGTTGCCCGCCAGCGTCTCGGCGTCGAGACGGCCTGCGGCGATGTCGGGAAGAGGGGGAGAAAGCTCGTTCATGCGGATGCGCCTTCTTCGAACCGTTCCAAGGTAGATTGGTCCCAAAGAGCGAATCGCGTCAACGCGTTTTTTGACCATCCGATCAAGAAATGCCGATGTGCGAGCCGATCATGCAAAATGATCGAAAAATCGGCAGAAGAACGCCCAGCACTGCGCCACCTTTGCGCCACGCGCTCCGAAGCCTACAACTGCGGAAACCCCGACTCTTCTTCCCGGAGATCACGCGGATGCGTTCGACCCCCTCAACACGTGGCGATTTCCATGCCTTGCATGCGCATGGCTTCCTGCGCGTGGGCGTCTCTACGCCGCGCGTCTTCGTGGCCGACCCCGCCCGCAACGCCGAAGCCACCATCATGGAGGCTCGGCTCGCCAGCGGGGAGGGCTGCGACCTTCTCGTCTTTCCCGAACTGAACCTTTCCGCCTACGCCATCGACGACCTGCATCTGCAGGATGCGCTGCTCGACGGCGTGGAGGAGGCGCTGGCGCAGGTGGTGGAGGCGAGCGGCGAGCTGAGCCCCGTCCTCCTCGTCGGCGCGCCGCTGCGCCGCAACGGGCGGCTCTACAATTGCGCCGTCGCCATCTCGCGCGGCTCCATTCTCGGCGTGGTTCCCAAGACCTATCTGCCCAATTACCGGGAATTCTACGAGAAGCGCTGGTTCGCCTCCGGCGGCGGGCTGACGGGCCTCTCCATCTCCCTCCTGGGGCAGAGCGTGCCCTTCGGCCCCGACCTCGTGTTCGAGGCGAGCGACCTTGCCGACTTCGTCTTCCATGTGGAGATCTGCGAGGACTTCTGGGCGCCGCTGCCGCCCTCCAGCCGAGGGGCGCTCGCCGGCGCGCTGGTGCTGTGCAATCTGTCGGCCTCCAACATCACCGTCGGCAAGGCGGCGGACCGGCATCTGCTGTGCGCCAGCCAGGCCATGCGCACCCTCTCGGCCTATGTCTACTCGGCGGCCGGGACGGGCGAAAGCTCCACCGACCTTTCGTGGGACGGGCAGGGCGCGATCTCCGAACTCGGCGACCTCCTGGCCGAATCGAAGCGCTTCTCGCGCGAGCCGCAGCGCATCGTCGCCGATGTCGACCTCTCGCGCCTGCGCCAGGAGCGGATGCGGATGCCGACCTTCGACGACGCCGCCGCGCTCGCCGACGACCCGGAAAAAGCATTCCGCCGCATCTCCTTCGAACACCGGCCGAGCTTTGCCGATCTCGGCCTCAAGCGCCCCTTGCGGCGCTTCCCCTTCGTGCCGAACGCGCCCGAGCGCCTCGATCTCGACTGCTACGAGGCGTTCAACATCCAGGTCTGCGCGCTCGCCCGGCGCTTCGAATCGACGCCCGGCCGGCACATGGTGATCGGCGTTTCGGGCGGGCTCGATTCCACCCATGCCCTCATCGTCGCCGCCAAGGCCTGCGACCTGCTGGGCCTGCCGCGCCAGACCATCCTCGGCTTCACCATGCCGGGCTTTGCCACCGGCGAGACGACGAAGGCGAACGCCTGGAGGCTGATGACCGCGCTCGGCGTCGAGGCGCAGGAGATCGACATTCGCCCCGCCGCCCGCCAGATGCTCGCCGATATGGACCACCCCTTCGCCAGCGGCGAGCCCGCTTACGACGTGACCTTCGAGAACGTGCAGGCGGGGCTTCGCACCGACTACCTCTTCCGCCTCGCCAACCAGCGCCACGGCTTCGTCATCGGCACGGGCGACCTGTCGGAGCTGGCGCTCGGCTGGTGCACCTACGGCGTGGGCGACCATATGAGTCACTACGGCGTCAATGCCGGCGTGCCCAAGACCCTGATCCAGTATCTCATTCGCTGGACCGTGTCCTCGCGCCAGTTCGACGGGGAGACCGGCGAGGTGCTGACCGCCATCCTCGACACAGAGATTTCGCCCGAGCTGGTGCCGCCCGGCGAGGACGGGTTGATCCAGAGCACGGAATCGAAGGTCGGGCCCTATGAGCTGAACGACTTCTTTCTGTTCCACATCCTGCGCAACGGCCAGCGGCCCTCCAAGGTGGCCTTCCTCGCCCTTCACGCCTGGCGCGATGCCTCGGCCGGATTGTGGCCCGCCGGCTTTCCCGAGGAGGCGAAGAACGCCTACAACCTCGCCACCATCCGCCACTGGCTGGAGAAGTTCCTGATCCGCTTCTTCGCCACCTCGCAGTTCAAGCGCTCGGCTCTGCCGAATGGGCCGAAGGTCTCGGCCGGCGGCGCCCTCTCCCCGCGCGGCGACTGGCGGGCCCCCTCGGACGCGCGGGCGGACGCCTGGCTCCGGGAGCTGGAGCGCGTGCCCCTCGCGTGAGGCTCACCACAGGGAGAGGACCGTCTCCACATCGGTGAGCGCGATCTGCTGGCTGTAGCGCCGGTCGTAAAGCGCGATCAGCGCGTCATGCGTCTCGTCGGTGGAGGAGCAGAGCGCGTCCCTGGGCAGCACCACGCGGTAGCCGTGATCCACCGCCCCCATCACGGCGGCCAGCACGCAGACATCGGTCTCCGCACCGGTGACGATCAGCGTCTGCGCCCCGCGCTCTTCAAGCAGCGCATCGAGATCGCCCGTCTGGAAAGGCGAGTACACCACCTTGTCGACCACCATGGCGGGGGGAGCGAAACGGGCAAGCTCCGGCACCAGCTCGGTCAGCCCCTCGTCCATCTCGGCGCGGGTGAACTGGTGCCAGCGCGTAAAATATTCGCACCACGCGCCCTTCGCCTCCTGTGCCGTTCGCGGCGGGATGAAGCGGGTGAACACCGTGTCGGCCAGCCGATGCGCCACGAGGCGCTCGACGCGCGGCAGCACGCGGCTCATCCAGGGCGTGCGCCAGTCCGTCTCTTCGGCGAACATGCGCTGCATGTCGACGCAAAGATGCACCGTGGGGAAGGCAAGGAAGGCTTGGGTCTGTTCCAGGTGATCGGGCATGGAGGGGAAACGTTCGGCACCCCCCCTCGGTTCGCCATGCCGCCAACGAACAGGCGGAGCCTCGGCAACCGGGCGCCCGTCGGCGCGTTCCCCTCTCGACCCCCAACGGCCTCCTCGCGCCTTTCGCGCATCGGAGCGTTCCCCCTGCGGTGTCTTCGAGGAGAATCGGCATGTCCGCCACCGCAACACCGCTCGCCGTCGTCACCGGCGCTTCCACCGGCATCGGCTTCGAGCTCGCCCGGATCTGCGCCGCCGAGGGGTATGACCTCCTCATCGCGGCGGACGAGCCGCAGATCGAGGAAGCGGCCGCCGAGCTTCGACGCGCGGGAGGCAATGTCGAGGCGATCGAGACCGATCTTGCGAGCGTCGAGGGCGTCGATGCGCTGCTGGCCTGCCTCGGCGGGCGCCGCGTGGACGCGCTGCTGGCCAATGCCGGGCGGGGCCTCGGCCACGGCTTTCTCGACCAGGACTTCGCCACGGCGCGCCGGGTGGTGGACACCAACATCACCGGCACCCTCTACCTCATCCAGAAGATCGGGCAGGACATGCGCGCCCGCGATGCCGGGCGCATCCTCGTCACCGGCTCGATCGCCGGCTTCATTCCGGGCGCCTTCCAGGCCGTCTACAACGGCACGAAGGCGTTCCTCAACAGCTTCGCCCTCGCCCTGCGCAACGAGTTGAAGGACACGAAGGTCAGCGTCACCGTGCTGATGCCCGGGCCGACCGAGACCGAGTTCTTCCGCCGGGCGGACATGCTGGACACCGATGTCGGCCAGGCCGGCAAGGACGATCCGGCCGACGTGGCCCGCACCGGCTTCGACGCGATGATGAAGGGCGAGGCGGACGCGGCGAGCGGCTGGAAGAACAAGATCCAGTCGGCCGTGGCCAACATCACGCCGCAGGCGATCCTCGCGCAGCATCACCGGAAGATGGCAGAGCCCGGTTCCGGCCAGGATTGAGGCATCCGACCGAATCAAGGGGCGTAACGAATCCGTCGATCCGGGACGCGTTGGGGATTTGCTTAGGCTGGCGGAAGACTTTAAGGAACGAAGGCTTGCGTCGGCCATGGCTTCGTGGCGGCATCTTGCGGTACGCGCGGCCGATTCGGCTTTGCGCAAGAGTTGGAGCCTTCCCGATGACCTCTAGACTTCTGTCCCGCCTTGCCGTCGCGGCGCTTCTTTCCTCGACGATGATGGCCTCCCAGGCCATGGCGCAGACCCTCCATCGGGGGAATGGCGGCGAACCGCAGACGCTCGACCAGGCTCAGACCTCGATCAATGTCGAGGCGTTCATCCTGAAGGATCTCTACGAGGGACTGGTGATCTACAGCGCCGATGGCGAGGTTGTGCCCGGGGCGGCGGAAAGCTGGGAGATTTCGGAGGACGGAACGGTCTACACCTTCACCATCCGCGCCGACGCCAACTGGTCGAACGGCGACCCGGTGGTGGCCGAGGACTTCGTCTATTCCATGCGCCGCCTGCAGAACCCCGAAACGGCGGCCGGCTACGCCAATATCCTCTACCCGATCAAGAACGCCGAAAGCGTCAACAAGGGCGAGACGCCGGTCGAGGAGCTCGGCGTGCGCGCCGTGGACGACAAGACGCTCGAGATCACGCTGGAGCGCCCCACTCCCTTCTTCATCGAGCTTCTGACCCACCAGACGGGCCTGCCGGTGCACCCCGCCACGGTGGAGGCGCAAGGGGCGAACTTCGTGCGCCCCGGCACCATGGTCTCGAACGGCGCCTTCACCCTCGCCGCCCAGGTCGCCAACGACCATATCCGCGTGGAGAAGAACCCCGAATACTGGGATGCCGAGAACGTCCAGCTCGAAGCGGTGATGTTCTATCCCATCGACGACGTCGCCGCATCGCAGCGTCGTTTCCAGGCTGGCGAACTGGACGTCGTCCTCAATTTCGCGGCGGACCAGATCGACTTCCTGCGCGAGCAGTTCGGCGAGCAGGTGCGCGTCGCGCCGCGCCTTTCGACCGAATACTATGCCTTCGACACCCGCACCGCGCCGTTCGACAACGCGAACGTGCGCCGCGCCCTCTCGATGGTCATCGACCGTCAGTTCCTTTCGGACGAGATTTTCAACGGCGCCCGCCTGCCGCAATACTCCATGGTGCCTCCGGGCATCGAGGGCTACGAGGAACCGTCGCAGCCCGATTTCGCCGAACTCGACCAGCTCGACCGCGAGGACGAGGCGCTGCGGCTGCTGGAGGAGGCCGGCTACGGCCCGGGCGGCCAGCCGCTGAACATCGAGATCCGCTACAACACCAATACCGACCACGAGCGCGTGGCCACCGCCATCGCCGACAACTGGTCCACCGCGCTGGGCGCCAACGTCACCATGACCAATCTCGACGTGTCCTCCCACTACGCCTACCTGCAGGAAGGCGGCACGTTCAACGTGGCGCGCGCCGGTTGGGTCGGCGACTATGCGGACCCTGAGAACTTCCTGGCGCTGGCGACCACGGCCAACGGCACCTTCAACTATTCCAAATGGTCCAACGCGGAGTATGACCGGCTTGTCGCCGAAAGCTACGACGAGCAGGACCCGGAGCGCCGCATGGCACTGCTGCATGAAGCAGAGGCGATCCTCCTCGCCGAGCAGCCCAACGCGCCGATCCTGAACTCCGCCTCGCTCTGGCTCGTCTCCGACCGGGTGACGGGCTGGGCGGACAATTCGTCCGACGAGCATCTTTCCAAGTATCTCTCGGTCGAGCGCTAAGGCGCCGCGAGGCGGCGGGCCGGGCCGGCCCGCCGCACCCTTTGCTCTCGAAGGTCTCCGATGCTTCGTTTCGTACTGAACCGCCTTTTGAGCGCGGTGCCGACGATCTTCATCGTCGTGACCATCTCGTTCTTCCTGATGCGGCTTGCGCCCGGCGGGCCGTTCAATCTCGAACGCCCCCTGCCGCCGCAGACCATGGCCAATCTGATGGCCACGTTCCAGCTCGACCAGCCCCTCTACGTCCAGTACTGGACCTACATCACCAACGCGCTGCGCGGCGATTTCGGGCCGAGCTTCATCTATCGCGACTATTCCATAGCCGAGCTGATCGGCCAGGCGCTGCCCTATTCGATCACCCTCGGCCTCTGGGCGCTGGTGGTCGCCATCGTGGGGGGCGTGGCGGCCGGCGTCACGGCGGCGCTGCGCCAGAACGGCTGGGTCGACTATCTGGTGATGGGCGTCGCCACTATCGGCATCACCATTCCCAACTTCGTCGTCGGCCCGGTGCTCACCCTCGTCTTCGCCATCACGCTCTCGCTCGTGCCGGCGGGCGGCTGGGGGCCGGGCGGCTTCTCCAATCTGGTCCTGCCGGTGATCGCGCTCGCGCTTCCGCAGCTCGCCGTCTTCGCGCGGCTCGTGCGCGGCTCGATGATCGAGGCCATGCGCACCGACCATGTGCGCACCGCCAAGGCCTACGGCCTGCCGGCCCGCAGCGTGGTCGTGGTCCACGCCATGCGCGGCGCGATGCTGCCGGCCGTCTCCTATCTCGCGCCCTGCTGCGCGGCGCTCCTCACCGGCTCCACGGTGGTGGAGACGATCTTCACCATTCCCGGCGTCGGCCGCTACTTCGTAGAGGGAGCGCTGAACCGCGATTACACGCTGGTGATGGGCACCGTCATCATGATCTCGGTCTTCATCATCGTCTTCAATCTCCTGGTCGACATCCTCTATGCCCTTCTCGACCCGAGGATTCGCCATGACTGACCTGTCCTCCACCACGCCCGATCCGGGCCCGCTGCCGGGCGACACCGCGGCGGCGCGCGATGGCGGCGGGCGCAGCCTGTTCCAGCTCGCGCTGCTGCGCCTTCGCCGCAACCGCGCGGCCATGGCCGGCTTCCTCGTGCTCGCGCTCGTCGCGGTGTTCTGCTTCGCCGGTCCCTCTTTCGTGAGCCACCGCTACGACCAGGTGTTCACCTCCTACGTCGCCGTGCCGCCCAGCCTCGAGCCCCTGCCCCGCGAGGCCGACCTGCAGCGCGTGGTGGAGGGCGTCGCCACCCGCGCGCGGGTCGATCTCGTGGAGTTCGACGTGGAGGGCTCCATTTTCCGCGCCACCGTGCGCGGGGCGGAACCGGTGGACCCGCGCACCACGCGCTATTTCGACAGGGTGAACGAGTTCGGCACCGGCAGCCGGATCGTCGAGACCGGCGAGGAGGGGCGCCTGGCCGTGGTGGAAGGCACCGTCGCGCGCCAGTTCTTCCCCTTCGGCACGGACCGCAACGGGCGCGACCTGATGGTGCGCGTCATGGTGGGCGGGCAGATCTCGCTGGTGATCGGCATCCTCGCCTCGCTCGTGGCGCTCGCCATCGGCGTCACCTACGGCGCCATCGCGGGCTATGTCGGCGGGCGGGTCGACAATGTGATGATGCGCTTCGTGGAGATTCTCTACTCCCTGCCCTTCGTTTTCCTCGTGATCATGCTGGTGGTGTTCTTCGGGCGCTCCTTCGTCCTGATCTTCATCGTCATCGGCATGGTGGAGTGGCTGGACATGGCGCGCATCGTGCGCGGCCAGACGCTCTCGCTCAAGCGGCGCGAATTCGTGGCCGCCGCCGAGGCCATGGGCCTCACCGACCGGCAGATCATTCGCCGCCACATCGTGCCCAACACGATCGGCCCCGTGGTGGTCTTCGTCACCATCGTCGTGCCCAAGGTGATCTTGCTGGAGAGCTTCCTCTCCTTCCTCGGCCTCGGCGTGCAGGCGCCACTGACGAGCTGGGGCGCGCTCATCTCCGACGGCGCGCAGACGATCCAGGCCGCGCCGTGGCTGCTGGTGTTCCCCGCCACCTTCTTCTGCGTCACGCTGTTCGCGCTCAACTTCATAGGCGACGGCCTGCGCGACGCCTTCGACCCCAAGGATCGCTGACGATGGGCGCTGAAACGGTTCTCTCCCTGCGCGACCTTCGCGTCTCCTTCGACACGGAGGACGGGCTGCTCGACGCGGTGAAGGGCGTCTCCTTCGACGTGTATCCCGGAGAGACGCTGGCGGTCGTGGGCGAATCCGGCTCGGGCAAGAGCCAGACCATGATGGCGGTGATGGGCCTGCTGGCCGCCAACGGCCGCGCGCAGGGCTCCGCCACCTATCGCGGCGACGAGTTGATCGGGCTGAAGCCCCGCGCGCTGAACCGCTATCGCGGCGCCAGGATCTCGATGATCTTCCAGGAGCCCATGACCTCGCTCGACCCGCTCTATTCGGTCGGGCGCCAGATCGGCGAGGTCATCCGCCACCATCGCGGGCTCAAGGGCCGGGCGGCACGGGCCCGCACGCTGGAACTTCTGGAACTCGTCGGCATTCCCGATCCCGCGCGGCGCGTGGATTCCTACCCGCACGAACTTTCCGGCGGCCAGCGCCAGCGCGTGATGATCGCCATGGCGCTCGCCAACGATCCCGAGCTGCTGATCGCCGACGAGCCGACGACGGCGCTCGACGTGACGGTGCAGGCGCAGATCCTGGCCCTGCTGGCCGATCTCCAGAAGCGGCTGGGCATGGCGATCCTGCTCATCACGCACGATCTGGGCGTGGTGCGCCATTTCGCCGGGCGCGTGGTCGTCATGCGGCGCGGCGAAGTGGTGGAGACGGGCTCGACGGAGGACATCTTCGAGCGCCCGGGGCATGACTACACGAAGATGCTGCTGGCCGCCGAGCCGGAGGGCGAGAAAGCCCCGCCGCCATCGGGCGCGGCCCCCATCCTCGTCGCCCGGAACGTGACGGTCGATTACGACCTTCGCAGCAAGGGCCTCTTCGGGGGCGGCGCCAGGACCTTCCGCGCGGTGGATGACGTGTCGCTGCGCCTCGCCGAGGGGCAGACGGTGGGCGTCGTCGGCGAATCGGGCTCGGGCAAGTCCACGCTCGGGCGCGCCGTGCTGCGCCTCCTGCCGAGCGGGGGCACCTACGCCTTCGCCGGCCGCGACATCACCCATCTCGACCGTGCCGGTATGCGCCCCCTGCGGCGCCGGCTCCAGCTCATGTTCCAGGACCCCTACGGCTCGCTCTCCCCGCGCCTGACCGTGGGCGAGATCATCACCGAGGGCCTGCTCGTGCACGAGCCGCAGCTTTCGCGGGCCGAGCGGGACAGGCGGGCGGGCTCGGCGCTGGAAGAGGTCGGACTCACCGCCTCGGTGCGCAACCGCTACCCTCACGAATTCTCCGGCGGCCAGCGCCAGCGCATCGCCATCGCGCGCGCCATGATCCTCAAGCCCAGCGTCGTGGTGCTGGACGAGCCAACCTCGGCGCTGGATCGCTCGGTGCAGGTGCAGATCGTGGAGCTTCTGCGCCGGCTCCAGCGCGACCACGGCCTCTCCTACCTCTTCATCAGCCACGATCTGGGCGTGGTGCGCGCACTCTCCGACTACATTCTGGTGATGAAGGACGGGAAGGTGGTGGAGGAAGGCCAGACGCCGCAGATTTTCACCGACCCCCGGCAGGATTATACGCGAACGCTGATCGCCGCGGCATTCGACGCCAAGCGCCCGCGCGGGATCGCTGCGTAGAAAGCGCGGAGCGTCAGCGCGCGAAGACCTGCGCGCGCGAGACCGCCAGCACGCCCTCCTCGCCCCTGGCGATCGCAAGGTCGAAGGGCGCATCGAGCTCCACCGTCTCGCCGCCCTGGGCCTGCGCCACCACGCGGCGGGAATCGGGCCGGTCCAGAACGCGCAGCACGCGGGCGGGAATGCCCGGCCCGGCCTTGGCCCAGTCGAGGTCGCGCGGCCGGGCGAAAAGGTCGGCCGGCCCGTCCGCCAGGCCGGGCGCCGGCCAGCGGAATTCGCCGACACGCGCCTGCCCGCCCTCCACGGTGGCGGAAAAGCTGTTGGCGTCGCCCAGAAAGCCCATCACGAAGCGCGAGGCCGGTCGGCGCGTCACCTCCTCCGGCGTGCCGCGCTGGACGATGCCGCCCTGGTCGAGGATCACCACCTCGTCGGCCAGGTCCAGCGCCTCCTCCTGGTCGTGCGTGACGAAGAGCGTGGTGATCGGCATCTCTTCGTGCAGCTCGCGCAGCCAGCGGCGAAGGTCCCGGCGCACGGCCGCGTCCAGCGCCCCGAAGGGCTCGTCGAGAAGCAGCACGCTCGGATCGACGGCCAGCGCGCGCGCCAGCGCCACGCGCTGGCGCTGGCCGCCGGAAATCTGGTTCGGATAGCGGTCCCCCAGCCCGTCCAGCCGCACGACGGAGAGGAGCTCTCGCGCCCTTTCCCGGATTTGCGCCTTGGACCGCCCGCCCCGCGCCTCCATGCCGAAGGCGATGTTCTGCGAAACGCTCATATGCGGAAACAGCGCATAATGCTGGAACACGAAGCCGACGCCACGGTCGCGGATGGCGATGTCGGTGGCGTCCTCCCGGCCGAAGAAGATGCGGCCCCGGTCGGGAAACTCCAGCCCGGCCACCATGCGCAGGATCGTGGTCTTGCCCGAGCCGGAGGGCCCGAGCAGCGCGACGAGGCGCCCCGATTCGATGTCCAGCGAAACGTCGTGGACCGCGCGGAAGGTCTCGAACGTCTTGGTCACGGCTTGCAGGGAAATCTTCATCGGGCGAGCCCTCCGGGCGGCAGGACGGTTTCGGCCGGCACCTTGCGCCCCGCGCCCCTGCCCTCGAGCCAGACCTTCACGCAAAGGGTCAGGACCGCCAGGACCGTGAGGATGGACGCGGCGGCGAAGGCGCCGACCGTGTTGTAATCGTTGTAGAGAAGCTCGATCTGGAGCGGCAGCGTGTTGGTCTGGCCGCGCACATTGCCGGACACGACCGAGACGGCGCCGAACTCGCCCATCACGCGGGCGTTGCACAGCACCACCCCGTAGAGGAGCGCCCATTTCACGTTGGGCAGCGTCACCTTGAAGAAGGTGCGCCAGCCGCTGGCGCCGAGCGAGGTGGCCGCCTCCTCCAGATCGCGCCCCTGCGCCTGCATCAGCGGAATCAGCTCGCGCGCCACGAAGGGCGCGGTGACGAACATGGAGGCCAGCACGATGCCGGGAAGCGCGAAGAGAACGCGAATCTCCGCATCCTGCAGCGCCTGCCCGAACAGCCCCTGCAGGCCGTAGACGAAGAGATAGGCCACGCCCGCCACGATGGGCGAGATCGAGAAGGGAATCTCGATGACGACGATGAGCAGCCGCTTGCCCGGGAAGTCGAACTTCGTGACCGCCCAGGCCGCCGCCACGCCGAAGGCCGTGTTGACCGGCACCGCGATCAGCGCCGTCACCAGGGTGAGGAAGATCGCATGGCGCGTGTCGGCGGCGGAGATGACCTGCGCGAAATAGCCGATCCCGAGCGAGAAGGCCTGCGCGAAGATCAGCGCCAGCGGCGCGAGGATGAGGATCGCGGCGGCCAGGAGGGTGAGCGTGATGAGCACGCGCCGGAAGAGCGCGCGCTCCCCGATGCGAGGCGGGGTGCGGCCGGCCATCACGCGCCTCCCTTGTAGCGGAGCGCGCGGGCCTGGAGGAGGTTCGTCACCGCCAGCATGACGAAGGCCGAAAGGAGGATGACGGAGGCGATGGCGGCGGCGGCGGCGTAATCATACTCCTCCACCCGGATATAGGTAAGCAGCGCCGTGATCTCGGTGGAGAAGGGCTGGTTGCCGGCGATGAAGATGACCGCGCCGAACTCGCCCAGCGAGCGGGCGAAGGAGAGCGAGGTGCCCGCAAGCAGCGACGGCGCCAGCAGCGGCAAGATGACCTTCCGGAAGATGCGCCCCTCCTTCGCGCCGAGCGAGAGCGCGGCTTCCTCCAGGGCGGGGTCGAGGTCCTCCAGCACCGGCTGCACGGTGCGCACCACGAAGGGAATGGAGGTGAACGTCATCGCCACCATGATGCCGAGCGGCGTGTAGGCGACGCGGATGCCGAGATCGGCGAGCGGCCCGCCGAGCCAGCCATTGGCCGCAAACAGCGAGGTGAGCGCGATGCCGGCCACCGCCGTCGGCAGGGCGAAGGGCAGGTCCACGATGGCATCGAGCAGCCGCCGGCCGGGAAAGCGGTAGCGCGTGAGCACCCAGGCCAGCGCCAGGCCGAAGACGACGTTGACCGCCGTGGCCGCCAGCGCGGAGAGCATGGTGACGCGATAGCTCGCCACCGCGCGTGGCGATGAGACGATGGCCCAATAGGCCTCCGGCCCAAGGCTCGCCGCCTTCCACAGAAGCGCGCCGAGCGGCAGGCAGACGATGATCGACAGATAGACGAGTGTGATGCCGAGCGTGAGAGGCAGGCCCGGCAGGACGCGGCGCGACACGGCTTCCCCTTCTCGGATGCGAGAAGGCCGGCGCGCGCGCCGGCCCTGTTCCGCTGAGGGAACTAGAGCGCTCAGCGCTGGCCGTAAAGCTGGTCCAGCTTGGCGCCGGAAGCGAAATGCTCTGCCTGCACCTCATCCCAACCGCCGAAGACGTCCTCCACGGTCAGGAGCCGCACCGGCGGGAAGCTGCCGGAAAACTCGGCCGCCACCGTCTCGTCGTTCACCCGGTTGCCGTTCTCGGCAAGGATGCGCTGCCCGGCCTCGGAGTAGAGGAACTCCAGATAGGCGGTGGCGATCTCGCGCGAGCCGCGCCGGTCCACCACGCGGTCCACCACCGCGACCGGGAACTCGGCCAGAAGGCTCACCTCGGGGATCACCGTGTCGAAGCGGTCCTCGCCGAACTCGCGGGCGATGCCCTGCGTCTCCGCCTCGAAGGTGATCAGCACGTCGCCGATCTCGCGCTCCACGAAGGTCGTGGTCGCCCCGCGCCCGCCCGTATCGAAGACAGGCACGTTGTCAAACAGCTTCTCGATGAACGCGTCGGCCTGCGCCTCGTCGCCGTCGAAAGCCTCCAGCGCGTAGGCGCGCGCAGCCAGATAGGTGTAGCGCGCATTGCCCGAGGTCTTGGGGTTCGGAAAGATCACCTCCACGTCGTCGCGCACCAGATCGTCCCAGTTGGCGATGGCCTTGGGGTTGCCCTCGCGAACGAGGAAGGCCGGCAGCGAGTAGTAGGGCGAGGCGTTGTTGCCGAACGCCTCTTGCCAGCCCGGCTCGATGAAGCCGTTCCGTTCCAGGAAATCGATATCCGTCACCTGGTTGAAGGTGACGACGTCGGCCTCCAGCCCTTCCGCGATGGAACGGGCCTGCCGCGAGGAGCCGGCATGGCTCTGGTCCACCGTCACGATCTGCCCGGTCTCGGCCCGGTAGGCCTCGATGAAGGCCGGGTTCACCGCCGCGAACAGCTCGCGCGCGATGTCGTAGGAGGCGTTCAGGATGGAGGTCGGCGCCTGCGCGAGGGCCGGCGTGGCGATCAGGGCGGCGAGCGCGGCGCCCAGGAGTGCGGATCGTTTCATAAGCGGAAAAGGTCCTGAAAGCTGGAATTCGTGTCGCCAGTGTCGCCCGTCGCGCCCCGCTTTGCGAGGTCGGCGCGTGCGCCGTCCGGGCATTGCGGCAACGCCCGTTCCACGCCGGGCGTTGCAACCGGAATAATCGTCCGGCCGCGCCTCCCGCTCAGCCGAAGCCTGCGTCGTGGACCGGGCCGGGCGCGCCGGGCACGGCCGTCCACCAGCGGCGCGCGGCCTCCCGGTGGGCCGAAAGGCCGCCGGGCGCCGCCTCGCGCCCCCGCAGGCCGGTGGCAAGCGTCACGGCGTCGGGCCAGTGTCCGAAGCCGCTGTCGATATTGACGTGCCCGGCCTCGCCGATATCGACGAGGGCCGAGCCCCAGGCGCGCGCATGGTCCTCGGCGCGCCGGAAGCTCATGAACGGGTCGTTGCGGCTGGCCACGAGGATGGAGGGGAAGGGCAGGCGCTCGCCCGGCCCTTCGGGAAATCCCCGGACATCGGCATGGCTCCGGGCGAGCGGGGCGACATCGGCAGGGGCGACCAGAAGCGCGCCGGCCACGTGCGATGCGGCAGGACGGCCCGCCAGCGCGGCGACGAGCGCGCAGCCGAGGCTGTGGGCGACGAGCACCGCGCCCGGCGCGGCGATGAGTTGCGCCTCCAGCTCGTGGAGCCATTCGGCCAGCACCGGCCGGTGCCAGTCCTCCTGCTCGACCACCAGCGCCGCCGCGTCGCGGCTGGCCCACTCCCTCTGCCAGTGGCCCGCGCCGGAACCGCCGAGGCCGGGCAGGATCAGGGTCTCGATCATCGCCAAAGCTCCATCGCGAAGATTTCTGCCAGGAAGAGTAGGAAGCAACGGCGCGGGGCGGAAAGGAAAATATACTGAACTTGCCGGAGCGCGGGGAACGTCTGTCCCCTTGCCCCCGGTCAGCCGGTCAGCCGGTCAGCCGGTCGGCATGAGTTGGCCGAGCGGCTCAGCCTCGCCCGGCATCCGCGAAAGCTCGGCAAGCGTCTTCTCGTCGAGCACGGCCGATATGGCGTTGCGCACCTCCAGCATGACGAGGCGCACCTGGCAGCTCTCCTCGGTGCGGCAGTCGTCGCATCGCCGGTAGGCGGTGCGGCTGGCGCAGGGGATCGGCGCCAGAGGGCCGTCGAGAACGCGCAGGACGTGGCCGACGCGAATATCTTGCGGCGCGCGCGCAAGCGCGTATCCCCCGCCCCGGCCCTTGCGGGCATGGATGAAGCCGGCATGGCGCAGCTCGCCGAGGATCGCGTCCAGGAACTTCTTGGGAATGGAATGCGCCCGCGCGATCTCGGCCGAAAGGGTCAGCCGTCCGGCCGGGGCATCGGCCAGATGCAGCATCGCCTTCAGGCCGTATTTGCCCTTCATCGTCAACATGGTCGCGCTGCCGGCTCCCTTGCCGGCGCCCCTGCCCATGGCGATCGGGCGGCGGAGCGCCGTTCCGCCACCGCCCCGGCCGGGGCGATCCCGGGCATGGAAGCGATGCCGCGTTCATATCTCCAACACGGCCGTTCCAAGGAATTCCTCCGCAAGACAATAAATTTGCTTTCCGCCGGCGCTCGATTGACAGGCCCCGGGGGCGGCGGAAAGGATAAGTCTATCAATTCTGTATCATAGGAGCTCGAGATGATCCGGCAAAGTGCCAGCGCCGCCTTCCTCGCCGCCGCCGTCCTCTGGGCGATACCCGCCTCGTCCCAGACACTGCTCAACGTCTCCTACGATCCGACCCGCGAGCTTTATCGCGAGTTCAACGCGGCGTTCAGCGCGCACCGTCAGGCAGAGGGCCACGAACGGGTGACGGTCCGCCAGTCGCATGGCGGCTCGGGGGCACAGGCCCGCACCGTCATCGACGGGATCGACGCCGATGTCGTGACCCTGGCGCTGGAGGCGGACATCAACGCCATCGTCGAGGCCACGGGCAAGATTCCGGAGAACTGGCGCACGCTCCTGCCGCACAATTCCTCACCCTACACCTCCACCATCGTCTTCCTGGTGCGCACCGGAAATCCCAAGGGGATCGAGGACTGGGACGACCTGATCCGCGACGATGTGGAGGTCATCACGCCCAATCCGAAATCCTCCGGCGGCGCACGCTGGAACTACCTGGCCGCCTGGGCCTACGCCAACAAGGCCTTCGGCAACGACCAAGAGAAGACGCGCGAATTCGTGCGGGACATCTACCTGAACGTTCCGGTGCTGGACACGGCGGCGCGCGGCGCCACCACCACTTTCGTCCAGCGCGGTATAGGCGACGTGTTGCTGGCCTGGGAGAACGAGGCCTTCCTCGCCATCGAGGAGCTGGGCCCCGACCAGTTCGAGATCATCGTCCCGTCCGTCTCGATCCTGGCCGAGCCGCCCGTTGCCGTCGTGCAGGCCAATGCCGAGGCCAAGGGCACGGCGGACTTGGCCAGGGCCTATCTGGAATATCTCTACTCGCCCGAGGGGCAGACCATCGCGGCCCGCCACTATTACCGCCCGGCCAGCCCGGAACTCGTTACCGACCCGGCCGAGCTCGAGCGCTTCCCGGCCGTCGAGCTCGTGACCATCGACGACGAGCAGTTCGGCGGCTGGGCGAGGGCCCAGCCCGAGCATTTCGGCGAAGGCGGCATCTTCGACCAGATCTACGTGCCCGCCAACTGAAGGCAGCAGAGCCTGCGCCGGCCCTGCCCGTCCGGGCAAGGGCCGGTTTCATGACGTTCGTCGTGTGACGCCGGGAGAGTTCCGGTCTACACTCCGGCGCGTCGACCGACAGGACGCAGCCGTTCCAGATCGCGCCGGGCGCGGTCTTGCACGGGGCCCAGCACAAGGTTCCTCGATGGCCGCCATCGCCGCCAAACCGCGCTTCTCCTTCCGCGCGCCGAGCGTCATTCCCGGCTTCGGGCTCGCTCTCGGCTTCACGCTCACCTATCTCGGCTTCGTCGTGCTCATCCCGCTCGCGGCGCTGCTTCTGCGCAGCGCGGGCCTGGGCTGGGGCGAGTTCTGGGCGCTGGCCAGCGACCGGCGCGTGCTCTCGGCGCTGCGCCTCTCCTTCGGTGCCTCCTTCGTCGCGGCGCTGATCAACGCCTTCTTCGGGCTGCTCATCGCCTGGGTGCTGGTGCGCTACCGCTTTCCCGGGCGCCGAGCCATCGACGCCGTCATCGACCTGCCCTTCGCCCTGCCCACGGCCGTGGCCGGCATCGCGCTGACGGCCCTCTACGCACCGAACGGCTGGATCGGGCAGGCCTTCGCGGGCTCGGGCTTCATCGGCCAGTTCTTCGGCCCCCAGGGCATCCGCATCGCCTACACGCCCATCGGCATCGTCATCGCGCTCATCTTCATCTCCCTGCCCTTCGTGGTGCGCACGGTGCAGCCGGTGCTGGAGGAGATCGATTCGGAGATGGAGCAGGCGGCCGCGACGCTGGGCGCGAACCGCTTCCAGACCATTTTCCAGGTGATCCTGCCGAGCGTGTTCCCGGCACTGCTCACGGGCTTCGCGCTGGCGCTGGCCCGCTCCATCGGGGAATACGGCTCGGTCATCTTCATCGCCGGCAACATCCCCTATGTCTCCGAGATCGCCCCGCTCCTGATCGTCATCCGGCTGGAGGAGTTCAACTATGCGGGCGCGACGGCCGTCGCCGCCCTCATGCTCCTCCTCTCCTTCGCCATGCTGCTCGTCATCAATCTCATCCAGGCCTGGAGCCGCAGGAGGTACGGCCATGGCGCCTGAGTCCGGTCTGCCCCGCGCCCCGCGCTCCGTCACGACGGAAAGCTCGACCGTCAAATGGACGCTGATCGCCATCGCGGTCGCCTTCCTGGGCTTCTTCCTCTTCCTGCCGCTCGTCGCGGTCTTCATCGAAGCGCTGCGCAACGGAGCCTCGGCCTATCTGGCGGCGATCACCGAGCCGGACGCGCTGGCCGCGATCCGCCTGACGCTGACGGTGGCGGCCATCGCGGTGCCTCTCAACCTCGTCTTCGGCATCGCGGCGGCCTGGGCCATCGCCAAGTTCGAGTTCAAGGGCAAGGCGCTGCTCATCACGCTCATCGACCTGCCCTTCTCCGTCTCGCCGGTCATCGCCGGCTTCGTCTTCATCCTGCTGTTCGGGGCACAGGGCTATTTCCTGCCCGTCGTGCAATCGGCCGGGCTGCAGATCGTCTTCGCGCTGCCGGGCATCGTGCTCGCCACCATCTTCGTCACCCTGCCCTTCGTGGCGCGCGAGCTGATCCCGCTGATGCAGGAGCAGGGCACGGGCGACGAGGAGGCGGCCATCTCTCTGGGCGCAGGCGGCTTCAGGACCTTCTGGCTGGTGACGCTGCCCAACGTGAAATGGGCCCTGCTCTACGGCGTGCTCCTGTGCAACGCGCGGGCCATGGGCGAATTCGGCGCGGTCGCCGTCATCTCCGGCAAGATCCGGGGCGAGACCAACACCATGCCGCTGCATGTGGAGATTCTCTACAACGAATACGCCTTCTCGGCCGCCTTCGCCGTCTCCACGCTGCTGGCGATCCTGGCGCTCCTCACCCTCGGCATCAAGACCCTGCTCGAATGGCGCTTTGCCGGCGACATCGCCGCCACGCGCAACGGACATTGAGAACGAAAGAGCGTCCCCATGGAAATCCGCGCCCGCAACGTCCGCAAGGAATTCGACCGCTACCCAGCGCTCCACGACGTTTCGCTCGACATCCGCTCGGGCGAGCTGATCGCGCTTCTGGGGCCCTCGGGCTCCGGCAAGACCACGCTCCTGCGCCTCATCGCCGGGCTCGAATTCCCCACCAGCGGCCAGATTCTCTTCGGCGACGAGGACGCCTCGACGAAGAGCGTGCAGGAGCGCAATGTCGGCTTCGTCTTCCAGCATTACGCCCTGTTCAAGCACATGAGCGTTTCCGACAATATCGGCTTCGGCCTGCGGGTGCGCAGGAAGGGGCGACCGTCCCGGGCGGAGATCGCGCGCCGGGCCGAGGAGCTTCTGGAGCTGGTGCAGCTCCCCGGCCTCGGCAAGCGCTACCCGCAACAGCTCTCGGGCGGCCAGCGCCAGCGCGTGGCGCTGGCGCGCGCGCTGGCCATCGAGCCGAGGGTGCTATTGCTGGACGAACCCTTCGGCGCGCTCGACGCCAAGGTGCGCAAGGACCTGCGCCGCTGGCTGCGCGAGCTGCACGAGCGCACCGGCCACACCACCGTCTTCGTCACACACGACCAGGAGGAGGCGGTGGAGCTGGCCGACCGCGTCGTGGTGATGAGCCAGGGCCGCATCGAGCAGGTAGGCTCGGCCGATGATATCTACGACCGGCCCGAAAGCCCCTTCGTCTTCTCCTTCATCGGCCAGTCGAACCGCCTGCCCGTCACCGTGCGCGGCGGCGAGATCGCCTATGAGGGCACGGTCCTCGGCCGAACCGAGGAGCCGGACGGGCGCTGGCAGATGTTCGTGCGCCCGCACGACCTTGAGGTGGTGCCGGCCGACGTACCGGGCATCTCCGGCACCGTCTCGCTGGCGCGGCGCTCGGGCGGCTCGCGCTTTGCCGAATTCGCCGTTCCCGGCCGGGGAGAGCGGATCGAGCTGGAGCTGCCCGCCGAAGCGGGCGGCGAGCCCGGCACCGCCCTGAACGTGCGCCCCCGGCGCTGGCGCCTCTTCGCGGAAGGCGCCTGACGCCACGGGGGTATCCAGCCCCCACCGCCGTGCCCCCCCGATTCGCCTCTCCTCGACGATCGACCCTCTCCGCACAGGCGAGCGGAAGCGCCCGGTCCCTTCCGATTCGTGTGTCTGAACACGCCCGCGTTCGCCGGTCGCAATCCCCCGCCCGAAAGCGACGGGCCATCATGCCACGGCCGAATCACGCGGTGTCCAAAGGATCGGCGAAGGCGCGAAACGAAAAAGGCCTCCCCGAGAGGGAGGCCTTCGAACCCTTGCGAACATGGGTTTCAAACTGGTGGAGCCAATCGGGATCGAACCGACGACCTCTTGAATGCCATTCAAGCGCTCTCCCAACTGAGCTATGGCCCCGACGCCGGCCTTGGCCGGCGGAACTCGATAGAGGGCTCTTTGCAGCGCCCCGGAGACCCGTGTGGGGCGGGTCCGATCTCGTTGGCGGCTTGGTAGTCCAAACCGCCGAAGAGATCAAGCGCCTCGAAGCCGCTGCCCGAAAGAAACGGGCGAGACCGGAACGAGGCCGGCGGCGAGCCTAGACGTCGTCCTCGTCGTCGCGACCGCCGCCGATGATGTCGGCCATGTCGTCGTCCTCGTCTTCCTCCTCCTCGAGGAAGGTGTCGTCGGCGTCATCGTCGATCTCGACCTCGTCGTCCTCGCCGTCCACATCGGGCAGGTCGGACTTGGCGTCGTCGTTCTCGTCATCCTCCACCTCGGAGAGGGAGACCGTGTCCTCGGTCTCGGCCTCTTCCACGACCTCGACTTCCTCCGGCTCCACCTTTTCGGCGCGGGGCCGGCCGGGGGCGGCCTTGATCGTCTCGAAGAAGGAGAGCGGATACTCCTTTCCCGTGAAGGGCGAGACGATCGGATCCTTGTTCAGATCGTAGAACTTGCGGCCCGTTTCGGGGCAGACGCGCTTGGTGCCGAGTTCGGGCTTGGCCATGAATTGCCTCTCGAAGACATTGAGATATGCGGGGCGGCAGGGGCGGCGGGATCGCCATTGCGCCGCGCGAAAAATCGGTGGTCCCTTACGGCGTGGACCGGGGCCTTGTCAAAGCGTTTACGCCCCTTCCCTCTCGCGAGGGTGTCGCGCCCGCCGCGAGCGTGATAACGCGGGCGCCGGGCAAGGGAAAGAAAAGAGGACGACGCAGGAGATGGGCGTGCATTCCGGGGCTCTCAAGCCCCTGCGGGCAAAAGCGGGCCGCGCCTTGGCCGGCCGCGTCCGCGTTCCGGGCGACAAGTCGATCTCTCACCGGGCGTTCCTCTTCGGGGGTCTGGCCAGCGGGCGAACCCGCGTCACCGGCCTTCTGGAGGGCGAGGACGTGCTGGCCACCGGCCGCGCCATGCGGGCCATGGGCGCGCGGATCGAGCGCGACGGCGAGGCTTTCCTGGTGGATGGCGTCGGCAATGGCTGCCTTCTGGAGCCGGCCGGCGTCCTGGACTTCGGCAATGCGGGCACAGGCTCGCGCCTGACCATGGGCCTTGCCGGCACCTACGACTTCACCACCACCTACCTCGGCGACGCGTCCCTCTCGGCCCGGCCCATGGGCCGCGTGCTCGACCCGCTGCGGCTGATGGGCACGCAGGTGCTGGCGCGCTCGCGCGACAGGCTGCCCCTTTCGCTGCGCGGGCCGCGCGTGGCCGCCCCCATCTCCTACCGGGTGCCCATGGCCTCCGCCCAGGTGAAGTCCGCCGTGCTGCTCGCCGCCCTCAACGCGCCCGGCATCACCACCGTGATCGAACCGGTGATGACGCGCGACCACACCGAGAAGATGCTGGAGGGCTTCGGCGCCGCGATCGAGGTGGAGCAGGACGCGCACGGCGTGCGCACCATCCGGCTGGAGGGACAGGGCGAACTGAAGGGCGTGGCCGACTTCGCCGTGCCGGGCGACCCTTCCTCCGCCGCCTTCCTCGTCGTCGCCGCACTGGTGACGCCCGATTCGGACGTCACCATCGAGAACGTCCTGATGAACCCGACCCGCACCGGGCTTCTCGAAACGCTGGCCGAGATGGGCGCCTCGATCGAGGTGCTGAACGAGCGCAGCTCCGGCGGCGAGTCCGTGGCCGACCTGCGCGTGCGTCACAGCGCGCTGAAGGGCGTGGACGTACCGGCCGACCGCGCGCCCTCCATGATCGACGAATATCCGATCCTCGCGGTCGCGGCCGCCTTCGCCGAGGGCACGACGCGGATGCAGGGGCTGGACGAGTTGCGCGTGAAGGAAAGCGACCGGCTGTCGGCCGTCGCCGCCGGCCTTTCCGCCAACGGGGTGGAGCACCGCGAGGGCGAGGACTGGCTGAGCGTCACCGGGCGGCCGGACGGGCGCGGCATCGGCGGCGGCACGGTCGCCACCCATCTCGACCACCGCATCGCCATGAGCTTCCTGGTGCTGGGCCTTGCCTGCGAGGCGCCCGTGACGGTGGACGACGCCACGATGATCTCCACCAGCTTCCCGGAGTTCACCGGGCTGATCGAGCGCCTTGGCGGAACGCTGGAGAGCGCGGAGGCCTGATGCTGGCCGCCGCCCTGGCGATCCTCTTCTTCTCCCCGCTCGCCTTCATCTACGGGCGCGTGGCGGCGGGGCGCATTCATGCACAAGCGCAGAGAACCGGCCGCGCGCGCCTGGCGGTGGGCCTCTCGCGGCTGGTGCTGCCCCTCCTCCTCGTGCTGTGCCTCGCCGTGCGGCTGGCGGACCCCTATGCGCTGGCCGTCTTCCTTGGGGGTGCGGGCGAGAATCCGGTGCTCGCCTTCATCCTCTCCACGGCGCATGTCATCGGCTCGCTCGCCGCCATCTTCTTCTTCCTGACAATCCCCTTCGTCCTCGGCCGCCTGTTTGCCGTCGCCGCCGCGCTCGGGGGATATTTTCAGAACGCGGGCGCAAACCCCTTGCGATTCGGCGTGGCCTCGGGCGAGGAAGCCCCGGCAGTCGAAAGGAACACCATGGCGCCCCTCACCATCGCGATCGACGGTCCGGCCGCGGCCGGCAAGGGCACGCTGGCCAAGCGCCTGGCGGCCCACTACGCTCTGCCTTACCTCGACACGGGCCTGCTCTATCGCGCGGTAGGGCGGCGCGCCGCCGAACGCGGCATCGACCTGGACGACCCGCAGGCGACGGGCGAGGTGGCCCGCGCGCTGGACGCGGGCGAGATCGACGAGGCGTCCCTGCGCGGGCGCGAGGCGGGCGAACTGGCCTCGCGCGTGGCCGCGCACCCGCCGGTGCGCGCGGCCCTGGTGGCGTTCCAGAAGGCCTTCGCGGCCGATCCGCGCGGCGCGGTGTTGGACGGGCGCGACATCGGCACGGTCATCTGCCCGCAGGCGCGGGTGAAGATCTTCGTCACCGCCTCGCCGCAGGTGCGCGCGCGGCGGCGCACGGAGGAGCTTTCAGCCAAGGGGCGCGCGGTGGATTACGAGCGCATCCTCGCCGAGGTGCGGGAGCGTGACGCGCGCGATGCGGGCCGCCTGGAAGCGCCGCTGAAGCCGGCAAGCGACGCGGCCTTGCTGGATACGAGCGAAATGGATATAGAGACGGCGTTCCGTGCGGCCTGCGATCTCGTCGATCGCGCCCTCGATGCGGAGCGCCGAGCCTGACGCGCGCGTCTCCGAAAGGGCCCTGCCCTCTCGGAAATCCATCCGCGGCGCTGCGCACGGCGAATGCCTGAAACAGTTTCTGCCGTCGGCGGGCCTTGCCGCGCCGGGACGGAGCGGGATGACCGCCCCGTCGTCCCATCGCTTTTCGAGGCGTTGGGACGGGACCGCCCTCGGCAGCCCGAAACGCCAACAAGACAAGACCGGCGCCGCCCTTCGCGGAAGGGCACCCAAGGAGAACGAATGTCCAACGCAGCAGTTACCCGCGACGATTTCGCCGCGCTTCTCGAGGCGTCCTTCCATGAGCACGATGTCGCCGAAGGCGCCGTGGTCAAGGGCACGGTCGTCGCGATCGAGAAGGACATGGCCGTCATCGACGCCGGCCTGAAGGTCGAGGGCCGCGTCGCCCTCAAGGAATTCGGCGCCAAGGGCGCGGCCGGCGAGCTGAAGGTCGGCGATGTCGTCGACATCTATGTCGAGCGGATCGAGAACGCGCTCGGCGAAGCCGTCCTCTCGCGCGACAAGGCGCGCCGCGAGGAGAGCTGGGTCAAGCTCGAGGTCAAGTTCAACGCCGGCGAGAAGGTCGAGGGCCAGATCTTCAACCAGGTCAAGGGCGGCTTCACGGTCGACCTCGACGGCGCCGTGGCCTTCCTGCCGCGCAGCCAGGTCGACATTCGTCCGATCCGCGACGTCGGCCCGCTGATGAACACGCCGCAGCCCTTCCAGATCCTGAAGATGGACAAGCGCCGCGGCAACATCGTCGTCTCGCGCCGCACGGTTCTGGAAGAGAGCCGGGCCGAGCAGCGCTCCGAGATCGTCCAGAACCTCGAGGAGGGTCAGGTCGTCGACGGCATCGTCAAGAACATCACCGACTACGGCGCCTTCGTGGACCTGGGCGGCATCGACGGCCTGCTGCACGTGACGGACATGGCCTGGCGCCGCGTCAACCATCCGACCGAGATTCTCCAGATCGGCCAGACGGTGAAGGTGCAGATCATCCGCATCAACCAGGAGACGCACCGCATCTCGCTGGGCATGAAGCAGCTCGAGGCCGATCCCTGGGAAGGCATCGGCGTCAAGTACCCGATGGGCGTCAAGGTCACGGGCCGCGTCACCAACATCACCGACTACGGCGCCTTCGTGGAGCTGGAGCCGGGCATCGAGGGCCTGATCCACGTCTCGGAGATGAGCTGGACCAAGAAGAACGTCCATCCGGGCAAGATCCTCTCGACCTCCCAGGAAGTCGAAGTGGTCGTGCTCGAGGTCGATCCGGTCAAGCGCCGCATCTCGCTGGGCCTCAAGCAGACGCTCCAGAACCCGTGGGAAGCCTTCCGCGACCAGTTCCCCGTGGGCTCGGTGGTCGAGGGCGAGGTCAAGAACAAGACCGAGTTCGGCCTGTTCATCGGCCTCGACGGCGATGTGGACGGCATGGTCCACCTCTCCGATCTCGACTGGAACCGTCCGGGCGAGCAGGTGATCGAGGAGTTCAACAAGGGCGACCTCGTCAAGGCGCAGGTTCTCGACGTGGATGTCGAGAAGGAGCGCATCTCGCTTGGCATGAAGCAGGTGGGCGGCGACCCGTTCGTCAACGCGGCCGAGGCGGGCGAGCTTCGCCGGGGCGCGATCGTCACGTGCGAGGTGACGGGCGTCACGGATGGCGGCCTGGAAGTGAAGATCGTCGATACCGACCTTACCTCCTTCATCCGCCGCGCGGACCTTGCCCGCGACCGCGACGATCAGCGCCCCGAGAAGTTCTCGGTCGGCCAGAAGGTCGACGCGCGCATCACGCAGTTCGACAAGAAGGCGCACCGCGTCGGCGTGTCGATCAAGGCGCTGCAGATCGCGGAAGAGAAGGAGGCCGTCGCCCAGTACGGCTCGACCGACAGCGGCGCTTCGCTCGGAGACATCCTGAGCGCGGCCCTGAAGAACCGCGAAGGCGAATAAGCCCTCGCGCTTCCAGGCAAGCAAAGCATAAAGCCCGCGGCCAAAATGGCCGCGGGCTTTTTCATGGCCACGCCATGCCGAAGCTCATCTTGCCCACCGCGAACGGATCGGCTAGGAAGAAGCGGCCTTCCGGCAGGGCCCAGCCCCTCTCGGAAAAACTGCATGCTTCATGCAGCCCGGCACCCGTAGCTCAGCTGGATAGAGCGCTGCCCTCCGAAGGCAGAGGTCACAGGTTCGAATCCTGTCGGGTGCACCAATCTTTTCAATGGGCTAGCGAGATCAGGCTCTGCCTTTCCACACGTCCGGGACATTCGCGGTGAAAGGCGATGTGTCCATGGCAGCGGGAAAACGCAAGACGGCCCCCGGCATCCATGACGGTTCCGACTACAGTCCCCATGAGGGACTGGCGGTAACGGGCCGGCCCACCACCGTCATCCTCGGCAGCCCCGTCATGGTCGAGGACGGCGCACTCCTCGGCCAAAAGGGCGCGGGGAAATACAAACCACGAGAGCTCCTCCTGTCCTTGCTGTGCCTATAGCGTCTTTCGCCGCCTTTCCGCCCCCGCCGATCAAGGCCGCACGGCAGAACGGATCGGGCAAGGCAAGGGCGCCCGCTTTCATCAGGCGGTCGCGCGGAAAGGCTTCCTCTCGGTGCTGGAAGCGCCTCTCGCTGCCTCCATGAAGCGGTGGCAAAGATCGAGATCCCACTTCACGATCTCGCCCTCCCCGGCGTCGCGGCGCATCAGCGCCGTACTGACGATGGCGCCGTCCGCGACCGTCAGCGCCTCCGCGACATTGTGCGCCGTCACGCTTCCCCCGATCAGGATCGGGCGCGCGAGACCGCGATCCCGGACCGCGGCGATGCGGTGAAGTGAATCGGGAAATGAATCGCCCGTGATGATCAGCCCGTCCGCGCCGCTCTTGCAGGCCCACTCGGCCGCGAAGACCTGGCTCTCCGAGGACATCGGCACCGCCGTACGGTCATGGACATCGGCCAGGATGGCTATGTCGGTTCGCTCCAGCACGGCACGATACTGCACGGCTTCCGCGCCGAGGCCGTAGCGCGGCCCCTGGGCGGTCATCGCCCCGCCGACGAACACCTTAAGGCGCACGAAGTCGGCGCCTGCGGCATGAGCGATCGCGAGCGCGGCGAGGGGGTCGTGCGCATCCACGATGATCCCCATGCCGATCTGCGGGACTTCCCGGCGCAGGAGGCGACCGAGGGCGGCCGTCATGGCGAGTGTCTCGGGGCTCGCTCCGCCGGCCGTGCGTGTCGTATCCTGAAGCTTGAGCCAAGGGATTCCAGCCTTGGCGAAGATCGTCGCATTGGCCACGACATAGTCCTCGTACCAGGAAAGGCTGCGGTGCCTGTTCTGGGCGAAGTCCGGGAGATGGAGCGCCGCGATCACCTGCGGCGTCTCTTGAAAGAGCTTCTGGCTGGGCATCGTATTTTTCCGGGTTGTCAACGAAGAGACTTCAGGATTGCGGCGTGTGCATCGGCGAGTGAGGCTCGCGTGGCCTCGCGGTCGACGGGGAGCGTGCCCTGCGCGCCGAAGCAGGCGACGATCCGGCTGGCCGAGATCACGCCAAACCGGGCCGCTTCCACGGCGTCGCCCGTCTCCACGAGGCCGGCGAGAAAGCCGCCGCAGAAGGAATCGCCCGCCCCGGTCGGGTCGAGCGCCTCGGTTGGGATCGCCGGCACCTGCACGGCACGGCCACCGCACCGGTCCCACACGAGGACGCCCTGGGGTCCGAGCTTGACCGCTGCCGTTCCACGGCAGAGGGGCGCGAGGAGAGCGAGCGCATCTGCAAGGCCGGCGCCGGGATAGAGGGCTTCGAGTTCCACCCTGCTCGGCAGAAACGCGTCCACATGCGCAAGCAGCGGGGCCAGCGCCTCAGGCGCAAGATCCGCGAACTGCCATCCGGCGTCCATCGTGATCGTCATGCCGGCGGGGGCAAAGAGCGCCACCATGTCGCGAAGGACGTCGATGCGGCTGGGGGCCAGATGCACGCCCTTCGCCGAGAGATAGTCGGCCGGCACCTGCGAGGAGATCAGCGGATGACGGTGCCGGAACTCCGAATAGGAAATCTCGTCCGGTGCCGCGCGCCGGGCGAGGATGTCCAGCCATTGCGCGACCTCGCCGGGGGTCATCCTCCCACCGGAGAAACCGGCTTGCGCCAGCGCCTCGGGAACACTGCGATAGCGATCGTTGCGGTGCCCTTCATCATCATAGACGAACCAGTTGCCGGCGCTCAGCCTCTCCGGGGAGCGATGCACGCCGCGCATGTCGATGCCCGCGGCCTCCAGCCGCTCGAGGACCTCGGCCGGATAGGTGGCGACCGCGCGGCTCACGAGACCGACGCGCTCGCACCACATCAGAGCCCCGACCGCCGAGTAGGCGCCGTTGCCTCCCGGCTGCGACAGGGCGTACGCGCCGCTCGCCGAGATCACATGATCGATCGTCAGCCCGCCTACGGTGACGAGGTCGGGAGCCATGGCCCGGCCCTCAGCCGCCTAGATTGGGCGCGCCGAGGCCCAGCGCATCGCGCGCCACCGTCACGTGGTAGCCGAAAAGATGCAGCGGGACGCTGTAGAGGATCGCGGCGAGATCGTCGCGCACCGGCGGCAGGTGCCAAGCCGTATCCGCAATCTCGGCGATTTCGGTCTCGCCTTCCGGCACCAGGGCGATGCAACGCCCCTGGGCTCCTCGGCTGGAGATCGCCGTTTCCACCGCGCGCGCGTGGCTGGCCTTGTCAGGGACGACAAGGAAGATGCAGTCGCCGGCCTTTTGCGTGCGATAATGGTGGTACTCTTCGAGAGGAAAGGCGACGGCGTGGATGGGCGCGAGTTCCTTGAGCTTGGCGGCGCCGAAGGCGGCGGCCGCGTAGTGCGGACCGGCACCCGCCAGCATCAGGAAATCGGCGCGCGCCAGTTCGGCACCGAGCGCCTTGGCCTTCCCGTAGAAGGACCGGGCAACGGCATCGACCTGTTCCGGCAAGCGATCCAGCGCCTCCTCCAGCGCGTCGATCTCTACGCCGCCGTCTTTCGCCTTCGCCACAGCCACCGCGATGGCGATCTTCAGCGCCATGGCCGCCGTGCTGGACTGGGTCGGCCATCCGCCGCGCGTCGCCTTGATCAGGAGAGCGCCGGGAAACTCCACCATGAGCGGAGAGCCGGCCGTGTTCGACATGCCGATCGTGTAGGCGCCCTTCTCGGCCGACTTCTTCAGGCCCTCCATCACGGGCACCGTGCGCCCGCTGGAGCTCAGGCCGATCACGACGCAGTGCTCGTCGATCGCGCCAGTGCCGTAGTGCTGGAAGTCGAAGGCCTCGTAGGGCTCGCAGGGCACCTTGAGCACGCGCTCGAGAGCGGTGCGCACGCCGAAGCCGGAAATCCAGGAATCGCCGCATCCGACCATCACGACACGCCGGATGTCGCGACCGGCGAGGTCCGCGCCGATACGCGCGAGGGGCTCCGCGTTGCCGGCAAGAGTCTCCCGGATCGCCGCGCCCTGCGCCATCATTTCCTGATTGGTCAGTTCCACCCGACGGAAGCGTTCGGGGTCGCCGGGCGCGTCGGACGAAGTCTCCCGTCGGATCTCATGCAGCCTGGCTTCCAAATCCATGTACGAAACTCCTATGAAACGAGGCCTGCGCGCCGCTGGCCCAGGGCCATGGCCGGAAGCATCTGTTTTCGATATTCTTCATTTATATGAAAAACGCAAGAGACGACGAATGAGCGAAGCGAAATCCGCCCTTGCACCGCGTCACCGGAGCATCCTTCGTATCCTGGAAGCCGACGGCGAGGCGGCCGTGGCGCGACTGGCCGGGGAACTCGGCGTCTCGGAGGTCACGATCCGCTCGGACCTTTCGGATCTGGAGGCGCGCAGACTGCTGCGACGCGTCCGCGGCGGCGCGAGAATCGCACGCCCTGCGCGCTTCGAACCCCCGCAGGAGGTGTCGATCGAGACCTTCGCGAACGAGAAGGAGCGGATCGGCCTTGCGGCGGCGGCGATGATCAAGTCCGGCGATACCATCATCCTCGACAGCGGCACCACGACACTCGCCCTCGCACGCGCTCTGCCGAAGACGTTGCATGACGTTGTCGCCGTCACGAACAGCATCGACATCGCCATCGCGCTCGACCCCCACTCCGGCGTTGACGTCTTCGTGACGGGAGGACGGATGCGCACCAGTTCACGCAATTCCACACGCACGATGGTGGCGCCGATGGGCACGCTGCTTCTTGAAAAGATCAGCGCCGACATCGCCTTCCTCTGCTGCGCCGGGATCGACGCGCGACGCGGCTTCACCAACGCCAATATCGAGGAAACCGAGATGAAGCAGGCGATGATGGCCGCCGCCCGCCGGACGGTCATGCTCGCCGACGGCAGCAAGCTTGGCCATATCGGAGTGGTTCGGATCGCGCGTCTGGCGGAAGTGTCTGCCCTCATCACCGATGCAAGCGTCAGTGGCGCACCCCTGGAGGCGCTTCAGGAGGCCGGGCTCGATGTCGTGATCGCATAAATTTCGGGCATGCAAAAAAATCACCTTACCGTCTTGCGTATATTTTCGAAAATGCAGATTGTGAAAGTCAAGGGATTTCCCTGACGCGGCGCCGTGCGCTGCGCGCATGCCGGCAGTCGACCCGTTTCGAAGAAAGGCAGGACCAGCACATGGACATCACACGCAGAACCGTTCTCGGCGGAATGGCCGCTACAGGGGCGCTTTCCATGCCCTTCGTCGCCAGGGCGCAGGCGCGCGAGCTCGTCATGATCGGCTACGGAACGGTTCAGGACCAGCCGCTCATCCGCGCCGGAGAGGAGCTGGCGCGGCGCCATCCGGGCGTTTCCCTGCGCGTCATCGGCGGCCTCTCCTCCGAGGCGCTGGCGCAGATCAAGGCGACACAGGGCAATTCGCCCTATCATCTGGCCGTGATGGGCTCGCCCGCGATCCTCAACGCTCTCGATGAGGACGTTCTGGAGCCTCTCGATCTTGATCTCATTCCCAACGCGGCGAACATCATTCCCGCCTTTCTTCCCTTCGGTTACGACGTCGGGGTGCCGGTCAGCTATGACGGCATCGGCATCGCCTACAACACCGAGACGGTGGAAACGCCCCCGCAGACCTGGGCCGACCTGTGGAAGCCCGAATATGCCGGGCGCATCGGAATGCCTCGTCCCAGCTCCAATCTGGGACTGGCGGCCGTGGCGGTCGCAGCGCAGATTCACGGCGGCTCGCAGGACGCCATGCAGGTCGGCCTCGAGAAATGGCACGAACTCGATCCGCTGGTGGGCCGCAGCCCTCCCCTCCTGCAGCAGATGCTGGAGCGGGGCGAGATCGACCTGTGCGTGCTCTGGCACCAGAACACGGCGATTGCCGCCAGCACCGGGCTTCCCTTCGCCTACGCCAAGGCCCGCGAGCCGGGGCCTCTGATGCTGCCCACCAACATCGTGCAGTTCGTCAACAACGGGCACAGCGAGCTCGTCCACGAGTTTGCGGACATCCTCCTGACTCCGGAGAGCCAGGCGTTCTCGGCCGCGGCGCCCTTCTTCTTCGGACCCGTGGTCGAGGGCGTGGAATCGCCGCCCGAAGCCGCTCCCTTTGTGCCCGACGCTCAGGAGCTGGGGCAACTCCAGTCGCTCGATTGGCCGACCCTCGCGCCCTTGCGAGCGCGAATGGTCGAGGATTTCGATCGCATGTTCGGCATGTAAGGCTGATGGCTTTCGGCAAAGACGGCGGCCGGGTAGGGCGCGCGGTTCTGGAGATCGAGAACGTCTCCAAGATCTTCGGCGCCCTGACGGTCCTGGACAGATGCTCCCTCTCGGTATCGGAGGGGGAGATCCTGACGCTTCTGGGGCCATCAGGATGCGGAAAGACCACGCTCCTGCGGTGCATCGCCGGCTTCGCCGCCCCGGACAAGGGCCGCATCCTGATCGACGAGCGCGACACCGTTCCCATGCCGGTCAACCGGCGGCCCGTGGGCGTGGTGTTCCAGAGCTATGCCCTGTTCCCCCACCTGACCGTGGCCGGCAATGTCGGATACGGCCTTCGCATGCGCGGGACGGACAGGGCCGGGATTGACCGCCGTGTGGCGGCGGCATTGCAGATCGTCTCGCTCGACAGCCTTGCCGGCCGCTATCCGGCGCATCTGTCCGGCGGGCAGCAGCAGCGCGTGGCCGTGGCGCGGGTTCTCGTCCTCGAACCGCGCATCCTGCTTCTGGACGAGCCGTTCAGTGCGCTGGACGCCAAGCTTCGCACCTCCATGCAGATGGAATTGCGCGAACTCATCAAGCGCCTCGGCATGACCGCGATCTTCGTGACCCACGATCAGGAGGAGGCGCTGACGCTGAGCGACCGGATCGCGGTGATGCGCCGGGGCCGGATCGAACAGGTCGACACCCCGCAGGAGGTCTACGACCATCCCGCCAACGAATATGTCGCCGACTTCGTCGGGGCCTCGAACATCCTTGACCTCGAAGCGCGCGACGGCCGCGTCGTGCTGCCGGACGGCCAGTGCGTGCCGAGCAAGCGGGAGGGAGCCGTGCGCGTCATGGTGCGCCCTCACAATATCGCACTGGGCGCGACCCCGGAGGCCGGCGGATGGCAGGGCACCATCCGCCACAGCCGGCATGTCGGGTCGGTCACGGAATATGCGGTCGCCAGTTTCGGCGGCGGCGAGTTGCGGGTCGTATCCATGCGCATCGGAGCGGCCGCAGGGCTGAGCGAGGGCAGCGCGGTGAGCCTGCGCGTCATCGACCCCGCCTTTTGTCCCATCTACGGAGCCGGAGAATGAACGTCTCGGCCTCGTCCTTCCCTCTGCCCACGCCGCGAAGCCGATGGGGCTCGATTCTCGACAAGCTCCTCTCGGGCCAGGGGCTCTGGCCGGCGGTGCCCGCCATCGTCGTCCTGATCGTCGTGGCGGTGATCCCGTTCTTCCTGCTCCTTTCCCTGGGCTTCGCCGACTTCCGCGTCGCGCAGGGGCGGATCGTGGAGCGCAGCTTCTCCCTCGGCTTCGTGACCTCGGCCCTTGCGGACCCGCTGTACCACGTCACGTTCCAGCGCTCGCTGACGCTCGCTTTGTCGACCATGACGCTCTGCGTGGTCCTCGGCTACCCCGTGGCCTATCTCTATCTCACCGGCGGCCCACGCATCCGCAAGCTGATCCTCTTCCTCACCATCGTCCCGCTTTTGACGAGCGGCATCGTGCGGACCTATGCCTGGATGGTCATCCTCGGCGCGCGCGGTATCGTCAACACGGCCCTCCTGTCGCTCGGCGTCATCGACCGCCCCTTGCGGATCATGAACACTCATTGGGCGGTGCTGATCGGCATGGTGCAGATCCATCTGCCGGTGATGATCCTGCCGCTGATCGCCGTGATGAGCCGCTACGACCGGTATCTCGACGAGGCCTCCGAGAATCTCGGCGCGAGCAAGCTGGCCACCCTGTGGCACGTGATCCTGCCACTGAGCGTTCCCGCCATCGGCGCCGGCGCGGGCCTCGTCTTCGTTTTGAGCTACACGACCTTCGTGGTGCCGCAGCTCCTGGGAGGCGGCAACTACCTCAATGCGGCGACGATGATCTACGAGCAGGTCGTCTATTCGCTGGAGTGGAACAGGGCAGCGGTTTCCGCGCTGCTTCTCATGCTGTCGTGCCTCGTGGTGTTGAGCACGATCGCCATCCTCACCAACCTGTTCTGCCGCTGGACGAGGGAGGCGCAGCGATGAGACGGTTCGCGAACAACGCCGGCGCGGACCTGCTCGGGCGCGGGATCATCTACGCCCTCGCCGTCTTCTCGCTTCTGATCCTTTTGCTGCCGGCCGTGATCGTGGTGATGATCTCGTTCGACACGCGCAGCTTCGTGAGCTTTCCGCCGCAGGGCTTCACGCTGGACTGGTATCGGCAGGTCTTCCAGCAGGATGCGCTGGTCGACGGGATGGTGGTCAGCCTTCGGGTCGGCCTCACGGTGACGGGGCTCTGCATTCTTCTCGGCGTTCCGACCGCTCTCGTTTGCGCGCGCGGGCAATTCCGGGGCGTGGGCGCCCTCTCCCTCTTCATTCTTGTGCCGCATATGGTGCCGGGCATCGTCCTCGGCGTCGCGGTGCTGTTTGCGGGAGCGGATATGGGCATCGGCCCCTCCGTGTGGCTGCAATCCATCGCCATCACCGCGTTCGTCATGGCCGTCATGGTTCGCACCGTGACGAGCCGCCTCCAGAGGCTCGATCCCAAGCTGGAGGAAGCGGCCGCCAATCTGGGGGCGACGCCCTGGCAGGCGCTGCGCACGGTCACCTTTCCGCTGCTCCTGCCGGCCGTCCTCGCCGGCTCGGTCTTCACCTTCGTGGAAGGCTTCGACAACGTCTCGGTCGCGATCTTCACCCACGGCTTTCGCGATCGCCCTCTTCCGGTCGAACTGATCGCGCTGGTATCGACCACGAACACGCCGCTCGTGGCGGCCGTATCCGGTGTGCAGATCCTGCTCGCGCTTCTGGCGCTGCTCGCGATCTCCCGCACCATCGGGCTCGACCGGGTCAATGGCTGAGCGCGACCTTCTCGGCTACGGCGGCGAATGGCCGGAGATCGTCTGGCCCAACGGCGCGCGCCTTGCCGTCTCCCTCGTGGTGAACTTCGAGGAGGGTGCCGAGGAGCAGGCGGGCGATGGCGACGCGCACTCCGAGCGCATCGGCGAGGTGATCTCGGTGGTGGATCCGGGACGCCGCGATCGCGGACAGGAGCAGATCTTCGCCTATGGGCTGCGCGCCGGCCTGTGGCGCACGGCCGACGCGCTCGAGCGCGCCGCCCTGCCCGCCACGATCTTCTTCTGCGGCCGGGCGGCGGAGCGCTCGCCGCGACTTGCCCGCATGCTGGTGGAACGCGGGCACGAGGCGGCCTGCCACGGCTGGCGCTGGCGCCCCCATGCTGACTACGACGACGGGGCACGGGAGGCCGCCGATCTCGACCGCGCGAGCGCGGCCATCGAGGCGGCGACCGGAGAAAGGCCGCTCGGCTTTTTCTGCCGGGGCGCCGAAAGCGCCTGGACGCGGCGCCTTCTCGCCGAGCGCGGCTATCTCTACACTGCCAACGGATTCGACGACGACCTTCCCTATCGCGATGCCGGGACCGGACTGCTCGTGATTCCCTACGCGCTCGACACCAACGACATGAAGTTCTTCCATCCGAACGGCTTCGTACGCGCGGTCGAGATGGTGGACTATGTGCGCGATGCGCTGGACGTGCTCGAAGCGGAAGCGGCCCGAGGCCATGCGCGCCTTCTCAACATCGGCTTTCATCTGCGCATCATCGGCCGGCCAGGGCGCTTCAAGGCGTTTCAGGCCATTCTCGACGAGCTGACGCGCCGACGCGACCGGCTGTGGATCGCCCGACGCATCGACATCGCCCGCGCTTTCGCAAGGGCTGTGCCGTGCTAGGGCCGATGGCGCACACCTGCCGGACAGTTCCATGAACACTGTTCTCGTCGAGGCCGATCACATCCTTCTCGGTTTTGCCGCCGACGGCGAGCCCGATATTCGCCCGGACGCCGCGCTGCTCGTCGAGGACGGCACGGTGCGCGAGGTCGGCGAGCGACGCGCGATGCTACGGGAGCACCGGGAGATTCCGCACCTCGGCGGCCGGGGCAAGGTCGTCATTCCAGGCCTCGTCAACGCGCATCACCATGTCGGGCTCACACCCTTTCAGCTCGGCTCTGCCGATCACCCGCTGGAATTATGGTTCGCCAGCCGCCTCGCCCTGCGCGACGTCCCTCCGCGCCTCGACACGCTCTACTCGGCGTTCGAGATGGTGGCCTCGGGCGTCACCACCGTGCAGCATCTTCACTCCCGCGCACCGGGCGACGGCGATGCCGTGCTGCGAACGGCGGGCGCGGTGCTCGACGCCTATCGCGAGATCGGCATGCGCGCCTCCTACTCCTTCGCGCTCCGCGACCAGAACCGGCTGGTCTACGAGGCCGACGAGGCGTTTCTCCAGCGGCTCCCGGCCGGGCTTCGCCCGGCGATGGCAGCCTATTTCGCCCGTTTCGCCCTGCCGCTGGGTGAGCAGGTGGCGGTCTTCCACGAACTTTACCGACGCACGAGGGACGAGGAGCGTATCGCGGTGCAGATCGCGCCCTCGAACCTTCACTGGCTTTCCGACGCCGCTCTCGCCAGTGCCGCCCAGATGGCCGACGAGACGGGCGCGCCGATGCACATGCACCTTCTGGAGACGCCCTACCAGCGCGCTTACGCGGAAAAGCGCACCGGCGGCTCGGCCTTGGAATACATCCACAGCCTCGGCCTTGCAGGACCGGGGCTCACCATCGGCCACGGCGTCTGGATGAGCGAGGCCGATATCGAGCTCTGCGCACATACCGGCACCCGCATCTGCCACAACTGCTCGTCCAACTTCCGGCTGAAGAGCGGCATCGCCCCGGTCAACCGCTTCATGGCCGAGGGCATTCCCGTCGCGCTCGGCATCGACGAGGCGGGCATCAACGACGATCGCGACATGCTCCAGGAAATGCGCCTGGCGCTGCATGTTCATCGCGAGCCGGGGATCGAAAGTCCTGCCCCGACGCCGGCGCAGATCCTGCAAATGGCCACCGAGCATGGAGCGGGCACGACGCCGTTCGGCCGGCGGATCGGGCATCTGTCCCCCGGCGCGGCGGCTGACCTCGTGCTTCTCGACTGGGAGCGCGTGACCTACCCCTATCAGAATCCCGACATCGCCCTCGCGGACATTCTCGTCCACCGCGCCCGACGCGAATGCGTCGAGACGGTGATGGTGGCGGGCGAGGTGATCTACCGCGACGGCCTCTTTACGCGCGTGGACCGCGGCGCGACGCTGGAGGAGATCGCGCGGACGATGGGACGACCCGACACGGCCGAGGAGGAGGAACGACGCAGCCTCGCACGGGCCGTCCTTCCGCACGTGCGGACCTTCTACGAGGGATATCTCGACGCGCCCTTCCCGCCCCCGCACACCCGCCCCAACGCGCGCTGAAGGGCGTCGGCGTCAGGCGTCCGTGCCCGAGATCCTTGCCGTCAGCTTCGGAGCCAGCCCGGTGGCGGGCTTCGGCGAAGGGCGGGCGAACGCTCCGGCCCGCGCCGGCGCCGTGCCGAGGCGCACCAGCGTCTCGGCCTGAAGCAGCGCCGCCGCCGCCTGCTCCACCAGCGGCACGCAAACATCGCCGGCGATCCGGGCGGCCAGCCCGGCAAGCGGCGCCCCGCCCAGGATCACGACATCCGCGCCGTCGTCCTCCACCGTTCGCCTGCAGAGCGTCGCGAGGGCTTCCTCCTTCTCGCTCGCGACCGTGTCGATGGCGCTGAAACGCCCGTCGCCGGAGCGGATCGCGGCGAGGCGATGGCCCATGCCGCTCGCCTCCACGCAATCGCGATACCAGCTTCCCAAGGCCGGCGCGAAGGTGACGATGGAGAAGCGCGGCCCCAGCATCGCGGCGGTGAGCATCGCTGCCTCCGCCATGCCGACGATCGGCTGGTCGAACAATTCTCGCGCGGCCGCAAGCCCCGGATCGCCGAAGGCCGCGATGATCGCCGCGTCGTGCCCGGGCAGATGCTCGGCCAGCATCTCCAGAACGAGGGCGCCTGCGATCTGCGCCTCCGCGCGCCCCGAGATGTAGGGAACGCCGCGCGGCGCGGTGAGCGCGGTGATGGAAGTGCCGGGCGCGGCGGCCTGCGCGGCCACCGTCTCGAGGCGCTGCGTGACACTGGCCGAGGTGTTGGGATTGAGGAGCAGAATTCTCACCGGGCCTGCCTCGTCAGAACTGCGCCATGCGGCGGATGCCGACCAGCCGGTCGCCGATGATCATGGCGAGGGTGGCCAGGAGAATGAGGCCCGTGGAGATCGCCGCGATGGTGGGATCGGGACGCTCCTCGACGAATTGGAGCATCTGGATCGGCAGGGTCTTCGTCCAGGCATCCGAGAAGAAGATCGAGATCGGATAATTGTCCATCGAGGCGAGGAAAGCGAACATGCCGGACGTCAGGAAGGCCGGGGCGAGATTGGGCACCAGCACCTTGCGGACGGCCGCTGGATAGGAGCAGCCGAGCGTTCGCGCCGCATCGATCAAGGTGTAATCGAAGAGCGAAAGTGCGCCGATCACCGTGCGCGCCACGTATGGGAGCGTGATCACCACATGGGCCAGCAGAAGGCTCGTCCATGCATCGCGCAGGCCCAGTTCGCGGAAGAACTGCAAAAGCGCGATGCCGATGACCAGCGCCGGCAGCATCAGGGGCGAGATCAGGAAGGAGATGATCCCTTCCGAACCCGGCACACGGCCCCGCGTCAGGGCGATGGCGCACATCGTGCCCAGAACGAGCGCGATGGCGGTGGAGAGCGTTGCGATCTGGAGCGACGTGAAGAGGGCGGGGGCAAGACCGCGCAGCGTCGCCAGGCGCTCGTACCAGCGCGTGGACCATTCGGGCGGCGGCAGGGTGAAGACCGGCGAGGAACCGAAGGAGGCAGCGACCGTCACCACCAGCGGCGTCAGGAGGAACACGACCGCGAAGGCGGCGACGAGAAGGATAAGAGCGTTGCACGCCCGTTCGATCAGGGTCATCGAACGCCTCCGAACCGGCGGGCGAGCGCACTTGCCGACAGGATGATCGCCACCGAGAGGACAAGAAGGACGACCGCGGTCGTGGAGCCCAGCTGCTCGTCGCGCAGGAACAGGAAGGAGCGGCCCGTGAGCGTCGCCAGCGTCTGGAAACGGTCGCCGATCAGAAGGCTCGGGATCACGTACATCGAAACGGACATGGAGAAGACGAAGGCGCAGCCCGCGATGATGCCGGGCAGTGTCAGGGGAAGCGTGACGCGGGTGAAGCGGTAGACGGGCGAGGCGCCGAGCGTGGCGGCCGCCTCCGGCAGGCGCGGGTCCATGAGATTGAGCACCGAATAGATGGGAAGGATCATGAAGGGCAGGAAGACGTTCGCCGCCCCGAGAACGAGGCCGAACTCGGTGAAGAGCAGGCGCGGTGCTTCCTCGAAGAGGCCGGTGGCGACGAGAAACTGGCCCACCACGCCTCCCCTCCCCAGGACGATCTGCCACGCGAAGGCCTTCACCACGATGCCGACCGAGAGCGGCAGGATGATGCTGACGAGGAGCACGATCTGCAACGCGCCCCGCGCCCTTGAGAGCGCGATGGCCGCCGGATAGCCGATCAGGAAGGCGCACAGGGTGACGAGCGAGGCGATGCGCAGCGTGTTGCCGATCACCTGCCAGGTGAAGCCGTCCCCCAGCAGCGCCGCATAGGGCTGGAGCGAAAGGCCGGCCTGCCCGATGAAGCTGCGGCCGAGAAGGAAGCTCAGCGGCACGAGATAGAAGACGGTGAGGTACAGAAGCGCCGGGGCGAGCAGGAGCACGGCCGGATTGGCGGCGAAGCGGCGGGCGACGCTCATGCCGCCCTGCCTTCGCGCGGATAGACCAGCGTGTCGGAGACTGCGAAGGACAGGTCCATTTCCTCGCCCTTGCGCGCGCCCTCCGGCACGTCGAGCGTTTCGACAAGGATACGCTCGTCCCCTTCGGCGGCGAAGTGGAGCTGCGCCTTCGCCCCTTGGAAGATCACGTCCGCCAGCCGTGCGCGAAGGCGGTTCTCGCCGCCCGAGCCCGGCGTGACACGCTCGGGCCGCACGCCGAGCGTCACGGGCGAGCCGGGCAGGAAGGAGGCCGGCGCGCGCACCGTTCCAAAACGGGTCTCGATCAGGGCCACCTCGCCTTCCATCCCCCGCACCGTGCCCTCGAGGCGTGTGGAAAGACCGACGAAATCCAGCGTGAAGGGTGTCGCGGGCCGGCGATAGATGGCCTCCGGTGCATCAAGGTGCTCGATGCGCCCGGCATTCATCACCGCGATGCGGTCGGACATGACGAGCGCCTCGTCCTGATCGTGCGTGACGAAGATCGCCGTGGTGCCGACATCGCGCAGGATGCGCCGCAATTCGATCTGCATCGTCTCGCGCAGCTTGCGGTCGAGTGCCGAGAAGGGCTCGTCGAGGAGCATGAGCTTGGGACCGGTGGCGAGAGCGCGCGCCACCGCGACGCGCTGCTGCTGGCCGCCGGACAATCCCCGCACGGAGCGATCCGCCATGGCGCCCAGCCCGACGAGGGAGAGAAGGCGCTTCACGGCCTCCTCGATCTCGGCGCGCGGCGCTCTCTTCGCCTTCAGGCCGAAGCCGATATTCTCGGCAACGGTCAGATGCGGAAACAGGGCGTAGTTCTGGAACACCACGCCGACATCCCGCTTGTGCGGCGGCACGCGCGTGATCTCCTGCCCGTCGAGGCGGATCCTTCCGGCATCCGGCGCCAGCAATCCCGCCACGATGCGAAGAAGGGTCGTCTTGCCACAGCCCGAGGGGCCGAGGAGCGAGATGAACTCGCCCCTCCCGATACCAAGATCGACCCCCTCGAGAACGGTGACGGTTCCGAAAACCTTGCCCGCACCCGCGATGTCGAGAAACGGACCTGTGCCGGCTGCTTGCATCTGCACCATCGATCAGATCGCCATCTCGCGGTCCCAGCGCTGGACCCAGTCGGCGCGGTTGTTTGCGACATTGGCCCAGTCCACCGACAGGACCTCGATGTTCTCGGGCAGGTCGGACGGCGTCGCGGCCTCCACATTCGTGGGAAGGGAGAAGGTGGGCGCGGTGAGCTGGTTCTGGAGCTCCACACTCAGAAGCTCGTTCACATAGGCCATGGCAAGATCCTGGTTCGGGCCGCCGCGCACCACGCAGACGCCGGACGGCGCGGCGAAGGCGCCCTCGCGCGGCACGGCCAGATTGACCGGCGACCCCTCCGCCCGGCGCGGCATGGTGAAGGAGGACAGCGCGCCCGCGATCGCCCAGGCTTCCCCCGTCTCCAGGAGATTGAAGGCCTGCGGCATCTGCGTGTAGATCGTCAGGAGATTGGGCTTGAGGGCCTGCATCTTCCGGAAACCGGCTTCGATATCGTACTGCGCCTCCGCCACCGGCTTACCGGTTTCCAGCGCGGCCGCCATGAAGAGCGGGAAGACCCCCTCGGTGTTCTGCAACGACGGAATGACAACGCGGCCCGCCATGGAATCGTCCCAGAGCTCTTCCCAGGACTCGATGCCGTTCGGCAAAGCCTCCTCATTGTAGGCGATGGCCTGGAAGGGCTGGAGGTAATTGACCCACGCCCCGTCCAGATGGACCGCCCCGTCCTTCAGTTTCGCCATGTTGGGCACGGTCTCGGCGCTGAGCGGCTCCAGAAGCCCGGCCTCATGCGCGAGGATCATCACCGGATCGTCCATCTGGACGACGGAGAGATATTGCTGCGCCTGGTTCTGCTGCATCTTCTCGAGGTTCACCAGGGAGCGGGTGCCCTCATAAAGGATGCGCGCGTCGTACTTGGCCTCGAAATTCGGGATCACGATGGTCTCGACCCATTCGCGATGGCTGGCGGCACCGCCCACCACCAGTTCGCGCGTCTGGGCGCGCAGGATGGAAGGCATGGCAAGCGTTCCAGCCGCCGCGGCAGAGCCGGCGAGGAATTGGCGGCGATTGGGCATGATGATGGTTTTCGTCATGGTTGCGGGCTCCGGTTGCAGGCGTTCGGTGGACACATTTGCAAGCCGCGTGCCAACTCCCAAAACCCTTTGCCAGAAGGGCTTTCCGCTCAAGCGACGAGCCCTTGGAGAAGAAAATGAGCACAAAAAATACGGATTGTGCACAAAAAGACTCCACCCATCGTCTGGCTCCCGGATTGATGCGCCGCCTATAATCGGCGCAGGGACACGAAGACGCAGGCCGATGGAAGAAGCACAGGTCCACCAAATCCTGACGCGGGTTCTCGCATCCGGGATCGCCGCGCCCGGTTCCAAGCTCGGCGAGCAGCATCTGGCCGATATTTTCTCTATTTCACGCGACCGGATGCGCCGTGTGCTTCAGCGGCTCGGCTACGAGGGCAAGCTTGAACTTGTGCCCAATCGGGGCGCACGCACCATCGACCCCGGGCTAGCGGACGCCCGCATCGTCTATGATGCCCGGCGTGTCCTCGAAGGGGGTATCGCGCTGAGCCTTGCCGAGCGCATCACCACGCCCGAGATCGATGCGCTCTTCGCCCATCAGGACGCGGAGCGCGACGCCATCGCCGAGGGCCATCCGGAACGCGCTCTTGAGCTTGGCGGAGCGTTGCACATGCGCCTTGCCGAACTCATCGACAATCCGGTTCTGGTCGGGACGCTGAGGACTTTGGTGGACCGCACCTCGACGCTGCTCCTCTTCTTCGGCCCCAGCGACGGCCCGGCGTGTTCCTGCCGTGAGCATCGCGGCATCGTCGAGGCGCTCTCGACGCGTGAGCCGATGCGCGCGCGCGAGGCGATGTGTTCCCACCTCTCCCAGGTGGAAACGCGCCTTCGCACGCGTCCGCGCTGCGAGGCCATCGACATCGAGACGTTGGTGAGGACGGAGATCCGGCGCTCGGGCGCGGCCGCGCCGGCGAAAGGCTTACCCGCCGCCGCTCCGCGTTCGCAGCGCCGAAAGGGAGGCGCAAGTGAACACGTCGCCTGAGAGTCCCTCCCCCGTGACGCACCGCGACTTCGCGGGCTACCGAGGTGCAACGCCCTCGATCCGCTGGCCGGAAGGCGCGCGTGTCGCCGTTTCCATCGTGGTGAACGTAGAGGAGGGCGCCGAGTTGTCCCTCTCCATGGGCGACGAGCGCAACGAGAGCATCTACGAGGCTGTCGAGTCCGTCGACGGCGCGCCCGACCTTTGCATGGAAAGCCATTTCGAATACGGCACGCGCGCCGGCTGGCCCCGCATCCGCAAGGCGCTGGCCGAGCGAGGCGTGAAAGCGACGTTGAACGCCAACGGGCGCGCGCTCGCCCTCTCGCCCTGGATCGCCGAGGAAGCGGTGGCGGACGGCCACGAGATCGCCGCGCATGGCTGGCGCTGGGAGCGCCATGTGCATATGAGCGAAAAGGAGGAGCGCCTCGCCATCGCCCGGGCGGTGGCGGCCATAGAAGCGGCGGGTGGAAGCGCCCCCATAGGCTGGCACACGCGCTCGGCCACATCGGTTCGCACGCGCGACCTTCTCGCAGAGCATGGCGGGTTTCTGTACGATTCCAACGCCTATAACGACGATCTGCCCTATCTGGTGGAGGTCGGCGGCCACGAGCATGTCGTGCTCCCCTACGCTTTCGACACCAACGACATGCGTTTCCTGAACGGCGGTGGTTTCGTGTTCGCGGAGGATTTCTCCCGCTACTGCATCGAGGCCTTCGAGCGCCTCCATGCGGAAGGCGCCGAAGCGCCGCGGATGATGTCGGTGGGCCTGCATCTGCGCATCATCGGTCGTCCGGCGCGCCTGCGGGGGCTGGAGCTCTTTCTCGACCATGCGCTGAAGCGCGGAGGCGTCTGGTTCGCACGGCGCGACGAGATCGCCCATCACTGGCGCGACGGACTTGGCCTGCCGCGATGGCGGCCACGCCCTGTCCCGGAGGGTTTCGCGCGATGACCCGCCTCGTTCTCGTCAACCCGAACACCAGCCAGGCTTCCACGGATGCGATGGTGGCGATCGGACGCCAGACCGGGGAACGCGATCTTTCGATCGAAGGCGTGACCGCCCCCTTCGGCGCGCCACTAATCACCGACGAAGACGCCCTGGACGAGGCCGCGCGCGCGGTCTTGTCGCTCGCTCCAAGGCTGCGCCGCACTCCATGCGATGGCGTGATCGTCGCCGCCTTCGGCGATCCGGGTCTCTCGCGCCTGCGTGACATTCTTGACGTTCCTGTAACGGGCATTGCGGAGGCCGGCATGGCGGCGGCGGCGGCTGGAGGCCGGCGCTTCGCGGTGGTCACGACGACGCCGGGCCTGATCGGTGTCATCGAAAAGGCTGCCTCGCGATACGGTCATGCGGCGCTGTTCGCCGGCACGTTCCTCACCGAAGGCGATCCCGTCGCGCTCATGGCCGAACCGTACGCGCTCGTGAATGCGCTGGAGGCGGCCTGCAAGGCCGCCATCCGGCAAGGCGACGCGCAGGCCATCGTGATCGGCGGGGGACCGCTTGCACCCGCCGCCCGTGCTCTTGCCCCGACGCTCGGCGTGGCTTTGATCGAACCCGTGCCCGCCGCCATACGCTTCGCTGCGCTACGCACCGCCAAGGCGCAACCGCAAGGACACGCTTAGCGGCAACAGCCTGCCCGCCCAGTTCGCCAGGTTGCTGATGGCTTATATCCCCCAGGAAGGACAACGGGTCGGTCGCCAGGGGCTCACCGAATGGAACAGCACGGGTGCTGCCACAGAGCGCAAACCCAAAAGCGAACCGATCACCGCAGGCCTCGACCCACGCTCCAAAACCATCGAAATCCCAAGCCTTCACCGTTGTGCTCGCCTTTACCTCGATCCCGACGAGATTGCCGATCCATCGAGCGGAGCCACATCGACACCCGGCGGCACGATCTCGTCGACCCCATCCCGCAATTCATCGTTAAGCGTGACCTCGGCGCCGGCGAGCCGGCCGTCAAGTTGCCCCACGGTGCGCGGATCGAATGCTCGCCGTGGTAAGCGCGGGATGCGATATCACGAAGGCGAGCGACGGTGATGCCGGGAAGGCGCGCCGGGTGGTGACATTGCTCATCGATAGCCTGGCTTCCGGCGGGCCCGCCGTCTGAGGCAGGAGAGCAGCAAAGCGACTGCGCAAACGATCGCCGAGCGATCTTGGACAGGAAATGGAGGCCATGATGGCGCGCATCAGCAAAAGCGACTTTCCGGTCAGCCAGGTTCGCCGCTATCTGGAACCCGGCCCGATCGTACTGGTCTCGTCGCGCTGGCAGGACAAGACCAACATCATGACGCTGGGCTGGCACACGGTGTTGGAGTTCTCTCCGTCGCTCGTCGGGCTGATGATCTCAGCCGGCAATCACAGCCACCAAATGATCCGCGAAAGCCGCGAATGCGTCATCAACCTGCCGACGACCAAGCTGACCGACACGGTGGTCGGCATCGGCAACATCAGCGGCGCGGCGATCGACAAGTTCGAGAGATTCGGGCTGACGGCCGAAGAGGCCTCCGAGGTCGATGCGCCACTGATCGGAGAATGCCATGCGAGCTTCGAGTGCCGGCTGCACGAGGATGCACTGGTCGAGCGCTACAACTTCTTCATCTTCGAGGTGGTGAAGGCGCATGTCGCGCCATCGCCGAAGCATCCCGAGACGCTGCATTATACCGGCGACGGCGTCTTCATGGTGTCCGGCCAGGTCATCAGCCGACGCTCGCTGTTCCGGCCTGAGATGCTGTGATGAAGCAAGCTGGGCGTCCAGGCTCGGGACTCATTGTTCGAAGGAATCGAAGGCCACGACGAGGGCGTCGGGCGGTTGAGAATCGAGGGGTTGAATCAGGTCGCCGTGGGGCGGCGGGTTGGGTGGTTCTCGTTGAGATGCGCGCTATCTATGCTGCGGCAGGAAAGCTTGATGACGAGCTTTGCGGGGCAGAAGGATGAGGGCGATGCGGTCGATCGAGCACCGGAGGGTCACCACCATCCTTGGCGGGCTGGTCGCCCTTCTCGGCATCGGCCTTGGCGGCGCGGGGGCCTGGCTCGCCGTAGTCGGAGGCTCGTTCTACTACGTCCTCGCCGGCCTTGCCCTTCTCGCAACCGGCATTCTCATCATCCGGCGCATGAAGGCGGCGCTTCTCGTCTATGCGCTCTTCCTCCTCGCCACCCTCCTGTGGGCGCTGTGGGAGGTCGGCTTCGACTGGTGGGCGCTCGCCGCTCGCGGCGGCTTCCTGGTCGTGCTGGGCGCGATCCTTCTCCTGCCTGTCGTGACGCGCCGCCTCGGCGTCCAGGACCTGCGTGATGCCGTGGACGGGCGAAAGGTCCATGCCACCGCCCGCAGCGGCGGCGGACTGGCTCTTGCCTGCGCGCTCGGTCTGGCGGCGGTCGTGGCCATCGCCTCGGCGCTCTCCGACCAGCACCGGGTGGAGGGCCGCTTCGAGGCGGCAGAGGGCGCCGCACCCGATGCCCGCGGCGTGCCGGACGGCGAATGGCACGCCTATGGGCGAACGTCCGACGGACAGCGCTACTCCCCGCTCGCCCAGATCACCCCGGCGAATGTCGATGGCCTGGAGGTCGCCTGGCAGTTCCACACCGGCGATGTCAGCGAGCCCGGCGATCCCGAGGAGACCACGTTCCAGGTCACGCCGCTCAAGATCGGCGAGCGGCTGTTCCTGTGCACGCCGCACCAGTCCGTGATCGCGCTCGATGCCGTGACGGGCGAGGAAATCTGGCGCTACGACCCGCAGATTCGCGGCGAACTGGCGCTCCAGCACCTGACGTGCCGGGGCCTGTCCTACCAGGCGCCGGGCGTGGAGCGCACCAGCGCGCCCGCGCAGCCCGCCCTCCCCGGCGCGAGCGAGGCGGGGGCGGTCCCCGTGCCTCCCGCCGGCTCGCAGATCACCCGTGGAACGGTGAACGGCGAGCAGCCCTCCACGTTCGAAGGCTCGCCCGACGGCGCGTCCGATGCAGCCGATGGCCAGACGCAAGCCGCCGATCCGGCGGAGACGGTTGCCGGCACCCTGGCGCGCCCCGTGCCCGACATGCCCGTCGCCAGCCAGGGCGGGACAGCCCTCGCCACTTGTGCCAATGGCAGGCTCTTCATGCCGACCGCCGATGGGCGCGTGATCGCGCTCGATCCCGAGGCCGGGGCTGTCTGCTCCGATTTCGGCGGCGGCGACGGCCAGATCGACCTGTGGGCGAACATGCCGGTGGTCAATCCGGGCTCGTATTACTCCACCTCTCCGGTCGTCGTCACCGCGAACGTCATCATCGTGGGCGGAACCGTGCTCGACAACGTCTCGACCAACGAGGCGTCCGGTGTCATCCGCGCCTTCGACATCGATACCGGCGACCTCGTCTGGAATTGGGACTCCGGCAATCCGGAAGCCACCGCGCCGCTCGCGGCCGGGGAGACCTATACGCCGAACTCGCCCAATTCCTGGTCCATCTCGAGCGTGGACGAGACGCTCGGCCTCGTCTACGTGCCGCTGGGCAACCAGCCGCCGGACCAGTGGGGCGGCAACCGCTCCGAGAGCGTCGAGCGCTATTCCTCCGCCGTGGTCGCGCTCGACATCGCCACAGGCGAGGCGCGCTGGGCGTTCCAGACCGTGCATCACGATCTGTGGGACTACGACGTGCCCTCGCAGCCCTCGCTGGTGGACCTGACGATCGGCGGAGAAACCGTTCCCGCGCTCGTCCAGCCCACCAAGCAGGGCGAGCTCTATGTGCTGGACCGGCGCACCGGCGAGCCCATTCTTCCCGTCACCGAAAGGCCCGCGCCGCAGGGCGCGGCAGAGGGCGATTTCACCGCCGCCACGCAGCCCGTCTCCGCACTCTCCTTCGACCCGCCGCCGCTTCGCGAGAAGGACATGTGGGGCGCGACCTTGTTCGACCAGCTCGCCTGCCGCATCGCCTTCCACTCCTATCGATACGAAGGCCGCTACACGCCGCCCTCCGAAGAAGGCTCCATCATCTATCCCGGCAATTTCGGCGTCTTCAACTGGGGCTCGGTGGCGATCGACCCGGTCCGGCAGATGGCCTTCACCACGCCGGCCTATCTCGCCTTCACCTCGCGGCTCATCCCGCGCGAGGACGACACCTCGCTCGTCGCCAACCGGGAACCGCCGCAGGGAGCGCTCCCGGCGCTGAACGAGAATTTCGGGGCGCCCTTCGCGGTGGAGATGGGACCGCTCCTCTCCCCGCTCGGCCTGCCGTGCCAGTCTCCCCCATGGGGCTATGTCGCGGGGGCGGATCTCACCACGGGCGAGATCGTCTGGATGCACAGGAACGGCACCGTGCGCGATGCCTCGCCGCTGCCCCTGCCCTTCCGCATGGGCGTTCCCAGCCTCGGCGGCCCACTGGTCACGGCCGGGGGCGTCGCCTTCCTCTCCGGCACGATCGACTACTATGTCCGCGCCTACGATGTCTCGAACGGCGAGCAGCTCTGGCAGCATCGCCTGCCGGCGGGCGGCCAGTCGACGCCCATGACCTATAGCGGGGCCGACGGGCGGCAGTATCTGCTGGTGGTGGCCGGGGGGCACGGCTCGCTCGGCACCAGGCGGGGCGATTCCGTCATCGCCTATGCGCTGCCCGGCGGCGAGGGAAACTAGCGGCTCGTTCGGCCCGCCGTGAGGGCGGGCCACGAGGGAGCGCCTACCCGTCGAGCCGCCGCGCGCTGGCGAGCAGTTCACGCGTATAGGCCTCGCGCGGCGCCCGGAAGAGGGTCGCGCCGTCCTCCACCTCGACGATCCGCCCGGCCCGCATCACCGCCACGCGGTCGGCCACGGCCTCCACCACGGCGAGGTCGTGGCTGATGAAGAGATAGGTCAGCGAGAAGCGTCTCTTGAGGTCGTCCAGCAGAACCAGAACCTGCGCCTGGACGGAGACGTCGAGCGCGGACACCGGCTCGTCGAGGACGACGACCGCGGCTTCGGCCGCCAGCGCCCGCGCGATGGCGATGCGCTGCGCCTGGCCGCCGGAGAACTCGTGCGCGAACCGGTCGAGCGCCGCCGGGTCCATGTCCACCGCGCGCATCAGCTCGGCCATCCGTTCGGCCCGGGCGCCCTCTTCCGCCAGCCCCGCGACCCGTTTCAGGACACCGCCGAGGATGCGGCGGATGGTTTTGCGCGGGTTCAGGGAGGCGATCGGGTCCTGGAAGACGTACTGGATCGCCCGCCCGTAGGCGCGCGGTCCGGCCGCGCGCAGGCTTGCAGCATCGCGCCCCTCGATCTCGAAGCGCCCGCCGGTCGGCTCCACGAGCCCCACCAGCATGCGCGCCAGCGTCGACTTACCCGAGCCCGACTCGCCGACGATCGCCAGCGTCTCGCCCCGCTCGACCGTAAGCGACACGCCGGCCACCGCTTCCACCGGCGGGCGCCGGCGAGACAGGAAGCCGCCGCTGCCCGGATACGTCTTGCGCGCGTCCTCCACGAGGATCGCGGGAATGGCCCTCCCCGGCTCGTTCATGAAGGCGCTCCGTGCTGCCGGCGCACCCGGTCTAGAAAGGCGCGGCCCTCGCCGAGCCGGGGCACCGCGGCGATCAGGCGGCGCGTATAGGCGTGCGAGGGGGTCCGCAAAACCGTCTCCGTCTCGCCGGCCTCCACGATCTCGCCGCCGCGCATCACGGCCACCCGGTCGCACATGCCCGCGACCACGCCGAAATCATGGGTGATCAGAAGCAGGGCGAGATCGCGCTCGCGCCGCAGCGCCGTCAGAAGGTCGAGGATCTTCGCCTGCACGGTCACGTCCAGCGCGGTGGTGGGCTCGTCGGCGACGAGGATGTCCGGCTCGCCCGCCAGCGCCATGGCGATGCCGATCCGCTGGCGCTGGCCGCCCGAAAGCTCGTGCGGATAGGCGTCGAAGCGATCAGCCGCGCCGCTTATGCCGACCCGCTCCATCAGCTCCACCGCCCTTTGCCGCGCGCTCTCGCCCCCGCCCGCGTGGAGACGCACCGCCTCCGCCACCTGGCGGCCGACCGGCATCTGCGGGTGCAGCGTCGTCAGCGGATCCTGGAAGACATAGGCGATGCGCCGCCCGCGAACGGCCTTCGTCAGCGTGGGCGAAGCGAGAAGGTCCTGGCCGTCCAGCCGAACGGCGCCGCCTGTGACGAGCGCCGGCGGCGAGGCGACGAGCCCGGCGAGCGACAGGGCCGTCACGCTCTTGCCCGAGCCGGATTCGCCGATCAGCCCAAGGCATTCGCCCGGCCGCAGCTCGAAGGAGACGCCCCGCACCGCGGGCGAGACGTGCCTGCCGGAGCGGAACCCGACGGAAAGCCCCGCAACGTCCAGGAGCGCGTCGCGCGCCTTCGCCTCCGGCACCGCGCCCTCGCGCCGCACCTGCGTCGTGGCCTGCGGGCGCGTCAGCGCGCCGGAGCGCAGGCGCGGATCGAGCACGTCGCGGATGCCGTCGCCCAGGAGGTTGATGCTCATGACGAGCGCGAAAATGGCAAGGCCCGGCACCAGCGCCACATGAGGAGCGACGAAGAGCTGCGCCCGCGCCTGCCCAGCATCGACCCGAGATCGGCGGCGGGCGGCTGCGCGCCGAGCCCGAGAAAGGAAAGGCCCGCCGTCTCCAGGATCATCCACCCGACGGTGGACGACATGGCCACCACGATGACCGGCAGGACGCCCGGCAGGATCTCGGTGAAGAGCACGGCGACCGGCCCCTTGCCGGACAGGCGCGCCGCATCCACGAAAGGCTGGCGCGACAGCCCGATCACCGCGCCGCGGATGTTCCGCGCGAAGAAGGGGATGTTGACGATGGCGATGGCGTAGAGCGCGTTGACGAGGCCGGGCCCGAGCACCGCCACGATGGCGAGCGCGAGAAGGATGTAGGGAAACGCCATCAGCATGTCGACGAGGCGCATCAGCACGCTGTCCGTCCACCGGCCCGCAAAGCCTGCCAGAAGCCCGATCAGCGAACCGAAAAGGGCCGCCACAAGCGTCGCCCCGATGCCGACCGCCAGCGAGACGCGCGTGCCGTGGAGAAGCCGCGCCAGCATGTCGCGCCCGAGATGATCGGTGCCGAGCGGATGGCCAGCCGAGAAGAGCGGCTGGAGGCGGTTGGCCGGCGCCGTCGCGTCCGGGTGCGGCAGGGGCAGCAGCGGGGCGAGGAGCGCGGCCCCGGCGAAGAGGACGAAAACCAGCAGACCGAGCGCCGACAGGCGATTGGCCAGAAGCAGCCGCAGAGAGCCGGGGCGCGGCGGCGCGGCGGCCGCCTGCGCGGGGTGGCTGAGCGCCGTCACGATTTCAGCCTCGGGTCGAGGCTCGCCTGCGCCACGTCCGCCAGAAGGTTCACCAGCACATAGGAGGCGGCGACGACGAGCACGCCGCCCTGCACCAGCAGGATGTCGCGCTGCGCCACGGCGTTGACGAGCATGGCGCCGATCCCGGGCCACTGGAACACCGTCTCCACATAGACTGCGCCGCCGAGCACGAAGCCGGCCTGAAGGCCGATCACCGGAATCACCTGGACGAGCGCGGCGCGAAGCGCGTGGCGGCCGATGACGGCGCGCTCCGACAGCCCCTTGGCCCTGGCCGTGCGCACGAAATCCTGCCTCAGCACTTCCAGCATGGCCCCGCGCGTCAGGCGCGCGATAATGCCCGCGGCGATCACCGCGAGCGTGATGGAGGGAAGGACCAGATGGTGCAGGAGGTCGGCCAGGTCGCCGCCGCCATACACCGCATACATGCCCGAGGCGGGAAACAGGCGCCAGCGAACGGCGAAGAGCAGGATGAGAATGAGCCCGAGCAGGAAGGCGGGCGTGGAGATGCCGACGAGCACGAGGAAGGTGACGATCCGGTCCGCCCAGCCGAACTGCCGCGCGGCCGAGACGATGCCGGCCAGAAGCCCGAGGATGGAGGCCAGCACCAGCGAGGTGCCGGCGAGGATCAGCGTCGCGGCGAAGCGCTCCGACACCTCGTCCAGCACCGGGCGGTTCAGCGCATAGGAGCGGCCGAGATCGCCCTGCACGAGATTCCCGGCCCAGGCGAGATATTGCTCGGGCAGCGACCGGTCGAGCCCGAGATCGGCGTTGAGGCGCGCCACGTTCTCGGGCGTGGCGTAGGAGCCGAGGATCGCAAGCGCCGTGTCGCCCGGTATCATCGCCATGATCGCAAAGACGATCACGGACAGCCCGACGAGCACCGGGATGGCGGCGAGAAGGCGCTTGGCGGCGTAGGCGACCATGCCGGCCCGTCAGTTCTTGGCGACCGAGCGAAGCTGCAGGGTGAAGTCCGGCTGGAGGACGAGGCCGGACACGCGGCTGCTCGTCACCGCGTTCTGGCGCCAGTGCGCGCCGAAAAGCCACGGCGCCTCCTCATGCACCAGCGCCTGCACCTGCCGATAGATCTCGCCGCGCTCCGCCTCCGCGGTGACGACGCGCGCCCGGTCCAGCAGTTCGTCGAGCTGCGGGTTGGCGTAGTATCCCGAATTGAACCCGCCCTCCTCCGGCAGCGCGTCGGAATGGAGCGTGAGGGAGGGAAGCGTGTCGGGGTCGTTGGTCATCCAGGCCATCTGCGCCATGTCGCCCTGCCCCGCCAGCCCCGCGTTCACGCGCGCGAGATAGGCGTTCCACTCATAGGTTTCGATCGAGACGTTCAGCCCCACGGCGGCCAGATCGGCCTGGATCGCCGTCGCCATCGGCACCGGGTCGAGCATCCCCGAGCCCCCCTCGGTGACGAGGAAGCGCAGGCTCGCGCCCTCCGCGCCGGCCTCCGCCAGCAACTGGCGCGCCCGCTCCGGGTCGTGCGGCCAGGGTGCGACATCCGGGTTGTAGGCCCAGTCGAAGGCGGGCGGGATGGGCCCCGCCGCCACCGATGCCGTTCCCTGCAGGACGTTGTCCACGAGGCTCTGCTTGTCCACGGCCAGATTCACCACCTGGCGTACGCGCGGGTCGGCGAAGGGGCCCTCGCGGGTGTTGAGGATCAGGAACCAGACATGCGGCCCCACCGCCTCGTGCAGTTCGAAAGCCGGGTCGTCCGCAAACAGCGTGATGTTGTCGGGCGGGGTCTCCACGAGCACGTCGATGCCGCCCGACAGCATTTCGGCAACGCGCGTGTTGGCGTCCGCCACGGGCCGGAAGACCACCGCCTCCAGCGCCGGGGCGCCGCCCCAGTAATCGGGGTTGGCGGCCAGCACCACGCGCTGGTTGGCGATCCATTCGGCGAAGCGGAAGGGGCCCGTGCCGGAGGGCTGGCGGCCGAAGCCTTCCCCCGCCGCCTCCACGCCGGCGGGCGAGACGATGGCGCCCACGGGCAGCGCCAGATTGTTCAGGAACGGCGCATAGGGCTCCTCCAGGCGGAACTCGACCGTCATCGGGTCCACCACCCTCACCTCCTCCACCGTCGAGAACTGGAAGGCGAGCGGGAAAGGCCCTGTCTCGTGGAAGGGATGGGCCTCGTCCAGCATCCTGTCGAAGGTGAACTTCACCGCCTCGGCATCGAAGGGCGAGCCGTCGTGGAAGGTCACGTCCGGCCGCAGATCGAACGTATAGGTCAGCCCGTCCTGCGAAATCTCCCAGGCGGTGGCCAGCGCCGGTTCGAGGTCGAGCGTGCCGGTCGCATAGCGCACCAGCCCTTCGTAGATGTTCGTCGTGATGCGGAAATCGTTCGCCGCCGTCACCTGCTGCGGGTCGAGCGACTGTGGCTCGGCGATCTGCCCGACGACGAGGACGCCGGGCGGCGTTTGCGCCGCCGCCGGAACCGTCATGGCGAAGCTTGCAGCCAGCGCGAATGCGGTCTTCCAGCCTTTTACCGACATGCCCTCTCCCTTCTGCCAAGCACGTTGCCGGCCTGGCAACGAGCAGAGATTAAGGCAATTGTCCGCGATGGAAACCCTTCCGGCCCGCATCGGGAGCGGCTGTCTCAGGCCCCTCGGGCGGCGGAAGGTGCCCCGGCCAGGCTCAGCTCGGATGCGACCTCGAGCCCCCGGTCCTGGTGAACGGCGGTTCCTTGCGGCGGGGTGTGGGCGGCCAGAACGCGGTCCCGCTCGCGCACCAGTTCGGCGATGCGCGGCTCATGGGCCACGAACATCGCCGTCAGCCACCGGTTCACCAGATAGGACGGTCGCGGCATGTGCAGGTCGAAGCGCGACAAAAGCGGCACCGTCGCTTCCGCATCCGCCCAGTCGTCCCCCACCACCCATTGGTTGACGGTGAAGATGCGCAGGGGCCGGCCGCTGGAATCGACGCCGATGGCGGCGAGGTGATGCACCGGTCCCTCGCGCCCGGCAGGGCGCAGGAAGCAGTGGAAATGGCCGTGCTCGCCCGAACCGTCCGTCGCCGGATGGCAATGGTAGAACCATTGCGCGCCGCTCTGCGGATCGTACACGTCTCCGGGCGGGTAGTGCTCCCAGGCGGTGATCGAGGCAACGCCGGCAAAGGTCTCGCTCAATATGTTGAGCCCGCCCTTGGCCAGAACGGCCTCGCAGAAGGCGATCTCCCTCAGCGCGTGCTCGCGCGCCTCGCTCAAGAGGCGCCTCCGACCATGAGGTCCGGCGCCTCCTGCCCCGGCGGCAGGGGAAGCGGCGGCGGGGGTGGGGGCGCCAGCCCCGGCCCGGCCTCGGGCGGGCGGGCCGGCGGCGGGGGCGGCGGTGCGAGCGCTCCGGCCGCGCACGGGGCGGGCGCAGGCGGCGGGGGCGGGGGCGCAAGGCCCGGCGCCCCCGCCGCGCAGGGAGATGCGGGCGCCGGCGGTGCGCCTGCCGAGCAGGGCGCGGCGGCCGCGCAGGGCGAACTGCCGCCGGCGGCCGAGCCTTGCGCGGTCGGGCGCTCGGGCACGGGATGGGAAAGGTGGTCGACGGCGATGGCGGCCGTGGTCGCGGCCAGCGCCGCGCCGAACAGAAGCGTGTTGCGCGCGCTCATTTGCGGGCCAGCCCGTCGAGGCCGAAGACCGGGCGTGCCCAGATGCCGGCGAAGGAGCCGGCGAAGGCCGCCGCGAACCAGAGCCAGCCATGCAGGCTGCCGGTGGCGATCCCCGAGAAGAGCGCGCCGATATTGCAGCCGAAGGAGAGGCGCGCGCCGTAGCCCATCAGCAGCCCACCGATGATGGCGGCCACGAGCGAGCCGAGGGGAAGCCTCGCCCTAGGCGCGAACTTGCCGGCGACGGCCGCGGCCAGCGCGGCGCCGAGCACCAGCCCGAAATCCATGACGGAGACCGTATCGGCGAGCACGGACGAGTTGAGGGCCGCCGCCTGCGCCGGCCAGCTCCAGAACTCCCAGGCCCCCACGTCGATGCCCAGCGCCTGCGCGATCTTGGCGCCCCAGAGCCCGAAACCGTAGGTGATGGACCATGGATGGCCGGCGAGCAGCAGCGTCGCGACGTTGAGGACGGCCAGCATCAGCCCCGCTCCAACGAGCGGCCAGGGACCGCGCCAGACCCAGTTCCAGCCCGGCCGAGCCGGCCCGGCGTCACGCTCCAGCGTCCCATGGGCGCGTTTCTCGATCACGGCCGTGACGAGAGCCACGAGGCCGAGGGCCGCGAGCGTCGCCGCGATCCCCCCGGCAAGCCCCAGCTCGGCCGCGATGCTCATGGGCGGAAGGCTGGGAAGCTCGAGCCAGAAGGGCAGGTGCGCCGTGCCGATCACGGCGCCGATGATGAAGAAGGCCAGCGTCACCAGCATCCGCGCCGACCCGCCGCCCACGGTGAAGAGCGTTCCCGAGCCACAGCCCCCGCCCAGTTGCATGCCGAAGCCGAACAGGGCCGCGCCCACGAGCACGGAGACGCCCACCGGCGCGAGCGCCCCGACGAGCGGCTGGCTGCCGATGCTGCCGGCCGCCAGCAGCGGCAGCATGGCCAGCGCCGCCACCGCGATCATCAGCATTTGCGCGCGCATGGCGCGCCCGCGCCGCTCCACCACCATGCGCCGCCAGCCCCCGGTGAAGCCGAAGGAGCCGTGATAGAGCGTGGCGCCCAGCGCGCCGCCGATCAGGAACAGGCCGCCCTGGCGCAGATCGACCAGGTTCCAGATCATCAGGAACCCGGCCAGCAGCATGGCGCCCGCCACGAGGAGCGGCCCCCTGTCGGCCTTGGCATCGGGCAGGAAACTCGTGGCGGTTGGTGCAAGGGCGCTCATGATCGACCGTTCGACTATGATTCCAGAAGCGGGACGAGCCTTGGATGGCCGCGCACCCCTGCGCAACCCCCAAGGCTCGTCCCGAACGCGTTCGGCGCGTTTTCGCGCGGGGGTTACTGGACCTGGATCGGCCGGTCGGGATCGGCCGCCCATTCGGCCATCGATCCATCGTACATGGTCGTGTTCTTGTTGCCGAGAACCTCCGAAAGGCCGAACCATGCGATCGAGGCCCAATGGCCCGTATTGCAGAAGGCGATGTTGCGCTCATCATGCGCCAGCCCCACGCCTTCCGCCAGCGCGGCGATGGTCTCGGGCCGGGCGAAGCTGGCATATTCGGCGCTGTAGAGGGCGGAATGCTCGATATTGACCGCGCCCGGAATGGTGCCTTCCGTTCGCACGACCGGGCTCTTGGAATGGCCCTCATACTGGTCGCGCGGGCGTCCGTCGACCAGCGTCACGCCGCTGTCGAGCGCAGCGACGACATCCTCCGTGGTCGCGCGCAATTCATCGCGGATCTCGTAGGTGAACTCTACAGGCTCCGGCGCCAGCGGCTCGGCCGCCCGCTCTCCGCCCGCAGCGTCGTACTGCCGCCACCCGCCGTCCAGGATGGAGACGGCGTCGTGGCCGAGATACTTGAACGTCCAGTACACGCGCGTCGCGCCGCCGAACTCGGAGGAATCGGTGCCCCAGGGCACGATGACCACATGGTCGTCGCTGTCGATGCCCAGCCCGCCGATCAGCGCGGCGATCTCCTCGGCAGGCGGAATCTGCGCCGGAACGCCGTCCACCTCCACGCGCCAGCCGGCCGAGGCATAGGGGGCGACGACGGAGTTGGCGATATAGGGCCGGTCGCCCAGATCGGTGCCCTCGATATTGTCGCGCACGTCGAGCACGACGATGTCCTCGTCCCCGGCACGCTGCGCCAGCCACTGCGCGCTGACCAGCGGCGTGATCTCGTGGGCGAAGGCGGGGCCGGGCACACAGAAGGCGCCTGCCAAAACGAGGGTGACTGCCCGAAAACGCATGTCCAGACTCCATCGGAAACGATCGTCGCCACGCACCATAGCGCCCCGCACCGCCTGATGCTTGAGAGATTTTCCCACGCCCGCGCCCCGAACCGGAACACATTGCGCCCGGCCCGCCGCGAGCGGGAACAATTTCTCAGCACCTCACCGCGCCTTGTATCGCGTGCGGTCTGGTGGATCGAACTTCAGCGCTATCGCAAGCAGAAGGCCACGCTGGGCTTCACGTGGACGACCCGGGCGCTGTCGGGAGCGTTGCGAGCTTGTTCACGATCATGGCGGCGATGGGCATGGCGGAGGTGGCGGCGGGCGACGGGGCGTTGCACACATGCAGCATTCGCTCGCTCTCCAGGAACAGGAAATCGTGGACCAGCGTGCCGTCCGGGAGGATCGCCTGGGCGCGAATGCCCGCGCCGGGCGCGCCGAGGTCGCCCAGCGTCAGGCTCGGGCAGTATTTGCGGCATTGTTCCAGATAGCGGGCGCGCGACATCGAATTGGCGAACTCGCTCGCCCCCGAGCGCCAGTTGCGGCGCGCCATGGCCCAGAAGCCCCTGAAGCCGGCCATCGAGGCCACGTCCGCCGGGCGCACGCTGCCCTTGGCATAGCCCTCGCGCGAAAAGCCGAGCACGGCGTTGGGGCCCACCGTCACGCGCCCGTCGATCATGCGGGTCAGATGGATGCCGAGGAAAGGCAGGTCCGGGTCGGGAATGGGGTAGATCAGGTGCCGGACGATGTCCCGCTTGCTCGCCGGGAGCGTATAGTACTCGCCCCGGAACGGGACGATCCGGTGGCGGGCCTCGAGCCCGGCCAGCCGGGCGATCCGGTCCGATTGCAGGCCCGCGCAGGCGATCAGCCTGTCGGCGCTGAAACGCTCGCCGCCGCCCGTGCCCACCACGACCCGCCTGTCCTCCTCGGCGATGAAGGTCACGGGCGTGCGCAGGGCCAGCCGCGCCCCGCGCTCGCGCAGGCGCTCGGCCATGGCCAGGCAGATGCGCCGGTAGTCCACGATGCCCGTCGCCTTGATGAGGAGCGCGCCCCTGCCTGCGATATTGGGCTCGATCCGGCGCAGCCGCTCGGCCGAGACGGGCTCGTAGGCGATGTCGTTGTCGCGGGCGCGCGCCTCCAGCGCGGCCATGCGCTCCATCTCCGCCTCGTCGGTGGCCACGAGCAGCTTGCCGCAGGTTTCGAACGGTATCGCGTTCCCCGCGCAGAACCGCTTCGTGGCCTCTGCCCCCTCGCGGCACAGCCGCGCCTTCAGCGAGCCGGGCTGGTAGTAGATGCCGGCGTGGATGACCCCGCTATTGTGCCCGGTCTGGTGAAGGCCGAACTCATCCTCCTTCTCCAACAGCACGATGCCGGCCTGCGGCTCGCGCTCGGAAATCTCCAGCGCGCAGGCCAGCCCCACGATGCCCCCGCCCACGATGCAATAGCGGTAATCCGTCTCCGACATGTCTCCCCTCGGCCTGACTGCTTCCATGCCCTCGCATGGTCGCATGATGGCGGACGCGGGGGAAGTTCGCCCCTTGCATGAAGCCGCGTCCCTGGGCGGCCCCTACACAAGGCGGGCGGACACGCGTATAGGCGTTGCGAACCGGCAATCGGAGCCCGCGCAGCGCCCGCAGGCGCGATGCGCCCCGCCCTCGTGCCCTCGCCAGACATCGTAAGGAAATCGAGTGACAGGACATTCCATGCGCCCCGCCGCGGGCAGGCCGGCGCCAGGCGGGGCCATTCGTTCCGCGGCGTCCGGCGGCGCGGAGGCGGCACGATGAGCGGCGAGGCGGCAACGAGGCCGGACGGCACCGCCCACCCGCATCTGTCCCGGCGCACCTTCGCCATCATCTCCCACCCGGATGCCGGCAAGACGACGCTGACCGAGAAGCTGCTGCTGGCGGGCGGCGCCATCTCCATGGCCGGGGCGGTGCGCGCCAAGGGCGAGACGCGGCGCGCCAAGTCGGACTGGATGGAGATCGAGCAGAATCGCGGCATCTCCGTCACCTCCTCGGTCATGACCTTCGAGCGGGACGGCATCACCTTCAACCTTCTCGACACGCCGGGCCACAGCGACTTCTCGGAGGATACCTACCGCACGCTGACCGCCGTCGATTCGGCCATCATGGTGATCGACGCGGCCAAGGGCATCGAAGCGCAGACGCTGAAGCTCTTCGAGATCTGCCGCCTGCGCGACATCCCCATCATCACCTTCGTCAACAAGGTGGACCGCGAGGGGCGCGACCCGTTCGAGGTGCTGGACGAGATCGAGGAGAAGCTTGCGCTTCCCGTCGCCCCCGTTGTCTGGCCCGTCGGGCAGGGCTCCACCTTCCACGGCCTGTTCGACCTCCAGGCGAACGAGCACCTCACCAGCGCGCAGGGTCGCAACGGCGCCTGCGACACGGCCCGCGCCATGAGCGGCCCCAACGACGCGGCGCTCGACGCGCAGGTGCCCGCCGCGATCCTCTCCGACTTCCGCGACCAGGTGGCGCTCGCCAGCGAGGGCTACGCGACCTTCGATGCCGCGGAGTACCGGGCCGGCCATATGACGCCGGTCGTCTTCGGCAGCGCGCTGCGCAGCTTCGGCGTCGACCAGCTCCTGTCGCTCATCGCCAGCCATGCCCCCTCCCCGCGCCCGCAGCCGAGCGATGCCGGGCCGATCGACCCGGCGCGCGAGAAGGTCTCGGCCTTCGTCTTCAAGGTGCAGGCCAACATGGACCCCAAGCACCGCGACCGCGTGGCCTTCGTGCGGTTCTGCTCAGGCCATTTCCGGCGCGGCATGAAGCTCGACCATGTGCGTTCGGGAAAGCCCATCGCGGTCGCCAATCCCATCTACTTCTTCGCGCAGGAACGCGCGCTGACGGAGGAGGCGTTCGCCGGCGACGTGATCGGCATTCCCAACCACGGCACGCTGCGCGTCGGCGACACGCTGACGGAGGGCGAGCGCTTCCGCTTCACGGGCCTGCCCTCCTTCGCCCCGGAAATCCTGCGCCGCGTGCGGCTGGAGGATTCGATGAAGGTGAAGCAGCTTCGCCGCGCGTTGGAGGACCTGGCCGAGGAAGGCCTCACGCAGGTCTTCCGCCCCGTCGTCGGGTCCAACTGGATCGTGGGCGTCGTCGGCCCGCTCCAGCTCGACGTGCTCGCCTCGCGCGTGGCCGCCGAATACAAGGTGGAGGTGTCCTTCGAGCCCGCGCCCTACGCGATGGCGCGCTGGATCCGCTCGGACGATCCGGCGGCGGCCGCCAAATTCGTGCGCGAGAACAAGCTGGACATCGCCTTCGACCGCGACGAAAGCCCGGTCTTCCTGCCGCGAACCGAATGGGATCTGCGCCACGCGGCGACGAATCATCCCGACGTCACCTTCGAGGCGGTGCGCGAGATCGTCGGCTGAGCCGCGCGGACGAAAGGCCGCCCGGAAGCTCTTGCAGGGGTGGAAAACGATCCGCCCTTGTTCTGGATCAATGAACCGTTCACCCTGAGGGTCGATCCTTTCCAAAAGGATTCGGCCGGCTTCCCGGCCCAAGCGACCTGACGGGGACATGCGGGACATCAGGATCAGAAGCGGCATCGATCTGCGCTTTGCCGGCGCACCGGACCAGACCATCGAGGCGGGCTCGCATGTGGCGAGCGCGGCGCTTCTGGGCAGCGACTTTCCCGGCCTGCGCCCGGCCCTGGCCGTCGCGGCCGGAGACAAGGTGCGCGCCGGCCAGCTTCTCTTTTCCGACCGCCGCCAGCCGGAGATCGCCCATGTGGCGCCCGTTTCCGGCACGATCGTCGAATTGTCGCGCGGCCGCCGTCGCAGCCTCGACACCCTCGTCATCGCCGTGGATGCGCAGGAGGGCGAAACCTTCCCCTCGCCCGCCTCGCCCGACCGGCAGAGCCTGACGACGCTTCTGTTGCGCAGCGGGCAGTGGCTCTCGTTGCGCACGCGCCCCTTCGGCCGCATCCCCGCGCCCGGCGCCGTTCCGGCCGCGATCTTCATCACCGCCATCGACACCGCCCCGCTCAGCCCCGACCCCGCCGTCGTCATCGCCGCCTATGCGGACCGGTTCGCCAGGGGCGCCGAGGCCCTGCGGCTGCTGACGGACGGCAAGGTGCATCTGGCGCAGGCGCGCGGGGCCGTCCTGCCGGTGCCGTCCGGCGTGGAGGCCAGCGCCTTTTCCGGCCCGCATCCCGCCGGCCTGGCGGGCACGCATATCCACCATCTCCACCCCGTCGGCCCCGGGGTCACCGTCTGGCAGATCTCCTATCAGGACGTCATCGCCATCGGGCATCTCCTGGAGACCGGCCGCATCTGGAGCGAGCGCGTCGTCGCGCTGGCCGGCCCGGGCATGGTCAAGCCCGGCCTCGTCCTCACCCGCCCCGGCGCCAGCCTTCGCGAGCTTTGCGCCGGGCGGCTGGAGCCGGGCGGCGTCCGGCTTCTGTCCGGTTCCCCGCTGGACGGGCGCCAGGAACATTTCCTGAGCCGCTGGCATTGCCAGGTCTCGGCCATGCCGCACCATCCGCCGGCAGAAGCGCGGGGCGGCCCGCTCCGCCGGCTTCATTCCTTCCTGCGCCGGGACGTGCCGGCGGTCATCCCCAACGCGGCGCACGAACAGGCCGCGCCCGCGCGCATCCTGCCGGTGCCCTTCCTGCGGGCCCTTGGCATCGGCGATGCGCAGACGGCCCTGCGGCTCGGCGCGCTCGAACTTCTGGAGGAGGACATGGCGCTTCTCTCCCATCTGGACGGCGTCGATTACGGCGATCTCCTGCGCCGGGTGCTCGACGAGCTGGAGGCGCAGCAATGATCGCGCCGGCCATTCCCCCTCTCGCGGCCTTGCGCCATCGCGCCATGGCGGGCGGCGGCACGCCGCTGGCGCTCGCGGCGCTGGCCGTGCCGCTGTTCGCCGCCGGCCTGATGGAAGGCTGGACCCTGCCCGCGCGGCTCGCCCTCGTCCTTCTCGTCACCCTCGGCTGGCAGGTGGCCTTCGCCGGCATCCGCAAGCGCGGGCTGGAGCCCAGCGGCATCGTCACCGCCGCGCTGATCGCGCTTCTGGTGCCGGCCGAGGCGCCCTACTGGCAGCTCATCCTCGCCACCACCTTCGGCGTGGTCATCGGCGGCGAGGTATTCGGCGGGCGCGGGCGCGGTTTCGTTCATCCCGCCGTGGTCGCGCTCACCTTCCTGATGTTCTCCTTCGCCAGCCCCGACTATCGGCAGGACCCAGGCATCCCGGCGCTCGCGGTGGCCCCGGCCGCCATCCTCCTTCTCCTCGGCGGGCAGGCCTCCTGGCGCATCCTGCTGGCCGCCGTCGCGGTCCTGGCAGCCGTCGTCTCGCTGCGCGAGGCGGGCGATCCGCTCGCCATCCTCTCCTCGGGCAGCGTGCTGGTGGCGCTCCTGTTCCTCTGCGCCGATCCGGTGGCCTCGGCCTCCACCAATGCGGGCCGCTGGGCCTATGGCGCGCTGGCCGGCCTTCTGGCGGGCCTCTTCGCGCAGGCGGGCCCGGCCTTCGGCTCGGTGGTCTTCGCCGTGCTCATGGCCTCGATCTTCGCCCCGGCGCTCGACCAGATCGCGATCGCCCTTCACATGCGCTGGCGGGAGAAGCGGCATGGCTGACAATCTCTGGACGCGTTTCCTCGCCCGTCCGAACGACGACCGCGTGAAGACGGTGGGCATGGCCTTCCTCGTCGCGCTGGGCTGCGGCGTGCTCGTCTCCACCGCCGCCGTCGCCCTGCGCCCGGTGCAGCAGGCCAATATCGAGGCCCAGCGCGCCGCCACCATGCTGGCCATGCTGGAAGGGGTGCCCGGCATCGGGGAGATGCTGGAGCGCGCCTCCGTGGAAACGCTGGTGGTCGATCTCGATACGGGCGCGCTCGCGCCGGAGATCGACGCGGCGACCTTCGACCAGCAGGCCGCGGCCGCCGACCCGGAAGCCAGCACCCAGCTCTCGCGCGCGGAGGATCTGGCGGGCATCGGGCGGCGCGAGAACCACGCCCTCGTCCACGTGCTGCGCGAGGGTGGCGAGCTGGCGCTCGTCGTGCTGCCCGTGCGCGGCGCGGGCTACCAGTCCACCATCCGCGCCTATCTCGCGCTGGAGGCGGACCTTGAAACGGTCGCCGCCTTCACCGTCTACGAGCAGGGCGAAACGCCCGGCCTCGGCGCGCGCATCGCGGAAGCGGGCTGGCAGGCGCAATGGCCCGGCAAGCGCATCTACGACGAGGGCGAGGTGATGATCGACGTGGTGCCCTCGGGCGCCAGCGGCCCGCACGAGGTGGACGGCATCTCCGGCGCCACCGTCACCGGCTATGCGGTCTCCGACATGCTGCTTTTCTGGATGGGCGAGCGCGGCTTTGCCCCCTTCCTGCAAACCCTGCGCGAAGAAGGCATCCGATGAGCGCCGCGCTGCGAACCCTGTCGGACCCGCTGGTCGACAAGAACCCCGTCACCGTCCACATCCTCGGCATCTGCTCGGCGCTGGCGGTCACGACCTCCATGTCCACGGCGCTGACGATGTCCATCGCCCTCACCGTGGTTCTGGCGCTGTCGGCGGGGATCATCAGCCTCATCCGCCACCAAATCCCCTCCTCCATCCGCATCATCCTGCAGATCACCATCATCGCCTCGCTGGTGATCGTGGCGGATCAGGTCCTGCAGGCCTATGCCTACGAAATGAGCCAGCGCCTCTCGGTCTTCGTCTCGCTCATCGCCACCAACTGCATCGTGCTGGGCCGCACCGAGGCCTTCGCGCTGAAGAACCCGCCGCTGCCCTCCATGGTGGACGGCGTGGGCAACGGCCTGGGCTACAGCCTCGTCCTCCTGCTCGTCGCCGCCCTGCGGGAGCTGTTCGGCGCGGGCAGCCTCTTCGGCGTCTCCATCCTGCCGCTGGTGGCGGACGGGGGCTGGTACCAGCCGCTGCGGCTGATGCTGCTCGCCCCCAGCGCCTTCATCATCCTCGGCCTGCTCGTCTGGGGTGTGCGGAGCTGGCGCCCCCGCCAGGTCGAGGCGCGCGAGTTCGAGCTGCGGCACAAGGTACGGGAGGCGCGCACATGATCGACCTCTTCCAGCGCTCCGTCTTCGAGGAGAATCTCGCGCTCTCCTTCTTCCTGGGCATGTGCACCTTCCTGGCCGTCTCCAAGCGCGTGGACACGGCGCTCGGCGTAGGCCTCGCGCTCATCGTGGTGCAAAGCCTCAGCGTGCCGCTGAACTATCTCCTGCACGCCTATGTCCTGAGCGCCGGCGCGCTGGCGTGGCTCGGCCTGCCGGATGTCGATCTCGGCTTCATGCGCCTCATCACCTTCATCGGCATCGTGGCGGCCATGGTGCAGATCATCGAGATGCTGCTCGACCGCTACGTTCCGGCCCTCTACCGGGCGCTCGGCATCTACCTGCCGCTGCTCGCCATCAACTGCGCCATCATCGGCGGCAGCCTCTTCATGGTGGAGCGCCAGTTCGACTTCCGGGAAAGCGCGGTGTTCGGCCTGGGCACGGGCGTCGGCTGGGCGCTGGCCATCGTCACGCTGGCCGCCATCCGCGAGCGGCTGCGCTATGCCGACGTGCCGAAGGGGCTGGAGGGCCTGGGGCTGGCCTTCATCGTCACGGGGCTGATGTCCATGGGCTTCTCGGCCTTCGTGGGAGTGCGCGTCCTATGACGGACATCCTGCTCGCGCTTCTCTTCGTCACCGTCCTGCTCGTCGCGCTCGCCGTCCTGCTCCATGCCGTGCGCGAGTATCTCCTGCCCGCGCGCCCCGTCACCATCACGGTCAATGGGGAGCGCGAGGTGGCCGGCGCGGCCAATTTCAAGCTTCTCGACATATTGAACGCGGGCGGCGTGGCCGTGCCCTCGGGCTGCGCGGGCGCGGGCACCTGCGGGCTCTGCCGGGTGGAGGGCGTGCAAGGGGCGGGCGAGCCGCTGCCCACGGAGCTGGCCCGCCTCTCGCCGGCCGATGTGCGCGGCGGCGTCCGCCTCGCCTGCCAGGTGGTGGTGCGCGGCGACCTCGGCGTCACCGTGCCGGGCGACGTTCTGGGCGTGAAGACCATGCGCGCCACCGTCTCCTCCACGATCAGCGTGACGCCGCTCATCAAGGAGATCGTGCTCGACCTGCCCGCGGATGCGGATTTCGACTTCCGCGCCGGCAATTTCGTTCAGGTCACGGCGCCCGCCTACCGCCTGCCCTATGCGCAGATCGAGGTCGGCGCCGCCTTCGAGGACGAATGGCGGAAGCTGAAGCTGCGCTCCCTCGTGGCGCAGAGCGACGAGCCGGTCTCTCGCGCCTATTCGGTGGCGAGCCGCCCGGCCGATGTGGGCAAGGTCGTGCTCAACATCCGCCTCGCGGTGCCGCCCCCGGCGGTGAAGGACGCCGCGCCCGGCATCGTCTCCTCCTGGCTCTTCGGCCTGAAGGCGGGGGACGAGGTCGAGATCGCCGGCCCCTACGGCCATTTCGGCGCGCAGGAGACCGGCAAGGAAATGGTGTTCATCGGCGGCGGCGTCGGCATGGCGCCCCTGCGCGCCATGATCTTCGACCAGCTCGAGCGGCTCGGCACCAGGCGCCCGATCAGCTTCTGGTACGGCGCGCGCAGCCGCATGGAGCTGTTCTACGTGGAGGAGTTCGACGCGCTCGCCGCCGCCCACGAGAACTTCCGCTGGGTGCCGGCCCTCTCGGAGCCCGCGCGCGGCGACGAATGGACGGGCGAGACCGGCTTCGTGCACGATGTGGCCTTCCGGGCCTATCTGAAGGACCATCCGGCGCCCGAGACTTGCGAATATTATCTCTGCGGCCCGCCGCTGATGATCGAGGCGGTCTATGCCATGCTCGACGAGTGCGGCGTGGAGCCGGCCAGCATCTTCAACGACGATTTCGGGATCTGACGCCATGGTCACGAGACGCCAATTCCTGGCCGGCGCGGGCGCGGCCCTCGCCATGGCCGCCCTGCCAGCCATGGCCGCCGAGCCGCGCCTTCTGTCCGGCCGCGCCTTCGGCACGCGCTGGCGCGTGACGCTGCCGCGAGGCGCGGACGACGCCCTGGCGGGCGAGCTGTCCGCCCTTCTGGCGGAGGTCGACGCCTCAATGAGCCCCTTCCGGGCCGACAGCGAGATCACCCGCTTCAACCGCTCCGGCGCCACCGGCTGGCGGCAGGCATCGCCGGGCATGTGCGACGTGGCGGGCGCCGCGCTCGACATCGCACGGCTCACCGGCGGCGCCTTCGACCCGAGCGTCGGCCCAGCCGTCCACCGCTTCGGCTTCGGCCCGGTGCAGGGCGCCATGACCGGCTCCTATCGCGGCATCGAGGCTGGCGAGGCGGCCTTGAGCAAGTCCGAGGCCGGCCTCTCGCTCGACCTTTGCGGCATCGCAAAGGGCCACGCGGTGGATCGCCTCGCCGCCCATCTCGCCGCGCGTGGCCATGGCGACTTCCTCGTCGATATCGGCGGCGACATGCGCGCGGCCGGGCGCGGGCCGCACGGCCGCGCCTGGCGGCTCGGCATCGAGGACCCGCTGGCGGGCGGTGCGCGGCGCAAGGTGGAGCTGGCCGGCGAGGCGCTCGCGACCTCCGGCGACGCCATCCATGCCTATGAGCTGAACGGCCGGCGCTACAGCCACACGATCGACCCCGCCACGGGCGAGCCCGTGCTGAACGCCGTCGCCTCGGTCTCGGTGATCGCGCCGGACGCGATGCGCGCGGACGCGCTGGCCACCGCCCTGATGGTGATGGGCCCGCAAAAGGGCCTCGCCTTCGCCGATGCCAACGCCATTCCCGCCTTCTTCCTCCTGCGCGAGGAAGGGGGCCTGCGCGAGGCCGCCAACGGCCTCTTCCTCGCGCGCCTCATCGCCTGACGGAGCCCCCCATGCAGACGATCCTCGCCGCCACGCTTCTTGTCGCCCTCGCCATGCTGGCGCTGGGCCTCGGCCTCTTCTTCGGCCGCCCCGCCCTCAAGGGCTCCTGCGGGGGGCTGGCCTGCGGCGGGGCCTGCGGCTCCTGCGAGCGCAAGGGCCGGGGCCGATGAGCACTCTGGCCACCGTCGGGGAGCATATGCGCGTCGACCTCGTGACGCTGACCGACGACATGGAGATCGTCCACGCCGTCTCGGTGCTGATGCGCAACGCCGTGTCGGGCGCCTGCGTGCTCGACGCGTCGGGCGAGCTGGTGGGCGTCCTGTCCAAGCGCGACTGCCTGAAGGCGGCGCTGAACGCCTCCTACTACAAGCAGTGGGGCGGGACGGTCGCCGACTATATGAGCACGCAGCTCGAAACGCTGGATGCCGGCCTCGACATCGTGGCCGCCGCCGAGCGCTTCGTCGCCAGTTCCTATCGCCGCTTTCCCGTGATGCGCGGCGGGCGCCTCGTCGGCCAGATCAGCCGCACGGACGTGCTCAAGGCGCTCAGCGAGCAGTGGCGCTAGACCATCGGGCGCCCGGCCCTTGATCGAAATCAATGACGGATGGCCCCGGCCGGGTTGCATTCGGGCCGTCATGCGAATGAGAGGAGCGCAGCAATGCCCAGCGTAACACGACGTCTTTTCCTGGCCGGCACCACGGCGGCCGCCGCTTCCACCGGGCTGACGGTGGTGGCGGGCGCGCAGGAGGCCGGCGGCGCGGCGAGCATGTCGGTCGAGGAGGCCCTGCGGCTGCGCCAGTCCACGCGCCGCTTTTCGCCCGCCCCCCTGGAAGAGGAGCAGTTGCTGCGCCTTCTCTGGGCCGCGGCCGGCGTCAATCGCGAGGAAGGCGACGGGCGCACCGCCCCCGCCTGGCGCGGCGCCAGGAACGTCGATCTCTATGTCGCTCTGGAAGACGGTGTCCACCGCTACGATCCGGCCACGAACGCGCTCGAGAGCGTCTTGTCGGAGGACATTCGCGGCGAGGTCAGCTCGGCCTCCTTCATCCAGCGCGCGCCGGCCGTTCTCATCTACGTGTCCGACCGCGACCGCCTGATCGAGGCGGCGGGCGAGGAATCGGCCGGCGACGAGCAGGCGCTGGCCATCGGCGCCCATGTGAACTCGGCCCTCATGGCGCAGAATGTCTATCTGTTCAGCGCGGCCGAGGGGCTCGGCACGGTCCTGATCGGGGGCACGGCAGACCGCGAGGCCATCGCCGCCGCGCTCTCCCTGCCCGAGACGCAGAGCGTGACCTACATCCAGCCGGTGGGCGTGGCGCGCTGAAGCGCCGCCCCTTTCCGACATGAGGCACGGCCCGCCGCAAGGCGGGCCGTTTTCGTTTCCTCAGGGACGCGGCAGGCTTTCGGGGCCGCGAATGACGCTGGAGTAATCCGCCGAGGCCGGCGCGCCCTGGGCGACGGCGCTGATGCGCCCGCGCTCGCGCACCTCCTCCAGCGGCAGGCCCGCGCCCGTCACGCCGTGCTCGTGGAGATAGTCCACGAGGTAGCCGGACAGGAGGATGCGCCAGTCCATCGGAATGCCGGGCTCCACCAGCCGCGCGAGCTGGAAGATGATCGTCGTGCAGTTGGCGATGATCGTGTGGTAGAAGGCCGGCTCGGCGGCCAGCTCGTTCGCGCGCTCCAGATAGGCCAGGAACAGCGCGCGCCTCTGCTCCGCCGTCAGGTCCAGCGGGTAGAGCGAGACATCCTCCCGCCGCGCATTGGTGCGCAGGCGCACGATGTCGCTTTCCTGCGCCGCGATCATCACCAGCTCGAACTGCTTGAAGAAGCCGCCGAGCTCGGAAAAAGCCTCGCCCCGCTCGCGCCGGATCTCGGCCGAGAAGGTGACGGTCTCGCCATTGTCGAAGCCGAAGCTGACCAGCGTGTGCGCAATGGCCGGGTTGCCCCAGGTGGAGCTGACGAGGTCGACGAAGGAGAGTGTGTCGAGATCGTAGCTGCGCGTCTCCCAGCGCTCGGTGAAGTCCTCCTCCGTGCGCCATTCGAAATCGCGCACATTGTCGAGGACGGCCGTGGAACCTTCGATCCGCGCCGTCACGCCGCGGGAGACGTCCGGGGCCCAGTCGCGGTCCGGCAAGGGGTCGATGGAGGCCCACCAGAGCGCGGCCACGGCGATCGCCGCGGCGAACCCCGCCCAGCCCGCCCGCCTTCGCCCGCCGAAATGCAGCCATAGGAGCGTTCCCGCCGCCGTGGCGACGACGCCCCAGAGGGCCCAGCGCGCCGGGCCCTCGAACTGGAACCGCACGGCCATCACGGCCCAGAGCGCGGCGAGGAGAACGAACCCGGCGAAGGCGGCTCGTGCCAGCGGGCGGCGCCGTGCGCCGGCTGGCTCACTCACCGGCCAGCGCCTCTCCGACGAGGGTGAAGGGGCTGGAGATGGTCGTGCCCACCGCATTGAAGACGAAGGCGCCGGCCCGGCGCAGGCCCAGCCCCGGCGCCTCGTCCTGCCCGCCGCCGAGTTCGGGGTAGAGCGCCGCCAGATTCACGTAGCGGCTGTGGTTCAGCCCGTCGACGGTTTCCAGGCCGGAGATGTCGACGATGGCCACGTTGCCCTCGCGCGCCGCCTCCTGCACGCGCGGATCGCGCACGTCGAGCGCGCCCACGCGCTGGCGCGCCCCGCTCAGCCGGTTGGAGACGAGGAGCGCGCGATCGTCCGTCGCGACCAGAACGGTCAAGGGCGGGGAAAGCGGGCCGAGCACCTCCATCTGCGCGCGAAACACGTCCACGTCGATGTCGGGCGCGGCCAGCACCACGGCGAGGCGGTCGATCACGTCGTCCTGTCCCGAAAGGCGCAGCTGCCGCAGGGCCTCTACCGTCAGCCAGCCTCCCATGGAATGGGCCAGAACGTTGATCGAGCCCACCCGCCTGTCGCGCGCCAGTTCGCTCAGCAGATCGGCCAGCGCGTCGCGCGAATAGGTGACCGAATCCTTGTCGGCCACATAGCCGGCCACCGCCGCCTGCGAGGGCCAGGCGAAGAGCACCGGCGTCCCGTCGAGATGCGCGTCGGCCGACATCTGGGCGAGGCGGTAGAGCGCTTCGGGGAAGTTGGAGTTGTAACCGTGGATGAAGACGGTCACGTCGCGCATCCCGTCCGGCGAGGCCGCCACCTGTTCGAAGAAGCCCCGCCGCGTCAGGATGCCCTGGTCCAGCGTCGCGAAGGTCGTCGCGGGGTCGATGCGATCGGTCGGCCATTCGATGCGGCCCGGCTGGTGGTTCGGCGGCACCGAGATGGTGAAGGCGGAGTAGTTGGGCGTGTCCGAACGCCCCGCGGTGAAGACGTTGGAATCGGGCGCCTCCCGCTCGCGCGTCGTCGCGGCATAGACGGTGAGAACCTGCGCGCCCGGCACGGTTCCGCCCATCACCTGAAGCACGCCGGCCCCCGGCCGGGTGCCGCAACCGGCCAGAACGAGGATAAAAGAGAGAAAAAGGAGATTTAAGATCGCGTTCCGGGCGCGGTTCCCAAAAGCTGGAATCATGATCGCCTTTTCGCTCTCAAGTTGCATATTCCGATCCTGCGTATCCACGATTCGCGCCGATGCGCAATATAGGGGGCTTTGCGGCAACACCGGGTTCGGCGCAAGAGGCGGGGGCCTGCCCCGTCTTCGCCCCGGTCAGCAGTTTGGGCGCCGCGTCAGCGTGCGGTCCACCGCCTCTCGCCAGCCCGCCAGCAGCCGGCCGCGCTCCCCTTGCCCGATCTGCGGCTCGAAACGGCGGTCGAGCTTCCATTCGGCGGCGAAACCCTCCTGCCCCGGCCAGACGCCTGCCCCGCAACCCGCCAGCCATGCCGCCCCCAGCGCCGTCGATTCGAGCAGGATCGGCCGGTCCACCGGCGCGTCGAGAATGTCGGCAAGCCGCTGCATCGTCCAGTCGCTCGCCACCATGCCCCCGTCCACCCGCAGGATGGTTCGCTTTTCGGCGTCCCAGTCCGCGCGCATGGCATCCAGCAGATCGCGCGTCTGGAAGCAGACCGCCTCCAGCGCCGCGCGCGCCAGTTCGGCCGGGCCGGTGTTGCGCGTCAGCCCGTGGATCGAGCCGCGCGCCTGCGCGTCCCACCAGGGCGCGCCGAGGCCGGTGAAGGCGGGAACGAGATAGACCCGCTCCTCCGGGTCGGCCTCCGCCGCCAGTTGCCCGGACTGCTCGGCCCGCTCGATCAGCCCCAGCCCGTCGCGCAGCCATTGCACCGCCGCGCCCGCGATGAAGATCGAACCCTCCAGCGCATAGGTGGTGCGCCCGTCGATGCGGTAGGCCAGTGTGGACAGGAGGCGGCTGCGCGAGGAGACGCGCTCGGCCCCCGTATTGAGCAGCGCGAAGCAGCCCGTGCCGTAGGTCGCCTTCATCATGCCGGGGGCGAAGCAGGCCTGGCCGAGCGTGGCGGCCTGCTGGTCGCCCGCCGCGCCCCGGATGGGGATGGAGGCGCCGAAAATCGAGGGGTCGGTCTCCCCGAAGGCGGCGATATTGTCCAGGATCTGCGGCAGCACCGCGCGCGGCACGTCGAACAGGCGCAGGAGATCCTCGTCCCATTCCAGCCGCTCGATGTCGCACAGCATGGTGCGCGAGGCGTTGGTGGCGCAGGTCACGTGCCTTCGTCCGCCCGTCAGCTTGTAGACGAGCCAGGAATCCACGGTGCCGAAGGCGAGGTCTCCCCTTTGCGCCCGCGCCCGCGCCCCTTCCACATGGTCCAGGATCCAGGCGAGCTTGGTGGCGGAGAAATAGGGATCGACGATCAGCCCGGTGCGCTCGCTCACCAGCGCTTCGGCACCCTCCTCTCGCAGCCGCTCGCAGATGCCGGCCGTGCGCCGGTCCTGCCAGACCACGGCGTTGTGGATGGGCTCGCCTGTCGCCCTGTCCCAGACCACCACCGTCTCGCGCTGGTTGGTGATACCGATGGCCGAGACCTCGCGCGCGGTGATCGCCGCGTCCGCCAGCGCGTTGCGCACCGTCTGCGCCACGCTGCGCCAGATTTCGTTCGCATCGTGCTCCACCCAGCCGGGGCGCGGGAAATGCTGGCGCAGCTCCATCTGCCCGCTGCCGCGATTGCGATAGGCCCCGTCGAACACGATGGCGCGCGTCGATGTGGTGCCCTGGTCGATGGCGAGCACGAAATCAGCCATGAGGCCTCCCCTCTTCCCGCCGGCTCTTCGAAACGAACGGCCGGCCCTCGGCCGGCATTCTCGCCCATGCCGCCGGCAAGGGCCAGCCGGTCAAGCCTCGCGCCGCGCCTCGTCCCCCGCCTTGCCCCGGCGCCAATAGGCGGCCACGAGGTGCCGCTCGCGCGCCATGCGCCGCTCCTTGCGCAGATAGGTGCGGATGGCCCGGAAATCGGAAAACTCGCAGCCCGCCCAGACGAAGGCGTCCGGGCCGAGCGCGTCGAGATCGACGGCGCGCAGGGCCTCGGGCAGCAGCCTGGCGGTACCGGCGGGCGCGCCGTGGCGGTGCAGAAAGGTGATGTGGGCCTCGGCGGGCGAGGCGAGCGCGACCTCGTCCGCCGGCCCGTCCACCTCGATCACGGCGCGGGCGCGGGCCTCGGCCGGCAGTTCCTCCAGGATGCGGGCAATGGCGGGCAAGGCGGTCTCGTCGCCCACCAGCAGCAGCGAGCGCGCCTCCGGCACTCCGCCCCCGCCCGGGCCCATCATGCCGACGATCTGCCCCTCGCCCGCCCCCAGCGCGAAGCGGGAGCCGGGCGTCTCCTCCCCTTCATGGAGAACGATGTCGATATCCACGAGGCCCGCCTCAACGTCCACGCGGCGGATCGTATAGACCCGAAGCTGCAACGCATCCTCGCCCTGCGGCCATGCCACGCGCCCGTCCTCGCCCAGCGTCGGCCAGCACGGCGCGCGCCCCGCGGGCGGGAACAGCAGGCGCACATGCAGCCCCCCGCCGGCAAAGCGCGACAGGCCCTCCCCGGAGAGGCGCACCCTCTGCATGTGCGGCGTCAGGCGGCGGGAGGAAACCAGCCGCATCTCGTTGAAGAAGGGCGGCGTGCCGCCCGACGGGCCGTCGCCCTGCCAGCGGATGAGGGGCGCGGGCCCCTCCGCCATCCCCACCACATGCTCGGCGAGACTCATCTTCATGTAGGAAAGCGCGATGGCGTCGCTCGCCTGCGTGCTCACGGCCAGGCTCGCCTCGCGCGCCTCGATCTCGGCGGTGCCGTAGGCGATGCGGATATGCCCCCGCCCGTTCTCCACCCGCGCCTCGCCATGTTCGGCGAAGTGATCGCAAAGGCGGCGCAGCAGCGCCTGTGCCTGCGGAACGGCGATCTCGGACGTGGCGCACAGCATGGCGTTTCCCTTCGCGGCGGAACCGGCTCACCGGTAAGGAAACAGGAGTAGGAAAGTCAAGTTTCGCCGCCGCGCGGCGTGCGCCTCCCGCACCGCGAAAAAAGCGCGCGCCGAGGGCAAGTCGCGTAACCGATTCTTTATGAGGCGAAAATATGGTCGTGCCAACGGCAAGCCCCGCCCGGGTGGGCCCGAGCATGACCGATTCCTTCGTTCTCCCCGCCCACACACGCAAGACTGAGGTGGCCTCATGAGCATCGCGGATATTCGTCTTTCCCGAAAGATCGGGGCAGCCTTTGCCATATTGGTCATCGGCGCGGCCGCCATGGGCGGCGTCGTCTACACCAAGCTCCAGCACATGGAGCAGACGAGGATCGACAACCACGCCTCGAACCTGACCGTCCAGCGCGCGCTCAACGCCCGCGTCTACCTCTCCCGCCAGGAAAACGCGCTGCGCGGGCTGCTCCTCACGCAGACGTCGAGCCGCGAGGAGGTCGTCGCCGGCCATTACCGCAGCTTCATGGACAATCTCGACCGGATCGCCGAGCTTCAGGCCGGGGATGCCGAGGCCCTCAAGGCCGTGGAAGCGGCGCGGGCGAGCGTGCGGGAATGGCGCGATCAGATCGCTCAGCCGGCCATCGAGCTTGCGCGCGATCCGCAGACCTTGAACGGGGCCGTCGAGCTGATCTTCTCCCCGGCCGCCGACACGCTCGTCGAGCCGGCGGAGGAGGCGATCGAGGGTTTGATCAGGACGAATCTGGCGCAGTCGGAGCTCTACGCCCAGTTCCAGGAGCAGGCCTCGCGGGTAAGCCAGATCACGCTCTTTGCCGGTATCGGCTCCCTTCTGGCCGTCGCCATCGCGCTCGGCTGGCTCCTCTCGCGCGGCATCGCCCTGCCGGTCGCCCGGCTGCGGGACGTCATGCTGGCGCTGGCCGGCGGCGACAATGCCGTGAACGTGCCCTTCACCGGCCGCAAGGACGAGATCGGCCAGATGGCCGGCTCGGTCCTCACCTTCAAGGAGGCCGCGAACGAGCGGGTGCGGCTGGCCGACGAGGCGCGCGCGGCCCGCGACGCCCAGGAGCGCGAGCGCGAGCGCATCGCGGCGCTGGAGGCCGGCTCGGCCGAGGCGCTTCGCCTCTTCGTCTCCGACATCGAGGGCGGCTTCGAACGGCTGGCCGCCGGCGATCTCACGGTGCGGCTCGAAAAGCCCGTGGCACCTGAATACGAGGCCATCCGCGCCCGCTTCAACGAGAGCGTGCGCAGCCTGGAGGACGCGCTCGGCTCCGTCGTCGGCTCCATCGGAACGCTGCGCACCGGCCTTTCGGAGATCAACGTGGCGTCCAACGACCTGGCGCAGCGCACCGAGCAGCAGGCGGCGAGCCTGGAGGAGACGGTGGCGGCTCTGGCCGAGGTGACGCGCGGGGTGAACGAGACCGCCGAGGGCGCCGGCCGCGCCCAGTCCTCGGCCGAGGCCACCAAGGCCAGCGCCGAGAAGGGCGGCGAGATCGTCGGCCGGGCGGTGGAGGCCATGCACGCCATCGAGCAGTCTTCGGAGAAGATCGGCCGCATCATCGGGGTGATCGACGAGATCGCCTTCCAGACCAACCTTCTGGCGCTGAACGCGGGCGTCGAGGCGGCGCGCGCGGGCGAGGCGGGCCGGGGCTTTGCGGTGGTGGCGCAGGAGGTGCGCGGGCTCGCCCAGCGCTCGGCCGAGGCCGCCAAGGAGATCAAGGAGCTGATCTCGGCCTCGCGCACGCAGGTGGGCAGCGGGGTGGAGCTGGTCTCGGCTTCCGGCCGCAGCCTCCAGGAGATCGTGGCGCAGGTGGCCGAGATGAGCGCCACCGTCACCGCCATCGCCCGCTCGGCCCGCGAGCAGGCGGTGAGCCTGAAGGAGGTTTCCACCGCCGCCGACCAGATGGACAAGGTCACCCAGCAGAACGCCGCCATGGTGGAACAGGCCACCGCCGCAGCCCAGGCGCTCTCGGGCGAGACGGACGAGCTGGCGCAGATGGCCGGGCGCTTCCACACCGGCGCCTCCGGCGGCGGCGAACAGCCGGGCCGCGCGGCGGCCCGGCCCGCCCCCCGGCCCGCCGGCACCCGCGTGGTGCAGATGCGTACGGCCGGTCGCGGCGGCGCGGCCCCCGCGGTGGCGGCCAACGAAGACGGATGGGAAGAATTCTGATGGAAACGGGTGACATGATGGAAATGGGCCAGGACATGCAGGGCGAACGGCCGGTGACGGTGGAACTGCCTGCGATCCTCGATCTTCGCGCCGCCGCGCCGCTGGCCGGAAAGCTGCTCGCCCTTCGCGGGCAGCCGCTTGCCCTCGACGCTTCGAAGGTGGAGCGGATCGGCGGCCAGTGCCTCGCCGTCCTGATCTCGGCCGCCCGCACCTGGAAGGCCGACGAGGAGACGCTGACGCTGGAGGCGCCGTCCGACGAGTTCGTCGCCGGCCTGTCGCTCCTCGGCCTCACGGTGCCCGCGCTGGTCGAGGGCGCCGAGGAGCCGGCGGACGAGGATCTGGCGGCATGAAGACGGTTCTGACGGTGGACGATTCCCGCACGATGCGCGAGATGCTGCGCCGTGCATTGGGGGATGGCGGGTTCCACGTCGTGCAGGCGGAGGACGGGGTGCACGGGCTGGAGGTGCTGGGCACCTGCGCGCCCGACGTGATCGTGACCGACGTCAACATGCCGCGCATGGACGGGCTGACCTTCATCGAGGAGGTGCGCAAGGACGCAGAGCGCCGGGCCATCCCCATCCTCGTGCTCACCACCGAGAGCGACGCGCAGAAAAAGGCGCGGGCCAGGGCCGCAGGCGCCACCGGCTGGATCGTCAAGCCCTTCGACCCCGTCAAGCTCGTCGACGCCGTCAACCGCGTCTCCGCCTGAACCGCCCCTCCCGCATCCCCGATACCACAGGACATCCCCCATGGACGCCATGGCCGAAATCCGCGCCACCTTCTTCGAGGAATGCGCAGAACAGCTCGCAGAGCTGGACGAGGCGCTGGCCGCGCTGGCGGGCGGCACCGCCGATGGCGAGACGGTCGGGGTCGCCTATCGCGCCGTCCACTCCATCAAGGGCGGCGCGGCCTCGTTCCAGATGAACGACCTTGCCGGCTTCGCCAAGAGCTTCGAGGCGCTGCTCGGCGAAGTCCGGGCGGGGCGTGCCGAGACCTCCGGCGAGACGATGGCGCTGCTCACCGCCTGCGCCGCCGCGCTCCGGCAGCTCGTGGCGCTGGCGGCCGTCACGGGCCCCCTCCTCGCAGACCTCAAGGCCGCCGTGGCGCGGACCAGCCCCGAGGCGGTGGAGGAGCCGGCGGCCGAGGAGGCGGACGGCCTCGACCTCGGCGGCTTCGACTTCACGCCCGTTTCCGTCGACCTTTCCGACATGCTCGCCGGCGGACCGGCAAAATGGCGCATCGACTTCGCCCCGCGCCCGGAGCTTTACGCCAATGCCAATGAGAGCGCGCGGCTGATCCGCGAGGTGCTGGCGCTGGGCGAGGGCAAGGTGACGTGCGACGCGCGCCGCGTGCCGCTTCTGGCCGAGCTGGAGCCGGAGAGCGCCTGCCTCGCCTGGAGCATCGAACTGACGACGGATGCCGGCGAGGCGGCCATCCGCGAGATCTTCGAATTCGCCGAATTCGACTGCGAGCTGAGCCTCTCGCCCGTTCCCGCCGAGCCCGCCGGGGAGGACGGCATGGACATCGCCGCCCTGATCGCGCGGGCCAAGGCCGACACCGCCCAAGCCGCCTGAGACGCGCCCCCAAACGAGGACATGCCGAACCGATGACGACCCAAGACACCAATGGCGGGCGTGAGCTGATCGCCTTCTGCGTCGGCGAGCAGGAATTCTGCGTCGACATCACCTCGGTGCGCGAGATCCGCGGCTTCGCCGCCGCCACGCCCCTCCCCCACGCGCCCTCCTACGTCACCGGCGTCATCAACCTGCGTGGCACGGTCCTGCCCATCGTGGACCTCTCCCTGCGCCTCGGCTTCGGCCGCACCGAACCCACCGAGCGCTCCGTCATCATCGTCGTCGCCGTCGGCGCCCAGCTCGTCGGCCTGCTCGTGGATGCCGTCTCCGACATCCTCACCGTCACCGACGACAACCTCCAGCCAACGCCCGACCTCTCGTCCGAGATGGCCCGCTCCTTCGTCAAGGGCGTCATCGCCCTCGACGGGCGCATGATCTCCCTCATCGGAACCGACAACGTCCTGCCCCAGCAGCACGATCTGGCCGCCTGAGCACCAGGAGGGGGCGCCGGGCGCCCCCGCCTCATGCAAGAGGTGTCTCTGAACGACCGTTCGATCCGCAGGACCGACCCGCACGAGTTCCCGAAACAGCCCCTCAGGCCTCGGGAAGATCCTTGAAGCCCCGGCCCTCGCGCGCGAGCCGGGCGAGGAGCGGCGCCGGCTCCAGATGGGCGCGCCCCGGCTGGCGGGCATAGGAGCCCAGCGCCTCCACGATGGCGGCAAGGCCGGTCTCGTCGGCCCAGAACATCGGCCCGCCCTTGTGGGCCGGGAAGCCGTAGCCGTTCACCCAGGCGACGTCGATGTCCCCGGCGCGCGCGGCGATGCCCTCCTCCAGGATGCGCGCGCCCTCGTTCACCGTGGCGTAGAGGCAGCGTTCCAGGATCTCCTGCGGGGCGATGCGGCGGGGCGTCACGCCCTTCTCCTCCCGCCATGCGGCGATCAGCGCCTCCACCTCCGGGTCCGGCAGCGGCGCGCGCGAGCCGGGCTCGTAGGCATAGACGCCCGCCCCCGTCTTCTGGCCGAAGCGCCCCTTTTCCGCGACGCGGTCGAGCCAGTTGGGCGAGGGCGCGTCGGGGTCGCCGCTCTTCCGCCGCTCCTGCCGGATGCGCCAGCCGACGTCGATGCCGGCCAGATCCCAGAGCGCGAACTGACCCATCGGGAAGCCGAAATCGGTGAGGACGGCGTCCACCTCGGCGGGGCTCGCGCCCTCCTCCACCAGGTCGATGGCCTCGCGGCCGCGCTGGTGCAACATGCGGTTGCCGACGAAGCCGTAGCAGACGCCGGTCATGATGGAGACCTTGCCGAGGCGCTTGCCCAGCTCCATCAGCGTCGCCTGCACGTCGGGCGCCGTCCTTGCGCCGCGCACATTCTCCAGAAGCCTCATGATGTGGGCGGGCGAAAAGAAGTGCATTCCCGCCACGTCCTGCGGCCGGCCGGTGACGGCGGCGATTACGTCGATGTCGAGCGTCGAGGTGTTGGTGGCCAGGATCGCGCCCGGCTTCATCACCGCGTCGAGCCGCGCGAAGACCTCGCGCTTGACCTCCATGGATTCGAACACCGCCTCCACCACGATGTCCGCCTCGCCGATCCCGGCATAGTCGAGCGTCGGGCGCACCAGCGCCATGCGCCGGGCCAGCTCGGCCTCCTTCATGCGCCCCTTGCTCACCGCGCCCTCATAGGTGCGCCGGATCGTCTCCATGCCCCGTCCGAGCGCGCTTTCGTCCGTCTCCAGCAGGAAGACGGGCAGGCCGGCATTGGCGAAGACCATCGCGATGCCCGTGCCCATCGTGCCGGCGCCGATCACCGCCGCCTGCGCGACGGGGCGCGGGCGCACATCCGGGGAAAGCCCCGGCACGCGCGCCGCCTGGCGCTGGGAAAAGAAGGCATGGATGAGGCCCCGGCGCTGCGGCGAATCCATCGCCTGCTCGAACAGCTCGCGCTCGCGCTTCAGCCCGGCAGCGAAGTCGCCCCGCACCGCCGCCTCCACCGCGTCCACGATGAGCAGCGGCGAGACGAGGCCACGGGAGCGCCCGGCGACCTTTTCGCGCGCCGTCGCCAGCAAGGCGGGGTCGGCACGCGCCGCGTCGAGCGGCGCGGAAAGATCGCGCGTGCGGCGCTTGACCGCCCCGTCCCGCAAGAGCCGGCGCGCGAAGTCCACGCCGATGGCCCGCGCATCCGCGCCCTCGGCCACCTCGTCCACGATGCCGAGCCTGACGGCCTCCGCGGACGGCAGGGGCTTGCCGCCCGTCATGATCTCGATGGCGGCCTCCACCCCCGCCAGCCGCGGCAGGCGCTGCGTGCCGCCCGCCCCGGGCAGGAGGCCGAGCGTGACCTCCGGCAGCCCCACCTTCGCGCCGGCCAGCGCCACGCGATAGTCGCAGCCCATCGCGATCTCGAGCCCGCCGCCCAGCGCGGTTCCGTGGATGGCGGCCACGGTCGGCTTGCGCGCCTCCTCGATGGCGTCGACCACGTCCGGCAGGAAGGGCGGCACGGGCGGCTTGCCGAACTCGCGTATGTCGGCCCCGGCCATGAAGGTGCGCCCGGCGCCGAGAATCACCAGCGCGCGCACGGCCTCGTCCGCCTCCGCTTGCGCCAGGCATGCCAGTAGCCCCTGCCGCACGGCCTGCCCCAGCGCGTTCACCGGCGGATTCTCCACCACGATCACGCCGATCTCGCCTTCACGCTCCAGTCGAACGGCTTGCCCCATGACATTCTCCTCCCCTCGAGAGCGGCGAACCCTAAAGCCCTCGCGCGGAGGGTCAAGGCGAAACACGGGCACAGCGCGGTGGTGGGAGGCCGGCGCAATGATCCTATGTTCATGCTTTCGTCCTTGCGATCCGCCGGAAAGCCGCCTCCATGTCGACCACCCACGTCCTTGTCAGCCTTCTCGGGATCGTGGCGCTGCTCCTGTGGGGCATCAAGCTGGTCAGCGCGGGCGTGCTGGCCGCCTTCGGCCCCGGCCTGCGGCAGGCGCTGGCCACGCGCCTCGACAACCGCCTCGCCGCGCTCACGGCCGGCGCGCTGGTGACGACGGCGCTCCAGAGCTCGACCGCCACCGCGCTGATGGTCACCTCCTTCGCCGGCAACGGGCTGGTGGCGCTGGTGCCCGCGCTCGCGGTGATGCTGGGGGCCAATATCGGCACGGCGCTGATCGTGCAGGTGCTGTCCTTCGACGTGACGCTGCTCTTTCCCGTGCTGGTCTTTGCCGGCTACCTCCTCCAGCGCAGCCGCGCCAGCCCGCGCGCCTCCGAGATCGGGCGCATTCTCCTCGGCCTCGGCATCATGCTCCTGTCGCTCCAGCTCCTCTCCGCGCTCATCGTGCCGCTGGAGGAGGCGCCGGCGGTGCGGCAGGTGCTGGCGCTGCTCGTGCAGGACCCGGTGCTGGCGCTCGTCCTTGCCGCGCTCATCACCTTCGCGGCCCATTCCAGCGTCGGCTCCCTGCTCTTCATCATGTCGCTGGCGGGCGTCGGCGTGCTCTCGCCCGCCTCCACCATCGCCATGGTGGTGGGGGCCAATATCGGCAGCGCGCTCAACCCGCTCCTGCAAGCCGCTGGCGGGCCGCGCTCGCAATTGCGCGTGCCGGTCGGCAATCTCGCCAACCGCCTGCTCGGCGGGCTCGCCGTGATGCTCGCCCTCGGCCCGCTGGCGCTCCTGGCCGAGCGGCTCGGCCTCTCGCCCCAGCGCCTCGCGCCGGACTTCCATCTGGCCTTCAACCTCGTCATGGCGCTCGTCTCGCTCGGCCTGCTGCCGTTCGCGGCGAGGCTCCTGACGCTTGCCTTCCCGGACGATGCCAGCGAGTCCGACCGCAGCCGCCCGCTCTATCTCGATCCCGCCGGTCTCCGGAACCCCAAGGTGGCGCTCGTCAACGCCGCGCGCGAAGTGCTGCGCATGGCCGACATCGCCGAATCCATGCTCGCCGGATCGAAGGAGGTGTTCCGCCGCAACGACCCCTCCGCCCTCGGGCGCATCCGCGAGACGGACGATTCCATCGACCGGCTCTATGGCGCGGTGCGCCGCTACCTGGCGCAGATCAGCCAGCGCGAGCTGTCCGAGGAGGACAAGCGCCGGCTCTACGAGATCCTCGATTTCGCGGTCAACATCGAGCATGTCGGCGATATCGTGGACGCCAACCTGATGACCATCGCCGCCCAGCGCATCGACGACAGGCGCATCCTCTCGGACGAGGCGGTGGAGCGGATCGAGGAAATGCACGAGAAGCTGATCGAGCATCTGCGCCTGGCCGTCAGCGTGCTCATGGACGGCAACGCCGCCTCCGCGCGCCAGCTCGTGGCCGAGAAGGAGCGCTTCCGCGAGATCGAGCGCGCCGCCAGCGAGGACCAGTTCCGCCAGATCCTCTCCGGCCGCCTCTCGGGCACGGAGGCCGCAAGCATGTATCTCGACGTGGTGCGCGACCTGAAGCGCATCGAGAGCCATATCGCGGCCACCGTGCACCCGCTGCTGGAGCGCACCGGCGACCTGCGCAAGAGCCGCCTCGCCTGATCGATATATCCGAACGGAAATATCGCTTGCCGCGCGGAAGGGCGCGGGCTACCCCTCTCGTTATATCCATTCGGCCATAACGGAGATGCCCATGCGCCGCCTCGCCATCCTTCTCGCCGCCTGTGCCGCGCTGGCCCGGCCCGCCCTCGCCGAGACCACCAATGTCGCGGTGGCGGCGAACTTCACCGATGCCGCCACCGAGATCGCGGCGGCCTTCGCCGAGGCCGGCGAGCACGAGGCGATCCTCTCCTTCGGCGCGACGGGGCAGTTCTACACGCAGATCACGCAAGGGGCGCCTTTCGAGGTGTTCCTGGCCGCCGACGACGAGCGCCCCACGCTCGCCGTGGAGGAGGGCCACGGCGTGGAGGGAACCGTGTTCACCTACGCCATCGGCCAGCTCGTGCTCTACTCGGCCGAGGCGGGCAAGGTGACGGGGCCGCAGACGCTGGAGGAGGGCGACTTCCAGCAGATCGCCATCGCCAATCCCGAAACCGCCCCCTACGGCGCGGCCGCCATCGAGGCGATGACGCGGCTCGGCGTCTACGAGGAGCTGCAGCCGAGGATCGTCCAGGGGCAGAGCATCGCCCAGGCCTACCAGTTCGTGGAAACGGGCAATGCCGAGCTCGGCTTCGTGGCGCTGGGGCAGGTATCGCAGACCGAGGGCGGCTCGCGCTGGATCGTGCCGCAGGACCTTTACGAGCCGATCCGCCAGGACGCCGTCCTGCTGACGCGCGGCGAGGAAAATCCGGCCGCGCTCGCCTTCGTCGAATTCCTGAAGGGCGAGGAGGCCGCTGCCATCATCGAGAAATACGGCTACGCTCTCGATCGCTGACCCGGCCACCGGCCGGAGCGCCCGCGTGAGGACGCTCCGGCCTCGTCGCCGCCCGAACAGGACGGACCACCCTTCACGATGACAGCCGAACTCTGGTCCCCGATCCGGCTGACGCTGGAACTGGCCGCGATCACCACCCTCCTGCTCCTCGTCGTGGGCACGCCCATCGCATGGTGGCTGGCCCGCTCCCGCTCGCGCTGGAAGGAGGTCGTCGCCACCATCGTGGCGCTGCCGCTCGTCCTGCCGCCCACGGTGCTCGGCTTCTACCTTCTCATCGCGCTGGGCCCCAGCGGCCTCGGCGGCTGGTTCGGGCCGCTCGTGGGCCTTCGCACCTTCGCCTTCACCTTCGAGGGCCTCGTCTTCGGCTCGGTGATCTATTCCATGCCCTTCGTCGTCCAGCCCATCCGCAACGCCTTCGAGGCGATGGGCGAGCGGCCGCTGGAGGTCGCCGCCACGCTGCGCGCCTCGCCGTGGGACCGGTTCCTCACCGTCGCCGTGCCGCTCGCCAGGCCCGGCTTCCTCACCGGCGCGGTGCTGGGCTTTGCCCATACGGTGGGCGAGTTCGGGGTGATCCTGATGATCGGCGGCAACATTCCGGGCGAGACCAAGGTCCTCTCCGTGGCGATCTACGATTTCGTCGAGACGCTGCGCTGGCGCGAGGCGCATATCCTCTCGGCCGGAATGCTCGCCTTCTCCTTCGTGGTCATCCTGTCCATGTCCATGCTGGCAAGGCGCTCGGGAAGGAGGGCCTTCTAGCGCATGGAGACGATCGACATCGCCCTGTCCGGCTCGCTCGGCGGCTTTTCCATCGACGCGGCCTTCGAGGCCCCGATGCGCGGCATCACCGCCCTGTTCGGCCCCTCCGGCTGCGGCAAGACCTCCATTCTGCGGCAGGTGGCCGGGCTCAACCGCCTGCCGGGGCACGTCCGGGTGGGCGGCGAGACCTGGCAGGACGAGCACACGTTCCGCCCCCCGCACAAGCGCCCCGTCGGCTACGTCTTCCAGGAGGCGAGCCTGTTCCCGCATCTCTCCGTGCGCGGCAACCTTACCTACGGCCAGCGCCGCGCGCGGGGCGGGGCCGAGGCGATCCGCTTCGACGAGGTGGTGGCGCTGCTGGGCCTGACACGCCTCGTGGAGCGCGATCCGGCCCATCTGTCGGGCGGCGAGCGGCAGCGCGTCTCCATCGGCCGGGCGCTGCTCTCGCAGCCGCGCCTCCTCCTGATGGACGAGCCGCTCTCGGCGCTGGACCGCATGGCGCGCGACGAGATCCTTCCCTATTTCGAGGCGCTTCACGCGCGTCTGTCGATCCCCATCCTCCTCGTCACCCACGATATCGGCGAGGTGGAGCGCCTCGCCGACCATCTCGTCGCCCTGAAGGGCGGCCGCGTCGTCTCGTCCGGCCCGCTGGGCGAGGTGCTGGCCGATCCCGCCTCCCCGCTCGGCGAGCGGCGCGATTTCGCCGCGATCCTGCCCGGCCGCGTCGCGCGCCTCGAGCCGGACGGCATCGCGGCGCTCCAGGTCTTCGGGGTGGAGATCCTCGTCGTCACCAGCGCGCTTTCGGTGGGCGAAAGGGTGCGCGTGCGCATCGCTGCCGGCGACGTGTCCATCGCCCGCGCCCGGGCCGCCGACACCAGCATCCTCAACGCCGTTCCGGCAAGGATCGAGGGGATCGACCCGTTCGGCGAGGCGGAGGCGCATCTGCGCCTTTCCCTGCGCGGAGACCCGCGGGCCGCGTTCCGCGCGCGCCTCTCGCGCCGCTCGGTGGAGCGCCTCGCCCTGCGCGAGGGCGAGGAGGTGATCGCCCAGATCAAGGGCGTCTCGCTCGCAGCGACGCGCTAGAAAAGATACCCTGCGGCGAGGAAGCCCAGGATCACCAGCGCCAGCGAGCCCCAGATGACGGTGCCGAGCCGCTTCTCCAGCAGCACCTTGGCCTGCGGCCCGTAGTAATAGAGCAGCGCGCAGGGGATGGCGAAGCGAATGGAGCGCGCCACCACGCTCATGGCCACGAACAGCGCGAAGTCGAGCCGCGTCACGCCGGAGAGGATCGTCACCACCTTGTAGGGAATGGGCGTGACGCCCCCGCCCACCAGCACCATCAGCCAGCCGAGATCGTTGTAGTCCTCCGCCAGCCTCTCGAAACTGCCCGTCATGCCGTAGAAGGCCAGGAGCGGCTGGCCGAGCGCCTCGAACAGGAACAGGCCGATCAAATAGCCGACAATGCCTCCGGCCACCGAGAAGCCCGTGCAGATCAGCGCCAGGCGCCATGCCCTGCTCCTGTCGGCCAGGATCATCGGCAGGAGGAGCACCTCGGGGAAGGCGGGCAGGAAGGAGCTTTCGGCAAAGCACATGGCCGCCAGCGAGCGCTCGGCGTTGCGGTGCCTGGAAAGCTTCATCGTCCAGTCGTACAGGCCTTGGATCATGTCACCTTTCGGTCCGGCATCGTGATATCGCGGCTCGGGGACCGTTCCCCTCCCGACCGGCCGGCCATCATTCCGGCTTCTTGATTAACGGGGGATTGAGACCATCCGAATGCATCGTGTCACCGGCTTAGCCGATCGAAGGGTGTTTTTGCGCGCGTTGCCGAAAACGTGAAAAGCGGCTGGCCTCCGCACACCCCCCTCGGCTATGGAACCCTTTGGGTGCACGATGCATCCGGGCGGCCGGGCGGCTCGCCTCCCTGCCTTCTTCCTCGCGAGGACTTAAGACGATCTCCCCTTCGGCCTATTCATCCGACAGAAAGCTCGGCCGCTTCATCGCCGGGGCCATCGCCATCGGCTTCACCGCCTTGATGGCGCTGGGCGGGGCCGGAGGCTGGGCGCTGATACAGGCGCAGCGCCAGAGCGCGGAGGTGGCGCACACCTATCAGGTCGAGCTCGGCCTGCAACGCTTCAAGGCCGCCATCGAGCGCGTCGCCTCCGCCCGGCGCGGCTATCTCCTCACCCGCAACGAGCCCTTCTCCGAAATCCTGGAGGAAGCGGCGCGGGAGACCGAGACCCTCCTCCAGCATGTCGGCGAGCTGACCGCCGACAATCCGACGCAGGGTGAGAGCCTGGCGCGGCTGCGCGAGCTCTCCGAGCGTTACGTTCAGGTCGCGCGCGACTCCGTCGCGGCCATGCGCGAGGATCTGAGCCTCGACGGCAGCGCCGTGTTCGTGCTGGACAGCGGCGCCGCCACGGTCAACGCCATCCGCACGCTGGGGCGCGAGATGATCGCGATCGAGCAGCAGCTCCTGGTCGAGAGGACGGGCAGCCAGCGCCGGCAGCAGATCTATGCCTATGCGATCCTGGCGGTGGCCGGCCTGCTCATGCTTCTCGTGGGAACCGTCACCATGTGGTGGATCCGCCGGAGCCTGACGGACCTTCGGCGCTCCCATCGCACCCTGAAGGGCCTGAACGAAATGCTGGAGGGCGCCGTGCAGGTGCGCACCGCAGACCTCCAGCGCGCCAATGACGAGATCCAGCGCTTCGCCTATATCGTCAGCCACGACCTGCGCTCGCCCCTCGTCAACGTCATGGGCTTTACCGCCGAGCTGGAGGCCGCGATCGAACCTCTCACGCAGATGGTGGACAAGGCCGAGGCCGAGGCCCCGCAGGTGGTGAGCGAGGAGGCGCGCCTTGCGGTGCGCGAGGACCTGCCCGAATCGATCGGCTTCATCCGCACCTCGACGCAGAAGATGGACCGCCTGATCAACGCCATCCTGCGCCTCTCGCGAGAGGGGCGGCGCGTCATCACGCCCGAGCCGCTGGACATGGACGAGATGATGGGGAGCATCGTGGACAGCCTCCAGCACCGGCTGGACGAGCTGGGCGCCGAGATCGCGGTGGAGGGGCCCCTGCCGGGCGTCACCTCCGACCGGGTGGCCATCGAGCAGATCTTCTCCAACCTGGTGGAGAACGCGGTCAAGTATCTCAAGCCCGGCCGGCCGGGGCGCATCGCGGTGCGCGGCCGGCGCGTGGGCGATCGCATCATCTACGAGGTGCAGGACAACGGGCGGGGCATCGACCCGAAGGATCACCAGCGCGTCTTCGACCTTTTCCGCAGGTCGGGCGCGCAGGACCAGCCGGGCGAAGGCATCGGCCTGGCGCATGTGCGCGCCGTGGCCTATCGCCTCGGCGGTGTGATATCGTGCGATTCAGCCCTTGACGAAGGCGCGACCTTCCGTCTCTCCATTCCGGTCAGGTACGAAGCCCAGAAGGAAGCCCAAGCGTCATGACGCCCCATCTGTCCGTCAACATCCTGATGATCGAGGATGACGAAGGTCACGCGCGCCTGATCGAGAAGAATATCCGCCGGGCGGGCGTGTCCAACGAGATCCGCCACTTCACCGACGGGACCTCGGCGCTGAAATATCTGTTCGACGACCCGCACGGCCCCGCGCTCAACGGCCCGGCGCTGGTGCTGCTCGACCTCAACCTGCCGGACATGAGCGGCACGGACATCCTGGTGAAGATGAAGGCCGAGGACTCGCCGCTGCGTCGCACGCCCGTCGTCGTTCTCACCACCACGGACGACAAGGTCGAGATCCAGCGCTGCTACGATCTGGGCGCGAATGTCTACATCACCAAGCCTGTGAACTACGAGAGCTTCGCGCAGGCGATCCGCCAGCTCGGCCTGTTCCTGACCGTGATCCAGGTGCCCGAGGTCGAAAGCGAAGCGTAATGTCGCAACTCGCGCGCGTCCTCTATATCGACGACGACGAGGGCCTGCGCCTTCTGGCCGAGCGAACGCTGAGCCGGCGCGGCTTCGCCGTGACCACGGCGCCCAGCGGCGCCGAGGGCGTGGCGCTGGCCTCCGTCGAGCAGTTCGACCTCATCGCCGTCGATCACTACATGCCGGGGCAGGACGGGCTGGAGACGCTGGCCGCCCTGCGCCAGCTCGCCGATATGCCCCCCGTCGTCTACGTCACCGGCTCCGAGGAAAGCCGCGTGGCGGTGGCCGCCATGAAGGCGGGCGCGTCGGACTATGTGGTCAAGAGCGTCGGCGACGACTTCTTCAACCTTCTGGCCGCCTCCTTCGCGCAGGCGCTGGAGCGCGTGCGCCTGCGCAACGACAAGGCCGAGGCGGAAGCGGCCCTGCGCGCCACCAACGCCCGGCTGGAAGCGCTCCTGAAGGAAGTGAACCACCGCGTTTCCAACTCGCTCCAGATGGTCTCCGCCTTCGTGCAGATGCAGGCCTCGGCCCTGTCCGACGAGGTCTCGCGCGAGGCCCTGAAGGACACGCAGCGGCGCATCGCGGCCATCGCGCGCGTCCACCGCGAGCTCTACACCTCCAACGACGTCGAGACGGTCGACATGGGCGATTATCTCACCGCGCTGGTCAAGGAGCTGGAAGAGACCTGGTCGAGCCCCGCCTCCCCCTGCACGGTCCGCTTCACGGCCGAGCCGATCCGCCTGAAGACCGACAAGGCCGTCTCCGTCGGCGTCATCGTCACCGAGTTGGTGTCGAACGCCTGCAAATACGCCTATGGCGCCACGGGCGGCGAGGTTCGCGTGCGCTTCCTGCGCGACGGGGACGAGCATTTCGTGCTCAGCGTGGAGGATGACGGCGCGGGCTTCGCCGAGGGCGAGGCGGCCAAGGGCACGGGGCTCGGCACCAAGCTCGTGCGGGCCATGGCCATGAGTCTGCGCTCGGAGGTGACTTACGAAACGGGCAACGGCGTGCGCGCCACCCTTCGCGCCGCCTGCTGAGGGCGCGCGGGCGGCGGGCGGCGCCGTTCGCCCGCCATTGCCCGCGCCCTACAGCTTGCGCGAGGGCATCTTGCGCACATGGGGGTAGAGTTCCTCGCGGAACACGCCCTCCAGCCGCTTCAGCTCCCCCACCACGTCGGGATGGTCGTCCACCCGGATATCCCAGATGGGGTATTCCTCCTCCTCCACGATGTAGACATTGGCCGAGCGCTCCCCCTCCTTGTCTCCCCCGGCGGCGACGCCCGCTGCGATGGCGTCGATGAGGCGGGTCACGAGCTCGGCCCCCGTGTCTCGCTCGAAGGCGCGTGCCATCGCCTCCAGCACCTGCGGGCCGGCCAGCCGGTTGCCCTGCACGGAGTAGTTCGGCCCCTGCAGCGAACCGGCGAAGGGAATGCAGTTCCGGCCGGTGAAGGCGGCCGAGCGGCCCTCCTTGTCCACGGCCGCGACCTGCCGCTCCTCGCGCTGCTCGTCGTCCTCCAGCACGGTCTCCACCGTGCTCTGGGCCGAAACGCTCAAGGACAGGAGCTTGCAGCCGTCTATGCCCAGATACGGGTTGACCAGCGCCTGCGTGGCGAAGGCGCCGTAGCGCGGGAAGGCGTAGGAGAGGAACTTGCCGACGGCCGGCATCTCGGTCGCCGCCGCCACGCCGAACTGGCGCGCACCGGGGCATTTGGCGACGATGGAAAGGGTCATGTCTTCACGGCTCCTGTTGCGAGCCGTGAAGCTAGGGACTGTCCTCGACAAGAACAGCCCCGCCCGGCCGCCCCGGGCCGATATCAGCCCCCGGCCCGGCGCCGCGCCGCCGTGAGCGTGTTCTTCAGCAGGCAGGCGATGGTCATCGGGCCGACGCCGCCCGGAACCGGCGTGATCGCGCCCGCGACATCCACCGCTTCCGCGAAGGCGACGTCGCCCACCAGCCGGCCCTTCTCGCGGCCCGGCTCCGGGGCGAGCCTGTTGATGCCGACATCGATGACCACCGCGCCCGGCTTGATCCAGTCGCCGCGCACCATTTCGGGCCGGCCCACGGCCGCCACGAGGATGTCGGCGTTGCGGCACAGGGCGGGCAGGTCCGCCGTGCGCGAATGGGCCATCGTCACGGTGGCGTTGGCGGCCAGCAGGAGCTGGCCCACCGGCTTGCCGACCAGAACGGAGCGGCCGAGGACCACGGCGTTGAGGCCCGAAATGTCCGGTACCGCGCTTTCCACCAGGATCATGGAGCCGAGCGGCGTGCAGGGCACGAGGCCCTGAAGGCCGTTCATCAGCCGGCCGGCATTTTCCGGGTGCAGCCCGTCCACGTCCTTGCGCGGATCGATCGCCTCGATGATCCGCCCCGAATCGATATGGCCCGGCAGCGGGAGCTGCACGAGGATGCCGTCCACGCTCTCATCCGCGTTCAGCCGCGCCACCAGCGAGAGAAGGTCGGCCTCGCTCGTCTCGGCGGGCAGGCGGTGCCCGAAGCTTTCCATGCCCGTCTCGCGCGTCAGCTTCACCTTGGAGGCGACATAGACCTCGCTGGCCGGATCGTTGCCCACGAGGACGACCGCGAGCCCCGCCTTGCGGCCGCGCTCCGCTGCGAAGCGGGCGGCATCCTCCGCCGCCTGCGCGCGCAAACCGGCCGCGATGGCCTTTCCGTCGATGATCGTCGCGCTCATTGTCGAAATCCCTTCCAGCTCGGTATCGGTGCTCAGTCCCGGAAGACGACCGTCTTGTCGCCGTTCAGCAGCACGCGGTTGTCCAGGTGCCAGGCGATGGCGCGCGAGAGCACGCGCCGCTCGATGTCGCGCCCCTTGCGCACGAGGTCGTCCGGGCTGTCGTGGTGCGAGATGCGCTCAACGTCCTGCTCGATGATGGGCCCCTCGTCGAGGTCGGCGGTCACGTAGTGCGCCGTCGCCCCGATCAGCTTCACCCCGCGCCGGTGCGCCTGGTGATAGGGCTTGGCGCCCTTGAAGCCGGGCAGAAAGGAATGGTGGATGTTGATGCAGCGCCCCGAGAGCGCCGCCGACATCTCGTCCGAGAGGATCTGCATGTAGCGCGCCAGCACCACGAGGTCGGCGCCCGCCTCCTCCACGATGGCAAGGATACGCGCCTCCTGCTCGGCCTTGGTCTCCTTCGTCACCGGCAGATGGTGGAAGGGAATGCCGTCGAGGTCGTGGTGGGCGTAGACCTCGCGCGGGTGGTTGGAGACGATCGCCGCGATCTCCATGCGCAGCTCGCCGATGCGCCAGCGATAGAGCAGGTCGGCAAGGCAATGGTCGAATCTCGAGACCAGGATCACGATTTTCGGCACCGCCTCGCGAGAGGCGAGGCGCCAGTCCATGCCGAAGCGCTCGGCGATGGTGGCAAAGCCCGCCGTCAGGCTCTGCACCGTCACCACCGCCTCCACGATGGCGAAGCGCACGCGCATGAAGAAGCGCCCCGTCTCCGGGTCGTCGAACTGGTGCGCCTCGCGGATGTCGCCGCCATTGTCGTAGAGATGGCGGGAGACGGCGGCGACGATGCCGGCGCGGTTGGGGCATGAGAAGGCGAGCGTGAACTCTTCGGACGGCATGGGCACTCCGCTGACAGGCCGGGCGGGCACGGCGCTGCGCCGCACATAGCGGCTTTCCCCCCGCCGCGCCAAGCACCGTGAGAGCGGAAAAGCGGCGGGGATGCCAGGCCGGCGCGACGGGCGCCCTACCGCGCGCCGGCCCGAGCGATTATGAAAAGGCCCATGCCCAAGCGCGCTTCCTCCTCCCCAGCCCCCTCCGCCACGCCGGCCGGCCACGGCCTGGCGCGCGTCCTCTCCAAGCTCGGCCACTGCTCGCGCACGCAGGGCGCGCGCCTCGTGCGCGAGGGCCGCGTGAGCGTGAACGGCGTGGCGATCCTCGATCCGGAGCACCGCACCGACATGGCCACCGCGCGCATCGCCGTGGACGGCGTGCCCGTGGGCGCGGCCGAGCCGGTCTATCTCATGCTCAACAAGCCGCGCGGGCTCGTCACCACGCGCGACGACCCGCAGGGGCGCGGCACCGTCTATCGCTGCCTGGAAGGGCTTGCCCTGCCCCATGTCTCGCCCGTCGGCCGGCTCGACAAGGCGAGCGAGGGGCTTCTCCTGATGACCAACGACACGCTCTTCGCGCAGGGCGTGCTCGACGGGGCCAACGCCCCGGACAAGACCTATCACGTGCAGATCGACGCACGCCCGGCCCCCGCGCTCCTTGCCGCCCTCGTCGCGGGAGTGGAGGACAAGGGCGAGGTGCTCGCCGCTAGGTCGGCCGTGCTGCTGCGCGAGGGCACGCGCAATTCCTGGCTGGAGATCGTGCTGGACGAGGGCCGCAACCGCCAGATCCGCCGCCTTCTGGCGGCCAGCGGCATCGAGACGCTGCGCCTCGTGCGCGTGTCCATCGGCCCGCTCGCGCTCGGCCCCCTGCCCAAGGGCGCCGTGCGCCCGCTGACGCAAGCAGAGGTCGCGGCGCTTTCGCGGCCGGCCGAAGGACAATGACAGGCAAGCTTAACCGTCTGCCGCTATCGTGCGGCCGCTCCTTTCGCCTCTGACGTAGAGGAAGGGCGGAAACAACGGAACGACGGCGCTTTGCATTGACCCTCGACCACGCCACCCTCCAGTTCTGCAGCGCCCTCATGTACGGGGTCTTCGCTGTGATGTTCGCCGGCCTGTGGAGCGGGCGGCGCAAGGAGCGGAACCTTCTCCTGTGGTCGGTGTGCAATCTCTTCGGGGCCGCGGGCTCCCTCGCCTTCCTGCTGGTTCCGCAGCCGCCGCTCCCCGTGCTGGCGGCAAGCTTCACGTGCTTCTCCGGCACCATCCTGTTCGCCGGCGCCGGCATTCGCCTGATCGACGGGAGGCGCCCCTTCCCGCCGCACATGGTGCTGATGCCGCCGGTGGTGGCCGCCGCCTGCGCGCTGCCCTTCCTGCTTGCGCCCGCCGCCCTCGCACCGCTCCTCTCGCTGGCGCTGACGACCACGGCGCTCGGCACGCACTCGGTGATGCTCGGCCTCTACGTGCTGCGCAACGGTCGCCCCTCCTTCAGCCGCCGGGCGGGCGGCGTCGCGCTGCTCGCCTATGTGCCGGCCTATCTCACCTGGATCATCCTCGACATCACCGGCCACGCGCCCGGCCTGCAATTCCTGCTCGTGGCGGACCAGATGATGAACTACGTCCTCGTCATGGCCTTCTTCACGATGGCAGAGGAGCATGCGCGCCGGGTGCTGAGCGAGCAGGCGCTGTGCGACGAGCTGACCGGCTCGCTCAACCGCGCCGGGCTTTACTTGAAGGCGGGCGAGCGCGCCGCCGGCCGGCCGCGCGCCGTGCTGATGGCCGATCTCGACCGCTTCAAGGCCATCAACGACCGCCACGGCCATGCGGCGGGCGACGCGGTGATCCGCGCCTTCGCCGAGCGGGTGCGCGGCGCGCTGGACGCGGGCGACCTCGTGGCGCGCTTCGGCGGGGAGGAGTTCGTGATCCTCCTGGCCGACCCCGACCCGGACAGGGCGATGGAGCGCGCCGAAGCCATTCGCCGCTCGCTCGCCGCCACGCCCGTGCGGTGGAACGAGGCCGCCATCGCCGCCACCGTCAGCTTCGGCGTGGCGGTGGAGGAGGAGGGCGAGGACCTTGCCCGCGCCATCGAGCGGGCCGACCGCGCGCTCTACGCCGCCAAGGCGGGCGGGCGGAACCGCGTGGCGGCGTGAGAGGAAAACGGTTCCTGTTTCCATTCCAATTGAATATATGCCGGGCATGAGCACCACGCCCGCACACACGCCCCTGTCCCGCATCCGCAACTTCTCGATCGTCGCCCATATCGACCACGGGAAGAGCACCCTCGCCGACCGGCTCATCCAGAGCACCGGCGGGCTGGAGGTGCGCGAGATGAAGGACCAGGTGCTCGATTCGATGGATATCGAGCGCGAGCGCGGCATCACCATCAAGGCGCAGACCGTGCGCCTGCACTACAAGGCGAAGGACGGCGAGACCTACGTCCTCAACCTCATCGACACGCCCGGCCATGTGGACTTCGCCTACGAGGTCTCGCGCTCCCTCTCGGCCTGCGAGGGCGCGCTCCTCGTGGTGGACGCCGCGCAGGGGGTGGAAGCGCAGACACTCGCCAACGTCTATCTGGCGCTCGACAACGACCTGGAGATCGTGCCCGTCCTCAACAAGATCGACCTGCCCGCCGCCGAGCCGGACAAGGTGAAGGAGCAGATCGAGGAGGTGATCGGCCTCGACGCCTCCGACGCTGTGATGATCTCGGCGAAATCGGGCCTGGGCATCGAGGACGTGCTGGAGGCCATCGTCACCCGCCTGCCCGCCCCCAAGGAGGGCGACCGCGCGGCGCCCCTCAAGGCGATGCTGGTGGATAGCTGGTACGACGCCTATCTCGGCGTCATCGTGCTCGTGCGCATCATCGACGGCGAATTGAGACGAGGCCAGACCATCCGCATGATGGGTGCGGACGCCCGCTACCTGGTGGACCGGGTGGGCGTCTTCACGCCCAAGATGGTGCCGGTGGAGGCGCTCGGCCCCGGCGAGCTCGGCTTCATCACCGCTTCCATCAAGGAGGTGGCCGACACGCGCGTGGGCGACACCATCACCGAGGACAAGCGCCAGACCACCTCCATGCTGCCGGGCTTCAAGCCGGCGCAGCCCGTGGTCTTCTGCGGCCTCTTTCCCGTGGACGCGGCCGATTTCGACGACCTTCGCGCCGCGATGGGCAAGCTGCGCCTGAACGACGCCTCCTTCTCCTTCGAGATGGAAAGCTCGGCCGCGCTCGGCTTCGGCTTCCGCTGCGGCTTCCTCGGCCTTCTGCATCTGGAGATCATCCAGGAGCGCCTCTCGCGCGAGTTCGACCTCGACCTCATCGCGACCGCGCCCTCGGTCGTCTACGACATCAAGCTGACGGACGGCACCACCACCCAGCTCCACAACCCGGCCGACATGCCGGACGTGATGAAGGTGGAATCCATCCACGAGCCGTGGATCAAGGCGACGATCCTCACCCCGGACGACTATCTCGGCAACATCCTCACCCTCTGCCAGGAGCGGCGCGGCGTGCAGGTGGACCTCTCCTATGTCGGCAAGCGCGCCATGGTCACATACGAGCTGCCGCTCAACGAGGTGGTGTTTGACTTCTACGACCGGCTGAAGTCGATCTCGAAGGGCTATGCCTCCTTCGATTATTCGCTGATCGAGTATCGCGAGGGCGACCTCGTGAAGATGTCGATCCTGGTCAATTCCGAGCCGGTGGACGCGCTCTCCATGCTGGTCCATCGCAACCAGGCCGAGAAGCGCGGCCGGCAGATGTGCGAGAAGCTCAAGGAGCTGATCCCCAACCATCTCTTCAAGATCCCGATCCAGGCCGCCATCGGCGGCAAGGTCATCGCACGCGAGACCATCTCGGCCCTGCGCAAGGACGTCACCGCCAAATGCTACGGCGGCGACGCCTCCCGCAAGCGCAAGCTCCTCGACAAGCAGAAGGAGGGCAAGAAGCGCATGCGCCAGTTCGGCAAGGTGGACATCCCCCAGGAAGCCTTCATCGCGGCGCTGAAGATGGATAGCTGATCTGCCGGCCAGTCGCCGGGCCGCCGGCTTTCCCCAGCCCCGGCCCCGCTTGGCCCCTCACCCCGAGCCCTCCGCACCGCCCCTCATCCTGAGCCGTCCGCATAGCCCCTCATCCTGAGCCTGTCGAAGGACGGGGGGCGCTTGGTGCAGCGATCGTGCCGCTCACCCTCGTCCTTCGACAGGCTCAGGATGAGGGTAAGGAGAGGCGCAAGATGCAAGTCGCCAGCCAATTCCCGTCCGATCTTTCCCCACCTCCGCAACGCCCCATACTTCCCCCACCGCCGGCCCTTCGATCGGGCGCGAATGATCGCCAGCGTGGTCATTGAGCGGCTGGACTGGGAGGACTTCCTTCGGCGCTACGACCGGCGGGGGATGCTGTTCTATCTCGATCCGCCGTATTACGGCTCGGAAGGATATTACGGCGCGGAACGCATTCTCGCGCGATCAGTTCGCGGAGATGGCCGAGAAGCTGGCCGGGCTGAAGGGCGCTCTCATCCTCTCGATCAACGACCGGCCGGAGGTCCGAGCGATCTTCGAGCGCTTCGAGATGGAGGGCGCGACGACCACCTATTCGATCTCGAAAGGCGAGCCTTCGAAGGTGGGCGAATTGATCGTTTCAGGCGGCTTCAAAGGGGGCTGAAACCTTTGCCGTCCGATCTTGCGCGCGCGGCCATTCGTTTTTGCGCGCTACACCAAGCGTCGGAAGCTCTGAACTAGGCATGCCATCTGGCAGAAGAATCACGGAGAGCGGCCCGCTCCAATAGGCTGAAGGTGCTGGCTGGCGGTCTTGATGACGGCAGAGTTCAACCGGACCAAGGCTGGCTTCACCGCACGAGACCATTGCCAAAATAGCGGGACGTCCAGCCTGTAATCCGGCGCAAGCCGGACCAGCTCGCCTCTCTTAACATGAGGTTCGGCAAGGATTTCCGGCACCAGCGCCCATCCAAGGCTTCGGAGAACCCCGTTGGTAATTGCTGTTGTGGAAGGCAATTGGTGGAAGGGGTAGCCGATTTCGTACTGTAAACTCGCCGAAAGCCAGTTTGAATGAAGTGAGTCCTTGTTGCCGTAGACTAAAGCTGGGGCCTTGCTAATCGCTTCGGGCGTCAATCCATCGGGCATCCACCTGTCGCGAAATTCGGGCGAGCAGACCGCGATGTATCTTAGGGCACCGAGCGGCCGGGAATCGCAACCAGTCACCGGATTATCGTCCGCCGTGACGGCTGCGGTGACGAGACCTTTTCGAAGCCATTCGGCGCTATGGTGCTGGTCGTCGATGACGAGGTCATACAGCCAGGACCAATCCGGGGACAGCGCCTCTAAGAACCACGTTTCCACGCTGTCTGCGTTAACAGCTATACGGATATAGCTTTTCTTTACCAGGCTGTTCTCTATCGAGAGTTGGCTTTCAAGGGAGCGCTGTAGAAGGCTGACCCGTTCAAAATGCATAGCAACCATCGCTCCCGCCTCGGTGGCTTGGCAGGGCTTCTCACGTACAATCAGTGAAATACCGAGTTGGTCTTCCAGAGCCTTCACCCGCTGAGATACGGCCGAGGGGGTGATGTGCAACGCACGCGCGGCCTTTTCAAAAGTGCCCGATCGCAGGACGGCGCTGACCGCTTCCATCTGTCCATAGTCCATCATTAGCACCTATTCATTTCACTGAAGTTATTTAACTTTAATAACTATACATCATTTCTGTAAGGTGCTCCGGACAGTTCGGAGAGCATGATGACTGCATTTTTTCCTGGCTTTTTTCTCGGTATCAGCCTGATCGCTGCAATCGGCGCGCAAAACGCTTTCGTTCTACGGCAAGGTCTCCAACGCCGGCATGTTTTCGCTGTTTGCTTGACCTGTGCAGCCTCAGACGCGGTTCTCGTTACCGTCGGCGTGGCCGGCTTCGGGTTTTTGGTCACTGCGATGCCGTGGCTCGAGACCGCCATGACAATTGGGGGCGCGGTGTTTCTGGCCCTCTATGCCTCAAAGAGTTTTTGGGCGGCGTTTTCCGATACTTCCTCCCTCAGCCCCTCAGATGTGAAGATCGCCAGTCTGTCCAGCACGATCGCTGCCGCCTTGGCGTTCACCTGGCTCAATCCGCACGTCTATCTTGATACGGTCGTGTTGCTCGGCTCCATCTCCACCAACTATGGGGATGATCGCTTCATGTTCGCCATCGGTGCGATCACGGCCTCCTTTGTCTTTTTCTTCTCATTGGGGTTGGGTGCCCGACTTCTCACCCCGCTGTTTTCCAGCCCCCGATCCTGGCAAGTTCTGGAGTTTTTGGTCGGCGTTATCATGACCGCTCTGGCTCTTAAACTGATCCTCCGGGTGGCAAGCTAGGTAGGGCCCCAAGTCACGGGGCGCCGCGCGGAACCGGAGACAGCCCAACCGCCCCGTGGTGAGAGCCGGATGGAGATCGGGCCGAGGTTCCGGCGTTGGACAGGCGCGGACCGGGAAGCGGAGCGGAGGCTGGCACCCTCCGCAGGGTCTGGAAGACGCCGCGTGGGGCGCCGGAGGCGAGCCACATATAAAATACCAATCGGAGGCGAGCCTCCGGCGCTCCACCGCCTGCCATCCGGCAGGCACGATCCTCTCCGCCCCTTGCCACCGCCGGCGAGGCCGCTTCGCCATGTCTTCCCTTCGGCCGCCGCCTCCGCTATACGGGCCGCCCTTCACCGCCGGTTCGAACCAGCGACCGCCGCCCTGCCGGGCCGCGCGGCCGGCGCAGTTTTTTCTTTCGCGAGGCGATGCACCATGCCCCTTCATCCCGGCCTCGATTTCGGCACCACCAATTCCACCCTGGCGCTCTGCGCCCCCGGCGGCACGCCCCGCCTGCTGCCGGTGGAGGGCGAGCATCTAACGATCCCCTCCGCCCTGTTCTTCAGCCTGGAGGACGGCGGCACCTATTTCGGGCGCAAGGCGGTGTTCGAATATGTCGACGGGGCGGAAGGCCGCTTCATGCGCGCCCTCAAGAGCGTTCTGGGCTCCAGCCTGATGAAGGAGACCACCGCCGTCGGGCGCCAGCGCATGAGCTTCGAGGAGCTGATCGGCCGCTTCCTCCAGCATCTCAAGGCCAAGCTGGAGGCGGCGACCGGCGATACGCCCGAGAAGATCGTGCTCGGCCGCCCGGTCCGCTTCGTCGACGAGGACGATGGGGCCGACAGGCGCGCTGAGGAGGAGCTGGCTTCGGCCGCCCGCGCGCAGGGCTTCAGGCATATCGAGTTCCAGTTCGAGCCCGTCGCGGCCGCGCTCTATTACGAGAGCCGGATCAATGCCGAGAAGCTGGCGCTGGTGGTCGATATCGGCGGCGGCACGTCCGACTTCTCGGTGGTGCGCCTGTCGCCCGAGCGCGCCCGCGACCTGGACCGGAAGGGCGATATCCTGAGCTTCACCGGCGTGCATGTGGGCGGCACCGATTTCGACCGCCTGCTCAACATCGCGCGCATGCAGCCGCTGGCCGGGCTCGGTTCGATGACGGCGGACGGCAAGCGCGAGATGCCGCGCTGGTACTTCAACGACATGGCGACCTGGCACCGCATCAACACGCTCTACACGGCCAAGGTGGCGCGCGACATCGCGGGGCTGAAGAAGGAGGCCGCCGAGCCGGAGAAGCTGGCGCGCTACGAGCATCTTCTGAAGCATCGCTCGGGCCACCGTCTCGCCGGATCGGTGGAGGCGGCCAAGATCGCCCTCTCGGACCATGAGGCGACGACGATCAGCCTTCGCGAGGCCGGCTTTTCGATGGAAGCGCCGACCACGCGCGCCGAGTTCGAGGCCGCCACCGCCGAACTGGTGGAGCGCATCGCCGGCGCCATCGAGGCGGCGCTCGCCACCGCCGGCGTGGCGGCCGAGGCGGTGGAAACGGTGATCCTCACGGGCGGCGGCGCGCAGGTGCCCGCCGTGCGCCACGCCGCGACCATGCGCTTTCCGGGCGCCGAAATCGCCCAGTCGGACGCCTTCGGCTCGGTCGGCCTCGGCCTCGGCCTCGACGCCGCGCGGCGCTTCGCCTGAACCCGGCGCCTTTCACGCCGGCTATCGTTCCGGCCGCTTTGCCCCTATGGAGACCGGGCCAACACAGGAGATGCCGATGATGATCGACCTCGACAAAGCCCGCACCATGATCGCCGCGAGCCTGAAGAAAGCCTCCGAGCTCGGCCTCAAGCCGCTGACCGTCGCCGTGCTCGACGCGGGCGGCGCGCTGATCGCGCTGGAGCGGCAGGACGGCGCCTCGCGCATGCGCCCCGAGATCGCCATCGGCAAGGCGAACGGCGCCATCGCCATGGGCATGGGCTCGCGCGCGCTGTTCCAGCGTGCCGAGCAGCAGCCCTTCTTCATCCAGTCGATGAACGCGCTCGCGGGCGGCTCGCTGGTGCCGGTGCCGGGCGGCGTGCTGGTGCGCGAAGGCGCGGGCGGGCCCATCCTCGGCGCCGTCGGCATCACGGGCGACACCTCGGACAATGACGAAGCGGCGGCCGTGGCCGGCATCGAGGCGGCCGGCTTCGCGGCGGACCACGGCTGAACGACAACGGGGCGGCCCGCCGGCCGCCCCTCGGCCTCAGGCCGGATCGGGCGAGGCGGCGTAGAGCGCCGTCGCCGGCGCGCTGGTCAGGATCTGGTAGCGCTCGAACTGGGCCAGCACGTCGGCTATGATGTCGTCCTTGGTGAAGCCCATCACCTCGTAGCCGCGGCTGCCGTCCGAAAAGACGGTGTGGCCGGACCAGACCTGCGCCCGCCGCTTGTCCGGCCGCGAGGCTTCGGCGGCCGAGAAGGTCATGGCGAGCTGGCGCACCGGCGTCACCCCGTAGACGAAGTTGCGCGTCTCCCGCGCTTCCACCGTCAGCATGGTGCCGCCCTCGGCGTCGCGCGCGACGGAGGCCGCAAGGCCCCGCCCCGAAAGCTCCCGGCACACATCGACAAGAGCGGGATGCACAGTGCGCTCGATGAAGGAGACGACCTCGGCCCGGGTCGGCTCGTGGAGGAGCGCGCCGAGCCTCGCCTGCCACGTCGCCTCGCGCATGGGGATGGCCGGCTGCGCCTGCCGATGCTCCGTCACGCGCGCCATGTCCGCCTTCATGCCCTTCAGAAGGCCGAAGGCGAGCGCCAGGAGGATGACGGTGAAGGGCAGCGCGCTGACCAGCGTCATGGTTTGCAGCGCCGTCAGGCCGCCGGCCAGGAGCAGCAGCGCGGCGGTGACGCCTTCCATCGAGCACCAGTAGATGCGCTGCCAGGCCGGGGTTTCCTCGGAGCCGCCGGAGGCGATCGTGTCCACGACCATGGAGCCCGAATCGGAGGAGGTGATGAAGAAGATCGCCACCAGCAGCACGCCCAGGAAGGAAGTGATGGCGGAGAAGGGCAGATATTCGAAGAACTGGAAGAGGGCGACGGAGATGTCGGCGCCCACCGCCCGCGAGATCGCCCCCTGCGCGCTGCCCATGTCGAAGGCGATGGCCGTGTTGCCGAAGACCGTCATCCAGAAGAAGGTGAAGGCGGAGGGAACGAACAGGACGCCCACCACGAACTCGCGCACCGTGCGACCCCGCGAGATACGCGCGATGAACATGCCCACGAAGGGCGACCAGGAAATCCACCACGCCCAGTAGAACAGCGTCCAGTCGCTCACCCAGTCGCGCGGCTCGTAGGCGTAGAGCATGAAGGTGCGCTCCACGATGGAATCGAGATAGGTGCCGACATTCTGCACGAAGGCGCGCAGCAGGAATTCGGTCGGGCCGGCAAAGAGCACGAACAGCATCAGGAGGATGGCGAGGATGAGGTTGCCCTCCGACAGCCGCCTGATGCCGACATCGAGGCCCGACAGAACCGAGGCCGTGGCCGCCACCGTGATGATCGCGATCAGCCCCACCTGCACAAGCGCGGTCTGCGGTACGTCGAAGAGGTAGTTCAGCCCGGCATTGATCTGCAGGACGCCGAGGCCGAGCGAGGTGGCGATGCCGAAGATGGTGCCGCAGATGGCGAAGATGTCCACCGCATGGCCGATGGGCCCCTTGATGCGGTCCTGAAGCAGCGGATAGAGGCCCGAGCGGATGGTGAGCGGCAGATTGTAGCGAAAGCAGAAATAGGCGAGCGAAAGCCCCACCACCGCGTAGATCGCCCAAGCGTGGATGCCCCAGTGGAAATAGGTCAGCGCCATCGCCTGCCGCGCGGCGGCGAAGGTGCCGGCCTCCGCCTCGGGCGGTACGGAGTAATGCAGGATCGGCTCGGCCACGGCATAGAACATCAGGCCGATGCCCATGCCGGCGGCAAACAGCATGGCCAGCCAGCTTACATAGTTGTAGTCCGGCTCGGCATCGTCCGGCCCGAGCTTGAGTTGCCCGAAGCGGCTGATCGCCAGAAACAGGGCGAAGACCACGAAGATGCCGACGGCCAGGAGATAGAACCAGCCGAAACTGTCGAGGACGAAGGCCTGCGCCGCGCCGAACAGGCGCTCCGCGTCACGGGGAAAGACGACGCCGACGAGAATGAAGACGGCGACGATGAGGCTGGACCCGAAGAAGACCGGCCGGTTGATCGTGGATGTCATGGAACTCTGCTTCTGAAGGAAGCGGCCGCCTCCCCGCCCGCCTCGAATTCGCCTTATTCGAGATAAGGTAGCGCCGGCCGCGAAAGGGCAACCCCGCTTGCGCTCAAAGCTGGCTGCGGAACAGGCTCCAGAACCAGTCCAGCGCCTTGCGCGCCACGGGGCGCTCGCGCCATTGCGCCAGCGTCACCTCGCGCGAGGCGGCAAGGTCCGCCTCGAAGAGGTCGATCTGCGTTCGAGCGAAGCCTTCGTCATAGACATTGACGTTCATCTCGTCGTTCAGGCGGAAGGAGCGCTCGTCGAAATTCACCGAGCCGATGGAGGCGAAGCTCTCGTCGACCACCATGACCTTGGGATGGTACATGGTGGGCTCGTATTCGTGGATGCGCACGCCTGCCTCCAGGAGCGGGCCCCACAGATGGCGCGAGGCCCGTCGCACGAACTCCACGTCGTGATGCTCGCCGGGAACGATGACGTCCACCTCCACCCCGCGCCGGCGCAGGTCGAGCAGTTGCTCCATGGCGATGTCGCCGGGCACGAAATAGGCCATGGCGATGCGCACATGCCGCTCGGCCGAGGCCAGCGCCATCATCACGGCCAGATGGACATTCTCCGAGCCCGAGCGCGCCGAGCTTTTCATCGGCTGGGTGAGGAGCGCGCCCGCCGGCTGGATGGCGGGGAAATGGTTCTCCCCGCGCAGCACCTCGCCCGTCGCTTCCAGCCAGTTCTCCGCAAAGGCCGACTGGAGGCCGCTGACCGCCTGCCCCTCTATGCGGTAATGATTGTCGCGCCATTCCTCGGGCGAGCGTGCGTCGCCCGTCCACTCATCGGCGATGCCCACGCCCCCGGTGAAGCCCACCGTGCCGTCTACGACGAGGAGCTTGCGGTGCGTGCGGTGATTCCAGCGGTCGAGCGTATACCAGCGCAGCGGCCGGAACAGCGCCACGCGAACGCCCGCCCCTTCCATCCGCGCGATGAGCGAGCGGTCCATCGGCGCGGCCCCGACGGCATCGAGGATCACGTTGACCTCCACGCCCTCGCGCGCCTTCTGCGAAAGGGCCTGCGCGAAGCGCTCGGCGATCCGCCCCTGCCAGTAGATATAGGTCTCGAAATTGATCGTGCGCTCCGCACCCTCGATCTCGGCCAGCATGGAGGGAAAGATCTCGTCGCCGTTGACGAGGGTCTGGATGCTGTTGCCTTCGTCGATGCGCGCCCCTAGCACGCCTTCCATAGCGCGGGCGAACTGCGGATCGGAGGTGCCGAACTCGTGCGCGACGCGCGTCTCCATGAAGCGCTGCTCGGGAACGAGGTTGAAGGCGGCGACCGTCGCCAGCACCCCGGCCAGCGCCGCCAGAGCCGCAAGCGTCCCGCGGTGCCTGAAAAAACGCGCGACCGGCCCCCGCACTTCGCGACCGGCCCCTCTTTTCGTCATCGTCCGCTCGACCCCTCATGCCGCTCCCCGCGCGGCAGATAAGGCAGGCCGCGCGCCCTGCCAGCCCCGAGGCGCGTTTCAGCGGTTCTCGCGCCACCAGATGTAGAGGCCGCTCCCGACGAGGAGCACGGTGCCCAGCACCATGGCGGGGTGAAGGGGATCGCCGAAGAGCGTCACGCTCAGGATCGCGGCGGCCAGGACCTGGCTGTAGAGAAAAGGGGAGAGAAGCGAGGCGGGTGCCCGCGAGAAGGCCACCACCAGAATGAAATGGCCAAGGGCGCCGATCCCGCCCATCGCCACCATCAGGGCGAACTGCCACGCCTGCGGCGCCTGCCAGAAGGGGAAGACGGCGAAGGTCAGCATGACGGCGCCGACCGCGGTGGTGTTGAACTGCGTGGAGGCGGCATCGTCCGCCCCGGCCAGCGCGCGGGTCAGGAGAAGGTAGGTCGCGTTGGTGAAAGCGGCGAGGGCCGCCAGCAGCACGAAGGGCTCGACCGCGCCCAGCCCCGGCCGAAGGATGAACAGGACGCCAACGAAGCCGGCGATGATCGCGCCGATCCTGCGCGGGCCGATCTTCTCCTTCAGAAGGAGCACCGACAGGAGCGTGACGACGATCGGGGCCATGAACAAGGCCGCCGTGGCATCCGCAAGCGGCGCGCGCGAAAGGGACGAATACATCAGCCCCGTGGTCGCCAGGAGGGAGGCACCGCGCGCGACCTGCAATCCCGGGCGGTTGGTATGCAGAAACCGCTTGCCGGTGGTGGCGGCGAGATAGGCGCCCATCAGGATCGTATGAAAGGCATAGCGCGCCCAGACCACCTGGATGATGGGCAGATCACCCATCAGGTACTTGCCGAGGGAGTCCATGGAGGCGAACAGCACCCCGGCGACGATCGTCGTCAGGATGCCGAAAAGAAGAGTCTTGCTGGGCGGCACGGTCGCTTGGGCCTTCTCGTGTGCGGCGGGCATACCCCGCGGCGCGCGGGCACGCAAGAAACCAAGGCCGTCTTATCAACCGGTGAGCGCGGCCACCGTGCCAGGTTCCCCCAGCGTCAGCCCCTGCTTCCAGCGCCCGATGCCGCCCCGGCCGCTGTCGGTGGCGAAGGACGAGAACCTCGCCCACGCCCCATCGCGGCTCTCGCGCGTCATCACGTCTCCCTTCATCGCCTGCACCAGCGGAATGCCGCCCGCCACATCCCAGATATTGGGCGCCTCGAAGCGGGCGCCGGCCAGGAGCCCGGCGGCCACGAAGGCGCATTCGACGGCCGAGGAGCCGGTCTGCCGGCCCTCATGGGCCGAGCTTCCCGCCGGCAGCACATGCGGCAGGCCCACGAGGCGCCGGCGTACATGGCCGCGATCCACGGTCTCGATGCGGCTTTCCTCGAAATAGAGCGGCCCGCCCTCGCGAGCGTGATAGACGCCCGACCGCAGCGCGTGGCTGGTGGAGCACCAGACGGCGCCCACCACCGGCCGCCCCTCGAACACGACGCCGATGGACGCGGCGAAGAGCGGAAAGCCGTTGATGAAATTCGCCGTGCCGTCCACCGGGTCGATCACCCAGGTGAACCCTGCCGTGCCGGCCGTCTCCTGCACCTCCTCGCCGATGATGGCATGGTCCGGGAACTTGTCGGCAAGGCGGGCGCGAAGCAGCACCTCCACGGCATGATCGACCTCGGAGACCGGGTCCTTGAAGACGGCCGCCTCGTCCTCGCTCAACTTCTTGTATCGCACGGCCAGCGTGCGCCCCAGCGAGCTTTCGATCTGCGCGCCGGCAAGGCTCGCCAGTTCGAAGGCCAGCGCCTCGATCTCGGTGAAGTCGGATGCCGTCATCTATGTGCGCTCCTCGATCAGAACGGAGGGGACGATGGCCTCGATATCCTCCCGCCGGCCCGTGCCGCGCCCGTGCCGCGTGACATTGAGCGCCCCGGCGGCCGTGGCAAGGCGCAACGCCTCGCGCGGATCGAGCCCGCCGGACAGGGCCACGGCCAGCGCGGCGGTCATGGAATCGCCCGCGCCCGTATGGTCGTGAGCGGCCATCTCTGGCCCCTTTGCCTCATAGAACCGCCCCTCCATCAGCGCCAGGCACCCGGCGCCGGCGCGCGAGACGACGATGTGCTCGGCCTTGCCGCGCAGCGCCTCCATCGCCTTCATCAGGGACGCATCGTCGTCGCTTTTGGCCAGCCCGGCCGCCTGAAGCTCCTCATGGCTCACCTTGAGAAGCGTCAGCCCCTCCTCGATGGATTCCAGCACCGAGCCGGCGATGTCGGCCACCACGATGACGCCGTTGGCCCGCAGATCCTTGACGAGGCGAGGATAGGTCTCCACCGGCATGACCTCGCCATCGGGAATGCCGGTCACGACGAGCGTGCCGCAGCGTATGCCCTCGGCCAGCGCGGCGTTGTGCAGATCATCGATCTCGTGGCGGTCGAGGCGCGGGGGGCGCACATTGGCCACCTCCTTGCGATCGCCGCCGCGTCGGTCGTTGATATAGCCGCCATTGGCGCCCTTCACGGGCACGCCGCGCAGTTCTATGCCCTCCGCACGGACCAGCGCCTCGATGACGCAGCTCGCCTCGCCGCCGACCGGCCCGACCAGCGTAGGGCGGCCGTTCAGCCCGGCCACCATGCGCGCGACCCACACCCCCTGGCCGCCGGCATGGAAATACACCTCGTCGCCCTCGTCCGAGAGCTTCTCGATGGTGATGGTGAAAAGTGGCCATGGCGCGAAGATGCAGATTTCGCCTTCGCTCGCTTTGGCCCCTGAACCGTCCTTCGGCATCACGCCCCTCTCTCGCACCGGTGATCGGAGCGATAAGCCGCAACCGCCGCAAAAGGTTGCCACGCGGCACGGCGCGGCGGGGGCGGGAAACGAGAAAAGGGGCCGCAAGCGGCCCCTTCCCGTCATCCAGGCTCGAGCCCGGCCTTCAGTGCCGGCGCATCTTCTGCGCCGTCGCCTCGCAGGCCTCGACGTGCTTTTCCAGCGCCTCGTTGGAAAGGATGGCGGCGATGGAGCGGATGTTGCGCCCCTCGAGTTCGGGCAGCTTCTGCAATTCCTGGAGTCGATGGAGGAGTTCGGCTCTGCTCATGTCCAAAGTCCTTTATCCTTGAGCCGGCATGGGCGCCGGCATGGGGGACGGCCTCGGCGGAGGCGGCGGAACGGGGCCGGCGGGCGGCCCCGCCGGCTAATGGGCGGCGGCGCGCGCTGCCGGCATGCCGACCAGCGCCGGCAATTCGATGTCGACTTCCAGGGTCGAGATCTGCTCGCCCTTGTCCATCTTCACCTTGACCTTCTCGCGATCGATGGCGACGTGCTTGGCGATGACGGCGAGGATTTCCTCGCGCAGCACCGAGACGAGGTCGGACTGGCCGATGGCCGCGCGCTCATGGGCGAGCAGCACCTGGAGCCTCTCGCGCGCGGCGGGCGCGGAGGTGTTCTCGCGCCGGGTGAACAGGTTGAAGAGGTTCATGCGGCCCTCCGTCCGAACAGCTTGCCGAAGAAGCCCTTGGGCTCGGAGGGCACGCTCATCGCCACGCTCTCGCCCTTCAGGCGGCGGGCGGCATCCATATAGGCCCGGGCCGGCGCGCTGTTCGCGTCGCTCAGCGTCACCGGCGCGCCGAGATTGGAGGCGCGCAGCACATCGGGGCTCTCGGGAATGATGCCCAGAAGCGGGATCGACAGGATCTCCAGGACGTCGTCCACCTTCAGCATGTCGCCGCGCTCGGCGCGCACCGCGTCGTAGCGGGTGAGAAGCAGGTGCTTCTCCATCCGCTCGCCGCGCTCGGCACGCTCGGTCTTGGAATCGAGGATGCCGATGATGCGGTCCGAATCGCGCACCGAGGAGACTTCCGGATTGGTGACGACCACGGCCACGTCCGCATGGCGCATGGCCAGCGTCGCGCCCCGCTCGATGCCGGCGGGCGAATCGCAGATTACCCAGTCGAAGCGCTCGCGCAGCTCGTCCATGACACGCGCGACGCCCTCGGCCGTCAGGTTATCCTTGTCGCGCGTCTGCGAGGCGGGCAGCAGCGAAAGCGTGTCGCAGCGCTTGTCGCGGATCAGCGCCTGGGCGAGCTTGGCGTCGCCCTGCACCACGTTGATGAGGTCGTAGACCACCCGGCGCTCGGCGCCCATGACAAGGTCCAGATTGCGCAGGCCGACGTCGAAATCGACGACCACGACGTTCTGTCCCGTCTGAGCGAGCGCTGCGCCAAGGGCTGCGGTGGACGTGGTCTTTCCCACGCCCCCCTTGCCCGACGTCACCACCAGAACCTTCGCCATATGCGGCATCCTTTCGTTTCGCTTCGGGGCGGCCTCAGGCGAGCGGCGCGGCTTTCAGCGCGTCGCCCTCCAACCAGGCCTGCATGGACTTTCCGACGAGGGCGGGCTCCAGGTCCTCGGCGGTCTTGTACAGACCGTCGATGGCGATGAGCTCCGCCTCCAGCTTGCGGCAGAAGATGCGCGCGTTGGGATTGCCGGCGGAGCCGGCGAGCACCCGCCCGCGCAGCGCGCCGTAGACATGGATCGAGCCGCCGGCGATGATCTCCGCGCCGGAGGCGACGGAGCCGAGCACGGTGACATCACCCTCCGGGAAGACGATCGACTGCCCGGAGCGCACGCTCTCCTCCACGATGAGCGAGTGCGGCTGGTTGAGGGCCGAACTCACCGGCAGCGGCGCGCGGGCAGCGGCGGCCTGGCCGGCCGTATCCGCCTTGCCCGAGGGCGAGGTGGGCGTTTCGGGCACCTCGATGTCGCCCGCCGCGCGCCCGCCGCGCATTTCGGGCGGCATGCCCGGGCCGAGCAGCGAGGGCAGCGCGCCCTCGATGCCCATGATGCGCACATTGCGCTTCTCGAACTCGCCCACCAGCCCCGCCAGCTCGTCCTTCGTCAGCGTCAGCCCGGCAATGTCGAGCACGATCGGCCGGTTGAGGAAGAAGCCGGTCGAGCGGCGCGCGAGATCGTCCAGCCCCTCCAGCCACTCGGCGAAGGGCTTCTCCGGCGAGAGGGCCAGCGCGAGGAAGGAGCGGCCGCGCAGGCGGACGGCTTTCTTGGGGCTCAAGGTTTCGGTCATCTTCGTTAACGCTTCGTTTCGCCGCGATCTAAGCACCGCATCCTTAACGGGAGCTTAAGTCACGAGCGGGGCAGGCAGCCCGCGCCTCCTGCGCGCGCCTCCGCCAAGATTGGCCCTTGTGCGACAGCCCGTCGCTTTGGTAAGGACCCTCTCGCGCCGCAGGGCGCGAACCACAAGGGTGCCCACGCACCCCACCCAGGCGCCGACCCCGGCCGGCGCCCTGGACCGGCCGGAGAGGTGGCAGAGTGGTTGAATGCACCGCACTCGAAATGCGGCATGCTCGCAAGGGCATCGGGGGTTCAAATCCCTCCCTCTCCGCCATCGAATCCCCCCAGCTTAAGGTACCATCCGCGGCTCGAAGCACTCTTGATCGTGCTCTGGCACACGCCCGGATCGGCATTCACGACGTCAGCGGCGACGATCCCGGCATAGACGAGATTGATCACCTCAAACGATTCGGTCGGATTCGTGTAGCGTCGATCTCCCGCGAGCAGACGCCTCCGACAGAAGGGGAACCGGGGGATCGGGTCGCCGTCGTACAGGTGGGCGATTTTGGGGGCTGGCCTCCATGCTCGAGTGCACCGCTTTGTCGCTCCGGGCGATGCAACTCCCGGCGATGCAGGAGTGGCCCACCCCAGGCGGGGCAGGCCCTCCGTTCACCCGTGGGGCCGATCGCAGCGGCTGGGACCGGGCCTGGGCCGGGGATCCCGGATCAGATCACAGCCAGAACGCGGGCCGGCCCGCCCGTTCCGCCCCGGTGCTTCGGAGCGCCGACGAAGATGGTTGCGCCGGTGGCTGGCAGTTCCTCGAGGTTGTTCAGCCCCTCGATGCCGTACCGCCCGCCCGGAAGCCAGGAATAGTGCACGGCGAAGTCGGCGGAATTGCCCGGATCGAGCGAGAGCGTGTCCACTCCGATGGCGAGGACGCCCTGCTCGGCCAGGAGATCGGTCGCCGAGGTGGCGAAACCCGGAAAGGCGAGGCCTCCCGCCTCGTCGTTGCGGAAGGAGGGATCGCCGACCTTGGCGGCCCAGCCCGAGCGCATCGCCACCAGCGCGCCGGCCGGGAACGCGCCGTTCTCGGAGACCCAAGCCTCGACGTCTTCCGCCTCTACCGTGGCGTTGGCATCGTCCGCGGCCTTCGCCGTGATGTCGATGATGCAGAGCGGGCAGACGAGGTTCTGCGGCTCCAGCTCGTCGACACTCGCCCCATCGGCGCTGAAATGCAGCGGCGCGTCGATATGCGTTCCGGTGTGCTCGAAGAGGGTGAGCTTCAGGAGCTGGTATCCGCTTTCCTCGAAGTTCACCGCTTCTTCGGTCAGGATGCCGGGCTCGCCGTCGAAGGTCGGGAAGTCGGAATCGTAGGTATGCGTCAGGTCGACGACGCGCCCGCCAGTCTGAGCCAGAGCGGGACGCGCCGGCGCAAGGCCGGCAGCAACGCCTGCCACGCCTGTGGCGGCGGCGCCTGTGAACAGCGCCCGCCGCGAGAGCATCGTCTTCTTCACGCCCTCGATCACGCATTGATGACACATGCCGGGAATCTCCGCTTTCGATGACCCCGGCATGGTGACGCTTCGCCGCCCGCTTGGCTAGATCGACGCGCAGCGAAATCGAACGGCCTCCCGTTGCCCCTGGCGGTCGGCATCCGCTTTCTGCATAAAATATAAGCATTCTAAAAAATGCGAGTAATATGCGCGTTCCGGGCTTGATTTCGCGCGCGGCTTGGCGAATGCTTCTTGTCAGCGAGTAGAAGCGGTCAGGGCAAGGATGCCCCGGACATTGCTCGGGCAACCAACCTTCAGAGGTGCCCATGCTTGCTCCCCCGCCGCAGAGCGACGCCTGTCAGCGACAATGCGCCGATTGCCCGTGCCGGAGCCGCGCGCGCGGCGGCGTGCCCGATGGGCCTCATCCTTCCGGCGCGGCGACGCCGCATCCCCCTCCCCTTCCCCGCCCGGCCTCCCTTAGGGAAGCGCCGCACCGTTCCCCCTCGCCCGACGGAGTCAGGTCCCGATGACGAAATCCGCTCTCGCATTCCTTCTGGCCGGCGCCGCGCTCATCTTCAACCTCGCCCCGGCCCGCGCGGCCGATGCGCTGACCTTCCAGCTCGACTGGCTGCCCGGCGGCGACAAGGCGCCGATCTATGTCTGTCTCCATCAAGGTTTCTGCGAGGAGGCCGGCGTCGATGTGACGATCGCCGGCGGTCGGGGCTCGACGGAGGCCATCACGCGGCTCGCGGCGGGCGCCTCCGACATCGGCATTTCCGATATCGGCGCGCTGATGGCCGCGCGCGTCAACGAGGACGTGCCCGTCACGGCCGTGATGTCCATCTTCAACAAGGGACCGCACGCCTTCTACACGCTGGAGGGCAGCGGGATTCAGGGCGTCGCGGACGTGGAAGGCAAGCGCGTCGCGACCTCGCCCTTCACCTCGTCCAACGTCTATCTGCCGCTCGTTCTGGAGGATGCCGGGCTGGCGCCCGATTCCGTCTCCCTCACCAATGCCGATCCCGGGGCGCTCGGGCCGATGCTCGTCTCCGGCTCCACCGACGTCATCATCGCCTGGATGACGGACCTGACACGTTACGGCAACCAGGCGCGCGAGGCCGGCCGGGAGCTCGTCGCCCTGCCCTGGTCTGCGGCCGGGCTGGAGCTCTACAGCGCCTCGCTGATCGCCTCCGACCGCTTTCTGGAAGAGCGCCCGGATGTCGCGCGGCGCTTCATCGAGGCTTTCCGCCACTCCGTGGAATTTGCGCGGGAGAACCCGCGGGAAGCCGCCGCATCCGTCGCCGCGCTGGTGCCGGAGCTTCAGGCCGAGGACGTGGAGGGCTCCCTGAACGACGCCCTCGCCCTCGTCTTCAACGAGGTGACGCAAGACCACGCTCTCGGCACGTTCGACCCCGCGCGACTGGCTGAAACATGGCAGCGCGTATCGGCCGCGCAGGGGCTGGAGGCAGGGGCCCTCGACCCGGAAGAGATCGTCGCGCGCGATTTCGTGCCGCAGGGCTGAGGCGCTCATGCGTGCTCCCTTCGCGCTGCACCTGAAGGGTCTCGGCCAGACCTTCGCGATCGGCAAGGGAACGGTGGAGGCGCTGCGCAACGTGACGCTGACGGTGGACCGGCACGAATTCGTCGCCGTCCTCGGCCCTTCCGGCTGCGGCAAGTCCACGCTCCTGCGCTCCATCGCCGGCCTCCTGAAACCAACGGCCGGGTCGGTGGAGGTGTTCGGCCTGCCCGTCACGGAGCCGCGCGACGACATCGGCATCGTGTTCCAGAAGCCGACCCTCCTGCCCTGGGCGAGCGTGGAGGACAACATCCTCTTCCCCGCCCGCCACAAGCGGGGCTCGGTGACGCGGGCGGACAGGCAGCGCGCCGCCGAACTGATCGAGATCACCGGGCTTTCGGGCTTCGCCGCCCGCCTGCCGGACGAATTGTCGGGAGGCATGCAGCAGCGCGTGGGCATCGCGCGCGCCCTGCACATGGACCCCGACATCCTGCTGATGGACGAGCCCTTCTCCGCGCTCGACGCCCTGACACGCGAGGAGATGGGGTTCGAGCTTCTGCGCATCTGGGAAGCGCGGCCCAAGACCGTCCTGTTCATCACCCATTCGGTCGCCGAAGCCGCGCTTCTCGCCGACCGGGTGGTGGTGATGAGCGGGCGGCCCGGCTCGGTCGCCACCGACATGAAGGTGCCCCTTGCCCGGCCGCGCGATGCGGCCAGCGCCAACGACGGAGCCTTGCATGAGTTTGCCGGATATCTCCGAAGCCTGCTCCTCAAGCGGGCGGCCTGACAGCTTGGGCCGGATGCGCGGGCTGGCGCGCCGCCTGCCGCCGCTGGCCGGCATCGCCCTGCCGCTGGCGGCGGTGGGCGGCCTTCTCGTCGCCTGGGAGGGGGCCACGCGGCTTCTGGCCATTCCCTCCTTCGTCCTGCCCTCTCCCCTCTCGGTTCTCGGCGGTTTCGGCGCTGTGGGCGGGGCGCGCTGGCTGGAGCATATCGCGGCGACGCTCAAGGTGGCGCTTCTCGGCTACGGGCTCTCCATCCTCCTCGCCATTCCGCTGGCCGTGGCGCTGGTCCGCTCGCAATTCCTGTCGCGCACGCTCACGCCCATCCTCGTCATCGTGCAGTCGACGCCGATCGTGGCCATCGCGCCCATCATCATCGTCGTGATGGGCGCGGGCGACGCACCGCGCATCGTCATCACCTGCCTCATCACCTTCTTTCCCATCGTGGTCTCGACCGTCACCGGGCTGAACGCGACACCGCCCGAGCTGATCGAGCTTTCACGCAGCCTGCGCGCGCCGCCGCACCGCGAGATCACCCAGATCCGCCTGCCCTTCGCGGTGCCCTACATCTTCTCGGCACTGAAGATATCCATCACCCTCGCGGTCATCGGCGCCGTGGTCGCCGAGTTCGTCGCGGCCGACAGGGGCGTGGGCTATTTCATCCAGTTCTCGACCTCCCTGTTCCGCCTGCCGCAGGCCTGGGCCGGGCTCTTCGTGCTGGCCACCATGTCCCTGCTGCTCTTCCAGGCCGTATCCCTCGCCCGGCGGCTCGCCTTCCCCTGGAGCCTGCCAAAGGAGGGGCGATGACGAGCTTCCTCATCCAGGGCGCGGCCGGCATTCTGACGGGCCTGCCGGGCGAGAGGGCGCGGGCCGCCGGAAATGTGCGCGTGGCAGAGGGGCGCATCGCGGCGGTGGGCGAGCTGGAGCCGCTGCCGGGCGAGAGGATCGTCGATGCCGGCGGGTGCGTCGTCACGCCCGGTCTCGTCAACACGCACCACCACCTCTTCCAGTCCGTGCTGAAGGCCGTTCCCGCCGGCCTGAACGAAGGGCTGGCGAGCTGGCTGCGCCTCGTGCCCTACAGCTACTGGGACCGGCTGGACGAGGAGGCGCTGCGCGTGGCGGCCACAATCGGCCTTGCCGAGCTGGCCCTTTCGGGCGCCACCACGGTGGCCGACCATCATTACTTCTACTCGCCGGCCTACGATTTCGACCCGAACGAGGTGCTGTTCGAGGTGGCGGAGCGTTTCGGGCTGCGCTTTGCCCTGTGCCGGGGCGGCGCCACGAAAAGCCGGCGCTTCGACGGCGACCGCCTCGCCCCTTTGCCGACGGAGCCCCTGGGCGCGATGATCGACGCGGTGGAAGCGGCCGCCGCGCGCTGGCACGATCCCGCGCCGGACGCCATGCGCCGCGTCGTCTTCGCGCCCACCACGCCGACCTTCTCGCTCGAAACGCATGAGCTGCGGATCATCGCCGCAGAGGCGCGGCGCATGGGGCTCCGGCTCCATTCGCACCTGTCGGAGAACGGCGACTATGTGGATTACACGCTCGCCCGTTTCGGAAAGCGCCCCGTGCACTGGCTCGCCGGGCACGACTGGCTCGGCGAGGATGTCTTTTTCGCCCATCTGGTGGAATGCGACGCAAGCGAGGTCGCGCTGCTGGCTGAGACCGGCACCGGCATGGCCCACTGCCCGCAGGCCAACGCCCGGCTCGGCTCCGGCGTGGCCCCCGCCGACCTTCTCTCGCGGCAGGGCGGGCGCGTCTCCTTGGCGGTGGACGGGGCGGCGGCCAACGAGGCGGCGGACATGGCGTCCGCCCTCTACGCCGCCTTCACGCTGCACCGGGCCGCAAAGGGGCCGGGGGCGCTGAGCGTGGAGGAGGCGATGGGCTGGGCGAGCGCGGGGGAGCGGACGTGCTCGGCCTCTCGGCGCTGGGCCGCATCGAACCCGGACGCCCGGCCGATCTCGCGCTCTTCGATGTGACGGGCCCGCGATGGCTCGGCTCGCACGACAGGCTGGCCGGCCCCGTCATCTCCGGCGGGCAGGCGCAGTTGCGCGCCAGCTTCGTAGCCGGTCGCCCCATCGTCACGCAGGGGCGGCTCGACTGGCTGGACCTCGATCAACTGGCCGCCGACGCCGAGCGCGTGACCGCGCGCCTGCGGCGGGCGGCCTGAACGAATTCGCGCCGCGCCTCGAGGGCGCGGGCGGAGCCAGGGGAGTAGAAGCAGTCGGCCGGCAAGGGATGCCGCCGGACATTGCTCCTTCAACCGAACGGCGCCCCGCGCCGCCACGACGACAAGGAGAACACGGATGACCGCCTCTCGACCGGCCTACACGCTCGACGAACTGAACAAGGAGACCACCTTCGGAGGGCTCGGCACCACGGTGGAACGCGAGGTTCCGCAGATCGACCTCGGCGATTTCGAGAACCGCAAGGCCGAGATCGCCGACCAGCTCTGGGAAGCCTCCACCCGCATCGGCTTCTTCCAGCTCGTCAACCACGGCATCGCACAGGAGCAGATCGACGAGGCCTTCGCCATGACGGAGCGCTTCTTCGCGCTTCCCGCCGAGGTGAAGGAAAAGTATCCGCTCGGCAGGGGCACCAATGCGGGCTGGGAATACAAGGCGCAGGTGCGCCCCTCCACCGGCACGCCCGACAACAAGGAATCCTACCAGATCACCCTTCCGCGCATGGAGAAGCTCTGGCCGAGCGGGGAGGAGCTAGCCGGCTTCCGCGCCGCGATGCTGGCCTTCGAGCGGGCCAACTGGGCGCTCGGCATGAAGGTCCTGTCCTGCTTCGCGCTCAAGCTCGGCTTTGCGCCCGACTTCTTCACCGAGGCGCACGATCCGCTTTCGCCCGAGTACCAGAGCACGCTGCGCCTCATCCACTACCTGCCGATGGAGGGCGCCAAGCCGGAGGATTTCACCGGCTGGCGGGCGGGCGCGCATACCGACTTCGATTGCCTCACACTGCTTCACCAGCGCACGGGCCAGGGTGGCCTCCAGCTCTGCCCCGGCCGGGAGACGGGCTCGGGCGAACTGGCCTGGACGGACGTGCCGCCCCTGCCGGGCGTCGTCACCTGCAATATCGGCGACATGCTGATGCGCTGGAGCGACGACCAGCTCCAGTCGACGCTGCACCGCGTGCGCATGCCGCGCCCGGACGAGTATCTGGGGCCGCGCTATTCGCTGCCCTTCTTCTGCCAGGCCAACAAGGACGCGATCATCCGGGGGCCGATGGGCAAATATGCCCCCATCACGGCCCATGACTACCTTCAGCAGCGCATCGCCGCCAACTTCGCCAAGTAAGCTTGGGCCGGTGGCGGATGGACGCTCGCCCATCCGCCATGGCCGCCGTGCCTACTTCCCGAATGTCGCGGCCAGCGCCTCGTCGATCGCATCGGCGATGGTGTCGATATCGTCGGACTTGGCGATCAGCGCCGGCGCGAGGCACAGCGTGTTGTTGAGGCCGGGGATGGAGCGGTTCGTCATGCCGATGATGACGCCCCGCGCATTGGCCTCGCTCACGACCTTCTGCACCAGCTTCTCGTTCGCCGGCTCCTTGGTGGTGCGGTCCGCCACGAGCTCGATGCCCGCGAACAGCCCGCGCCCGCGCACGTCGCCCACCACCTCGTGCTTCGACTTCAGCCCTTCCAGACGCTCCATCAGGCGCTCGCCCATGGTCAGGCAATTGTCGAGCAGCTTCTCGTCCTCGATGATGCGCATGTTCTCCAGCGCCGCGGCAGGGCCCGCCGTGCAGCCGCCGAAGGTGGAGATGTCGCGGAAATGCGCCATCGGATCGGTGTCGTCCTTGAAGAGGTCGAACACCGCGTCCGTCGTGACCGTGCAGGAGATGGCGGCATAGCCCGAGGCCACGCCCTTGGCCATGGTCACGAAGTCGGGCTGGATGCCGAAGCTCTGGTAGCCGAACCAGGTGCCGATGCGCCCGAGCCCGCAGACCACCTCGTCGATATGCAGCAGGATGTCGTATTTGCGGCAGATCTCCTGTACACGCTGCCAGTAGCCTTCCGGCGGCACGATCACGCCGCCGCCCGCCGTCAGCGGCTCCAGGCACAGGAGGCCGATCGTATCGGGCCCCTCGCGCAGGATCACCTCCTCGATGGCGTCGGCAGCCCGCTCGCCATAGTTCTCCACCTCCCACTGGCGGCGATATTCCAGGCAGTGCGGCACCATCACGAAGCCGTCCGGGTAAGGTCCGTACATGGCCGCGCGCTCGGCCTGGCCGGAGGATGCCAGCGCGCCGATGGTGGTGCCGTGATAGTCGCGTTCGCGGTAGAGGATCTTCCACTTGCGCCCGCCATGATGGCGCTGCGCGATCTGGCGCACCATCTTGAAGACCTTCTCGTTGGCCTCCGAGCCGGAATTGTTGAAGTAGACGCGCGAGAGGCCCGGCATCTTCTCCACCAGCGCCTCGGCGAACAGCGCGGCCGGAATCGAGCCCGCCGACTGGGCGAAGTAGTTCATGGTGACGAGCTGGTCGCGCACCGCATCGGCGATGCTCGTGCGCCCGTAGCCGACATTGACGGTCCACACGCCGCCCGACAGCGCGTCGAGATAACGCCGCCCCGCCGCGTCCCAGACGTGCAGTCCGCGTCCCTCCACGATGATGCGCGGATCGGCGCTCTCGAGCGGCTTGTGCTGCATCATGTGATGCCAGACATGCGCGCGGTCCGCCTCGATGACGGGACCGAAATCGTTGGGCTTCAAATGGTTCATGTCCAATATCCGAACTGGGAGGTGCTGGGGCTGCGAGCGGGCGTTGCCCGGCCACGATGGGGCATGGAGATGGCTAATGTGCGAAATCCGGCTCGGCGCGGCGCAGGATGCGCTTGACGCTCTCCAGGTGCAGGCGGGCGCTTTCCGCGTCGCCCTCCCGCATCTGGCGATAGGCCTGCTCGGCCACCGCCGGCGGGATCGGCTTGAGGGGCCTGCCGAGTGACATGGCCTTGACCTGCACCTCGGCGGCGCGCTCCAGGTAATAGAGATCGTCGAAGGCTTCCGCGATGGTCGGCCCGAGCACCATGACGCCGTGGTTCTTCATGAAGACGATATCCGCATCGCCGATGGCGGCGGCGATGCGCTCGCCTTCCCGCTCGTCCAGTGCCAGCCCGTTATAGTCCTCGTCCACCGCCGTGCGCCCGTAGAATTTCAGCGAGGTCTGCCCGGCCCAGACGAAGGGGGCGCCCTCCACCATCGCCAGCGCGGTGGCGTTGGGCATATGGGTGTGGAAGGCGGCGGTCGCTCGCGGCAGCTTCTTGTGGAGCTGGGCGTGGATGTGGAAGGCGGTCGCCTCCGGCTGGCCCTGCCCCGCCACCACGCGCCCCTCGAAATCGCAGATCAGGAGCTGGGAGGCGGTGATCTCCGCGAAGGCCCAGCCATAGGGGTTCACCAGGAAGAGATCCTCATGCCCGGGCACCACGGCCGAGAAGTGGTTGCAGATACCCTCCTCCAGGCCGAGGCGCGCGGCCATGCGGAAGCAGGCGGCCAGGTCCACGCGCGCCTCGCGCACGGCCTCGTCGTCGAGCGAGCGATTGCGCAGCACGGCCGGGGCCGAGGGGTTCAGCGTGAGTTCGTGCGCCATGGAAGGCCTCCTGCCGTGGAAAACATGTCCGGCCCCGCACGGCCGGAGCGGTCCCGCGCGACCGCGACGTCGAAAGGACAATGAAGGGAGCTACAGCAATCCGGGCGGAAATGCGCAGCGATTTCTGCGTCCGCCCTAGAGGGCGTCCATGGCGCCCGCCAACATGCCGATCCCTTCCGAGATGCGGCTGGTGGCGATGGCGTTGAAGCCGAGGCGCATGCAGTTCTTCGGCGCCGCGCCCTCGAAGAAGAACTGCTCGCCATACTCGAAGACAACCCCCCTGCGCGCCGCCGTATGGGAGAGCTTGCGCGTGTCCACCCCCTCGGGCGCGGCAAGCCAGAAGGCGCTGGCGCTCGGATGGCCGATCTGACGGCAGGATTCGAGGTCTCGGCCCAGCGCCTCGGCGAGTAGATCCCGCCTGTGCCTATGCTCGGCGCGGAAGCGGCGCAGATGGGCGTCGTAATAGCCCTGCGAGAGGAATTCGGCCAGCATGCGCTGGTTGTTCAGCGGCGGGTGGCGATACATGAGGCGGCGCAGCGCGCGCAGTTCCTCCACGAGGGCCGCGTCGGCCACCAGATAGCCGATGCGCAGGCCCGGCGAGAAGGGCTTGGACAGGCTGCTGATATAGACCACGCGCCCCGAGGCGTCGCTCGCCTTGATGGCCGGCAGCGCGTCGGCGTCGAGATTGAGCTCGGCGTCGTAATCGTCCTCGATGATGATCTGGTCGCGCCCGCGCGCCTGGGCGAGCAGCTTCGTGCGCCGCGCCGCGCTCATGGAGATGCCGGTCGGCACCTGATGGCTCGGCGTGAGATAGATGTAGTCGCAGTCGTCGAGGCGCTCGTCCACCACGATGCCGCCCTCGTCCAGGCCGTGCGGGCGCACCTGCGCCCCGTGCAGTTCGAAGATCGAGGCCGCATCGCGAAAGCCCGGCGTTTCCACCGCCACGCTCGTCCTGCGGTTCATCAGGAGGCTCGCCAGGAGATAGAGCGCGTTCTGCGAGCCGAGCGTGACGAGAATCTCCTCCGGGCGCGCCCAGATGCCGCGCTTGGGCAGGACGCGGGTGCGCAGTTGCTCGATCAGCATCTCGTCATCCCGGTCGAAGCGGTCGCGGTGCCAGGTCTGCGCATTGTCGCGCGAGAGCGAGCGGCGCGAGGCCTCGCGCCAGTGATCGAGCGGGAACAGGCCGTGCATCGGCTGGCCGTAGACGAAGGGATAGGGGAAGTCCGCCCAGTCCCTCGGCCTGTCGACGATGGGTTTTGCGCCCGGCCTCAGCTTGAACCGGGCCGCCCAATCCGGGCCGGAGGGATCGCCCGCCCCGCTGGCGGCCGCCGAAAGGGAGTGCCGGGGAAAGCCCGGCCCCTGCCCGCCATCGGCATAATCGGCATGAAGGAAGAACCCCTTGCGCGGCTTGCTGACGAGATAGCCGTGGTCGATGAGGCTTTCATAGACGAGATTGACCGTGTTGCGCGAGACGCGAAGCTGGCTGGCGAGCTTGCGGCAGGAGGGAAGCGGCTCGTCGGCGGGAAAGCCGCCCGCCAGGATCGCAGAGACCAGACCTTCGCGCAGTTGCTCCTGCAGGCCCCTGCCGCTTGCGAAATCCAGACGGAAGAAGTGATCGATCATCGCCCGTTCCCCTCGTTGCCACGCCTGGGGCGCAGCAAGTCCCGGGCCAAGCGGCGCGCGCCCGCCATTCAGGGCGCGCGCGCGCCGGAGCGCGGGCACGAACCGCACGCGAGCAGCGCGCTTCCGGCCGATCGTCGCGTTGACCTGCTGAAAAAAAGGGCAGGACAGCGCGGCGCGGATGGGCGCGGAAGGGGCTCCGGGACGCGAGGCGGGGGACGGGATCATCGATCGCTCACCGAGGGGAACCGGCGCTTGCGGCCGGTCGGGAAGGCCATGATAGGAAGCCGCGCAACCGACCGGATAGGGCCAGAGCGGCGGTTCGGTCGGGGCAGCGATCCCTTGGCGCCGCCCGGCTCGCGGGAGCTGACACAACGACAGAGTGCAACTGGTCCTATCGGGGCTTTCGGAACCGTTCCTACTATCGCGGACGATTCCGGCGCTGCCGCGCTCCCGCGGCGACCGTGCGGACCCTCACGATGATTGGAGAAGCGAGAATGGCGCAGTCGAGCCGCACGGCGAGGAACGGGAAGTTCAGGGCCCTGATGGGAGCGGTGGCGGTGGCCGGCGGCTTCCTTTGCGCTCCGCTCGCCGCGCTCGCCGACCTCTCCGACATCGAGAGCCAGGGATACATGACCGTGGCGACCGAGGACGACTACGCCCCGTTCAACTTCATCGTGGACGGCCAGCCCGAGGGCTTCCACAAGGAGTTGCTGGAAGACCTTCGCGCCTTCGCGGCCGAGAGCGGCATCGAGGTGCGCCAGGAAATCCTGCCGTGGACCGGCCTCCTCGCCTCCGTCTCCTCCGGCCAGTACGACATGGCGTTCACCGGCGCCCTCGTCACGGAGGAGCGGCTTCGCGTCTTCGATTTCGCGCCGCCCTTCGCCTCGGCCCAGCACTTCTATGTCAAGCGCGCGGGAGACGACAGCCTGAGCGACATCGCCAGCCTGTGCGGCAAGACCGCCGGCCTCCAGGCCGGCAGCGCGCTTCTGACCCGCCTGCCCGAGCTGGAGAGCATGATGGAGGAGCAGGGGTGCTCCATCGGCGAGGTGGTGGAGTATCAATCCTATCCGGAAGCCTATGCCGATCTCGCCAACGGGCGCCTCGACTACGTCATCAACGCGCTGATCTCGATCAACGATCTGGTCAAGACGCGCGGCGACGTGTTCGAGCGCGGCATCGCGGTTTCGGGCGACGGCTTCGCCGCCTGGCCGATCCCCAAGGCCAGCCCGGAGCTGCTCGAATTCATCACCCAGTTCATCGCGCAGGCCCGCGAAAGCGGCCGCCTCGCCGAATTGCAGGAGAAGTGGTTCGGCGAGGCCTTCCCGGCGCTGCCGACCGAGCCCATCACCACCGTCGACCAGTTCCGCGCGCTCGCGGGTCTCGGGGACTGACCGCGAAGACGCCGCGCGGCCGCGCCCTTCGCCGCCGCGCGGCCTCCTTCCGCCTCGTTTCGCGCCCGGCGCGCCCGCGTGACAGCAAAGCCCGCACATGACGCAACAAGCCTGGATGCTTCTCCTGCAAGGCGCATGGACGACGCTGTGGATCTGCGCCGTCTCCATCGCGATGGGCCTCGTCCTCGGCCTCGCCATCGCCCTGTTGCGCGCCGCGCGCATTCCCGTCCTGGAGCAGGTCCTCGTCGTCTATACCAGCCTGGCGCGCGCCACGCCGCTGGTGACGCTCGTGCTCTTCCTGTTCCTCGCCTCGCCGACCTTCGGCTTCTCGCTGAGCCGAAACACGGCGGCCATCCTGGCGCTCACGCTGAACACCACCGCCTTCAACGCCGAGATCTGGCGCGCCGCCTTCCTCAACTTCCCGCGCGAGCAGCGCGAGGCGGCGCTCGCCTGCGGGATGACGGGGCCCACCTATTTCCGGCACATCATGCTGCCGCAGATGGTGACGAGCAGCCTGCCGGGCCTCGTCAACGAGATGTCCTTCCTCATCAAGGGCAGCCCGGCCATCGCGATCATCGGCGTGGTGGAACTCACCCGCGTCACCAACCGCATCAGCGCGGTGACTTACGAGCCGCTGCCGCCCATCCTGGCGGCCTGCGCCCTCTACATGCTCATCATCGGCGTCTTGATCCGGCTGCAATCCCACGCCGAGAAAAAGGCCAACCGGCTGGCAATGTAAGGATACGGGGCCATGGCCGAGTGGGACATCATCTGGGAATCGCGCGAGACCATCCTTTCGGGCCTCGGCCTGACGCTTTGGATCTTCGGGCTCTCCGTCATCGGCGCGCTGGTGGTCGGAACGCTGCTTCTGTACGGGCTGGAGCGCGGTGGCCCGCTGGTCCTCCTCCTGCGCGGCTTCATCAACACGATGCGCGCCCTGCCCTTCCTGATCCTGGCCTATCTGCTCTATTACGGCCTGCCGCAGCTCGGGCTGCGCATGAGCGCGGTGACGGCCGGGCTCACAGCGATGATCGTCTATCACGGGGCCTATTTCGCCGAGATCCTGCGCGGCGCCCGCATGGTGCTGCCGGCGGGGCAGGTGGAGGCGGCCAAGGCCTACGGGCTGCTGCCGCACACCATCTTCCTGCGGATCGTCCTGCCCCAGCTACTGGTGCGCACGCGACCGATCCTGGGAAACCAGCTCATCCTTGCCCTCAAGGACACGTCCTTCCTCGCCATCATCACGGTGCAGGAGCTGACGGCGGCCGCCAACGCGGTGCAGGCGACCTACTTCATCCCCGCCGAGGCCTTCGTCGTCGTCATTCTGCTCTACTGGCTCATCACGATCTGTCTCGAACTCGCGGTGAAGAAAGCCGGCCTGTTCGGGGCCAGGAGAGGCTTCGAGAATGTCTGACAGCCCCGCCGTCGAAATCACGAAGCTGTGCAAGAGCTTCGATGGCTACGAGGTCCTGCGCGATATCGACCTGACCGTGGGAAAGGGCGACGTGGTGAGCGTCCTGGGCTCGTCCGGCTCCGGCAAGTCCACCATGCTGCGCTGCATCAACTGGCTGGAGGTGCCCGACAGCGGGTCGATCCGCATCGGCGGAGAGCGCATCGGCTACAACGAGAAGGCCAGGCGCGCCATGACGAACCGCGAGATGGCGGCGATCCGCGCCCGCGCCGGCATGGTGTTCCAGAGCTTCAATCTCTGGCCCCATCTCAACGTCCTGCACAATGTGATGATCTCTCCGGTGCAGGTGAAGCGCATGCCCAGGGAGGAGGCCCGCGCCCTTGCCCTGTCCCTTCTGGAGAAAGTGGGCCTCAGCGAGAAGGCCGAAGCCTATCCCTACACGCTGTCCGGCGGCCAGAAGCAGCGCGTCGCCATCGCCCGCGCGCTCGCCATGAGCCCTGAGGTGATCCTGTTCGACGAGCCGACCTCCGCGCTCGATCCCGAGCGCGTGGGCGAGGTGCTGCAGGTGATGCGCAACCTCTCCGGCGAGGGCTACACCATGATCGTGGTGACGCATGAGATGGACTTCGCGCGCGCGGTGTCCGATCAGGTCGTGTTCCTCGACAAGGGCGTGATCGTGGAGAAGGCGCCGCCAGAGACCTTCTTCACCAACCCGAGTTCGGAACGCGTCCGCAAGTTCCTGGAGCGGGTGGACTAAGCACCCGCGTTCCTTTCAGACAACGACACGATCAAGGTTGCATCATGAGTCAAGTGGTCTTCATCACCGGCGCCACGTCGGGGTTCGGGCAGGCGACGGCCCGCCGTTTCGCGCAGGCCGGCTGGTCGCTCGTCCTCACCGGACGCCGCCAGGAGCGCCTCGCCGCGCTGCGCGACGAGCTTGCCCCCCAGGTGCCGGTCCACATCGCCGCGCTGGACGTGCGCGACGCGAAGGCCGTGCAGGCCGCCTTCGACGCGCTGCCCGAGGCGTTCCGCGCGCTGACGACGCTCGTCAACAATGCCGGGCTCGCCCTTGCCCCCGTTCCGGCCCAGCGCGCGGCGCTGGAGGACTGGCACACGATGATCGACACGAACGTGACGGGCCTCGTGAACGTCACCCACGCGGCGCTGCCCTGGCTTTTGAAGACGGGCGCGGGCGCCAGCATCGTCAATATCGGCTCGGTCGCGGGGGAATGGCCCTATCCGGGAAGCCATGTCTACGGCGCCACGAAAGCCTTCGTGAAGCAGTTCAGCCTGAACCTTCGCAGCGACCTGATCGCCACGGGCGTGCGCGTCACCGATATCGCGCCCGGCATGGCCGAGACCGAGTTCACGCTGGTGCGCACCAAGGGCGACCAGGCGGCCTCCGACGCCCTCTATGCCGGAACGACGCCGCTGACGGCGCAGGACATCGCCGAGCAGATCTTCTACGTGGCGACCCTTCCGGCGCACATGGCCATCAACCGGCTGGAGATCATGCCGACCCGCCAGGCCTGGGCGCCCTTCGCCGTGGACCGCGACAAGCCCTGACCGTCCCGGCGCTGTCCGGCTCCGCCCGGCGGGGTCGGACAGCGCGGCCCCTCGCCCGGGCTCATGCCGCGGCCGATGCGCCCGCCCCGTCGGCGCCGAAGCGGCTGGCGAAGGCGGCGGCGGTCATCGGGCGGCCGAAGAGATATCCCTGCCCCTCGGTTGCGTGGCGCTGCATGAAGCGGGCCTGCCCCTCCGTCTCGATGCCTTCGGCGATGACGGTGAGCCCGCAGCCTTGCGCCATCCGCGCGACGGCCTCCACGATGGCCTGGTCCCGGACGTCGGCCTCGACATTGCGCACGAAGGAGCGGTCGACCTTCAGGCGGTCGATCTCGATCCGCTTCAGCATGGTCAGCGAGGCGAAGCCGGTGCCGAAATCGTCGAAGGCGATGCCGACGCCGAGCTTGCGCAGCCGCGCCAGATGGCTGAGCGTCAGCGCCTCGTTCTGCAGGACGATGTTCTCCGTCACCTCCAGCTCCAGGGCGCCGGCGGGAAGCCCGCTCTGCACAAGGGCCTCTTCCACCTGCTCGACGAAGTCCGGGCATCGAAGCTGGGCGGAGAAGAGGTTCACGCCGATACGGAAATCGTTGAGGCCAGCCGCCCGCCAGGCGGCGGCCTGGCGGCACGCCGTCAGCAAGATCCACTGGCCGAGCGGCGCGGCGATCGGGCTGTTCTCCAGGATCGGAAGGAAGGCCCCCGGGGCGAGGACGCCCCTGTAGGGGTAATTCCAGCGGATCAGCGCTTCCGCGCCCACGAGCGCGCCGTCGGGCAGGCGAACCTGGGGCTGGTAGTAAAGCTCGAAATTCCCGTCTTCCCAAGCCTCGCGCAGCTCCAGCGCAAGCCCGGTGCGCTCCACCGCGGCCCGGCGCAACTCGGGCGTGAACACCCGCACCCGGCCGCGCCCGCTGCCCTTGGCATCATAGAGGGCGAGGTCGGCGTTATCCAGGATCTGCATCGGCTCGAACCGCCGGTCCGCCGAAGGCATGATGCCCACGCTCGCCGAGATGTGGACGACCTGGTCGGCGACGTGGATCGGCTCCTCGATCGCCTCGATCAGCCGCGCTCCCAGCGCCTGGGCGTGCAGGGGGTCCGATCCCTCGCGCGTCAGGATGGCGAACTCGTCGCCGCCCAGCCGCGCGGCCACCGGCCCGGCGCCCGCCACCGCCCGCAACCGCCCGGCGACGATCCGCAGCACCTCGTCGCCGCCATGGTGGCCGAGCGCGTCGTTGACGCCCTTGAAGCCGTCGAGATCGAGGAGGGAGACGACGAAGCCCCGCCCGCTTCCCGCGGCTTCCGCGACCGCGACGGCCAGGAGATCGAGGAAGCGGGGCCGGTTGGCAAGGCCGGTCAGGTGATCGGAAAAGGCCAGCGTGCGGATCTGTTCCTCGCTGCGCAGCCGCTCGCGCTGGTCGCGAAACGCGAAGACCTTCTGGGAGCGCAGCCCGAGGCGCACCTCGCTGCGGATGACACGCACCGGCACGAGCCCGCCCGCCGCATCGACGAGCTTCGCATCGACCTCCTCGCGTTCCGGCAGCGCGGCGAGGTCGAGGGCGGGAACGAGGGCTTCGAGACTGTAGCCGGCCAGATCGCGGCGCCCGCTCAGCCGCTCGAGGCTCTCGTTCGCGGTGACGATGACGTTCTCGTCGCAGATCGCCAGCCCTTCCAGCCCCAGATTGGCCAGCTCGCCCAGCCGCTCCCGTTCGCGGCGAAGCGTCGCCTGCGCATGGAGCGTCAGGCGAAGCCCGATGACCGCGACGGCGAGGATTCCGATGCAGACGGCCGCCACGATCGGCGCCAGGACATCGGGTTGCAGGGCCGGAGCCGGGAGCTGGACCCGGGGATCGAAGGTCAGCCGCAGGGACGCCATCCCGGTCAGGTGCAGGACGGCGATGGCCAGAAGCAGCAGCGGCGCGCCCAGAAGGCGCGCTCGCCTGTTCCGCTGGCCGGCCGCGACCATGGAGACCGCGAAGATCGGCAGGCTGGCCAGGATCGAGATCGCCACGAGGCCCGCATCGTATGCGACATGGCCGCGCACGACATAGGCGGACTGCCCCAGATAGTGCAGCCCCACGATGCCCAGCCCCAGCACCAGCCCGCTGGCGAAATGCCGCGCGCGCCCGCGCCGGCCGAACGACAGGAGAATGCCGCTCCCGATGCCCGCTATGCCGATGACGAGCGAGAGCGCCGTGACGAAGGGCTCGAAAGCCGCCGGCATTCCCGGATGGAAGGCGAGCAGGGCGATCATATGCGTTGCCCAGGCCGTGCAGCCGGCGGCGATGACGCTCGTGGCGGCCAGGATCCTTCGCCGCCGGCCCGTCGATCGCACGGCATGCCGGGCAACGGAGAACGAGCCATAGACGCCGATCGTGCAGACCAAGGCTGCGACGATCAGCAACTGGCTATCGTGAGCCTCCTGGATACATGTGAGAATGGTCTGCATCGCGGCCTCCGGCTGCCGCACAGTCTCGCGCCGGGATTAAGGACGCGTATGTCCGGCGGATGACTTTGTATGGATGCCCAACGAATGCCGGGCGCGATGCCGCCGGAAGGCCCCCGTCACAGGGGCGTTCCGTATCCGCCGCCGGTCGGGGTCACGACGAGGAAGGCGTCGCCCGGCTCCAACCGGGCATGGTCGCAGCCGCCCAGCGTCTCGCGCCGCCCGTCGGCGCGGATCACCTCGTTGCGGCCGAGATGGCCCGGCTCGCCGCCCTCCAGCCCGAAGGGCGGCACGCGCCGGTGGCCCGAGAGGATGGCGAAGTCCAGCGCCTCTCGCGCCCGGATCGTCCGGCTGGTGCCGTCGCCCGCGCTCCAGCGACCGCGCCCGCCGGACCCCTGGCGGATATGGAAGTCCTCCAGCACCACGGGGAAGCGCGACTCCAGGATCTCCGGGTCGGTCAGGCGGGAGTTCGTCATGTGGGTGTGCACCGCATCGGCGCCGGAAAAGCCCGACCCGGCGGGCGCGCCCGAGCAGATCGTCTCGTAATACTGGTAGGTCTCGTTGCCGAAGGTGAGGTTGTTCATGGTGCCCTGCGCGGCCGCCATGGCGCCCACGGCCCCGAACAGCGTGTCCGTCACCGCCTGGCTCACCTCCACATTGCCCGCAACCACGGCGGCCGGATGCTTCGGCGAGAGCATGGTGCCCTCCGGCACGACGATCCTGACCGGGCGCAGGCAGCCCGCGTTCATCGGGATGTCGGCGCGCACCAGCATGCGGAAGACGTAGAGCACGGCGGCGCGCGTCACCGGGGCGGGCGCGTTGAAATTGTCGTCGCGCTGGGGCGAGGTGCCGGTGAAGTCCACCGTGGCCTCGCGCGCGGCCCGGTCCACCGTGATGCGGACCGCGATCCGGCAGCCCTGGTCCATCTCGTAGGTGAAGGCTCCGTCCGGCAGCTTGTCGAGGACGCGGCGAACGCTTTCGGCCGCATTGTCCTGCACATGGCCCATATAGGCCTCCACCACCTCCACGCCGAACTGGGCGACCGTCTTCTTCAGCTCGGCCACGCCCTTCTCGTTCGCCGCGACCTGCGCCTTCAGGTCGTTGACGTTCTGCACGAGGTTGCGCACGGGGTATCTCGCGCCCGTCAGCAGCGCGGCCAGCGCCTCCTCGCGGAAGACGCCCCGGTCGAGCAGCTTGAAATTGTCGATATAGACGCCTTCCTCCTCGATCGTTCGGGCCTGCGGCGACATGGAGCCCGGCGCGATGCCGCCGATGTCGGCGTGGTGCCCGCGCGAGGCCACCCAGAAGCGCAGCGTCGTGCCGTCCTCGTCGAAGACCGGCGTGCAGACCGTCAGGTCCGGCAGATGCGTGCCGCCGTTATAGGGCGCGTTGATGAGGAAGACGTCGCCCGGATGGATGACCGGGTTCTCGCGGATGGCGGTGGCCACCGAGGCATCCATCGAGCCCAGATGCACCGGCATGTGCGGAGCATTGGCCACGAGCGCCCCCTGGGCGTCGAAGACCGCGCAGGAAAAGTCCAGCCGCTCCTTGATGTTGACCGAATAGGCCGTGTTCTGGAGCGTCACCCCCATCTGCTCGGCGATGGACATGAAGAGGTTGTTGAAGATCTCCAGCATCACCGGATCGGCGGCCGTGCCCACGGCCACGCGCTGCGGCAGCGCCTCGATGCGCGAGAGGACGAGATGGTCCCGGGCGGTCAGCTCGGCCTGCCAGCCCTTCTCGACCACCACGGTCTGGTTCGGCTCGATCACGATGGCCGGGCCGGTCACGCGGTGCCCCGGCCGCATGGCCCGGCGAAGCACGACGCCGGCATCGTGGAAGGCGCCCTGCGAGAAGAAGCGTGTCGTCCGTTCGAAAGGCGCCTCGCCCCCGGCCTCGACCTCCGCCGCCCCCTCCTCGGCTGCCGCGCCCCCGCCCACGGCCTCGACCTCGACCGAATCGAGCGTCAGCGCCTTGCCCTGCGCGATGAAGCCGAAGCGCCGCTTGTGCGCGGCCTCGAAGACGGCGCGCAGGCGTTCCGCGTCGTCCAGCTCGCCATAGGGCGAATCGACGGCCAGCACCGTGTCGGTTCCCGCATAGCGGATATGGGCGCGCAGATGCGTCGTCACCGCCTCGGCCGCGATGCCCTGCGCCGCGAGTTCCTCATGGGTCTCGGCGGCCAGCCCTGCCCCGAGCGCCATGAGCGCGGCGGGCGCCTCCTCGTCGAGCGGCACGTCGAGCGCCTTCTGCCGCGTCGCGCGGATATCGGCCAGGCCCATGCCGTAGGCGGAGAGGAGCCCCGACAGCGGATGGACGAGAATCTTCGTCATGCCGAGCGCGTCGGCCACCAGGCAGGCATGCTGCCCGCCCGCCCCGCCGAAGCAGCTCAGCGCATAGCGCGTCACGTCGTAGCCGCGCTGCACGGAGATCTTCTTGATCGCCTGCACCATGGAGGCCACGGCGATGGTCACGAAACCGTCGGCCACCTCGTGCGCCGAGCGCCCGTCGCCGATCCGCCCGGCCATCTCGGCAAAGCGCGCCTCGACGGCCGCCCGGTCCAGCGGCTGGTCCTGCCCGGGGCCGAAGATGGCGGGGAAGAAGTCGGGGATGAGCTTGCCGAGCATGAGGTTGGCGTCGGTCACGGCCAGCGGCCCGCCATTGCGGTAGCAGGCGGGGCCGGGAAAGGCCCCGGCCGAATCGGGCCCGACGCGAAAGCGGCTGCCGTCGTAATGCAGGATGGAGCCGCCGCCGGCGGCCACGGTGTGGATGAGCATCATGGGCGCGCGCACGCGCACGCCCGCCACCTCCGTCTCGAAGGCCCGCTCGTACTCGCCGTCGAAATGCGCCACGTCGGTCGAGGTGCCGCCCATGTCGAAGCCGATGATCCGCTCGAATCCGGCCGAGGCGCCGGTGCGCGCAAGGCCGACGACGCCGCCTGCCGGTCCGGAGAGGATGGCGTCCTTGCCCTGGAACATCTCGGCGGCGGTCAGCCCGCCCGAGGACATCATGAACATGATCCGAGCGCCGGATCGCTCGACGTCCAGCTCCTCGGCCACCTGCGCCACATAGCGCTTGAGGACCGGCGAGAGATAGGCGTCCACCACCGTCGTGTCGCCGCGCCCGACGAGCTTGACCAGCGGCGAGACCTCATGGCTCACCGAGACCTGCGCAAAGCCGATGGCGCGGGCGATCCGCCCGAGCGCGGCCTCGTGTTCGAAGAATTTCGAGGCATGCATCAGGACGATGGCGACCGCGTCATAGCCCTCGTCCCGCAGGGCCTGGAGCGCGACGCGGGCGCCCTCCTCGTCGAGCGCGCGCTCCACCGTGCCGTCGGCCAGCACGCGCTCGTCGATCTCCACCACCGTGGAATAGAGCGCTTCGGGCTTCTCGATCGCCAGGGCGAAGATGTCCTTGCGCTCCTGGTAGCCGATTCGCAGCGCATCGCGGAAACCGCGCGTGGTGACGAGGGCGAGCCTCTCGCCCTTGCGCTCCAGCAGGGCGTTGGTGGCCACCGTGGTGCCCATGCGCACCTCGCCGATCAGCCCGGCGGGAATCGCCTCCCCCGGCTGGAGACCGAGATGCAGGCGGATGCCCTGCACGGCGGCGTCGCGATAGGCGGAAGGGTTCTCCGACAGCACCTTGCGCGCCAGGAGCGTCCCGGAAGGGTCGCGGCCGATGACGTCGGTGAACGTTCCGCCCCGGTCGATCCAGAAGTCCCAACGCCCCGTCGCTTCGCCGCCCTGTCTCATGGAAACCCCCAGCCTTTCACGCCCGTTCGAGACGCTCGCGAATTAATCACGCTCATTTCGTTGACAAATTATCGATATGATGATGGCATTGTCTCGTCAACGCAATCGGGGCGATCGATTTTGAAGGCAAGGCCGCAAGCATCGGCGAACGAGACCAAGGCATCCGCCGGCGCCTCCGAGGGCGCGCGCGTCCTCGGCCCCATCGTGTCCTCGCATCATCTGGCAGCCGGCTCCTCGCCGGGCCTGTCGGAGATGGAATACGGCGTCATCCTCATCTCCCACGCCTTCTCGCGCTGGATGACGCGCTGCATGACGGCGGCGGGCGAGCCGGGCCTCTCGCCCACGGAAATCCTCATCCTGCATTCGATCCGCCACCGCGACCGCCCCAAGACGCTGGCCGATATCTGCCTGGTCCTCGATATCGGCGACACGCATGTGGCGAGCTACGCGATCCGCAAGCTGGAGAAGGCGGGGCTGATCCACACCGGACGCGCCGGCAAGGAGAAGACGGTGAAAATCTCGCAGAAGGGGCTGGAGCTGTGCGGGCGCTACGCGCAGATTCGCGAGCAGCTTCTGGTGCACGGCATGTCCGATTCGGGACCCTCGCAGGAGGAATTGTCGCGCATCGCCGCCGCCCTTCGGTTCCTGTCGGGGTCCTACGACCAGGCCTCGCGCGCCGCGGCGACGGTCTGAGCGATGACGGAGGCTTCCACGATGGGCGCGCGCGCGCAGATTCTCTCCGTCGAAGGGCTGTCGGTCGAGTTCTCCGGCGCGGCCGGCACGACCCGCGTCGTCGACGACCTCTCCTTCAGCGTCGCCCCCGGCGAAACGCTGGCGATCGTCGGCGAATCGGGCTCGGGCAAGTCCGTGACCTCTTTGTCGATCATGCGGCTCGTCGAACACGGCAACGGGCGCATCGCCGGCGGCTCGATCCGCTTTGACGCCGGCGAGGGGCCGAGCGATCTCGCTCAGGCCGACGAGGCCCGGATGCGCCGGCTTCGCGGCAATGAGATCGCCATGATCTTCCAGGAGCCGATGACCTCGCTGAACCCGGTCTTCACCATCGGGGACCAGATCTGCGAGGTGCTGATGCTCCACCGGCGCATGAGCCGGCGCGAGGCGCGCGCCGAGGCGGCCCGGCTGCTCACCCTCGTGCGCCTCTCCGACGCGCCCACCATGCTGGACCGCTACCCGCACCAGCTCTCGGGCGGGATGCGCCAGCGCGTGATGATCGCCGTCGCGCTCGCCTGCCGCCCCAAGGTGCTGATCGCCGACGAGCCCACGACCGCGCTCGACGTGACCATCCAGGCGCAGATCCTCGCCATCCTCGCCGATCTCCAGCGCGAATTCGGCATGGCCGTGGTCTTCATCACCCACGACATGGGCGTGGTGGCCGAGATCGCCGACCGGGTGGTCGTCATGTGGCGCGGCCGCAAGGTGGAGGAAGGGCCGGTCGCCGACATCTTCGCCCGGCCGCGGCATCCTTATACGCAAACGCTTCTGGCCGCCGTGCCGCGCCTCGGCGCCATGACCGGCCGCGCCCTGCCCCGCCGCCTCGCGCTGACTGTGATGGAGGGCGAGACACCGAGCCGCATCGGCGAGGACCGCGACCACGACACCGCCGACCTGCAGGCACCCCCGCTGGTGAGCGTCGAAGACCTGACGGTGCGCTTCGACGTGGCCAAGACCATCTTCGGGCGGGCCACGCACCGCGTGCACGCCGCCGAGAAGGTCAGCTTCGACATCCGCCCCGGCGAGACGCTGGCCCTTGTCGGCGAATCGGGCTCGGGCAAGTCCACCATCGGGCGCACGCTCCAGGGCCTCCAGAGGGCCACGGGCGGGCGCATCCTCTACGAGGGCCGGCCGGTGGACGCGATGACCGGCGCCGAGGCGGGCCAGCTGAAGCGCGAGATCCAGTACATCTTCCAGGACCCCTTCGCCTCGCTGGACCCGCGCAAGACCGTGGGCTTCTCCATCGCCGAGCCGATCCGCACCCACGCCATCCTGAAGGACGGACGGGCGATCCGCGCGCGGGTGGAGGAGCTGCTCGTCAAGGTGGGGCTCGATCCGGCGCACGCCTCGCGCTATCCGCACCAGTTCTCCGGCGGCCAGCGCCAGCGCATCTGCATCGCGCGGGCGCTGAGCTGCGACCCCAGGCTCATCATCGCCGACGAGGCGCTGTCGGCCCTCGACGTGTCGGTGCAGGCGCAGGTCATCGACCTGTTCATGGGGCTCCAGGAAGAGCGCCGGCTGGCCTACCTCTTCATCAGCCACGACATGGCGGTGGTGGAACGCATGGCGCACCGCGTGGCGGTTCTCTATCTCGGCCAGATCGTGGAGATGGGCTCGCGGGCGCAGGTGTTCGAGACGCCCGCCCACCCCTATACGCGCCGCCTGCTCTCCGCCGTGCCGGTGGCCGAGCCCGGCCGGCGCGAGCGCCTGCCGCTTCTGGAAGGCGAGATCCCGAGCCCCGTGCGCCCCGTGGGCGCCGGCCCGGCGATCCTGGCCCATCGCGAGATCGCTCCCGGCCATTTCGTGGCCGTGGAAGACTGAACGTCCCCCTCAGGAAGGAGAATGGCATGAAAAGCTGGAACCGGGCCCTCAAGGGCGCCCTTCTGACGAGCGCGCTCGCGTTCGCCGCCGCCGCGCAGGCCCAGCCCGCCGGCACGCTGACCATCTCCTCCCCGCAGGATCCGGGAAGCTGGGACCCGATCGACACCTTCCTCGTCAACTGGTCGGCGGTCGCCAACAATGTCTTCGACGGCCTCGTGGCGCGCACGCCCGAGCTGGAGATCGTGCCCGCCCTCGCGACCGAATGGGAGATCAGCGAGGACGGCCTCACCTACCGCTTCACCCTGCGCGAGGGCGTGACCTTCCACAATGGCGAGCCCTTCGACGCCGAGGCCGTGAAGTTCACCTTCGACCGCCTCCTGGGCGAGGATGGCGCGGCCGGCCCGCAGCAATCGAACTACAACGCCATCGAGAGCGTCGAGATCGTCGATCCGCTCACGGTCGAGATGAAGCTCTCGCGCCCGGACCCGGTGCTGCTCACCAAGCTCTCCGGCTACGGCGCGATGATCGTGCCGCCGGCCTACATCGCCGAACACGGCGACGAGCATTTCAACACCAACCCGGTCGGCACCGGCCCCTTCCGCATGACCGCCTATGCGGCGCGCGATTCGGTGAACCTAGAGCCCTACGAAGAGTTCTGGGGCGAGGCGCCCAAGCTGGAAAGCGTCGTCTTCCGCTTCATCACCGAGCCCTCCACCGCGCTTGCCGAGCTTCAGTCCGGCCGCGTGGACATGGTGATCCCGCCCTCCGTGCCCATCGGCTCGATCCCCACCATCGAGAGCGCCTCGAACCTCGAGCTGGTCTCCGTGCCCGGCCCCACGGTCTATTCCCTGCGCTTCAACACGCGCGACGGCATCACCGCCGATCCGCGCGTGCGCCGCGCGCTGGTGATGGCGGTGGACCGGGCCACGATCATCGAGGCCATCCTCGCCGGCCAGGCCCGCCCCATCGCCTCCTTCCAGTCCGAGCAGACCTTCGGCAACGACCCCTCGCTGGAGGCCATCCCCTTCGATCCCGAGGGCGCCAAGGCGCTTCTGGAGGAGGCGGGCGTGGAGCCGGGCGCGAGCGTCCAGATCGACATTCGCGGCAATGATTCGACCTTCAACGAGGTCGCGCAGGTCGTGGCGAGCTATCTGGCGGCGGTGGGCGTCACGGCCAACATCCAACCCTACGAGACCAATGTCCTTCTCAACGACATCATCCCGGCGGGCCGCACGGGCGCGATGTGGCAGCAGACCTGGGGCGCGTGGACCTTCGACTACGACAACACAGCCTACCTCATGTACCACACGGGAGAGCGCTGGAACCCCTATGGGGAGGATGCCGAGCTGGACGCCCTGCTCGAATCCCAGCGCGGCATGACCGATCCGGCCGAGCGCGAACGCGTGCTGCACGAGATCGCCGCCTATGTGGCGGAGCAGGCCATCGAGATGCCGCTCTACAACCTGAACCAGATCTACGCGATCAACACGCGCGTGAAGAACTTCGTCGCGCCCCCGGACAGCCGCCTGCGGCTGACCGACGTCACCGTCGAGTAGTTTTTCCGACGTATCGCCCGCTCCGCCCTTCCAGCGGGGCGGGCTCCTGCGCTCCCAAGGTGGATCGATGGCCGGCTTCCTCATCAAACGCTTCCTGCAGGCGATCTTCGTCGTCGTCTCCGTCACGCTGATCGTGGCCTATGCGATCCGCATGACGGGCGATCCCGCCCTGATGCTGAGCCAGGGCGCGGGCAGCGTCACCGAGGCCGACCTTCAGCGCATCCGCATCGGCCTCGGCCTCGACCGGCCCTTCCACGTGCAGTATCTCGACTTCCTCGCCGGCCTGTTCACGGGCGATCTGGGCCGCTCCTTCATGGGCGGCACGCCGGTGATGCAGCTCATCGCCCGCGCGCTGCCGGCCACCCTCTCCCTCGCCTTCGCCTCGCTCCTGGTCTCCATCGTCATCTCCATTCCGCTCGGCGTCGCCTCCGCCACGCGGCGCGGCCGCTGGCCGGACCAGGTGATCCGCGTCCTCTCCCTCGTCGGCCTCTCCTTCCCCAATTTCTGGCTGGCGATCATGCTGGTGCTGGTCTTCTCCATCGGCCTGCAATGGCTGCCGCCCAGCGGGATGGAGGGCTGGCAGAGCTTCGTGATGCCGGCGCTGACCATGGGCATCATCCTGACCGCGACGAATGTGCGCCTCGTGCGCACCGCCATGCTGGAGACCCTCCAGCAGCAATATGTGACGGTGGCCCGCGCCAAGGGTCTGTCGGAGCGCGTGGTGCTCTACAAGCACGCCCTGCGCAATTGCGCGATCCCGCTCATCACCTATCTCGGCCTTCAGTTCGGCGGGCTTCTGGGCGGCATCGTCGTGGTGGAGCGCGTGTTCAACTGGCCGGGGCTCGGCACGCTGGCCTTCGACGCGGTGGCGGGGCGCGACTATCCGGTCCTGCAGGGCGTCATCGTCGTCCTGTCGCTGCTCATCGTCCTTGTGAACCTCATCGTCGACATCGCCTACGGGCTGGTCGACCCCCGCATCCGCACGGAGTAGGCGCGATGAGCCTTGCCGCAGAGCGCCCCCGCCGCGCCTCGCCCTTCCGCTCCTTCGAGCTCGTCGCCGGCCTCGTGCTGGCCGGCGGCATGACGCTCGCCGTCCTTCTCTCGCCCTGGCTGTTTCCCGATGGCGGCATGGGCGTGAACCTGATGGCGCGCCTGACGGCGCCCTTCACGGACTGGAACCACATTCTCGGCGCCGATCCGCTCGGCCGCGACGTCCTGGGGCGCGTCATCACGGGCGGGCGCATCTCGCTGGCGGTGGGCGTCCTCTCCGTCGCCGGGGCCGTGGTGATCGGCGTCGCCATGGGCCTCGTCGCGGGCTTCTACCGCGGCGTCTGGGACGTGATCGTGATGCGCTTCGCCGACATCCAGCTCGCCCTGCCCTTCATCCTCCTGGCCATCACCTTCATGGCGATCATCGGCGGCGGGCTCGTCAACATCATCCTCCTGATGATCGTGTCGCAATGGGTGCAATATGCGCGGCTGGTGCGCGGGCAGGTGCTGACGCTGCGCGAGCGCGAATTCGTGCTCTCGGCCCGCTCCTTCGGCGTCTCGGACTTCAACCTCATCCGCCACCACCTCCTGCCGAACCTCATGGGCCCGGTGATCGTGCTGGTGACGCTGAACGTGGCCAACAACATCCTCCTCGAATCGAGCCTCACCTTCCTCGGCCTCGGCGTCGATCCCTCCACCCCCTCCTGGGGCGGGATGCTGGCGGACGGGCGCACCTATCTCCAGACCGCCTGGTGGGTCAGCGTCTTCCCGGGCCTTGCCATCCTCTTCACCGTGCTCGGCCTGAACCTTCTCGGCGACTGGCTGCGCGACAGGCTCGACCCGACCGGACGCACCAGCCGATGACGCTTTCCCTCGCCCGCACCTTCCCGCGCACGCTGGACGCGCTCCTGGCCCGTTTCGAGGACATGCCGGGCCTGCGCCTCGAGGCCTGGCTCTTCGAGGGCGAGGCGGCCCGGCGCGAAGGCGAGGCGAAGCTCGCAGAGAAAGGCGTCGAGGCGTGCCTGCGCTCGGCCTACAAGCCGCTCGTGCACGCCTTCCTGGAAGAGATCGACCTCACCGGCGCGCGCTCGGTCCACATCGCCTATCCCGTCCATCGCGAGGCGGAGGAACGGCGCTTCCTCCTGGAGGCCTATCCGCTGGCGGGCCTCGTCGACATTCCCCTCTCCTTCTCCCCTCGCCAGGACGACGCCCTTCGCTACGACGTGACCCTGACGGGCCAGGACGGGAGCGCGCGCATTGTGGCCGTCGAGGCGCCCAACCGGGTGCATGTCGATCACACCGGGGTGCGCGTCCTGTCCCCGACGGGCTGGCTGCGGACGTTCCGCGACGGCGCGCCCGTGGAGGACGCGCGGCTGGAGACCGAGTTCGAGGCATTGTTCGAAACGGCGGTCTCGGCCATCGCCGGCCATGACTGGGGCGTGGCCGAGCCCTTTTTCGAGGAATTGCGGATCGAGGCGAGCCTGCCGGTTCCCGACCGCCCGCTGGCCATCGGCGAGGAAGCCGTGAGCCTGACCGAGGCGCTTCACGAGGACCTCTACTTCTCGGGCCTTGAGATTTTCCAGGCGCGCTCGGGCCGCCCCTCGGGCGATCGCGGCCTCCAGCCGGGGCGCATCGTGCCCGATATCGGCTTTTCGGAAGGGCCGGCGAGCCTGCGCATCTCCCTTCGCCCGCACGAGCGGGAGGAGGAGCCAGCCGCGCCCTCGCAGCCGCTCGACGAGGCGAGCGAGCCGCTTTCGGTGGCCGATGTCGAGGCCGCGCTCCATGCCCTCGGCGGGGAGGCGCTCGGCGGGCGCTCCGTGTGCGGACGCGCCGTTGCCGGCCGCTATCGCGAGGGCCCGGACGCGCTGGTCCTCGTCTCGGGCGGGCAGCACGCCAACGAGCCCACCGGGGTCGTGGGGGCGCTGCGCGCCGCCAGGGTGCTGGCGGACCGGGACGGCGCGCATTTCGCCGTCCTGCCGCTGGAAAACCCCGACGGCTACGCCCTGTGCGCCCGGCTGCGCCGCACGCAGCCACGCCACATGCACCACGCCGCGCGCTACACCGCGCTCGGCGACGACCTGGAGTATCGGCAGGGCATGCAGCTCCATGAGCGCTCGGCCCGCGAGGCGCTGGTCGAGCGGGCCCGGCCCGGCCTCCACGTCAATCTCCACGGCTACCCCGCCCATGAATGGACGCGCCCGCTGACGGGCTATGTGCCGCGCAATTTCGCGCTCTGGACGGTGCCGAAGGGCTTCTTCCTCGTGCTGCGCCATCACCCGGGCTTCGGTGAGGAATCCTGGCGCCTCGCCCGCGCCGTCACCGCGCGCCTTGCCGAGGTGCCGGGCCTCCTCGCCCTCAACGAGCAGCAGATCGCCCTCTATCGCATCCATGCCGGCGAGCTGGGCTTCGAGATCATGTCCGGCTTCCCCGTGACGGTGGTCGAGGACACGCGCCACGCGGTGCCCGTGACGCTGATCACCGAATATCCCGACGAGACGATCTACGGCGAGGCCTTCCGCCTCGGCCATGAGGCGCAGATGCGCACGGTGTTGGCCGCCTACGAGGCCTGGCAGGCGATCGCGCCGCGGGACTGAAGCGCCGCGCGGGCCTGCTTGGAAGCGCGAGCCTTGCCGTGCAATGAGGCCCGGGCTGAACATAGTGTTCGCCCCCCGTCGCCCGTATGGCGCTGGCGGACGGGCGCGGGATGCATCACATAAGCGCCCATCCCAGCCATGCTCGACGGACACACGGCAATTCCATGAAGAAGATCGGCTTTCTCTCCTTCGGGCACTGGTCGCCCTCGCCGCAATCGGGCACGCGCTCGGCGGGCGATGCGCTCCTGCAATCCATCGACCTGGCGGTCGCAGCCGAGGAGCTGGGCGCGGACGGCGCCTATTTCCGCGTGCACCATTTCGCTCGCCAGCTCGCATCCCCCTTCCCGCTTCTTGCGGCCGTGGGCGCCAGGACGAGCCGCATCGAGATCGGCACCGCCGTCATCGACATGCGCTATGAAAACCCGCTCTACATGGCCGAGGATGCCGGCGCGGCAGACCTCATCGCCGGCGGCCGGCTGCAACCGGGGCTCAGCCGCGGCTCGCCCGAGCAGGTGATCGACGGCTGGCGCTATTTCGGCTACCAGCCCGCCGAGGGGCAGAGCGACGCCGACATGGGCCGCCGCCATGCGGAGGTCTTCCTCGACATGTTGAAGGGCGAGGGCTTCGCCCAGCCGAACCCCCGCCCCATGTTCCCCAACCCGCCCGGCCTCCTGCGGCTGGAGCCGCATTCGCCGGGCCTGCGCGAGCGCATCTGGTGGGGCTCGGGCTCCAACGCCACGGCCGTCTGGGCGGCGAAGATGGGCATGAACCTGCAAAGCTCCACCCTGAAGGACGACGAGACGGGCGAGCCCTTCCACGTCCAGCAGGCCAGGCAGATTCGCGCCTATCGCCAGGCGTGGAAGGAAGCCGGGCACAATCGCGAGCCGCGCGTCTCCGTCTCGCGCTCCATCTTCGCGCTCGTCGACGACCGCGACAGGGCCTATTTCGGGCGCGGCAAGGAGGAGGATTCCATCGGCTTCATCGATGAGAACACGCGGGCGATCTTCGGCCGCTCCTATGCCGCCGAGCCCGACAGGCTGGTGGAGGAACTGGCGAGGGACGAGGCCATCGCCGAGGCCGACACCCTGCTCCTCACCGTGCCGAACCAGCTCGGCGTCGATTACAACGCCCATGTGATCGAGGCGATCCTGCGCCATGTCGCGCCCGGGCTGGGCTGGCGCTGAGGGAGCACCCCGCGCAGGCGGCGCCTATCGCTTCATCTGCTTGACCACCTGCCCGGACAGGTCCTTCAGGATATCGCGCTGAGAAGGCAGCAAAGGTTTGCGCGGCTGCACGTCGGACACGCAGACCGCGCCGATCGCCTGGCCTGTTTGCGGATCGAGCAGCGGCGCGCCCGCATAGAAGCGCATTCCCCCCTCGCCCCTCGCGATGGGACTGCCGCGGAAGCGGGGATCGTCCCGCGCGTCCGCGACGACGAGCGGCTCCTGCCCACAGATCGTATGCACGCAGAAGGCGACCTCCCGGGGAACGCTCTCGGCGTCCAGCCCATGGCGGCCGATCAGCGTGACATCGTCCGCGCCGACAAGGGAGACGAAGCCGACAGGCGCGTCGAGCAGTTGCGCGGCGCGGCGCGCTACAAGGTCGAGGCTTTCCGAAGGAACGGCGCGCGCCGCCTCCCGATAGGCGTCCACGGTCGCGAGACGCTCCTCCTCCCGCTCCGGGATGGGAATGCCCGGCCCGGAACCGATGGAGCCCTGCGAGACGACACGGTTGCGCCCGGTGCGCTTGGCTTCGTAGAGGAGGCGGTCGGCCTCGGCCACGAGCGCCGCGTCCTCGCCATCGGCGGGCGCGCGAGCGGGATCGAAGGTGGCGCAGCCTATGCTGATGGTCACACGGCCGCCCGAAGCCTCGTTGCCCTCGTGCGGGATGTCCAGCAGTTCCACCGCCCGGCGGATGCGTTCGGCGATCCGCGCCCCGGCGGCCTCGTCCACGCCCGGCAGGAGCACGGCCACCTCCTCCCCGCCATAGCGGGCGCACAGATCGCCCGGCCGCAGGCAGGACTCGATCGCCCTGGCCACGCGCCGCAGGCATTCGTCGCCGGCCTGATGGCCATAGCGGTCGTTGAAGCGCTTGAAGCGATCGACATCGATGAGCAGCAGGGACAGGAGCGCGCCGTCCCGCATCGCCCGCTCGTGCTCCGCATGCAGGGCCTCGTCGAACCGCCGCCGGTTGGCAAGGCCCGTCAGCCCGTCCGTGTTGGCCAACGTGGCGAGTTCGGCATGGGCGGCGGCCAGCCGGATCTCCGCCGACTTGCGCTTGGTGATGTCGCGCAGTACGACGATGAAGCCCTGGTCCTCGGCCACGAAATTGTAGCGGCCCTCCACCCAGACAAAGGACCCGTCCCGGTGCCGGAGCCGATAGATCGCCTCGGCCTGGGTGCCCGAATCGCGCACCCCCTGCACGACGCTCTCCAGAAGCGGCCAGTCGTCGGGATGGATGGTTTCCTTCGTCCGCTTGCCCACCAGCTCTTCGGGCGCGAGGCCGAGCACGTGCAGCGAGGCTGGCGAGACATAGCGGCGCACGAGATCGCGATCGAGCCGGATGATCACGTCGGTGGCGTTGTCGGCCAGCAGCCGATACTGCGCCTCGCTTCTGCGCATGGTTGCCTCGGCCCGCCTTCGCCGGGCGAATTCGCGGTGGATGAACACCGCCAGCGTCACGGCCAACACGCACAGAAGAAGGAGCACGGCGCCGATCCGCACGGCCTGCGCGCGCCACGGCGCGAATATCCCCTCCTGCGAGAGGGCGACGTTCAGGATCAGCGGCAGATCCCCCACATGGACGAAATTGTAGACGCGCGCGACGCCGTCCACCGCCGCGATGCCCGAGAACTCGCCCGAGGGCGCGGCCTGGAAGCGCCGCACGTTCTCGGAAGCGGACATGTCGCGCCCCACCTGGCTTTCCAGATAGGGGCTGCGCATCAGCATCACGCCCCCGGCGGTGAAGAGATTGATCGAATCGTCGGGCTTGAGCTGCGCGGTCTGGAACAGCTCGTGGAAATATGCGAGCCGCACGATGCCCACGACGATGCCGTCGAAGGAACCGTCCTGCGCGTCGATGCGGCGGCTGAGCGCGATGACCGTGTCCGCGACGTGCCGGCGCGGCTCGAACGGGGTGCTGATGTACAGCCCGCTCGCCTGCCCGTTTTGGTGCACCTGGAAATAGGCGCGGTCGGAGAAGTTCTGCGCCTGGGGGCCGACGCTGCCCGCGTCGTGCATGATCTCGCCTTCGGCGTTCATGACGAAGAGCCCGACGAAATAGGGCTCGATCAGCGTGCTGCTGAAGAGGAAGCGCTCCTGCAACTCCGGGGTCAGCTCGTCGATGCGCGGATCGGCCAGCTTCTGCTGAACGGCAGTCAGCGCCCTGTCATAGGCTCGTATATTGCTTTCGATATCCTGCGAAAGAACGGTCAGAAGATTGCGCGCGCCCGTCATCGCATTCGTCCAGCTATCGCGCCGCAGCTCGACCAGGGTGAGCACGCAGATGCCGCAGAAGCCAACGAGCAGCATACCCAGAACGATCCAGTAGCGGGTTTGTCGTCCAAGGTGCATCGTCGAGAAAAGTCCAGTTCGAGCCGGCGTCGCCCCAGCGCCCCGGCCCAGGGCCCGGTCCTTGCTGTTTCTCCCTCGACATTGTCGCGTTGTGGTCGCCGTCAAGTTCGCGACGCGAGTATTATGCGAATCCGATTAACGAATCGCCCCCGGACGGCGCCGAGGAGGCCCGGCGTCCCTTGCGCATTCGCCTTCCGGCGGCCTATGAGGGGCGGTCACGGTTCCGCTATCGAACGCGGATGAAAAGGGAACGCGGTGAGGATCCTTCGGGGTCCGAGGCCGGGGCTGCCCTCGCAACTGTAAGCGGCAAGCCTGCCGTCCATGCCACTGGCTCGCGCCGGGAAGGGGACGGGAGGCGCTCGAGCCGCGAGCCAGGAGACCTGCCGGGACGACGACCAGCAAGCCGGACGAGGTGTGTCGGCAGGGGTTGGGGCGCGCCGTCCGGGGCCGCCCTTCTGTCCAGGGCCCTCGTCGCCGGCCCGCGGCATGACCTCTCCCCGCGCACCGCCTTCGGAGTGCCGTTCGTCCGCCGCGAACTGCATCACGAGAGGTTTCGATGCGTCTTCCCAGTCTTTTCGCCGGCCCCCTGCTTCTCGCCGCTTTGGCGGGAGGCGCGGCCGCGCAGACCTCCTATCCGCTCGCCATCGAGAATTGCGGGATGGAGGTCGTTTTCGAGGCCCCGCCGCAGCGGGCCGTGGGCCTTGGGCAGAACAGCACGGAGATCATGCTTCTCCTCGGCCTTGCCGAGCGCATGGTGGGCACCGCCATATGGGTGTCGCCCGTCCTGGAACGTGTCGCGCAAGAGAATGCGCGCGTGCCACGCCTCGCCAACAGCCAGCCCAGCTTCGAGGCGGTCGTGGGCACCGATCCCGATGTCATCGCCGTGCAGTTCCTCTCGGCCGTGGGCCCGGAGGGCCGCGTGGGCACGCGCGGGCAGTTCGCCGACCTCGGCGTGCCGAGCTACATCTCGCCGACCGACTGCGCCACCACCGGCAACGCCCGCGCCGACGGCTCGAGGGCCGATCTGTGGAACCCCGGCCTCCTCTACCGGGAAATCGCCGAGCTTGCCGCGATCTTCGACGTAAGCGAGCGCGGGCGGGCGCTGATCGCCCGGTTCGAGGCGCGCGAGGACGCCGTTCGCCGGCGGCTCTCGCGCCACGCGGCGGACACCTCGGTTCTGTTCTGGTTCTCCAGCCCCGAGGTGGCCGGCGACGCATGGGTGGCCGGGCGCAACGGGGCCTCGGGCTACATGGCCGCAACGCTCGGACTGCGCAACGTCATCGCGACCGAGGCTGAATGGCCGCTGGTGAGCTGGGAGGCCATCGCCACCGCCGATCCGGACATCATCGTCATCGGGGCGATGAGCCGCCGCAACCAGCCGAGCGACGACCCGGCGGTGAAGCGGAACTTTCTGCAAACCGACCCGCTCGCGCGCGAGCTTGCCGCCGTCCGGTCAGGGCGCATCGTCGAGATGGACGCCCAGGCCATGAACCCCACCATCCGCACGATCGACGGGCTGGAAACCCTCGCCGCCTCGATCGAGCGCTTCGGGCTCCTCGATTGAGAACGGTCATCGACCGGCGGCCCGGCCTCTGGCTCGGCGTCCTCCTGGCACTCTCGGGCTGTCTCCTGCCGCTCGCCATCGCCCTTGGCGTCGGCATCGGGGAAATGCCCATCCCACTGGAGACGACGCTGGCGGCGGTGACGAACCGGCTCGGCTGGACCGAGCACGAGTTGAGCCGCATCCAGGAAAGCGTGATCTGGGACTACCGGCTGAGCCGCTCGCTGGTGGCGGCATGCTGCGGGGCGGGACTGGCGCTGTCAGGCGCCATCCTCCAGTCGCTCCTGCGCAATCCGCTGGCCGAGCCCTATGTGCTGGGCATCTCCGCCGGCGCCTCCACCGGGGCGGTCTGCGTCATGCTGCTCGGTTTCGGCGCGGGCTCCGTGACGCTTTCGGCCGGCGCCTTCGCCGGGGCGGTGCTCGCCTTTCTCTTCGTCGTTCTCCTGGCGGGCGGCGCGGGCGGGATCGCGGAGCGCACGATCCTGGCGGGCGTGGCGGCATCCCAGCTCTTCAACGCGCTTACCGCCTATATCGTAACCACCACGGCCGACGCGGAGCAGGCGCGCAGCGTCATGTTCTGGCTGCTGGGAAGCTTCTCGGGCATACGCTGGTCGGATGCGGGGCTCGCGGCCGGCGTGGTGGGGGTCGGGCTCGTCGTCTGCCTTCGCCATGCCCGCTCGCTCGATGCCTTCGCCTTCGGCGAGGATGCCGCCGCCTCCCTCGGCGTGCCGGTGCGCACCGTGCGCTTCGTCCTCTTCCTCGTCACGGCGCTGATGACGGCCACCATGGTGTCGCTGGTGGGGTCCATCGGCTTCGTGGGCCTCGTCATTCCCCATGCCGCCCGGTTCATCGTGGGGCCGCGCCATATCCGGCTCCTGCCGGTGTGCACGCTGGCCGGAGCGATCTTCATGGTGCTCGCCGACATCGTCTCGCGGGTGATCCTGCCCCAGCAGGTTCTGCCGATCGGCGTCGTCACGGCGCTGGTCGGCGTGCCCTTCTTCGCCGTTATCCTCTATCGCGGGCGGCGCGCGCCGTGACGCTTTCGGCGCGCTCCGTGGTCTGGAAGGCCGGCAGGAAGATCATCGTGGACGGCGTCACGCTGAAGGCCGCGCCGGGGACGACGCTCGGCCTTCTGGGCCCCAACGGCTCGGGCAAGTCCTCGCTCATCCGGCTTCTGGCCGGGCTTCGCGCGCCCGCCGCCGGCGCAGTCGAGTTGGACGGGGCGGCGGTGGGGCGCATGAGCCGGCGCCGGCTCGCGCAGCGCATCGCGCTGGTCGAGCAGCACGCCACGACCGAGGCCAACGTCACGGTGCTGGACGTGGTGCGGCTGGGGCGCATCCCGCACCGCTCGCCCCTCTCGCCCTGGACGCGGGCCGACGACGAGATCGTGGAACGCGCGCTCGCCCGCGTGGAGCTGGCCGACCGGCAGGGCCAGCTCTGGCACACGCTTTCGGGGGGCGAGCGGCAGCGCGTTCACCTTGCCCGCGCGCTGGCGCAGGAGCCGACCGACCTCCTCCTCGACGAGCCCACCAACCATCTCGACATCCAGCACCAGCTCGAAATCCTCAAGCTCGTGGCGGAACTGCCCGTCACCACGGTGCTGGCGCTCCACGACCTGAACCTCGCGGCCATGTTCTGCAACCGGCTCGCCATCCTGAAGGAGGGGCGGCTGGTGGCGGAAGGCACGCCGGAGGAGGTCTTGAGCGAGGCGATGATCGCATCGGTCTTCGGGGTGCGGGCCCATGTGGCGCCTTCCCCCCTCCATGGCAGGCTGCATGTGCAGTATCTCGTCTGACGCCGGGTATGGACTCCAATCAGCCCTGCGGTTCCAGCGCCGCCGCCACGAGGCGGCTGGCGCCGGACAACTCGCCCAGCTTCTCGCCCGCCTCGACGCGGCCGCGGTTGCGGCCCGCGCGCGCCTGCCGCGCCGCGCCCTCCTCCAGCACCTCGAACGCCTCGTCTGGCGGCAGCACCAGCACCCCGCAATCGTCCATCATCACCACGTCGCCCGGCAGGACAGGGACATTGCCGCAGGAAACCGGCCGGTTCAGGCTGCCGCCCAGATCGTTCAGGCGCGTGGTGATTCCCGAAACGCCGGTGCAGAAGACGGGCAGGCCGACCTCCACGATCTCCTCGGCATCGGTGCAAGGGCCGTCCAGCACCACGGCGATGGCCCCGGCCACCTTCGCGGCCAGCGCCACGCCGCCGCCCAGGCACGCGTGGCGCGTATCGCCCAGCCGGTCTATGACGACGACGTCGCCCGGCCGCACGACCGACATGGCGTGGTGGAGAAGCGTGGAATCCGTGCCCGGAATGGCCACCGTGATCGCCGTGCCCACCAGAACGCCGCCGAGCGGCGCGATGGGACGCAGGCGATGGCTGACGAAGCCGCGATGACGGAAATGGCCGATCGTGGCGACCTCCACCGCGCCGAGGCCCGCCGCCAGGGCGGGGTCGATCTGCTCGGGCACCGGGCCGATATGGTATTTCTTCATGGCGCGCTCCTTTCGCCGCCGCTCGCGCGCGGCGCCTGCCAGTCGGCGCCGGGCACGGTCGCCAGAAGCTCCCGCGTGTAGGGCTCCTGCGGGTTGGTGAACAGCCGCACCGGCTCGCCCTCTTCCACGATCCGGCCATGGCGCATCACCGCGATGCGGTCGCAGATGCGCGACGCCACCCGCAGGTCGTGGGTGATGAACAGCATCCCGAATTGCAGGCGCTCCTGCATCCGGGCCAGAAGATCGAGGATCTGCGCCTGCACGGAAACGTCGAGCGCCGAGACGCTCTCGTCCGCGATCAGGAGTTCGGGCTCCACGGCCAGCGCGCGGGCGATGCAGATGCGCTGGCGCTGCCCGCCCGAGAATTCGTGCGGGTAGCGCTCGGCCGCCGCGCGGTCGAGCCCCACGGCCTCCAGCAGCTCCCGCGCCCTCGCCTTCGCCTCGTCTCGCGCCAGCCCGTGGATCATCGGCCCTTCGGCGATGGCCGCGCCCACCGCCTGGCGGGGGTCGAGGGCGGTATAGGGGTCCTGGAACACGATCTGCACCCGCCGGCGGGCGTGGCGCAGGGCCGCGCCGGACAGGCCGGTGAAGCGGCCGCCCGCAATGGTCACGTCGCCCTTGTCGGGCTCGGTCAGGCGGATGACGCATTGCGCCAGCGTCGATTTGCCCGACCCGCTCTCGCCCACCAGCCCCACGGTTTCGCCCCGTGCGATGGCGATGTCGACATCGTCGACCGCCTTCACCTCGCGCCCCGCGCCGAAGAAAGTGCGGCCCTTGAAGATCTTGGCGATGCCCCGCGCGCTGAGCACCGGGGCGCCGAGCCCGGTGCGCGAGGCGCGCGGTTGCAGCCGGGGCACCGCGTCCAGAAGCTGCTTGGTATAGTCCGCCTCGGGCCGGTTCAGCACCTGCGCCGCCGCGCCCACCTCCACCAGCCGCCCGTGGCGCATGACGGCCACGCGGTCGGCGATCTCGGCGACGACGCCGAAATCGTGGGTGATGAAGAGGATGCCGGTGCCGTGCCGCTCGCGCAGATCCAGCATCAGCTTGAGGATCTGCGCCTGCGTCGTCACGTCCAGCGCTGTCGTCGGCTCGTCGGCGATCAGCAGCGCGGGGTCCAGCGCCAGCGCGGTCGCGATCATCACGCGCTGGCACTGCCCGCCCGAGAGCTGGTGCGGATAGGCCCGCAGGATCTCCTCCGGGTTCGGCAGGCGAACCTCCCGGAACAGGTCGATCACCCGGGCGCGAATCTCCCCCGCGCCCAGCTTCGTGTGCTGGCGGAAGACCTCCGAGACCTGCGCGCCGACGCGGTAGATGGGGTTGAGCACCGCCACAGGCTCCTGGAACACCATCGCCAGGCGGCTGCCCGCCATGCGCCGGCGCTCGGCCGTGGGCAGGGTCAGGAGGTTGCGGTTCTCGAAAAGCACCTCGCCGCGCGGGCGAGGCAGGTTCGTGGGCAGCAGCCCCATCGTCGCCATGGCGGTGAGCGACTTGCCCGAGCCCGTCTCGCCCACGATGCACAGGATCTCGCCCTTGGAGAGCGTGAGGGAGAGGTCCTCCACGGCATAGGGCCGGTCCGCGCCGCCGGGCAGCGGCACGAACAGCTTGCGGATGTCGAGCAGCGGCGCCTGCGTCATGAGGCGGCCTGCGGCGTGGGGGAAGCCTGCGGCTGGCGCGGATCGCAGTCGCGCAGATGCGAGGCGAGGCGGGCGCACAGGCCCGTCAGATGCTCGAAGATCGCCCGCCCCGCCTCGGCCGAGGCGAGCGAGGCGTCGCCCCCCAGCATCCCGTCGGCGTTCACCTCATGAGCGTCCAGCGGCAGATTCACCTGCACGCCTTCGAAACGCGCGCCCGCGCAGCTCGCGCCCGGCAGGCCGAAGGCGGTGGCCGGCGCCGAGGGGCGCATCAGGTCCGGGCGCATGAGCTGCGGATGGAGATAGAGGCCCACGGAGGTGATCGGGTCGGCGCCGTGGCCGCGCGCGCGGGGCGCGTTCCCGCCGTGGATGGCGCGCCAGAGATCGTCGGGGATGGCGCGCCAGAGGTCGAGCGAGGCGACGGCCACGCCGCGCTCGCGGCGGATCTTGCGCAGCACCTGGTCGATCAGGCTGGAATTGGTGGAATGGCCGTTGAGGATGAGGAGCCGCTCGATACGGTGATCGAGAAAGGCGCCGACCACGTCCTCCACCACCGCGCAGAAGGTCTGCGCGCGGAGCTGGACGCCGCCGGGAAAGCCCCGGAAGAACTCGGCATAGCCGAAGGGCACGCAAGGGGCGGCCAGCGCGCCGGAAAGCTCGGCCGCCTTCAGCGCGATGGCCTCGGCCAGCATGTAGTCGCCCATGGGCGCGTGCGGCCCCTGTTCCTCGTGGCTGCCGAAGGGCAGGAGGACGACCGTGTCGGGGGAGAGACGGTCGCGGAACTCCGCGACCGTCATCTCCTTCAGGGCGTGCTTCACGGGGCGCGCGGTCAAGCGGGCAGCGTCACATGGTCGCCGAACATGCGCATCTCGCCGTCCGGCCGGGCGAAGAACTCGATGTCCGAGCGATGGCCCCAATTGTAGACGCTCTTCCACATGTAGTAGCCCGGCGTCACGTCCTGCCAGGCCTGCGAGAGCTTGAGATAGGCGGCCTTGCGGTCCTCGAACTCCACGGCCTCCTCGAACGCCCTGCCGGCCTCCAGATAGTCCGGCGTCGGGTCCCAGGTCTTCCAGTGCGCGGTGGAGCGGCTGGCGGTGGGGCCCCAGTCGAGCCAGAGCGGCTGGTACGGGTCGCCCGGGATGAAGTCGGTGGACATCGACATGTTCATCAGGTGGTAGGGGCGCGAATAGACCAGCTCGAAATTGTCGAGCACCACGGCCTGAACGTTGACGCCGACCTGCCGCCACATCTCCACCATGATCTCGGCCGCCGCCTCGTAGTTCGGGTAGAACTGGCGCGTGATGTGCCATCGCAGCGGCTGGCCGTCATAGCCCGACTGCTCGATCAGCGCCCTGGCGGCCTCCACGTCGTAGGGCAGCGGGTTGGGCATGTCGGGGTCGTAGAAGGGGCCGTATTCGGGGAAGTTGAAGGGCACCGCCGGGTGGAAGGTGGTGTCGCCGAACAGGGCCTGCACGATCGTGTCCATGTCGATGGCCTGGACCATGCCCTTGCGCAGGTTGACATCCACCAGCGGGTTGTCCTCCGGGTCCGCCCGGCAGTTGAAGGCGAAGGCGGGGTAGTTGCCGGCCAGCGCGCGCGCCACCGTCACATTGTCGTAGCTTTCGAGCTGCGCTTCCTGGTCGGTGGGAATGTTGGCGATGAAGTCGAACTCGCGCGAGACGAGGCCCGCCATGCGGCCGGAGAACTCCGGAACGATGGTCCAGACGATCCTCTCGGCCGGCGGCGGACCCTCCCAGTAATCGTCGAACGCCTCCATCTCCAGCACTTCGCCGGAGCGGAAGCGGGTCACGCTGTAGGGGCCCGAGCCCACCGGCGCCTGTCCGAAGGCGTCCACGCCCTTGTCCAGATAGGCCTTCTTGGGCACCACGAAGCCGATATAGCCGGTGAGCTTGCCGGGAATGTAGGGATCGACGCGGTCCGTCTCGATTTCGAGCGTCAGATCGTCCAGCGCCTCGACGCGCACGAAGCCGGCGGTGAAGGTCTTGCCGCGCGGCTCGAAGGGCTGCTCGCCCCACAGCCGCTCGGGCCCGAGGGTGAAGGCCACGTCCTCGGCGGTCATGGTCTCGCCGTCGTGGAATCTCACCCCCTCGCGCAGCTTGAGGGTCCAGACGGTGCCGTCCTGCGTCCACTCCGTCGCCACGCCGGGCTTCAGGGCCAGCCCCTGCTCGTCCGCCATGTAGTCGCGCTCGATGAGGTGCGAATAGATGTTGGGGAAGAACCGGCGCGTGGTGGTGGAGATGCCGTTGATCGTGTTGATGTTGGCCCACAGATTGTCCACCGCCACGGTCAGGGTCGGGCGTGACTGCGCGAAGGCCCGCCCGCCGGGGAGCGAGAGCGCCGCGCCGGCGGCCAGTGAGTATTTTCCGAAGCTGCGTCTGGTGATCATCGGTCTCACTCCTTGTCGTTGCGGATGGTTCGTCAGCTCGTGCGCTGCTTGAGCATGGGGTCGAGCCGGTCGCGCAGCGCGTCTCCCAGCACCGACATGGACAGCGTGATCACGAAGATGAGCGCGCCCGGCCAGACGGAGATCCACCATGCGGTGGAGAGATAGTCGCGCCCGTCGCCGAGGATCTGGCCGAGGCTGGCGTTCGGCGGCTGGATGCCGAGGCCGAGGAACGAGAGCGAGGTCTCCAGGAGGATGATCTGCGGGAAGGTCAGGGTGATCTGCACGATCAGCGCCGAGGCCACGTTGGGCAGGATGTGCCTGCCGTAGAGTTGCACGGGATGGGCGCCCAGCGCCACCACCGCGCGCGCATAGGGCTGCGAGGCGGCCGAAAGCACCACGCCCCGCGCCAGGCGCGCATAGGTCTCCCAGCCGAACATGCCCATCAGGATGACGAACAGCGTCAGCGAATTGCCGAAGAAGGCCAGAAGCGTCAGCGCGATGAGGATGAAGGGCAGCGAGGCCTGGAAATCGACCACCATCATCAGCACCTCCTCCACCCAGCCGCGGAAATGCGCCGCGACGAAGCCGACGAGCGTGCCGAACACCGCCCCGATCAGCGTGCCCGCCAGCGCCACGGCCAGCGACATCTGGAGCCCGGCCACGAGCCGCGCGACCATGTCGCGCCCGAGCCGGTCGGTGCCGAGGGGATATTGCTCCGGCCCGCCGAGGAAGGCGGGCGGCTTCAGCCGGTTGAGGAGGTCCTGCCCCGTGACGGCATGGGGCGTGAGGACATTGCCCAGCAGCGCGACGAGGACGACCGCGCCGAGGACGGCGGCGGAAAGGAGCACCACGATGGAGGGACGCCGGCTCACCGCGCGCCTCCACGGATGCGCGGGTCGAGAAGCCCGTAGGTGAGATCGACGATGAGGTTGGCCAGGACCATGGTGACGGCGATGACGAGCACCAGCCCCTGAACGAGGGCAAGATCGCGCTGCGAGACCGCCGTGACGAGAAGCCGCCCGACGCCGGGCCAGGCGAAGACGGTTTCCACCACGATGGCGCCGGCGATGAGCTGGCCGAGATTGAGGCCCACGATGGTCACGATCGGGATCGCCGCGTTCGGGAAGGCATGAAGGAGGATGCGCTTGCCGAAGGGCACGCCCTTGGCGGCGGCGGCGCGCATATAGGGCTTTTCAAGTACCTCCAGCATGGCCGAGCGGGTGAAGCGGGCGAGCGTGCCGGCCGTGAAGGTGCCAAGCGTGGCGGCCGGCATGAGCAGGTGCCAGATCGTGCCCGTCCCCGAGGAGGGCAGCACCTGCCAGACGAGCGAGAAGAGGAGGATCATGAGAATGCCGAGGAAGAAGTTCGGCAGCGCGAAGCCGAACACGGCAAAAGCCATGATGGCCCGGTCGATCAGGCGCCCCCGGCGCAGCGCCGCCACGATGCCGGCCGGAATGCCCACCAGCGCGGCCATGAGATAGGCGGCGAGGCCGAGCGTGAGCGTGGCCGGCACCCGTTCCAGGATGATGTCCAGCACCGGCCGGTGGTCGCGCAGGGAGTCGCCGAACTGGCCGGTGGCCATCTGCGCCACATAGTGCAGGTATTGCACGCCCAGCGGGCGGTCGAGCCCCCATTGCACGCGGAACTGCTCGATCTCGTTCGGCATGGCATCCGCCCCGAGCAGCGCCACGACCGGGTCGCCCGAGGTGCGCAGGACGATGAAGGTGAAGGTCACGACGAACCAGAGCGTCAGGATCGTGCGTGCCAGTTTGATCAGCCAGAAGCGTGTCATGGAGGGAACGGGGTTCCTCGGCCGGCGACGATGAAGCCAGCGAAACACGCGTCCCCGGTGGGATCAATTGGTAAACGCGCACATACTTGATATGGAAAACATATGAATGCGGGATTCGACCTTCGGCAATTGCGCTATTTCGTCTGCCTGGCGGAGGAGCTGCATTTCGGCCGGGCGGCCGAGCGGCTCGGCATCGCCCAGGCCCCGCTCAGCCAGCAGATCCGGCAGATGGAGGAGCGTCTGGGGGTCGTGCTCTTCCAGCGCACCACGCGGCGCACGCGCCTCACCTCGGCCGGCGAGACGCTGCTCGGCCATGCGCGGACGATCCTGGACGGGGTGGAGCGCGCTGTCGCCCATACCCGCGCCATGTCCAGCGAGGAGACCGGGCGCCTGGCCATCGCCGGCGTCAGCGTGGCGATGACGCATGTGATCCCGCCGATCCTGGCCGAGTTCCGCAAGAGCTGGCCCGCCGTGATCGTGGACGTGCTGCCGCTCGGCACGGGCGAGCAGTTGCGCACGCTGGAAACGGGCGAGATCAACATCGCCTTCATCCGCCCCACCGAGCGCGCCGCCTTCATGCAGATGGAGACCCTGATGAGCGAGGGCTTCGTCGCCGCCTTGCCGAGGGGCCACAGGCTGGCGGAGAAGGACGAGGTCCACCTGGAGGACTTCCTCGGCGAATCGCTCATCGGCTATGCCTCGATCCTGGGCGCCAACTACGCGACGATCATGATGACGGCGCTCAGGCGCGCCGGGCTCCAGGCGCGGGTGGTGCGCGAGTGCACGCACACCATGGCGGTGGCCACGCATGTGGCCTCGGGCCTCGGCACGGCGATCATGCCCGCCTGGATCGCCAATATCCGCTCGCCCTATCTGGAGTTCCGCCCCATCGCGGACCTGCCGCGCTCCATAGACCTCGTGGTGGCGTGGCCGACGGGCGAGACCTCGCCCATCGTCCTCGACTTCATCGAGACGACGCGCCGCGTGGCGGCGAGGATCGCGCCCGAACTCGGCTTCCTGCCGAGGGAGCGGCCCCTGGCCGCGCCCGCCGGGGCCTGAACGCGGCCCCTTACACCAGGATGTCGATGGCGTTGGGTTCGCGCCCGTCCTCCACGGCCTTCAGATTGGCGATCATCCGCTCCATCGTCGGCACGAAGGAATCGGCGGAGACCGCGCCGATATGCGGCGTGACGATGACCCGCTCCAGGCCCATCAGCGGGTTGTCGGCGCGCGCGGGCTCGATGGAGAAGACATCGACGCCCGCCCCGCGCAGGCGCCCTTCCGAGATCGCGTCGGCGACGGCCTCCTCGTCCATCACGCCCCCGCGCGCGGCATTGACGAGGATCGCGTCCGGCTTCATCAGCGCCAGCCTCTCGCGGTTGATGAGGTTGCGGGTGGAGGCGTTCAGCTCGCAGTTCAGCGTCACCACGTCGGAGCGCGACAGCAGTTCCTCCAGCGAGGCGTAGCGGGCCCCGATGCGGGCCTCCTCCTCCGGGTCGAGGGGCAGGCGCTTGGTGTAGAGGAGCGTGCAGCCGAAGCCCGAAAGGAGCCGCGCCAGCGCCTTGCCGATATACCCCATGCCCACGATGCCGACCGTGCGGCCCGACAAGCGCATGGAGCTGGCGGCCAGCTCGCCCTTGCGCCACCGGCCATCGGAAAGCCCCACATGGCCGCGCACGATGTTGCGGTTCAGCGCCAGGATGAGGCCGAGCGTCGTCTCGGCCACCGCCACGGCGTTCGCGCCGGTCGTGCGCAGCACCCGCACCCCGTTGCGGCGCGCGGCGTCGAGGTCGATGCTGTCGTAGCCCACGCCCCATTTGTGGATGGCCTTCACGCCCGGCAGGGCCATCATCGCCGCCGTCACGGGCGCGTCGCCGGTGATGGCGAAGGCGGCCCCGTCCAGCACCGCCGCCTGGTCCGCCGCCTCGCGCGAGGCGGCGCTCGAAAGGTCCCAGCCCTCCGGCAGGAGGGGGCGGATGCGCTCCAGCCGCTCGGGCGTGGCGGGGTCGAGCATCACCAGTCGGGTCATCGTCACGTCTCCGGTCCGTCGTCAGATCTGAAAGCGGACGCCGGGCCTCGCCAGCCCGCCGCCCTGGGCCATCGCCACCCCGTCGGCACGCCAGCAGGCCGCGCCGGTCATCATGCCGTCGGGGGTGAACTCGATGGCGTTCATGCCCCCGCCGATGGTCTTGACCAGCCTCACCTCGTGCCCGGCGGCGGCAAGCGCGCCCTCCATCGCGGCGTAGGCCGGCTCCAGCTCGACATGCTGCCCGTCCGTCCACAGCCGGGGCGCTTCCACCGCCGACTGCAAGTCCATGCCATGGTCGATCAGGTTGACGATCGCCTGCATGGCGGAGGGGAAGATGCGCACCGCCCCGGGCAGGCCGAGCGCGAAGCGCGGCCGGCCGTCCTTCAGCACGATCATCGGCGCCATGGAGGTCGGCACCCGCTTGCCCGGCGCGATGGACATGGCCCGGCCGGGATGCGGATCGTAGTTCAGCATGTAGTTGTTGGGGATGATTCCCGTGCCCGGCACCATGATGCGCGCGCCGAACAGGCCGTTGATCGTGTGGGTGGCGCACACGATGTTGCCATCGCGGTCGGCCACCGTGATGTGGGTGGTATCGGCGCTTTCGTGCAGCGCGGGCCCGAGCGAGCGCGCGGGCTGCGCCATCCGGGCAAGGCAGGCGCGGGCATAGTCCTTGGAGGTATAGCGCTCCACCGGCACATCCACGAAGTCCGGGTCGCCGGAAGCCGCGCGCCGGTCCTCGAAGGCGATGCGGATCACCTCGGCCAGGAGGCGCAGGCTCTCGGCGCTGCCGAAGCCGAGCGCCCGCATGTCGCAGGTCTCCAGCATGTTCAGCATCTGTGTCACATGCACGCCCGAGGACGCCGGCGGCGGCGGCCCGGCAACCTCATGGCCGCGATAGGTGCCGAAGATCGCCTCGCGCTCCATCGCGCGATAGCCGACCAGATCGTCCATCGTCAGCCGCCCGGCATCCGGGCCCCCGGTCGCCAGCCGCTCGACGAGCGCCGCGCCCAGCGCCCCGCCATGCAGCGCCGCCGCGCCGTGGGCCTGCACGAGGCGCAGGCTCTGCGCGTAATCGCCCATCACCATCCGCTCGCCCGGCCGGGCCGGCGCGCCGCCCGGCAGGAACAGGCGCGCCGTTTCGGGGTCGGCGGCAAGGTCCGCCTCGTGCTCGCGGATCGCTCCGTGCAGATAGTGGCTGACGGTAAAGCCCCGCGCGGCCGTGCGGGCGGCCGGCTCAGCCACGTCGGCGAAGGGCAGCTTGCCGAACCGCTCGTGCATCAGGCACCAGCCGCGCAGATTGCCCGGAACGGCGACGGCGGAGGGCCCCACGCGGTTGCGGCGCTCGCGGGTCTCCATATAGTCCGGCGGCAGGTCGGAGACGGGCTCGTACATGTCGGCCGTCATCGCCGCGCCGGCCGTGGAGAGCGCGTCGATGACGACATGCCGCCCGTCCGCCAGCCGCACATGCGAGAGCCCCCCGCCCGCGATGCCGACCATCATGGGCTCCACCACCGTCAGCGTCAGCAGCGCGGCCACCGCCGCGTCGATGGCGTTGCCGCCGGCCGCCAGCATTTCCGCCCCGGCCGCCGAGCCCAGCGGCGCGTTGGTCACAACCACCCCGAGCGCGCCGGAGGCCGGGCGCTTCTCGCAGGTGAAGGGCAGGCGCGATCCAGCCAATGAACATCTCCCGTGGCCGTTGGTCGACAGCCGGCCGACCGGCCGGCGACACAGGATTAGGACGAAACGCCGGCCGCGGGGAAGCCCGCGGCCGGCGCCAATCAAGGGATATCGCGCGAAAGGCGGGCCTTTCGCAGGGGCAGATGCCCCTAGAAGCGGTAGCTCACGTTCAGCTTGAAGGACCGGCCGGGCTCCGAATAGTAGAGGTCCGGCTGCGCGCGGCTGTCGGGCACGTTGACCGCGTCGTAATAGGTCTTGTCCAGCACGTTGAAGATGCCGCCGGCCAGCTTGAGGCCGGGCAGGCGCGCGGGCTCGTACCAGGCGGTCACGTCCACCACGCCGTAGCCCGGCGCGACGAAGCCGTTGTCCACCCTGTCGCGGCGCGCCGCGAGCTTGGTGGAAACCTCCCCGCCCCACTCCTGGCGATCGTAGCCGAGGCCCAGAATGGCGGTGAGAGGAGAAACGGAGTCGAGATAGGTGTCGTCCGTCAGGTTGCGCCCTTCGGCATAGGCCAGCGAGCCGCGCGCGCGCCAGTAATCGAGGAAGCGCACATGCGCGCCCAGCTCGACGCCGGAGATGCGCGCGTCCGGGATGTTGTAGTAGCTGGAGATGCCGCCCTGCGGATACTCCCCGCCCGGAGGCGCGACCTGCACCACGTCGATGAAGTTCTCGTACTCGGTGCGGAAGATGTTGATATGGGCGCCGAGATCGTCCGTGCCGAGCTTGAGGCCGATATCGAAGCCGTTGCTGATCTCGGCCTCAAGCTCCGGGTTGCCGGTGCGCAGATAGGTACCCACCGCGCCGAAGCGGGAATAGAGCTCGCCCACCGTGGGCGCGCGGAAGCCCATGCCCCACTGGGCGTAGGCCGTCAGTTCGGGCAGGAGGTCGTATTCCACCAGCAGCTTGGGCGAGACGGCCGTGTCGCTCGAGGAGGGCGGCAGCGTCCCGTCATAGGCCGCGCTCTGCTCGTATTCGGGCGTCAGGCCCGGCTTCTCCTCGTACCAGTCGAAGCGCAGCCCCGGCGTCACGCGCAGGCGCCCGCCCTGGAAGCCGATCTCGTTCTGCGCGAAGAGCCCGATGGCGCTGCCCTCCACCTCCGGCGTGTCGGCCTGGTTGGTGTGCAGGTTGGCGCAGGCCCGGAAGGCCGCAGGATAGGGCGTCACATCGGGGCAACCGTCGACGCCGGCCGAATATTGCGTGGTGGTGGCCGTGCGCAGCTCCGTTCCCAGCGTCAGGCGATGCAGCGTCTCTCCGATCTGGAAGGAGCGGGAGAGGTCGCCGTTGAAGCCGAACGTCTCCTCCTCGAGGCTGTTGTCGCGCCTGAACTCTCCGGTCGGCGAGGTGGAGCGGATGGCGTCCACGGTCGAATGCCGCTCGATCGTCTGGTAGTAGAGAACGGCCGAGCCCTCGTCGAACCAGCCGCCGGTTTCGGGGGCTGCGTAGTCGTAGGTCAGGGCCACGCGCCGGCGCTCGACCTCCTCGCCCGAGAAATGGTTGCCCTCGCGATAGGCGCCGGCCGCCGTCTGCGTCGTGCGGGTCTCGATGTCGTCCTCGCGGCTGAAGATCTCGCCGACGAGGCCGAAGCGATGGCCGCCCTCCACATACTGGTGCACCTTGGCGAGCAGGTTGTACTGGTCGTAGTCGAGGGGATTGGGCTCGGTGCGGGTGCTGCCGATGCCGCCGAGATCGCCCTGGCTGCCGGTCTCGCTGCCGCCCCGGTAGCCACCCTGAAGGAGCATGTAGGTGTCGCCGGCGCGCATGGCCACGGCATTGGCGGTGAACCAGCTCTCATCGGCCGAATCGTAGCCGCTCTTGGTGAGAACGCCGATCCGGCGCCCGCCCAGCAGCAGGTCCTCCGGGTCCAGCGTGCGCAGCGCCAGCACGCCGCCGAGCGCGCCCGAGCCCAGCATCGGGTCCGAGCCGCGCGTCAGGTCCAGCGCCGAAAGCGTGTTGAAGTCGAAGCTGTCGGCACCGCCCGTCGCGCCGCGCGTGGCGTCGGCGAGGTAGGGCACGCGGATGCCGTCGATCGTCGTCAGCACGCGCGCGCCCTCCAGGCCGCGAATGTTGACCGAGCGGGTGTTGCGGTTGAAGCTGACGCCCGCCTCCTCCGTGCGCCCCAGATCCTGGATGGAATCGATCAGGCGGTTGTCGATCGTCTCGCGCGTCGTGGTGCTGGTGGTTGCAGTGCCGCCGGCATCGGCCGCCCCGGCCTCCCCGCTCTGGACGATGACCGGCTGCAGGGCCACCGCATCCTCCTCGGCCGCCGTCTGCGCGGCGACAGGCTCCGCCAGAAGCGCGCAGACCGCCGCGCTCGCCATCAAACCGCGTATCGGACGCATATTCATTCCCCTCGACGAAACTGTGCTGAGCGCAACCACAGGGTGTTTATATTTTGAAGAATTCCACGAATGCTTATGCATCCGCTTCAATTCGGCTCCACTACTTCCATAAATGTCCTCGAGTCAATTGAAATGCCACTTTTAAGACACATTCGAATCGTTCCAGATTGTAGTCGTTCTATTTTAGAAGAGTTCTATACTTATATCTGCCACAGAATGACGGAATTGTTGCTTGACCATCTTGCGCGGATGGGAGAAGCAGCATCCTGCCCGCCGCTCGAAAGGGACGCTCGTCCATGCGCTTGCCCGCCTCTGCCATCCTCGCCACCGCCGTGCTCGTCGCGGGCCTGTCCGGCGCTGGCGCGCAGGAACGGCCCGAGCGCATCGTCTCCATCGGCGGGGCGATCACGGAGATTCTCTACGCGCTCGGCCAGGAGGACAGGGTCGTGGCGGTGGATACGACCAGCCTCCACCCGCCCAGCGCCCTCGCCGAGAAGCCGGATGTCGGCTACATGCGCGCGCTCTCGGCCGAGGGCGTCCTGTCGCTCTCGCCCGACCTCATATTGATGGACGAGGGCGCCGGCCCGAAGGAGGCGGTGGACCTCATCGACTCGGCCGGCGTGACGGTGCGGCACGTGCCCACGGGCCATTCCGTGCCCGAGCTTCTGGAAAAGGTGCGCGAGGTCGGCTCGGCCGTCGGCGAGGCCGAGGCCGGGGAGGCGATGGCCGCGGGCATAGCGCGGGAGTTCGAGGCGCTGGAGGCCGACCTTGCGGGCATCGAGCGCAAGAAGCGGGTCCTCTTCATCCTCTCATTGGTCGACGGGCGCCCCAATGCCGCCGGCAGCGACACCGGTGCGGACGCCATCATCCGCCTGGCCGGGGGCGAGAACGTCTTCGCCGAGGCGAAGGGCTACAAGACCCTGTCCTCGGAGGCCGTGGCGGCGTTGCAGCCGGACGTGATCCTGACCGTCAGCCGTGGCGGGGCCGAGCCTGCCGCGGACCCGCTGAGCGTGCCGGCGCTGGCAGCCACGCCCGCCGGCCAGGCCGGCGCGGTGCTGCGCATGGATGCGCTCTACCTCCTCGGCTTCGGCCCCCGCACGCCGGCCGCGCTGCGCGAGCTTGCCGCCCAGCTCTATCCCGATCTCGGCCTTCAGACGCGCGCCGATGTCCGCTAGCGCGTTCCCCTTGGCCTTCCGCCGCGACGGTTCCGCGCTTCTCGGCGACCGGCGCGCCCGCGCCCGGGCCGCCATCGTCGTTCTCGTCGCCGCGCTTTTGGCCACGCTCATTGTCGCGGTGGGCGTCGGGCCGGCCATGCTCTCGCCCGCGCAGGTCGCGCGCATCCTCCTCGCCGGGCCGAACGGCGACGTCGCCCCGCTCGCCGACACGGTGATCGTCTGGCAGATCCGCCTGCCGCGCGTTCTGCTCGGCGCGCTGATCGGCGCGTCGCTGGCCACCGTGGGCGCCATGATGCAGGGCCTCTTCCGCAATCCGCTGGCCGATCCGGGCCTGATCGGCGTCTCCTCGGGCGCCGCCTTCGCGGCCGTGGCCACCATCGTCCTGTCGGGCACCGTGCTTGCGCCCTATGCCGCGCTCATGGGCATCTACGCCCTGCCGGTCGCCGCCTTCGTGGGCAGCCTTGCCGCGACGCTGGTGATCTACCGCATCGGCACGCACACCGGCCGCTCCTCCGTCGCGCTCATGCTTCTGGCGGGCATCGCGCTGGCGGCCCTCGCCAGCGCGGGCACCGGCTTCCTCATCTATATCAGCGACGACGAGCAGCTCCGCGACCTGACCTTCTGGAACCTCGGCGGCCTGGGCGGCGCAACCTGGGCGAAGCTGATGGCGGGCGCGCCGATGATGCTGCTCGCCCTTCTCCTTTCCCCCTTCGTCTCGCGCGGGCTCAACGGCATCGTGCTGGGCGAGGCGGAAGCCTTCCACCTCGGTATCCGCGTGCAGGCGCTCAAGCGGCTGACCGTGGTGCTGGTGGCGCTCGCCACGGGCGCGGCCGTCGCCGTGTCGGGCACGATCGGCTTCGTGGGCATCGTCGTGCCCCATCTCCTGCGCCTTCGGCTCGGCCCCGACCACCGCTACCTTCTGCCCGCCTCGGCCCTGTTCGGCGCGATCCTGCTGCTGGCCGCCGACATGGTGGCGCGCACGGTGGTCGCCCCGGCGGAGCTGCCGATCGGCATCATCACGGCGGCCATCGGGGCGCCCGTCTTCCTGTGGATTCTCCTGCGCCGGCGCGGCGTGAGCGAGATCTGACGGGCGCGCGCGATGATCCTCCTCGACGACGCCAGCGTCTCCTATCGCGGCCACGCCGCGCTCGAGCCCACCCGCCTCGCCATCGCCGCCGGCACGCTGACGGTGATCGTGGGACCGAACGGGGCGGGCAAGTCCACGCTCCTCAGGGTAATGACGGGCGAGCTGGCGCCGACCTCGGGCCGCGTCCTCATCGACGGCATGGACATCGCCCGCATGCCCGCGGCGGCCCTCGCGCGGCGGCGCGCCGTTCTGCCGCAAAGCTCGGCGCTCTCCTTCCCCTTCACCGTGGCGGAGGTGGTGCGCATCGGCTTCGAGGCCAGCGGACGGAGCAGCCAGGCCTCCGACATCCTCGCCGCGCTCGCCCGGGTCGATCTTGCCGGCTACTCGGACCGCTTCTACGGCGAATTGTCGGGCGGCGAGCAGCAGCGCGTCCATCTCGCCCGTGTCCTGTGCCAGATCGGCGAGCCAATGCGCGGCGGCGAGCCGCGCTTCCTATTTCTGGACGAGCCCGTCTCCAGCCTCGACATCCGCCACCAGATCGCGGTCCTCTCGATCGCGCGAGACTTCGCGGCGCGCGGCGGCGGGGTCGTCGCCGTCCTGCACGACCTCAACCTGGCCGCCGGCTTCGCCGACAGGATGATCGTCCTGTCGCAGGGCGGCGTCCTTGCCGACGGCGCGCCGCGAGAGATCGTCACCGACGATCTGATCGCCGGGGCCTTCCGTCTTCGCCTCCCGGTCGGCGCGCTTCCGCCGGCGGGCATGCCCTTCATCCTGCCGCAATGCGCGGTCCCGTTCTAGAGGCTCTCATGGACCTTCCCGAAGCCCCCACGCCATTCTTCCGCTCGCCCCGGCGCCCGCGCGACCTGGCGCGCGATCTCGGCCTCTCCGAGGCCGAGTTGCTGGCACGCCACGACGGGCCGGAAGTGGTGCGACTGCGCCCCGACATGGCGGCGCTGGTGGAGGCACTTCCCGCGCTGGGCGAGGTGATGTCGCTGACACGCAACGAGGCGGCCGTGCACGAGAAGGTGGGGCAATTCGGCGCCATCACCATTTCGGGGCAGATGGGCCTCGTGCTCAATCCTCCGCTCGATCTGCGCCTGTTCCTCAAGCACTGGGTCCATGCCTTCGCGGTGGAGATCCCGGACGAGAAGGGGCCGCGCCGCAGCGTGCAGGTCTTCGACGCCAGCGGCGAGGCGGCGATCAAGGTGCATCTGCGCCCCGCTTCCGACGCGGCGGCCTTCGAGGCGCTGCGCACGCGCTTCGCCGATCCCGCGCCGGAGCCGCTGGCGGTGGCCCCCTACCCCGCCGAGGCGCCGCAGGGAACGCCGGACACCGAGGCGTTCCGGCGCGACTTCGCGGCCATGAAGGACGTGCACGAGTTCTTCCCCCTCCTGCGCCGGCACGGGCTGGACCGTCGCGGCTCCCTGACCGTCATGGGCGACGAGCACGCCCGCGCGCTCGGCCCCGCCACCGCCACGAAGCTTCTCGAGGCGGCGGCGGCCGGGGGCCTTCCGATCATGTGCTTCGTCGGCAGCCGGGGCTGCATCCAGATCCACACCGGGCCGGTGAAGACGGTGAAGGCGATGGGTCCCTGGATCAACGTTCTCGATCCCGGCTTCGACCTTCACCTGCGCGAGGATCTGGTGGCGGAGGCCTTCGCCGTCAGGAAGCCGACGAGCTTCGGGCTGCTGACCTCGGTCGAGCTCTTCGATGCGGACGGCGGCCTTGTCGCGCAGTTCTTCGGCGTTCGCGAGCGCGATGCCGGCGAAGACCCGGCCTGGCGCGACCTCGTCCAGGGGCTTTGAGGCGGGGAACCGATATTTGAGGGGCAAGGGAGGCGCGCGGAGAAGTTTCCCTTAACGATCCTGTGACAAGTGTCTCTTCCGCTTCCGCGGAGGGCCGAGAATGCTGTACCCCGCGAATGCCGGACGTCCCGGACAGTCCCCTCGCGAGCCCCAAGATGACACCAGTGGCTGAGACAGCCCATGCCAGCAAGATGAACGGGGTACGCACGGCGAACCTCCTCGACTCCTTCGACCGGTTCGCGGCGTGGCTTCTGCGCCGCACCGCCTGGCAGGGCTGGGCTCTCGTCCTCCTGCCGGTGGCGGCGATCGCGTGGGCGGACCTCACCCTCGCCTCGGCCGACGCGATCAACCTGCGCTCCCTCTACGTCCTGCCGGTGACGCTCGCCTGCTGGATGTTCGGCCCCAGGCGCGGCCTTGCCGTCGTCGCGCTCGTCGTCGGATGCATGTATGCGCGCCATCCCCTGCTCTTCGGGGAGGCGGGCGTCGTTCCCTTCCTGGTGTCCGGGCTGATCCGCGCCACTTCCTTCACCGTCGTGGCTCTCATCGTGCTGGGCTTCCGCCGGCTCTACGAAGGCACCGCGCGCATGGCCCGCCAGGACGGCATGACCGGCGCGCTGAACCGCACGGCCTTCGAGGCGGAGGCGCGCTCCATGGTGGAAGCGGCCCGCGTGCGGGACGAGACATTGCTGATCGCCTTCGTCGATCTCGACGACTTCAAGCTGATCAACGACACCCATGGCCATGAAGCGGGCGACAGGGTTCTCAGGGCCTTTTCCAGTTTCGCGGCCCATGAAATCCGGCGCGGGGACCGCTTCGGCCGCATGGGCGGCGACGAGTTCGCGCTGGCCCTGCGCGTTGCGAATGTTGAAGAGGGCCGGCGCCTCGGCACGCGGCTGCACGAGCGGCTCACCGGCGTGCTGGCGCAAAGCTGCGCTTCGGCGGCGTGCAGCATGGGGGCGCTGGTCGTGCCGCCGGACCATGGCCGGAGCTACAGGGACCTCATCCGGGAGGCGGACGAATTGATGTATCGGGCCAAGAGAGACGGCGGGAACATGGCACGGGTGGCCACCGCCCAGGCCCGCCAGAGGGCAAGAGCCCCGGCGCCCGTGCCCGCGCCCAGCCGGCTCGCGCGGCGGGCCTGACCCGCGCGGGGCCTGCTAGGCACTGGGCTCACCGGCCTCCTTGCCCGCATATCCCGACAGGAAGAGGCGCACGGCGGCGCGCACGGTCTCCTCCAGTTCGGCGCGCGTCACCAGCGGGGCCTCGTCGTCGAAGAGCGAACGGCGCACGAACCCCGCCCCCACGAGCTCGATGAACTGCGACGCCGCCAGCGGAATATTGTCGATGGAGAGCCGCCCCGCCGCGACCGCCGCCCGCAGATAGGCCACCAGCAGCGAATGGGCGCGCGCGGGACCGTCGCGGTAGAATTCCCGGCCGAGCGCGGGCATGCGGCTCGCCACCGCGATCACCGTGCGCTTGGCGTGGATCGCGGCCGGCGAGATGGAGAGTTCGGCAAGGCTGAGGCCGAAGCGGTAGAGGACCGTCTCGGGATGCAGCGTGTCGGCGAAGATGGGCCCGAGCCCGGCGAAATAACGCTCCCGCTCTTCCTCGATCAGCGCCCGGAACAATTCCTCCTTCGACCGGTAATAGACATAGAGGGTCGATTTCGAGACGCCCGCCTCGCGCGTGATGTCGTTCATCGAAGCGCCGTCGAAGCCGCGTGACACGAAGACGCGCCGTGCGCCGTCGAGAATCTGCCGGCGCTTGACAGGGTCGTCGCCCGCCGCCGCGCGGCCCTCGCCGGCCGGCCCCGCTTTGCGCTCGATGGCTGCGATCCGGCTCAAATGGGAAGGCTCCTTTTCAACAAGACGAGAGGCCGCGCTGCCTCGGGCCCGGCCTCTATTGAAATGCCCACGGAGACTGGCTAAGTCAACATCGAACCGAACGGTTCGGTTCGATCGGGTGATGGCACGATGCTTGATGACGTTTCCGAACGCGGCCGCTCCGCCGGCTCGCACGACACGCTGCGGGACGAGGCACGGGAGGGCTCGCCCGGCCCCGCCCCCTCGGCGCGGGGCGACGCCCCTCCCCCCGCGCAGGCGCCGTCCCGCCACTCAGGGACGTTGAAGAAGGGCTTTGGGCTCGCCATGCTCCTCGCCGCGCTTTCGGCAGGGGCCTGGTATGGCCATGGCTGGTGGACGGACGGGCGCTTCCTCGTTTCCACGGACGACGCCTACATCGCCTCCGACATGGCAATCGTGACGCCCAAGATCACCGGCTACGTGGCCAGCGTGCCGGTGGTGGAGAACCAGGTGGTCAAGGCCAACGACCCGCTGGTGGAGATCGACCCGCTCGATTACCGCCTGCAGCTCGACGCGGCGAATGCCCGGATCGAGACGCAGCGCCTGGCCGTCGCCAGCATCGAGGCGCAACGCGCGGCGGCCGTGCAGCAGGTGGCGCAGGCCCGGGCGGACCGGCAGTCGGCTTCCTCGGTCGTCGACCAGGCGCAGCTCGACCGCGAGCGCGCCGAGGCGCTGTCGCAGTCGGGCGCGGGCGCCCGCGCGCCGCTGGACGCCGCCCGCGCGGCCGAGGCGCAGGCCCGCGCCAAGCTGGCCGGGGCCGACGCCGCCATTGGCGCCGCCGAGGCGAGTGTCACGGTTCTGGAGGCGCAGGCCAAACAGGCGCAGGCCCTCATCAAGGAGCTGGAGCTCAGCCGCGACATGGCCGCGCGCGACCTCTCCTTCACCACGCTGCGCGCGCCCTATGACGGCGTGGTCGGCAACCTTTCCGTGCAGACGGGCGACCTCGTCTCGCCGAGCCGGCAGCTCGCCGCCGTCGTTCCGCTGAACGCCAGCTACATCAACGCCAATTTCAAGGAAACGCAGTTGCACGAGATCGCGGTCGGCGAGACGGTGCGCATCGAGGCGGACGCCATTCCGGGGCTCGAGGTCAGCGGCACCGTGGTTTCGCTGTCGCCTGCCTCCGGCTCGGTCTTCTCGCTCCTGCCGCCCGAGAACGCCACCGGCAACTTCACCAAGATCGTCCAGCGCGTGCCGGTGCGCATCGCCATCGACGCGCCCGCCGATATCGCCACGCAATTGCGGCCCGGACTGTCCGTGACGGTGGCGGTGGACACGCGCACCGCACCGGCGGCGGGCGGCATCGACCTTTCGGCGGCCCGGCGCCCCTGACGGGGCACCCGCTCGCCCTTTCCTCGCAAGGCCACGAAACCCATGTCCGTTCCTCCCCGGGCGGCGGCCCCGTCCGCCCCGATGCCGAGCGCGGCCCCGGATGCGATCCCCACCCGCCGGATCGTGGCGTTCTTCGCCATGGTCTTCGGCATGTTCATGGCCATCCTCGACATCCAGATCGTCTCGGCCTCGCTGGCCGAGATCCAGGCCGGCCTCTCGGCCTCGTCCGACGAGATCGCCTGGGTGCAGACCGCCTATCTCATCGCCGAAGTGATCATGATCCCGCTCTCGGGCTTCCTCGCGCGGATGCTGTCGACGCGCATCCTGTTCACGCTGGCGGCCGGCGGCTTCACCGCCGCCTCGGCCCTGTGCGCCACCGCCACCTCCATCGACCAGATGATCGTCTACCGGGCGCTTCAGGGCTTCATCGGCGGGGCGATGATCCCGAGCGTCTTCGCGGCCGCCTTCACCATCTTCCCGCCGTCCCGGCGCGCCTTCGTCTCGCCGATGATCGGGCTCGTGGCGACCCTCGCCCCCACCATCGGCCCCACGGTCGGCGGATATCTCAGCAACACTCTCTCCTGGCACTGGCTGTTTCTCGTCAACGTGCCCTTCGGCATCCTCGTTACGATCACCGTGTGGAACCTCGTCGACTTCGACGAGCCGGAGCTGTCGCTCTTCGGCAAATTCGACTGGCTGGGCCTTGCGGGCCTGGCCGCCTTCCTCGGCTCGCTGGAATACGTGCTGGAGGAAGGCCCGCTGAACGACTGGTTCGACGACCGCGCGATCTCGGTCTTCGCCGTGGTGACGGTGGCGGGGGCGATCCTCTTCTTCTACCGCTGCTTCGCGGCCAGGGAGCCGATCGTGGACCTGAGCGCCTTCGCGAACCGCAATTTCGCCTTCGGCTCGCTCTTCTCCTTCATCATGGGCGTGGGCCTCTACGGGCTGACCTATCTCTACCCGGTCTATCTCTCGCGCATCCGGGGCTATGACAGCCTGATGATCGGCGAGACGATGTTCGTCTCGGGCGTGGCCATGTTCGTGACCGCGCCGGTCTCGGGCATCCTCTCGCGCAAGCTGGACCCGCGCGTGATGATGGCGGTCGGCTTTGCGGCCTTCGCGCTCGGCACATGGATGATAACCTCCCTGACGCAGGACTGGGACTTCCAGGAGCTTCTGATCCCGCAGATCCTGCGCGGCTTCGGCCTCATGATGGCGATGGTGCCGATCAACAACATCTCGCTCGGCTCGCTGCCGCCCGAGCGCCTCAAGGGCGCGTCGGGCCTCTTCAACCTCACGCGCAACCTGGGCGGCGCGGTGGGGCTTGCGGTGATCAACACCATGATCCAGGATCGCAGCGCCCTTCACTACGAGCGGCTGGCCGAGAGCGTGTCCTGGGGCCGCCGGATGGTGGACGACCGCATGGCCGAGATCGCCGCCTCGCTGGGAACCCACGGCGTGGACGGGCAGGCCGGCGCGACGGCGCGGATGGTGGACATCGTCCGCCAGCAGGCCAGCGTCATGGCCTTCGCCGACATCTTCCTGACGCTGACCGCTCTCTTCGTCGCGCTTTGCGCCCTGACACTGTTCCTGAAAAAACCGCCCGTGGCGAGCGGCCCCGCGCCGTCGGCCCATTGAGGGCGGGGTGCGGGCGCCGCCGCGAGCGCCTCGACGATGACGCCGTTGCTTCACGAAAACCGAAAGCGCCGCGGTGAACCATGTGCCCAGGCTGTCGGCATCGGTGGCCCCATGCAGCGTCGCCCCGTGGCAGCCGCCCTCATGCTGCTGGCCGGGCTGTAGCGGCTGTCATCAAGGGGCCGGCACGCTCGGGGAGACCGGCATGGGGCCGCCCGTCGCCGCGTCGGCGAAGGCGGGGTAGAGTGTGCCCTCCCGCAGGCGCGTGCGCACCGCCTCGTTGAAGCGCGCGGCGGGCCGCCCGTCGCCGTCCGGCGCCATGGGGTAGGCGAAGCCGGCGAACATCAACATGGCGAGCGCCTGGTTGAGAAGACCGGGCCGGCCGGCGAAGGGGGCGAGCCTTTCCAGTTCCCCGAACGGCGCGGGCCCGCGCGACAGGCGCGCCAGAAGCGGATCGAATGTCGCGGCGCCCCCGTCCACCGGACCCGCCCGCGTGGCGAAGACGAGCGGCCCGGCAACCGGGCTGCCCGGCTGCAGGCGGAAGGACAGGGCGCGCAGCGCCGCCAGATGCTCCCCCGCCTCCAGCGGCCGGGGGTCGCGCACATAGATGTCGCGGCGCAGGGACTGGTCGCGCGCGATGTCCTTGAGCGTCTCGCGCAGGGCGGGCGTCGCGGCCTTCGCAATGCTCGGCAGGGTCTGCGCCGGCAGCGAGAGCGCATCGACATTCTCCTCCGGCGAGGCGCTGCCGACGAAGCGGCAGCCGGCCGCCTCCATCCGGCCCATGATGTCGGCGCTGTGCAGCGGCGTCCAGTCGGGACCCATGAATTCGTGGGCGAGAAAGGCCGGGCTTTCCGAAAGCAGATGGTCGAACGAGGCGGCGGCCTGCGGATGGGCGAGGAACAGCCCCGCCCCCTCCCGCATCCCCTCGAGCAGCGCCAGCCCCTCGGAAAGGCGCTGGTCGGAGCGGTTGCCCGGCGTGCCGGCAAGGCTCAGCGCCTTCTGCACGGAGCCGAAGACGGCCGCGCCCGGCTGCGCCGCGTAGTGGAGATAGGCCAGGCCACCCGGCGCCAGCGCCCGCTCGATGAAGCGGAAGATCGCCTCGCGGACCTGCGGAGAGACCCAGGACAGGACGCCGTGGACGATGACGAAGTCGAATTGCGGCAGCGTCGGTCGGGCCGCGAGTTCCCTGATATCGGCCTCCTCGACGGTCAGATTGGCAAGGCCCGCCTCGCCCGCGAGGTCCCGCGCATGGGCGATGTGGCGCGCGGAGGCATCGTAGCCCTGCACCGTGGACGACGGCAGCGCGGCGGCCGTCAGCGCGCTGAAGAAGCCGGTGCCGCAGCCCAGATCGCAGATCCGAAGGCCCTCCAGCCTCGGCGCCTTCTGCCCCAGCGCGGCGAGAACGGCATTGAGCCAGACCGGCGAGGCCTCCCGATGGGCGGTGTGCACATAGGCGATATCGTCGACATAGGTGCTCGTCATCGAGGAGAGGCCCCGCGTTTTCCGAAACGGCGGAAGCCGGCGGGGACGACCGCCGGCTTCCGTGAGACTGACTGGAGGATCGTATCAGAAGGTCGCGCTGGCCCTCAGGTAGAAGGCCCGGCCCGGCTCGTTGAAGGTGGCGGCGCCGGCGCTGGTGCCGCTGCCCTGGCGGAACAGCCGCTCGTCGAAGATGTTGGTGACACCCGCGCCGAGGCGGAGATTCTCATGCGCCTCGAAGTCCACGCCGATATTCACGATCGTGTAGGGGTCGAGCGAATCGGTGTTGGCCTGCGCGTTGCCGGTCACCACGTTGAGCGTCGGCGCTTCTGTCTTGCCATAGTGGGCGGCGGAGAGGACGAACTCCAGGCGATCCGTCGCCTGCCACTCCAGCGCGGTGTTGATCGTGTATTCGGGAACGAGCGAGAGCGGCTGGCCGGTCTGCTTGTCCTCCGACTCGATCATATAGGTGCCGTTGGTGCGCCAGTTCAGCGTGTCGAGAATGGGAACGAGAAGATTGCCTTCCAGCCCCGAGACCACCGCCTCCGGCGTGTTCTCCCACCGGAAGACGCGCGCCGTGCCGGTGGCGGCCGCCACCAGCGCCACCTGGTTGATGCCCGTGGTGATCCGGTCCTTGTAGTCGTTGTGGAAATAGGTGAGGCCCGCCGCCCAGCCACCATCATTGGTGTAGGCGATGCCGATCTCCTTGTTGACGCTGATCTCCGGATCGAGATCGGGATTGCCGAGCACGTAGCAGCCGCCGCCCAGGCTCCCGAGGCCGAAACCCGCCGGGCAGCCGTTGCCCATCGTGTAGTAGAGATAGTTTTCGTTGAGCTGGTAGAGGTTCGGCGTCTTGAAGGCGCGCGCGATGCCCGCTTTCAGGCTGATCTCGTCGGTCAGGTCATAGGAGGCGTTCAGGCTCGGCGAGGCGTTGGCGCCGAACTCGGAATGGTAGTCGCCGCGGATGCCCGGCGTGAGGATGAGCTTGTCGGTGACGTAGATGTTGTCCTCGACATAGAGCGCATACAACTCAGAGGAGGCCTCGGTCTCGCGATCCGCCGGGTCGGCGGGCGTACCGAGGCCCGGAACGCCAGCCTGGAGGATCGAGATCGGATCGTCCAGCTTCTCGCCCCGGAATTCGGCGCCCAGCGTCACGTTCTGGTCGAACATCATCGTGACGGGGATGTTGGCCTCGGACTTGGCCGTCCAGTTCTGGAGCGTGATGACGCCCTTTTCCGCGCTGTCGGTGATGCGCCCCTCGGACGCACCCGCCGTGCCTTCCAGGAAGCGGTAGTTGCGCGTGTTCTCCCACTGCACGTAGCTGTTGGTGGTGCCCCAGCCATAGGTGCCGCGATGGGTGGTGGAAAGCGTGGTGCGGTAGAGCGTGTTGGTCTCCGCCCCCTCCCCCGCCAGTTGCTGGAGCAGATCGCTGACGCCGGCAAGCTGCCGGTCGCCTGTATAGATGTTGCCCTGGCGCGAATAGGCCGCTTCGAAGTCGAACTCGTTCTCGTCGTTGGCGTACCAGGTAAAGACGCCGCGCACGTCGCGGTTCTCCACGCCCTCGCGCCCGGCCGGCACGTCAGTGGAGACGAGGGCCGCATCGGCGTTGATGTCCGGGTCGTCCGCGCCCGTGCGGTTGTAGTTGCCGTAGATTCGGAAGGCGCCGTGCTGGCCGAGCGGACCGCCTGAGAAGACGTTCAGGCGGACCGTCTTGCCTTCATCGGAATGCTGGGGAATGTTGACATAGGTCGAGACCGTCGTGCTCAGCGTCTCGGGGCGCTTGGTGATGATGTTCACCACGCCGCCGGATGCGCCCGAGCCGTAGCGGGCCGCCGCCGGGCCGCGCAGCACCTCGATGCGCTCCACCGCCTCGGGCGGAACCCAGTTGGTGTCGCCGCGCGTGTCGCGCTCGCCCGATCGGCCGTAGCGCACGGAGTTGCGCGAGAGCACGGGCTTGCCGTCGATGAGGATCAGCGTGTTCTCCGGCCCCATGCCGCGAATGTCGATCTGGCGATTGTTGCCGCGCACGCCCGAGGCGGAATTGCCGGTGAGGTTCACGCCCGGCTGGCGGCGGATGATGTCGGAGAGATCGTTCGTCGCGGGCCGGCGCTCGATATCCTCGGCGGTGATCAGCGAGACGCCCGGCGCCTGCTTGAGCTGCTCGTCCGCCGAAAGGATGATCACCTCGTCGAGCGTGATCTCCGATTCAACGATCTCGCTTTCCTCGGCAGGCGTTTGCGCTTTCGCGCCGACCACGCCCAACTGCGTTACCGACAGAACCAGACCGAAAGCGGTCAGCGTACGGTTGAAGGGCGGCCATCTCTTCATGGCAAAATGTCTCCTAGCCCCGCAGGCAGGAGCCCACGGCAGCGCTGACGCAGTCGAGCGTATGTCGGGTGGATTTCGGCACGTCCCGGCCTCGCGGGCCGCTGCTGGTTGCTTACGCAGCCCGCCCCCGAATCTCAAGTTGAGTCCGCGACTCATGTTTCAGTGTGGCGGAATCAGGATCGCAATGTGGCTTTGCCGCCACTTTCCTGGAATCATTCAAAAAAAAGCCGGCCGCCGGCGCATGCGGCGGCGAGGCCGGCGATCGACGCCCCATCACCGGCCCGGGAAGATCGCCCTGCCTCATCGAGACGGGCACACCCCTTCAGCTCGTCGATCCTCTCCGCACGCACCACCCGACAGCGACAGACAGGCCTTCGCCCCACTTCGCTCTGCCGGAAAGAATCCAGCGCGCCGGCCACCTCCCCTTAGAACCGCCGCTGCGAAGAACCGTGCGCCGCCAGCAGCGCAGGAAAACGCGCAAGGCGGACAAACGGCACCGAGCACATACATGCGGAGCGCCTCGCCCGGAAGCACATATATTTCAAAGGGATAAGCTGGTGCTGCGAGAGAGGATTGAACTCTCGACCTCTCCCTTACCAAGGGAGTGCTCTACCACTGAGCTACCGCAGCGCTGGGGGGTGTTTCTCCGATTTCCGCCAATTCGTCAACCGGCATCCACGCCCGCCGTGCAAGCTCCCGGCAACATTGGGCAGTGGGTCGCTCGGACGCGTGGCGGGCGGCGGGTCTTGGGAGCTGCCGAACGTCCCGCGTGGCCTTCGGCGCTTCGCGGCGCGTATCCCTTACAGGCAGGCTTCATTTCGTTGACATTTTCCGCGTCAATCACTTAGACCTCCCGAAATCGAGGATTCTGGACGGCTTCCGGAGGCGCTGTGTTCGGACGGAAGATCGTGAAGGCGGCCCCGGCGCGCGGGCCGGTGTCCGCCATGCGGCGCGCGGCCGGCGCCCGGCGGGCGGGCGGCGATCCTCGCCCGCCCGCTGGCAGCGGCCGTTTCGGGCGCGCGGCGCGGCCGGCCCGGAGCGAGCCGGCGGCGCGCTTGCAACGCGCCCGCTAAGAGAGCAGACCCGCCAGCGCCATCCAGAACCAGCGCCCATCGCCAAGCCACGCCATCCGAACGCGGATGCAACGGGAGGAAGGAACCTTCATGCCATCAACGACACGTCGAACCATCCTGGCTCTTGCGGCCGCAACGCTGCTTTGCGCCGGCACGGCGCGGGCGGATGCCGAACCGGTGAAGGTCGGCCTCTTGTCGCTGACCTCGCATTCGCCGAGCATCATCGCCGAGGGCAAGGGCTATTTCGACGAGCAGGACATCGACGTCGAATTCGTGATGTTCCAGGCCGCCCAGCCTATGGCGGTCGCCATCGCCTCAGGCGATGTCGATTTCGGCATGACGGCGCTCACCGCCGGCCTCATCAGCCTGGCCGAGCGCGGCGCGGTCAAGCTCATCGGGGGCGCCCTGCAGGAGACGCCCGATGTGGAGGGGCAGAAGATCCTCGTCTCGCGCGCGGCCCACGAGGCCGGCGTGACGACGCCCGCCGATCTCGAGGGCCGGCGCTTCGGCATCACGACCGCCGGCTCCTCCTTCCACTACATGGCCCACAAGATCGCCGACCGGGAAGGTTTCGCGCGCAGCTCGATGGAACTCGTTCCCCTGAACAGCGTGCCGGCGGTCATCGCCTCCCTGCGATCCGGCCAGATCGACGCATGGTCCATTACGCCGAACATCGCCGAGGACCTCGTGGCCAGCGGCGAGGTCTTCGAGATCGGCTCCATCGCGGACTATGTCGAGGGCTACCAGACCACCACCCTCTTCACCTCTGCCCGGATCATGGAGAACGATCCGGGGCTTGCCGAACGCTTCCTCTCGGCCTTCTCCAGGGGCGTCGCCGACTACAACGCCACCTTCGTGGACGAGACCACGAGCCCGGAAGAGAGCGAGGCGATCGTGGCCATGGTCCACGAATATGTCTACACGGACCGCCCGATCGAGGCGGCCGAGCCGGCGATCCGGGCGGGCGCCATGCGCATCAACGAGAACGCGGCGCTCAATCTCGCGAGCATCGAAGACCAGCTCGAATGGTTCAAGTCCGAGAACCTCGTGCCCGCCAGCGCCTCGCTGGAAACCCTTCTCGACACGCGCTTCGTCGAAACGCGCTGAACCGGACAGGAGGGCCCGGGCAGGACGCCCGGCCCCGCCTCGCCGCGCCGCGGCAGGAGGATGCATGGAACTCATCATCGACAAGATCAGCCACCGATACGGGGACACGCCCGTGCTCGAAGGTATCGACCTTCACCTGAGGGATGGCGAGATCATCTGCATCATCGGCCCGTCGGGCTGCGGGAAGTCAACCCTCCTGCGCATCGTCGGCGGGCTGGAGCGGCCGGAATCGGGGCAGGTGCTGGTGGCGGGCGAGGCGCCGGCGGGCTCCCTCAATCCGCTCACCTATATCTTCCAGGACTTCGCCCTCCTGCCCTGGCGCACGGTGGAGGGCAATGTCAGCCTCGTGCTGGAGGATCACGGCATACGCGGCGGAAAGGCCCGGGCCATCATCGACGACGTGCTGCGGCGCACCAAGCTCTCCGATTTCCGCAAGGCGCTGCCGCGCCAGCTTTCCGGCGGCATGAAGCAGCGCGTGGCCATCGCCCGCGCCCTGGCCGTCAACCCGGCCGTCATGCTGATGGACGAGCCCCTCTCGGCGCTCGACAGCCAGACGCGCGAGCTTTTGCTGGACGACCTCGTCGAGCTGTGGTCCCGCGAGCGGTTCTCCGCCTGCTACGTGACGCACAACCTCGCCGAGGCGGTTCGGCTCGGCCACAAGATCGTCGTCCTCTCCCGCCGCCCGGGCCGCGTGCGCCAGGTCGTGGAGATCGACATGCCTCTGGCCGAGCGGCCGGAGCGGCAGGCCGAGCTGGAGGAGACCCAGCGCCACCTGTGGAACCTGATGCGCGAGGAAGCGCGCGCCGCCGACCGGGAGCTGGCCGATGTCGATTGAGATGACGAGCACGGCGCCCGCCGCGCGCGAACCGGCGGCCGCGCCGGCCCTGCGGCCGGTGCCGTTTCGCGGCGGCGGGTTCACCACGCGGCGCATGCGCTACGTCTCGCCCCTCGTCTTCGCCCTGGTCATCGGCCTGTGGGAGGCCGGCTCGCGGACGGGCATCATCAGCTCCATCGCCCTTCCCGCGCCCTCGGAGGCCTTCAACGCCTTCATGGACCTGGCGCGCACGGGGATGCTGTGGACCCATGCGGGCGCGAGCCTCTATCGCCTGTCGCTGGGCTGGACCTTCGGCACGCTGGCCGGTGTCCTCGCGGGGCTGGCCATCGGCCTGTTCTCCGTCGCGCGCGCCGGCTTCTCGCCCATCGTCTCGGCGCTCTTTCCCATTCCGAAGATCGCCCTGCTTCCCCTCTTCATCGTGTGGTTCGGCATCGGGGAAGGGTCGAAGGTGGCCACCATTTTCTTCGGCACCTTCTTCCCCACCGTCATCGCCACCTATGGCGGTGTGGACAATGTCGACCGCAACCTGATCCGCATGGGGCAGTCCTTCGGCCTGTCCTGGCTGTCCATCGTGCGCAAGATCATCGTGCCGGGCGCTCTGCCGGCCATCCTGTCGGGCTTTCGCATCTCCGCCTCGCTCGGCATCGTGCTGCTCGTCGCGGCCGAGATGATCGGCGCGCAATACGGCATCGGCGCCTACATCCTGATGGCGGGCGCGATCTTCGCCACGGACCAGCTCATCGCGGGCGTGGCGATGCTTTCGATCCTGGGCCTGAGCATCAGTTGGCTGATCGGGCGGGCCGAGCGCCATTTCCTCTCCTGGCGCACCTGAGACGGCGGCCTCTCAGGTCGTTTCGCGCGCCGTGGCGGCGCGGGAGGAGAGGGAGGCGATGCCGAGCCCGGCGCGAAGGCGCCGCGATACGCCGTCCACGCACAGCGTGGCGGCCACGGTCAGGGCGAGCAGCACCATCGCCCGGTCCAGCCGGATCTCGCCGATGGCCAGGTCGACATAGAAGCCGAGCGTCGCAACGCCCAGGAGGCCGAGGATGGCCGATTCGCGCACGATGATCTCCCAGCGGTAGAAGAGCAGCGCCAGGAAGGAGCCGTAGATGCGCGGCAGCACCTCGAAGGCATAGAGGTTGAGCCCGCGCGGCGCGTCCACGCGCAGCCGCCCATGCAACCCCTCCGTCTGCCGGCCGAGGAGATGGGCGACGATGGCCCCGTTGTGGAGCCCGAGCGCGACGACGGCCGGCAGCATGGAGGGGCCGAAGACCTGCACGAGGATGTAGGCCAGCATGTATTCGGGCGTCGAGCGGCCGACGACGAGGCCGAGATGACCGAAGGCGGAACCGATGCGCCCGGTGAGCTGCGGCACGATGAGGGGAAAGGCGAGGATCGCGACGAGCCCGGCGAGGACGAGCGCCATCTGCGCCACGAGCATGGTGGCGAACAGGCCCGGCAGCCCCTGCCCCACGACGATGTCGAGAAGCCAGGAGCCGAACCGCTCCCAGGTCGCGGCATCGCCGAGCGCCCCGCCCCGCAGAGGGGCCGGCACGATGTCGTGGCCGAGGAAGCGCCAGAGCGCCCCGGAACCCATGGGCGGCCAGGAGAGACCGGCCAGATACCAGAGCGCCGCGCCGAGATAGAGCGGCGAAAGGCGCCAGCGCATCCACAGGCGGATCGTGGCGATGAGGAAATAGTAGAGGATGAGGACGGCGGCGACGGCGCCGTAATGCCCCTGGCGGAAGAAGGTGTCGAGCTGGAAGCCGAGCGTCGGCAGGCCGATGAAGCCGAGGACGGCCGAGGAGCGCATCCCGCATTCCAGGCGATAGAGCGTGTAGACGCCCAATTCCCGCGCCACCGGGGGCACCCGCGCGTAGAAGAACACCGAAAGCACCGAGGCGCCCGGCGGCATGGCTTCGGCCGGCCGGCGGTCCCCCTCCTCCATGTATTCGGAGAAGACCTTGGCGAAGATGCCGGCATAGGGCAGCGCCAGCGCCAATATGCCCGTGGTGGCGCTGATGCCGAAGACCTGCATCAAGACCAGCGCCCAGAACAGTTCGTGGATGGCGCGCACCGCCACGCACAGGCCGCGCACGAGGCGCAGGCGGTAGAAAGGCGCGAGTGCCAGCCCCGCCCCCGCCCCGCACGCCACGCCCACCAGCGCGAAGGAGACGGTCGCCGCGCCAGCATGGGCCAGGCTCTCCAGCGCCGAGAAGTCGGGCGAAAGAAGGCCGGCGGCCATCAGCGAGACGACGCGCCAGGGATCGTGCCCCGAGATGGAAAGGTCGGCGAAGGGAATGGCCGCCAGCGCCAGCGCCACGAAGAGGAGCGCGACGCCCACCCGCGAGAGGCGGCGCGGCGGCGCGGCGTCAAGCGGTGTAGAGGTCATCGAAATCGGCTTGTTCCAGCTCGCCGGCCGGCCGGTCGAAGACGATCCGGCCGCGCTTGATGCCCAGGATGCGCGTGGCGATGCCGCGCGCCAGCTCCACGTCGTGGAGCGAGAGGAGCATGGTGGGAAAGCGGTCCTTCAGCCCCGCCACGATGGCCGCCGCCTGGTGCTCGTCCACCGCCGAGACGGGCTCGTCGCCGATGAGGATGTCGCCGCCGCGATGGATCGCGCGCGCCAGCGCCGTGCGCTGCTTCTGCCCCCCCGAAAGCGCGCCCACCTCCCGCCGGGAGAGGCCGGACAGGCCGACCTCTTCCAGCACCGGCTCCACGCGGGCACGCTCGGAAGGAAACGGCCAGGCGAGATTGGCGAGGTTGTAGAGGCTGGACCGCTCGTCGAGCCGGCCCATGAACACGTTGTGGAACACCGAGAGCTGGGGCACCAGGGCGTGGTCCTGCGGCACCAGCGCCACGCGCCGCCCGGCGGCCGTGAGCCGCCGGTAGACGCTGGTGAGCAGCGTGGACTTGCCCGCCCCCGAACGGCCGAGCACCGCCACGCGCTCGCCCGGCGCGAGCGCGAAGGTCACGTCCCGCAGGACGACCGTCGCGCCGTAGCCGAGTTCCTCGCCGTCGATCAGGGGGCGGGCCATCCGCGTCAGTCGAGAACGCCGATCTGCCGGGCGGTCTCCTCGATAGGCGCGTAATCCTCGTTGGAGGCGGGCACGAAGCGGGCGCGCGGGAAGGAGGCGAGAAGGTCGGGATCGTCGAGCGAAAGAAGCGCCTCGCGCACACGCTCGGTGAAGCCCTCGCCGAAGGTCTCGTCCGCATCGCCCCGGATGGTGAAGTTGTAGTCCGGGTAAGGCGGCGTCTTCCAGATGATGCGGGTGGTCTCGGCCTCCGGCGCGCCTTCGGCGACGGCGGTGTCGTAGACCGTGTAGTTCAGCGCGCCCACCTGGTAGGCCCCGCTCGCCACCAGCCGCAGCGTCTGGCCATGGTCGCCCGAGAATCCGACGCGGCTGAAGAACTCCTCCGGCGTTTTGCCGGTCTCCTCGCGGATGTAGAAATCGGGGAACAGGCGGCCGGAGGTGGAGGTCGAGGCGCCGAAGGTGAAGCTGAGGCCCTGCGCATCGAGCGGGAACTCGTCGCTTTCCTCCAGGCCCGTTTCGGTGTTGGCGATGAAGTAGCTGACGAACTCCATGTCCTCGTCGCCCTGCACCAGCGCGAGCGAGCCAGGCACGGCCAGGCGCGCCTGCACGCCGGAAAGACCGCCGAACCAGGCGAGCTGGATCTGGTTGTTGCGGAAGGCGGTGACGGAGGCCGCGTAGCTCTTCACCGGAACGTACTCGACCGGCACGCCGAGTTCCTCCGAGAGATAGGCGGCGACGTTGCCGAAGCGCTCCATCAGCCGCGTCTCGTCATCGTCCGGGATCGCCGAGAAGTAGAGCGTGGGGGTTTGGGCGAGCGCAACCGCCGGCGCGAGCAGGACGCTCGCGGCGAGAAGCGCGCCGCGCAGGGCGCGATGCATGGGGTTTCCTCCGAGAATTCGATGGGTTGTTATCGACCGGAGGCGACGCTTCGAGACCGGGAGGCGAACCCTCCGAGACCTGCGGCGAACCCTTGGAGCACAAGGGCGGCGGACCCCGCCTTGAGACCTGCGAGCCCCGAACGCACACGGCGCATCGGCGAAGCTGAGTCGTCAACCTGCCAGGAAACTAAAGCCCGCGCGCAGCGCTGTCGAGCCGCGCGCCGCACGATTCTAAAGGGTGCGCTCCAACAGGAGAACCACCTCGCCGTGATAGGTGGTCCGCGCCACCTGCGTGAAGCCGAGCCGTGCCGCGACCTTCAGGGAGACCTCGTTGCCCGGATCGATGATGGCCACCGCGCGCCGCCCGGCAAAGCGCTCCCCCGCCCAGGCGAACAGCGCGGTCGTGGCCTCCCTCCCATAGCCCTGGCCCTGTGCCCGGGAGGCGAAGGTCCACCCCACCTCCATCTCGCCCGTGAGCGATGGGTCGATCTCCCGGCGCGAATCGAAGAACCCGACCTGCCCCGCGAAACGGCCCGAAACGCGCTCCTCCACCGTGAAGAGGCCGAAGCCGAGATAGGCCCAGAAGCCCGGATTGCGCAGGAAACGAACCCACATCTGTTCCGGGCCGGGCGCCTCGCGCAGCGTGTAGCGCAACACCTGCGGCTCGCGCCACATGGCCGCATAGGCTTCGTAATCCTCCAGGGTAGGAGCGCGCAGGCGCAGCCGCGCCGTCTCGATGGTCGGAGCCCCGCTCAATGCCGCATCACCTCCTCGATGGTCATCCGGCGGCCGGAGGCGTCGAAGAAATGGCCTTCGTTCAAAACGCGGCGGTCCTCGCGCACCCGCTCTTCCAGCTCGCGCAGATGCAGGCGGGCCGCCTGGCTGGGCACCAGCCCTTCCAGCGGGAAGAAGGCCGCGCCGTTCCACGCCGCGCCCGAGCGGTCGAAGAGCTCGACCATGTCCTTCCAGCGAACCTCGTCGCCGATGACGTTCAGGAAGGTGGAGCGAACCGGCGTGACGCTCGGCTCGCCGATCTCCACGAGGATCAGGAGAACGGTGAAATCGCCCTGCGCCGAGAATTCGGCGCGCAACCAGTCATTGAACCGGTTCGGCCGATCCTCAGAAATCGACAAGCTGCGTCTCCGGCATGTAGTGCTCGAAGAGCACCCAGAAGGGTGTCGAGCGTGTCTCACCATACCATGCCTCGAACCGCTCCAGCGCGGTGCGCGTGTTCACCGCCGGCCCTTCCGGCGCGAGCGAGGCGAGAAGGACAGGCGGGGCCTGTGCGCCTTCGGCCCCCGCGCCCTCCGGATGCAATTCGGCGAAGGCGCTGGCGGCGACCTTGGCATACTCGCCCAGAACCTCCTCGCGGGCCGGCGAATCCTCCACCCAGCCGAGCCGCGTGCGCAGGGCCGCGAGCGCGGCGGCGAGCGCGATCTCCTGCGAGGGCGCCTGCCCGACCGTGGAGAACAACGATTTCATCAGGTTCATCCGGCGGAACGCGAAGGCCCTCTGGCGGGCAAGCTCGGCCACGCGCGCGTTCATCGTGCGCCGGAACTCGGCCTCGGCCCGCTCGCTCTCGCGCGCGGCGCCTTCCAGTTCAGCGACGAAAGGATGGGTTTCGCTCATCGAAGGCCGCTTTCAAGAGATTGGCGGAGGAGAGTGGGAGTCGAACCCACCAGGGACCGGCTCACGGCCCCTCCCGGATTTGAAGTCCGGACGCCCCACCGGGGACGCTTCTCTTCCGAGCATTCTTTTCATTGAACTGTTCGACCTGTAGCAGCCCTCTACGCCGCCGCTACTACCGATTTGCTACTAGACGCCTCCAACTGCACGCTTTACGGCTCGCTGGATAGCGGCGTCAACCTACCCGTCCAGATCGGTTTCGATCTCCGGCATCACATGGCTGTAAGGATTGAGGGCATCAATCGCGCATCCTTCCATTCTGAAGAAAACAATGCACCATCAAACCTGAGACTAAACACCTATATACGAAGAATACGAGACTTTACTGCACGAATAACGCCAATAAATGGACGAAGCTTGTAAATGCGTTTTGCCCATCTTGGGCTATTTATTAGGCTCAAATGAAGAGCCAATCGGCGCTTTAGCTGCCTCGGAACAGACTTATCCGAAATAACTATCGCCCCGTATTCGTTCGCAATCTGAATGTATTCTTCTTTATAAGTTTCATATTTACCTAATTCACCAACAGAGGCAAGAATAGCCTCATCCATTATAAGGTTATGGAAGCGCGGTATAAGCAGATCTCTCATAAAAAATCGACGCTTTATTTCATCATCTGGGAAGCTACCCGCAAGCTTCTTAAAGTATCGAAGTCGAGATCGCGCCATTCTAATCCCATATGAAGTGCTTTCAGTATGAATGCACCAGACGGTAACCGGCTTTTCAGTAAAGTAATTCGTATATCCTTTGCGGAACATTCGAAGAAATAGATCGTCATCCTCATAACCCATGAACTGAGGATCAAACCCACCAACTGCCTCGTAGGCTTCCCGGCCAATCATCGCAGCTGAAGGCAGGACGTGCATATCGTATCGAATAAGATCGAAGATGTTGGTTTTTGGATGGCTGGCATGGTGACTGACGATGCTCGTTCGAACAACGGACCCGTCCTTTTCCGCCTCGAACAGTTCGCCATAAACCCAACCAAAGTGCGAGTCGTTTTCGGGCATCGCGTCAGCGAGCACCTCAATGTGATGACGAAGGTAAAAATCGTCTTGATCGAGAAAACAGATGAAAGGTGATGTTGTTGCGGCGACACCAGCGTTCCGCGCTGATCCCTGTCCGCCGTTTTCTTTTCGCAGGACACGGAACCCCATTCGAGCGGCGATCTCATCAAGCTTGTCAGCTTCGTCCTTTCGCGATCCGTCATCAACAACGACGAACTCGGTGGCCGGGATGGTTTGATCAAGAACGCTTCGTGCGGCCCTCTCAATCGTATCGGATCCGTTATAAAACGGGATCACGACAACCACTTTTGGAGCGACTTTCGATTTTGCTAATTCAGACATAGGGCTCTCATTTTGCTGCATAGCTGCATAGCTGCATATTGCAGCGAAACGCTCGTGCCAAGCGGGCTAACTTCGTCGCATGCGAGCGTAGAGGTTGCGCGCAGTCTCGGTATATCGCCAAGTCTTGGAACTACGTATACGCGCAACCTCGGCTTCTGCGGCAGCGACTTGCTCGAGGGCAATTTGCCTGTCGCGTTCCGCTTGATGAAGAAGGTCCTGAAGCACACGGATGCGTTCACTCTCTGCCTTTTGCGCCTCGATCTCCGCCGCAATCTGGCCGGGTGTCCTAATCTCTCGAAGGTCGTCCTCGATCGCTTGCAAATGAGCAATGTCGTCCAGTTTGGAGGCATCCCCCCGGTTGGAGAGGACAGTTAGAAACTCATGTTGGTCGATGGGCTCGGAGCACTTGCTAAGCGTCAAAACGCGAAGTTTTATTATCCCTAGCATGTTCAATTTCTCGATTAGAAATCGAAACGAACTTGGAGTAAAACACCAACCGTGAGCGTCGTTGTAGGCGAGATCTCTTGTGCGGGCGATCGCCGCGTGTGCTTCGCTCTCTGGAAGCCGCATGCACAGATCGGCAGTATCTTTCTCGACCCAAACGAAATCAGATGGCTTTCGGACGCTGTAGATGATGTCGTCGATCAGCGTAGCGGCTGAATGCCGAGTGCGCCTCTGCATATACGCTTCATAAGCTTCGCCGACGGTACTGACGGGTCGGAAGACGTCGAAGCAAAATCTCTTGTCTGGCACTGCCAGCACCAGAACACCACTCGCATTCAGAAGAGAATGGCAGTCATTTAGAAATGAAACAACGTCTGGTACATGTTCAACTACATGAGATGCTATAATAAAATCGAAGTAATTATGAAGGTTTATCAGATCAATCAATGATCTTCCGTCGGAAACATAATCAACTTCTTCAATTTTATCAGATCCAGGAACATTTCTATATTTATACTTAAGCGCATCCGCATCTGCATGATCGACGATTTTAACGTTAAATCCATCTGATTTTCGAAGAATAGGATTGTAACTCGCACCAATTTCCAGACCAACGCCGGAAGTGTCAAAAAGTGACCGTATTCTTTTGATGCGTTCCATTATTATTTCCAGTCAAATCAAGGGGATTTCGACGAAATAACCATTTGGTCGTGTAGAGGACTACAAAATTCCTGGGCCTATTTACCCCATGAATTATATATCTCTCTGAGATATTTATCTCTCGACTCATATCGAAAGTTGTCAATACCGACTGCGAACTGAGGCCGGCGCCTGAACGTGACGACGTGATGCGGGTATGAACAGCCGATAATCGCAAGGAATATGGATGCAGCAGGCGAATTGAGGTCAGGCGAATCGGTGATTTGCAGCGAGAACGGCGAGAGTGGCGTTATTGCTGATGCTCGCATCGTGACGAATCCAAGGACTCCCAGGCTTTGGCCACAATCACTCGAACCTCGTAGCCATCATCCGCATCACAACCTCCAGCTTAAGCGCATCACGATCACGGTAAGATAGCCTAGGCTAACAGATTGGGCTTATAGCACACGGATCAATACAGGACCGAATGGCCCCTCCCGGATTTGAAGTCCGGACGCCCCACCGGGGACGCTTCTCTTCCATGACCGGGCTCGCCGAAGAGGTCGAGCCGGTGCGGGTTCAGCCGGCGCAGGTCACCCCTGCGAAGGGTGAGGCCGTGCCGGTCGAAGAATTCCAGGATCTGGATAGCGACCTTGCGGCCATTTGCAAGCCGGTCCCGCAGGTCGGCGGCGGTGAACTCGCCCTTGGGGGCGGCGGCGGCGATGTCGCGCATGATGGCGACGATCTCGGCAACGACGGCGCGCGGGAAGAAATGATCCTGCGCCACCTCGTAGGTCCGGCCCATGCGGCTGACGGTCTTCAGGACACGCCGCATGTCGGCCTCGGCGATGCCGAAAAGAGCGGCCAGGTCGCGCGTGCGCGGCGGTCGGAAGCGCTCCTCGCCTGCAAGCTGCGGCTCCACGATCGTCCAGATCGCCTCGTCCTTGTCCGAAAGCCGCGCCTCGTGGCCGGCGAGCCGCACCCAGGCGCCCTCCAGCGAGAGAACGCCCTGCCGCGCGAGAGCCTGAAGCGCGGCGCGGAAGACGGGGGCGGGCAGGCGCGGCTCGCTTTGCAGCCGCAGCCGTTCCATGCCCATGCCCGGCAAATCGGGGTTCTCGGCGTGGAAGGCCTCAAGGTCCGCCGCCAGCGCGCGCGTCAGGCGCAGCCAATGCGCCGGGGCCATCACCATATCGCCGGCGATCGTCACGAAGCCCTGCGCCTCGGCCAGCGCGCTTGCCTCCCCCTCCCCGGCCGCCCGATCGCGCAGGAAGGCGGAGAACTCGGCATGGTAGGGCGCGGTGTCGAGAAGGCGCGCCAGCGCGTGGCCGTGGTCGGGCTCGGCCATCGCGCTTAGCTGGGCGAGGCGCTCGGGCGTGCGGCGGCGGCGCGCCGGGGCGCGAAGGTCGATGAAGCGCCCGCCGCCGGCGGTGCGCCGGGCGGAGGTGTCGCGGATGACGAAGCGGTCGCCGCTGGCGGCCGCGACCGGCCTCTCCAGCACGAGCTGCACCCGCGCCTGGCCGCCGGGCGCCACCGGCTCCTCGCCCAGAAGCACGATGCGCGCGCCGATCTCCTCGGCGCCATGGTGCAGGCGCACCGGGAACCACTGGCCGATGGGCTTCGGCTCGGAGGCCAGCACCCGCAAGGTGGCGTCGATCCGGCTCGTGGGCGCGTGAAGCGCGGGATCGACCACCATGTCGCCGCGCTTCACCGCATCGCGCGCGATGCTCTCGCCGGCGAGGTTGAGGGCGCAGCGGTCGCCGGTCACGCCCTCCTCGGCCTTGCGATCCTGCGCATGGATGGAGCGCACGCGGGCCGAGAGGCCCGATGGGCTCACCGTCACCGCATCGCCGACGCGCACCCGCCCGGACAGCACCGTGCCGGTGACGACCGTGCCCGCCCCCGCCAGAACGAAGGAACGGTCCACGGCGAGGCGAAAACGTCCCGCGCTGGAGCGTACATGGAAGCGCGCGGCCTCGGTGTCGAGGCGCGCCCGCAGCGCGTCCACGCCTTCGCCCGTGGTGGTGGAGACCGACAGGATGTCCGCGCCCGCAAGGCCCGTGTCGCCCAGAAGCACGTGAAGCTCGGCGCGAACCTCCTCCAGCCGCTCGGGCGGCACCAGGTCCGTCTTGGTGAGGGCGACCAGTCCCTTTTCGATTCCCAAGAGATCGAGGATCGCCAGATGCTCGCGCGTCTGCGGCATGACGCCGTCGTCGGCCGCCACCACCAGAAGCGCGAAGTCGATGCCCCCCGCCCCGGCCAGCATGGTGTGGACGAAGCGCTCATGGCCCGGCACGTCCACGAAGCCCATCCGCCCGCCGCCCTCCAGCGAGCGATAGGCGAAGCCGAGGTCGATGGAGATGCCGCGCTGCTTCTCCTCCTTCAGCCGGTCCGTCTCCACGCCCGTCAGCGCGCGCACCAGCGAGGTCTTGCCGTGGTCGATATGGCCCGCCGTGCCGACGATCATGCCGCCGGGCCTTCCTGCGCCAGCGGCAGGCGGGCGCGACGGCGCGCCTCGGCCTGCTCCCCCTCGGAGAGTTGCGCGCGCGCCGGTTCCACGAAATTCTGCGCCAGCGCCGAGCCGCCCGCCCGCCCGCGCAGCAGCCATTCGAGGGCCGCCAGCGGATCGCGCGCCACGCCGCCGCCTGTCAGATACGCCGCGCCCAGCATGGCCTGCCCGTCCGCGTCGCCGGCCTCGGCCGCCATGCGCCACCAGCGCGCGGCCTCGGCGGGGTCGCGCGGCACGCCCAGCGCGTTGTGGTGAAGCATCCCGAGCCGCGTCATGGAGGCGGCCACGCCCTGCCCGGCCGCCAGCTCCGCCCAGCGCTTCACCTCCGCCAGATCCGGCGCCTCGCCCTCCAGCAGCATCCAGCTCAGCATGTCCTGCGCCGGGCCGTCACCCTCTTCGGCGGCAAGGCGGTAGAGCCGCATCGCCTCGATATCGTCCTGCGGCACGCCCTCGCCGCGGAAGTAGAGCGCGGCGAGGTTGCGCCGTCCCACCGGGTCGCCGCCATCGACCGAGAGCTTCAGCCATTTGAAGGCGAGCATCGGATCGGCCGCGACACCCAGCCCCTCGGCAAAGCAGGCGCCGATATTGTTCTGCGCGCGCGCATGGCCCGAGCGGGCCAGCGGCTCCCATATGGCCAGCGCGGCGGCGTAGTCGCCCGCCCTCGCGGCGGTGAGCGCCTGGTGCATCGGATCGGGTTCGGCCCGCCGCGAGCGCTCAAGCCAGCGCATCGACCGCCCCCGCGTCGAGCGCCGCAATGTTGCGCGCAAAGGCCTCGGACTCTTCCAGGCAGCGGCAATCGAGCACGAGCGCGCCCTCGCTGACGCGCCCGATCACCGGCACGGGCAGGCGGCGCAGGGCGCTCGCCAGCCGCTCCAGCGCACTGCCACGCCCGTCCACGGGGCGGATGGCAAGGCCCGCGCTGGCCAAAGTATCGAGCGGCAGCGCGCCGGAGCCGATCTGGCTGGCGCATTCCGTCACGCTCACCGCGTAGCCGGGCCCGAGGGCGCGGGCGAGAGGCGCCTCCAGAGCCTGCGCCGTTCTCGCGATATCTTCGGCCTTACGGGAGAGAAAGCGCAGCGTCGGCAGGCGCTCGGCCAGCCGGTCCGGGTCCCGGTAGAGCTTGAGCGTGGCCTCCAGCGCCGCAAGGCGAATCTTGTCGACGCGCAGCGCCCGCTTCATCGGGTTGCGGTTGATGGAGGCGATCAGGTCCCTTCGCCCCACGATGAAGCCCGCCTGCGGGCCGCCGAGCAGCTTGTCGCCCGAAAAGGTGACGAGATCGGCGCCCTCGGCCACCGCCTCGCGCACCGTGGGCTCGTGCCGCAGGCCCCAGCGGGAAAGATCGAGCAGCGTGCCGGACCCCAGATCGTTGACGAGCGGCACGCCGGCGCGCCGCGCGATGGCCGCCAGTTCGGGGGCCGGGACCTCCTTGGTGAAGCCCTCCACGCGGTAGTTCGATGTATGGACCTTCAGAACGAGGCCGATATCGCCCTCAGCCAGCGCGGCTTCGTAGTCTTTGGCATGGGTGCGGTTGGTGGTGCCGATCTCGACCAGCCGCGCCCCGGCGCGGGCCATGATGTCGGGCATGCGGAAGGCGCCGCCGATCTCGATCAGTTCCCCGCGCGAGACGACGGCGCCCTGCCCCCGGCCGGCCAGTGTGTTGAGCGTGATGAGCACGGCGGCGGCGTTGTTGTTGAGGACCGTGGCGTCCTCGGCCGCCGTCAGTTCGCAGACCAGAGCGCGAAGATGCTCGTCGCGCTCGCCGCGCTTGCCGTTGGACAGGTCGAATTCGAGCGCCACCGCCTCTCGCATGGCCCGGACCGCCGCCTCGATCGCGGCTTGCGCAAGCTGCGCGCGGCCCAGATTGGTGTGGAGCACCGTCCCGGTCAGGTTGAAGACGGGGCGCAGGGTCGAAACCGCCTCGCCCTCCAGCCGCGCAAGGGCCTCGGCGCCGATGACCTCGGCGTCCGATGGCTCGCCGCCCTGCCGCACGACCTCCCGCGCCCGCGCGAGCGATTGGCGCACGGCCTGCGTCGCGCTGGCGCGGCCGAAACGCTCGATCAGGGCCGCGCCGACGCAGGAGCGCAGCACCAGATCGACGGATGGAAGCCGGCCGAGGGGTGAATCCATCGGGTCAATATCCGAGGAGGAAAGGGTTGAACGCCCCGCGCCGGAACCGGCTTTCCTTCATCAGGAGATCGATGGCCAGGCTTCCGACATCGTCGGCCAGCGGCTCCAGCGACACGTCCTTCTGCTGGTTCAGGATTTTCACGTAGCAGCCGCAATTGTCGCAGGTCTCGGCTTTGATGGAGCCTGGGCCGCCTTCGATCTCCTGATACTTGATGCCCTTGGTGGAAGAGCAGAGGACGCATTTGACGCGCACATGGTGCCACATCGTGGAACAGAGCGCGCAGGCGCAGAAGCGCGTGCCGCCCGCCTGCGGCCATCCCACGATCACGGAGGAGACCGGCGGGCCGCCGCAAGCCGGGCAGGCCGCGCCGTCGGCCACCGATTTCAGCCGCCGCTCCGGCAGCGCGGATGCGGCGTGCGTGAAGCGCACCTGAAGAGCCGCCGCGACATAGACATGCTCGGCCATGGCCTCCACGGGAATGGAGTCGGCCAGAACGTTGCCGATCATGTGGAGACGCGTCTCGGCCCGGCCCGTCGCCACGCGCTCCAGCGCCCGCGCGGCCTGTTCCGGCATGTCGAGCGTACGAGCGCGCGTGAACAGGTGGTCGGTGATGGTTCCGAGCAGCGCGTCCGGCGCAAAGCCGTTGCGGTCGAGCGGGGGCATACCGTGGTCGACAGCGCGCGCCAGTGCCTCTTCCGCCACCGGCTCGGCCTCCGGCAGCTCACGCGCGACCTCGTGCTGGGCTGCGACCAGGCCGGCCAGGAAACCGAGATAGGGGCCGATGCCGGTATCGTCCGCCAAGGCCCGGAAGCGGGCCGCCCGCCGCTCGAACAGGCGGGTAGGATCGGGCGTACGCGCAAAGGGCGGGGTCTTCACCTCGCCGATCGCCGTCATGTCTCCCGCGATGGGGATCTTTCGCGCCATTCTTTATTCTCCACGAACCGCCCGGGTCACGCGGGGTCGCCCGTTGCTTTCAATGTCACTCGGCCGGGGTGGTTCCGGACGAACTCTTTTCCGGCTGGCCGCCCTGCGGCTCCTTGGCCAGCGCCCGGAACCACTTGCGATGGTGCCGGTAGGCCCAGCCGCCCGTGACCTTGCCACGTGTCATGGCGCTCATCGTGCCTTCCACCCAGTAGGAGGCGTAGACATGCATGATCCACACGCAGATGATCGCGACCGCGGAGACGGCATGGACGAGCACCGCGATCCGCCGCCCCTCGATCGAGATGAGCTGGCCGAAATACCGCTCCCAGATGAGAATGCCGGAGACGATCAGGACCGCGATCAGGATCGACATCGCCCAGAACACGAACTTCTGGCCGGCATTGTATTTGCCCACCTCGGGCAGCTTCTCCTCGTCGCCCTTCAGAACGTCGCCGATATGGGCCACCCACTGGGCGTCCTCGCGCTTCGGCAGGTTCAGGCGGAAGAAGCGCACGAACAGGAGGAAGAAAGAGACGAAGAGGACGACGCCGATCCACGGATGGATGGCGCGCGTGAGCTGCCCTCCGCCGAACAGGCCGGTGAGGAAGAACAGCGAGGGGTGGAACAGCGCAAGGCCCGAGATCGCCAGCGCCACGAGGCTGAAGGCGGTGATCCAGTGGTTGATCCGCGCCGACCTTGTATAGCGGTTCACGACGACGCCCTTCTCCGTATGAAGGGCGTCGCCACGATCGATGACGGGGTTGCGGCTCACGGGTGGTCTCTTTCCTCGGGCGCGCCCTTGGCGATGCGCGCCGCTTCCTCGTCGTCATGCGCCGAGACCCTGTTGCGCCCCGCCACGGCGATGTGCAGCACGCTGGCCGCCGCCGCAAAGCCCATCACCGCAAGGCCGGCATATTTGGTGACGCCCTTCCAGGCCTCCACCAGCGGCGAGATGCGCGGATTGTCCGGCAGGCCCGCATAGATGGAGGGCTTGTCGGCGTGGTGCAGCACATACATCACGTGCGTTCCGCCCACGCCCGGCGGGTCGTAGAGCCCGGCATTGGCGTAGCCACGCGACTTCAGATCCTCGATGCGGTCCGCCGCATGGGCCTTCATCTCCTCCTTGGTGCCGAACACGATGGCCTTGGTGGGGCACGCCTTGGCGCAGGCCGGCCCCTGCCCCACCGCGATGCGGTCCGAGCAGAGCGTGCATTTGTAGGAGCGGTTGTCGACCTTGGAGATGCGCGGGATGTTGAAGGGGCAGCCCTTCACGCAGTAGCCGCAGCCGATGCAATTGTCCTTGATGAAGTCCACGACGCCGTTGGAGTACTGCACGATGGCGCCCGGCGCCGGGCAGGCCTTCAGGCAGCCCGGATCGGCGCAGTGCATGCAGCCGTCCTTGCGGATCAGCCACTCCAGATTGTCCGTCTCCGGGTTCACCCATTCGGTGAAGCGCATGAGCGTGAAGGTGTTCGGCGTCAGGTCGTGCGGGTTGTCGTAGACGCCCGCATTGACGCCGACCTCCTCGCGAAGGTCGTTCCATTCCAGGCACGCCGACTGGCACGCCTTGCAGCCGATGCACTTCGACACGTCGATGAGCTTGGCCACCTCCTCCAGTTGCCGCTGGGGCGCGGGCACGGAGGAGGCGGACCGCCGGATGTAATCCTGCGGCCCCATGAGCATCTCGGTGTCGGGCGCGACGGGAGGATTGACGTTGATTGTCATGACTCAATCCTCCCTTACGAAACCGCCGGCCCGGTGGACGGCTCGATATTGACCAGAAACGCCTTGAACTCCGGCGTCTCGATATTGGCGTCGCCGACGGCGGGCGTCAGCGTGTTGGGGCCCATGCCGTTGCGGGCGGCCCCGGTGAAGCCCCAGTGCAGCGGAATGCCCACCACGTGGACGGTCTTGCCGTCGCAGACCAGCGGCCGGATGCGCTTGGTGACGACGGCCTTGGCCTGCACCGAGCCGCGCTTGGACCAGACGCGGCACCAGCCGCCCTTCTCGATGCCCTTCTCGGCCGCCAGCTCCTCCGAGATCTCCACGAAGAACTCGGGCTGGAGCACCGCGTTCACCCAGACATGCTTGGTCCAGTAGTGGAAATGCTCGGTCAGCCGGTAGGAGGTCGCCGCATAGGGGAACTCGGAGGCGTCGCCGAAGGTGGCGCGGTCCGATTCGAAAACGCGCGAGACCGGGTTGCCGCGGATCGCAGGGGCGATGACGTTGGCGATGGGGGACTCGAACGGCTCGTAATGGGCCGGGAACGGCCCGTCGCGCAGCATCCCCCGCGTGAAGAGCCGCGAATGGCCTTCCGGGTTCATGATGAACGGGCCGACATCCTGCGGACGCGCGGTGGGCGGAATGTCGGGCACGTCGTAGCCGCTCCAGCGTTCCCCGTCCCACTCGATCAGCTTGCGCGAGGGGTCCCACGCCCGGCCGTTGATGTCGGCGGACGCGCGGTTGTAGAGGATGCGCCGGTTGGCCGGCCAGGCGAAGGTCCAGTTCGGGTAAGTGCCCGTGGCGTCGGGGTCGGCATTGTCCCGCCGCGCCATGATGTTGCCCTCCTCGGTGAAGGAGCCGGCATAGATCCAGTTGCCGCAGGCCGTCGAGCCATCATCGCGCAGGGCGGCGAAGTTCGGGATCTGCTTGCCCGCCTCGAGCACCAGCCTCGCCGGATCGTTCGGATCGGCCAGCGAGGTCACGGCGTAGCCGTTCATCTCCTTGGCCAGCTCTTCCGCCGAAGGCTCCTCCGGGTCGGCATAGGGCCAGTGCAGGTTCAGGATCGCGTCCGGGAACGCGCCGCCCTCCTCCTGGTACAGCTTCTTCAGCCGCAAGTGGATCTGCGCCATGATCCAGGTGTCCAGCCTCGCCTCGCCCGGCATGTTCTGGCCGGCCCAGTGCCATTGCAGCCAGCGCCCGGAATTGACCAGGGAGCCGTTGTCCTCGGCAAAGCAGCTCGTGGGGAGCTGGTAGACCTCGGTCTGGATCGAGGCGGGGTCCACGTCGTTGTAGTCGCCGTGGTTTTCCCAGAAGCGCGAGGTCTCCGTCTCCAGCGGGTCCATGGTGACGAGATATTTCAGCTTGGACAGGCCCGCCGTCACCTTGCCCCGGTTGGGGAAGGAGAGGATCGGGTTGAAGCCCTGGCAGAAATAGCCGTGCATCTGCCCCTGGTTCATCATCTCGAAGGCCCGCATCCCGTCATAGGCCGGCAGGTCGAGCTTGGGCAGGTAGTGGTAGGCGAAGTCGTTTTCCGGCGTCGCGGCCGAACCCCACAATGCCTTCATGAGCGAGATGAAGAACTTCGGATAGTTCTGCCAGTAGCTGACCTGATTGGGCCGCAGCGGCTTGAAGCCGCGGCTCGACAGGTAGGTGGAAAGATCCACCTCCCGCTCGGTCGGGATATTGAGGTAGCCGGGCATCATGTTCGACATGAGCCCGATATCGGTCAGCCCCTGGATGTTGGAGTGGCCGCGAAGGGCGTTCATGCCCCCGCCGCGCACGCCGATATTGCCCAGGATGAGCTGGAGCATCGCCATGGAGCGGATGTTCTGCGCGCCCTTGGAATGCTGCGTCCAGCCGAGCGCGTACATGCTCGTCATCGTGCGGGTGGGCGTCGAGCACTCGCCGATCATCTCGGCGACCTTCAGGAACTTGTCCCTCGGCGTGCCGGTGATGCGCTCCACCATCTCGGGCGTGTAGATCGAGACATGCTCCTTGAGCATGCTCCACACGCAGCGGGGATGCTGCAACGTCTCGTCGGTGACGACATAGCCGTCCTCGCCGATCACATAGTCCCAGGTCGCACGATCGTACTCGCGCTTTTCCGCGTCGTAGCCGGTGAACAGCCCGTCCTGATAGGCGAAGCCGTCCTTGATCAGGTAGGCCGCATTGGTGAAGGCGCGCACATAGTCCCACTGCACCTTGTCGTTCTGGATGCAGTAGTTGATGACGCCGAGCAGGAACGCGATGTCCGAGCCCTGGCGGATCGGCGCGTAGTAGTCCGACACGGAGGCCGAGCGCGTGTAGCGCGGATCCACGACGATAAGCTTCGCGCCACGGTTGGCCTTCGCCTCCGTAACCCACTTGAAGCCGCACGGATGCGCTTCGGCGGCATTGCCGCCCATGATGACCACGAGGTCCGTGTTACGGATATCCGTCCACGGGTTCGTCATTGCACCACGACCGAATGTTGGGCCCAGACTGGACACCGTGGGGCCGTGTCAGACTCTCGCTTGGTTGTCGAAAGCCACCATGCCTGTGGAGCGCACGACCTTCCAGGTCGCGAACGCCGTTTCGTTGGTCGTCGCGGACGCGGCCAGGAAGCCCGTCGTCGTCCAGCGGTTGACCGGAACGCCGTCCATGTTGCGCTCGATGAAGTTCGCGTCCCGGTCGTCCTTCATGTGCCGGACGATGCCGTCCAGCGCCTCGTCCCAGGAAATCTCCTCGAAGCGATCGGAACCGGGGCGGCGAACCTTGGGCACCATCAGGCGCGTATCGGCCTTGATGAAGTCTAGGAGCGCAGCGCCCTTCGGGCACAGCGTGCCGCGATTCGTCGGGTGATCGACATCGCCCTCCAGATGGACGACCTCGGCCGTTCCCTGCGAGAGATCGCCCTTGGAATAAAGGATGATGCCGCAGGCGACGGAGCAATAGGGGCAGGTGTTGCGGGCCTCGGTGGTGCCGGCGAGCTTGTAGGGCCGAAGCCCCTCCACGAACGCCGCTTCCGCCTCGCCGAAGCCGAAGGCCCCGATCGAAGTCGCCGCCACACCCACGCCCACACCCTTCAGGAAGGTGCGCCGTGAGAGTTCCATGTTCATCGTATTCGAATTGCCTCCCTGCAAGGGCACCACGCCCAGCGCGGAATATCTTGTCTGGAACGAGAATAATTTGCACCCATTCTAAAGTCAAAGCGGACTGCCCGGTTTGGCGGCGCCCGCTGGCCACGAAAGCGTCATCCCTCGTCCGCTGCGTTTTGCCTTGCGCGCGACGCGGGCATCGGGCAGCAAACCGGGGCTGCGCATGGAAAAGGGAGGCCCCATGAACACCGATCCGCGCCTGACGAGCCTGGCCCATGGTGGCGGCTGCGGCTGCAAGCTCGCGCCCTCCGTGCTTCAGGAACTTCTTCGTGAACTGCCGGCGGGCGGCCCGTTCGAGCGCTTGCTGGTCGGCACGGAGACCGGCGACGACGCCGCCATCTGGGATCTTGACGGCGAGACGTCCGTGATCGCCACCACCGACTTCTTCATGCCGATGGTGGACGACCCCCATGTCTTCGGGCGCATCGCGGCCACCAACGCGATCTCGGACGTCTATGCGATGGGCGGGCGCCCGATCATGGCGCTCGCGATCCTGGGCATGCCCATCGACAAGCTCTCTCCCGGCACGATCCGCCAGATCCTGGCCGGCGGGGCCTCGATCTGCGCCGAGGCGGGCATTCCCGTCGCCGGCGGTCATTCCATCGACTGCCCGGAGCCCGTCTACGGCCTGGCCGTCATCGGCACCTGCCCCACCCGCGCCATCCGCCGCAACTCGGCCGCGCAAGCCGGTGACGCGCTGATCCTGACCAAGGCCCTCGGCGTCGGCATCTATTCGGCCGCCTTCAAGAAGGGGCAGTTGCCGGTGGACGCCTACGAGGAGATGGTGGCCTCCACCACGCTCCTGAACCGCATCGGCGCGGAGCTGGCGGGCGATGAGGACGTCCACGCCATCACCGACGTCACCGGTTTCGGCATCCTCGGCCATGCGCTGGAGATGGCGCGCGGGGCGGGCCTTGCGGTGCGCTTGCGGGCCGCCGAGCTGCCCTGTCTGTCGCAGGCCCGCGCGCTGGCGCAGGCAGGCTTCGTCACGGGCGCCTCGCACCGCAATTGGGACAGCTACGGCGAGCGTGTCGTGCTGCCGGCCGATCTGCCCGAGTGGCAGCGCCATCTTCTCACCGACCCGCAGACCTCCGGCGGCCTTCTCGTCGCCTGCCGCGCTCCCGCCGCGCAAGGGCTGCTGGAGCGTATCCGCGCCGGCGGCTACCCGGCCGCGCGGATCGTCGGCGAGGTGGCACAGGGCGAGCCGCGCATCCACCTCGAGCCGTAGGAGATGGAACGCGAGAGCCGGGCCGCGTGTTCTTCCCGCGATCACAGGCGGCCCGTCGGGGCCGCAAGGCGAGGAACGACGATGCCAAGCCCCCTTCTGCGAACGACTTTCGTGGCCCTCATGCTGTCCGCCGGTGCCGTGCTCGCACAGACGCCCACCTCGCCGGGAAACGTGACCGCCCCGCCGACCCCCGAGCCCTTCGGCGGGAACGTGAACGAGAGCGACTCGCCGCCCGTACCGGCGAGCGCGGGTGCGCAGCCGGCGGCCCCTCGCCCGGGCTGCGAGGCGGAGGAAGGCGAATCGTCGTCGGAGACCGAGCCCGTGGAGGGGGCCAGTTCCGGCACCGCGCCGGGCGGCTCGGGCTCTTCCGGCTGGACCGGCGGCCTCGGCGGCTCCGATATCGGAACGAGCCAGTCCGAGACCTCGCCGGATTCGGTACAGCGCGGCGAGCACCCGCAGGTCGCCGGCGGTCTCGACCCTATCTCGGGCGAAACGGCCACGACCGGGCCGGCCTCGCCCCCGCCCGTCGCCGACGAGCCGCAGGAAGACGCCACCGATCCCTGCTAGACGCCAAGTCATCGCATGGAACGGGGGGAGCCGCGCGCGGCACCACGCCAAGCATCATCGACTCCTGACTCCAACCACACGAATCTCTTCTTTGACCGATAGAGGGCGCATCATTCGTATTTAGTTGACGATTCTTTCGTAGGATCGGCCATACGCGGATGTTCCCCAGAGGTCGTGTTCCATGGTGTCTTTCTTGCAGGCGGATTCCTCGCGGGTCCTTGAGGCTGTCGGTCGCTCGATGGGGATGATCGAGTTCGATCCGCAGGGGCGGATTCTCGACGCCAACGAAACCTTTCTACAGATACTCGGCTACGAGCGATCCGAAGTCGCCGGCCAGCATCACCGCATGTTCATCCACCCGGAGGAGTCCGCCCTTCCGGCCTATGGGGATTTCTGGGAGAAGCTGGCTCGCGGCGAATTCATGTCCGACCAGTTCCGCCGCATCGGCAAGGGCGGGCGCGAGGTCTTCATCCAGGCGACCTACAATCCGGTGTTCGGGCGCACGGGCAAGGTCTACAAGGTGGTCAAGGTCGCCGCCGACATCACACAGGCCAGGTTGCAGGCCATGCGCGATGCCGGAAAGATTTCCGCGATCTCCCGCGCTCAGGCCGTCATCGAGTTCGACACGAGCGGCAAGATCCTCACCGCCAACGACAATTTCCTGACGGCCCTGGGCTACGAGCTTTCCGAGATCGAAGGCCGCCGCCATTCCATGTTCGTCGACGCGGCCTACGCGGCCTCGGCCGAATACACCGCCTTCTGGGACAGGCTGCGCGCGGGCGAGTTCGTCTCGGACGAATTCTGCCGGCTCGGCAAGGGCGGGCGCGAGGTCTTCATCCAGGCCTCCTACAATCCGATCTTCGACGACAAGGGGCAGGTCACGCGCGTCGTGAAATTCGCCACCGACGTCACGCCGCGCGTGCGCGCCGTGCGACGGATCGGCTCCGCGCTGGACGAGCTGGCGGCGGGCAATCTCGACCAGCGGCTGGAAGAGCCCTTCATCCCGGCGCTCGATCCGATCCGGCTGAGCCTGAACGCCTCCTTCGACAAGCTCGGCGAGGCCCTGCGCGAGGTGGCGGAAAACGCCTCATCCATGCGCTCGGGCGCCGACCAGATACGCCATTCCGCCGACGAGCTCGCCCATCGCAGCGAGCAGCAGGCCGCCGCCATCGAGGAGACCTCGGCCGCCCTTTCGGAGCTGACCGGCTCGGTTCGAACCTCCGCCGACCAGGCGGGCGATGCCGGGAAGATGGTGGACCAGACGCGCGATGACGCCGAGCGCTCGGCCCGCGTCGTCGCCCGCGCGGTGGAGGCGATGAACCTCATCAAGCACTCCTCCGACGAGATCGGCAAGATCATCGGCGTAATCGACGAGATCGCCTTCCAGACCAGCCTTCTGGCCCTCAACGCGGGCGTCGAGGCGGCGCGTGCGGGCGAGGCGGGCCGGGGCTTTGCGGTGGTGGCGCAGGAGGTGCGCGGGCTCGCCCAGCGCTCGGCCGAGGCCGCCAAGGAGATCAAGAGCCTGATCTCCACCTCGCACGAGCAGGTGGAGGCCGGCGTTTCCATGGTGGGCGAGACCGGCGCGGCGCTGGAGGGCATCTCCCGCAAGGTCTCGGGCGTCCACAAGCATGTGCGCGACATCGTGGAAGCCTCACGCGCCCAGGCCGTCGCGCTCGGCGAGATCAATGTGGCGGTAGGCACCTTCGACCGGGGAACGCAGCAGAACGCCGCGATGGTGGAGGAATCGACCGCCGCCAGCAACACGCTGGCGGGAGAGGCGGCGGCCATGGAGCAGCTGGTCTCGCGTTTCCGCCTCGGCGCACCGGCCCCCACGGCCGTCCACGCTCTCAATCGCAAGATCGCGAACGCCGTCCAGCGCCGTTCGGCCTGAGGGCCGCTATCGGGATGCGGCCGCTCCGGCATCGCCGGAGTGGACCCGCGGCACGCTCAAGGTGGAGATCACGCGCTCGGGGTTGAGATGCAGGTAGCCAGGATCGAAATGGGCGGAGCGCATGAGGCCGCCCCAGTTCAGAACCTGAAGCAACCGCCCTTCGAGCGCGATCAACCCGTCCTTCTTCAGCTGCACCAGCATTCTGTTGACGGACACGTTGGTCAGCGCCAGCGCGTCGGCCATGTCGGCCTGCGTCAGCGGCAGGACGCACCGCCCGTTGACGGCAAGGCCCACCGCTTCGAGGCGCAGGAACATCTCGCACAGGAAATGCGCCATCCTCTGGCGCGCCGAGCGCTGCCCCACCCTGACGACCCATTCGCGATGGATGGCCGCGTCGATGAGCGTCACGCGCCAAAGGATCGCGGCGATGCGCGGATTGCGCGCATTCATCTCGTTGAGATCGTGATGGCGGATGAAGCCCAGCCTGCAAGGAGATACCGTCGCCAAGTGATGGTCCATACGATGCAGATGCAGGCTCTGAAGATCGGGAATGTCGCCGGGCACATGGAGGCCCAGAATCTGGCGGCGCCCGTCCTCGAGCAGCTTGAAGCGGCTGGCGAAGCCCTCGATCAGGAGGCAGCTATGGACGGGGCTCTCCCCTTCCCGCACGATCTCCTGCCGCCGCTCATAGTCGCGGATGGAGACCGGCAGATGGCGAAGCACCTCCCGCTCCTCGTCGGACAATCTGGCGATGCTCTCGATCTTGCGGATGATGGGGTGGTTGTCCAAAGGCATTCTTCTCCCTTTGCGGGATCGACCGAACATTGCTCCTTTAGGACGCCAAATGCGCCGCGCCGCAAGCCCGTATTTGCCCTGATTACCGGGCTTTCGCGCAAGATCGTGCGGCAAAGGCGGTCGGAATCGAGCAAGCGGAGACGGATCACTTCCTGCAAGCCAAGCGTCCAGCACGGGCGGGCGCCCGCACAGCCCTGGCCTCACCTCGCGCGCATGGCCGGCCGAACGCGCTTTTTGCGTCTGCGATCGCAGGATGTAAGAGAGACCCCGCTTCGCACGGCGAAGCGCTCGAAATCGAAGACGGAATCGAAGGCGCCGTGCAGTCGACCAAGCCGCAGACACATGCCGAGGAAAGCCGGCCGGAGCGCGTCGCGATTCTGCTCGGCACCTATAACGGGGCCCGCTTCCTGCGCGAGCAGCTCCGTTCGCTGGAGGAGCAGACCCATCCGGCCATCGACATCCTCGCCTCCGACGACGGATCGAGCGACGGAACGCGGGCGATCCTGGAAGAGGCGGCGCGATCCTGGGGCAAGGGGTGTTTTTCCATCGTGGACGGGCCGGGGCGCGGGTTCTCCGAGAACTACCGCTCTCTGATTCTCGATCCCGCGATCGACGCCCCCTATGTCGCCTTCTGCGACCAGGACGACATCTGGCTTCCCGACAAGCTCTCGCACGCACTTCAGACCATCGCCTCCCTGGCGAAGGACGGGCAGGCCTGCCTCTACGGCTCGCGCACGCGCACGATCGACGAGGAGGGCCACGAGATCGGCCTGTCCCCGTTGTTTTATCGGCCGCCGAGCTTTCGCAATGCCATCGTCCAGAGCCTTGCCGGCGGCAACACCATGGTGATGAACCGGCGGGCCTTCGGCATCCTGGCCGAAAGCTGCCGCAGGACCGATTTCGTCAGCCACGACTGGTGGACCTACCTCATCGTCTCGGGCGCGGGCGGCATCGTGCACTACGATCCCGAGCCGCGCCTCCTCTACCGGCAGCACGGCAACAATGTCGTGGGCGCCAACAACTCGCTGCGCGCGCGAATCGTGCGGGTGCGCTTCCTCCTGCGCGGCGGCTTCGCCTCCTGGATGACGCGGAACCTGCGGGGGCTCGAGCTGTGCGCCGACCTCCTGGACGAGGACGCGCGCGCGACGCTGCCCTTTATCCAGGCCACCCGAACGCGGGGCCTGCCCGGCCGTGTGCGGGCCATCCGCGAGTACAAGGTCTACAGGCAGGAGGACCGAGGCTTCCTCGAACTCTCAGTCGCCTCTATCCTGAAAAAGATCTAACGCCCCGCGCCGCACCTGCACAAGGCGCCATAGGAAGCTCTGGCCGCGCTGCGCATCGAACCGCTGGCCCCGTGAGCATCAGTCGGCCTCGGAAAGCCGCGCCCGCTCGGTCCGGCCCTTGCGGATGACATAGCGGGGACGCTGCTTCGTTTCGATGTAGATGCGCCCGATATATTCGCCCAGGACGCCGATGCCGATGAGCTGGATGCCGCCCAGGAACAGGATGGAGACCAGAAGCGAGGGATAGCCCCGCACCTCGTTGCCCCATAGGAGCTTCTCAATGATCATCCACACGCCATAGCCGAAGGAAAGCGCCGCCACGCTGAGGCCGATATAGGTCCACATGCGCAAGGGAAAGGTAGAGAAGGACGTGATCCCCTCCAGCGCCAGGTTCCACAGCTTCCAGCCGTTGAACTTGGACGTGCCGGCCGCGCGCTCGGCGCGCGTGTACTCCACGATGTCGACGTCGCCGCCCACCCAGCTCAGCACCCCCTTCATGAAGAGGTTGCGCTCCTGCATGAGCTTGATGTTCTCCACCACCTCGCGCGACATGAGGCGGAAGTCGCCGACGTTCTCCTCGATCTTGGGCGTGCTGATCCGGTTGTGCAGGCGGTAGAACCATTCGGCCGACTTGCGCTTGAAACGCGCGTCGGACGAGCGGTCCACCCGCTTGGCCAGAACGACGTCGGCCCCCGCCCGCCATCGCTCGACCAGACGGGGAATGACATCGATCGGATCCTGAAGATCAACGTCGATCGGGATGACGACCGCACCGCTCGCATGCTCGATTCCCGCGACGAGCGCGGGCTCCTTGCCGAAATTGCGGGTGAAGCGGACGACCGTGACGAGCGGGTCGCCCCGCGCGATATCGTGCAGGACCGCGTCGGTCGCATCCGTGCTTCCGTCATCCACGAAGACGATCTCGACCTCGTCCGCGCCGTCCTTGAAGAAATCCCGCACCGTCCGATGGAACAGCGGGATCGCTTCCTCCTCGTTGAAGACGGGAACCACAAGGGAGAGCTTCATCTGGAGACCTTGAAGACGATCAATCTCGAATAGGCGAAACCGCACAGGAGGCTGACGAGAGAAAAGGCGACCAGCGTCATGACGGGATGGAGCATCGCCCGGTCCGCTCCCCACCCCACCAGCGCCGCCAGGGCACCCATGAAGCACACGTAGAGTACATAACGCCAAGGTGTCGCGGCCGAGCGGAACGTCCAGCGCGCGTTGGCGAAGAAGGAGAAGGTCACGGCCACGCAAAAGGCGAGGAAATTCGCCAGGGCCTGTGTCGCGCCGGCTGCCAGAAGCAGCGCGAAGACCAGCCAGTGCAGGGCCGTGTTGACGACGCCGACGGACAGGTAACGGGAGAAGAGACCGAACATGGCACCGATCCAATTCGGCGGGAAAATCCCATCGCCGGCCGCCGCGGATGGCGGCGGCAGCCGGCTTGCTTGTTACACGAACCGGAGCCTCCTTGGCGAGGCCGCCGGCGAGCGCCCGGGCGGATGTCGTCTGGCATTCGCTGTGCATCGGTAGTATGAGACCTGCGCCGGGCGGATCGACAGCAAGGATTTCCATGAAGGGTATCATTCTGGCCGGGGGCAGCGGCACGCGCCTTCATCCCATGACGCTGACGGCTTCCAAGCAATTGCTGCCGATCTACGACAAGCCGATGATCTACTATCCGCTGTCGACGCTCATGCTTGCCGGCATCCGGGATATCCTCGTCATCTCGACGCCGCACGATCTGCCCCGTTTCCGCGCGCTTCTGGGCGACGGCAGCCGCCTGGGCCTGTCGCTGAGCTATGCCGAACAGTCCCGCCCGGACGGACTGGCGCAGGCCTATCTGATCGGCGAGGAGTTCGTCGGCGGCGAGCCCTCCGCCCTCGTGCTCGGCGACAACCTCTTCTACGGCCACGGCCTTCCGGAATTGCTCGCCGAGGCGGGCGCGGGCGCCACGAGAGGGGGCGCTTCGGTCTTCGCCTATCACGTGACGGACCCCGAACGATACGGCGTCGTCTCCTTCGACGAGAACGGGCGGGCCCTCTCGATCGAGGAGAAACCGGCCCGGCCCGAATCCAACTGGGCGGTGACGGGCCTCTACCTCTATGACGGGCGCGCCTCCGAGATCGCGCGGTCCCTGAAGCCGTCCGCCCGCGGAGAGCTGGAGATCACCGATCTCAACAAGGTCTATCTCGAAGAGGGCCTGCTGAACGTCGCGAGGATGGGGCGCGGCTTTGCCTGGCTCGACACGGGCACGCCCGATTCGCTGCTGGAAGCGGCCATCTTCGTGCGCGCGCTCGAGCAGCGGCAGGGCTTCAAGATCTCCTGCCCCGAGGAGATCGCTTACAATATGGGCTTCATCGACGCCGACGCCCTGATGGCGCTCGGTACGGAGCTTGGAAAAAGCGAGTACGGCCGCTATCTCCAGCGCCTGGCGCGCGGCACGCTTTAGGCCGGCAGGTTTTCTCATGACAATTTCATCGACGGTGTCCGTCACACAGGCCGCCCAGTCGCAGGCCGAGCGCCTTTCCGCCTTGCTGTCCGATGTCCGGCAGGGCATCGCCTTGCGCGAACTCTGGCTGTATCTCGGCTGGCGCGATGTGCAGAAGCATTATCGCCGCTCGGTCCTGGGGCCGCTCTGGCTCACTCTCTCGATGGGTATAACGGTGGGGGGCCTCGGTTTCCTCTACGCCCAGATCTTCCAGATGGAGATCTCCACTTACCTGCCCTCCCTCGCGCTCGGCTTCATCGTCTGGGGCCTGATCGCCGGCTCCCTAAACGGCGCCTGCATGGTCTTCTCGAACGCGGCCGCGTCCATCCGGCAGATCCGCCTGCCGCTGAGCGTCCACATTCTCCAGTTCGCCTGGTCCCAGCTTATCGCCTTCGGGCACAATTTCATCATCTACCTGATCGTCATTGTCGCCTTCGGCCTCAATCCGGGCTGGAACGCGGTTCTGTTCATCCCGGCCCTTTGCCTGCTGACGCTGAACTGCGTGTTCGTGTGCATGATCCTCGGCCCGTTCTGCGCGCGCTTCCGCGATATTCCGATGATCGTCGCCAGCGTCACCCAGGTCGCCTTCTTCATGACGCCCATCCTCTGGAGCGCGGAGCAACTCCCCGAGCGGGCGCATTTCGTGCAGCTCAATCCCTTCTATCATTTCATCGAGATATCCCGCGGCCCGCTGCTGGGCCAGGCTGTAGACCCGACGAACTGGGTCGCGGCCATCGGGATGACGGCCGCCATCGGCGTCGTTGCGATTCTCTTCTTTGCGCGCTTCCGCGCGCGCGTTGCGTACTGGGCCTGATCCGATGGCTGCGATCATCTTCGACAAGGTGTCGGTGGACATCCCCATCTTCGACGCGGGCAGCCGTTCGCTGAAGAACAACGTCCTGGCCGCCGCCACGGGCGGGCAGATTCGCCCGCGCGAGGGGGGCGGCAAGGTCTCGGTGCGCGCCATCGACGAATTGTCGCTCGAACTTCGGCACGGCGCGCGTCTCGGGCTCGTGGGCCACAACGGAGCCGGCAAGTCCACCATCATGCGCGTGATGGCCGGTATCTACGAGCCGACGGGGGGAACGGTGCGCGTGGAAGGCGACGTCGCCGCCATGTTCGACATCGGCTTCGGCATGGACCCCGAGGCGACGGGCTGGGAGAACATCATCCTGCGCGGCATGCTGATCGGCTACACGCGCCCGGAGATCGAGGCCCGATCCGAGGAGATCGGCTTGGCGACGGGGCTGGGGGAGTTTCTCAACATGCCCTTGCGCACCTACAGCAGCGGCATGGCCACGCGCCTGGCCTTCGCCGTCTCGACCTCCATCAAGCCCGATATTCTCCTGATCGACGAGGGAATCGGCGCCGGCGACGCCGCCTTCCTCGAGCAGGCCAAGCAGCGGCTGGAGAGTTTCATTGGCGATGCCGGCCTCCTCGTCATGGCCTCCCATTCCAACGACCTGCTGCGCCAATGGTGCACCACCGGCCTGTGGATGGAACATGGCCGCCTGCGCCATCTCGGCCCGATCGAAGAAACGCTGGAAGCCTACGGACGAAGTACCTAAGGCCCATCTCGAAATTCGAGCGAAAGCGGAGCAGGATCGCTCCGAAGGCAGCGCGCGAGCTTCAGGCTTGAGAGATACGTCCCGGCCGATACGCTCCGGCGCGGCCCAGAAGGCCGTCGGCCAGGCCGCGGAGCATGTAGCCCAGGCGGGTCGGGCGGCGGTCGCCTTTCCATGTGTAGACCACGGTGTAGGCCAGCGCCTGCCGGACGAAATAGATTCGCCAGGCCGGGCGCACATAGTTGCGCAGGGCCAGGAAAAGGGCGTTTCGAACCGAGTAGTAGTTGCGGATCGGCGCGTGGAGGGCGATGGAGCGGGAGTGGATGCGGATGCGCCCGTTGCCCAGCGTATGCTCCATCACCGCCGCCGGGCACTGGAAGTGCCGGAAGCCCTTGGCCGAGGCACGAAAGCCCCACTCCATATCGACGAGGTCGATGAAGAGCGGCGCTTCCATCAGGCCCACCTGCCGCAGCACGTCGGCGGGCAAAAGCGAACCGGAGGCGATGACGAAGTCGGCCTCCACCGGCCCGGAGGCCCCATCCACCGCAACCCGCTCGATGCGGCGCCCCGAAGACGCCACGCGAGAGATCGGCGCGATCCGGCCGTCATGGCTGTCGCGATAGGCGCAGCCCAGCGAGCCCACCTTGACGCCCTGTTCCAGGAGCACGGCGAGATCGGCGAGGAGAGTACGCACCGCGTGGGGGGGAAGGACGGTGTCCTGGTCCATCAGGAGAACGTTCCCCGCCTCGTCCTCCAGGGCCTGCTCGATGCCCCGGTTCTGCGCCTCGGCGATGCCGAGATTGGCGCCCAGCGGCAGGAACCGCGCATCGTTCGCCTCCGCCAGCGCGGCGATCCCGGCGCGGCTGGAGGAGCCGTTGTCCACGATCACGACCCGGGCCACCTGCCGTGACAGGGCCGCCAGCATCCGCGCCAGCGTCTGGAGGTCCGGCTGATAGGTCACGACGACGGCGTGAGGCAGGCACGAGCGCTCCGGCGCGCCGTCGCTCACCGAAGAAGCTCGTCCACGCAGCGGCGCGTTCCGTCCTGCCAGGCCGGCAGGGCAAGGCCGAAGGTCCGCTGGAAGCGGGCCGTGTCGAGGCGTGAATTGGCCGGCCGGGGCGCGGGCGAGGGGTAGGCGTCGGTGGGGATGTCCACCACCCGGGCCGAGGGGCCGCCGCGCTCGGCCGAGCAGCGGAAGATCTCGCGCGCGAATTCGGCCCAGTTCGTCTCGCCCCCGGCGACGAGATGGAAGAGGCCCCGCCAGTCCCCCTTCTCCGGCCCCGCCGCGATATGCCGGGCGACGGCGAGGATGCCCTTTGCGATATCGGGCGCGTAGGTCGGCGTGCCGACCTGGTCGGCCACCACGCGCACCTCCTCGCGGTCGGCCGCAAGACGCAGCATGGTCTTCAGGAAGTTCTGCCCATAGGGGCTGTAGACCCAGGCCACGCGCAGGACGGCATGTGCAGGGTTCTGCGCGGCGACGCCCGCCTCCCCTGCCAGCTTGGAGGCGCCATAGACGGTGCGGGGCCCCGTCGCGTCCTCTTCCGAATAGGACGAGGCCTTGTCGCCGGGAAACACGTAGTCCGTGGAGATATGGACGATCGGCATGTCCAGCGCAGCCGCCGCGCTCGAGAGCGCGGCCGCCCCGTCGGCGTTCGCCGCGAAGGCGGCGTCCCGCTCGCTCTCGGCCTTGTCCACCGCCGTATAGGCGGCGGCGCTCACCACCAGATCGGGGCGATGAACCTCCAGCGCACGGCGCAGGCTGGCATGGTCGAGCAGGTCGAGCTCGGGCCGTCCCACCGCGACGATCTCCACCGGCCCGCCCGACAGCGCCAGGAGCGAGCGCGCGATCTGCCCCTCGCGGCCGGTGACGAGAAGCTTCACCGCCCCTGCCCCGCCGCCACCGCGCCGCCCAGCCGCTCGCCCCCGTAGCGGCCCTCCCGCAGGGGGCGCCACCAGGCCTCGTTGTCGAGATACCAGCGGACGGTCCTCTCCAACCCGGTGTCGAAGGTTTCCTGCGCGCGCCAGCCCAGCTCGCGCTCGATCCGCGTCGCGTCGATGGCATAGCGCAGATCGTGGCCGGGCCGGTCGCTCACGAAGTCGATCAGTTCCCGGCGCGGGCGCCCGTCGGCGGACGGGGCGAGACGGTCCAGCGTATCGCAGATCGTCTCCACCACCGTCAGGTTGGAACGCTCGTTGCGCCCGCCGATATTGTAGGAACGGCCCGGCTCGCCCTGGGTGACGACGAGCGCCAACGCCCGGGCATGATCCTCCACGAAGAGCCAGTCGCGCACGTTCTCTCCCCGCCCGTAGACCGGCAGGCGCTTGCCCTCCAGCCCGTTGAGGATGACGAGCGGGATCAGCTTCTCGGGGAAGTGGAAGGGCCCGTAATTATTGGAGCAGTTGGAGAGCACCACCGGCAGTTTGTAGGTGTGGTGCCAGGCGACGGCGAGATGATCGGACGAGGCCTTGGAGGCCGAATAGGGCGAGGAGGGCGCATAAGGCGTCTCCTCCGTGAACAGCCCGCCCTCCAGCGGCAGTTCCCCATAGACCTCGTCGGTCGAGATGTGGTGGAAGCGGAAGGTCTCCTTGCGGGCGGGCGGCAGTTGCGACCAGTAGGCGCGGGCCGCCTCCAGAAGCTCGTAGGTGCCCACGATATTGGTCTGGATGAAGTCGCCCGGCCCGTCGATGGAGCGGTCCACATGGCTCTCGGCCGCCAGATGCATGACCGCGTCCACGCCCTCGGCCATCATCAGGTCGAGCACGAGGGCCCTGTCGAGAATGTCGGCCTTCACGAAGCGATAGCGGGGCGAGCCTTCCAACGAGGCCACCGAGCCGAGCGTGGCCGCGTAGGTCAGCTTGTCGAGGTTGACGACGCTGTGCTCGGTGTCGTTGATCAGGTGGCGGCAGACCGCCGAGCCGATGAAGCCGGCACCGCCGGTGACGAGGATCTTCAAGCGCGAACCCTTAAAAACGGAACGGAGTCCGCGCGGCGTCGAAGAACGGCGCGTCGGCATCCTTGGACGAGAGCGACGGCGACCGGCCGCCCAGGGGCCAGTCGATTCCGAAGGACGGATCGTCGAAGCGGATCGACCGGTCGTGCTCGGCCGAATAGGGCGCGGAGACCTTGTAGAAGACCTCCGTATCCGGCTCCAGCGTCAGGAAGCCGTGCGCGAAGCCGACCGGCACGAGGATCTGGTTGAAAGCGGCCGCCGACAGCTCCAGCGAGACCCAGCGACCGAAGGTGGGGGAGCCCTCGCGGATATCCACGGCCACGTCCAGGATGCGGCCGCGAAGCACGCGCACGAGCTTGGCCTGCGCGAAGGGCGGCTCCTGATAATGCAGCCCGCGAAGCGTCAGCGCATCGGCCGAATAGGACTGGTTGTCCTGCACCCAATGTGTATCGACACCCGCCTCACGGAACCGGGCCTCGTTGAAGGTTTCGGAGAAAAACCCGCGATCGTCGCCGAATTTCCTGGGCGTCAACGACAAAACCTCGTTGATCGCCAGGGCTTTGACCTCCAGCATACAATTCCCTCTGCTCGGATTGCGGGCCCACTTCTACGGTCGAATGGGGCCGGAGGCAATTTGAAAGCGCCTGCGCGGCCATTCTCGCGAGCGGGACGTGACGCCCGATCTCGGCAAAATGGCGGCGAGACCCCTCGGCGGCGGGCCGGCACGTCCTCCTGTTCGCGAGAAGGGAGATGCAGAGCGGCGAGACGCGGCAAAGCGCGCATATTCCGTGGCGTCGATTTCGCGCCGGACTGTGCACAAGCCCGCCTTGCGGAAAGAAGGAAAATCACCAGCCCTTTCCGGCGCGTTCGACACGGCGGCGGCGCGGACGCGCGAATGTCGAGGCCGTCGTGTCGCCCGTTGCGACAAGCCGGATCGGCTCCGCCGATCTTCCTGCCCGTCTTTCCCACACCGTTCCTCCGGCCGATCATGACACAAGGCGCGGAAGCTCTATGGACGCGCATCCGCCGCTTGCCCCTCGCCGCGACACCGCAGCCCGGGGCGCGGCCCGCCGCGCCGGGGAAAGGCGCCCGGCGCCTCTGCCCGGCGGCCGGAACGAGCGAGGCACTGCCGAATGATCTGCGACAATGCTCGGAACATACCGCATGGGAAGGTGGATAATTCCTTGACAACCTTTGTCTTTGCTGAAAACATGACAGAATAATGACATATCGGCGACGCGCGGAAATCTTCAGGATCGCCTGAAACTCTTCCGTCGCGGGCTGCGGTTTCGAACCGCGATCGGCGGTGCGTGGCATCCACGCACCGGCATGTTGTTCCGCGTGCTCTCCAGGCTCCCGCCACTCGGCTGCGCGGGCGTATGAGGCTGTCGGCGGGACCGAACACAGGCCCGGCCGAGGGGGCTTCGCGAGACATCCCGCGCCGCGCGAGGCGGCCGCGAGTCAGGCGACAAGGAGGGGAAATCGATGCGTAAGCTGCTGTCCTTGCAAACGGGCGATACGGGTGGGCTCGGCACGTCGTCGCTCTTCCCGCAGGCCGGCGGCGGAGGGCTTTCCCGTTATGCGGGCTCGCGATGGGGCGTCCTTTGGGTCGCGGTCGCGCTCGGCCTGGCCTGGATGCTCCTCCAGGCGGCGATCTCCCTCGCCATCGAGATGCGGGGCCATTCCTATGTGGACCTCTACCGCGACACGATCGCCATCGGCCGCCTGCCCCTGCACTCGGGACTGCTGTCCAATATCGGCTGCATGCTGATGACGGCGGCGGCCAGTTGCGCGCTCTTCGCCTATGCCTCGCTCGATGCCGCCCATCGGCAGAAGAACCGCTTCCTTCTCTGGGGCGGCGTGGTCTCGGCCATCTTCGCGGTGGACGATTTCCTCCTGCTGCATGACGGCTATTTCGGCCGAATCGGCATTCCGGAGGAAGTCACCCAGATCACCTATGCCGTCTTCATGGCGGCCTGGATCGTCTATTTCCATCGCAGGCTGCTTGCGACGGGCGTCCAGGCCGTGATCATCCTGGGCCTGGCCCTGTTCGGGCTCGGAGCCTCGGCGGGGATCGACGTGGTGCTCGAGAAGATCGTGCCGGCGGTGGGTGTGCTCGAAGAGCCGATGAAGCAATGGGGCTTCTTCTTCTGGCTGGCCTTCTTCGCCGTGGCCGGCCGAGACGCCATTTTCGGCGCCTCGGCCGCCAGCGCGCCGGCCGCCACAGCCAACATGCGCGCCTGAGCCGCCGCTTTCAGGAGCGGCGCCCGTGCCTCATTGCGGGCTGGGCGCCCTTCCCCGAGGCGCGGGACAGGATGCGGCGGGGCTGGTGGGCGAGATAGGCCGCCGCACCACCGATCTCGCGAAAGGTCCGGCCGGCGGTGGCGGGCTTCTTCACGGTGCGGGCCAGCCTTTTGGCGAAGGCCCGCCCGTAGGAGAGGTGGCCACCCAGCATCATGACCATGTAGAAGGCGCCCCGGGCCAGGTCGTTATCACGCTCCAGCGCCCGGACCTCGTGCGGGTCCTGGCGGCCATGATGGTGATGGACGACGAGCGAGGGCTCGTGCGCGCCCGTGAACCCGGCCATCAGTGCGCGAGCCACCCATTCGATGTCCTCGCAGCGAAACGGCGTTCCCGCGCCCAGGCCCGCGTCGAAATCCCCGATCGCTTCCCACACGCTACGCCGGAAGTTGAGGCTCGCGCCCTGGAAATATCCCGCCTCCACGACGCTGCGGGCGGGATAGCGCTTGGCCAGCGGCTCGTCATAGATGGCGATGGGGTAGTCCTGCGGGTCGTGCAGGAGAATGCGCCCCCCGCAGAAGTCGAACTCCCGCCGGGCGAAGGCCGCGCGCGCCTTCGTCACATAGTCGGGCGCGAGGTAGCAGTCGTCGTCCGTGAAGAGAATGATCTCGCCCCGCGAGGCGCGCAGGCCCGCGTTGCGCGCGTTGCTGAGCCCCTTGCGCGCCTCGTGCACGAGCACCACGGGATAGGCCGCGCCCGCCTGAAAGGCGCGAACGACCTCCTGCGTCGTGTCGGTCGAACCGTTGTCCACCAGGACGACCTCCGCCCCATGGGCGGCGATGTCCGAATGCGGCAGGCGTTCCAGCGCCTGCTTGAGCTGGGGGCCCCGGTTTCGGGTGCAGATGATGAGCGAGATCGGCACGGCGGCCACGTTTTGCGAGCCGGGCGCTGATGAGACCGACGATGGCGATTGTGCGTTCAACGGGTGCGCTCGATGCTGGAGAGAAGCCTTGAAGCTCCGGCCGGCGAAGAACGCCTGCCGCACGGGAAGTTATAAGTGTTTACATGTCTTGATGAAGTATGCAACATTCTTGTCTACGACTTTCCTTAGTCATCGGCACCCCCATCATGACAGATTCGCGCTTCCAGCCCTCCTTCGATCGCTATGGGGAACCGGCGCCGCGCTCGCGCGCGGGCCGCCTGTGCGCAGGGCTCCTGGCGGGCCTGATGGCGATGAGCGCGCTGTCGCCGGCCGCCCGCGCCGCCGACCTGATCGAACCGGGAGACAAGCTGTCGCTCATCGTGCGCGAGCTGCCGGAACTGACCGGCGAATTCTCCGTGGATGCGGACGGGGATTTCATCCTCCCCCTTCTCGGCAGCATCGCCACCACCGGCAAGACCAAGGACGAGTTGCGCGGCGAGTTGATCGACCGCCTGAAGTCCTCTCAGATTCTCACCGCTCCCTCGCTTGGCCTGCAGATCGTGGAGCGGCGGCCCATCTTCGTCCTGGGCGACGTGCAGAGCCCGGGCTCCTACGCCTTCCAGCCGGGCATCACCCCCGTGCAGGCCGTCGCGCTGGCCGGCGGCCTGCGCAACGACACGCTGGACCGGCTCGACCTGCGCATGAAGCGCGCCGATGTCGGGGGCAGCATTCGCGGGTTGAAGATCCAGATCCTCGCGGCCGAGGCCCGCAAGGCTCGCCTCGCCCTGGAGCAGTCCATCGACGAGCGCACCGAGGGCGCGGCTCAGGCCGAAAGCCTGGCCGAGCAGGACCGGACCTGGGTGGCGAGCGCGCTGGCCGCCGCCGGGCCGGACGTGACGCAGGCCGTGGGCGACACGGTGGCCGGCTCGATCATCGAGAACGAGCGCCGGATCCTGCGCAGCGGCATCGAGCAGCTTGCGCTGAACGTGGAAAACCTGCGTCGGCAGCAGACCTTCTTCCGCGAGGAGGTCGCCTCCCTGGAGGAGAGCATCCGCCTCATCACCGAGGAGGAGCGCTCCATGAAGGAGGAGGTGGATTCGGTCCGCGCCCTCGTCGAGCGGGCGCTGACCCCGGGCTCGCAGCTTCGCTCCGCCGAGCGGGAGCTGTTCGGCGTCCAGCGCGTGGGGCTGGAAGTCGCCTCCTATCTGGCGCGGGCGCGCCAGAGGATCAGCGAGATCGACGAGCGGATCCTGAACCTCTACAATAACCGGATCGCGAATATCTACACCGCGCTGCAGGATGTCGACGTCACCCTGGCCGACCTCAAGTCGAAGGTCGCCTCGCAGGAGAACGTCCTCGCGCTCCTGAACGACGGCACGAGCTTCGCGCTGAACTCCGACGACTACGACAATCAATACCGGATCGAGCGCGGCAGCGGCGAGGCCCATCAGGTGATCGACGCCGGCCAGGCCACGGCACTGCGCCCCGCCGACGTGATCTATGTCGACCAGGTGCTGCGCCACGAGACGGGGCCGAGCGCCAGCCTCAACGAGCGTTTCGCCATCACGCCCGACATGCTGCAACAAAGCGCAGCGCCCGAGCCCGCCGCTCCCGAGTCCCCGGCCGCCGCGGCGCGGGAGACGCCCGCCGCCCCTCCGCCTCCGCTCGAGGAGGCCGTGCGGCCGGCTCCGGACGCCGGGCCGGCCGGCGAAGGGGTGGAAGCGATGTCGCATTTCCTTCTCGACCCCGCCCCCACCATCGCCCCGCAACCGCTGATGGCCTCGGCCTCGACCGTTTTCGGCGCGGTTTCGAGCGAGGCGGCCGGGGCCCCCCTGGCCGAGGCGGCGGAACCGGAGGCCTTCACGGACCGGACCGCGATCGCTCCGGTCTCCGACCCCGCCACCATCCAGAGAGCCCAGGCCATCCTGGCGGAACTCGGTTACGGCGACGGCGTGGCCGATGGACTGATAGGCCCCCAGACCGTCAACGCCCTGCGAGCCTATCAGCGCTCGGCGGGGCTGGCCGAGACCGGCATGCTGACGAGCGATGTGCTGGCCAGCCTGGAATCACGCAATCCCGGCCCGGTCGCGGAACGGTAGAGGCATTCCATCAAAAGCAGGAACCGGCTTTGAGCCCGGAGTTGCATGAGAACAAATAGATAGAGCATTGGAGGCGATCCCGCTTCACCCGGAAAATGCTCTATACGGCCCCGCAAGACCTGGCGGAGCGCCACGCGCGCCGGGGCCGGCAAGCAGCGCCCGATGGGCCATCCTTACAAGGATCTTTCATGACGGGGGCCGGGCGAGGCCGCCGCGCCGTGTCAGTGCGGCCGGCGCTTGGCCACGACGCCCAGTCCCGATTGCAGGAGAGCCATGCTCTCGCCGATCGCCGCACGCCCGGAGGCGAAGCTGAAGACCGTGCCGAAAGCCACGGCGTAGGCCGCCACGAGGCACAGGAGCATGGTTTCGAACGGCCCGCCCTCGAACGCCCGGCGCAGGACCATGATGGCGGCCAGCGATACGGCCACGCCCGCCAGATGTACGAAAGACGCGCCGGCCAAGTCGCGGAGCGCCACGGGCCCCTTGCGCGTCGCCCACCACCAGATGACCGGCGTCTTCAGATACTCGCTCACCGCATAGCCCACGGCCACGCCGAACGCGCCCCAGGGCAGGCCGGCGAGCATCCCCAACACGGCCATGCAGGTGCCGAAGAGGCCGCCCTGGAAGTAGTCCTTCCCCCGCGCCTGGCTGATGAAGAGCCAGCCCGTCGTGTTGTTGACCGGCTGGAGGATGGCGGCGAAGCCGAGCGCCGAGAAGATCGCGGCGGCCTCCACCCATTTCTGCCCGAGCAGCGTCGGCACCAGAATGTCGGAGGTGCCGATCATGAAGGCCACGCCCGGCAGCACGATGAGCAGCATCTGGTGCAGCGTCTTCACATAAGCGCGCCGGTAGCGCTCCGGCTCGTCCAGGAGCTGCGAGAGGATGGGCTGGGTGACGCGGCCAAGCGGGCTGGAAACCTGCTGGAGCGGAAGCAGGAGCAGCTTGTAGGCCCTGTCGTAGACGCCGAGGGAATGCTCCCCCCAGACCCGGCCGATCATGATGTTGTCGGCATTGCGGGCGAAGAAGTTGATGAAGTTGAAGCCGGTGATCCCGGCGCCGAAATTCAGAAGCTCCCTCACCTCGGCCGCCCGGCGCGGCGCGCCGGGAAGCCACCCGGTGCAGATCCAGGCCGCCACGGCCGGAATCGCGATGGTGACGAGGCTCGCCACATAGAGCGCCCAGTAGCTCGGATTGACCTGCGCGAACAGGACGCCCGCGAGGAAGCCGCACACGACCGCCGAGGCGTCGATCGCCGCCAGCGCGCCGAAGCGCATCTTGCGGTTCAGAAGCGCCATGTGCTGCGACCCGAGGCCGGCCACCAGCACGAGCATGCCGAAGGCGACCACGAGGTTTTCCACTCTCGGATCGCCGTAGAACATCGCGACCAGCGGCGCGGCGGCCACCATGGCCACGGCCAGCACGAAGCTCGCCGCCAGATTGACCCAGAACAGGGCGCTGACCTGCGCCTGGGTGATGTCGTTCTTCTGGATCGTGGCCTGCGTCAGGCCGAGGTCCTGAAACATCATCACGAAACCGAACACGGGCGCGGCCATGGCCATGAGGCCGAAATCGGCCGGCTCCAGAAGGCGCGACAGAACGATCACCGAGCCGATCTGGACGAGCAGGCGCACGCCCTGGGACAGGCCGGTGATGGCGGCTCCCCTCGCCGCCCGGCCCCTGAGATTCAAGGCCGATGGCCGGGACAGGAAATCGCTCACAGGCGGTGCGGAACCACGGGCGCGCAGGCGGCGGCGGGGCGCATCAGGCGCGCGCCCACGGCAGGGTCCACGGAAGGGGCCAGCGCAGCTTCCGGTCCTTGTGCACCGCCACCCCGCGCAGCTTGGCGTCCGGATCGTTCACCACGATGCCGATGCTGCCGCGCCCGCCCTCGATCTGGCGCAGGCCGGCGAGGAGAAGCTGCTGGGCGGTCTTCCCCCAGCGCACGACGAAGAGCGTCTGATCGGCGTGCTGGGCCAGCACGCGCGCCTCGGGCGTCGCCACGGCCGGCGGGCTGTCCAGGAAGATGAAGTCGTAGCGCGCCTTCAGCTCGCCCATCAGGTCGGCGAAGGCGTGGCTGTCGAAGAGGGCGATGGCCCGCTCCTCGTCCGCGCCGCCGAGCGCGATGACATCGGCCCCGATGAGGGGCGAGTGGTGCACGACATCCTCCAGCCGCGCCCGGCCCTCGCAAAGCTCCGTCAGCCCGGCGGAGGGCTCGATGTCCAGCATCGCCGGCACGCCGGGGCTCCGGGCGCCGCAATCGACGAGGACGGTCGGCCGGCGCTGGGCGGCGGAGGCGAAGGACAGGAGCGCGGCCACCGAGCTGCGCCCCTCCGCGGCCCCGGCCGAGGCGATGAGCACGACCTGCGGCGAATCCGGGCGCTTGCAGGCCAGGACGACGCTGGTGAAGGTCTGCCGAACCGCGTCGGCGAACTCCGAATCGGGACTGGAGCGCAGGAAGTGCAGGAGGCCCCGCCGCCGGTCGCGACGAGAAAGCGGCTTGATGACGCCGAGGGTCCTGAGACCCGTTTCACGCTCCATCTGCCCGATGGTGCGATAGCTGCCGTCCAGCATCTCGAGCAGGAAGGCCAGGCCCAGGCCGACGGCCCCGGCGAAGACGAGGCTGAGCGCCGCCAGCACCTTACGGTCCGGGCGCGAGGGACTGTTGGGAAGGGCGGCGTAGGACAGGATGGAGGCGTCGGCCGGCTGGAAGCTGGCCTGGGCGCTGGTCTCCAGCGACTGCGACAGGAGCGCGCGGAGAAGCTCGCGCTTGGCGTCCGCCTCGCGCACCATGGCCCGCAGGTCCACATTGGCCATGTTGATGCGCACCATCTGCGCGTCGGCGGCGGCCAGGTCCGCGCTGATGGCCTGCTCGTTGGCCGTGGCCACCACCAGGTCGTTGCTCAGCTCGCGCACGATGCGGCGCGCTTCCCCGGCGATGCCCTCCACCAGCTCGGCGCGCTGCGCCAGCAGCGCCGTCATGGCGGGATGGTTCTCGCCGAACTGCTGGCGCGTCTGCGCGATCTGCGCGGTCAGGTTCGCCATGCTCTCGCGGTTCACCTGCATCATCGGGGAGGTCAGGAGGTCGCTGGCGATTCCCGAGGGGTTGGTGATGCCGGCGGCCGCTTCCTGCGCGGCGGAAAGGCGAGCCTGCAGCTCGCTTCTCTTGGCCCGCGCCTCCGTCAGCTTCGTGTTAATCTCGGCCAGTTGCTGCTGGTAGACGAGCGACGGGCTGGCGTCCGTGGTGACGATCAGCCCATGCTCGGCGCGGAAGGTCTCGATCTGCCGGTCGGCCACGGTGACCTGGTCCTGAAGGCCCGCGATGCGGTCGCTCAGCCACCTGTTCGCCTGCTCCACGGCGCGGATCTTGTCGTCCACCTGCGCGGCGATATACTCGTCCGCGATGGTGTTGACGATGGTCGTCGCCACCTCAGGGCTGTCGGAATCGAACGAGAGCGAGATCGTGTAGGAGCGCCCGATCAGCCGTGCCGAAAGACGCGACTGGAAGGCGCGCAGCAGATCCTCATGCCTCTGGCGGGCCTCTTCCTCGTAGCTCACCACGGGGCCCGAACCCTGCCCGCCTTCGCTGCCGGGGCCAAGCGCCGACTGCAGCAGCCCCCCGAACCACCCCACCGCCGCGACCAGCGGGTTGGGGCGCGGCCGCTCCTCGGGAGGAAGCAGGTCGGAGTTGAACTCGGGCAGCGCCTCCAGGTTGATCTTGCGGATCACGCGCTCGGCCAGGCGCCGCGAGCGGATGACCGTCAGCTCCGTCTCCAGCGTGCTGAGGTCGGTCGGCAGGCCGGAAAGGATGGCCTGGAAATCGGGCAGGTTCGTCTTGCGCGTCTCGATCAGCACCGTCGCGGTGGCGGTGTAGACGGGAGGAATGCGCAGGATGGCGAAGAGGGAGAGCAGGCAGACCGCCGCGGCCACCCCGCCGATGACGAACTTGCGCCGCCACAGCATCTGGATCAGCGAGCCGATGGCCGACTGGTCGGAATCGTAAGGCTGCCGGGACGGCGTCAGGGCGGCCAGCGGCGCGCCGGGAATGCCGAAGTTCAGATCTGGCTTGTTCATGACCCCGAACCCGCGAATTCTAGAGAGTGGAAGAAGGAAAGGCGCGAGTCGGACCCGGCATCACGTCAATTGCCCATCGGTGCATGGCCGGCCTCCGCCGGGCAGATGATGGAGGTCGGAAACTGGCATCCGTCCCCCTCCGCCGTGAAGGCGACATATTGGAACTTCGCGCTCAGCCTCTGGCCGGGATAGGCGAAAAGGCCGGACGACCCGTCCGGGTGCCCGCCCGGCCACAGATGAAGGTAGATGCGGCCCGGATGCGTCGGCACGTCGCCCCCCGCGGCCGTGACCTCGTGCACCATGCGGCCGTTCACGTACCAGCGGATCCCCTCCCTCGACCACTGGAACGCGTAGTCGTTGAACCCGCCCGTGGCCTCGAAGCCCAAATCCACGGCGCTCTGGCTCGTCCGGCCCGCCGCCGAGTGCGCGGCGCGCAGCTCCGTGGGAGATTCCCCCACGAAGCGGATGTCGATGCCGTCCTTCGGGTCGCCGGCATGTGGCCCGGTATAGACGAAGAACGCGCTCGTCACGCCGGGCAGCTCCACCGGGCGCATTCGAACCTCGAACGTGCCGTAGCCATATGTCTGCCGCGTCTGCAGCTCTCCACAGGAAAGCGGCTTCTCGCCCGCCGGCACCTCGATGATCGAAAGTGCCGCCTCGCTCTGGATGGCTACGGCCTTGGCATTCCAGCCGCAGCTCCACTCGGCTCCGTTGCTCCACCCGTCGGACATCGCCCACAGATCATTGTCGAGAACGTGGAAGTCCTCGAAGAAGGACGAGCCCTCCCCGGCCCTGCCTTCCCCCGCATGAAGACCGACACCCGAGGCTGCCGCCGCGAGCATGACGAATGTCCGCAGAACGCATGGAATTCCCATCGGCCTCTCCGCACCCGGGCGCCTCGCGACATCTGCCGGCCGGAGCCTGCCTCGCGCACGTCCCGCCCCAGCCCCGATACGACTAACTTCCCTTAGGGCATGATACAATGAAATAATGCGGCATAAAGCGATTTACCGCTTGCCGGCTCTTCGACTAGCCTAGAATCGATGCTATGACGTCTTCGCGGCGGGCGCAATGGACCTGTCTTTTCCACAGGGGAGAGAGCTTGTACCGTCTGCCGCGGGGGCTCGACCATCGACCAGAACGAAATCCGCAGCCCGGCATTTGAAAGCGCCGCGAGAAGAATCCGCACGAGGGGCGGTCGGTGTAGATGAAATTATTTCTATTTGCAGAGAAATTCTTCTGGTCGATCTTCTTCTTCGGCGCCTTCCAGGCGACGGCGTTCATCTCCTATTTTTTCGGCGGCATCCCGTTCGAGATCCTGATCTGGCTGACGGGATATCTTTTCGCGTTGACCGTATTGGTGTTCTTCCCGCGTGAATTCTCCGACACGATCGTGCGAAACGCGTTCTTCCTGCTCTGGCCGGCCGTGGCGATCCTCTCCTATCAGTGGTCGCTGCAACCGGGCCTTTCGCTCTATCACGGCTTCCAGCTCGCCATGACGGTGCTGGTGGCGCTGGCCATATCCCAGCGCCTTGCCCTGCCGGATCTGCTGAAGGCGATCTTCTGGACGCTGCTGGCCGCGCAGTTCCTGTCGCTCGCGGCCGCCTTCCTGTCGCTGCCCTTCGCCTTCTACAAGTTCGGCGAATGGCGCGGGATCTTCGCCCACAAGAACGTCCTCGGCCAGCAGATGACGATTCTGTTCTACACCAGCCTGATCCTGTTCAGCATGGGCTGGCGGCGAAAGCTGACGACGCTCGCCATGGTGCTGGCGGTCTTCCTCGTGGTGCGGTCCCAGTCGGCCACCTCGCTCCTGGCGGTGCTCGTCTCCACTGGCCTGTTCAGCATCCTGATCATTCGCCGCGCCCAGCCCGTGATGGCCGGCCTTTATGTCAGCATGGCCATGGTCGCGATCTGCGGCGTCGTCTTCCTCCTCGCCCTCTCGGGCACCGACCTCGTGAGCGGGGCGCTCGCCGGCCTCGGCAAGGATTCGACGCTTACCGGCCGGCGGGTGCTATGGGACTTCGCGGAGGCCTCGTTCGCTGAGAACCCGATCCTCGGCGTCGGCTTCAAGGCCTATTGGGAAGTGCCGGCCATCAGCTCCTATGTGCGCCAGGTCATCGGCCAGGAGCTTTGGCATTTCCACAATAATTATCTCGAGGTCGCCGTCGCCTTCGGGCTCATCGGCCTTGTGGTCTTCCTCTCGGTCATCGCGCTCGTCGTGGTGCGCACCATCGGCAACTTCATCCGCGATCCGGCCATCGAGGCGATCTGGCCGGTGATGTTCATGGCCCATCTCCTGATCCAGACGCTCGTGGAAAACCCGCTCTTCGTCAATCACGCGCCGATGCAACTCCTCTTCGTCATCGTGGGCGCCAAGGTCACAGCGAGCCGCGAGGCGGCGCGAAACGCGCGGGCGGGCAGCGCGGCTGCCTTCGCCGGCCCGTATCGCGGCCTTTCCCTGCCGCCCGGCCTTGTAGCCCAGCCCGGCCCCCTTGCGCGGCGCGGCTTCTGATCCGCCGCCCGATGCACCCCGCCCCTTCATAGAGACAACAGAGAAAGCGCAGTCGATGCCGAAGAAGTACGATTGGTTGATCGTCGGGGCCGGGTTCACCGGCGCGGTCATTGCCGAGCGCATTGCCACGCAACTGGACCAGAGGGTCCTCATCGTCGACCGGCGCGATCACATCGCCGGCAACGCCTTCGACACGCGAAACGAGGCCGGCAACCTCATCCACCTGTATGGGCCGCATATCTTCCACACCAACAGCCCGAAGGTGTTCCACCATCTCAGCCGGTTCACCCGCTGGCGGCCCTATTTCCATCACGTGCTGGGGCATGTGGACGGGCGCTTCGTGCCCGTTCCGTTCAATCTGGAAACCCTCGATCAGCTCTTTCCCCAAGCCATGGCGCAACGGATGGCGGACGCGCTGGTGGCGCATTTCGGCTTCGGCACCAAAGTGCCGATCACCAAGCTGAGGCAGGCCGAGGGCGACGAGATGTCCTTCCTCGCCGACTACATCTACGACAAGCTGTTCCTGAACTACACGATGAAGCAATGGGGCTGCACGCCCGAGCAGCTCGACGCGAGCGTGACGGCGCGCGTCCCCATCGTCATCAGCCGCGACAGCCGCTATTTCGGCGACATCTACCAGGCCATGCCCGTGGACGGCTACACGGCGATGTTCGAGCGGATGCTGGACCACCCCAATATCGACATCGAGCTGGGGGTGGACTTCGCCCATCTGAAGGACGCCCCGCCGGCGGACCGGATCGTCTATACGGGGCCGATCGACGAGTTCTTCGGGCATTGCGAGGGCGCCCTGCCCTATCGCAGCCTGCGCTTCGAGTTCGAGACCCATGCGGGCGGGCGCGTGCAGCCGGTGGGCACGGTCAACTATCCCAACGAATTCGATTTCACCCGCATCACGGATTTCTCGCACCTGACGGGCGAGACGCATTCCCACACCACCACCGTCTGCGAGTTTCCGCAGGCCTACGTGGCCGGGGAGAACGACCCCTATTATCCCGTGCCCTCGCCCGAGACCAAGTCGCGCGTTCAGCCCTACAGGCAGATGGCGCAGGAGCTGAAGGGGAAAGTCTGGTTTGCCGGGCGGCTGGCGGATTACGTCTACTACAACATGGACCAGGCCTGCGCGCGCGGGCTTTCCCTGTTCGAGAAGGAACTGGCCCCGGCCGCCCTCGGAATGGAGGTCGGTTGAATGGCCAAGGTGATCGCGGTCGTCGTCACCTTCAACAGGAAGGAGCTCCTGCAACGCTGCCTCAGCGCGCTCGAGGCGCAGACGCGGCCCTGCGATGCGATCATCGTCGTGGACAATGCCAGCACGGACGGAACGGCGCATTGGCTCGGCGAGAACCACCGGGAGGGAACCGAGGCCTACGGCCTGTCGCGCAATATCGGCGGCGCGGGCGGCTTCAATTTCGGCCTGCGCACGGCCTTTCAGGCCTCGGCCGACTTCATCTGGGTGATGGATGACGACGTCATCTGCGAGCCGGACGCGCTGGAGCGCCTCCTGGAGGCGGATCGTGCGCTGGAGGAGCGCGGGGTCGAGCGGGCCTTCCTGGCCTCCACCATCTGGACGCCGGAAGGCATGGCCACCAACGTACCCGAGATAGACCGGCGGCCCAACCGCATCGACTACGAGAACTGGACGGCCTGCCTCGACCTGACCGCCGCGCCGGTGACGCGCGCCACCTTCGTGTCCATCCTGTTTCCGCGCCGCGCCCTTGAGGAGCACGGCCTGCCGCTGGCCCCCATGTTCATCTGGGCCGACGACACGGAGTACACGATCCGCGTCACCAGGCGCATTCCCGGCTTCGTGGTCGGCGCGAGCAGGGTCACGCATGTTCGGGCCATGGCCGGAAACATCAGCCTGCTCACGGAGGACAATCCCGTGCGAATCGGCTTCCACCGGCTGCTGGCGCGCAACATGGTCTATGTCGTGCGCACGCATTTCGGCCGCAAGGCGCTCCTTCGCCATTTGAGGAAGGAAGCCCGAACCATTCTCAAGCTGCTGCGCGCGGGCCAGGCCGGCAAGGCCCGCGTGCTGGCCGGGGGGATCGCCGAGGGCCTGCGGTTCCGCCCGCCCGTCGAGCGAGCGGATTCCTCCCCGCGATCTCTCGGAGTCGAGATCACGCGCATCGGCAAGGCGGAGCGGGAAACGCAGGCGGCCTGAGGGCCGCCGGCCGCCACGCACACCGGCATCATTCCTCGCCGGCCCGCGGACCGCTGAGACGGCGCGCGTGGCACCCGCGACACGCGAATGGGGAAATGCGCCCGATACTTCAAATTTTATTGATTATGGATAGTTAAGACCGTTCCCTTGCGTAACATTGTATTTGCAGAGCGCCGTTTTTTCGGATAAGCATCTCTCACTAACGCTTACCCTACGTAAATCAGCGGTTTTACTAACCGCCTTGCTGCGGCGCACGCTGCACGCGAGTGGACGGAGTACTGCGCGTGAAAATTCTGTACCATCACCGCACGAAGGCCAAGGAAGGCCAGTTCGTCCATATCGAGGAAATGCTGCGCGCCTTCCGCGATCGGGGGCACGAAGTCGTCGTCGTCGGCCCGCACGAGGGTGATCACGACAAGTTCGGCTCCAAGAGCCTTTCCGTCACGCTGCTGCGCCGTTTCATGCCGCGCCCGCTCTCCGAGCTGGCGGAGTTCTGCTACTCGATCCTGGCCTTCTTCAAGCTCCGGAAGGCCTATCTCGCCCACCGCCCGGATGTGATCTACGAGCGCTACAGCCTCTTCCTGCTCGCCGGCTGCCTCTTCGCCCGCCGCTACGGTGTTCCGTTCCTGCTGGAGATCAACGCGCCCCTCTATGCGGAGCGCTCGGCGGATGGAGGGCTCGCCCTCAAGGCCTTCGCCCGCTGGACCGAGCGTGTCGCGTGGAAGTCGGCCGACCTCGCCTTGCCTGTCACGCAGGTGCTGGCCGGCGACGTGCGGGAGGCCGGCGTTCCGGCCGAGCGCATCCACGTCATCCACAACGGCATCAACGAACAGCGCTTCTCGGGCGAGGACGACGGCACGGTGCGCCGGCGCGAGCTGGGCCTGGACGGCCGGCTCATCCTGGGCTTCGTCGGTTTCGCCAAGGCCTGGCACGGGCTCGACCAGGTGGTGGACGTGCTGGCGCGCGACGGGGAGAAGCACAATCTGCATCTTCTCGTCGTCGGCGATGGCGACGTTCTCTCCGCTCTGCGGCAGAAGGCCGAGGCGATGGGCGTGGGCCGGCGCGTGTCGATCACCGGCGTCGTCCCGCGTGAGAGCGTGGCGGCCTATGTCGCCACCTTCGACATCGCCCTCCAGCCGCGCGTCACCTCCTACGCTTCTCCGCTGAAGGTGTTCGAGTATCTCGCCTTCGGCAAGCCGATCATCGCGCCGGACCAGCCCAATATCCGGGAAATCCTGGCGCATGAGAACCAGGCGCTCCTGTTCGACCCGCAGGATTGTGACGCATTCGGCCGGGCCATCCTGCGCCTGTGCGAGGATCCGGCCCTGCGCGAGCGCCTGGGGGAGAACGCCCGGCGCACGATCGCCGAACGCGGCTTCACCTGGGCGGGCAACGTCGTTCGCATCGAGCGCCTGATCTCGCGCCACAGGGGCACGAGGGCCTCGTTGGCGCAGAAGACCAGCGCGCCGCACCTCGACATCGCCGCGCCGTCCACGCGGCCCAGCGCCGACTAGCCCGGCGCCAGGCAAAGCCGGCTTTCCGGCTCCGGACATAGCAGGCGGAGCATCAACGGCGATCCGGTTCGCCTGAAACGCTCCGGGGATGGGTCAACCGGCGAGACGGCATGATGCTTGCTTCTCTTTTCGTGCGACGAGGCGGCGATTGCCTTCCGGCCAGCCCTCCCGCGCCCGGAACACGGCGCATCCCCTCTCACACACCCTTTCCGATCCACCGCCATGGAGGGCTCCGGCTGCGGCGCCGCCCCACGCCTGGCGGGCCACCGGTCGCAGGGCCCCAAACCGCCGCGCAACTCCCGATCACGAACGGATCGACTTCATGAGCGCCTCCCCTTCCGTCATCGCGGACACCCCACGCGAGATCGACGTCATCATCCTCTCGTGGAACCGGGCGGACGATACGATCGAGACCATCCGCAGCGCGCTGCGCCAGACGGGCGTCGCGCCGAGGATCTGGGTCGTCGACCAGGGCAGCGAGCCCGAGCAGATCGGGCGCATCGAGGCCTTCGCGGCAGGTCACGCCAATGTGACGATCCAGCGGCTGACCTACAATTCGGGCGTTCCGGGCGGCCGCAACATCGCCTCCTTCCTGGGCGCCGCCGAGATCATCGTGGCAATCGACAACGACGCGGAGTTCGCCGACGAGACGTGCCTCGCCCGCACGGCGGAGCGGTTCGCGGACGAGCCGGGCCTGGGCGTTCTGGGCTTTCGCATCGTCAACCACCACACCGGCGCGCTCGACCGGACATCGTGGAACTACCCCTACGACCCGGACATCTTCGCCGAGCGGCCCTTTCCCGCCACGCGCTTCGTCGGGGCGGGCCACGCCATCCGCCGCGCGGCCTTCGAGGCGGTCGGCGGCTATGACGACAGCCTGCATTTCATGGAAGAGGAAAAGGATCTCGCCTACCGTATCCTCGACCGGGGCTATCTGATCGCCTACGAGCCCGCTATCGTGATCTCGCACAAGATCTCGGCGGAGGCGCGCGTGCACTGGTCCAGCGGACGTATGTTCTACATGTGCCGGAACGTGCTTTATCTCGACTACAAGTTCAACAAGCCCATCCGGAGCAAGATACGGCTGTCGCGCATCTTCCTCACCAAGGCCGCGGGGCAGGGTCTCCTCGCCTCGGGCCTGCGCGGCCTCGTCGCCGGCCACTGGAAAGGGCTCAGGCTTCTCGCCCGCGGCCGGCGTGCCGAGCATCTTCTGTCGCAGAAGACGCTCGATTATATCTGGGAGCACGAATCGCGCCATTACCGCGCGCAACCGGCGCAGACGTCCCAGGTGGAGCGCGTCACGCCCATCGCGCCCGCTTTCGCGCGCTCCCGCGCGGCCCTGACATCCTCGGCGATGGAGGAGTCCCATGAACGCTGACGGAGAAAGCCCCGCGCAGGACGGGCCCCTCGTCTCGATCGTCATCCCCACCTACAATCGCATGGCAACGCTTCCGGCCACCATCGAAAGCGTGCGCGCCCAGACCTACGCCAATATCGAGCTCGTCATCGTGGACGATCGATCGAGCGATGGAACCCGCGAGTTCCTGAACGGCCTCGACCTGCCCTTTCCAGTCGTCGTGCTCTTTCACGAGGCCCGGCAGGGCGGCGCCGTGGCACGCAACACGGGCATCGCGGCCGCCTCCGGCGAGTATGTCGCCTTCCTGGACAGCGACGATGTCTGGCACGGCGAGAAGCTTGCCCGGCAGATGCGGCGGCTGAAGGCGCTCGGCCCCGGTTACGAGGCCTGCTTCTGCGGCTGGGCCTCGGTCAATTCCAGCGGCCAGCCCTTCTATGTCCGCTCATCGTCGCTGGAGGGCGACGTTCACGCTGCGCTCGTGCGGGAAAACTTCATCGGCACGACATCCGCCTTCCTCGCCAGCCGCGCGAGAATCCTGGAGGTGGGCGGGTTCGACCCCGCGTTGAAGGCCTGCCAGGACTGGGATCTCTACCTGAAGCTGGCCAAGGTCACGCGGTTTGCCAATGTCAGGGATTGCCTGCTCGACTATCTGGACGACCGCTCCGAGCGCATCTCCACCAATCCCCGCTCGCGGATGCGCGGGCACCTGCGCGTTTACGCCAAGCATCGCCGCGCCTTCCTGCGAGGCGACAGGCGGGAGGCCGCCGCCTTCCGCCTCTATATCGCCGATTGCCTGATGCATCTCGGCAGAACGAAGCTTGCGCGGAACCTCATGCTCGGCGCCTTCCGGCGCGACCCGCTTTCGCCGACCGTTCTCCTTCGCATGGGCGTCGTCTGGACCCGGCGCGCGCCGTCCGATTATGCAAATGCGCTCAAGACGCTCCAGGCTTATCGACGCCGCACCGAGCGGGTCACGAGGCGCCTTCCCGCCTTCGGCGGGCGCTGAGGCGGACAAGGGCCGGCCCGTCGGCGAGCGCCCGTAGCTGCGGGCCGCCGAACCGCGATTGATGGACCGACGCCCGCGAGCCAGCGGCAGCCGATGACATTACCCTACGGAAGAAATAGAGTTTTACCGCGCCAAGACTCTCACCTTCCGCGCCTTTCGTCCAAGCGCCGGGGACACAAGGATCGCGGCCTCCCGCTGCGGTGAGAGGGGCACGGCATCATGCCGCGCACAGCCCCTCGGCAAGACGCACTGCCGTGGCACGACGGCGCCGCCCTTGCAAATAAAGGCTTTCGGCCGAATTTACGTCGCATCCGCAGATCACTGCCCGAAGGGAATCGCGGCAGGAAAAAGCGCCGGCCGGGCCCTTCGCCAACGAGGCCAAGGCACCGCCGCCCGCCGCCTGAATAGCCAAAATCCGAATCTTTACCGCAAGTTCGGCCGGAGAGATGGTTGAGTCTTTATTGACAGTAGATGTAAAACGTGAAAACTAGCTATAGAAAATCTTTGAGCAGCGGCCTTTCGCCTTCGCTCTGATTTGCATCCTGACCTAAGGTAATATGGGGGCGTCAAATGGACGGGCATGCCGGGGCATCGGCCGTTTCCAGCTCGTTGAGCGGCCGCGCATACGCGATCGACCGCAGGCGGGAGGCCACGCCCGCGCCGCCGCGGCATCTCTGGAAGCGCGCATTCGACGTCGCCTTCGCCCTCGTCATGCTCCTCTTCATCGCCCCTCTCCTCCTCATCATCGCGGCCGGGCTGCTCATCGCGGATGGCCGGCCCATCTTCTACAGGCAGAAGCGCATCGGCTACCGGGGCCGGGAGTTCGGCTGCCTGAAGTTCCGCTCCATGGCCAAGGACGCCGATGCCCGGCTGCACGACCTTCTCAGCGTGTCGGAGGAGAGCCGCCGCGAATGGGAAGCGTCCCGGAAGCTGGCAAGCGATCCGCGCATCCACCCCCTCGGCCGCATCCTGCGCCGGACCAGCCTGGACGAGCTTCCGCAATTCATGAATGTCCTGAAGGGGGACATGAGCGTCGTCGGCCCCCGCCCCATCGTCCACGAGGAGATGAGCCGCTACGGCGCCCAGATCGCGCACTACACCTCCGTTCGCCCCGGCGTCACCGGGCTCTGGCAGGTCAGCGGCCGCAACTCCGTGAGCTACAATGAGCGCGTGACGATGGACGTGGAATATGTCGGGGGAATCTCGCCGGCGAAGGATGCGAAGATTCTGCTGAAGACGGTCCGCATCGTGCTCACCGGCGCGGGCGACCACTGAAGCCCGCTCGCCCGGGCCCGCATGTCAGGCGCCCTTCAGCGGGGCGCCTTCCGGCGTGTCCGGGCAAAGCCTGCCCACGTCCGCTTCAAAGTCAGGCGAAGACCAGCCACGCCACGACCAGCCAGAACGCCGCGCAAAAGCCGAATGCGATGGCTCGGATGAGCCACCGGGGAACCTCCCGTTCCGGGTTCAAAAGCTCCTCGACATGCAGGATACTCATCTCCTGCCTCTTCCAGCGCAATGGAAACCGGCAACTTACGAGTATTGGCACCAAGCTATCGTGTACTCCACCAATCCGGCCAGTCCAAGGCAGGTGGTGCACTGGCTTCAACGGTCGGTCTTCATGCCATCATGGAGGCTCGGCTCACCACGGCCCGGCGCGCAGGCACGGGCGCCCGATCGCCCGCGCCGGTCCCGGGGCCGCACGGAGCCGGATGGCCCCGCGGCCTGGATGCCGGCCTTTCATGCGAGGATCACGATGATCGAACAGACGCCCATCGGCACCGCCGACCACCCGTCCGCCATTCGCTATCTGGTCCACCCGGACACCTCGACGGCCGACATCCAGGCGGTGCTCGATGAAGCGCCGGCGGGCTCGCGCGTCGAGTTTGCCGCCGGCGCCTTCACCCTGACAGACCACGTGAAGGTCGGGCGGAGCGACATCACCGTCAGGGGGCAGGGTTCGGGCGAGACGAGCTTCGTCTTCGCGCCCGCGGACGGCATCCCCGACGGTTCGGCCTTCGCGGTGGCCGGGCCGTGGATGGAGCCCATCGGCACCCTCGCCGAACCGGTTTCGGCCACGAGCGAGACGATCCGCGTGGAGGGCGATCACGGCATCGCGCCCGGCGATGTCCTGTTCCTCCAGCAGGCGAACGATCCGGCCTATCTCGACGCGATCGGCGACACGGCCTTTCGCCTGACGACGGATGCGCCGCAGCGCGAGATTCTCGTGGAGGTTGCGGCCGTGACCGGCAGCGACATCACCTTGAAACACCCCGTCGGCGTCGCCTTCGACGCGCAATTGGCAAAGGTCCAGAAGGCCGATCTCCTGCGCAATGTCGAGATCGGCGGCTTCTCGGTCGAATATGCCCTCGGCCGGGCCGACCCGCAGGATTTCAGCAACACGATTCCCACCCTGCCCCATGAATCGCGCCTCAACCCGTCGGCGATCTACGTGGCGCGCGTTTACGAGGCCAAGGTGGAAGATATCGCGCTGAAGGATGTGGCCAGCATTGGCTTCCGCTTCTATCAGTTGCTCGAGGCGAAGGTCTCCGACATCAGCGCGGACGGCGCGCACAACAAGGGCGAGGGAGGCCATGGCTATCCCTATCTGCTGCAGGAGGTCTACCGCAGCAGCTTCACCGGCCTTTCGGACGTCGGCATGCGCCACAGCCTGGTGTTCTCGAGCTGGGATGCCGAGGCGTTCAACGACATCCACATCGCCTCCACGGACCGGGACATCAACTTCCACGGCGGCCAGGACCATCACAACACCGTCACGGTGGACAGTTCGATCGCCAGCGTCTCGTGGTATCCTGCCCTGTTCTTCAACGAAGCGGGCACGCATTACGGCCCGCCTACGGACATGTCCACCAACCTCGTCTTCTTCCGCTACCTCGTCTCGGACAACAAGCCGGACGTGGTGCGGGCCGCCGAAGGCGGGGCGGTGATCAGCACGGGGCGCAAGAGCGATATCGTCCACAGCGGCCCGGGCGACGACATGCTGGATCTCGGCTATGGCGATACGGATCGGGTCGTGTTCAGCGGCGAGCGGGCGAATTACGAAATCACGGCCGCCAAGGATTCGCGCGGCGAACACCTGGTCGTCAGGGACAAGACCGGCGCCGACGGAACGGACATGATCTGGAACGTCGAGGAACTGGAGTTCACGGACGGGGTGGTGTCCGTGGATGAGGTCACGCCCGGCGGCCTTGTGCCGACTCAGGCCCCGCCCCTCTCCGCCTCCCTCCTTCCCCCTTCGCCCGAGCCTGCCGCCGGACAAGCGCCGGAGCGGGCCTCGCTGGACGCCGCCCCGCCCTCGTCCGCTTTGCCGGCGCCGGCCGGCGGCAGGCAGGACGCCGCAGGCTCCATGGCCTTGGATGCGGCCCAGCCGGTCCTGGCGGGCCTGACCGGGCTGAACTGGAGCCCCGGCCAGACGACCCTGGCGACGCTCGGCCACCCCGGCCCGCTCGCCCTGGAACTCTTCGTCCCGGACGGTTTCTGACGGCGGGGCCGTCGCAAGCGGCCCGCCATCAGATCAAGTCGATGTGACACGGCACCGTCATCATTACTTTTAGACATAAATTTTACAGCAATTACCTTCCAAAGAATCTGAATATATCCATATACAGACAAGCATTCGTCATTTGCCCGGCCATCGCGGCACCGATAGAGCGGTGCATAATACGGCCGGGGGAACGTTGCGAATGACCATGGGCATCGACAGGCACCATCGCCTCGAAGCCGCGCAGTGGCTGGCCGTGCTTGTCCTGCTGCTTCCCTACCTCCTGCTCAGCCTGTTCGCACAGCCCGCGCAGGATGATTTCTGCTACGCCACCTGGCTGTCGGATCGCAGCTTTTTCGACAATCAGCTCTGGGTCTATCAGGAGAAGGGCGGGCGCTACGTCGCGACCTTCCTCCTCAATCTCTCCGAGATCGGGGGCGCCTTCGAGCATATCTATCCCGCTTTGGTCGTGGCCGGGCTGGCGCTGACCGTGCTGGCGCTCTGGACCCTCTTTACGGCCATGAACGCGTCCAGCGCGGGTGCTCTTCGCCCGCGCGATCTGCTCTGGCTGTCCCTGGCCGTCCTTCTTCTCATCCTCAGCAAGTCCGATACGCCCGCGCAGATCTTCTACTGGCTGCCCGGCCTGTTCAGCTATCAGTTCGGCGTCCTGCTCCTCATCGCCGCGTCCAGCGCCTCGATCCGCCTGCTCAAGGGTGCGGGTGGCCGCAGCGCCTTCTGGGCGGGCGCGGTCCTCCTTGTGGCCGTCCTCCTGCTGCCCGGCGTGAACGAGCTGTTCGTGCCCTTCTCGCTCGCGCTGGTGGGAAGCCTCGTCCTCGTCGCCTTCGCCAGGGGCAGCCCCGCGCGCTGGCTCTTCGCCCTCGCACTCGCCCTTCTCGTCGCCACCTCGCTCGTCTCGGTCCTCGCGCCGGGCAACATGGCGCGGGTCGGCTGGGAGAGCGCCGAGGGCCGGCAGAATATCGTCGGCGCGGCCGCCGCTTCCCTGGAATGGTCGCTCCTCAGAACCCTGCGCTGGATGTCGGATGTGAGCCTGTTCGCGCTCGCCATTCCGGCGGCCCTGCTGCTCGGCGCCCACCATGTCGCGCCCGGGCGCCTCCTGCCCCTCGTGCAGGACCGCACCGCATGGGTGAAGGTCGCGCTCCTGGGTGTGGCCCTGTGGGCCACGGTCTTCGTCGTCGCCCTGCCCGTCGTCTATGCGCTGGGGGGTCTGCCCTACAATCGCATCATCAACACCGCCTACACCCTGTTCCTGCTGGTGTGGATCGCGCTTGCCTGCCTTCTGGCGAACGAGTTCCTTCGCTGGCGCAGCATCGCCCCCCGGTCGCTTCTCCTCGCCTCGGCGGCAGGCATCGCCCTTTCAGTGGCCGGTTCCCAGAATTTCCTGGATGCGGTGCGCGAGGTGGTGCACCTGCCCGAGACGATGCGCCAGATCGAGGCCCGCCGCCAGGCCATCCTCGCGGCGGATGTCGGCGGCGTCCTGAACCTTGCCCCCCTGCGGCCCCAGCCGGCATTCGTCATGATGGGCGACATCACGACCGACCCCGGCCATTGGACCAACGATTGCTACGCCCGGTATCTCGGCGTCCCCGCCGTGCGCCTGTCCGAGGACGGTGCGGTCCGGCCGTAGGCCGCACGCCTCCTTCGCCGGCCGGGCGCTATCGCGAGCTGGCCGCGAGTTGCCCGCCGGACGGCCGCCCCGCCGTCGCGGCGGTCGAAAGCACTCCCCCCGCCAGCGGCATGGCGATCTTGCGGCTTTCGGCAAGCAGCGTGTCCGCGCATCTGAGGGCGAGCCGCATGAGCGTGAGCGTCGGGTTCGAAGCCCCGGCCGTGGGGAAGGTCGAGGCGCTGACGACGCTCACATTGGGAATGTGGTGGCACTCGAGATCGGGCCGCACCACCGATGTCCTCGGATCGGTCCCCATGCGGGTCGTGCCGGAGGGGTGCGCCCAGTCCCCCGCCCGCTCCGCGACGAGCGAGACGGGATCGCTGAGATCGGCGTCCCAGCGGATGGAGCAGATCTTGTCGAGCCCGCAAGCGCGCCAATAGGCGCGGGTAACCTCCATGCAGGTTCGGAAGGTCCGCTCCTCCACCTCGCCGGTGCGCCAGGAGAGATGCGCCTTGGGCATTCCGAGCGCGTCGCGTTCCTGCGACAGATAGAGGCGGTTCTCCCATTGGGGAACCTGCTCCACGACGAAGCTGAGCGTGATCGGCACGTCCTTCGGCATGAAGAGCTGCTTCTTGGCGAAGCGGTCGAAGACGAGGCGGGAGATATCGCCCGCATCCTCCACGACATTTATCAATTGCCGGATGGTGAAGCTGTTGCCGCCGGTCTTCAAATTCGACTTGATCCAGCGGATCGAGCGCTGCGCGGCGACATCCGCCTCGATCCGGGCGTAGGCGCTCGAAACGGCGTATTTGCGCTGCGCCTCGGCGGAGAGTTCGAGATGCAGGCTGCGGCGCACATGCGCGCTGTAGCGCCGCCCGAACAGCCGGCTCGTCGCATCCCGGTCCATCGGCTCGACCTCGCCGAGCTGGCGGCTGAGATGGTCCTGGAAATAGTGCCCCAGCGCATCGCACCCCTCGAAGATGCGCCCGTTGGAATAGCGGTCCATCAACAGGAGCAGCCGCGTCGTCTCCAGCGATCCGGCCGCGAAGACGAACCTGTCGGCGCGCACCGTGATCGCCCGCCCATTGAAGCCGCGCGCCACGATCGATTCGAGCCGCCCGCTCTCGGTGTTCGTCACGAAGTCCTGGGCCGTCGCGCCCAGCCAGACGGTCAGGTTCTTGTTCTTCCTGATCGTCTCCCTCAGCACCACGGCCACGTTGCGGTGCTTCGGGGCGATCCATTTGGGCCAGCGGCGGACGAGATCCTCGTAAGGAGGCGGCAGGTCCGGCTCGTCGAGCGAGTCGTAGGGGCTGTGGTCAAGGTGGAACAGGCGGTCCAGCTCGGGCTGGTGGCGCTCGAGCTCGCCCGGCGCCAGGGGCCAGGCCGGCAGGGAGATGTAGGGTCGCGGCCCAAGATCGTGCGCCGTCAGCGGCACCATGCAACCGCCCCAGCGCGAGGAGCTGCCCCCCAGGATGCGCGAGCGGCCGGTCAGCGCGCCCACATAGCTTCGGCCCGAGGATTCGATCTCGTTCAACCCGTCGGCCTGGGTGTCGAACACCTCCAGGCCGCTTTCGATGACGATCACCCGCTGGCCGGCCTGCGCGAGACGGTTGGCGACGAGAAGGCCGGCGACCCCTCCGCCGATAATGCAGAAGGCCGCGGAGGCAGAATCGGCACCACCTTCAGCCTTGTCGAGAGTGAAAATGGGCAAGGTCGGGCTCCAACAGAAATCGATGCAGCGCGATGATCAGTAGCGCGGAATGAAGTGCTTGTCTCTCGGATTAAAGTGGGTGCCATGCAAATCGACAAGCGGCCCTTTGCCGCGCATGGGATGGGCCTCGACTTCGCAGCCGCGTTCAATCCTTGCCGTGTGCCAACCTTCCCATGCAGGCAGGCGAACATAGTCCAGTCTTTTATTAAGAGACCAAAAGTCCTCACGGATCGTTTCGGCGCCTGTAGCAATCGTCATCGCAAACCGGTCCGTCATCCCATGCGAATATCTCTCGATTTCATTTAGGGAAGAAAATCCCTATACACGGGTTCAACGGATCCTCCGCTCGGGAAGCGGAAGCGTTCTCGCGATGCGCGCGCCCCCTCCGCATGTCGAACTGGCCTCTTACCGTTCGGCACTTTTCGATGCGCATTCCATGTCGAAGACAGCGCGCGAAATCGGGCATGGGGGCGCAACAAATCACGCGATGGCAACGAGGCCGCCGGTGCTGCGCCGCCGAGGACCCGGCCGCGCCGCCTGTCGCCTTCTCCTGCGGCGTAGCGCCGGGATCTTCCCTCAGCCGCGCTCCGGCACCGGCATGGCGGGGGCGTCGTCGAGGCCGAGCCAGCCGGCGAGGATGGCAAGCTCCGCCGCCAGCTCCTCCATCGTCTCGCCCGGCGCATCCGGCTCCAGATGCACGGCGTGGACGATGAGGCGGCCGGCCTTGCGGTCCGCCTTCAGGTCCACACGCCCCACGAGCCGCTCGCCGAGGAGGAAAGGCAGCACATAATAGCCGTGCTGGCGCCGCGCCGCCGGCACGTAGATCTCGATGCGATAGCGGAAGCCGAACAGCCGCTCGGCGCGCGCCCGCTCCCAGACCAGCGGATCGAAGGGCGCAAGCAGCGCGCGGCCGCCCACCCGACGCGGCCGGCGGGCGTCGCGATGCATGAAGGCCGGCGGCCAGCCGGGCACCGCCACCGGCCGCAGCAGCCCCTCCTCCACCAGTTGCAGGGCGGCGGTCCGCGTCTCGGCCACGCCGAGCCGCATATAGTCCCGCAATTCCCCCATGGTCGCGATGCCGAGCGCGCGCGCCGACATCTCGACCAGCGCGCGATGGGCCTCTTCTTCTGTCGGCGCCGGCAGGTCGAGGACCGCGGGCGCGATCACCCTTTCGGTCAGATCGTAGACGCGCTCGAAGCTGCGGCGCCGCGTGGCGGTGGTGATGTGGCCGGCATAGAAGAGCCATTCGAGCATGCGCTTGGACTGGCTCCATTCCCACCAGCCCGCGCGGCTCGATTCGAAGTCGGAGGCCGCGAGCGGCCCGTCCTGGCGAATGCGCTCCAGCACCGCCATCGCCTCCTCGCGGCGCTCGCGCGCAAAAACGCGCATACCGGCGTAGCCCGCCTCCCCCCGGTCGGCGCGCGCCATGCGCCAGCGCAGAAGGGGGTGCAGCGAAAGAGGCAGGAGCGAAGCCTCGTGCGCCCAGTATTCGAAGAGCCGACGCTCGCTCCGGCGCCCCCACGCCGCCCTGTCCAGAAGCGTGCGATCATAGGCGCCGAGCCGTGAGAAGGCGGGCAGGTAATGAGCGCGGGAGAGAACGTTGACGCTGTCGATCTGGTGCAGCCCGAGCCGCTCCACCGTGCGCCTCAGATGGCCCTGGTGCACCACCGAAGGGCGCGCCACGCCGAATCCTTGCGCGGCGAGCGCGATGCGGCGGGCCTCGGCCGGGCTGAAACGATCCTTCATCCGCGACGCCCCGCCTCCCCGCGCCGATGCTCCCGGTTCAGCCTAGCCGATTCGCCGCCGGCAAGGGCAATATTTCCCGCGCCGGCCCCTCGGCGGGCGCGGAGGAGCCGCGCCGGGCGCCTTATACGCCGTTCAGCCGAAGCCGTCTGTTCCAGGAGAGGGCGAGGAGCGTGCACACCGCGCCGGAGAACAGGTAGACGCCGATGGAGGCCACGCCGAAAGTGGAGGTGAAGAACAGGGCGACGAGCGGCGCGAAGCCCGCGCCGATCAGCCAGGAGAGGTCGGAGGTGAGGGCCGAGCCGGTGTAGCGGTCGCGATCGGCGAAGTTCGAGGCGACGGCACCGGAGGCCTGCCCGTGCGACAGGCCCAGAAGCGCGAAGCCGACGAGGATGAATGTCGTCTGCCCGGCCGTTCCCGCCATCAGCAGGAAGGGTGTCGCCACGCTGAAGACCGCGATCGCGGCGGCGCAATAGCCCAGATGCTTGCGCCGGCCGATCCGGTCCGCCAGCACGCCCGACAGGACCACGCACAGGAGGCACAGCACCGCGCCCGCAATCTGCGTCAGCAGGAACTCGCCCAGAGAGCGGTCCGAGAACAGGTCGATGTAGGAGATCGGGAAGATCGTCACGAGATGGAACAGCGCGAAGCTCGCCAGCGGCACGAAGGCGCCGATCAGAACCTCGCGGCCCCGCGTTTCCAGAAGCTCGGAGACGCGGACGGGCACCAGCTCGCGGCTCTCGTAGAGCGCGGCGTATTCCTGCGTGGCGATGAGGCGCAGCCGGGCGAAGAGCGCCACGACGTTGATGGTGAAGGCCACGAAGAACGGATAGCGCCAGCCCCAGCCGAGGAAATCCTCCGCCGTCAGGTTGAGGTAGAAGAAGGCGAAGAGCGCGCTGGCCACGATGAAGCCGATGGGCGCGCCCATCTGCGGCACCATCGCGTACCAGCCCCGGTGCTTCTCCGGCGCGTTCAGCGAGAGCAGCGAGGCGAGGCCGTCATAGGCGCCGCCGAGCGCGAATCCCTGCGCGAGGCGGAAGATCACCAGCGCCGCGATGGAGAAGACGCCGATGGTCGCATAGCCGGGCAGGAAGGCGATGGCGGCGGTCGAGCCGCCGAGAAGGAAGAGCGCGATGGTCAGCTTCATGCCGCGCCCGTGGATGCGGTCGACCTTCAGGAACAGGATCGAGCCGATGGGCCGCGCGATGAAGGCGAGGCTGAAGATCGCGAAGGAATAGAGCGTTCCCGTCAGCGGCTCGGCGAAAGGGAAGACGAGCGCAGGGAACACCAGCACGCAGGCGATGCCGAAGACGAAGAAGTCGAACGCTTCCGAAGCGCGCCCCACGATCACGCCCAGCGCGATCTCCCCGGGGGAGATGCGGTGATCGGAAGATATCTGCCGGGCATCGTGCTCGATGTCTCCGGGAGATGCGGTCTGGAAACCGGTGGTCGTCATCGGTGTCTCTCCTGACGGCCGCAAACGCTCGCCTATCGCAGTTCGGCCTCCGAACGAGGCAATAGGCATGGCGCGGCTGATCCGTCAAAGGGAGATGGGGTGGACAAAACGTCCAATCCCTGTGCGAACGCAGAACTTCTAAGAGCCGCCCAACCCTAGCGATCAGGCCGAGGTCCCGCCTTGCCATTCAAAGCGTTCCGCACCGCGACCCTTGTCAGCCTCCTTGCCGTCCTGGCGGGCTGCAACATGGTCGTGATGAATCCCTCAGGCGATGTCGCGGCGCGCCAGGCCAGCCTGATTCTGTGGTCGACGGGCCTGATGCTGCTCATCATCGTGCCCGTCATCGCCTTCACGCTGTTCTTCGCGTGGCGCTATCGCGCGTCCAACAAGGACGCCACCTACGATCCGGAATGGAATCACTCCACGCATCTGGAGGTGCTGATCTGGACCGCGCCGCTGATGATCATCATCGCGCTCGGTGCCATGACGTGGCTCTTCACCCACCTGCTGGACCCCTATCGCCCGCTCGACCGGATCGACGCGGCGACGCCGGTGACGGAAGAGACGCCCACCCTCGACGTGCAGGTCGTGGCGCTCGACTGGAAGTGGATGTTCATCTACCCCGAGCTCGGCATCGCCACCGTGAACGAGCTCGCCGCCCCGGTCGATACCCCCATCAACTTCCGGCTGACCTCCTCCTCCATCATGAACGCCTTCTACGTGCCGGCGCTCTCGGGCATGATCTACGCCATGCCCGGAATGCAGACGCGGCTGCACGCGGTGATCAACAGCGAAGGCGTCTATAACGGGTTCTCGGCCAACTATTCGGGCTCCGGCTTCTCCAACATGCACTTCCAGTTCCTCGGCCTCTCGAACGAGGATTTCGAGGCGTGGGTGGAGCGCGTGCGCGCCGAGGGCCAGCCTCTCGACCGTGCCCGCTACCTGGAGGTCGAGCAACCCAGCGAGCTCGAGCCGGTCCACTATTATTCGTCGGTCGAGGACGGGCTCTACCGCTCCATCGTGAACATGTGCGCCGAGGCTGGGCGCATGTGCGCCGACGAGATGATGCATATCGACATGCAGGGCGGTGCGGGCGTGGACAGCGTCCACAATCTCGAGCGCCTCATCTACGACGGCAACCGCTCCCACGGCGAGACCGCCGGCTACGGCCCCTCGGGCTATGCCGGCGCGGGGTCCGAGGAGAGCGAGGCGCCCGGCGCGACCTTCCCGGCGACCGACCGTCCGGCCCGCTCGGACGAGCCGGCCCCCGGCACGTCCGGCTCGCCCGGCGAGGCGCCGCCCGAGGACGGGGCGCCGGAGGCGCCCGAGGACGACGACGCCTCCCCCGCACCCGACCAGTTGAACAACTGACGCCCGCGCCGGGGCACGGCCCCCGGCAACCGAAAGCGCAAGGAACCGGATTCCGCCATGTTTCCCAATGTGGGCCTTCAGGAACTGATCTTCGGGCGACTGAGCCTCGGTGCCATCCCCTTCTACGACCCGGTGATTCTGGTCACGTTCATCGGTGTGGCGATCGGCGGCATCGCCGTGCTCGCCGCCATCACGCGCTATCGCCTGTGGGGCTATCTGTGGACCGAATGGTTCACCACCGTCGATCACAAGAAGATCGGGATCATGTACATGATCCTGGGCATCGTGATGCTCGTGCGCGGCTTTGCGGACGCGCTTCTCATGCGCGCCCAGCAGGCCATGGCCTTCGGCGACAACGAGGGCTTCCTGCCCCCGCACCATTACGACCAGATCTTCACGGCGCACGGCGTGATCATGATCTTCTTCGTGGCCATGCCGCTGGTCACGGGACTGATGAACTACGTCGTCCCGCTGCAGATCGGCGCGCGCGACGTCTCCTTCCCGTTCCTCAACAACTTCTCGTTCTGGATGACGGCCGCGGGCGCCATCCTCATCATGATCTCGCTCTTCGTCGGCGAGTTCGCGCGCACCGGCTGGCTCGCCTACCCGCCCCTGTCGGGCGCGGCCTACAGTCCGGGCGTGGGCGTCGACTATTACCTCTGGGCGCTACAGATAGCGGGCGTGGGAACCACCCTGTCGGGCATCAACCTGATCGTCACCATCGTGAAGATGCGCGCGCCAGGCATGGGCATGATGAAGATGCCCATCTTCACCTGGACCTCGCTCTGCACCAACGTCCTGATCGTCGCCTCCTTCCCCGTGCTCACGGTGGTCATCACGCTGCTGACGCTCGACCGCTACGTGGGAACGAACTTCTTCACGAACGATCTCGGCGGCAGTCCGATGATGTACGTGAACCTCATCTGGATCTGGGGCCATCCCGAGGTCTACATCCTTATCCTGCCGATCTTCGGCATCTTCTCCGAAGTGGTCTCCACCTATTCCACCAAGCGGCTCTTCGGCTATGTGTCGATGGTCTACGCCACCGTGGTCATCACCATCCTGTCCTACCTGGTCTGGCTGCACCACTTCTTCACCATGGGAGCGGGCGCGAGCGTCAATTCCTTCTTCGGCATCACCACGATGATCATCTCGATCCCGACGGGGGCGAAGATCTTCAATTGGCTGTTCACCATGTACAAGGGCCGCATCCGCTACGAGCTGCCCATGATGTGGACGATCGGCTTCATGGTGACCTTCACCGTGGGTGGCATGACGGGCGTGCTGCTGGCCGTTCCGCCCGCCGACTTCGTGCTCCACAACTCGCTCTTCCTCGTCGCCCACTTCCACAACGTCATCATCGGCGGCGTCGTGTTCGGCCTCTTCGCCGGCATCAACTACTGGTTCCCCAAGGCCTTCGGCTTCCGGCTGGACGAGTTCTGGGGCAAGGTGAGCTTCTGGTTCTGGCTCGTCGGCTACTGGTTCGCCTTCACGCCGCTCTACGTGCTCGGCCTGATGGGCGTCACGCGCCGCGTGAACCATTTCGACGACCCCTCGCTCCAGATATGGTTCATCATCGCCGCCTTCGGCGCGGTGCTGGTCGCGGTCGGCATCGCCGCCTTCCTGATCCAGATCTTCGTCAGCATCCGCCGGCGCGATCAGTTGAAGGACGTGACGGGCGATCCCTGGAACGGGCGCACGCTGGAATGGGCGACCTCCTCGCCGCCGCCGGCATACAACTTCGCCTTCACGCCTCTGGTGCATGAGTCGGATGCGTGGTGGGACATGAAGCGGCGCGGCTACCAGCGTCCGCTCCAGCGCTTCGCGCCCATCCACATGCCTCGCAACACGGGCACGGGCGTCATCCTCTCGGCCCTCGCCCTCGCCCTCGGCTTCGGCATGGTGTGGTACATCTGGTGGCTCGCCGCCCTGTCCTTCGCCGCGATCGTGGTCGTCGCCATCGTCCACACGTTCAACTACGACTGGGACTACTACATCCCCGTGGAAGACGTGGTGAGCGAGGAGAACCGCCGCACCCAAGCCCTCGCAGCCGGAGCCTGAACGCCATGGCGAACGCGCATATCGCATCGACGGCCCCCGGGGAGCCGGTCCGCTTCCACGCGGAGGAGGACCATCACGGCGCCTCCGACGGGGGCACCCTGCTCGGCTTCTGGATCTACCTGATGAGCGACTGCCTCATCTTCGCGGTCCTCTTCGCCTGCTACGGCGTCTACGGCCGGTCCTACGCGGCCGGCCCCTCCGGCGCCGACCTGTTCGACCTGAACCTGGTGGCGGTGGCCACGGCCATGCTGCTTCTCTCCTCGCTCACCTTCGGCATGGCCATGATCGCCATGCAGAAGGCGCGCCAGGGCGCGATGATGATGTGGCTCGCCCTCACGGGCGTGCTCGGCCTCGTCTTCCTGGGCCTGGAAATCTACGAGTTCGTCCATCTCATCGAGATCGGCGCGGGCCCGCAGCGCAGCGCCTTCCTCTCGGCTTTCTTCACCCTGGTCGGCACGCACGGCCTGCATGTCGCCTTCGGCAGCCTTTGGCTCGGCGTGCTGATGGTGCAGATAGCCCGGCACGGCCTGATCGTGGAAAACCAGCGCCGGTTGATGTGCCTTTCCATGTTCTGGCACTTCCTCGACGTCGTGTGGATCGGCGTCTTCTCCTTCGTCTACCTGATGGGCTCCCTGGCATGAGCGATCATTCCCACTCCGCCTCCGCCCATGCCGACGCCCACGGGGCGCACGGGCATGACGAGCACGCCCATGGAACGGTGAAGGGCTACCTGATCGGCTTCGCCCTTTCGGTTCTGCTCACCGCCGTTCCCTTCGCCCTCGTCATGGGCGACTTCGCCATCGACAGCCAGGTGATCGGCCTCGTCATCATGGGCTTTGCCGTGGTGCAGATCGTCGTCCACATGGTCTACTTCCTGCACATGAACACGCATTCGGAAGGCGGGTGGAACATCCTGGCGCTGATGTTCACCATCGTCATCACGGTGATCATGCTCGCCGGCTCGCTCTGGGTCATGTACCATCTGAACGTCAACATGATGATGCCGATGGGCGGCGTCGCGGATCAAGCGATACCGTGAGCGAGGCGCGGGCGGCGGGCGGAGAACGCGGCGCGCGCTCCAGGCGCGCCGTCCTCGCCGTCCTGGCGGCCGGCGCGCTTCTTTCCATGGCCTTTGCCGGGCTCGGCGCCTGGCAGGTGCAGCGCCTGTTCTGGAAGCTCGACCTCATCGAGCGGGTAGACAGCCGCATCCATGCAGAGCCCGCTCCGCCGCCCGGGCCCGAGCGCTGGGCCGATATCGCGGCCTCGTCGGACGAGTACCGGAACCTGCGGCTGGCAGGCCGCTTTCTGCATGAGCAGGAAACGCTCGTCCAGGCGCTGACCGAGCGCGGCGCGGGCTTCTGGGTGCTCACGCCGATGGTGCAGGGCGATGGCCATGCGATCCTCGTCAATCGCGGTTTCGTGCCGCCGGAGCGGCGCGACCCGGCCACGCGGGCCGAGGGCCGGATGGAGGGCGAGACCACCGTCACCGGCCTTCTGCGCATCTCCGAGCCGGGTGGCGGCTTCCTGCGCGAGAACGACCCGCAGGCCGATCGCTGGTTCTCGCGCGACGTGGCCGCCATCGCGGCGGCGCGCGGGCTGGAACGCGCCGCGCCCTTCTTCGTGGATGCCGACGCCACGCCCAATCCGGGCGGCCTCCCGGTGGGCGGCCTCACCGTCGTTTCCTTCCGCAACCACCATCTGGTCTACGCGCTGACATGGTTCGCGCTCGCCCTGATGGTCGCCGGCGCCACCCTTTACGTCGTGCGTTACGAGCGTCGGCAGCGCGCCGCGCCCGCGCGCGAGGCCGGGCATTGAGCGGCCCGCGCGAGCACGCGGCCGGCGGCTTCCTGGCCTCGCAGGACGACCCCACCGGGCGCCGCAACCTTCGCCTTCTCGTTCATCTGCGCTGGATCGCGGTGGCCGGCCAGGTCGCCAGCATCGCAGCGGTCGTCCTTCTCTTCGGCGCCGAGCTTCCCTGGCGGTGGATGGCCTTCGTCGTCGTTGCGCTGGTGGCCCTGAACCTCCTCAGCCTCCTGCGCCTGCGGCTCGACAGGCCCGTGCGCAATGCCGAGCTGTTCGCCTCGCTCCTGCTCGACGTCGGCGCCCTCACCATGCAGCTCTATCTCAGCGGCGGCGCGGGCAATCCCTTCGCCTTCCTCTATCTTCTCCAGGTCGCGCTCGGGGCGGTGATGCTCGACGTGCGCTCCACCATGATCCTGTTTCTCACCACGGTGCTCTGCTTCGTGGCGCTGAGCGTCGCCCACGTCCCGCTCGACATGCTGGAAACGGCCGTCTCCTCTTCCATCACCCTGCAAACGGTCGGGCTGGTGATCTGCTTTGCGATCAATGCCGGGCTGATCGTCTTCTTCGTCACCCGCGTGGCCGCCAACATCCGCGAGCGCGACGCGCGCCTGTCCGACCTGCGCCAGCGCGCGGCGGAGGAAGACCATATCGTGCGCATGGGCCTTCTGGCCTCCGGCGCCGCGCACGAACTGGGCACGCCGCTCTCGACCGTGGCGATCATCCTGGGCGACTGGCGGCGTATGCCGTTCGTGAAGGAGACGCCGGGCCTCCTGGGGGAGATCGAGACGATGCAGGCCGAGGTCCAGCGCTGCAAGTCGATCGTCAGCGGCATCCTTCTGTCGGCGGGCGAGGCGAGAGGCGAATCGGCGCAGGAGACGACCATCGCCGAGTTCTTCGACGGCTTGGTCGAGGAATGGGCCGAGCGGCATCCGGGCGTCGACCTCGACTATTCCCGCCGGGTGGAGGGCGATATCGCCATCGTGCTCGATTCCACCCTGCGCCAGGCCATCGCCAACATCCTGGACAATGCCTTCGAGGTCTCGCCCGGGAGGATCGGCCTCGATGTCTCGCGCGCGGGCGGCACGCTGAAGGTCAGGACGCAGGATGAGGGGCCCGGCTTCGACCCCGCCATCCTGAAGTCCCTCGGCCGGCCCTACCAGTCCACCAAGGAGCGGCCGGGTCGCGGTCTTGGCCTGTTCTTCGCCATCAACACGTTGCGCAAGCTCGGCGGCAATGTGGAGGCCGTCAACGGCCGCGAAGGCGGAGCCGCCGTCACGCTGCTTCTACCGCTGGAGCCGCTCATGATCGCGCCGGAGACGCTGCGATGACGGAGCGCCTCCTCGTGGTCGTGGACGACGACGCCGCCTTCGCCAGCACGCTGGCCCGCTCCTTCGAGCGGCGCGGCTACGTGGTGCGGATCGCGCCGGACCTGCCCTCTCTCATGGCGCTTCTGGAAACGGAAACGCCCGGCTACGCCGTCGTCGATCTCAAGCTCGAGGGGGCCTCGGGCCTGGCCTGCGTGCAGGCGCTTCATGCCCACGACCCGGACATGCTGATCGTGGTGCTCACCGGCTTCGCCAGCATCGCCACGGCGGTGGAGGCCATCAAGCTCGGCGCCTGCCACTACCTTGCCAAGCCGTCCAACACCGACGATATCGAGAATGCCTTCGGCCGGGCGGAGGGCGACGCCGACGTTCCGCTCACGAACCGGCCCACATCCATCAAGACGCTGGAATGGGAGCGCATCCACGAAGTGCTCGCCGAGACGGATTTCAACATCTCGGAAGCGGCGCGGCGCCTCGGGCTCCACCGCCGCACCCTCGCGCGCAAGCTTCTCAAGCGGCCCGTGCGATGAGTCCCGGCCCGGCGCGCCATGGAAAAGCCGTCCGGCATGAGATCCCCCCTTCCCTCCCGCAGGAGACCGACATGACCAAGGGAGCCAACCGCATTCTCGCCCTGGGCGCCGTCGGCGCCTTTCTCGCCGTCCTGCTCGGGATCATCGGCTGGACGGCCATGGCGCGCCCGCAAGGCTCGCCGAATACGAACTTCCAGCTCACCAGCACGCAGGGCGGCACGGTCGACGAATCCATTTTCACGGGCCGCCCCTCGATCGTCTATTTCGGCTACACTCACTGCCCCGAGGTCTGCCCGACGACGCTGGCCGAGATGGCGTACTGGCTGGAGGAGCTCGGGCCGGAAGGGGAATCGCTTCAGGCGCTGTTCTTCACCATCGACCCCGAACGCGACACGCTGGATGTGCTCACGCCCTATGTGGCGGCCTTCTCGGACCGGATTCTGGGCATCACCGGCTCACCGCAGGAGGTGCGCAAGCTCACCGAGGGATGGCTCGTCACGGCCGAGCAGAAAAGCTCGCCGGAAAGCTACAGCATGCGCCACACCACCTCGCTCCTGCTGGTGGGCGCGAACGGGCGCCTGGCCGGCCTCATCCCCTACGGCACTGGCCCCGACGAGGCGATGGGCAAGATCCGCGACGTCCTGCTCGCCCCCGCGCGCTCCTGAAACCCCGCGAGAGGCGATATCGCGAACACCCGGCGCCGGATCGAATCGACCGTCCCGATGGTTGTGCCTTGCAACAACATCGGGAAGGGACAGACAATGAGCGCCGCAGAAGAACTCCATCCGCCCTCCGTGCTGGTGGTCGAAGATGAAGTGCTGGTCCGCATGATGCTCGTGGACGTGCTCGAGGAGGCCGGATTTCGCGTCCATGCCGCCGAAACGGCTGTGGAAGGCGTGCGCGAGCTGGACCGGCATCCCGAGATCGTCGGCCTCCTGACCGATGTCGAGACGCCCGGCCCGGTGGACGGGATCGCGCTTGCCAGGATCACGCATGAGCGCCATCCCGATGCGGCGGTGGTGGTCATGTCCGGCCGCAAGCGGCCCGGCTCGGGCGAGCTGCCGCCCAATGCGCGCTTCTTCGGCAAGCCCTATGTGCCGGACGACATCATCGAGGCCCTGCACGAGATGATGCTTCGCGAGCGTGCATGAGGCGGAGCCGGGCGAGGGAGGAAGGGCGGCCCGCCCTTTCGGCTTTCAGAAGAGCCAGAAATAGACCCCTCCCCCGATCAGCCCGAAGAAGACGATGAGGCCGAAGATCATCAGCACGCCGTCGCGCAGGGTGATCGCAAGGCCGAAGAGCGAGATCACCAGCCCGGCGGTCGTGGCCAGGAAGGGGACGATCTCCAGCGGCGGCATGGTGATGGCGACGAGGAAGCAGATGAGGGCCGCGCCGCGCACCGCCCATTCCTCGGTGGCGAAGGAGAGGCGCGGCCCCACCCCCTTGTCCACCCAGCGGGCGATGGGCCGCAGGAACGAGATGGCCTTTTCCACGCGCGAGCGGTTCAGCGCCGCCCCGGACATGCGGCGCGGCAGCCAGAGCTTTCGCCGCCCCACCACGAGCTGGATCGAGATCAGCGCCACCAGCAGCCCGATGATGGAGGGTATGGTCGGAATGCCCGTCAGGGGCGAGACGGCCAGAAGCCCCGGAACGAGGATGACCGGGCCGAAGGCGTTCTCGCCGGCCATGTCCTGGATCGTGTCCAGCGAAACCTCGCCGTCCCCCCGCGCGCGCTCCTCGATCGTGTCGAGAAGCTCCATCAGGCTTTGAAAGTCTTCGTTCCGCGCCAAGGCCCCGCTCCGCTGCTGCTCGCCCGTAATCTGGAAGCCTCATGTTGCACGGCAAGATCGCGCTCCGGCCAAGTGGCGAAGGCGGAAGATGAGCGTCGGCGCGCCGTGTCCCGGCGCGAAAAGGCCCCGGCATCGTGCGATGCCGGGGCCTCGTTGCCGAAGGGCCGTGTGCGGGCGTTGCCGCCCTCACTTAGCCCCGCTTTCGCTATCGGCTTACTGGAACAGACGCAGGACGTTCTGCGCCGACTGGTTGGCGATCGAGAGCGCCTGCACGCCGAGCTGCTGCTTGACCTGCAGAGCCTGGAGGCGCGTGGACTCCTCGTTCATGTCCGCATCGACGAGGCCGGAAACGCCACGGTCGATCGTGTCCATGAGGTTCGACACGAAGGTCTGCTGCAACTCGATGCGCGAGGCGACCGCGCCGAGGTTCGCGGCACCGGCCGTGACCGAGTCCGCCGCCTGGCTGACCTTCGAGATGAGCGCTTCGATGCCGGCGCGGTCGAGGCCCGTGATGTCGAGCTCGAGAACGCCCGCCTTCGCGGAAGCCTCGGCCGCGACGGCGATGGTGCCGCCCGTCGCGCCGTCGACCGGCGCGCCGGTCAGGATCACCTCGTCCGTCCCGGTCGTGACCGTCACGTTGGTGACACCGGCGTTCTCCAACGCCTTCTCGATCACGGTCTTCATCGCGTCTTCGTCGGCGATGGTCCCGTCCGTCACGCCAGCCAGGGCGCTGTTGACGAGGGCCTGGTCGATGACGAGCTCGACAGCAGTGCCGCCGTTGACGCCGACGTTCAGCGTGAGCTGGTCGTCCTTGCCGAACACCAGCGGGCCGGCGAAGGCCATCGTGGCGCTACCGCCCTCGGCGTCCCCGGCATCAGCCGCGGTCTCGTCGGCGCCGTCAACCGCAGTGATACCGGTGATGGCGGTGGCCAGCGCGTCGACCTCGTCGCTCAGCGTGCCCGTCTCCAGAACGCCGGTGACCTCTTCGTTCGCGTCGATCAGGACGAAGGAGCTGATGGCGACGTTGATCGTGTCGAGCGAGACGACGCCGTTATTGCGGTTGAAGGCCGAAACCACGGACTTGTCGGAGGTGTAGCCCTCGGCGCTCGAATTCACCGAGAGCCAGTTCTCGCCCGAGAAGGTGGCCGAGGTCGCGATGGCCTTGAGCTGCTTCTGCAACTCGGCGATCTCGGCCTGGACGGCGTCCTTGTCGACGTTCTCCTGCGTGGCGGCGGTCAGCTTCGACTTGATCTCGTCGAGCACCGAAAGCGTCTCGTTGAGGCCCTGATAGGCGGTGTCGACGGTCGCGGCGCCGAGGCCGAGCGCGTCCTTGACGGTCGAGAGCGCCTTGTTGTCCGACTTCAGCGTGGTGGAGATGGACCAGTAGGCCGCGTTGTCCTTCGCCTCGGCGATCTTCAGGCCGGTCGAGATGCGGCCCTGCGTCGCGTCGAGGTCGGCGTTCGTCGACTGGAGGGTGCGAAGAGCGGTCTGCGCGGCGATATTGGTATTGATCGAAGTCATTGTAGTCCCCAAAAACGAGATACGGGAGGGACATGGCGTTGCCGCCTACAGCACCGGCATCATGCCTCGCGGTCGTCGGCCTCGCCGGTTCGATCGCTGCTGCAAGAGGGAGAATGACAGCGGGGATTGAAGGAAACGCTAACGCCGGCGCGATCGCTGCTGTGAATCGGGCCTGCCGGGGCGCTACGCCCTGTTTCCCGGGGAAGCGGGCGGCACGCGCCCGTCCCGCTTCCCGTTCCGGGTGGCGTCAGCTCAGCGCCGCGCAGGCGCCGGCGATTCGCCGGCAGGCCTCCGTCAGCTCCGCCTCGCTCGTGGCGTAGGAGATGCGGAAGAAGGGCGCCAGGCCGAAGCAGGAGCCCGGCACCACGGCCACGTCCACCGTGTCCATCAGATAGCGGCAGAAATCGGTGTCGCTGGCCAGGATCTCGCCGGCCGGCGTCCGGCGGCCGAGAAGGCCGCTGCAATCGGCATAGGTGTAGAAGGCTCCTTCCGGCACGCGGCAGGACAGCCCTTCCACGGCGTTCAGCGCCTTCACCACGAGGTCGCGGCGGGCCTGGAAGGCCACGCGGCGCTCCGCGACGATGGCCTGCGGCCCCCTCAGCGCCTCCACGGCAGCCGCCTGGCTCACCGAGGATGGGCAGGAGGTGGACTGGCTCTGCACCACGGCCATGGCCGCGATGAGCGCCTTCGGTCCCCCGCCATAGCCGATGCGCCAGCCCGTCATCGCATAGGCCTTGGAAACGCCGTTCACAGTCAGCGTGCGCGCCTTCAGCGCCGGCTCCACGGCGGCGAGCGTGGCGAAGGAAAAGCCGTCATAGAGGATATGCTCGTACATATCGTCCGACATCGCCCACACATGCGGGTGGCGCAGCAGCACCTCGGCCAGCTCGCGCAGGTGCCCCGCCCCATAGGCCGCGCCGGAGGGGTTGGAGGGCGAGTTGAGGAGCAGCCAGCGTGTGCGCGGGCCTATGGCCGCCTCCAGCGCCTCGCCGGACAGGCGAAAGCCGGTTTCCTGCCCGCAGGGCACCACCACCGGCACCCCGCCGCAGATGGCCACGATATCGGCGTAGCTCGTCCAGAACGGCGCGGGGATGATGACCTCGTCGCCGGGGTCGAGGCTCGCCATGAAGGCATTGTAGAGGATCTGCTTGGCGCCCGCCCCGCAGGTGATCTCGTCGGCCGAGAATTCCAGCGCGTTGTCGCGGGCGAACTTCTCCGCCACCGCCGCCTTCAGCTCGGGTGTGCCGTCCAGCGCGGTGTATTTGGTGGCGCCCGCGCGCATGGCGCGCGCCGCCGCTTCCTTGACGTTGTCGGGCGTGTCGAAATCCGGCTCGCCCGCCCCCAGGATGATCATGGGCCGGCCGGCGCGCTTGCGCGCGCCCGCCTCCGCCGTGATCCTCAGGATCTGCGAAACCCCGATCGAGCCCAGCCGCGCGGCCGGCCGGAAGGCGTCGGCTGCCCGGCTCATGCGTTTGCGGAACCCTTGTCCTCGGCCGGGGCGTCGATGTCGAACTTCACCCCCTGCGCCAGCGGCATCGCGGTGCCGTAATTGATGGCGTTGGTCTGGCGGCGCATATAGGCCTTCCAGGCGTCCGAGCCGCTCTCGCGCCCACCCCCGGTCTCCTTCTCGCCGCCGAAGGCCCCGCCGATCTCCGCGCCGGACGAGCCCATGTTGACATTGGCGATGCCGCAATCGGAGCCCGTGGCGGAAAGGAAGCGGTCCGCCTCGCGCATGTCGGTGGTGAAGATCGACGAGGAAAGGCCCTGCGGCACGCCGTTCTGCAGCGCGATGGCCTCCTCCAGCGTGCTGTATTTCAGCACGTAGAGGATCGGCGCGAAGGTCTCGTGCACCACCGGGCCGGTCTGCCCGGCCATCTCCACCAGCGCCGGGCGGACATAGAAGGCGTTCGCGGAAACGCCCTCGGTGAAGCGCTCGCCGCCCTGCACCTTGCCGCCTGCGGCCCTGGCCTCGGCCAGCGCCTTCTGCATCCCCTGGAACGCCGCCTCGTCGATCAGCGGGCCCACCAGCGCGTCGCTTTCGAGCGGATTGCCGATGGAGACGGAGGCGTAGACGCGCTTCAGGCTGGCGACGAGCGTATCGTAGACGCTCTCATGCACGATGAGGCGGCGCAGCGTGGTGCAGCGCTGGCCCGCCGTGCCGATGGCCCCGAAGGCGATGGCGCGCAGCGCCAGGTCCAGGTCGGCCGAGGGCGTGACGATGGAGGCGTTGTTGCCGCCCAGCTCCAGGATGGAGCGCCCGAAGCGCGCGGCCACCTTCTGGCCCACGATCCGGCCCATGGCGGTGGAGCCGGTGGCCGAAACGACCGGCACGCGCGCGTCCTCCACCAGCACCTCGCCCACCTCGCGGGCGCCGATCAGGACGCGGGAGAGTCCCTGCGGCGCGTCCGGCCCGAACTTGCGCGCCGCGCGCTCCACCAGCGCCTGCACGGCCAGCGCGGTCAACGGGGTCTTCTCGGAGGGCTTCCACACCACCGCGTCGCCGCACACGAAGGCCAGCGCCGCGTTCCAGCTCCACACAGCCACGGGGAAGTTGAAGGCCGAGATGACGCCCACGACGCCGGCCGGGTGCCACTGCTCCTGCAGGCGGTGGTCGGCGCGCTCCGAGCCCATGGTCAGGCCGTAGAGCTGGCGCGAGAGGCCGACCGCGAGATCGCAGATGTCGATCATCTCCTGCACTTCGCCGAGTCCCTCGGACACGATCTTGCCCGCTTCGATGGTGACGAGGCGGCCGAGATCGTCCTTGGCCGCGCGCAGCTCCTCGCCGAGCAGCCGGACGAACTCGCCCCGGCGCGGCGCCGGCACCTTGCGCCATTGCAGGAAGGCCTCGTGCGCGCTCCCGATGGCGGCGCGCGCCTCCTGCGCGGTCGAATCGTGCACATGGGCGACGATCTCGCCGGTCAAAGGCGAGCGCACCGGCCGGTTGCCGCCCTCGGTCAGGCGGGGATCGACGCCCAGCGAGCGCAGGACCTCCTGCACGGTTTCGGTCAGGCGGGAAGCGTCGGCCATGTCGGTATCCTCGTCGTTCGATGCGCGTTGCGAAGGAGAGCGTGACCATGCTTTGGCGCAGGGTTTCAAGGGATGCTATGTCATCTGCTCATGCCGGTTTGGAATAGGGTGGCCAAGATGGCCCTGTCGCGCAAGCAGATGCCGTCCCTTCAGGAGCTGACCGCCTTCGAGGCGGCCGGGCGGCACGGCACCTTCACCTCCGCCGCGGCGGAGCTGTCGCTGACGCAGAGCGCGATCAGCAAGCAGATCCGCCAGCTCGAGGAGACGCTGGGCGTCGTCCTGTTCGAGCGGGCGCGCGGGCGCGTCGTGCTCACCGCGCTGGGAGAGCGCTACCTGCGCTCGGCGCAGCGCATCCTGAGCGACTACGAGGCGGAGACTCACGCCGTCATCGCCTTCGGCGGCAGCGTCACGACGCTGAAGATCGCCGTGCTGCCCACCTTCGCCTCGCGCTGGCTGGTGCCACGCCTGCCCGCCTTCCTGGCCGCCCATCCCGACCTGACGATCCAGATGACGACCGAGCCGCGCCCCTTCGACTTCGCCGAGAAGTCGGTGGACGTGGCGATCCATTACGGCCAGCCGAACTGGCCGCATGGCGAGGCCGTCTTCATGTGCCGGGAAAGCATCGTGGCGGTCGCGAGCCCGGCTTATCTGCGCCGCCACGGGCTGGGCAGGGCGGCGGACCTGCAACGCGCCGTCCTGCTCCAGCAGGCCTCGCGCCCCAGCCTGTGGCAGGACTGGTTCGCCGCCACGCGCGCCGAGCACCCCCACCCCTATCGCGGCCCCATCTTCGACCAGTTCGCCATGACGGCGCAGGCGGCGGTCGCCGGCATGGGCGTCGCGCTCGTGCCCACCTTCCTGGTCGAGCAGGAACTGGCCGGCGGCCAGCTCGCCATGCTGGACGAGCTGCCCTTCTCCGGCGCCGGCGCCTACTACGTCGTCACCCCCTTGCGCGTGCAGCACAGCCCGGTGGTGATGAGCTTCGTCCGGTGGGTGGTGGCGCAGGTGGGGCGGTAGGGCATTTTCAGCCCGCTGCGGGCGGCGGCAAGGGGCGCCGGCGGGCCGGGCCCTCGCTCCCGGCCATCGCCATCGCCTCTGCCCTTCAGGCGGCGGCCTCGACCTTCAGCGCCGCGAGGGCCGCCTCGCGGGACTGCGCCTCGGCCCTCGCATAGAGCGCGATCTCGTCGGCCGGGTCGGCGCCCAGGTCGCGCACGAAGGCGGCGCGGTTGGCGCGGGCGGCGAAGTTCTGCTGGCTCTCGTCGCCGAGATTCGACTGGAAGATGCCCGCCGCGCTGACGGGCAGGAAGTCCTCGTAGGTGATGGGCTCGGCCTTCAGGTAGCCACCCGCCAGAAGCGCCTCGACATCGTCCGTCGCCGGCGCGCCGGCCTTGCCGGTCGGCGTGTAGCGGAAGAAGGCCAGGCCCTCGCGGCGCAGGGTCTCCTCGTCGTCCGGGAACCCCTCGAAGCGGCGCGAGAGCGCGGCCATGTAGTCGGCGGCGTTCGAGCCGTCGCCCTTCACCTGCACGTCTCCGCGCACCTGCGCCAGCAGCGTGTCGTAGAGCTCGCGGCCCTTGGGCGTCAGCGCCGCGCCGCGCTGCTCGATCTCGCCGAAGCGCGCCGTATGGGTGCCGTCCTCCACGCCCTCTCCGTCCGCGCCCTTGAAGGCAATGGGCTCCTGCAACGCGCGGAAGCTCGTCTGGCGCAGAAGGATCGGAACGCGGCGCGGCGCGGGGCCCTCGATCACCGCCTTGGGCGAAATGCCGCGCTCGGGCATCCTCGCCTGCACCGTGTCGATGTCGAGCGTGCGCGGCGTCAGGTGGTTGATGTGCGGGCCCTTGAAGCAGACGACGTCCGCCACCAGCGGATGCGCGCCGCGCAGGCGCCGGTAGACATCGGCCGAAACGGTCGCCGCGCTGTGCCAGCGGAAGGTCTCCAGCGCCTCGGCCACGAAGCGGTCCGCCTCCTCCTCGCCAAGCCCGCCCTGGACCTCGGCGGTGTGGATCAGCGCCAGGCACCCCGGCGTATAGATCCGGCGGCGGGACAGGATCTCCGCCGCCTCCGCGCGCAGGCCCTCGTCCTCGATCAGGTCGAGCCGCAGGAGCGAGGTGAAGACGCGGAAGGGGTTGCGGCGCAGCGCCTCCGGCTCCACCGGCCGGAAAGCGGTGGAATGCACCGGCACCCCGGCCACCGAAAGGTCGTAATAGCCCACGGGCACCATGCCCATCACCGCGAAGAGGCGGCGCATGGTGGCAAGCTCGTCCGCCGTGCCGAGCCGGATCGCGCCATGGCGCTCGAGATGCAGCCGCTCCACCTCCCCGTTCTCCACCAGGCGCCGGTCGAGGCGGGAGTCGGCCCTGCGCGTCTCTTCGTTGACGTCGGCCACCAGCTCCATCAACGTGCCGTATTGCGGCACCTCGGCCTTGTACATATCCGACATGGCGCGCGAGAACCGGGTGCGGATGGCGTCGGGGGACAAAAGCGTCGGGCGGGCGGACATGGCGGCAGCTCCTTGTCTGGAATTCCCCTCATGTTAAGGCATGAGCCACGCGCCGTCAGCGATGTTTTCTCATCGCGATATGCCGGAATGGAATACGGGCTCCACCGGTTCGTCGCGCCGCGCCGCTGACCTCGTGAGGACGGGATGGAAACTCTCGACGCCAAGGCCCTGAAGCACTTCCTCACCGTCGTGCGCACCGGCTCGATCCGGGGCGCGGCCGAGCAGCTCAACGTCGCGCCCTCCGCCGTCAGCCGGCAGATCGCCGATCTGGAGCACCGGCTCGGCCTTGCTGTCTTCGAGCGCACGGCGCGCGGCGTGATCCTGACGGAGGCGGGCGGTCTCGTTCTGGAGCACGCCAAGCGCGTCGTGGAGGATCACGGGCTTCTGGCCGAGCAGCTCGACCAGTTGAAGGGCGTGCAGCAGACGCGCGTGCGCGTGATCTGCGGCGAGGGGCTCGTGGCCGATTACATCGGCCATGGGCTGAAAGCCTTCCTCGCGCTCCATCCCGCCATCCGCCACGCGCTGGCGCTGGGCAGCACCGAGGCCATCATCGACGCCGTCACCAATGGCGAGGCCGATATCGGCATCGTCTACAACCCCGTCATGGACACGCGCATCCGCTCGCTGGCCATCCGCCGGCAGCCCTTGTGCCTCATCGCGCCGCCCGGCCACGCCGCCCTGCGGCGCCCGCACATCGCCCTGGCCGCATGCCTGAAGGACCCCTGCGCCCTGATGACCAAGGGCCACGGCGTGCGCCAGCTCGTGGGGCGCGTGGCCGCCGATTGCGGGCTGGCCCTGGCGCCCGTCCTGGAAACGCCCTCCATCGACGCCCTGCGCCAGTTCGTCGCCTCCGGTCTCGGCGTCACCTTCCTGCCGCGCTTCGCTGTCTCCACGGAGGTCGCGCGCGGGGCGGTGGGCGCGGTCGAGCTGACGGACAGGCTCCTCAGCGAGGCGAGCGCCCATCTCATCGTGCGCGCCCATCGCCGCCTGCCGCCCTCGGTGGAGCGGCTGGCCGGCTGCCTCGCGCAGGAGATGGTGGCGCTGCGCTCTTAAGAGCGCCCATGCGCGAACCGGGACCGCAAGCGTTTTGCCGCCCGCAACGCTCTGTTGCGCGCTGGCCCTCTGCCGCCCTGTCCCCGGCTGCGCGATCCTCGCCCGGCCAACCTTTCAGGAGACAAGCCCATGAGCGTCCCGAACGAGACCAGCGTGGCGATGGTGGGCCTCGGCAGCATGGGGCTCGGCATGGCCGGCACGCTGGCCACCAAAGGCTTTTCGGTCACAGGCTTCGACCTCTCGCCGGCCCGGCTGGAAGCCGCCGCCGCGCTCGGCGTGCGGCCGGCCGCCGATCTGGCCGAGGCGCTTCCCGCCGCCCGCTTCATCGTCTTCTCCCTGCCCACCGCCCGGGATGTGGCCGGGGTCGTCGAGGCGCATCTGCCGCTCATCGGCTCGCGCGCGGGCGGGCGGGTGATCGTGGTGGACACCTCCACCTCCGAGCCCGGCGTCAGCCGCGATCTGGCCGCGCGGCTCGATGCGGCCGGCCACGGCTTCCTCGACGCGCCCGTCAGTGGCGGCCCGGCCGGGGCCGCCGCCGGCAAGCTCGCCATGATGATCGGCGGCGCTGAGGGCGACCTGGCGCTCGCCCGCCCGGTCATCGAGGCGCTGGCCGCCCATATCCTGCATGTCGGCCCCAGCGGGGCGGGCAATGTCGCCAAGCTCGTCAACAACCTGCTCGTCGCCGCGCACATGATCACCACGGCCGAGGGGCTGAAGCTCGCGGCCGCCGCCGGGGTGGAGCCCGAGGCGGTGCTGCGCGTCTTGAACGCGGCCTCCGGCAAGACCTTCCTCTCCGAGGTGCATTTCCCCACCTGGATCATGTCCGGCCGTTTCGACAGCGGCTTCTCCATGGGGCTGATGAAGAAGGACGTGCGCCTGGCGGAGGCGCTGGCGCGCGAAAGCGGCGTCGAGCTCCCCCTCACAGCCGAGGCGGCCCGCCTGTGGGAGGAGAGCGCCGGGGCGCTGGCCGACACGGACGACTTCACCCGTATGGGCGCCTTCAAGCCCGCCGGCCGCTGACGCTTTGCCGGAAAAAGGATTCATCGAGCCATGACCGACCTGACCCTTCACCCCGATGCCGGCGCGCGCATTCTCGACCTCCTCTCCGGCTTCACCGGCTCGCGCACCGTCGCAAGCTTCGTGGACGGGCGAACCGTGGAGGGCGCCGGGGAGATGCTGGCGCTGACCGACCCCGCGACAGGCCAAGCCTTCGCGAGCTTCCGCGACGCGGGGGCGCAGGTGGTGGACGCGGCCATGGAGGCGTCCGCGCGCGCGCAAGGGCAGTGGGCGGCGATGAGCGCCTCGGCGCGCGGGCGCGTCCTCTTCGAGATCGCCCGCCTCATCCGGCAGAACGCGGAGGCGATCGCCGAGCTCGAATGCCGCTCGGCCGGCCGCCCCATCCGCGACGTGCGCGGCGAGGCGGGGCGCGTCGCCGACATGTTCGACTATTACGGCGGCTGGTGCGACAAGCTGCATGGCGAGGTCATTCCCGTCCCCTCCTCGCACCTGAACTACACCCGCCACGAGCCGCTGGGCGTGGTGGCGCAGATCACGCCCTGGAACGCGCCGCTCTTCACCGGCGGCTGGCAGATCGCGCCGGCCATCGCGGCGGGCAACGGCGTCGTCATCAAGCCCTCGGAGCTGACGCCGCTGGCAACGCTCGTCCTCGGCGTCCTGTGCGAGAAGGCCGGGGCGCCGCGCGGCCTCGTCAACGTCATCGCCGGGCAGGGCAGCACCTCGGGCCATGCCGCCGTCACCCATCCGCGCACCGCGCTTGTCGTCTTCGTCGGCTCGGAAGGGGCGGGCTCGGCCATCGCGGGGGCGGCGGCGCGCAACCTCGTGCCCTGCATCCTGGAGCTGGGCGGCAAGTCCGGCAACATCGTCTTTCCCGATGCCGATCTCGACCGCGCCATCCTGGGCGCGCAGTCGGCCATCTTCGGCGGCGCGGGTCAGAGCTGCGTTGCCGGCTCGCGGCTCCTGGTCCACCGCTCCATCCATGCGCAGTTCGTGGAGAAATACGCCCGCGCCACGCGCAGGATCCCCGTCGGCTCCCCCCTTCTGGAGACCACGCAGATCGGCCCGATCAACAACGCACGCCAATGGGCCAAGATCGACGAAATGGTGAAGGAAGGGCTGGCCGCCGGCGCGCGGCTGGCCGCCGGCGGCGAGAAGCCGCAAGAGCTGGCCGCCACGGGCGGCTATTACTACGCCCCCACCATCCTCGACGAGGTGGACCCCGCCGCGCGCATCGCGCAGGCCGAGATCTTCGGCCCCGTGGTGGCGGTCACGCCCTTCGACACGGAGGAGGAGGCCGTGGCGCTGGCCAACGGCACGCCCTACGGGCTGGCCGGCGCGGTCTGGACGCGCGATGTCGGGCGGGCACACCGCGTGGCCGCGCAGGTGCGGGCCGGCACGTTCTGGATCAACGGCTACAAGACCATCAACGTCATGTCGCCCTTCGGCGGCTTCGGGCGCAGCGGCTACGGCCGCTCCAGCGGCAAGGAGGCGCTGCTGGCCTACACGGCGGTCAAGAGCGTGTGGGTGGAGACGGCCGCCGAGCCTGCGGTGAGCTTCGGCTATTCCGCCGACTGAGGCCGTCCCCGGGGGGCCACGCCGGCTGGTAGCTCCCATCGTTCCGGGGGCCACGTCGGGGGATGACGGCCCCCATCCCAAGCGCCTCCGGTCCGGCCGCGTCGCACGAGGCGCGCCGCCCTCCCCGCGTTTCGGCAAGCTCGTCTCGTTTCGTCGCCGCCGGGGCTTGAGAAAGGGTTGCCGGACTGGCAACACGCAGTTGCGCATTCCTCCACTACACCGGGCCGGGCCCGGGGTTAGGCTGCGCAAATTGCCGGCGATACGAGGGGTTGTTCGCATGTTGTGCAGCGTAACGGGGCCAGCGGCATGAACCGGGTTCTTTCCCGCGACGCGCTCGCGCTTCATCTGACGGCGCTTCTGATCGTCGTCATCGCCGATCTCATCGGCCTCGTGCGGGTGCCCATCGGCATCGGCACGGTCATCCTCCTGCCGATCCTCTACGCCTTCGCGCTCGGCATCCTGCTCAACCCGAACATCTGGAGGGCGTCCGGGCGCTTCCTCACCCGCCGTTCGGTGCAGATTTCGGGTTCCATGATCACCATCGCGATCATGCCCTTCATCGCCCGTTTCGGCACCACGGTCGGCCCCCAGATCGAGGCCATCGTCGCGGCGGGGCCGGCGCTGATCCTGCAGGAGATCGGCAATCTGGGCACCATCGCCGTCGCCTTTCCCGTGGCCGTCTTCCTCCTGGGCATGGGCCGCGAGGCCATCGGCGCCTCCTATTCCATCGACCGGGAGCCCAACCTGGCGCTGATCGCGGAGAAATACGGGCTCAACAGCCCGGAGGGGGCCGGCGCCATGGGCGTCTACGCCACCGGCACCATCATCGGCACCTTCGTCTTCGCCATCATGCCGCCGCTGATCCACGCGCTCGGCTGGTTCGACGTGCGCGCGCTGGCCATGTCCTGCGGCGTCGGCTCGGGCTCCATGCTGGCGGCCTGCACCGGCAGCCTCGTGGCCGTGGTGCCGGACCAGGAGCAGCTCATCCTGGCGCTGGCGGCGGCCAGCAACATCCTCACCTACGCCACCGGGCTCTATGTCGGCATCTTCGTCGCCCTGCCCCTGACCGAATGGCTCTACCGCGTCAGCCGCCCGGCGGACGCCCGCCCCGCCGCCGGAGGAGACCGTCGATGAACCGCCCCTCCGCCCACGTCCAGCTCTCCGAGATCGTCAAGGACGAGGACGACACGTCCATCGGCCTGGTCGAGAAGACCGCGATGCTCCTCGTCGCCTGCCTCATCGGCCTCGCGGCCAACTGGGCGGCCACCGGAACCGCGCCGCTCGCGGCGCTGCCCGGCATGGCGATCCTCTTCGCCGCCTCGCTGGCCGGCCTCCTGCTGGCCGCGATCGTGCCCCTGCGCCTGCCGGCGGTGGCCTGGGTCTCGCTCATCGCGATCCTCATCACCATCCCCGGAATGCCGGGGGCGGCCTTCATCACCGAGGCGGTCGGGCAGCTCAACTTCCTGGCGCTGGCCACTCCCGCCCTCGCCTATGGCGGCCTTGCCCTGACGCAGAAGGAGTTCTCCATCGCGCGCCATTCGGGCTGGAAGATCGTCATCGTCGCGATCTGCGTGATGTTCGGCACCTATATCGGCTCCGTCATCATCGCCGATCTCACCCTGCGCATCACGGGGTAAGGCACATAAACAGCAGTTGACAGGATCGACTTATGTTTAGAATAGTCCGGCCCGAACCATCGGAGTCGAGGCCGGACCCATCATGGACGATCTTGGAGCGCAGGAGCGTGCGGTACTGGCTCTGATCTCGGCCAATCCGTTTGCGGGGCAGCAGGAGATTGCGAGCGCTCTGGGTCTGGCGCGTTCGACGGTCGCGGCGCATGTCGTCCAGCTCGTCAACAAGGGCTACATCCTGGGCCGGGGCTACGTGCTGCCCGCCGCCCGGCGCGCCATCTGCATCGGCGGGGCGGTGCTCGACCGCAAGTACCATGCCCGCGAGCCGCTGATCTTCGAGACCTCCAACCCGGTGGACGGCCACCGCAGCTTTGGCGGCGTGGCGCGCAACGTGGCCGAGAACCTGGCGCGGCTGGGCGTGGATGTCGGCTTCGTCTCCATCGTGGGCGACGACGAGACGGGGCGCGCGCTCACCCGCCATCTGCGCGACCTGGGCGCCGATGTCAGCCATGTCGTCACCACCGCCGAGCGCCCCACCGCCGAATACGCCGCCATCCTCGGCCCGGGCAACGATCTCGTGCTCGGCATCGCGGACATGGAGATCTTCAACCTCTTCCAGCCCGCCTGGCTCGACCGGGCCTGGCCGCATCTGGCCTCGGCGAGCTGGGTGTTCTGCGACTGCAACATGCCCGCCGCGGTCATCGAGGCGCTGATCTCGCGCAAGGCGGCGGCGCGCTACAAGCTGGCGGTGGACACGGTCTCCTCGCCCAAGGCCCTGCGCCTGCCGGCGGACCTGTCGGGCATCGACCTTCTCTTCACCAATCACGACGAGGCGAACGCGCTTCTGGCCGCCGGGGGCGAACGGGCGCCGCGTGAGCCGCTCGAGCCGTGCGAGGCGGCCTCGGCGCTGGTGGGGCGCGGCGCGCGCGAGGCGGTGGTCACCCTGGGGGCGGGCGGCTACGCCGTCGCCTCGCGGGCGGGCGCGGCCCTGATGCGCCCGGTCCCGGCCCATCCGGTGGACATCACCGGCGCGGGCGACGCGATGATCGCCGGCACGCTCTACCAGATCCTGCAGGGCGAGGAGACCCCGGCCGCCACCCGGACCGGCGCGCTCCTGGCCACGCTCACCACCGAAAGCGATTCCAGCGTCCATCCCGATCTGTCGCAGCGCCTCCTCGCCGCCGGCAGGCACCGTATCCCCGCCTGAGGAACCACATGACAAAGCTTCAATTCACCTTCAGCCCCGCCGTCGCCGAGGCCCTTGCCGCCGGCGATCCCCTGGTCGCGCTGGAATCGACCATCATCACCCACGGCATGCCCTTCCCCGCCAATCTGGAGACGGCGCGGGCGGTGGAGGACGTGGTGCGCGCGAACGGCGCGGTGCCGGCCACCATCGCGCTCATCGACGGCGACATCCATGTCGGCCTCGACGATGCCCGGCTCGAGCGGCTGGCGCGCGCGCAAGGGGTGGCCAAGGCCTCCGGCCGCGACCTGGCCGCCCTCATGGTCCGGCGCGGCACGGCCGGAACCACCGTCTCTGCGACGATGCGCATCGCCGCGCTCGCGGGCATCGACATCTTCGCCACCGGGGGCGTCGGCGGCGTCCATCGCGGCGCGGGCGAGACCTTCGACGTCTCGGCCGACCTGACCGAGCTCGGCCAGACCGGCACGACGGTGGTCTGCGCGGGGGTCAAGTCCATCCTCGATATCCCCAAGACGCTGGAATATATCGAGACGCAGCGCGTGCCGGTCGTCGCCTATGGCAGCGAGGATTTCCCCGCCTTCTTCACCCGCTCGAGCGGGCTGAAGGCCGACCACAGCCTCTCCTCGCCAGAGGAGATCGCCCGCCTGATGATCGCCCATGCCAGCCTCGGCTCGGGCACCGGCATCCTGATCGCCAACCCCATCCCGGAGGCGGACGCGCTCTCGCCCGACTTCATCGACGCCACCATCGCCGATGCGGTGCGCGAGGCCGAGGCGCGCGGCATCTCGCGCAAGGAGGTGACGCCCTTCCTGCTCCAGCGCATCAACGAATTGTCGCAGGGGCGCAGCCTCGCCGCCAACATCGCGCTCGTGAAGAACAACGCCGCCCTCGCCGCACGGATGGCCGAGGCCCATGCGAAGCTGAAGCGCGCCGGCTGATCCATCCGGCCGGTGTCGCGCGCGGCGGGGCCGTGCCATAAGGCGGCCCTTGGTGACGGGAGCCGATTCATGCCGCAACCTCAGGACCGCATCGCCCCCATGAGCGAGGGCGCCTCGCGCGATCCGCTCGCCATCCTGAAGCGCGTCTATGGCTACGACGCCTTCCGGGGCCGGCAGGCCGACGTCGTCCGGCAGGTCGTGGCGGGGGGCGATGCGGTCGTCCTGTTCCCCACCGGCGCCGGCAAGTCGCTGTGCTTCCAGATCCCCGCGCTCGCCCGCGAGGGGGTGGGCGTCGTCGTCTCGCCGCTGATCGCGCTGATGCGCGACCAGGTGCAGGCGCTCCAGCAGCTCGGCGTCAGCGCCGCCGCGCTCAACTCCTCGCTGACGCGCGAGGAGTTTCTCGACGTGCGCCGCGCCATCGCACGTGGCGAACTCGATCTTCTCTACGTCACGCCCGAGCGCATCGTCACGCCCGCCTTCCGGGAGATGATGGGCGAGGCGCGCATCGCCCTCTTCGCCATAGACGAGGCCCATTGCGTCTCCCAATGGGGCCATGATTTCCGGCCCGAATATCGCGAGCTGGGCCAGCTCGGGGCGCTTTACCCCGGCGTGCCGCGCATGGCGCTGACGGCCACGGCCGACCCGCACACGCGCGACGACATCATCGAAAGGCTCGGCCTGGACGAGGCCGCTGTCTTCACCACCTCCTTCGACCGGCCGAACATCGCCTATGAGATCGTGGAGCGGGACCAGCCGCGCCAGCAGCTCCTGCGCTTCCTCTCCCGCCACAAGGGGTCGAGCGGCATCGTCTACTGCCTGTCGCGCGCCAAGGTGGAGGAGACGGCCGCCTGGCTGAACGCGCAAGGCGTGCGCGCGCTGGCCTACCATGCCGGCATGGAGCGCGAGATGCGCGATGCCCATCAGGACGCCTTCCTGAAGGAGGAGGATCTGTGCCTCGTGGCTACGGTGGCCTTCGGCATGGGCATCGACAAGCCCAATGTGCGCTATGTCGCCCATCTCGACCTGCCCGGCTCGGTGGAGGCCTATTACCAGGAAACCGGCCGCGCCGGGCGCGACGGGCTGCCCTCAGAGGCCTGGATGGCCTACGGCATGGCCGACGTCATCCAGCGCGGCCGCATGATCGACGGCGGCCATTCGGCCGACGAGGTCAAGCGTGTGGAGCGCGCCAAGCTCAACGCGCTGCTGGCCATCTGCGAGACGCCGGGCTGCCGCCGGCAGGCGATCCTGGCCCATTTCGGCGAGGCCCATCCGGGCACGTGCGGCCATTGCGACACCTGCCTGAAACCGGTGGAGACCTTCGACGGAACCGAGGCCGCCATCAAGGCGCTGGCCGCCGTCTACCGCACGGGCGAGCGCTTCGGCACCGGCCACCTCGTGGATGTCCTGACGGGGACCGAGAACGAGAAGACCGCCCGCTTCGGCCATGCCGACATGCCGGTCTTCGGCGCGGGCAGGGACATGCCGGCCCGCACATGGCAGTCCATCTACCGCCAGCTCCTGGCCGCCGGCCTCGTGCGGGTCGATCACGATGCCTTCGGCGCGCTGAAGCTGGAGCCGGAGGCGCGCGCCGTCTTCCGGCGCGAGCGGGAGGTGCGCCTGCGCAAGGACCGGCCCACGGCCGGCAAGGCCGCCCGCCGCGCCTCCCCCGCCTCGGGCGCGAAGTCCGCGCTGGACGAGGCCGACGCGGCCCTGTTCGAAGCCCTGCGCACCGCCCGCATGGCCATCGCCCGGGAACTGTCGGTCCCGCCCTATGTCGTCTTCCCCGACACCACCCTCCTCGCCTTCGCCACCCAGCGCCCGACGAGCCCCCAGGCCCTGCTCGGCATCTCGGGCGTCGGCCAGTCCAAGCTGGAACGCTACGGCGAAGCCTTCCTCACCGTCATCCGCGCCCATCCGCGATAGGGCGATGGGCGATGGAGCGGCTTGGAGGGGTGGGAAGGGGACGGTCTGCTTCAGGCGCGTGTTAGCAGTAAGGTGCCATTGGCAAGCTGCCGTTGGCTTTCAGACAAACGATCACGTTGCGTTAGTAAAGGGTATCAGCGAGGCGCCGGGGCAATGCACGATCATAAGCGTCCCCATCAATCTCGTCCTGAGACAGCGTACGCAAGATAGCCCCTGCGCTGGGAAGCGTGTCTCGCGCAACCTGGTTATCTTGTTTCCATAGTCCGGCGCGGATCACCGCCCGGCTGCATTGGAAGAAGACGCTGCTCACGGTGACGCGGAGAATCGTTTTCGGTGCTTGTCCGGCCACTGCGAAACGCGCGAGATGGTCGGCCCCCGCCAGTATCTCCGCGGTGCCGTTAACCCGCAATGTCTCTCCGATACCAGGCACCATGAACAACAACGCCACGCGCGGATCGCTGATGATGTTGCGCAGGCTATCGATGCGGTTGTTCCCACGCCGATCGGGCAGGATCAGCGTTTTTTCGTCCTCGATATGGATAAAGCCCGCCGGGTCGCCGCGTGGTGTCGCGTCGAGACCTTTTGATCCCGCCGTTGCCAGAACGGCGAAAGGTGCGGCTTCGATAAAGGGGCGATAGATCGGGTGGATGTGATCCACTTCCTTCATGACGGAAGGCGAAGCGACAGCCCCGTACAGCGCCTCAAGGTCTTCTACCGTGCTGATGCGCCTGTCGCGGTCGATTGCCGCCATCGCTCTCCCCACAAGTTCATCGGATTTTGCGTAAAGGGGTCAATAGAAGCAATCCTGCCGTTCCCACAAGGGAACGCTCGATTGAAAAGCCGGCATCCTCGGTTTTCTTGGCGCGGTCGGGAGCGGGCCCGCGTGCGAAACGTTGCCTGCCAGGATCTCGGAAATCTCGGGAGGGCAGCCGGTGCGACGTTTCCTGAAAGACAACGGCCTGACGCTCGTCCTCATGCTGCTCTTCGCCGGCAGCATCCTGGGACAATGGCTCACGGGCTGGCGTGTGGCGCTGGAGGATGCGGCAAGGCATGGGCAACCGATGCTCTCGCTGGCCGCCTACACCATCAGCCCTGAATTTCTTTCTCCCGTGTTCGAGAACTGGGAGAGCGAGTTCCTGCAGATGTCGGCCTATGTCATGCTCACGGCCGTCCTGTTCCAGCGCGGCTCCTCCGAATCGAAGGATCCCGACGCGCCTCCCAGGGATGCCGACCTCGCAGCACAGGCGCATGCGCCCGGCGCGCCGGCCATCCTGCGATGGGGGCCTTTGTGGCGCGCCTTCTATGCGCGTTCGCTCGGCATGGTGCTCGGCCTCCTGTTCGCGATTTCCTTTGTCATTCATTGGACGCAAAGCGCGCGCGTCGCCTCTCAGGACGCGCTTGAACATGGCGAGGGGCCCGTCACGATACTCGGCTACCTTCTCGACCCGCAGCTCTGGTTCGAGTCGTTCCAGAACTGGCAGAGCGAATTCCTCTCCACCGCCCTTCTCGTCGTTCTCTCGATCTATCTGCGCCAGCGTGAATCCCCCGAGTCAAAGCCCGTCGCGGCACCGCACGGCCAAACGGGGGATTAAGTCTCGCGCTCACGGCCGAAAGCGTCTTGAGCAGGTCCTCCCTCCTTCGCCTCCACCGCCGTCCATGCCCCTTTTAACGCTTAGGCGCCTCTCGATTGCGCCCCGCCCGCGCCGAAACGGTGCTAGAGGCAACGCCGCCGCGTTGCAGCGGGCCGTTGCGCCGGGCGCATCAGATGAGAGAGACCGGATCGAGCCTTGTTTGCGGCAGCCGAGTATATTCGCCACAGGGCGCTTCTGGCCTGGGGGCTGTCGCTGGCCGCGTTCCTCGTGGCGGTCGCCGTGCGCTTCCTGGTCGACCACCAGCTCCCGCCCGGCTTTCCCTACCTCACCTTCTTCCCCGCCGTCATCCTCACCGCGTTCTTCGGCGGGCTTTGGCCGGGCCTCGCCTGCGCCCTCGCCTCGGGGCTGGCGGCCTGGTACTGGTTCATCCCGCCCGTCGAAACCTTCGCGGTCGATTCCGCCGTCACCATCGCGCTCGCCTTCTATGCCTGCATCGTGGCCGTCGACATCCTCCTGATCCACGTCATGCACCGCGCGGTGGAGCGGCTGGCCGCCGAGCGCGGCGTCACGCGCGCGCTCTACGACCAGCAGCGGGTGATGTTCCAGGAGCTTCAGCACCGCGTCGCCAACAACATGCAGTTCGTCTCCAGCCTGCTAGGGCTCCAGAAGCGCAGGGTCGCGGCCGACCCGGCAAGCGCCGCAGCCGCCTTCGACGAGGCCCGCGCGCGGCTCGACACGATCGGGCGCGTCCACCGCCGGCTCTACGACCCCGACACGGTCGACCAGCCCTTCGACGGCTATCTCCAGGCCCTGTGCGAGGATGTGCTGAGCGCCGCCGGCCAGGGCGCCGTCACCTGCCGGGTGGAGGCGTGCGGCCTGCGCTTCGACCTCAGGACGCTCACCTCCCTGTCGCTGATCGTGGTGGAGGGGCTGACCAACGCCCTCAAGCACGCCTTCCCCGGGCGCGAGGGCGGCCATATCCGTATCACGCTGCGCCCCCTCGCCCAGGGCCGCTTCCAGCTCGACATCGCCGATGACGGGGTGGGCTTCGATCCGCAGGCCGGCGTGTCATCCGCCTCGCTCGGCCAGAGGATCGTCAGGAGCCTGGCCGCCCAGCTCGGCGGCTCGATCCTCTACCTGAACGAGGGGGGCACGACCATGCGGCTGGAGTTCGAGGCTGCGCACGCCGCCTGACGGTGCCGCGCCCGTCCCCGCCCCTTGCTCAGAACCGGTCGGAGGTGAGGTGCGTGGCCTGCGCGCCCGCCTCGTAGAAGGCGCTGAGCGGGCGGCTGAAGCGGCGCGGCGCCACGGCGCTCTCGGGCAGGGGAAGAACCGTGTCCGCCTCGCCCAGCACGAGGCCCGACAGGATCTTCCCGAAGGCGGTGCCCGTGCCGATGCCCCGGCCGTTATAGCCGCAGAAGCCGATCACGTTGCGGCCGAACCGGTGGAAGCGCGGCAGGTTGTCGGCCGTCATGCCGATCATGCCGTACCACCCCGTCTCGAACTCGGCCGGCGGCAATTGCGGGAAGAGGCGCTTGAGCGCGCGCTTGGCCCAGGCCGCGTGAACCCGTGCGCCCCCGGCCCGCAGCGCGCCGACGCTGCCGAAGACCAGCCGTCCCGCCGCGTCCATGCGGAAGGAGGAGAGGACGGCGCGCGTGTCCCAGGCGCCCTGCCGCTCGGGCAGGATGCCGGCGCGAACATCCTCGGGCAGCGGCGCGGTGGCGAGGTTGAAATAGGGAAGCTGCACCAGTTGCCGCCGGGCCTGCGACCAGGGGCCGTGCACATAGGCGTTGCCCGCCACCACCACCCATTTGGCGGTGAGCGAGCCCGAGGGCGTGCGCAGCCGCCAGCCCGCGCCCGTATCCTCGGCGGAGAGGACCGGGCTGCGGTCGTGGATGGCCGCGCCGGCGGCGATGGCAGCGGCGGCGAGCCCGCGCGCATAGGCCAGCGGCTGGATCGTGCCGGCCCGCATGTCGAGGAGCGAGCCGGGATAGGCGGCGCTACCGACCTTCTCCTCGGTCTGGCGCGCGTCGAGCAGACGCACATCGGCGCCCCGGCTGCGCCATTGCCGCTCGCGCAGGGCAAGCTCGGCCAGCCCCTCCTCCCCCACCGCGCAATGCAGCGTGCCGGCCCGCACCGGCTCGCAGGCGATGGCATGTTTCTCGATCAGCTCGAAGACCAGCGAGGGGGCGTTGCCCAGGCACCGGAGCAGCCGCTCGCCATGCTCGCTTCCCAACACGCCCGGCAGGTCGTCCGGCATGACCCACATGCCGGCATTGACGAGGCCCACATTGCGGCCCGAGCCGCCGAAGCCGGGCTCCTCGGCCTCCAGCACCACCACCCGCGCGCCGCCCTCGGCCAGATGCAGCGCGGCTGACAGGCCCGTATAGCCGGCCCCGATGATCGCGACATCCGCGCTCGCCTCGCCCGCCAACGCGTCGAGGGCGGGGGCCGGCGGGGCGGTGCGGGCCCAAAGGCCGTGAGATTGCGCCGACAAGGACATGCTCGTCTTTCCCTTCCTGGGTTTCATGGATTGGCCGATCGTTCAGGCGTCGAGAACGAGATCGGTGAGCGGCACCGCCTGGCAGGTGAGGCACTGGCCCGCCTCCAGGTCGTCGCATTCCACCAGATGCTGCACCAGCCCCTCCCTGATGGGCACCGCACAACTCTCGCACTGGCCCACACGGCAGCCGCTGGGAAGGGCAAGGCCCGCCCGCTCGGCCACCGACAGGATGCCCGCCGGCACCGCGTCCGGGCGCCATTCCACCGTGCGCCCCGAGCGGGCGAAGACGATGCGGCGCGGGGCGAGATCGCCGAGCGCGGGCGGCGGCGGCGAGCGGAAGCGCTCGGCGAAGACCTCGAAGGCGGGCACGCCCAGCCCCGCCAGCCCCTGCCGGACCTCGCCCATCATCTCGTCGGAGGCGCAGATGTAGAAGCGCGCCCGACGCGCCAGAAGGGCCGGGTCGATGTCCCGCACCGTGAAGCGGCCCCGCCGGTCGCAGCGCTCACCCGGGTTCGGGCGGCTCAGATGCGTGACGAGGGTCAGGTTGGGCAGGCGCCGGCTCAGGCTCTCCAGGCGCTCGCGATAGGGCTGGTGCGCGGCGTCGCGGCAGCCGTAATGCAGCGTCACCTCGGGCTCGCCCGGCACTCCGCGCAACGTCTCCAGATAGGAGAGGAAGGGCGTGATGCCGATGCCGCCGGCGATCAGCACCAGCGGGAACTCGTTCTCCACCGGCAGCACGAACCCGCCCCTGGGCGCCTGAAGGTCCACGCTCGCCCCCACCTCCAGCTCGCGCCCGATGAGGCCGGAGACGAGCCCGCCCTCGATCCGGCGCACGGCGATGGTGTAGCTCGCCGGCGCGGCGAGAGCCGGGCCGGTGAGCGAATAGGAGCGAACCGCGCCCGAAAGGCGCAGTGAAACATATTGCCCCGGCCGGAAACGAGGCAGCGGCCCGCCGTCGGCCGGCGCGAGGGTGAGAGCGACGACATCGGCCCCCTCCGCCTGCCGGGCCGCCACGGTGAAGGCACGCCAGCCCGCCCAGCCCGCCGCCTCCAGCCGCTCCACGTCGCAGGTGAAGGAGCGCAGCGGCAGGGAGCCGCTGAGCGGGTCGCGCTCGCGCTCCGATATCAGCGCGTTGAAGCTGGAGCCGAGCGGCCCCTGCGGCCTGTAGCCGGGCAGGCCGAGATCCGGCGCGCCCTGCCACCAGCCATAGTCGCTCGCCACCACGTCCTCGGCCAGCGTCTCGTCCAGCTCCGCCTTCATGCGCACCTCGCCCACGCGGCTTTTGAGGAGGATCCAGTCGCCCGGCGCGATGCCCTTGCGCCGGGCAAGCTCGGGGTGGATCCCGGCCGTCGGCTCCTCCCGGCGCCGGCGCAGGGCGGTGATGCCGCGATGCTGGCTGTGGCAGAAATAGCCGCTGTTGAAGGAGAAGAGCCGCAGGGGGAAGCGCTGGTCTTGCGCCTCGGCGGGCGGCACGAATTGGGGCACGGCCGGGTAGCCGTGGCGGTGGAGCAGCTCCGAGTAGAGCTCCGCCTTGCCGGTCTGCGTGGCGAACCCCGCCTCCCGATATTTGCGATAGGCGTGGGCAAGGGGCACGCGCACGCCCTGCGGGCTCCGGCGCAGGGTGGCAGGATCGAGCCCGAGCGGTTCGAGCAGATGGGCAAGGCCCTTCTCCATGTCGCCGCCGAAGAACAGCTCGCCCATGCCCAGCCGCGTGGCAAGCTGGAAGACGATCCACATGTCCGACCGCGCCTGCCCGCGCGGCTCGATCATGCGCGGGCGAAGCTGCACGGTCTCCTGCGCCTCGGGCGATATCTCGAAGCCGAGCCGCAGCGCCTCGTTCTCCCAGGGGCTGGAAACGGGCAGGACGATGTCGGCCATCTCGGCCGTGGGGTTGAGGAAAAGGTCGCAATGCACCTGGAAGTCGAGCGCCTTCAACGCCTCTCGCCCTCGCTCCGGGGCGGGATGGGAGACGAGGAGGTTGGAGCCGAAGGCGATGAGGGCGCGCACCCGATAGGGACTGCCGGTCAGCGCCGCGTCGTAGAAGTCGCTCGAGGTGATCCAGCCGTCCGCCGGCGGTCCGATGGGGCGCTCGGCAAGGCCCAGCGCGCGCCGCCGCGTCTCCTCCGGGATCATCGCCATGGAATGCAACGCGGGCGCCGGCAGGGCGGGCATGCGCACATTGCCGCCGGGCGCGTCGAAATGGCCGGTCAGCGCATAGAGCGTGGCGATGGCGCGCTCGGTCTGCGCCGCGTTGGTGTGCTGCCCGACGCCGGTCCAGCCATGATAGCTGACCGATTTCGCCCCCGCGATCGCCCGCGCCAGCTCCTCCACCTGCGCGGCGGCGATGCCGGTGATGCGCTCCACTGTGGCGGGGTCGTAGGCATCGGTGGCCGCGCGGTAATGGTCGAAGGCGGTGCGGCAGGGGATCGGGCCGCCGGGCGCCGCCACCTCGAAGCGCCCTTCCAGCGCGGCGGCGGCAAGCCCGGCGCCGGCGCCCGCCGCGCGTCCGGCCCCCTCGTCCCACACGAGGAAGCCCTCGCCTTCCAGGCCGATGTCGCGCGGCCGCAGGAAACGCCCGTCATCCTCGCGCACCAGAAGCGGCGCGTTGGTCCAGTGCCGCACGAAGTCGCGGTCATAGGCCCCATGCGCGATCAGCCAGCGGGCCAGCCCCAGCGCCAGCGCCCCGTCCGTGCCGGGGCGCACGCGCAGCCACAGATCGGCATCGCGCGCCGAGCCCGCTTTGCGCGGGTCTATCACGGCGAGCCTTGCCCCCTTCGCCCGGCCCGCGCCGATGGCCTCGGCCTGCGCCAGCCAGACATTGGCCGGGTTGTGGCCCCACAGGAGGATGAGGTCCGAATGGCGGTAGTCGGCTACGGGCAGGCCGCAGCCGAAGGTGAAGGCGTGGGCGTTGTCCTTGTGCCAGTTGCAGATCTCGGTGGAGAAGACCGTGTTGGGGCTGCCGAAGCCGCGCACGAAGCGCTGGATCCAGTCCAGGCTGTCGGAGATGGAGGAGGAGGAGCCGGAGGTGATGGCGAAGGCGACCGATTCGGGCCCGCTCTCCTCGCGATAACGCCCCAGCTTCCCGGCGATCTCGCCGAGCGCCTCCTCCCAGGAGATGGGCACGAAGCCGGGGTCGGGCGCCCCCTTGGGCACGGTGCGGCGCAGCGGCGTCGTCAGCCGCCGGGCGGAATGGGCGATTTCGGGCGCGGCGCGCCCCTTGGCGCACATGGCCTTGCCGGTCGGATGGGCCGGGTTCGGCCGGACGGCGACGAGCCGCCCGTCCTCCACCACGTTGATCGTGCCGCAGCGGGAGCGGCATAGCGTGCAGAAGCCCGGCTTCTCGACCCTTGCCATGCCGCTCTCCTTCAGCCCCGCACGGCCGCGAGCCGCAATTCGGGCCGCTCGCCATCCGCCAGGAGCTGCGCGGCGGTCAGGTCCTCGATGGCAGCGCCCACGGATTTGAAGAGGGTGATCTCCGCCTGCCCCAGCCGCCCGCTCTTCTTGCCGCTGGCCAGCTCGTGCAGGTCGGCCACCACCTTCCCGGCCTGCCAGACGCCGGCGGCGATGGGTTGCAGGAGGTCGCCGGCTTCCGCGAGCGCCCCCTCATAGGTATCGACGAAGACGCGCGCACCCGTCACCGCCGCATCGTCGCTCTCGCGCATGGCGGGCGTGAAGGCGCCGATGAGGTCGAGATGGGTGCCGGGCCGCAGGTCCGCGCCCCGGACCAGCGGCTCCGTCGAGGTCGTTGCGCAGCTCACGATGTCGGCCTCGCCGACAGCGCGCGAAAGATCGCTCACCGGAGCCACGTCGAAGCCCTGCGCCTCCAGGTCGCGCGCCAGCGGCAGGACGCGGTCCGGGTTGCGGCCCCACAGGAGGACGCGCTCGATGGGCCGCACCGCGCGATGCGCGGCCGGAAGCTGTGCGGCGACATGGCCGGTGCCCACCACGAGCAGCGTGCGGCTGTCCGGCCGCGAGAGATGCAGCGAGGCGAGCGCCGAGGCGGCGGCTGTGCGCCGGTTCGTCAGCGCCTCCCCGTCGATCAGGGCGCGCGGCCGGCCGGTCCGCCCGTCGAGAAGGACATAGAGCGAGGAGACCGCCCCGAGCCCGCTTTCGGTGTTGCGCGGAAAGACGGAGACGAGCTTCACGCCGAGCGCGCGTCCCCGCTCCCAGGCCGGCATGGTCAGGAGCCGGCCGGGCGCGGCCTCGGTGCCCACCTCGTAGCCGGTGCGCACCGGCATGGGCTCTCCGCCCTTGGCGAAGGTCTCGCCCAGGGCCCGGATCAGGCGGGGATAGGCAAGGCCGGCCTCGACCTCCTCGGCGGTGTAGTGGCGCGGTGCGCTTTGCGTCATCGTTCTCATTCCAGTGCGTTGATGCCGGTGCAGATCCACAGGACCTGCGCATCCTCCTCGCTCAGCGAGACGAGCGCATGGCCCATCGTGCTGTCGAAATAGATGCTGTCGCCCTCCTCCAGGACGACGGGCGAGTAGAATTCGGTGAAGACCTCGATGCGGCCGGACAGCACGCACAGGAACTCCTCCCCCTGGTGGCGCACCCAGCCGGAGAAGTCGTCCAGGCTGCGGGCCCGCACATGGGCCTTGAAGGGCAGCATCCGCTTCTGCGACAGGTCGGTCGCCAGCACCTCGTAGCGATAGGCGTCGGTGGGGTGGAACTTGCCCTCGCGGTTGGCCGTGACGGAGCGGCGGCCGAAGGGCGTACTCTGGCGCTGCGTGTCGAACAGCTCCACGATGTCCAGCCCGGTGCCGCGCGTGATGCGCTGGAGCACGTCGTAGGTGGGCGACATCTGGCCGTTCTCGATCTTGGAGAGGGTGGAGCGGGCCACCCCGGTGCGCCGGCTCACCTCCTCCAGCGTCCAGCTCTTCTCCAGCCTCATGCGCTTCAGCCTCTGGCCGAGATCGACGGCGCTGTCCTCCCCCTCCTGCCCGCCCTGCGGCGGGAAACCGGCCGGTTCCGGGGGCGCGGAAAGGGCGAGCGCCCCGGCGTCCCTGGCCGGGCGGGCCTTCTTCTTCGTCTCGGTCATCTGGTCTCCGGCACGGGGCGTTCGCGGGCGGGGCGGGGTCGGCACCGCCCGCGAGACGCGATTACTGCACGAGCGGGCACTCGCTCTGGTCGAGAGGCAGGAACGCCTCCTCGCCCGGAACGGTCGCCAGCACATTGTAATAATCCCACGGCGCCGTCGATTCGGAAGGCTCCTTCACCTGCACGAGCATCATGTCGTGCACCATGCGCCCGTCCTCGCGCACGCGTCCGTTGTGGGCGAAGAAGTCCTCCACCGGCAATTCGCGCATCTTGGCGGCCACCGCGCCCGCCTCGTCCGTGCCCGCCGCCTCGATGGCCTTCAGATAATGCGCGACGGCCGAGTAGACGCCGGCCTGGAGCGCCGTGGGCATGGCCCCGCGCACCTCGAAGAAGCGCTGGGCGAAGGCCCGCGTCTCCTCGTCCCTGTCCCAGTAGAAGCCCTCGATGAAGGAGATGCCCTGCGCCGTCTCCAGCCCCAGCGAATGGACGTCGGAGATGAACATCACCGGGGCGGTGACGACCTGCCCGCTGGCCGTGACGCCGAACTCGTTGGCCTGCTTGATCGCCGTCGTCATGTCGCGCCCGGCGGTGGCCAGCATCACGACCTTGGCGCCGGAAGCCTGCGCGGGCAGGAGGAAGGCCGACAGGTCGTTGGCGCCGAAGGGATGGCGGATGGTGCCGAGCACCTGCCCCCCGCCCTCCTCGATGGCCTTGGTCGCGATCTCCTCCAGCGAATGGCCGAAGGCGAAGTCGGCCGTGACGATGAAGAACGTGTCGTCGCCCCGCTCGATCAGCGCCTTCACCGGGCCGATGGCGTTGGAATAATTGTCGTAGACCCACTGGAAGCCGGTGGGCGAGCATTGCGCGCCGGTGAGCTCCGTGGTGCCGGGCGAGGAGAAGAGGGCGATGCGGTTGGTGTCCCGCGTCATCTGCTGGACCGCCAGCGCGATCGCGCTGTTGGTGACGTCGGCGATGGCGTCGACCTGCTCGTTCTCGATCCAGCGGCGCGCGATGCCCACGCCCACATCGGCCTTGTGCTGGTGGTCGGCGCCGACGATGACGATGGGCTTGTCCAGCACCGTGCCGCCGAAATCGGCCGCCGCCATCTCGGCGGCGAGCAGCGAGCCGGGCCCGTTCATGTCGGCCCACTGGCCCGACATGTCGGTCAGCACGCCGACCTTCACGACATCGTCGCTGACCTGCGCGAGGGCGGGCGTGGCGCCGATGAGAAGCGCGGCTGCGAGCCCGCGCAGGGTGGACGCTGTTATGGCCATTTCAGGTCTCCTCATGAAAGGGGCGCTCGGCGAGCGGCCTTCGGGTTGCACGGCAGGCGGAAACGCTTCCGGCTCTCATGGCCGGACCGGGCAAGCTCACTCGCCCGGAACCTCGCGCGCGGCAGGGGCAGGAGCAGAGGCAGGAGCAGGCGCGGTGCGGTGGGGCCGGCGCTGGGCCAGCGCCGTCAGCTCGCCCACGATGCCGCGCCGGAAGGCGACGACGCACAGGACGAAGATGAGGCCGTGGATGACCGTGACCCACTGGCCGAGCGCCGCCAGATAGTTCTGCATGGCGATGACGACGAAGGCGCCGACCACGGGGCCGAACAGCGTGCCCACCCCGCCGAGGAAGGTCATCAGCAGCACCTCGCCCGACATCGCCCAGTGCACGTCGGTGAGGGTCGCGATCTGGTTGACGATGGCCTTGGTGGAGCCGGCAAGCCCGGCCAGCGCCGCCGAGATGGTGAAGGCCGCCAGCTTGTAGCGCTCCGTATCGAGGCCGAGCGACTGGGCCCGCGGCTCATGGTCGCCGATGGCCTTGAGGATGCGCCCGAAGGGCGAGCCGACGAGCCGCATGATCAGGTAGAAGCCGCCGAGGAAGACGACGAGCACGAAGGCGTAGAGATTGGCTGGGACGGACAGGTCCACGAGGCCCAGGAGATGGCCGCGCGGCACGCCCTGGAGCCCGTCCTCGCCGCCGGTGAAGCGCGCCTGGAGGGCCACGAAGTAGATCATCTGCGCGAAGGCCAGCGTGACCATGGCGAAGTAGATGCCGCTGCGGCGGATGGCGAGCCAGCCGGACGCCGCCCCCAGGAGCGCGGCCGCGCCCGTGCCGGCCAGGATCGCCAGCTCCGGCGAGAGGCCCCACACCTTGGCCGCGTGGCCGCAGACATAGCCCGCCGTTCCCAGGAACATGGCGTGGCCGAAGGAGACGAGGCGCCCGTATCCGGCGATGAGGTTGAAGGCGCAGGCGAAGAGGGCGAAGAGCATCGCCTTCATCATGAAGCCCGGATAGACGAGGAGCGGCGCCACCGCGAGGCAGGCGGCCATGGCGAGGAAGAGCCAGGTCTGCGTGCGCACCTTCAGCTCCGCCGCTTCCGGCACGCCCTGGTGGGGCCGGGCGGCCTCGGGCTTGGAGCCGAAGAGGCCGGCGGGCCGCAGAAGCAGCACCGCCGCCATGACGAGGAAGACCACCGTGCTCGACAGCTCGGGATAATAGGCCTTGGTCAGCCCCTCCACGATGCCGACGAGGAAGCCGGTGACGATGGAGCCCATGATGGACCCCATGCCCCCGATCACCACCACCGCGAAGACGACGATGATGAGGTCCACCCCCATGGTGGGCGTGACCTGGTAGATCGGCGCGGCCAGCACGCCCGCCAGCGCCGCGAGCGCCACGCCGGCCCCGTAGGTCAGCATGATCATGCGCGGCACGCGGATGCCGAAGGCCTGCACCAGCATCGGGTTCTCGGTGGCCGCGCGCAGATAGGAGCCAAGCTTGGTGCGCTCGATGACGTACCAGGTGGCAAGGCACACGGCGAGCGAGACCAGGATGACCCAGGCCCGGTAGTTGGGCAGGAACATGAAGCCCAGATTGGTACCGCCCGAAAGCTGCGGGGGGATGGCGTAGGGCTGCCCGGAGGAGCCGAACAGATTGCTGGCCACCCCTTGCGCGATCAGCGCGAAGCCGAAGGTCAGCAGCATTCCGTAGAGATGGTCCAGCTTGTAGAGCCGGCGCAGGAGGAAGCGCTCCATCAGGAGCCCCGTCGCGCCCACGAGAAGCGGGGCGAGAACGAGCGCCTGCCAGTAGCCGATGCCGAGGAAGTGGAGCAGGGCCCAGGCGACCATGGCGCCCATCATGTACTGCGCGCCGTGGGCGAAGTTCACGATGTTCAGCATGCCGAAGATGACGGCCAGCCCGAGGCTCATCATGGCGTAGAACGCACCGTTGATCAGCCCGAGCAGGAGCTGCCCGAAGAGCACGGCCGAGGGAACTCCGAGGATGGTGGTCATGCGGCCTGTCCTTTGGTTTTCCGTCAGAGACCCAGATAGCTCTTGATGGTGCCGAGCCGGCTCTCCAGCTCCGAGCCGGGGATCTCGTCCACCACGCGGCCCAGCTCGACGACGTAGTGCCGGTCGGCCAGGGCCGAGGCGAAGCCGACATTCTGCTCCACCAGGAGGATGGTGAAGCCGAGCGCCTTGAGCTCCGCGATGGTGCGCCCGATCTCCTGGATGATGACCGGCGCCAGCCCCTCGGTCGGTTCGTCGAGGAGCAGGATGCGCGCGCCTGTGTGCAGGATGCGCCCCAGCGCCAGCATCTGCTGCTCGCCGCCCGAGAGCTTGGTGCCCTGGCTGTCCAGCCGCTCCTTCAGATTGGGGAACAGCTCCAGGATGCGCTCGATCGGCAGGCCGCCCTCGGCGACCCTTGGCGGCAGCATCAGGTTCTCGCGCACGCTGAGGCTGGAGAAGATGCCGCGCTCCTCCGGGCAGAAGGCAATGCCCTTGCGCGCGATCTCGTAAGGGGGCGCGGCGACGATCTCGGCGCCGTCGAGGCGGATGGAGCCGGCGCGCCGGTCCATCAGGCCCATGATGGATTTGAGCGTCGTCGTCTTGCCCGCGCCGTTGCGCCCCAGAAGGGTGACGACCTCGCCGGCGCGGACGCAAAACTCCATGCCGTGCAGGACCTTGGATTCGCCGTACCAGGCCTCCAGCCCGGAAACGCGCAATGTCTCAGCCATGGGCTTCCCCCGTATAGGCGGCCATGACGTCGGGCCGTGAGGACACCGCCTCGTAGGTGCCCTCCGCCAGGACCTGCCCGCGCACCATCACGGTGATCGTGTCGGCCAGCTCGGCCACCACCTTCATGTTGTGCTCCACGAGCAGCACGGTGCGCCCCTCGCCCATCTCGCGGATCAGGCCCGTCACGCGCTCGATGTCCTCGCGCCCCAGCCCTGCCATGGGCTCGTCGAGCAGCAGCACGCTCGGCTCCAGTGCCAGCGTGGTGGCCAGCTCCAGCACCCGCTTGCGCCCGTAGGAGAGGTTTCCCGCCAGCGCATCGGCTTGCTCGGAAAGGCCGAAGCGGCGCAGCAGCGCGTCGGCCTCGTCGATCAGCGCCGGGTGGGAGGAGATGCGGCCGAGAAGGCTCCAGCCGAGGCCCCGGCCGCGCAGGAGCGCCAGCTCCACATTCTCGCGCACCGAAAGCCCGGAGAACACAGCCGAGATCTGGAACGAGCGCGCCACGCCGCGCTTGGCCATGGCCGCCATGCCCAGCCGGGTCACGTCCTCGCCCTCGTGCAGGATCGAACCGTGCGAGGGCGCCAGATATTTGGTGAGAAGGTTGAACAGCGTGGTCTTTCCCGCGCCGTTCGGGCCGATCACCGCATGCATGCTGCCGCGTCGCAGCCGGAAGTCGACGTCGCGCACGGCGAAGAAGCCGTTGAACTCCCGACTGAGGCTCCTGGCCTCCAGCGCATGGGCGGCACGATCCATCGAGGGCGCTCCACTGTCCCGGGGATGAGGGACGCAGCCTGCGCCTGAAGTTTCCTATCGTCAACAATGTTTCCGATAAGAGTCGCCCGTAGTTGCGGCAGATCGCCGCCCCTTTCCGCGTCACTTGCCGAAGCGTTGAGCTTTCCAGGCGTTTCGCCCGCCGGGGCGGCTCCGGTTGACAAGCATCGCGCCCGCCCTGCATCCTGTGGGCCTCACCAGGGGGGTCCCGACAAGGGGCTGAGATACTGCTGGCCGCAAGGCAGCGCAGTGACCCGTTGAACCTGATCCAGTTCATACTGGCGTAGGGATGGTGCCGAATGCCGGGCGGCCGCGCATGCGTGGTTCGTGCCGCGCATTCTTTCCCCATTCCGTCAGAGCTGGGTCTCGTCGCTGCCTGCGAGGAGCCTTGATCCATGACGTCGAACCCAAGCAAGACCCCTTTCGAAACCGGGAGCCCGGCCGTTTCGACGGGCCCCCTGCCCGCATCCGCCAAGATCTTCCGGGAGGGGGCGATCCATCCGGGCCTGCGCGTGCCGTTCCGGCAGGTCGCGCTTCATCCGAGCGCCGGCGAGCCGCCCGTCACCCTCTACGATTCCTCCGGCCCCTACACCGACCCGGCGGCCCGGATCGCCATCGAGCGCGGCCTTGCGCCCCTTCGCCGGCCCTGGATCGAGGGGCGCGGCGACGTGGAGGCCTATGAGGGGCGCCTCGTCACGCCCGCCGACAACGGCTTCGTGGCGCCCGACCGACTGACGCCCCCCTTCCCCGCCCTCCCGCGCCCCTTTCGCGCCCGGGGCGGCCGGGCCGTCACGCAGCTCGCCTATGCGCGGGCCGGCATCGTCACGCCGGAGATGGAGTTCGTCGCCATTCGCGAGAATCTCGGCCGGCAGGCCGCGTGCGAGGCGGGGGACGGCGAGAGCTTCGGCGCTTCGATCCCCGACGCCGTCACGCCCGAATTCGTGCGCGAGGAGGTGGCGCGCGGCCGCGCCGTCATTCCGGCCAATATCAACCATCCCGAGATCGAGCCGATGATCATTGGCCGCAACTTCCTGGTGAAGATCAACGCCAATATCGGCAATTCCGCCGTCACCTCCTCCATGGCCGAGGAGGTGGAGAAGATGGTGTGGGCCATCCGCTGGGGCGCCGACACGGTGATGGACCTCTCCACGGGCCGCAACATCCACAATATCCGCGAATGGATCGTCCGCAATTCGCCCGTGCCCATCGGCACCGTGCCGATCTACCAGGCGCTGGAAAAGGTGGGCGGCGTGGCCGAGGCGCTGAGCTGGGAGATCTTCCGCGACACTTTGATCGAACAGGCCGAGCAGGGCGTGGACTATTTCACCATCCACGCCGGCGTACGCCTCGCCTACATCCCGCTCACCATCGACCGCGTCACCGGCATCGTCAGCCGGGGCGGGTCGATCATGGCCAAATGGTGCCTGCACCACCACCGCGAGAGCTTCCTCTACGAGCATTTCGAGGAGATCTGCGACATTGCCCGCGCCTATGACGTCACCTTCTCGCTGGGCGACGGGCTGCGGCCGGGCTCCATCGCCGACGCCAACGACGCGGCGCAGTTCGCCGAGCTGGAGACGCTGGGGGAGCTGACGAGGATCGCCTGGAACCGCGACTGCCAGGTGATGATCGAGGGCCCCGGCCATGTGCCGATGCACAAGATCCGCGAGAACATGGACAAGCAGCTGGAGGTCTGCGGCGAGGCCCCCTTCTACACGCTCGGGCCGCTGACCACCGACATCGCGCCGGGCTACGACCACATCACCAGCGGCATCGGCGCCGCCATGATCGGCTGGTTCGGCACGGCCATGCTCTGCTACGTCACGCCCAAGGAGCATCTGGGCCTGCCCGACCGCGACGACGTGAAGACGGGGGTGATCACCTACAAGATCGCCGCCCACGCCGCCGACCTCGCCAAGGGCCATCCGGCGGCCCGCATCCGCGACGACGCGCTCAGCCGGGCCCGCTTCGAGTTCCGCTGGGAGGACCAGTTCAACCTCTCCCTCGACCCCGGGACGGCGCGCGGCTTCCACGACCGGACGCTGCCGAAGGAGGCGCACAAGGTGGCGCATTTCTGCTCCATGTGCGGCCCCAGATTCTGCTCCATGAAGATCAGCCACGACATCCGCGCCGAGGCGAAGGCGCGCGAGGGCATGGCCGAGATGGCCAGCCAGTATCGCGAGAACGGCGATCTCTACATGCCGGTCGAGGCAAAGGCAGCGCGATGACGGGGCGCGTCCTGGTGCGGGGCGCGGGCGTGGCGGGGCTCGCGGCCGCCCGCGAGCTTTGCCGCCACGGCCTCGCGGTGGAGCTGCGCGAGCGCGCGGCCTCGCCGGGGGCCGGCGCCTCGGGCCTCGCGGGCGGGATGCTCGCGCCCTTCTGCGAGGGCGAATCCGCGCCCGAGGCGGTGACGCGCCTCGGCCTTCGCGCCGCCGACTGGTGGGAGGAGGCGCTGCCCGGCCTCGTCGGCCGCGCGGGAACGCTCGTCCTCGCCCCGCCGCGCGATGCGGCCGAGCTGACGCGCTTCGCCGCCCGCACGAGCGGCCACGAATGGCTCGACGCGGACGGGATCGCCGCGCTCGAACCAGCCCTGGCCGGGCGGTTCGGCAAGGGGCTGTTCTTCCGCCAGGAGGCCCATCTCGACCCCCGCGCCGCGCTGGCCGGCCTTCGGGCGCGGCTGGAGCGGGAGGGCGCGCGCCTGCGGTTCGGCACGCCGGACGAGGGCGATGCGGGAGGCTTCGACGCGGTGATCGACTGCACCGGCGCGGCCGCCATCCCCGCGCGCCCCGGACTGCGCGGCGTGCGCGGCGAGATGCTGTATCTGGAAACGCCGGAGATCGCCTTCGCGCGCCCCGTGCGGCTGCTCCACCCGCGTCACCCGATCTATGTCGTGCCGCGCGGGCAAGGCCGCTTCATGGTCGGCGCGACGATGATCGAGGCGAACGATGCCGGCCCGGTCTCGGCCCGCTCCCTGATGGAGCTTCTGAACACGGCCTATGCGCTGCACCCCGCCTTCGGCGAGGCGCGCGTGTGCGAGACCGGCGCGGGCGTGCGCCCGGCCTATGACGACAATCTTCCGCGCGTGACGCGGCAGGACCGCACCATCCACATCAACGGCTTCTACCGCCACGGCTTCCTGCTCGCGCCCGCCCTGGCGCGGCAGGCGGTGGAATGTCTGACGGGGAGAGCTTCATGAGAACGCTGATCGTGAACGGAGAGGAGCACCGGGTCGACAGCGCGGACCTTGCCGCGCTGCTCTCGGCGCTGGGTTACGAGGGCCCCTGGCTGGCGACCGCCGTGAACGGCCGGATCGTCCACAAGCCGGACCGCGCGCGCGAAATGCTGCGGGACGGGGACCGGATCGAGATCCTCTCGCCGATGGAGGGCGGCTGACATGCTGAGCCTCTACGGTGTCCCGCTGCGCTCGCGCCTGCTCCTGGGAACGGCGCGCTACCCCTCGCCCGCCATCCTCGCCAGGGCGATCGAGGCCTCCCGCGCGCAGGTCGTCACCGTGTCGCTTCGGCGCGAGAGCGCCGGGGGAGCGACCGGCGGCACCTTCCTGGAGAGCATCGCCTCGCCGGGCGTGCGCATCCTGCCCAACACGGCCGGATGCCACGGCGTTTCCGAAGCGGTGCTGACCGCGCGGATGGCGCGCGAGGTCTTTTCGACGAACTGGGTGAAGCTAGAGGTCATCGGCCATCACGGCACGCTCCAGCCGGACGTGTTCGCGCTGGTGGAAGCCGCCCGCATCCTGACGCAGGAGGGCTTCGAGGTGTTTCCCTACACGACGGGCGACCTCGTGGTGGCCGAGAAGCTGGTGGAGGCCGGCTGCCGCGTTCTGATGCCCTGGTGCGCGCCCATCGGCTCGGCCGCCGGCCCCACGGACCCGGCGGCGCTGCGCGCCATGCGCGCCCACTTCCCGGACGTGCCCCTCATCGTCGACGCCGGGATCGGCCGGCCCTCCCACGCCGCCGCCGTGATGGAGCTGGGCTTCGACGCCGTTCTCCTGAACACGGCGGTGGCCGCCGCCGCCGACCCCGTCTCGATGGCGCGCGCCTTCGCCGATGCGGTCGAGGCCGGGCGGGCGGGCTTTTCCGCCGGCCTCCTGGAGCCACGCGACATGGCCGTCCCGTCCACGCCCCTCATCGGAAAGGCGGTGTTCTCGTGACGCTCGACCCCTTCTATCTCATCGTGGACAGCGCCGACCAGGCGGCCCGCCTCGTGCCGCTGGGCGTCCGGCTCGTCCAGTTGCGCATCAAGGACGAGAACGAGGCGCGCCTGCGCGGCGAAATCCGAAGGGCGCGGGACATCTGCGAGGCGCATGGCTGCACCCTCGTGATCAACGACCACTGGCGCCTCGCCATCGAGGAAGGATGCCGCTTCGTGCATCTGGGGCAGGAGGACCTGGCGAGCGCCGATCGCAGCGCGATCGAGCGGGCGGGGCTCAGGCTCGGCCTCTCCACCCATGACGAGGAGGAGCTGGAAACCGCCCTTGCGGCCGGGCCGGACTATGTCGCGCTCGGCCCGATCTGGCCCACCATCCTGAAGACGATGCCATGGGCACCGCAGGGGCTGGAGCGGATCGCCGAGTGGAAGAAGCGCATCGGCGACATGCCGCTGGTGGCCATTGGCGGGCTCAACCCGGCCCGCGCGCCGGGCGTCTTCGCGCACGGGGCGGACATCGCCTGCGTCGTCACCGACATCGCGCTGAACGCCGACCCGCAAGCGCGAACCCGCGAATGGATCGCGGTGACGCGGGAGCGGCGCGAGCGCCTCGCGCGGGAGACGGCGCGATGATCCCCAACATCCTCTCCATCGCCGGCACGGACCCGACCGGGGGCGCGGGCATCCAGGCCGACATCAAGACCTTCTGCGCGCTCGGCGCCTATGCCATGGCCGCCGTCACCGCGGTCGTGGCGCAGAACACGCAAGGCGTGCGCGGCTTCGTCGCGCTCGATCCCGATTTCGTGGCGCAGCAGATCGACGCGGTCTTCGAGGACGTGCGCGTGGACGCGGTGAAGATCGGCATGGTCGCGACCGCCCCGATCGCCGAGGCCATCGCCGAGTGCCTGCGCCATCACGGCGCCGCCAACATCGTGCTCGACCCGGTGATGGTCGCCAAGAGCGGCGACCACCTCCTGCGCCCGGAGGCCGTCGCCGCGATCCGCGAGCGCCTCGTGCCCCTTTCCACGGTCATCACGCCGAACCTGCCGGAGGCCGGGGTTCTCCTCGGCATCGATCCGCACTGGACGCTTCAGGAGATGCGGCGCCGGATCGGGGCGCTCGCCGAACTCGGGCCGGAATGGGTGCTCCTGAAGGGCGGGCACCTGCCGGACTGCGCGCAGAGCACCGACCTTCTCCTCGGCGCGGGCGAGACGCTGGAGCTCACCGCGCCGCGCCTGGCAACCCGCAACGATCACGGCACCGGCTGCACCCTCTCGGCCGCCATAGCCGCGCGCCTCCCCTCGCGGACGGTGGAGGAGGCGGTGCGAGAGGCGAAGACCTACGTCCACCAGGCGCTTTCGGCGGGCGACCGCCTCGACGTCGGCCGGGGACACGGCCCGCTCCACCATTTCCACGCGCTCTGGTGAGCGGGCACAGGGCGGGACGCGGGTTTCCGGCGAACAGGATCGCCCGCCGCGTTCCTCGCCCCCGGACCCGCGCGCGCTCCCGCCGCAGCGGTCAGACGTAGTCGAACTTGTCCACGTCGAAGAGGCCCCGATCGGTCATCTTGAGATGCGGGATCACGGGCAGGGTGAGGAAGCCGATCTGGAGGAAGGGTTCCTGCAGGGTGCAGCCGAGCGCCGAGGCGGCCTCGCGCAGCGCGCGCAGGCTGGCCGTGACCTCCTCGTAGGGGCGAAGGCTCATCAGGCCCGCGAGCGGGAGCGCGAGCTCGGCGCTCACGCGGCCCTCTTCCACCACCACGAAACCGCCTTGCAGCTCGATCAGCCGGTTCACGGCCAGGGCCATGTCCGCATCGTCGACGCCCACCACGGTGATGTTGTGGCTGTCGTGCCCGACCGAGGAGGCGATGGCCCCGCGCTGGAGGCCGAAGCCCGTGACGAAGCTCGTGGCGATATTGCCGTTGCGCCCGTGCCGCTCGACCACCGTCAGCTTGATGACGTCGGCGGACAGGTCGGGCAGCAGCCCGGTCTCCCCCACCTCCAGCACCGCGCTTTCGCGGAAGGTGAGGATCAGCCCGTGCCGGACACCGATCACCGGCGTCTCGTTCCGGCCGGCCTTGGGCGCGGCGTGGAAATCGGCCGGCTCCATCCGGCGCGAGCGGACCGAGGCGAGGCCGACGGGCTCCACGGTGCCGCGCGCGGCGAAGAGCCCGGGCGTCACCAGCCGCCCGCCCGCCACCACGTCCGACACGCGGCACGCCTCAAGGTCGTCCAGAAGCGCGATGTCGGCCCGCCAGCCGGGCGCCAGCAGGCCGCGATCCTTCAGGCCGAAGATGCGCGCCGCCGAATGGCTCGCCGCCCGGTAGACGTGATGGAGGGGGCAGCCCTTCGCGACGAGCCGGCGGATGGAGGAGTCGAGATGGCCCTCCTCGGCCGTGTCCAGCGGGTTGCGGTCGTCGGTGCACAGCGCCATGAAGCTCGACGTGTTCTCGTCCAGCACCTCGGCCAGCGCGTCGAGATCCTTGGAGACGGACCCTTCGCGGATCAGGATCGCCATGCCCTTGGCCAGCTTCTCGCGTGCCTCGCCCGCACTCGTCGTCTCGTGATCGGTGCGGATGCCGGCCGCCAGATAGGCGTTGAGGTCGCGCCCCGACAGGAGCGGCGCGTGCCCGTCTATATGCCCGTCCTGGAAGGCCGCCAGCTTGGCGAGGAGGCCGGGATCGCGCGCGATGACGCCGGGAAAATTCATCACCTCGGCAAGGCCCAGCGCCTTGGGATGGGTGCGGAACGGCAGGAGGTCCTCCACCTCCAGCGCCGCGCCCGACGTCTCGAAGGGCGTGGCCGGCACGCAGGAGGAGAGGTTCACGCGCACGTCCATCGCCGTGTGCCGCGCGCAGTCGAGGAAATAGCGCAGCCCCTCGGCCCCCAGCACGTTGGCGATCTCGTGCGGATCGCAAAGGGCGGTGGTGACGCCGTGCGGCAGGACGCAGCGGTCGAACTCGAAGGGGGTGAGCAGCGAGGATTCGATATGGAGATGGGTGTCGATGAAGCCCGGCACGGCGAAGCGGCCGCGCCCCTCGACCACCGTGCGCCCCTCGTAGCGATCCAGCGTGCCCACGATCCGCTCGCCGACGACCGCGATGTCGCAGGCCGTCACGGCGCCGGTGACGACGTCGAGGAGGCGCACGTCGCGGATCACCAGATCGGCCGGGGCCTCACCGCGCCCCGCCTCGATCATTCTTGCAAGCCCGGCGGCTCCCGGCATTGGACGATTCCTCTTCCTGACGGCGCCATTGTCGTGAGGCCGCGCCGCGCTGGCAAGGCCCCCCCGCCGGCCGGGAAGGCCCGGTTCTAGAACCGGTAGCGCAGCGAGCCGATGACGTTGCGGCCTTCCTCCTGGTAGCAATAGCCGCCGTTGCAGAGGGGCTTGCGGTCGTCGAAGATGTTCTTCGCGTTGATCTGCGCGCTGACGCCCTGAAGCTTCGGATCGATATGGCTGAAGTCGTAGGAGACGGCCGCGTCGATCAGCACCCGCGATTCGTTGCGGTAGGTGTTGGCGTTGTCCGCCCAGTTCGTTCCGATGAAGCGGGCGCCGAGGCCAAGGCCAAGGCCCTGCGCCGGCCCGCTCAACACGTCGTAATCGCCCCACAGCGAGAACTGGTGCTCAGGCGTGCCGGCCGGGACATTGCCCGCATCCTCGCCCGCGACGATCTCCATGTCGAGATAGGTGTAGGCCGCCGTCAGCTTGAACGCATCCGTCACGCCGGCCGTCGCCTGAAGCTCGAAGCCCTTCGATTCGACCTCCCCGAGCTGCACCTGGAACAGCGGGTTGAGGGGGTCGGGCGTCAGCACGTTGGTCTGGCGGATGCGGAAGAGCGCCGCGCCCACGGAGAGGTTGAGGTCGTCGGGCATGTAGCGCACGCCGATCTCCTCCTGCCTGCCCTCGGTGGGATCGTAGGGCGTGCCGTCGAAGGAGGCGCCCAGCGTCGGAGCGAAGGAGGTGGAGTAGCTCGCATAGGGCGAGATGCCGTTGTCGAAGAGATAGGCGAGCCCGATGCGGCCGGTGAACTGCTCGTCGTCGTGGTCGCGGCTCAGCGAGGGGGTGTCGAAGTTGACCGTCTCGGTGCCCAGCCAGTCGTAGCGCCCGCCCAGCGTGAGGACGAAGCGGTCGTACTCGCTCTGGCTCTGGAGGTAGAGGCCGATCTGGTCCTGCTTCTGGTTCCGCTGCACGGGAACCGAGCCCACGGGCGTCACCGGCTGCCGGCCGTAGTTGAGGCTGACGAGGTCGAGGTCCGGCGCCAGGCCCGAGGCGAAGCCGTAGTCGGTGTCCACATAGGAATAGTCGAGCCCGCCCAGCAGCGTATGGGCGATCGCGCCCGTCTCGAAATTCCCCTGGAGCTGGTTGTCGACGGAAACGCCGCTCGCCTCGTCCAGGATGCGCCCGCTATAGCGCGAGGCGGTCAGGCCGTCGGGCGCGATGCCAAGGATGCTGACCCACTTCATGTCGGTCTCGACATTCTGGTAGCGCAGGTTCTGGCGGAAGGTCAGCGCCTCGTCGAAGCGGTGCTCGAACTCGTAGCCGATCCGCCATTGCTGGCCGTCGAGATCGCGATAGGCCGGGTCGCCATGTTCGTAGGGGCTGATGCGCGCCTGCGGCGTGGTGTACCAGCCCACAGCGCCGGCCGAGGTCAGGTCGGTGAACTCGCCCAGGAGGGTGAGCTGCGTGTTGCGATCGTCCGAGCGCAGGGTGAGCGCGGGGGCGATGGAGATCCGGTCGTCGCGGGCGGCGACGAACTGGGTGTCGGCCGAGCGCCAGAGGCCGGTCAGGCGGTAGAGGACGTTGTCGTTGCCGGCCAGCGGGCCGGAGGCATCGAAATTGGTCTGGAAGCGGTCGTAGGAGCCGACCTGCGCCTCGACCTCGCGGAAGGGCGCCTCCGTCGGGCGCTTGGAGATGACGTTCACGAGGCCGCCCGGCGAGCCGGCCCCGTAGAGCACGGAGCTGGGGCCCTTCAGGATGGTGACGCCCTGCAACGTGTAGGGCTCGTGCCGGAAGACCGAGAACGAGCCGCCGAGGCTGCGCAGCCCGTCGCGGTAGAAGCCGCTGTCGCCCACATTGAAGCCGCGCACGAACAAGGTGTCGAAGCGCGAATCGAAGCCGAACTGCCCGGCGCGCACGCCCGCCGTGTAGCGCGCCGCCTCCACCAGCGACTGGACGTTGCGGTCCTCCAGCTCCTCGCGCGATACCGTTCCCACGGACTGCGGCACCTTGCGGATGTCGGTGTCCGTCTTGGTTCCCGTGGTGGTGGAGCGGGCCACATAGCCCTGGCTCGTCAGGCCGCCGCCGGCGCCCGTGCCGGCGGAGGACGCCGCCGTCCCGTCCCCCTCTACGACCACGGTCTCGAGTTCGACCACGCCCTGGGCGCTGGCGGCGACAGGGGCGAGAAGGCCCAGGCACGAGCAGCACAGAAGGCCGTGCCGCAGAACGGCCAGCGAGAGCGAGGTGGGGGACATGCAAAGGGTTCCTGCAGCGGATGATGGCGGCGATCTACGAAAAGGCGAGTTTGATAGTCAACAATAGCCGGCCCCCGCCGAAAACCCTGGATCGGCGCAGATTTCCATTCCGGTTCAACCACTTGGCGATCGGCTTAAAATCGCTCTAAGCCGCGAGCCGCGCGCATCTTAACGGGCCGTTGCCGCTTCGCCACAGACATCGCCCCGGCGGCGTCACCCGCGCGCAACGGTCGGCTCCGTTTTCCCCGGCCCGGCCCTCTCGTCCGATATAAACTTGACTTTATGGATCATGATATTAGCGATCGGGTGTATCTGCCCTTCGTTCCCAAAGCCTCCCGAGTCCCGCGTGACCGTGCCCCTCTCCCCATACGAACCGGTCCCGCAGCGGCCATGAAGCGGCGCAGCTTCCTCGGGATGCTGGCCGGCACGCCGCTGGCGTTCGGCGGCGCGGTTCCGGCGCGCGCGCGCGGCCTGCGGGTCGCCTCGCTCGACTATGCGCTCGCGCAGACGCTGATCGCCCTTGGCGTGACGCCGGTCGGCATCACGGATGCGCGCGACTGGAACCTCTGGGTCGTGGAGCCCCCGCTTCCGGCCGAGACGGTGGATCTGGGCGCCAGCGTCTCGCCCAATCTGGAGCTTCTCGCCGCGCTTGAGCCCGACCTCGTGCTCACCACCGACTACACGGCCATGTCGGAGCCGCAGGTCGGCCGCATCGCGCCCGTGGAGCGCTTCTCCCTCTTCTCGGAAGGCGGCTCGCCGCTGCCCAAGGCCATGGAGGCGATGACGCGGATCGGCGCCCTTGTCGGGCGCGAGCGGGAGGCGCGGCTCTATCTGGAGGAGACGGAGGCCGTCTTCGCCGAATGCGCCGCCCGCGCCGCGCCGTTCCGCGAGCGCCCGCTGCTGCTCATGTCCTTCCTCGACCCGCGCCATGTGCGCGTCTACGCCCGCCCCGGCCTTCACCAGGACGTTCTGGACCGTCTCGGCCTTCGCAACGCATGGCAGGGCGGCGCGAATGTGTGGGGCTTTGCCAGCGTGGGCATAGAGCGCCTCGCCGAGGCGGGCGAGGCGCTCGCCATCGCAGACCACCTGCCGCCCGATGTCCGGGTGGTGCTGGAGGCGAGCCCGCTCTGGCGCTCGCTGCCGCTGCGCCGCGACCGGGGGCCGATCCCCGTCCTGCCTCCCGTCCTCTCCTTCGGGGGCGTTCCGGCGGCGCGGCGTCTGGCCGGGCTCCTCGTCGAAACGCTCGAAGGCCAGGCGGCATGACCCTCGCACCCGGCCGCCCCTTTTCGGGGCGCTCGCGCGGCGCCGCGTGGCTCACCATCCTGCTCGGCCTCGCCGCGCTTCTCCTCGGCGGACTGCTTCTCGGCCCGGCGCTGCCGCTCCTCGCCCGCCCCGCCGACGCCTACGACATCGAGCGCATGGTGCTCGTCTATTCCACCCTGCCCCGGCTCGCGATGGCGATCCTGTGCGGGGGCGCGCTGGCGGCCTCCGGCGCGCTTCTCCAGCAGGCACTGCGCAACCCGCTGGCCTCGCCCACGACCCTCGGCATCGACGCGGGCGCGCGCCTTGCGCTGGCGATCGCCACCGTGTTCCTTCCCGCCCTGTTTGGCTGGGGGCGCGACCTCGTGGCGCTGGCCGGCTCGGGCCTTGCCGCCAGCCTCGTCTTCGCGCTCAGCCGCCGGCAGGACTTCTCCCCCGTGGCCGTGATCCTCTCCGGCCTCCTCGTCAGCCTCTATTGCGGGGCGCTGGCCGCCGCGCTGACCCTGGTGGAGAGCCGCTACCTCGCCAGCCTCTTCATCTGGGGCTCGGGCTCGCTCAGCCAGCAGAGCTGGCAGCCCACCATCGACCTGTCGCTGCGCCTCGCGCTTCTGGCCCCCTTCGCGCTCCTTCTCGTGCGGCCGCTGTCGCTGCTCGATCTGGGGGAGGAGACCGCCCGTTCGCTCGGCCTGCCGCTGGCTGCCCTGCGCCTTTGCGCGCTCGCGCTGGCGGTGCTGCTGGCGGCCTTCACCGCCAGCGCCGTCGGCGTCATCGGCTTCGTGGGGCTCGTCGCCCCCATCCTGGCGCAACTGGCGGGCGCGCGCTCCTTCCGCGCCCGGCTCTTCTTCGCCACCGCCATCGGCGCGCTCGTGCTGCTCGTCACCGATCTCGCGGTGCAGCTCCTGGCGGGCGCGGCGGCCGACTTCCTGCCCACGGGCGCCGTCACCGCCCTCCTGGGCTCGCCCATCCTGCTGTGGCTGCTGCCGCGCGTGCGCACGCAACTGCGCGCCCGCTCTGCCATCCCGCCCGGCCGGGCTCTGTGGAGCAAGGGCCCGGGGCTGGCAGGGCGGCTGCCCCTCGTTCTAACGGCCGGGCTTGCCGCCCTCGTGCTTCTCGGCCTGTTCGTCGGCCGTGCGCCGGGCGGCGGCTGGCATGTTCTCACGCTTTCCGAAATGCCGGACATCCTGCCCTGGCGCTGGCCGCGCCTGTCGGCCGTGGCCGGGGCCGGCGTCCTTCTGGCCACCGCCGGTTTCCTGCTCCAGCGCCTGACCGGCAACGAGATGGCAAGCCCGGAGATCCTCGGCATCAGCGCCGGCGCGACCTTCGCGATGGCGATCGCACTGTTCACCGTCGGCTCGGTCTCCACCGGCGGCGCGACGCTGGCCGCGCTCGGCGGTTCGGCGCTCGTCCTCGTCCTGATGCTGCTTCTGGCGCGCCGCACCGGCTTCCAGCCCGAGCGCCTGCTTCTGGCCGGCATCGCCCTCTCGGCGCTCCTCGACGCGTTGATCGGCGTCGTCTCGGCCGCGGGCGATCCGCGCGCCTTCCTGCTGCTGGCCTGGATGACGGGGGCGGTTCAGTCCGTGCAGCCCTCGGGCGCGATCCTCTCGCTCGTCCTCGCCGCCCTCGCCATCACCCTTGCCCTTTGCCTCACGCGGTGGCTCGACCTTCTGCCGCTGGGGGCGCAGGGCGCCGCCAGCCTCGGCGTGCCCCTGGGCGCGGCGCGCGCGATCCTCATCCTCCTGGCGGCCACCGCCACGGCGGCGGCCACCGTCATCGTCGGGCCGATCACCTTCGTGGGCCTTCTGGCGCCCCATCTCGTGCGGCTCGCGGGCGTGCGCCATGCGGTGCCCTCGCTCCTGGGAAGCGCGCTGGCGGGCGCCGCGATCCTCGTTGCGGCCGACTGGCTGGCGCGCTCGGTCGCCTTTCCCTTCCAGCTCCCCACCGGGCTCGTCGCCTCGCTGGTCGGCGCACCCATCCTCCTCTGGCTCCTGCAAAGGCGAACGGCATGAGTGCCTGCGCGCAAGGCTTCGCGCTTCAGAATGTCGGCTACGAGATCGCCGGCACCCCCATCCTGCATCCTCTTTCCGTCGAGCTGGCGGGCGGCGAGGTGATCGGGCTGGTGGGCCAGAACGGCTCGGGCAAGTCCACGCTGGTCAAGCTTCTGGCGCGCCAGCTCACGCCCACGGGCGGCGAGCTGCGCTATCAGGGCAAGCCGCTGGAACGCTGGGCCTCGCGCGATCTGGCGCGCCGCATCGCCTATCTGCCGCAACACCCGGCCACCGGCACCGGGCTCTCGGCGCGCGAGGTGGTGGCGTTCGGCCGCTACCCCTGGCACGGCCCGTTCGGCCGCTTCGGCACCGAGGACGGGGAGCGCGTGCGCGCGGCGATGGAGAGGACCGGCACGAGCGCGCTGGCCGAGCGCGACCTCGACACGCTTTCGGGCGGCGAGCGCCAGCGCGTCTGGCTGGCCATGCTCGTGGCGCAGGATGCGCAATGCCTCCTGCTCGACGAGCCCACCTCCGCGCTCGACATCGCCCACCAGATCGAGGTGCTGACGCTGGTGCGCAGCCTGAGCCGCGAGGGCGGGCGTTGCGTGGTGATCGTGCTTCACGACGTCAACATGGCCGCGCGCTTCTGCGACCGGATCGTGGCCCTTCGGGGCGGCAGGCTGGCCGTGGACGAGAGTGTCGGCCGGTTCATGACGCCGCAATCGCTGCGCGCCGTCTACGGGCTGGACATGCGGATTCTCGCCCATCCGCCCCACGATGTGGGCGTGGCCGTTCCGACCTGAGAGACCGTTTGAGAATTCGGCGGCGGAGCGCCTGCGAGGAATTTTTCATCGTCCGTGACGCAGCGGCGGCGGAAAAGACCCGCAGGGCCGTCCCTCGCCGCAGCGATAAGTGCCCCGCCTCGACGCGCGGGCAATCCTTTCGGCCGCAGCTGGCCCCTCAGCCCCGGAACGTCCAGGGCTTGATGCCGAAGGTGCGGATGCGCGAGGCGAGGGTCGTGGGAGGAAGGCCGAGCAGCTCCGCGGCCCCGCCGGGGCCGGAGACCTTGCCGGCCGAGGCGCAGAGGGCGGACTCGATATCCCGCCGCTCGGCCGCCCGCCGGTCGGATTCGGTGCGGAGGCGCGCGGGGCGCGGCGGCGCCGCGGAGGGAACGGGAGGCGCGCCGGGAGGGGTCTGGTCGGGCATGTCGATCGTCAGCACCCCCTCCCGCGCCAGGATCACGGCCCGTTCCAGGACGTTCTGGAGCTCGCGGACATTGCCGGGCCAGTGATAGGCCATCAGCCGCTCCATGTCGCCCGAGCGCACCTGAAGCGCCGCCGAGGCGCCCTTGCGGCCGGGCCTGTCGAGGAAATGGCGCACCAGAAGGGGGATGTCCTCCCGGCGCTCGCGCAAGGGCGCGGAGTGGATCGGAAAGACGTTCAGCCGGAAATAGAGGTCGGAGCGGAAGCGGCCCGACGCCACGTCCCGTTCCAGATCCTGGTTGGTGGCGGCCACGATCCGCACGTCGGCATGGCGCGTGCGCTCCTCCCCCACGCGCTCGAACTGGCCTTCCTGCAGAATGCGCAGGAGCTTGGACTGAAGCTCGAGCGGGATCTCGCCCACCTCGTCCAGGAACAGCGTTCCCCCATCCGCCAGCTCGAACCGGCCGATGCGGTCGCGCAGCGCCCCGGTGAACGCGCCCCTGGCGTGGCCGAAGAACTCCGACTCGAACAGCTCGCGCGGCACCGCCGCGCAGTTGACGCGGATGAGCGGCCGGTCCCCCCGCCCGCTCGCCTCATGGATGGCGCGGGCGACGAGCTCCTTGCCCGTGCCCGATTCGCCGGTGACGAGAACGGCGGCGTCGGAGGGCGCGACGAGGCGGATGCGCTGGCGGATCGTCTCCACCGCCGGGCTCTTGCCCACGATGCCGTGGTCGCGAAACTCCAGGCGCATCTCCTCCTGGAGATAGGCATTCTCGCGCTCCAGCCGCTCGCGCAGCGCGTCGTTCTCGGCCAGCGCGCGGCGCAGCTCCTCCTCGGCGCGGCGGCGCTGGGTCACGTCGCGGAAGACGATGACGGCCCCCACCACCTCGCCGCGCTCGCGGATGGGCGTGGAGGTGTATTCCACCGGAAAGCACGTGCCGTCCTTGCGCCAGAACACCTCGTCGTCGACCGTGTGCACCGCGCCGTCGCGGAAGGCCGCGTAGATGGGGCAGGCCTCGTTGGGGTAGCGGCGCCCGTCCGCGTGATGGTGGTGGACGTTCTCGTGCATGTCGTGCCCCACCAGCTCCTCGGCGCGCCAGCCCAGCAGCTTCTCGCCGGCGGGGTTGAGAAAGGTGGTCTTGCCATCGGCGTTGACGCCGTAGATGCCTTCGCCGGCGGCCCGCAGGATGAGCTGGTTCTCCCGCTCGATGTCGCGGAAGATGCGATCGACGCGCTGCCACTCCGCGATGCCCGAGGTCTGGAACCGGTTGGCCGCCGTATCGGTCGCGTGCCGCTCCTGCTCGGCCAGGTCGATGAGGGTGATAAGCAGGAGCGCCCGCCCGTCGGGCGCCTCGATCCGGTCGCCCCGATACTCGACCTTGAGGTCGACCTCGCCCGAATGGCGCGGGGTCAGGCCGCGCGTCCAGTAGCGCCCGAGCGACAGCACCGCTTCGGAGAACACGATCAGGGCGGGAAGCTGGCCGGGATGCAGAGCCGAGAAGCGGCGGCCCGCAAGGCTGCCTTCCGCCAGCCCGAGCAGGCCCTCGGCGGCACCGTTGGCGCCCACCACGCGGTCGGCGGCGGGATCGACGGCAAGGATGGCCAGCGAGGGAGGCGCGAGGGGAGGCAGGGCGTTCATCTGCCGGGAAATAACGGAAAGTCGTGATTTTACGAAACGAAATCTCGTGATCTGCGCCAGAGGGGCGGGAGGGTGTTTGACGCGAGCCCCGCCCCGCCGGCCCCGGCCCGGTTCGTGGCGAGTTGGCACGCCGCTTGCTGATGGGTGGATAGTCCCACCCTTGAACAGGACGGCCGCACCCATGGGTCTCTTCGACAATCCCTTCCAAGCCGCGACGCGCCTTTCGGCCTGCTCCTGCGGGCGCCATGCGAGCCAGGGCGAGCACGAACGCGCCCTGCGCCTGGAGGCCACCGCCGTCGCCTCGCAGGAGGAGGCCCGCATCACGCGGGTGGTGGAAAACGGCCTGATGCGCGCGCTCTTCCCGCAGGACCGCTCGCGTCGCGCCTTCCTGAAGGCGGTGGGCGCCTCGACGGCGGCGGCCGCGCTGGCGCAGTTCCTGCCCGTGGGCATGATCTCGGAGGTGCTGGCGCAGGGCACCGGGCCGCTGGAGAAGACCGACCTGAATGTCGGCTTCATCCCCATCACCTGCTCCACCCCGATCATCATGGCCCACCCGATGGGCTTCTACGAGCGGCAGGGACTCAATGTCAGCGTGGTGAAGACCGCCGGCTGGGCCGTGATCCGCGACATGACGCTGAACGACGAATACGACGCGGCGCAGATGCTGGTGCCCATGCCGCTGGCCATCTCCATGGGCGTGGGCTCCAGTCCGGTGCCGATGGCCATCCCCGCCATCCAGAACGTCAACGGCCAGGCGATCACTCTGGCGCTCAAGCATCAGGACCGGCGCGACCCGAAGGACTGGGCCGGGATGCGCTTCGCCGTGCCCTTCGACTATTCGATGCACAACTACCTCCTGCGCTACTATCTGGCCGAGGCGGGCATCGACCCGGACGCGGACGTCTCGATCCGCGCCGTGCCGCCGCCGGAGATGGTCGCCAATCTGCGCGCCGACAATATCGACGGCTTCCTGGCCCCGGACCCGATGAACCAGCGCGCGGTCTATGACGGCGTCGGCTTCATCCACATGCTGTCCAAGGAGATGTGGGACGGCCATCCCTGCTGCGCCTTCACCGCCAAGGCCGCCTTCGCCCGCGAGGCGCCCAACACCTATGCCGCGCTCCTGCGGGCCATCCTGGAGGCCAGCGCCTACGCCTCGAACCTCGACAACCGCCCGGAGATCGCAGCCGCCATCGCGCCGAGCGAATATCTGAACCAGCCGGCGACGGTGGTGGAGCAGGTGCTGACCGGTACCTATGCCGACGGGCTGGGCCAGGTGCAGCGCGACCCGCACCGCATCGATTTCACCTCCTTCCCGTGGGAGAGCTTCGCGGTCTGGATCATGACGCAGATGAAGCGCTGGGGGCAGGTTTCCGGCGAAATCGACTACCAGCGCATCGCCCGCGAGGTCTATCTGGCCACCGACGCCCGGCGCCTGATGGAGGAGGCCGGGCTCGAGGCCCCGGCGGAAAACTCCCGGAGCTTCGAGGTGATGGGCAAGACCTTCGACCCGGCCGACCCGGAAGGCTACCTCTCCTCCTTCGCCATCCGCCGGAGCTGAGCCGTGGCGGCCTCGCTGAACCTGAAGGCGGGCGCGCTGTCGCTCGCCATCCTGGCGGCCCTGCTTCTCGCCTGGCACTTCGCCGTCGGCGGCGGTGGGACGGGCGTGGAGGGGCTCGACCCCGAATATGCCGCTCTCATGGGCGCACAGGTGACGGAAGGCGCCTCGGCCATGCCGGGGCCGCTCGACCTGTTCGAGACGCTCACCGGCCATCTGTCCGATCCGTTCTACGACCGGGGACCGAACTCCAAGGGCATCGGCCTCCAGCTCGCCTATTCGCTGGGGCGCGTGCTCCTGGGCTTCTCGCTTGCCTTCCTCGTCGCCGTGCCGCTCGGCTTCGCGATCGGCATGTCGCCGCTTCTCTCCAGGGCGCTCAACCCCTTCATCCAGATCATGAAGCCGGTCTCGCCGCTGGCCTGGATGCCGCTGGCGCTCTACACGATCCAGGATTCCGCCACCTCGGCGATCTTCGTCATCTTCATCTGCTCCATCTGGCCGATGCTGGTGAACACGGCCTTCGGCGTGGCGAATGTGCGCAAGGAGTGGCTGAACGTGGCGCGCACGCTGGAAATCTCGTCCTTGAAGCGCGCCTTCACCGTCATCCTGCCGGCGGCCGCGCCCACCATCGTCACCGGCATGCGCATTTCCATCGGCATCGCCTGGCTGGTGATCGTCGCGGCCGAGATGCTCGTGGGCGGCACCGGCATAGGCTATTTCGTGTGGAACGAGTGGAACAACCTCTCCATCGTCAACGTGATCGTCGCGATCCTGGCCATCGGCACGATCGGCATGATCCTCGACCAGCTTCTGGCGGGCGCCGCGCGCCTCGTCACCTTCCCGGAATGAGGCGGCGGCGATGAGCAACGTCCTATCCCTGACGCGCCAGGCGCGCCCGAACGCCAACCGGACAGGAGCCCCCATGCCCGGCGACAGACTGATCTCCATCGAAGGCATCGCCAGGCGCTATCCCCGCAAGGGGGAGGGCGAGCTGACGATCTTCGAGGATCTCTGGCTCTCCATCGACCGGGGCGAGTTCGTCTGCATCATCGGCCATTCGGGCTGCGGCAAGACCACCGTCCTCAACATCCTCGCCGGGCTCGACACGCCCTCGGCCGGGGTGGTCATCGTGGACGGCAAGGAGATAGACGGTCCCTCGCTCGACCGCGCCGTCATCTTCCAGGGCCACGCGCTGCTGCCCTGGATGAGCGTTCTGGGCAATGTCGCCTACGCCGTCTCGGCACGACATCCGAAATGGAGCCGCGCGAAGGTGCGCGAGCACGCCATGCGCTTCATCGAGCTGGTGGGGCTTGGGGCTGCGGCGAACCGCCGGCCCGCCGAGCTTTCGGGCGGCATGAAGCAGCGCGTGGGCATCGCCCGCGCGCTGAGCCTGGAGCCCAAGACACTTCTGATGGACGAGCCCTTCTCCGCGCTCGACGCCCTGACGCGCGGCACGTTGCAGGACGAGGTGCGGCGCATCTGCGTGACCTCGGACCAGACCGTCCTGATGATCACCCACGATGTCGACGAGGCGATCTACCTCGCCGACAAGATCGTGCTGATGACCAACGGGCCGGGCGCGCGTGTGGCGGAGGTGGTGAAGAACACGCTGCCGCGCGAGCGGTTGCGCGGCGAGCTGCACCGGCTGCCGGGCTATTACGAGCTGCGCAACCATCTGATGGACTTCCTCGTCACGCGCTCGGCGACCTTCGCGCAGGAGCTGGAAAACGGGCTCGAATGGGATGCCCGGTCCCCGCCGCTCGTCCAGCCGGTCTCGGACGCCGCGCCGGCGCTGGCCCAAGCCATCGAAACCGAGACCGGGCGCACCGCCTCCTGACCTCCCCAACCATGGGGCGGCGAGGCGCGCCGCCCCACCCCTCTTTGCATCGAAAGGACCGTTCCCATGAAACGCACCGAGCTCGTCGAGAAGATCTTCGACGTCAAGCGCGAGAAGAACCTCACCTGGAAGGCCATCGCGGAGGAGATCGGCGGCTATTCCCAGCTCTACCTCATGACCGCGCTGATGGGGCAGATGCGTCTGCCCAAGCCCCAGGCCGCCAAGGCCGCCGCCCTGTTCGGCCTCACCGAGAACGAGGAAAAGATGCTGGGCGAAGTGCCCTATCGCGGCGAGCAGAGCCTCGTGCCGCCCACCGACCCGACGCTCTACCGCTTCCACGAGGCGATGATGGTCTTCGGGCCGACCATGAAGGAATACATCCACGAGGAGTTCGGCGACGGCATCATGTCGGCCATCGACTTCGACCTCCAGATGGAGCGCGAGCCGAACGAGGCCGGCGACCGCGTGCGCATCACCATGTCCGGCAAGTTCCTGCCCTATCGCTACCACCAGCCCGAAGGCAATTTCCCCGCCCTCGGCTACAAGGAGGACTGATCGCCGCAATTCCGGCGGCCGAACGGGCCGGCGCGCGTCCTGCCGGGCCGGCCGCCCCCCTCGAACGCGACACGGGCCCATGGCAGAGCACAGACCCCCGCTTCCGCCCTTCGACGCCCGGACGGCGGCGATCAAGGCCCGCAAGGCCGAGGATGCCTGGAACGGGCGCGATCCCCTCGCCGTCTCGCTGGCCTACACGCAGGACAGCGTCTGGCGAAACCGCTCGCAGTTCCTGTCCGGGCGCGAGGCCATCGTCGCGTTCCTGACGCACAAATGGGAGCGCGAGCTCGATTACCGGCTGATCAAGGAGGTGTGGGCCTTCCACGAGAACCGCATCGCCGCGCGCTTCGCCTATGAATGGCACGACGCGCAGGGGCACTGGTTCCGCTCGCACGGCAACGAGCAGTGGGAGTTCGACGAGGCCGGGCTGATGCGCCGCCGCGAGGCCTCCATCAACGACGTGCCGATCGCCGAAGGCGAGCGCAGGTTCCTGTGGGACGGGCCGGTGCGCCCGGCGGGCTTCCCCGGCCTGTCCGCGCTCGGTCTCTAGACGCCGCCGGCCTCAGGCCTGCTTCTCCTGCACCGAGCGCAGCCCCGTCACCGCCTTCCAGAGCGGCGCGAGCAGCTTGCCGACGATGGGGATCAGGGCAAAGCCCGCCAGCAGGCCGACAATGCCCGAACCGATGGCCGTCACCAGCCATTCCACCGCCCCGGACGCGGCCGGAAGGGCGCCGCCGGCGGCCGCCGCGACAGCCTGGATCAGGTGCTCGGGGCCGGCGAGCCCGTAGCCGGCCAGACTGTGGACGATGATGCCGCCGCCGACCCAGACCATGGCCGCGGTGCCCAGGAGGGCCAACCCCTTGAGGAAGCCGGGCATGCCGCGCACGAGCCCGCGCCCGAGGGCGGCCAGGGCGCCGCTGCCGCGCCTGGCGAGCGCCACACCCGCATCGTCCGCCTTCACGATCAGAGCCACGGCGCCGTAGACCGCCACGGTGATGCCGATGGCGACCACCGCCATGACGGCCGCCTGCATCCAGACCGTGTCGGCGGCGAGCCCCGAGAGGGTGATCGCCATGATCTCGGCCGAGAGGATGAAGTCGGTCTTGATGGCGCTCGCCACCCGCTCGTCCTCCAGCGTCTGCGCGTTCGGCGCGACGGTTCCGATCTTGGCCTCATGCGCCTGCGCCTTGTGCGGCACGATCATCTCATAGACCTTCTCGGCGCCTTCATAGGCCAGATACAGGCCGCCGAGCATGAGGAGGGGCGTGATCGCCCAGGGCGCGAAGCTGCTGAGCAGCAAGCCGCCCGGCAGGAGGAAGACCAGCTTGTTGATGAGCGAGCCGCGCGCGATGCGCCAGACGATGGGCAGCTCGCGGTCCGCCGTGAAGCCCACCACGTAGCGCGGCGTCACCGCCGCGTCGTCGATGACGACGCCCGCGGCCTTGGCGCCCGCCTTGGCGGCCTGCGCGGCCACATCGTCCAGCGAGGCCGCCGCGACCTTGGTCAGCGCGACGACATCGTCCAGAAGAGCGATCAGTCCGATGCTCATGAGATTCTTCCGAGTTGAGGTCCGCGCCAGACATAGAGGCTGCCATGCCCCTTGGATAGGCCGGTCCCGCATCGCCCCGGCACAATCGCGGCGAGGGCCTTTCGTGGAGGCGGGCGATCCCGCCCCCACGGCCTCCCCCTCAGGCCGCCCGGGCGGCGTAGCGCTGGCCGAACCGGTTGGCGAGGAAGTCCTTGAGCGCGATCTCCTCCTGGCGAACGAACCCCGCCTGCGGCAGCGCGCCGGCGGCCAGGAGGTCGAGGACGGTGCAGATGCCGGCGGCGGTGGTGATCTGGATCGCGCTGTGCGGCAGGCCGGCGACGAGCCCGCTATAGATCTTGTGGGCGTGCGTCTCCTGCGTCAGCCGCCCGCCCTTCTGCCCCGTCACGGTGGCGAAGACGATGACGACGTCCTGCGGGGTGGTGGGCAGGGAATGCTCCAGCAGGTCTTTCAGAACATCCCGGCGATGGCGCAGGCCCAGATCGTTGAGAAGCACCTTCATGATGGCGGCGTGGCCGGGATAGCGGATCGTCCGGTAGTTGAGCGTGCGCACGCGGCCCTCCAGCGTCTCGCACAGCGTGCCGAGGCCGCCAGAGGTGTTGAAGGCCTCGTAGGCGACGCCGTCCAGGGAAAACTCCTCGCGCTCCTCCATGGCCGGCACCTGCGTGAGGCGCCCGTCCACGATGGCCTCGCAGGGCTCGATATACTCGTTGATGACCCCGTCCGTGCTCCAGGTCAGATTGTAGTTCAGCGCGTTGGAGGGATATTGCGGCAGCGCCCCGACGCGCAGGCGCACCGTGTCGAGCGTGTCGAAACGGCTCGCCAGATCGCTGGCCATGATGGAGATGAAGCCGGGCGCAAGGCCGCATTGCGGGATGAGGGCCGAGCGGGACTCCCGGGCCAGTTCCTTCACCCGCCGCGTGGAGGCCACATCCTCGGTGAGGTCCAGATAATGCGTGCCGGTTTTCGCCGCGGCCTCGGCGATGGCGGTCGTCAGGTGGAAGGGCGCGGCGCTGAGCACCGCATAGGCCCCGGACAGGAGGTCGCGCAGCGCGCCTTCATCGGCGATGTCCACGGCACGGGTCGCAATGGCCTCGTGCTTCTCGGCGCGCTCGAGCTGCGCGGCGTCGCGGTCGGCCAGCACCACCGCGTAATCCCCCGTCTCCGCCAGCATGAGCGCGATCGTGCTTCCGATCTTCCCGGCGCCGACGACTGCGATCTGTTTCATTGGGAAAGCCCCTTCTCTGCAATGGAGCCGGGAGAAGGCCACGAACGGCTTTGCGCTTCAAACTGCGAATCTGGCAATATACACTATCATCTTTGCACGAAACGACGAGGAAAATCGACGAATTGTCCAGAACCGAAAAAGACGAGCTGCTGATCGCGCTTCTGGCGGAGAACGCACGCGCGCCCGTCGCGGAGCTGGCCCGCCGGCTCGGCCTTTCGCGAACCACGGTGCAGGCGCGCATCGAGCGGCTGGAGCGGGAGGGCGTGATCGCCGGCTATGCGGTGCGCATCAGCGAGGCGGCCGAGCGCGCCCTCATCCGCGCCCATATCCTGATGACGGTGAAGCCCAAGCACGCCGCCCGCACGATCGCGCAGCTCAAGGAGATGCGCGAGGTGCGCACGCTCCATTCGGTCAGCGGGGAGGTGGACCTGATCGCGATGGTGGCCGCCGGCTCGGTCGCCGCGCTCGACAGCGTGGTGGACCGCATAGGAGAGCTGGACGGCGTGGAGCGGACGCAGACCTCCATCATCCTCGCCACCAAGATCGACCGGTAGCGGGCGGCACCATCGCGCTCGGCCGCTCGCCACGCGCGACGCAGCGTCGTCGGCGAAGGGTGCCGGCCTACAGGTTGAGCTGGTAGCGCTTCAACGCGCGCACCGCCACCAGCCGCAGCAGGCGGTCGAAGGCGAAGCCGAGAAGGCCGAGGACGATGATCCCCCCGAAGACCCAGTCGGTGCGCGCGTAGTTGCGCGCGTTCCAGATCAGCGCGCCGAGGCCCACCTGCGCGGCGACGATCTCCGCCACGACGATGGTGAGGAACGAGTTGCCCATGGCGATGCGCGTGCCGGTGACGATGTAGGGCACCGCCGAGGGGACGATGACGCTCGTCAGGATGGTCAGCGGCCCGGCCCCGAGCGAGGCGGCGGCGTGGATGCGCAATGGCGAGGTCGCCATCGTGCCCGCCATCGTGTTCAGCGTTACGATGAACACGGTGGCGTAGAAGATCAGCGCGATCTTGGAGGCATCGCCGGGCCCCAGCCAGATGACGGCCAGCGTCACGAAGGCGGTGGGCGGCACGAAGCGGAAGAACTCGATATAGGGCTCGAACGCCTGGCGCACGGGGCGGAAGGTGCCCATCAGCAGGCCGAGCACGACCCCCACCGCCACGCCGGCCGCCCAGCCGATGAAGATGCGCCGGGCCGAGGCCAGGACGGAATCCACCAGCGTGCCGCTGCGCCACAGCGCCACCAGCGCCTCCAGGGTGCGCAAAGGCGAGGGCAGGAAAAGCGGCGTCGTCGTCATGCTGGCGAGCTGCCAGACGAGGAGGCCGGCCAGCACGGAGAGCGTCGGCACGGCGAAGCGCCGCGCCAGCGCCATCCCCCGGAGCCGGCCCGCGCCATCGCGCGCCCCGGCGCGCGGGAGGGGCGCGGCGTCCTCGCTCATGCGGCCGCTCCCGCCATGCCGGGCTGCTCGCCCATGGCGCGCCGCACCTCGTCGGCAATGATCTCGCGCAGCGCGCGCTGCACGCGCGCGAAGTCGGGCGAGGTCGGATCGCGCGGATGGGGAATGTCGATGGCCGTCACGCTCTTGATGCCCGCCGCCGGGCCGGCGGTCATCGTCACCACGCGATCCGCCAGCAGGACGGCCTCGGCGATGTCGTGGGTCACGAAGAGAAATGTGGTGCGCGTCGCCTGCCAGATGCGCTGCACCTCGCGCTGGAGCACCTCGCGGGTCTGCGCGTCGAGCGCGCCGAACGGCTCGTCCATGAGCACGACCGCCGGCTCGTTGGCGAGCACGCGGGCGATCTGCACCCGCTGGCGCATTCCGCCCGAAAGCTGCGCGGGAAACTGCCCGGCCGCATGGGCCAGCCCGACCATGGAAAGGTAATGCGCGCAGATCTCCCTTTGCCGGGCCCGGGGCACCTTTCGCAGCTTCAGCCCGTAGGCGACGTTCTCCTCCACGCTCAGCCAGGGGAACAGGGCCTCGCTGCTCTGGAACACCACGCCCCGGTCGGGGCCGGGGCCGGCGACGGGCTTTCCATCCACCAGAAGCCGCCCCCCGGCCCGCATGAAACCGGCGATGGCATTGAGGATGGTGGACTTGCCGCAGCCGCTCGGACCCAGCAGGCAGACGAATTCGCCGGCCTCGATCCGAAGGTCGATATCCGACACGATCCGCCGGCCGGGAACGTCGATGCTGGTGCGTTCCAGGGTGATCGAGGCCCCGCGCATCGGCTCAGTTCCCGTCGGGGAAGATGACCGATCCGATGTCCAGCGGCTCGTCCGTCATGCCGTTCTCGGACAGGAAGGCGGCGATGCCCTCATAGCCCTCCACATCCTCGGGCGTGAAGTCGCGCACCGTCCAGCTATAGATGGCCAGCGTCTCGGCGACCTCGTCGGCGGGCAGCCCGGTCTGGGCCGCGATCGGCACGCTGGCGGCCTGCGGGTCCTCGGTGATCATCCGCGCAGCCTCCCGCACCACGCCCAGAAGCGTCTCGGCCGCCTCGCCGTTGGCCTCGTACCAGGTGGGATTGGCGCTCAGCCACATATGCGAGAAGTAGCCCGCCTCGCCGCTGGTCAGGAGGCTCTTGCCGCCCGCCTCCACCCCCATGCTGGCCAGCGGCTCCCACACGAAATAGCCGTCGATATCCCCGCGCGCCAGCAAGGCGGGCAGCTCGGGCGCGCCGACGGAGACGAACTCGACGCCGGCCGCGTCCCGGCCGAAGGTCTTCAGCGCCGCGCGGGCGGCATATTCGCTGACCGACCCCGGTACGATGCCGAAGGTCTCGATATCCTCGAACCCCTTGATGTCCGCTCCCACGGTGAGCCGGATCGAGATGCCCGATTCATGGACCACGGCCAGCGGGACGAGCGGCGCGCGGGCGATGCGGATCATCGTCGTCATGTCGGCCGCGGCGGTCAGATCGACGACGCCCGTCAGCGCCGCGTCCACGCCCTCGCCCCCTTGCGCGAAGCGCACCAGCTCGACCTCCAGCCCGGCCTCCTCGAACAGGCCGAGCTCGTCGGCCAGATAATAGGCGCCATGGGCCGGATCGACGCCAAGGCCGATGCGCACGGCCTGCGCGGCGGCGGGGCCCGCCGGGGCGAACACGGCGAGAGCGGCGAGAGCCGCGGCGATGGAATGGGCTGTTGTCCGGGGCACCGCTTATCTCCTTGTTCGTGGCTGTCGGTTCGTCTCGAAAATCTCAGGCGGCCGCCTCGCCGGGAGCGAAGAGGACGGATTTTTCGGGAATGCTGGACGCCCACCCCTCGGGCAGGTCGGCGATGAAGACGTTCTCGGTGCGGTAGCGCGACATCTTCCACACGCCGTCGACGCGCTTGAACGCGTTGAACAGCCGGCTGGAGCGCAGGAGCGAGCGGCCGTCGGCGAAGATCCAGGGCTGGAAATGCACCCAGCTTCCCTCGGCCTCATCGCCCCGCACCTCGATATGCTCCGAGGTGATGTAGTGGCAGTTGAGGACGAGCTCGTTCTCCTTCGGCTCGAAGAAGGCGGTGAAGTGCGCGCGGATGGCATCCTTGCCGCGGCTCTTGCCGAACTGGTTGTCGTAGAACGACCCGACGCCCTCCCACGTGGCGTCCGCGGTGAACAGGTCCACGATCATCTCCACGCGCTCGCGCCATTGCGCCCGCGGAACGGGGAGCGGGGTGTCGCACAGATAGGCGTAGCGGGCGATCAGCCGGCGGATATCCGCCTCGGCGCGCAAGGCTGCAAGTTCGGTCGACAGCCGTGCGACGGTGGCCTCGAGGCTCATGGAGATCTACCCTTCCGGAACGCGGGCGACCGGCGCCGGCGACAGGCCCCAAGGCTAGGACGGCCCCGAGCGAGGCTTCCAGCGCCCGAATATCCGTTCTGGAGAATTCGGCCCTTGCGTCAGGACGCGAGGCTGGGCTGCCGGTCCTTTGGCGAGGCGGCGAGGATCGCCTTGCAGGCCCCCGCGAGGACGACGCGTCCATCCGCCGCGCCCGCGCGCAGCGCCGCGTTGAGATGCTCGCCGAGGATGCGCGCGATGGCGACATCGCCGGGCGGCGGCAGGGGCGCGCGGGGGCCGAGCCGCTGCTCGCGCTCCAGCGAAAGCGCCAGCCGCCGGATCGGCGAGGTGCGCGCCCGCTCCGGATCGTGCGCGAGGCTGAAGAGGGGCGAGGTCCGCAAGCCGCGCTCGGGCTGGCGCGCCTCCATCCATTCGAGCACGCGCAGCGCCAGCGCCCGCCGGGGCTCCGGCAGGTTGGCCGGAACGGCGAGAAGGAACGCGTCGCAGGATATGCGCCGCTTCGCCCCGCCGCCGGGAACGGGGCGATACAGGACACGCTGCTTGACGATGGAGGCCAGGTCCAGTTCGAAGCGCGAGGCCGCCAGCGAGGAGACGAGGCACAGCGCCGCCCGCCCGGAGGCGAAGGCGGCAACCGCCTCCGCCTCGCCCGCTTCCAGCACGCCCGGCGCCGAATACGGCAGCAGCGCCCGAAGGCATTCGAAGGCGGCCAGCGCCTCGGGCGAGGAGAGCAGAGCCTCCACACCAGGTGCGGCGGCCAGGGGGCTGCGTGCGTCGAGGAGGCTGAGAAAGGTGCGGCCGAGGTCGCCCCCGCAGCGCCCGCTCCACGCGATGCCGCTGCGGCCGGCGCGCGGATCGTGCAGGCGGCGGGCCGCCTCCACCATCTCCGCCGCGCTTGCCGGGGGCGGCACGGACGCCTCCTCGCAGAGATCGCCCCGCACGGCCAGAAGATCGAGCGCGACATGGGCGGGCACGGCATGGCGCGTGCTGGCCGCCGAGGGCCACCGAGCCGCCCCCTCGGCCGCGCCCGGCGCGGCGCCGAGCGGAAGAAGCGCCCCGGCCTCGGCGAGCGGGGGCACCCATTCGGCCGGCAGCGCCACGATATCGAACTCCGACAAGGGCCGGGCGGCATTGCTCCACACCCGCTCGTGAAGCGCCGGCCGGGGCAGGAGGGTGAAGCGGCTGGAGCGGCCCAGCCGGCTGCGCAGATCGGTCCAGGCATGGCGCAGCGACAGGAAGTACCAGTCCTCGTGCAACAGGAAGCGCAGGTCGGAAACCTCGCCGATGGCGCGGATTTCCTGGAGCTGGCGCTCGCTCAGGGCCTGCTTCTGGTGCAGGCCGCCGAGGAAGAAGTCGGCCTCCTCCACCCCCTGCCCCTCCCCCATGAGCATGGCGAGTTCGACCTTCACCCCTGCCGCGAAGCGAGAGAAGCGCTCCAGGAAGTCGCTTGTCGGATAATAGAGGAAGCGCTTGCCGCCCGCCCGCCTCAGCCGTCGTTCGAACAGGCCGAGGGCGAGCAGCCGCTGGATGTGCCGTGTCGCGGTGCCATAGGGCAGGCCGGACAGCGTAACGAGGCCCGACAGGGTGATCGGGCGCGACTGAACGTGGAGGCGCACGAGCGGGCTCAGAACGCGCCAGTCGTCCGGCTCGGCCTCCGGGAAGGCTTCGGCGAACCGCTGCCGCAGCCGGTCGAGAAGAGAAACGACCCGCATGAGCTCGTAGTCGTTCATCCCGCCTCAGTCCCTTTCCCTATCGGCCCCGCCAGCCACCCGGCACGCTGCCTATTTATCAATCACATTTTTATCTTGCCTCACAACTCGCCATCCCGATACAGTAATATTCACGTATTCGGAGGCTTGGCCATGTCCGACCCCGCCATCACGATCATCGGCGCCGGTGCGATCGGCTCGTTCCTGGCGACGCGGCTGGCAGAGGCCGGTCTCGCCACGACGCTGGTCGCGCGCGGCGCGAGGCTGGAACAGCTCCGGGCGCGGGCGCCGGCCCTGTGCGGCGGCGCGAAAGGGCACCGGGGCAGGATCGACCCCGCGCCCCGCGCCACCGGCCCCGCCGATATCCTTTTCCTGTGCGTGAAGGCGCATGCGCTGCGCGAGGCGCTGGCCGCCAACGGCGCGGCGAACGGCCCCGGCACCACGGTGGTGCCCCTCGTCAACGGCATCCCCTTCTGGCATTTCGCCGACAGGCCGGAGGGCGAGCGATCCGTGCCGGTCATCGACCCGGAGGGCGCGATTCTGGCGGCGGCGGGGCCCCATGCGGTGCTCGGCTGCGTGACCTACATCGCCGCCGAACTCACCGGGGACGGCGATGTCCTCTCCCCGACGGCGCCGCGCCTGGCGCTCGGCCCCGCCCGTGCCGGGGGGCCGGATGGGCGGGCGGTGGCCGCGCTGGCCGCGCGCGCCGGCATCGATGTCGAGCGGCCCCGAGACATCCGCTCCGCCGTCTGGCACAAGCTCGCCATCAACCTTGCCACCAACCCGCTTTCAGCGCTCACCGACACTTCAGTCGGCGAGATCGCGGCGAACGCGGAGCTTCTGGCGATCGCCGCCGACATCGCGGCCGAGGTTCGTGCCCTCGCCGCCGCCTACGGCTTCGACACCGGCCTCTCGGCCGAGGGCCTTGCCGAGACCATGGCCGCCGCCAACGACTTCTCCACCTCCATGCGCCAGGACGCGCGGGCCGGCCGGCCGCTGGAACTGGGCGCCATCTGCCATGCGCCGCTGGCGCTCGCGGCCCGCGCGGGCGTGGCCATGCCCGTCACGCGCAGCATCGTCCACCTCCTTGCCGCCAGCGCGCCCGGGAAGGTCCGGCCCGCCCCGGCGCCCAACCTGGAAAGGGAAGTCGCATGACCATCCATCCGAACGCCGTGGAGGCCCCGAAGACGGAACGGGAGCTGCGGGCCGAGCTGGCCGACTTCTACCACCTCGTCAGCTATCTCGGCTGGACCGAGCTGATCTTCAACCACATCTCGCTGCGCGTGCCGGGCCCCGAGCACCACTATCTCGTCAACCCCTTCGGCCTGCATTACGACGAGATCACCCCGGACAATCTGATCAAGGTGGGGATCGACGGACGCAAGGTGGAGCCTTCCCCCTACGAGGCGAACCCGGCCGGCTTCGCGTTGCACGGCGTCATCCACGAGCACCGGCCCGATGTCGGCTGCGTGGCGCATACCCATACGACGCCGATCTCGGCGGTGACGCTGAAGCAGGACGGTTTCGAGCACGACAGCTTCTACGGCGCCCAGCTCTTCGGCCGCATCGCCTACCACACCTTCGAGGGCATCACGCTCTATGACGAGGAGCGGGCGCGCATGCTGGCGAGCCTGGGCGAGAAGCATGTCCTCGTCCTGCGCAACCACGGCATCGCGGTGTGCGAGGCGAACGTGCCCAACACCTTCATGCTGCTCTGGACGGTGCAGCGCGCCGCCGAGATCCAGTGCGCCGCCGCGCCCATTCCCGGCGCCAACAATCCGCTGCCCGACGAGGTGCGCCAGAAATGCGCCGACGACGCACGCCGCCTCGTGGACGGCGCGCGCTTCTCGCAACTCCTGTTCGACGCCATGGTGCGCAAGATGAAGCGCGAGCGCCCGGAGTTCTGAGGGAGAAGGCCCCTTCTACGGAATGACCGTCTCCTGCAGGAGAGCCCAGACCGGCGTCGGCCGGTCCGGGCGGTCGACGAGGAGCGCCGTGGACCAGCGCTGCGTGGTGCCGCTGTCCTGCCGCTGCACCTCGCGATAGGTGATGAGGGCGCCGGCCTGCGACAGGGCCCGGAGCGTCACGTCCTCGATCTCCATCACCAGCGTCGGCCGGCTGCCCCGCATACGCGGCAACGCCGCCGCCATGCCCTCGTGCGAGAGAAGGTTGCCCGCCGCGCCCACCATGTGGAACGCCTCGTCGAAGCGCTCCATCACCTTTGCGGCGTCATCCCCGCCCTCGCCCCGGAACCAGGCCTGGAGCACGCGATGCAGGCCGTCGATCTCGGCCAGCGCCCGCTCGGCGAAGGGAATCTCGTTTTCAGCCATCGGTCTTTCCTTGCAGTTGGTGTTCAGGGAGCGGCCTTCACAGGCGCGGCGGATAGGCGAGGCCCTGCGCGCGCAGGCGGTCCACGAAGGCGGCCAGGCGCTCCTGGCGATAGGCCGGCACGTCGCGGCCCTCATGGTCGAGGAAGCCGCGCCCGGCGGTGAGCCCGATCCGCCCCTCCTCCATGTTGCGCCGGACGATGGCGGGGGCGGCGTAGCGCTCGTCGCCCAGCGCGCCGGCCAGATAGCGGCTGGCATGATACAGCGTGTCGCCCCCGCCCCAGTCGATGAACTCCAGCAGGCCGAGCACGGAGAAGCGCAGGCCGAAGCCGTAGCGCACGGCCTTCTCGATCTCCTCGACGGAGGCCACGCCCTCCTCCACCAGCCGCGCGGCCTCGTTCATCGCCACGGACTGGAGCCGCGGCACGATGTAGCCCGGGCTCGGCGCGCAGCGCACCGGCACCTTGCCGATCCGCTCCAGCACGGCGCACAGCCGGTCCACGACGGCCGGATCGGTGCCCGCGCCGGGCGCGATCTCGACCAGTGGCACCAGGAAGGCCGGGTTCAGCCAGTGCGCGTTGAGGAAGCGGCCGGGGCCGGCGACGGCCGGTGACAGATCGTCGACGAGGATCGTGGAGGTCGTGGAGGCGATGATCGCCTCCGGCCCGACCAGCGCCGAGGCCTCGGCCAGCGCCTCGCGCTTCAGCGCGACGATCTCGGGGAAGCCCTCGAAGACGATGTCGGCCGCACGAAGGGCCGGGGCCGCGTCGCCTCGGCTCACCAACGCCACCCGCCCGGCGATGGTCTCGACCGCGGGGCCGGGCGCAAAGAGGCCGAGCTCGGCGAGGAGGGCGAGCGTCTCGCGGACCTCCGCCTCCGCCTTGCGCGCCAGAGCGTCGAAATCCGGCGCGGGCCGGGCCTTGAAGTCGATGAGCGCGACTTCGTGCCCGGCATAGGCGAAGACGGTGGCGATGCCGCGCCCCATGCGCCCTGCGCCCAGAATGGCGATCTTCTCGCGAGGAGCCTCTGCCCGCTCGGCGCTCATGACGGGTAGCCCTCGGCAAGGAACGCCTGGAGTTCGGCGCGGTCCAGAGCCGCAAGACCCAGCTTCCCCAGCGGCCGGCCCTCCAGGGCGAAGTCCCGCCCCGCCATGATGGAGCCGAGAGCGAGCAGGCCCCGCGCCACCGGCACCTCGACGCCCGCCATGGCCGCGACCGAGCAGAGGAGCGACAGGCCGAGCCCGATATCCTCCAGGACGTAACGATGCTCGGTGAGCACGATCTTCTCGCGCCAGTCGCCCGAATCGGTCAGCTCGTCATGAGAGCCGCGCCCGTACATCCATTCCTCGCCCGTGCGCGAATAATGGTCCGCGAGCGGAAAATGCGGCGCCCCGTAGCCCAGCGCCTCGCGCAGCGCCATGCGCTCGGCGTCGAGCGCGTCCGTCACGCGCCGGATGGCCGGCTGAGTGCCCTCATTGTGGATGTCCCAGGCCTCGAAATGCTCCAGCGGCCCCGCATTCATCACGATCAGCGGCGGGTGGATCACCGGCCCGGCATTCATCAGCGCGCCGGACAGAACGCCGCCGCAGGGCACGATGCAGCCCGGAAACGCCGCTTCGATGACGCCGAGCGCGTGGTCCGCGAGGCGTGAGGGGAAGACGCCGGTCGGCAGGCGCGTCGCCCGGCCGCTGACGACGATCTCGGCAAAGCCGTGCTTTCGCACCAGCCAGGGCAGCGTGCCGGATTCGGCGAAGGCGACCCCGGAGGCGGTGCCCGCCGCCTGCGCCGCCCGCGCGAAGACGAGCGTTCCGAGCGTTCCGGGCGGCAGATGCACGACCTGGCCGGGCCGCAGATGCGGCGCCAGCCTCTGCGCCAGTTCCTCATGCGTCGTCGCCGGCAGCGGCGCGATGATGTACCGCGCGCCGGACACGGCTGCTGCGATGTCGTCCGTCACGCGCGCCAGCACGGCCTCGCGCCGCCCCTTGCGGTCGCGCAGCACGATCCTGCGCCCCAGCGCCTCGTGCTCGGCCACCTCGCGCGCGCCTCGGCGCCAGAGCGTCACCTCGTGTCCGGCCAGCGAGAAATCCGCCGCCGCCGCGAACGAGCCGTTGCCTCCCCCCAGGACTGCGATGCGCATTCCGAGCACTCCCCTGCTTGCTGTGATGTGGATGGAACGGACGGATCAGGCGTCCGGATAGCCGACGAGAAGGCGCCGCCGCAGCATGTTGAAGCCGGCGCTCAGGAGAAGGCCGAGGGCGGAGATCAGGATGATCGGCGCGAACATGTCGATCATCCTGAAATTGCGCGCCGCGTCGATCAGCACGTAGCCCAGCCCCTCGGTGGAGGAGATCATCTCCGACAGGAACACGACGATGCAGGAAATGATCATGGCCACCCGGCAGCCCGTGAGGATGGTGGGCAGCGCGGCCGGCACGCTGACGAAGAACAGCGCATGCAGCGGCGAGGCTCCGGCCGAGCGCGCCGCCCAGACGAGCTTCGTCTCCACGTTCCTCAGCCCCTGGAAGGCAGCGAGATAGATGGGAAAGGCCGCCTCGGCCGCCACGAGGGCGATCTTGGACGCATCGCCGAAGCCCATGACGAGGATGAGCATCGGATAGAGCGCGATCTTGGGGATCGGCGCGAGGAGCTGCACGAGCGCGGTGAGCAGCGCGCGGGCGCGCGCGTCCAGAACCGCCAGCAGCGCCAGCGCGAGGCCGACGGCAAGGCCGATGGCAAAGCCGCTCGCCAGGCGGAACAGGGTGGTGGCGATATGCATGCGGAACTCGGAATCGCCGAGCAGCGTGAGCGTGCGCGTGAAGACGGCGAGCGGCGAGGGCAGCAGCGCGCGCGGCAGCGTCCCGTAGGCGGCCAGCGCGGCCCAGATGCCGATGACGGCGGCGATGGGCAGGAGGCCGAGCACGAAGGGGGCGTAGCGCGACTTCATCCGCCGGAGGCCCCCAGGCTCTGTTGGGCGGGCGACCAGCTCAGGAAGAAGGCGCGGACCCGGTCGAAGCCGAGGTCGAGAAAATAGCCCATGGCCGCGATCAGCACGATCGCACCGAACATTCGGTCGTAGAGCGCCATGTCCAGCGAGTTGAAGAGCAGGTTGCCGATGCCGTCCGTGCGCGCCACGATCTCGCTCGTCACCATGGTGATCAGGGCAAGGACGAGGCCCGTGCGCAGGCCGATGAAGATCTCCGGCAGCGCGGAGGGAAGCACCACGCGCAGGAGCTGCCCGCCGCGCCCCATGCCCATCGCCGCCGCGCTCCACACCACCACCTCGTTCACCGAGCGCGCCCCTTGCATGGAATGGAAGATGACCGGCAGGCTGACCCCGAGGAAGATGACGAGGATCTTCGACATGTCCCCGACGCCGAGCCAGATCATCAGGATCGGCATCAGCGCGCCCTTCGGCACCGGGTAGATCGTCATCAGCAACGGGTTGAGAAGATGGGCGAAGACCGCGCTGCGGCCCATCATCAGCCCCACGCAGATGCCGAAGACGGCGGCGAGCCCGTAGCCGATGGCCATGCGGCGCAGCGACTGGAAGATGTCGTTGAGCGAGGACGGCTCGCCGAGGATGACGGGTAGCTGCGCGAGCGCGGTGAACGGCCCCGGCAGCGCGGCCAGGCCCAGGCTGCGATGGGCGACCTCCCAGCACAGGATGAGGAACGCGACGGCCAGAAGCGTGGAGGCGACCCGCTTCATGCCGCGCCCGCCTCCACCGCGTCGATCATCCCCTCGATGCGTGCGACATATTCCTGATAGCGCCGGTCCAGCACCAGCTCGGCCCGCTCGCGCGGGCGCTCCAGCTCGATCGTCACGATATCGACGATCCGGCCGGGCCCCGCGCCCATCACCACCACGCGGTCGGAGAGGAACACCGCCTCGTCGACGCCGTGCGTGACGAAGAGCACGGTCTTTCGATCCTCCTCCCAGATGCGCAGGAGGTCGCGCTGGAGATGGGAGCGGGTGCGCGCGTCCAGCGCCCCGAAGGGCTCGTCCATCAAAAGGATTCCCGGATCGTAGGCCAGCGTCCGGGCGATGGCCACGCGCTGCTTCATGCCGCCCGACAGCTCCTTGGGATAGAAGGAGGCGAAGCGCTCCAGCCCCACCATGCGCAGGAGCTCGAAGGCCCGGGCTTCCGCCTCCGCCCTCGAGCGCCCCTTCAGCCGGACGCCGTAGGCCACGTTCTGGAGCACGGTCTTCCAGGCGAAGAGCGCGAATTCCTGGAACACCGGGCCACGGTCCGGCCCGGGCCCGCTCACGGGAACGCCGTCGACGCGCACCACACCCTCGCTCGCCTCCACGAAGCCGCCCACGATGTAGAGAAGGGTGGACTTGCCGCAGCCGGACGGCCCGATGATGGAGACGAACTCGCCCTCCGAAACGCTCAGCTCGATGCCGGACAGGGCCAGATGGCTTGCCCCGCCCGTGGTCTTGAACCGCTTGGAGATGTTCTCGATCGCGATCATCGCGAGGCTCCGGATTGTCGCGAGGCAAGGCGAAGGCCGCGCGGCCGGGGCGCGCCCGGGCCGCGCGGCACGGGGCCGGCTCAGCGCAGCGGGGCGCTGAGCGTGGGATGGCGGAAGAGCTGCGCGTCGAGTTCCCCTTCGAGCATTCCGATCCGGGTGTAGAGATCGAACATGTCCTGCAGGGCGTCGAACTGGAAGGCGCCGCCCTCGTAGCGCTCGAAATCGTTCTCGGTCATGTAGTAGGCCTCAAGGACCGGAACGGGAATGTTGGTGACGCTCGCGGCCACCTCGATCGTCTGCGCCCGGTCGGCGAGGACGAGGTCCATCGCGCTCGTCAGGTCGCGCACATAGGCCTCGGCGACCTCCGGCTGCTCGTCCACGAACGCCTTGCTGCAGACCTCGAAGATCTGCACCATGGTGGTCAGGACATCCTCGGTCGAAAACAGCTTGCGCACGCCGCCCGCCGATTCGGCGTTCCGGGCGAAGGGCTGGTTCATCACCGCCGCATCCACGCGCCCGCTGCGCAGCGCGTCCTCGGAGCCTGAAAAGCCCAGCTCCACCAGCCGGATATCGCGCCGAGGATCGAGGCCGCCCTCCTCCAGATACATGGTGAGCGGACCCATGAGGCCCGAGCCGAGCACGTTGATGCTGACGGTCTTGCCGCGCAGGTCGGCCACCTCGCGGATGGGGTCGTCCTCGCGCACGGCCCAGTAGGGCGAGAAGTGCCCCGGCGTGCTGTCGACATGGGAGGCCACGACATAGGACTCGAGGCCGCCCTGGAGATGGCCGTTGGCGAGCACCAGCGCGGACTGGGTCGAGCATTCCACGGCCCCGGCGATCATCGCCTGCGCCATCGGCGCGGTTCCCTGGAACTGCACCCATTCGATGTTGTACGCCGAGCCCAACGCGGGAAACAGTTCCGGGCGCTTCATCATCAGGTACTTGGTGTCCTCGGCGGGAATGGTCCAGCCGATGCGGATGGTCGGCACGTCCTGCGCGAGCGCCGGCCCCGTCGCCGCCGGGGCGCAGAGCGAGACGGCGGCCGCGCCGGCAAGAAGCACGCAATTCCTGAACAGACCCATGATCATCCCCTCTGACGACAAAATCCGGCCTATGCCGCGCGGCGGCCACCCCCGGGGCACGCTCGAACGGCGCCCCGCCATGCGCGGATGCCGAAGACAGGCACCATCGCGACGAAAGACTTCGCAAGTCCCGGCCGGACCCCACGTCCCGGCCAGCCAGTATGGATCAAGCCACTATCCGCGCGGATACTTCGCATCCGTCTGCGCGCGACGCACGAACCCTGTCTCGACGTTTCGGTCCGCCCGCCTCTATTGCAGTAAAATTACCGTATTACGATAGGCCGTCAACCGAAATGTCCCGCTCTATCGGCTCAATTTTGTGCAGTCTCTGCCTGGATGGCAGCCGATTGCAAATCCGCTGCGCTTCGAGCGCGGCCGGGCGGCTAGACAGGGACACCGCCTCTGAGCTTCATCCGCAGGAACCGGACGAGCGGGACCACCAGCGCCAGCATGGCGAGCGCGAGACAGGTCGCACTGATCGGGCGGGACAGGAACACGCCGAAATCGCCGCGCGCAAGCTGCATGGCACGCCTCAGATTTTCCTCCATCATCGGGCCGAGGATGAAGCCCATCAGGAAGGGCGCCGCCTCGAAGCCGCCGATCCGCATGAGGTAGCCCAGGATGCCGACAGCAAGGACGACGAAGACGTCGAAGCTGGAGAGGGCCACGCTGTAGACCCCGACCGAAATCAGGCACACGATGACCGGGAAGAGGTAGCGATACGGGATGTGGACGAGCCGGACCCAGAGGCCGACGAGCGGGATGTTCAGCACCAGCAGGAAGAGATTGCCGATCCAGAAGCTGGCGACGAGCGCCCAGAAGAGGTCGGCGTTGCGCGTCATGAGCTGCGGGCCTGGCGGAATGCCCTGGATCATCAGCGCGCCCAGCATCAGCGCCATGGTGGCGCTGCCGGGAATGCCGATGGCGAGGGTGGGGATGAAGCCGGTCTGCGCGGCCGCGTTGTTGGCGCTTTCCGGCGCCACCACGCCCTCGATGATGCCGGTGCCGAAGCGTTCGGGATGGCGCGAGATGCGCTTTTCCACCGAATAGGCGAGATAGGACGCGATGGTGGCGCCGGTGGCCGGAAGCACGCCGAGCAGGCTGCCCACCGCCGAGCCCCGGCCGATCGGCAGGATGGAGCGCCGCAGATCCTCGCGCGTGGGCAGCATGTCGCGAAGGCCGATCCGGTAGCGCACCCCCTCGCCCGCGCCGGTCTCGCGCGCGGTGGCGACCTCGGCCAGCCCGAACAGGCCCATGGCGAGCGCCACGAGGCTGATGCCGCCGATCAGCTCGTGAAAGCCCATCGCATATCGCTGCACGCCGGTGCTGACATCGGTGCCCACCATGCCGGCGAGGATGCCGAAGACCACCGCGATCAGTGCCTTGAGCGCCGAGCCGTTGGTGATGGAGGCGGCCGCGATGAGGCCGAGCACCATGACGGCGAAATAGTCGGCCGAGGTGAAGGACAGGGCGAAGCGCCCGATGGCCGGCGAGAACAGCGTCATCAGGACGATGCCGATGGAACCGCCGATGAAGGAAGCCACCGCGGAGGCGAAGAGCGCCACCGCGCCGCGCCCCTGCCGGGCCATGCGGTTGCCGTCAAGGCAGGCGACGGCCGCCGAGGGCGTGCCGGGCACGTTGACCAGGATGGCGGTGATCGAGCCGCCATACTCGCCGCCGTAATAGATGCCGGCCAGCATGATGATCGCCGCGTCCGGCGGCAGATGGAAGGTGAGCGGCAGGAGAAGCGCGATGCCGAGCATCGCCCCCAGCCCCGGCAGGACGCCGATGAAGGTGCCGAGCGCCACGCCCGCGAAGCAATAGAACAGGTTCTGCGGCGTCAGGACGGCCGCGAAGCCGCCTGCCAGAAGGGCGAGCACGTCCATCAGCGCGCCGCCGGCCAGAGAGGAATGGGCAGGCCGAGGAGAAGGACGAAGACGACCCAGACCGCAACCGCCAGCGCCGCGCCGAGGGCAAGGCTCTCCACGACCTTCGCGTCCCGGTGGGCGAGCGAGGCGATCAGCGTGGTGGCGACGAGGGTGACGAAAAGCCCCGCCGGCTCGATGCCGAGGCCGAAGACCAGGAAGGCGGCGCTCACGAACAGGAACCGCCGCAGGTCGGGGCGCTCGAAGCCCGGCTCGGGGCGCAGCACCGATTTCGCCGCCAGGGCGGCGCCGAGCAGCCCGCCCAGCGCGCAGAGCGTCAGCGGGAAGAAGCCCGCCCCCATCTGCCGGGGCGTCCCGAAGCCGTAGCCGAGGGCGAGCACGCCGAAGAGGAACGAGAGGGCGATGACGACGAGGCCGGCGACGAGGTCGGGCCTGTCGATGCGCCGCCTTTGGCGAGGGGCGAGGAAATGGCCGTCTTGCATCGCGTCACCTTTCACACGCATGGAATCGGGGCAGGTCGTCAGGCCGCGAGCGGCACCTCTCCGAGGCGGCCGAGGGCCTCGCTCTTCCCGCTGAGGCCGACGAGCCGCACGGCCGCCCAGGCGCCGGCCGTGGCGCTCGCGATCACCGGCTTGCCGATCACCGGCTCCACCTTACGGCTGAGCGAAAGGCTCTTCAGGCCGCCGCACGAGATGAGCACGGCGTCGGAAAGGCCGCCGGCATGGCTGTCGGCGGCAAGGGCGAGATTCGCGACCGCCCCCTCGCCGAGGCGCAGCACGGCCTGCGGATCGGTAAGGCCGAGGCCGTGCACATGCGCGATCTCGAACCCCGCCGATCGCAGGAACTGCGCGAGCTTGTCGTTCACCTCCTCGGCATAGGCCGTGCCCACCGCCACCCGGCGGGCGCCGACGGCCCGCAGGGCGTCGCGGATGGCGTTGCTCATCGTGGTGGCCGGCACCCCGGCCGCGCCCTGCATCACCTCGACCAGCTCCTCGTTGAACGCGCCGCCGCGAAAGAAGCTGAGCGAGGTGCCCATCAAGACGACGGCCCTGGCCCCCTCCTCCTCGCGCAGCCGGCGCGCGAGCGTGGCCACCCGGTCGATCACCCGGCCGTAGCCGGCGATGCTCAACTCGCCGAGGGCCAGGCTTCGCGCGGCGAACCGCACGCCGCGCGGATAGAGCCCCTCGGCTTCCGGCGGCACCGCATCGCCCGCCGGCGGCACGATCAATCCCACGGTGGGCCATTCGGCCGGCGGCGTCATCGGCAAGGTCTCTCCCATGTCGCGGCGCGGCGCTCAGGGCCGGTCGCGGATGTCGGCGGCGACCGCCATCCAGCGCTCCGCGCTCGCCGGCAGCTCGGCCGCAAGCTCGGCGGCCGGCTGGAAGGCGGGCACGAGCCCCGTGTCCTGGAGCTGGCGCCGCAGCCCCTCGTCGGCCAGCGCGGCCCCGATGGCGGTCGACAGCCGCTCGACCACCTCGACCGGCGTGCCCGCCGGAGCCAGGATGAACTGGCTCGGCATGGCCTCGAAATCCTCGACCACGGTGGCGATGGGGTCGATCTCCTCGAAACCCTCCACGCGGTCGGGGCCGGTGTGCCCGAGAATGACGAGATTGCCGCCCTCGGCCTGCGAAAGCGCGGCGCTGATGCTGACGATGCCGAAGGGCACCTCCCCCGCCACCACGGCGGCGACGGACGGCGAGCCGCCCTGGAACTGGACCGCGTCCATCTCCAGCCCCGCCGCCTCCTTCAGCATCTCGCCGGCGAGGTAATGAAGCGTCGCCACGCCCGGAGCGGCATAGAAATACTCGCCCGGCGCCTCGCGAACGAGGTCGATGAACTCCGCAAGGGTCTCCACCTCCAGGGAAGGGCTGGCGACGAGCGCCTGCGGGGCCACCGCCACGCGGGCCACGGGCGCGAAGCTCTCCACGATGTCGTAGCCGACATCGCCCTGGAAGACCGGGCCGAGCGCTGCCGAGGTCTCCCCCGCATAAAGCGTGTAGCCGTCCGGCCGGGCGGCGGCGACATGCGCCGGCGCGATGGTGCCGCCTGCGCCCGGGCGATTCTCCACCACGACCGGCTGGCCGATCTCCCGCGACAGCCGCGCGCCCAGGAGGCGCGCCATCGTGTCCATCCCGCCGCCGGGCGCGAAGCCGACGACGAAGGTGACGGGCTGGGCGGGAAAGTCGCTCTGGGCATGGGCGGCGCCCATGGCGGACGCGGCGAGGCAGGCAGCAATCAGCAGGCGCATGGTCACTCCTTCGGCATGTTCAAAAACTAGACTTCCGCAAAATCGTCTACTAGTCAACCATTTCTTTTGAAACTAATCTGACGCTGTGAAGCGGGCGCGTCGCGGCCCGGCGAGGCAGAAAAAAGGAGACCGGCATGGATACGAGCATTCGCGAGGTGAAGGTCTTCCCGGCCTACATTCCCAACGAGATGCGCGTGGGCGCGGTCAGCGCCACCGCCTCGATCTCCTGCGTCGTGGTGGAGGTGACGACGGCGGACGGCATCACCGGCCATGGCATGACGTCGATTACGGACGAGGAGCCCGTCGTCGCCGCCCTCACCGAGGTCGTGGCGCCCAACATCCTTGGCCTCGACGCGCTCGACCGGGAGAGGATCGGCGAGGCGCTCTACTGGATTCTCACCCCGCGCGGCCAGACCGGCTATGCCACTCATGCGATCTCGGCCGTCGATCTCGCCCTGTGGGACATTCTGGGGAAGGCCACCGGCCTGCCGTGCTGGAGGCTCCTCGGCGGCGCGCGGGACACGGTGCCCCTCTACGTCACCTTCGGCTTCGGCGCATTCGACCGCGACCAGTTGGGCGAGGCGGCGCGCACCCTGCGCTCGGAGGGGATCTCGCGCTTCAAGATGGTGGTGGGCCACCATGCGCTGGCCAGGCGCAACCAAGGCGCCGATGTCCGGGCCATCCTGAGGGAGGACGTGGCGCGCGTGCGCCTCGTGCGCGAGGCGATCGGCCCGCAGGGCGAGCTTTACATCGACGCCAATTGCAGCCTCGACGACGGATCGGCCCGTTATCTGGCCGGCGCCCTCGCGGAGCTGGGGGTCGGCTTCTTCGAGGAGCCGCTGCGCGACAACGACCCCCACCGCATGCGCGAGCTGCGCCATCGCACCGGGATGCGCGTGGCGGCGGGCCAGAACGAGGGCCAGCTCTGGCGCTTCGCCTCGCTGGTCGAGAACGATGCGGTGGACGTGCTCCAGCCGAACGCGGTCATCTGCGGCGGCTTCACCGGCGCCGCGAAGGTCGCCGCGCTCGCCGGGGCGCGCAACATCGACATCGCCAATGGCGGCGCCTTCCCCTTCCACAATTCCCACTTGCATGCGGGCCTTGCCAATGGCGGACTGGTGGAATGGCATCTGGCCGCGGTCGAGATGTGCCGCACCCTGTTCAAGGGCCTGCCCGACAAGGTAGGGGAAACGCTGGCGGCGCCGCGGCGGCCCGGCCTCGGCTTCGATCTCGACCATGACGCGCTGGCCGAGTTCGCCGGCCGCGCCGGGTCTCGCGGGCATGGCAAGGGCTGACCCATGCAATCGAGGGTCGTTGGAAGGCGGCAAGAGGGCCGGAGCGGGAGGAATGCCTTGAGAGACAGGGACGGCGACAATGGCGCGGAGCGCGCGCAGGAGGAGGCGGAGCCAGGCGAAGCGGTCGAGCTCGGCATCCTGGCCGGCCATCTCGGTTTCCACCTGCGGCTCGCCAACGACCGCACCTTCGAGACCTTCGCCGATCTCCTGGGCGCAGACCGGCTGAGGCCCGGATGCTTCACCATGCTCATCCTCATCGCCAACAATCCCGGCATCACCCAGACGGGCATCTCGCGCGCCTGCGGGCGCGACAAGTCGAGCGTGGCCAAGGCGCTCCGCTACATGGAGGACGAGGGACTCATCCGGCGCGAGCGGGTGGAGGACGATCGCCGCTCCTCCGCCAGCTTCGTCACGCCGGCCGGCGCGCAAAGGGTCGAGCGGTTGCAGGAGAAGGCGCGCATCCAGAGCGCGCGGATATCCGCCGCGCTCGGCGAGGCGCGCGTGCAGGAGCTTCTGGCCACGTTGAAGGCGCTGATCGACAGGCTGTCCTGAGAGACCGTCAGGGCGCGGCCGTGCCGGCAGGCGCGGCGGCCAGCGCGTGATAGGCGCGGTCGAACCAGATCAGCGTCTCGGCCGGCTCCTCGCCCACCCTGACGGCCTCCACGCGGGCATAGAAGACCGAATGCGTGCCCACCGCGCGCCGCTCCACGATGCGGCAGTCGAAGGCGACCACGGCATCGACCAGCACCGGCGCGCCGGTGGCCAGCGTCGTCCACGCGCCCTCCTCGAAGCGCTCCCCGGCCCCGCCGCGCCCGGCGAAGGCGTCCGACAGCGCCCGGTGCCGCCCCGCCAACACGTTGACGCACAGATTGCCGTTGCCGTTGAAGATGTCGTGCGAGCGATTGCCGCGATTGACGCAGACGAGCAGGGTCGGCGGATCGTCGGTGATGGAGCAGACGGCCGAGGCGGTCATGCCGTGCCGCCCTTCCGGCCCACCGGAAGTGATGAGATTCACGGCCGCGCCGAGCCGGCTCATGCCCTGCCGAAAGTCGAGCGCCTGTTGTCGCATGAGGCGATCCTTCAAATGTCCAGAACCAGCCTGGCGCTGAGCGCGCGAGAGCAGCACACCGTCATCTCGGCGTTCTCCGCCTTCTCCTCCGGCGTGAGGAACACGTCGCGATGGTCGGGCAGCCCCTCCAGAACCGTCGTGAGGCAGGTGCCGCACACGCCTTCCTCGCACTTCACCTCCACCGCGATCCCCACGCGCTCCAGCGCCTTGGCGATGGTCTCGTCCGGCCCGACGGTGACGGTCACGCCCGAGGCGCGGGCCTCCACCTCGAAACTGTCGCCGGACAGCTCCACATCCGCGCTGAAATATTCGCGATGAATGCGCTCCGAAGGGTAGCCCGCGCGCTCGGCCGCCTCGATCAGCCAGTCCATGAAACCCTGCGGGCCGCACACATAGAGATGCGCGCCCTCCCCCGGCGCCGGCAGCGCGGCGGGATCGTAGAGCGTGCCCTCGTCGTCATGGTGGAAGCGGACCCGGTCCCGGAAGGGCGCCGCGTCGATCTCCTCCAGGAAGGCCGTCACGGCGCGCGAGCGGGTGCAGTAGTGCAGCTCGAAATCGCGGCCCAGCGCGTGCAGCCGGTGGGCCATCGCCAGCATGGGCGTCACGCCGACGCCGCCTGCCAGGAGGATGGATCGCGGCGCCGCCTCCGCCAGCGCGAAATGGTTGCGCGGAGCGCTCGCCTCGATCACCGCGCCGGGGCGCGCGAGCGCGTGGAGGGCGCGCGAGCCGCCCCGGCTGGCCGGGTCCTTCAGGATGCCGAGGCGATAGGCTCCGCGCTCGCGCGGGTCGCCGCACAGCGAGTACTGGCGCCAGAGATCGACGCCCTCGCCCGTCACGCGGATGTCGAGATGGGCCCCCGCCTCGAAAGGCGGAAGCTCGCGCCCGTCCGACGCCGCGAGCGTCAGGCGCAGGATGCCGCCGCGATCCTCGGCCCGCTCGGCCACCCGCAGGGACAGGTTGTCCTCCATAGCCTCGCCCCCCTTCATCGCATGTAGAGGCCGCCATTGACGTCCCAGCAGGCGCCGTTGACGAAGGCGGCCGCCGGGGCGGCGAGGAAGGCGACGAGATCGGCCACGAGCCCCGCGTCCCCGAGGCGCCGCACCGGGATCTGCGCGATCAGCGCGTCCATCGCCTCGCCCTGCACCAGCGAGCGGACCATGGGCGTGTCCATGGGGCCGGGCGAGATGGCGTTGACCGTGACGCCGAAGGGGCCGAGGTCGCGCGCGAAGACCTTGGTCAGGGCCAGGATCGCCCCCTTGGACGCGGCGTAGTGCGCGCCCGTCGCCGTGCCGCCGTTCTGCCCGGCGAGCGAGGCGAGGTTGACGATGCGCCCGTAGCCGCGCTCCTTGAAATGGCGCCCGAAGATGCGGCAGCCCGAGAAGGTGCCGCCCGCATTGATCGCCATCACCTCGTCGAACTCGGCCGTCTCGATCTCCAGCACGGGCCGCGCGCGCGTGACCGCCGCGTTGTTGACCAGAACCTCGACCGAGCCCCAGCGGGCGACGGTCTTCTCCAGAACGGCCGTGAAATCCTCCGGCCGGGCGATGTCGAGCCGGGCGGTGACGGCGGTCTCGGAGGCAAGGTCCAGCTCCTCGGCGAGGGCATCGCAGGCCGCCTCGTCCTTGTCGGAAAGGATCACCCGGAAACCGGCCCGGTGCAGGGCGCGGGCGATCTGCGCGCCCACCCCCGACGCGGCCCCCGTGACCACCGCCGTCTGCGTCTCGATGGGCAGAGGCGCGGGCATCAGAAGAGATAGCTGATCGAGGTCAGCACTCCGTCGGCGTTGATCATGCGCACCACCTTGTCGCGGATCATGAGGGCGCCGTCCCGCCGCACCAGCCGATGCTCGACATTGGCCACGAAGACGCGCTGGCGATCGAACTTGTCCTCGGTGAGGTGCATGGCCGAGCGCACGGCGATAAGGCCCGGCCCCGCCTCCATCGTCACGAAGCGCGAGGCGAGGCGGATGGTGCGCGCGGCGGGCGTGGCCGAGATGGCGAAGCCGCCGCTGAGCCGCTCCACCCGCATCCGCCGCATCTGCGCGTCGTCATAGACGATGTTCAGGGTGTTCTCGAAGTCGGTCGCCTCGGGCTTCAGCGGAATGACATAGCGCCCCTCCGGCGCCCAGAGCGCGAGCCATGCCTCGTAGTCCGCCCGGTCGAGGATGTCCGCCTCCCGCCAGATGAACTCCTCCGCCTCGCGCAGCGAGATGTCGCCCTCGATCGGCCGTTCCATCACCTCCGCGCCGGTCATTGCGCCATCATCCTTTCCCACATGGCATAGGCGGCGCGCATGCCGGTCTCGGCGCTCACATCGCCGCGCGGCAGGCCGTGCAGCCCCTGTTTCTCCAGCCCCTCCCCACGATTGACGAGGATGTCGAGGTCCGGCCCGCCGGCCGTGCCGCGCTGGACGCGCTCCCACACCTCGGCGTCGTCCGGGCTGCCGAAGCCCATCGGGCCCTGGAAGTGCTCGTGCAGGCGCAGGCGCATCTGGTTGGCCTCGGGCGGCCCGCCCTCCATGCCGAGCGCGATGTGCCGGATATGCGTCTCGGTGGCGCTCACCGGGCGCAGGATGCGGAAGAAGGACAGCGAGCACGCCGCGTTGGGGAAGAGGTTGAGGTTGAAGCCCACCCCGCCCACCGCCTTCACGATGCGCCGCACCTGCTCCTCGTCGTAGCGCTCCCGCAACTGGTCGGCGAGGGCGGAGAAGCGCGCGGGAATCTGCCAGCCCTCGTCGGCGTCGAGGTCGATCAGCTCGGGCATCATGACCATCACGGAATGGCCGTTGCCCAGGTCCTGCACGAAGCCGTCATCCTCGCCGAGGAAGGAGAACATCTCCTCCGTCTGCGCGTCGAGCGACTGGAGGAAGGGCTTGTGGACGACCGGGAAGTGATAGGCGTCGGTGGTGTTCTCGAGCTGGATCTTCCAGTTGCCGGGGAAGGAGAACCGGTGCTCCCCCGCCGCCTTCACCGGAAAGCCGCCGCCCTGCTTCATGAACAGGTCGATCCACACGCGGGCATGGCCGAGGAAATCCTCCAGCGGCTCGACCGCCTCGTTGAAGGAGGCGAAGATCATCCCGGCATAGGTGGCGACCTTCAGCCGGCGAAGGCCGAACTGCGACTTGTCGAAGCCCTCGCCGTAGCCCTCCGAATAGGGCACGCCGCGCAGCGAGCCGTCCAGCGCGTAGCCCCAGCCATGATAGGGGCACTGGAAGGAGCTGGTGCGGCCGCTGTCGTGCTCGCACACCGTGGCGGCGCGGTGCCGGCAGCGATTGACGAGGACGTGCAGCTCGCCCTTGCGATCGCGCGAGACGATCACCGGCTGCGTGCCGACCCAGGACCGCTTGAACGAGCCCTTCTCCGGCACCTCGGAGGTGTGGGCCACCCAAACCCAGGTCCGGCCGAAGATCTTCTCCATCTCGGTCTCGAAGAGGTCCGGGTCCGAGTAGATGGTGGTGCGCACGCGGTCTCCCCGGGAAAGGGCGGCGTAGTCGCGGTTCGGTTCGCTCGATACGGCAGACATGGGTTCGCTTGGCTCCGGCAGGGGTGGAAGGGGACGCGGGAACGATCAGGGATATCCGGGGGGCGTCTTCTCGCCGGCCAGGCCCGCGCCGGCCGAGGTGAAGGTGCCGAGCCCGAGAAAGGCGTGCTGCGCGACGGCGGCCGCGTCCAGCATGCAGCGCACCAGCGGATGCCCGCGCGCGATGGCCGAGGCCCCGCCCAGGCGGAAGGCGGCGCGCGCCACCTCGGCGCTCTCGCTGGCGGCCTGCGTGGCGCAAAGCCGCAGCCGCACCCGCAGCGCCTGCCCCACCTCGTCGCCGGCCAGCACGCTCTCCCACGCCTCCCCCACCGTGTCGTAGAAGAAGGCGCGGGCGCCGCGCAGCCGCGCCTCGGCCCGGCCGATCTCGGCCTGGACATAGGCGCGCGCGCCGAGCGAGGGAGCGCCGGTGATCGAGGCGGCCCCGAGGGCCTCGCCATGGATGTGGTCCAGCGCCTCGCGCGCCGCGCCGAGCCCGACCACGGCCAGCACCTGCGCGGCGAGCGCCATGGAAGGGTAGCGGAAGATGGGCTCCTCCCTCTGCGAGGGCGCGCCGCGCACGAAGCTCCACGCCTCGTCCACCTCCACCCCGTCGGCCACGATGTCGTGGCTGCCGGTGGCCGCGAGGCCGACCGTGTCCCAGGTGTGCTTGATGGAGACGGCCGCGCGCGGCATCACCACCATGCGCGGCAGGCCGCCGCTGCCCGCCTCGTCCACCTTGATGCCCGCGCCGATCAGCGAGGCGCCCATGCAGCCGGAGCAGTAGGGCCAGCGCCCTCGCACGCGGAAGCCGGCGGGCGTGCGCTCGGCGGGCTGCGGGGGAAAGATCGCGCCCGCGAAGACCGTGTCGGGGTCGGCCCGGTAGATGTGCTCGAACGTCTCGCGCGGCAGCGCCGCCAGATAGGTGGAGGAGACGCCGAAGCTCGCCACCCAGCCCGTGGAGGCATCGGCCGCCGAGATCGCCTCGATCAGTTCCATGAAGGCGGCCGGCGAAAGCGCGTCTCCCCCCAGCTCGCGCGGCACGAAGGCCCGGTAGACGCCGATGCGCTGGAGCTTGCCCACCATGTCGAGCGGCACATAGGTCAGCTTCTCGAAATCCTCGCGCCGGGCGCGGATCTCGTCCAGAAGCGCGGGCAAGTCGATCGGCGCCGGCGCCGGGCGGGCGAAGGGCGTGATGCTCATCGGTCCTGTCCTGGGAGATTGGCGGGCTCGCCCGCGATGCGGCGCGCGAGCCATTCGGCCACCGCGCAGAGCCTCTCGTCCTCGCCGTGGCGGCCCACGAGCTGGAGGCCGGCCGGCAGCCCCTCGGCGGTGCGCAGGGGCACCGTGAGCGCGGGGTGGCCGGACAGGTTGAAGGGCCGCAGGAGAGCCGTGAGGGGGATCAGGGCGCGCATGTCGCGCGCCTCCTCCAGCGTGGGCGGCACCACCGGCATGGTGGGCAGCACCAGCGCGTCGGCGCTCTCCAGCGCACGGTCCACCTCGGCCCGGAACGCCCGCCGCACCGCCTCGGCCCGCTCCAGCGCCCCCGGGGAGAAGGACTTCACCGCTTGCAGGATGCGCGCGCGCACCGTCTCGTCCATCGGCGCGCCCGAGGCCGCGAGCGCGCCATAGGCGCGGCCCGCTTCCGCATCGATCACCACGAGGCCCGCCTCGTAGGCGGGGCGCATGCACGGAAGCAGGCCGGGGCGCGTGGCCACGCCGGCCAGCGCCCCCGCGAAGGCCGCCGCGACATCGCCGGCCGCCTCGGCCTCGATCCGCACGAGCTGGAACGGTCCGGCGGCGTCGGCGCGCCGGAAGGTGGGGTCGAGGCACTCCATCGCGCGGGCCAGCATCCCCGCGCTGGCGGCGAGCGGGCCGATGCAGTCGAGCGAGCTTTCTGCAGGCAGGGTGCCTGTCCGGTCGATCCGCCCGAAGGTGGGCTTCAGGCCGAAGACGCCGCAGCAGCAGGCGGGCATGCGCACAGATCCGCCGGTGTCGGTGCCCACGGTGAAGTCGCAGGTGCCGGCGGCGACGAGCGCCGCCGAGCCGGAGGAGGAGCCGCCGGGAATGCGCGCGGGCCAGTTCGGATTGACGGGCGTGCCGAGAAACGCGTTCACGCCCGTCACGCCGAAGGCCAGCTCATGCATGTTGGCGGTGCCGAGGATGGCGCAGCCGGCGGCGAGGAGGGCCTCCACCACGCGCGCATGAGCGGCCTGCGGCGGGCTGTCCTGCAAGGCGGGCGAGCCGCAGCGGGTCGGCAGGCCCGCGACCGCGATGCACTCCTTGACCGCCACGCGCAGCGAGCCGCTTCCCAGCGCGAGCGGGCGGGACAGGGCAACGGCGTGGGAGGGGATATCCAGCATACGGCGCGATCCGGGGCACGATCCAATACGGTAAAATTACCGTATTGGATCGTGCTGGTCAATCGCCGTGCCTGCATAAGTTTAGAGCATCGAGAGGCCGGCGGGAGACAGGCGGCTCAAACCAGCCGGTCGAAGACCCGCTTCAGGAGCCCGTTGATCTGGGCGATCTCCGAGGGCTCGAAATCGGCGAAGCTGCGCTCGAAGACGATCCGGGCGGCATCGGCCGCGCGAAGCGCCATCTGCGCGCCCTGGGGCGTGAGCGTGACTTCCGTCACCCGCCCGTCGGAGCGGCTGGAGCGCGTTTCCACCAGCCCCTCGGCCACCATGCGCTGCACGATCTTGGTCGTCGTGTTGAGCTTCAGGATACAGTATTCGGAGATTTCGGAGACGCCGAGCGTGCCGTGCTCGCGCAGCGAGGAGAGGACGCGCCAGCGCGAGATGTCCAGCCCGTCCTGCTTGAGCAGTTCCTCCATGCGCAGCAGGTAGCGGGCGTTGACGCGGGCGATCCAGTAATAGGGCCAGACGGCCTTGGAGGAGAAGCGTGCGGCCTCCTCCGGCGAGGGGTCTCCGACGCCCTCCACGCCGCCGCCGGCCGGGCGCCCGAGGTCCTGCGCGTCCTGCCCCGGCGATGCCAGGCGCCGCTGTCTCGATGAGGATGCCACGTCGACGCGCTCCGGATAAGGGAGGGGCGGATGTGCCACGCGCCCCAGGCAGGGTCAACTCCCGCGCGAGGCGGCATCGGCCGGAGTGCCGGCGGCCGCCTCAGCCGGCCGGCACCGCCCGGCCCGCGGCTCTGGCCGCGCCACGCTCGCGCCGACGCCCGTCCCACGCCAGAAGGGTCGGGGTGAGGAGCATGGTGACGATGGTGGAGAAGACGAGCCCTCCCACGATGGCGGTGGAGAGTTGCACCCAGTACTGGCCCGAAGGCGCGCCGAAGAAGGCGTCCCGCGCCATGAAGTCGACGGTCAGGCCGATCACCATGGGGAAGAGCCCCGCCACGGTCGTGACGGCGGTCAGCAGCACCGGGCGGAAGCGCTCCGTGCCCGAGCGCCTGGCCGCCTCGTCGGGCGACAGCCCGTTGGCGCGGTGCTCGTTATAGGCGTCGATCAACACGATGTTGTTGTTGATGACGATGCCCGCCGCAGCGATGATGCCGATGCCGCTCATGACGATGGCGAAGGGCTCCTGGCGCAGCACCAGCGCGAAGAGCACGCCGCCGATGGAGAAGAGGATGGCCGACAGCACCAGGAAGCTCTGGAAGAAGCTGTCGAACTGCGTGAGGAAGACGATGAACATGAGGAAGATCGCGACCACGAAGGCCACCAGGAGGAAGGTGCCGGCCTCCTCCTGATCCGCCAGCTCGCCGCCGAAGGTCACGTCCACCCCGTCGCCGAAATCGGCCTGAGCGATGGCCTGCTGCAGAATGGCGAGCTCGGCGGCCACCGTGGTGCCCTCGGCCACGTCGGCGGTGACGGTCTGGACGTTGCGCGAATCCACCCGGTTGATCACCGAGGTCGCCGGCCCCGCCTCGATGCGCACGAAGTTGGAGATGGGCACCATCTGCCCCTGCGCCGAGATCCTGAGATTGGCGAGCTGGGAGAAGTTTCGGTCCTCGACGGGGTAGCGGAGCGTGATGTCCACCTCCTCGTCGGCGAAGGAGGGCAGGAAGTTGCCGAGGACGACGCCGTCGGTCAGGAGCTGCACCGCCGCGCCGACCGAGGCCATGTCCACCCCGTAGCGCGCCGCCTGCTCGCGATCCACCAGGATACGCCCTTCCGGGTTCGGCTGGGGCACGTCGCTGGTCACGTCGACGAAGGTGCCCTGCCCGGCCATCAGCGCCTGGAGCTGCGCGGCGGCGGCCGGCAGCAGGCTGCGGTCCTGCGCCGAGATCTCGACCTCCACCGGCCGCCCGCTGCCCGGCCCGCCCTGCTGCTGCTCGATCTGCACGCCCACGCCCGGCACCGTGCCGGCGGCGGCGCGAAGCTCCTCCACGATGAGGGAGGCCTGCGGGCGGATGCGCCAGTCGAGGAAATCCACCTGCAACGTGCCGATGACGTCCGGCGGCAGGCTGGAGCGCAGGCGCGCCTCCACCGAGCCGATGGTGCGCGAATAGACGCGCTCCACCCCGGCCGTCCCGATGATCTCGTTCTCCACGAGGCGCACCAGCCGGTCGGCCTCCGCGACGGACAGGTTGCCGTCGGCGCTGACCTGGATCTGCGCGCGCTCCGGCTCGGTGGACGGGAAGAACTCGACGCCCCGATTGTAGCTGAGCGCGAAGAACAGCGAGCCGAGAAGGGCCAGCACGCTCAGGCCGAGCGCCAGCCCCGGCCGGGCGATGGTGGCGTCGAGCAGCCTGTCGTAGAAGGCCGGGCGCCTGCCGCCCTCGACCGGCGCGGCCGGCGTGCCCCCGCCCACGACCGAGCCCATCACGGGCACGAAGACGAGCGCCATGGTCAGCGAGATGATCAGCGTGACGATCACCGTCGCGGGCAGGTAGATCATGAACTGCCCCGCGATGCCCGGCCAGAACAGGAGCGGGACGAAGACGAACACGGTGGTGGCCGTCGCCGAGAAGACCGGCCAGCACATGCGCTGGGCGGCGTTCAGGAACGCCTCGCGCCGCTCCATCCCCTCGCTTCGATAGCGGTCCGCAAGCTCCACCACCACCATGGTGCCGTCGATGAGGAGGCCGACCACGAGGATGAGCCCGAACAGCACCACGATGTTGAGCGTGAAGCCGATCAGGTAGATCACCAGGATGCCGCCGAGGAACGAGCCGGGGATGGACAGGGCCACGAGCAGCGAGGGGCGGATGCCGAGGCCGAGCAGCGTGGTGAGCATGACGAGCAGAACGGCGGCGATGACGTTGTTCTCGAGGTCCCCGAGCAGCTCCTCGATGTCCTCCGCCTGGTTCTGGAGATAATCGACGCGGATCGCCTCCGGCCAGTCGGCCCGCGATTCGTCCACTGCGTCCTGCACGGCGGCGATGGTCTGGATGATGTTGGCGCCCGTCGCGCGGCTGATGTCGAGGCCGATCGTGGCCTGCCCGTCGAGGCGCGCGAAGCTGGTGGCGTCCTCGAAGGTCTGGCGCACCTCAGCCACGTCCTGCACCCGGATCACCGTTCCCTCGTTCACCTGCACGGGGATGGAGAGCACGTCGGCGATGCCGGAGATGGTGCCCGGCACCGAAACGCCGATGCGCCCCGAACCGGTATCGAACGCACCCGCCGCGATGAGCTGGTTGTTGCTCTGGATGGCTTGGGAGATATCCTGGTGCGAGAGGTTGTAGGACTGCATGGCCAGCGGATTGACGATGATCTCCATCAGGTCCGCGCGCTCGCCCGTCAGTTCCACCTCCAGCACGCCCGAGATCCCCTCGAGCCTGTCGCGCAGCTCGCGGCCGATGCCGATGAGCTCGCGCTCCGGCACCGCGCCCGAAAGCGCCACCGTCAGGATCGGGAACTGCGACATGTCCACTTCGGTCACGACCGGCCGGTCGGCGCCGGGCGGCAGGTCCGGGATCGCCTGGTCCACCTCGTCCTTGATGTCCTGAAGCGCGGAGCGGTTGTCGGAGCCGGCTTCGAATTCCAGGATGATGGAGGCGAAGCCGTCGCTGGCCTGCGCGGTCATCTCGCGAAGGCCCGAGATCGACTGCAATCGCCGCTCCAGCGGCTGCACCATCAACCGCGCCGAATCCTCGGCCGAAACACCGGCATAGGTGACGGTGACGATGAAATAGGGAATCTCGACCTCCGGGTTGGCCTCCTTCGGGATCGAGACATAGGCGAACGCGCCCGCCAGCATGATGAGGACGAGCCCGAGGGCAACCGTGCGGGCGCGGGTGAAGGACGCGGCGATGATGGCGTGCATCAGAGGTCGTCCTGCGGCACGGCCTCGGCGGCCTCGTCCGGCAGGGTCGCGGCCGCCGCCTCGTCCTCCTCGGCCGTCTCGCCGGTCAGGTAGCCCGCCGGCGTCTCCTGGACCTCCACCTCCTGGCCGGGCGAGAGCGCGCCCCGGCTGATCGTGACGATCCTCGCGCCCTCTTCAAGCCCGTTCACCCAGATGCCGCCTGCATCCGCGTTGACGATCTGCATGGGCACGAACTGGATGCGGCTCTCCTCGTCGACGACGTAGACGCCCATGCGCCCTTCGGCATCGAGGCGCGCGAGGGCGGGCGAAATGTAGTGCGCCATGACCGTGTCTACGGGAATGACGACTTCCGCGCTGATGCCCGAGGGCAGGTTGCCCTCGGGATTGGCCACCTCCACCTCGACGCGGAAGGTGCGCGTGGCCGCGTCCGCGAGCGGGGAGACGAAGCGGACCGTGCCCTCGCGCTGCTCGCCGCCGATGAAGGAGACCCGCGCCGGCATGCCACGGCGCACATGCGAGATGTCCCGCTGCTGGACGTTGACGACGGCGAGCAGCGGATCGTTGTCCACGATCTCGATGACCTCGCCCCCGGCCGAGACGAAGGCGCCGAGATCGGCGATGACGCGGTTGACGACGCCGGCGATGGGCGCGGTCAGCGCCGTGTTGGCGATCTCCAGCTCGATGGCCCGCAGCTCCGCGCGCGCCGCTTCCAGCTCGGCCCGCGTGCCCTGCACATTGGTTTCGGGGCCCACCCCGCGCTCGAAGAGCTGTACGGCGCCGTCGAAAGCCTGCAGGGCCTGCGCGACCTGCGCCTCGGCCCGCGCCTGCCGCGCGATGCGGTCGTCGGCCGAAAGCTGCGCCAGCGCATCACCCGCCTCCACATCGAGCCCCTGCGACACGATCTCCTCGATCACGCCGTCGGTGCGGGCGCGCACCGTGGCGATCTGCACCGGCTCGACATCGCCGTAGAGGAGCAGCTCGTTCGTCACCTCCCGCGCCCGGCTGGTGCTGGCGGCCACGCTCGGCCTCACCGCCGCCGCCCGCTCGGGCGCGGTCGGCGGGGCGCGCTCGATCATCCCGCTACCGATCCAGACCACGACGAGGACGACGATCGCCAGAAAGGTCGCCGTCGTCGCATTGAAGAACCTGCCGAGCATCGCTGACGTCCGTTCGCGGGAGAAGGAGGAGATTTCAGGGTTTCGGATGCACGGCCTTCGGGCCGAATCCTTCGGCGGTCAGCGCCCGGCAGCGGAGCGCGGGCCCGGCCGCTCGACAGCCCCGTCGACGCCGCCGGCGCGCGGCGGCTCTCCGCGCCCGATGGCAGACGCACGCGCCTGCACGCTCGCGGACGGGCGCGCCCCGGCCCTTGCCTGAGGCACGCTCTCCTGCGTGGCGCGCAGTTCGGCCCGTGATGCGTTCAGCGATGGGTTGCCCGAATAGGCCCCGGCCAGCGCCTCGCGCAAATCGCCGGCGTGGGCGCTTCCGCACGATGCAAGAATGATGACCGCCAGCGCCAGAAAAAGTGCCGCCCCAAGATGGGCGAAACCATGCGCCTGGCCGGGAATATGAGCCGATCGACTGAACAAAGCTGCGAGGCCCTCGGTTTCTATTCTCCCTTGCCGATGACATGCCATCGCATGACAGTCAAACCGCGCCTCCTTGCTCCCGGCTTTCGCCGCTCAGGCCGCGAGGGCTCTCAGCTTTCCCGGCGCGGTGCCGATGACGCGCTTGAAGGCGCGGCTGAACGAGGCCTCGGAATCGTAGCCGAGGCGATGGGCCGCCTCCGCGATGCGCATCCGGTCGCGCAGAATCCACTGCCGCGCCTGGTGCATCCGCACCTGCGTGACGTAGCGCGAGGGCGTTTCGCCGACGATGGCGGCGAACTTGGCCGCGAAGCCGGAGCGCGAAACACCCATCAGCTGGGCCAGCTCGGCGACCGTCCATTCCCGGTCCGGCTCGGCATGGATGGACGCCAGCACGCGGCCGACCTCCGGATTGCGCACGGCCGCGATCCACCCCGCCGCATCGCCGCAGCCATGCTCGACCCAGGAGCGGATGATCTGCGCGGCCATTACATCCGCCAGGCGCGCCAGTATGCCGCTCGCGCCCACACGGTTCATGGCGCATTCGGATATCATGGCATCGAGCAGATGCGGGATCGCCGGCTCGCTCACCATCAGCTCCTGCGCCCGCATCAGATCGGGCATCATGCGCAGCAGAGGATGCAGGCCGTCGAGGTTGAAGCGCATGGAGCCGCAGAACAGCACGGAAACGTCGCCGCCCCCGGCGTCCGCCTCGCCGTAGTCCAGCACGTTCTCGCAGATGGCGCGGCAGTCGCGGCGCGGGAACGGGCGCGGCTCGAGGCCCGGAGCGCTGGCAAGGCCGTGCGCGGCCCCGCGCGGCACGAGCACGGCGTCGCCCGCCGTCAGCTCGCTCCATCGCCCGTCGGGCGCCAACAGCCAGCAGCCCTTGCCGGAAACGAAGTGGAAATGGGCGTGTTCCTGCGCCGGATAGAAGAGGCTCCATGCGCCGGACATGCGGCACCTGGCATATTCCACCCCATCGAGCCGCAGGCCGCGCAGCATATCGGTCAGCGGGTCGTGGGAGCGTTCAGATTTGGACGAACGGTCAAGCATGACGGATTTTCTAGCATGGAAACGCCAGAAGGACGAGCCTAGCTTCGCCTCTCTTTCGCAGCGCACCATCAGGGCCCTTTCCATGTCCGACCTCATCCGCTCTCCCGAACTGGCAGCACCCGCCGCCGACGCACAGTCCGAAACGCCGGCCGCGTGGGCGGCCGTCTTCTCCCTCGCCTTCGGCGTCTTCGGCCTTGTGACGGCGGAGTTCCTGCCGGTCAGCTTGCTGACCCCCATGGCGAGCGAGCTGGGCGTATCCAACGGCGCTGTCGGGCAGGCGATCACCGCCACGGCCGTGGTCGCCGCGATCGCCGGGCCGCTCCTCGTGCTCTTTTCGGGCCGGCTGGACCGGCAGAAGATCGTCTGGGGCCTGATGGCGATGCTGGTCGTCTCCGGCATCCTCTCGGCCTATGCATGGAACATCACGGTGCTGCTCCTCGCCCGGGCGATGCTGGGCTTCGCGCTCGGCGGCTTCTGGGCCATGATGACGGCGCTCGCCCTGCGTCTCGTTCCCTCCGCCATGGTCCCCCGGGCCATGTCCATCATCATCATGGGCGTTTCGCTCGCCACGGTCTTCGCCGCCCCGCTCGGCGCGTTTCTCGGCGAAGTGTGGGGCTGGCGGGCGACCTTCCTGGCCGCGTCCGGCATCGGCGCCCTCGCGCTTGCGCTCCAGATGGCGACCCTTCCCAGCCTCCCGGCGGCGGCCGCGCCGGGCATCGCCTCCTTCAGGGCGGCCCTTTCCCGGCGCGCCGTGCTGGTCGGCCTTGGAACCATCCTCCTCGTCATCTCCGGGCATTTCGCCGGCTTCACCTTCATCCGGCCGTTCCTGGAAGAGGTGCCCCGCCTGGAGATCTCCACCATCTCGCTCGCGCTCCTGGCCTTCGGCCTCGGCGGCTTCCTGGGCAATGTCGCCGGAGGCGCGGTCGCGGCGCGCAGCCCCGCCTGGGCCGTGGCCGGCTGCTCGCTCCTCATCGCCGCCGCCGCTCTCGCCCTCGTCCTCTTCGGCACGGTGGCCAGCCTCGCCTTCGCCGCCACCGCCATCTGGGGCCTGGCCTTCGGCGCCTTTCCCGTCTCGGCCTCCATCTGGAACGCGCGCGCGGCGCCCGACCATGCCGAAAGCGCGGGCGCGCTCCTGTCCTCCAGCTTCCAGGTCGCCATCGCCACCGGCGCGATCCTCGGCGGCCTCCTCATCGACGGCTTCGGCCCCACGGGCGCGATCGTCTATTCGTCCCTCGCCGTCCTCACCGGCGCCCTCGTGATGCTCACCCTCGGCCGGGCGGTGGAACGGCAGGGGGCGGCATGACCGCCTGCCGAGGGCTGGAGCCGGCCGCCCCCTTGCCGCCGGCAAACGCGGCCCTTCGGCGCTTCGCCGCTTGTCTTCCCGTCCCTGTCCCCTTCATAAGTCCGGCTGAGAGCATCGGGCGATCGGAGCGAGCCGAAGTGGACAGGTATCCGGGCGCGGACAGCGCGGGCCGTTCCGGCACGGCCTTCATGGCGGCGGGCGGCCTCATGGGGGCGCAGATGCGCGAGAAGGACTGGGCGGCGACGCCTCTCGGCCCGCCGGAGGGCTGGCCCGAGGTCCTGAAGGCCAATCTAGCCACGATGCTATCCTCCCCGCAGCCCATGTTCATCGCCTGGGGAGCCTGGGGGACGGACCTCCCCTTCTTCTTCAACGACAGCTACCACCCGCTTCTAGGCGCGAAGGCCGCGGGCGCGCTCGGCCGGCCCTTCGCCGAGCTCTGGTCCGACATCTGGGACGACATCTCGCCCATCGCCAGGCGTGCGCTCGAGGGCGAGGGATCGCGCTTCGACAAGATGCCGCTCACCATGATGCGAAACGGCTTTCCCGAGGAGACCTGGTGGTCCTTCGCCTACATGCCGCTGCGCGAGGCATCCGGCGATGTGGTGGGCCTGCTCTGCGTCACGAGCGATGCGTCCGAGCGCGTCCGCTCCACCGCCGCCCTGATGGCCGAGCGCGAACGGCTGACGCAGCTCTTCGAGAAGGCGCCGAGCTTCATGGCCGTGCTGCGCGGCCCCGACCACGTCTTCGAACTCGCCAACCCCGCCTATCAGAAGCTGATCGGCCATCGCGAGGTGCTGGGCAGGAGCGTCGCCGAGGCGCTTCCCGATGCGGCGGCTCAAGGCTATGTCGAACTTCTCGACCGCGTCTACCGCACCGGGCAGGCCTTCGCCTCGACCGGCGCCCAATACGCCGTCCAGGTCACGCAGGGCGGCCCGGTGGACGAGCGCTATGTCGATTTCGTCTACCAGCCCATCATCGACACGGACGGCACGATCGCCGGCGTCTTCGTGGACGGCGTGGACGTGACCGAGCGCAAGCAGAGCGAAACCCATCTGCGGCTGATGATCAACGAGCTCAACCACCGCGTGAAGAACTCGCTGGCCACGGTCCAGGCCATCGCCAGCCAGACCTTTCGCGACCCGGAGCGTTTCGAAGCCTCGCGGCTGGCCTTCTCCGCCCGGCTCGTGGCCCTCGCCAAGGCCCATGACATCCTCACCGAGACGAGCTGGTCGAGAGCCGACCTGCGCATGGTCATGGAGAGGGTCGTACAGCCTCACCACGCCGAGGGTGACACGCGCTTCCGCCTCGAAGGGCCGGGCGTCTCGCTCGATCCGAAGACGGCGCTCGCCCTGTCGATGGCCATCCACGAGCTTTGCACCAATGCGGTGAAATACGGCGCCCTGTCCGCGGACGGGGGAACCGTGGACATCACCTGGACGATCGAGGAAGGGCGCGATTCCAGCCGGTTGCGCTTCCGGTGGCAGGAGAAGGGCGGGCCGGCGGTCGCGCCGCCGCAACGCAAGGGCTTCGGCTCGCGGCTGATCGAGCGCAGCCTGGCCTCCGAACTCGATGGCGAGGTCCTGATCCGCTACGAGCCCGCCGGCGTCGTCTGCACGATCGACATCCTCGTCCCCCCTGCCTGAAAAACCGTCCCCATGCGGACGAACCGGCCCTGCCGATGCCGACGCGACGGGTGGCGCAAAGGCCCCGGCGGATTGACCCGGCCGGGGCCTCGGGCGCAGGCTCAGTTGGCCTCGTAGACCAGCTCGCGCTCCTCGCGGGCCGGCAGGAACTGCCGCGTGAAGACCTGCGAGACCTCCGGGGTCGTCTCCAGCTCGTAGCCCTCCACCACGATGTCGATGGCGCGCGCGAGGCGCTCGTCGTCGAGGTCGCCGATGCCCAGTTCCGCCGTCTCCTCCGAGACGATGAGGGTCTCGTAGGCAAAGCGCAGGCGCCGCATCTCCATGTCGCGGCTGACGAGGTTGTCATAGGCCATGATGGCGTCGCCGCCGGCCTCCTGGTCGAGGCCGATCTCCACGGCCGCCTTGTTGATGGCGCGCACGAGCCCGGCCACCGCCTCCGGATTGTCGCGGATCATGGCCTGCGAGACCATGACGCCGTTGGAATAGAGGTCCAGCCCGTAATCGCCGAAGTTCAGCCAGTTATAGTCCGCGTCCGGGTCCTGCCGGTTGAGGAGGAGGTTGAAATAGCTGGTGATGTTGAAGACCATCGCGCCGTCGATGTCGCCGCGGATCAGCATCGGCTCCTGAAGGTTCGGGGCCATGTTGTCGATGCGGATGGCGTCGAGATCGATGTCGTTGCTGCGCGCGAAGACGGGCAGGAGGCGCGTCGTGGGCGTGCCCTGCGCGCCGCCCAGCGTCTTGCCGGCAAGGTCGTCCGGGCTCTCGATGCCCGTCTCCTTCCTGGAAACGATGGTGAAGGGCGGGTTGCTCCACATGTTGTAGACCATCACCGGCGCCTCGTCCGGGCGCGCCGAGGCATTCTGGATGATGGCGTTGATGTCGCCGAACCCCGCGTCGTAGGTGCCCGACATGATGCGGGTGACGGTCGCGCCCGACCCCTCGCCCTGATCGATGGTCACGTTCAGCCCTTCCTCGGCGAAATAGCCCTTCTCCTGCGCGAGCAGCATGGCCGCGTCCGAGCCTTGCGTCTTCCAGCCGAGGGTGAAGCGGATATTCGTCTCGGCCAGGGCGGCGCTGGACGACAGAAGCGTGAGGGCGAGGGCGAAAAGGCCTGTCTTGCGCATGGGGAAGGCTCCTTGGGCTTGAGGTTGCGGGATGTCAGGCGGCGGAAGGGTCGGCGCGGCGGGTGGCCCAGCCGGCGACGCGCCCCTCGATGAGGGAGAAGACGACGTAGAGGGCGACGCCCAGGGCCGAGAGGATGAAGAGGCCGGCGAAGACGAGCGGCACGTCGAAATTCGACGAGGCGCTCATCATCACGTTCCCGATGCCCCGATTGGAGGCCACCGTCTCGGCCAGAACCGTGCCGACGAAGGCGAAGGTCACGGCGATCTTCAGTGAGGCGAAGAAGAAGGGCATGGTGCGCGGCAGGCCCACATTCCACAATATGTCCAGCTTGCTCGCCCCCAGCGCCTTAAGCACGTCCTCCAGCTCCGGCTCGGTGGTGGCGAGGCCGGTGGCGATGTTGACCACGATGGGGAAGAAGCACATGGCCAGCGCGGTGAGCACCGCCGGCACCGTGCCCGCGCCGAACCACAGGACGAAGATCGGCACCACCGCCACCTTCGGGATGGACGAGAAGCCGATGAGCAGCGGATAGGCCGTATCGTAGGCGGTGCGCGACACGCCGATCACCGCGCCGATGGACACGCCCACCACGACGCCCAGCGCGAAGCCCAGCATGGTGGTGTAGACTGTCTGGAGAATATGCGGCCACAGGACGGGGAAGCGCGCGACGAGGGTCTCCACCACCTGGCTCGGGCGCGGCAGGACGAGGTCGGACACGTTCAGGAGGATGCACAGCACCTCCCAGGCCACGAAGAAGCCGAGGATGAGGAGGCCGGCCGAGAGGCGGCGGCGAATCTCGTAGCTCATGGGGCTTCTCCTTCCGTCGCGTTCGTGCGCGCTTCCTCGATCAGCCCGCGCAGGCGCTGGTTCAGCGCCACGAAATCGGGCTCGAAGGTCATCGGCACGGTGCGCGGGCGGGCGAACTCGACCGGGCTGTCGCTGATGATGCGGCCCGGCCGCGCGCTCATCACGCAGATGCGCGAGGCCAGATAGCCCGCCTCCTTCAGATCATGGGTGACGAGGAGAACGGTGGGCCGCATCTTCATCCACAGCGCCTGGAGCGCGCCCCACAATTCCTCGCGGGTGAACTGGTCGAGCGCGCCGAAGGGCTCGTCCAGAAGCAGGAGGCGCGGCTCGTGGACGAGCGCGCGGCACAGATTGGCGCGTTGCAGCATGCCGCCCGAAAGCTGCCAGGGATAGTGCCCGGCAAAGCGCGAGAGGCCGACTTCGGCGAGCAGCGCATGGACGCGATCGCGGAACTCGCCCTTCCGCTTGGCGCGGAACTGCGACCTGTAGGGCTGCACGATCTTCAGGGGCAGCATCACGTTGCGCTCGATGGTGAGCCAAGGCAGCATGGTGGGGTTCTGGAAGGCCATGCCGATGCGCAGCGCCTTGGCGCCCACCTCGCGCCCGCCCACCAGCACCACGCCCTCCGAGGGGTTCAGGAGCCCGCTCGCCAGCTTCAGTATGGTGGACTTGCCGCAGCCGGACGGCCCGACCAGCGCCACGAACTCGCCCTCCGCGATGCGCAGGTCCGTGGGCTGGAGCGCCGTGACGCGCTTGTCGCCCCGGCCGAAGGCCACCCCGGCGCGCGACAGCTCGATCGCCGACGGCATGCCGGGCGCGGCCGAACCGGGTTCGGGGGGCGGAGGGCCTTGATCAAGCATTGGGCAATGAGTTCCTGCATGCTGTTCTGTACAAAACTGTATGCAATATAGATGCCAGATGACCCGGCATCCCGGAAATGCGGGCCCGGCCTCGCCCGCCATCATCCGGCAGGCGCAGGCGCCGCCCGGCCACTGCCCACGGGATGGGCGACATGCCTGAAATGCGCGCTCGCCGGTGCGCACTGTATGCGTTGCGTGCGGGGGCCGGCGGGTTTATCGCCATCGGGGAAACGGGGCGCGGAGACGAGGGCATGGACGCCGACCAGGGTCAGGGCGACAGGGCGCGCATCATCTGCGAGGCGATCCGGCGCGCGGTGATCGAGCGCGCGCTGGCGCCCGGCGACCGGCTGCCCGAGGATGCGCTGGGCGAGCGCTTCGGCGTGAGCCGCACCATCGCGCGACACGCCCTCGGCCAGCTCGCGGCGGAAGGGCTGGTGGACTTGCGGCGCAACCGCATCGCGGTGGTCGCCACGCCCTCCTTCGAGGATGCGCGCGACATCTTCGACGTGCGCGTGGAGCTGGAACGGCTGGTGATGCGCCATCTGGCCGGGCGGCTGACGGCCGCGCAGGTGGCCGAGCTGCGCGCCATGGTGCGCCAGGAGGACGAGGCCCGGCACGGCGCGGCGGGCAACGCCATCCGCCTTGCCACCGCCTTCCACGTGCGGCTCGCCGAGATGACCGGGCGCCCCATCCTCATCCGCTACGTCTCGGAAATCTCCTACCGCGCCGGGCTTTCGCTTTCCACCTTCGGGCGTCCGCACTCCTCCGAATGCGCGGTGAACGAGCATCTGGCGCTGATCGACGCGCTGGTGGAAGGCGACGCGGCCAAGGCCGCCGAGCTGATGGCGACGCATCTGGAGGCCGTCGCCGAACGCGCGCTCCTCCAGGCCCCCGGCAGTTCGGGCCGCGACCTCATGGAAATCCTGGCGCCCTACGCAGCACCCCCTGCCCCGCCGCCCCCCAGACGGCGGCGGGCGAAAGAGGCCTGAGAGACCGTTCGAGAATTCAGGCGGCGGCCATCCGCTCCTGCTGGCAGGCCGGATCGAGAATCCACTCCGCGCTGTCGTTCCACACGTCCGTCTCCAGGATCAGCCCGTCGCGCACCACGAAGCGGTCGACATAGCGATTGCCTTCGAAGGGCGTGCCGTCCGGCCATTCGCCATGGAGCGTGCCGAGGCTGTAGACGATCGTCTCGCCCCCCTCGCCGGGCACCACGTCGTAGCGCTCGATACGCTTCTTCACCCAGCGATAGCGGGCGGCATTGAAGCTCGTCGGCCCTTCCGGCGTGCGGAACACCCGCCCGCCGGTGAAGCGCACCGTGAAGCCGGGCGCCACGTGCCGCGCGGCGCGCACCGGATCGGGCGCCATGGTGGCGTCGAGATAGGCCTTCACCGCTTCGAGGTCGCGATCGCTCATCGCCCGTCCATCCATGCCGTTCACAATTGAATGCAGTTATTGTATGCACTGCGCCTCGACACGCAAGAGGCTTTCGCCCCAGGATCGCCGTGACCGACACCGCCCCCTTCGATCTCGTCCTTCGCCGCGCCGCGCTCACAGGGCGCCCCGGCCTCCATGCCGTCGGCGTGAAGGACGGGCGCATCGCCGCGATCGGGGCCGAGCTTCCGGCCGGGCGGGCGGAGGAGGACGCCGGCGGGCGGCTCGTCATTCCCGGCTTCGTGGACAGCCATGTCCATCTCGACAAGTCCTGCCTGATGGGCTGCGCCTGCGGGGCCGGCGGGCTGAAGGGGGCGATCGCCGCGGTCGCGGCCGCCAAGCGCGGCTTCACGGTGGAGGATGTGCGGACGCGGGGGGCCGGCACCCTGGAGCGGGCGATCCTGCACGGCACCACCCACATGCGCACCCATCTGGAGGTCGACCCGCGCGTCGAGCTGCGCTCCTTCGAGGCGATCATGGCGCTGAAGCGCGACTATGCCTTCGCCATCGACCTGTCCGTCTGCGTCTTCCCGCAGGAAGGGCTGACCAACGATCCGGGCACCGAAGCGCTTCTCCTGCGGGCGCTGGACGCGGGCGCCGACCTCCTGGGCGGCTGCCCCTACACCGACACGGACCCGCACGCCCAGATCGAGCGGCTGTTCGCCATCGCGCAGGAGCGCGATCTCGACCTCGACTTCCATCTCGACTTCGACATCGACCCGCAAGGCGCGCTGCTCTTCGAGATCTGCCGCCAGAGCGAGCGGCGCGGCCGGCAGGGGCGCGTGGCCATCGGCCATGCGACGAAGCTTTCGGCCATGGACGAGACGTCCTTCGCGCAGGCCGCGCGGTGTCTTGCGGAGGCCGGCGTCGCCGTCACCGCCCTGCCCGCGACCGACCTTTATCTCAACGGGCGCGAGCGGCGCTTCGACACGCCGCGCGGCATCGCCCCGGTGCACCGCCTGGCCGCCGGGCACGGGGTGCTCGCCTCGCTGGCCACCAACAACGTGCTGAACCCCTTCACCCCGTTCGGTGACGGCTCGCTCCTGCGCATCGCCAATCTCTATGCCAACGCGCTGCATGTGGAGCCGGACGAATTCCCGCGCTGCCTCGACCTCGTCACCCGCCTTCCGGCGAGGTTGATGGGCCTTGCCGATTACGGGATCGACATCGGCAAGCCCGCCGACCTCGTGCTCCTCGACGCGCCGGACGAAACCGCCGCCCTGGCCACGATCGCCCCCGCCCTCCTCGCCTACAAGCGCGGGCGCCTCTCCTTCCGGCGCCAGATCCCGGCGCTGCTGCACCCCTGATCTGCATACACTCGCAGATACGCGTTCCAATCATCCTGTATGCAAGATTATTGGGCAATCTGCACAGAGACAGTAGGCAAACGCCCGCTTTCCACGCCTTGGGAGGGCGCAAACCGGGCTTTCCGCAACTGGCACGTTCGTTGCTTGGAACGTTTCCAGCAAGACCGCCATGAGAGGGAACCGCCAATGCCCAAGTTTAACCCATCCCTGCTGCGAGGCGCGGCGCTGGCCGTCCTGATGCTCGGCTCGTCCGCCGCCAGCGCCGAGACGGTCCTGCGCATCGCGATGACGGCCGCCGACATCCCGCGCACGCTCGGCCAGCCGGACCAGGGGTTCGAGGGCAACCGCTTCACCGGCCTCACCATGTACGACGCGCTGACCATGTGGGACCTCTCCTCCTCCGACGAGGCCTCGACGCTGATCCCGGGCCTGGCCACGGAATGGGCGGTCGACCCGCAGGACAACACGCGCTGGACCTTCACGCTGCGCGAGGGCGTGACCTTCCACGACGGATCGCCCTTCAATGCCGAGGCCGTGGTCTGGAACGTGGAGAAGGTGCTGAACGAGGACGCGCCGCATTTCGACGCCAGCCAGGTGGGCGTCACCGCCTCGCGCATGCCCACGCTGCGCTCGGCCGAGGCGCTGGACGAATATACGGTGGTGCTCGTCACGTCCGAGCCGGACTCGTTCCTGCCCATCAACCTCACCAACCTCTTCATGGCGAGCCCGGCGCACTGGCAGTCGATTTACGACGCGCTGCCCGAGGGCGAGGCTCGCGCCGCGCAGGCCTGGGAGCGCTTCGCGGCCGACGCCTCAGGCACCGGGCCCTGGAAGATGGACGCCTTCGTGCCGCGCGAGCGGCTGGAGCTGGTGCGCAACGAGGAGTACTGGAACGCCGACCGCGTGCCGGGCGTCGAGCGGATGGTGCTGCTGCCCATGCCCGAGGCCAATGCGCGCACCGCCGCGCTCCTCTCCGGCCAGGTGGACTGGATCGAGGCGCCCGCGCCCGACTCCATCCCGCAGATCGAGGCGCGCGGCTTCGTGATCGAGGCCACGGAGCAGCCGCATATCTGGCCCTGGCAGTTCTCCCGCCTGGAGGGCTCGCCCTGGAACGACATCAACGTGCGCAAGGCCGCCAATCTGTGCATCGACCGCGAGGGCCTGCGCGACGGGCTTCTGGGCGGGCTGATGGTGCCGGCCACGGGCTTCGTGGAGGAGGGCCATCCCTGGCGCGGCAATCCCGAGTTCCAGATCACCTACGACCCGGACGAGGCGCGCCGGCTGATGGAGGAGAGCGGCTTTTCGGCCACCAACCGCCTGCGCGTGAAGACGCAGACCTCGGCCTCGGGCTCCGGCCAGATGCAGCCGCTGCCGATGAACGAGTACATGCAGCAGGCGCTGGCGGAGTGCTATTTCGACGTCGAGCTGGACGTGATCGAGTGGAACACGCTCTTCACCAACTGGCGGCTGGGCGCCGACGCGCCGACGGCCAACGGCGCGCACGCCACCAATGTGACGGCGGCCACCATGGACCCGTTCTTCGCCATGGTCCGCTTCCTCCACTCCGAGATGGCCCCGCCCGTGTCCAACAACTGGGGCTACATCAACGAGCCGCTGTTCGACGAGTTGGCGGACCGGGCGCGCACCGCCTTCGAGCCCGAGGCGCGCGACGCGGCGCTGGCCGAGCTGCACCAGGCGGCGGTGGACGAGGCGTCCTTCCTCTTCGTGGCGCATGATGTGGGCCCGCGCGCGCTGGCGCCGAAGATCAAGGGCTTCGTCCAGCCGCAGAGCTGGTTCGTCGACTTCTCGCCCATCACCATAGAGGAGTGACGAACCGGGGCCGGCTCGTCCGCCGGCCCCTCTCCTTCCCCGACCCCGTCCGCCGAACCGGAGCCGGCCCTTGATCTCCTATGTCCTGAAGCGCCTCGTCTACGTCGTTCCCATCGTCTTCTTCGTGGCGCTGGTCTGCTTCCTCCTGGTCCACATCGCGCCGGGCGACCCGCTCGTCTCGATCCTGCCGCCCGACGCCTCGGTGGCGCTGCAGGAGCAGCTCCGGACCGCCTACGGCTTCGACCGGCCGCTGCCGGTGCAGTTCGGCCTGTGGATCATGAAGGCGCTGGGCGGGGATCTGGGCACCTCCATCGCCACGGGCCGCCCGGTGCTGACGGAGGTGATGCGCGCGGTCGGCAACACGCTGCTGCTGGCGGGCGTGGCCGCCTTCCTGGGCTTCCTCGCCGGCGTCGCGCTCGGGCTTCTGGCCGGCTATTTCCGCGACACATGGGTGGACCGGCTCGCCACGGGCCTGGCCATCGCCGGCGTCTCGGTGCCCCATTACTGGCTCGGCATGGTGCTCGTCATCGTCTTCTCCGTGCAGCTCGGCTGGCTGCCGGCGGTGGGCGCCGGCTCGGGAAGCTGGCGCTTCACCTGGGACCATATCCAGTATCTGGTGCTCCCCGCCGCCACCATGGCGGTGATCCCGATGGGCATCGTCACGCGCACCGTGCGCGCGCTCGTCGGCGATATCCTCAACCAGGATTTCGTGGAGGCGCTGCGCGCCAAGGGCCTGGGCGAGGGCCGCATCTTCGCCCATGTCATCAAGAACGCCGCGCCCACCGCCATCGCGGTGATGGGCCTCCAGCTCGGCTACCTCATGGGCGGCTCCATCCTCATCGAGACCGTGTTTTCCTGGCCCGGCACCGGCTTCCTGCTCAACTCGGCCATCTTCCAGCGCGACCTGCCGCTGCTCCAGGGCACGATCCTCGTTCTGGCGCTCTTCTTCGTGTTCCTGAACCTCCTGGTCGACGTGGCGCAGGCCGCCATCGACCCGCGCATCAAGCGGAGCTGAGCACCATGGCGATCGCGACCGAAGCCCTCGTGCCGCTGGCCCGGCAGGAGAAGCCGCGCGGCTACTGGCGCACCGTCGGCGGCCGGCTGGCGGCCAACAGGCTCGCCATGGCGTGCCTCGGCATTCTCGCCCTCATCATCCTGTCGGCCCTCTTCGCGCCCTGGCTGGGGCTGGCCGACCCCTATCAGGGCTCGATGATCCGCCGCCTGCGGCCCATAGGCACGGAAGGGCATATCCTCGGCACGGACGAGCTGGGCCGCGACATGCTCTCGCGCCTCGTCTACGGGGGCCGGCTCTCGCTGCTGATCGGCCTCCTGCCGGTCTTCAACGCCTTCGTGGTGGGCACCGTGCTCGGCGTGCTGGCCGGCTATGCCGGCGGCTGGACGAACTCGGCCATCATGCGCACGATCGACGTGTTCTACGCCTTCCCCTCCGTGCTCCTGGCCATCGCCATCTCCGGCGCGCTCGGCGCGGGCGTGCTCAATTCGGTGGTCTCGCTGACCGTCGTCTTCATCCCGCCCATCGCGCGCGTGGCCGAGAGCGTGACGACGAGCGTGCGCTCGCTCGACTTCATCGACGCGGCGCGCGCCAGCGGGGCCGGGGCGCTCACCATCATGCGCGTCCACGTGCTCGGCAACGTGCTGGGGCCCATCTTCATCTACGCCACCAGCCTCGTCTCGGTGTCGATGATCCTGGCCGCCGGCCTCTCCTTCCTCGGCCTCGGCACGCGCCCGCCGGAGCCCGAATGGGGGCTGATGCTCAACACGCTGCGCACGGCGATCTACTCCCAGCCGCTCATCGCCGCGCTGCCGGGGGTGATGATCTTCGCCGTCTCCATCTGCTTCAACATGCTGAGCGACGGGCTGCGCTCGGCCATGGACATCAGGAACTGACGATGAGCGAGACCACCATCCTTGCCTCGGCCCTGCCCCCGGCCGAGGATTTGGGCGGCGCGCGCCAGCCGCTCCTCTCCGTCAAAGGCCTGACCAAGCATTTCCCCGTGGGCGGCGCCCTGTTCGAGAAGAAGCGCGTGGTGCGCGCGGTGGACGGCATCTCCTTCGACATCGCCAAGGGCGAGACGGTCGGCGTCGTGGGCGAGTCGGGCTGCGGCAAGTCCACCACGGCGCGGCTGCTCATGCATCTCATGCCGCCGGATTCGGGCGAGATGATCTATGACGGGCAGAAGGTGGGGCGCGACCTGCCCCTGCGCGAGCTGCGCCGGCGCATGCAGATGGTGTTCCAGGACAGCTACGCATCGCTCAACCCGCGCCTGACCATCGAGGATTCGGTGGCCTTCGGCCCCAAGGTGCACGGGGTGAGGGACGCGGACGCGCGCCGCCTCTCGCGCGAGCTTCTGGCCAAGGTCGGACTCAACCCGCAGACCTTCGCCAACCGCTATCCGCACGAATTGTCCGGCGGCCAGCGCCAGCGCGTCAACATCGCCCGCGCGCTCGCCCTCTCGCCGCGCCTCGTGCTTCTGGACGAGGCGGTCTCGGCGCTCGACAAGTCGGTGGAGGCGCAGGTTCTCAACCTGCTGAATGACCTGAAGGCCGAGTTCGGCCTCACCTATCTCTTCATCTCCCACGACCTCAACGTGGTTCGCTACATCTCCGACCGCGTGCTGGTGATGTATCTCGGCGAAGTGGTGGAGATCGGGCCGGTCGAGGAGCTGTGGAACAATCCTCGCCACCCCTATACGCGCGCCCTCTTCGCCGCCATGCCGACGCTCGACCCGGACCGGCGCACCATGGAGGCCCCCATCGCCGGCGATCCGCCCAACCCCATCGACCCGCCGCCCGGCTGCCGCTTCCACACCCGCTGCCCCTTCGCGGAGGATGTCTGCTCGGCGCGGAGCCCGGCGCTCGTCACGGTCGGCGCCGGCCACGGCGCCGCCTGCCACATGGCGATTCCCGGCTCCGGCCATTCCAGGGCGCAGGGAGCGCTTGCCGCGTGAAACGCATGATCGATCAGGACACGGCCGCCGCCATGGCGGCGCTCGCGGGCCACACGCTGGAGGAGGCCGTAGCCGCGCGCGTGGCCGCCGCCATCGGCCCGGCCCTTGCGGCCTTCGCAGAACTGGAGGGTACCTTGCCCTTCGAGGCCGAGCCCTCCGGCTTCCAGAAGGCCCAGTCCAAGACGGGCGAGAGCGCATGAGCCTGCCCGCCGACCCCGCCCTGATGGAGCTGTGCGAGCTGGCGGATGCCATCGCGCGCAAGCGCGTTTCCTCGCGCGAGGCGACGCTGGCCTGCCTCGAGCGCATCGAGGCCTGGCAGCCCCATCTCAACGCCTTCGTGGCCATCGAGCCGGAAGAGGCCCTCGGCCTTGCGGCGGCGGCCGACGCGCGCCTTGCCAAGGGCGAGCCCTCGGGCCCGCTCGACGGCGTGCCCTTCGCCCACAAGGACATGTTCTACGCCAGGGGCAAGGTTTCCACCTGCGGTTCCCTGATCCGCCGGGACTGGGTGGCGAGCGAGGATTCCACCGCCCTTGCCCGCCTGACGCGCGCCGGCGCGCTTCGCCTCGGCACGCTGCACATGGCCGAGTTCGCCTACGGGCCCACGGGGCACAACGCCCATCTCGGCCACGCGCGCAACCCGTGGAACGGGGCGCATGTGACGGGCGGCTCCTCCTCGGGCTCGGGCGCGGCGGTCGCCGCGCGCCTGACGCCCGCCGCGCTCGGCTCCGACACCGGCGGCTCCATCCGCATGCCCGCCAATTTCTGCGGCGTCACGGGCCTCAAGACCACGGTCGGCCGCGTCAGCCGCTTCGGGGCGATGCCGCTCTCCCATTCGCTCGACACGATCGGCCCGCTCGCCCGCTCGGCGGCCGACTGCGCCCTGGTGCTGCAACTGATCGCCGGCCCCGACCCCGCCGACCCGACCACCGCGCACATCCCCGTGCCGGACTATCGCGCGGCCTGCGAACGGCCGGTCCGGGGCATGCGCCTCGGCGTGCCTGAGCGCTTCTACACCGAGGGCCTGCACGCGGAGACCGAGCGCGTGTTCGGGCAAGCGCTCGACCTTTTCCGCGCCGAGGGCGTCGAGATCGTCCCGCTGGCCCTGCCCGACCAGGCACGCCTTTCGGCGGCGGGCCAGATCCTGCTCGCAGTGGAGGCCGCCGCCTTCCACCGCCAATGGCTGAAGGAGCGGCCGCAGGACTATGGCGCGCAGGTGCGCGCGCGGCTGGAGAACGGCCTTGCCGTGCCGGCCGTCACCTATCTGGAGGCCCTGCGCTGGCGCGGCCTCGCGCTGGCGGAGCACATCCGCGCCGTCTCCGGCGTCGACGCCTTCATCGCGCCCGTCAGCGCCACGCCCTCCCCCACCATCGCCGAGAGCGACGTGGGTGGGGCGCCCGGCGCGGAAGCGGTGATCCAGGCCGTCACGCGCTTCATGCGCCCGGTCAACTATCTCGGCCTGCCCGCGCTCGCCCTGCCCGCCGGCTTCACCGGCGCCGGCCTGCCCGTCGGTGTCCAGATCGTCGGGCGCCCGTTCGAGGAAGACACCATCCTGGCGCTGGGCGCAGGCTTCCAGCGCGCCAGCGACCACCACAAGGCCCTTCCCCCGCTCCCCGGAGGCACCGCATGACCCCCGCCATCGAGGTGAACAACCTGAAGGTCCGCTTTTCGGGCAGCCGCACGGTTCACGCGGTCAACGACGTGTCGCTGACCGTGGGCCAGGGCGAGGTGCTGGGGCTTCTGGGCGAAAGCGGCTCGGGCAAGAGCGTGACCCTGCGCGCCCTGATGCGCCTCCTGCCCAAGCGGCGCACGACCATCTCCGGCACCGTGCGCGTGGGCGGCGAGGACGTGATGGCGATGGACGACACCGCGCTGTCCGCCTTTCGCGGCAAGGCCGTCTCCATGATCTTCCAGGAGCCCATGCTGGCGCTCGACCCGGTCTATCGGATCGGCGACCAGATCGCCGAATCCGTGGTGCGCCACGAGGGCGTCTCCCGCGCGGAAGGGCGCAGCCGCGCGCTCGAGATGCTGGAGCGGGTGCGCATCCCCTCGCCGAAGAGCCGGCTGGAGGCCTACCCGCACGAAATGTCCGGCGGAATGCGCCAGCGTGCGATGATCGCGCTGGCGCTCGCGTGCCGGCCCAAGGTGCTGCTGGCCGACGAGCCCACCACGGCGCTCGACGCCACGGTGCAGATCCAGATCCTGCTGCTCCTGCGCGAGCTCCAGGCCGAGTTCGGCATGTCGATGATCTTCGTCACCCACGATATCGGCGTGGCGGTGGAGATCTGCGACCGCATCTCGGTGATGTATGCGGGCGAGGTGATCGAGAGCGGCTCCCTGCGGGATGTGGTGCGCGATGCGCGCCACCCCTACGCGCAGGGGCTCCTCGCCTCCACCGTGCACGGCAATCCGGGCGGCGAGCGGCTGGAGACGATCCCCGGCGCGCCGCCCTCGCTCGACATCGCCCCCGCCGCCTGCTCCTTCGCGCCGCGCTGCGCCCATGCCGTGCCGCGCTGCGTGGAGGCCCCGCCCCCGGTCGCGCATCTGGGCCCGCGGCGCATGGCGCGCTGCATCATCCCCGCAGGCGAGATGGCCGCCGCCTGATGAGGATCGCCATCGTCAATCCCAATGCCAGCGCCTCCATGACGGCGATGGTGCTGAACACCGCGCGCGGCCTGGCCGCGCCGGGCACGCATATCGAGGCGGCCACCAACGAGGACGGCCCGCTCTCCATCGAAGGCACGGTGGACGGGGCGCTCGCCGTGCCCGGAATGCTGGCCCGGATGAAGCGCGCGCAGGAGGCGGGGGCGCACGCCCATATCATCGCCTGCTTCGACGATACGGGGCTCGATGCGGCGCGCTCGCTTCTGGAAAAGCCGGTGATCGGCATCGGCGAGGCGGGAGCCAAGGCGGCGAGCTTCCTTGCCTCCCGCTTCACCGTGGTCACGACGCTGTCCTGCTCCGTGCCGATCCTGGAGGAGAACCTGCGCCGCTACGGCCTGGCCGACCGCGCCACCGTGCGGGCCAGCGAGATGGCGGTGCTGGCGCTGGAGGCGGACCCCGGACAGGCCGAGGCGCGTATCTCGGACGAGATCGAAAAGGCCATCGCGCAGGATCGCGCCGAGGCCGTCGTCCTCGGCTGCGCGGGCATGACGGCGCTTGCCGCCGGCCTGTCGCGCCGGCACGGCCTTCCCGTGGTGGACGGCGTGGCGGCGGCGGTGAAATTCGCCGAGGCCCTCTGCGCGCTCGGCGTGGGCACGGCGCGGCGCGGGCTTTATGCCCCGCCCCGCGATGCGGCAGCGAAGAGAAAGGACGGGGAGGAGAGGCGATGAGCGGTGTCGAGATCACGGCAGGCGGTTACAGGACGCTGCCGCTGGTGATGCAGTTTTCCGCCGGCGTCGCGGCCCTGCCCGGCTTTGCCGTGGAGCGCGCCCGTTTCGAGCACCCGGTGCCGCTCGCGCAGGGTTTCGCGCGGATCGAGGCGCATCTGAAGGCCATCGGCCGGCCGCTCACCGCCTTCTGCGCCTGCGAGCTGCGCTCGCCCGAGCCCTTTACCGAGGCGAGCTTCGCCGCCTTCAACCTCGTCTACACCGGCACCCTGCGGGAGTGGGGCGTGATGGCGGACGGGATGAATCCGGTGGCCCGCTCCAATGTCTGCCCCGAGATCGGACCGCCGGGGGAACCGTCCTTCCACGCCGTCTCCTATACGGTGGAGGCGCCGGGCGCGGGGCCGAGCTTCGTCGTGGCCGGCTCTTGCGAGGTGCCGGAGAACCAGCCCGGCGAGTATGCCTCCCATATCGTGCGCCATGGCGAGACCAGCCCGGAGGCCATCGCCGAGAAGGCCCGCTTCGTGCTCGGCGAGCTGGAGCGGCGCATGGGCCTCCTCGGCGCATCATGGGCGCAGGTGACGGGAACGCAGGCCTATACGGTCCACGATCTGGGGCCGTTCCTGGCGCAGGAGATCGTCGCGCGCGGCGCGGCGCCCCACGGGCTGACATGGCACTACAACCGCCCGCCCGTCCTCGGCCTCGAATTCGAGATGGATTGCCGCCGCGTGCTGCTCGAGCGGGTCCTCGAGGCGTAAGCGGCGGCCGGACCCGGGACGCGAAGGGTATCGCCCCCGCCTTACGGCACGAAGTAGTAATTCGTGAGATGGAAGAAGAGCGGCGCGGCGAAGGTGACCGAATCCATCCGGTCCAGCGCGCCGCCATGGCCCTCGATCATCCGGCCCCAGTCCTTGGCGCCCATGGAGCGCTTCACGGCCGAGAGCACGAGCCCGCCGCAGAAGCCGGCCAGCACGATGGCCAGCGCCATGCCGGCGGCCTGTAGCGGCGTGAAGGGCGTGATCCAGAACAGGCCGGCGCCCAGAAGCGTCGCGGCCGCGCCGCCGCCGAGAAAGCCCTCCCAGGTCTTGTTGGGGCTGACGACAGGCGCGATCTTCCTGCGGCCCCACAGCTTGCCGAAAATGTACTGGAGAACGTCGCTCGCCTGCACGATGGCCACGAGGAAGAACAGCAGAAGGACGTTGCGGCCCTCGAAGCCGGGAATCTTCAGGAGCAGCAGCGCGGGCGCGTGGCTGATGCAGTAGACGGTGAGCATCAGCGCCCACTGCACCTTGGCGGTCCGGGCAAGGAAGTCGTCCGTCTCGTGCTTCAGCACGGCCAGCACCGGCAGGAGCAGGAAGGCGTAGACGGGAATGGCGATGGAGAAGAGGCTCTGCCAGTCGATCCCGATCAGCACATATTGCAGCGGCAGGAAGACGTAGAAGGCGAAGGCCAGCGCGCGGTGGTCCGCCGGCCGCGTGGGCGTGAGCGAGATGAACTCGCGCAGGCAGTAGAAGGAGGTCAACGCGAAGAGCACCAGCGTCACCGTCTTGCCGAAGGTGAAGGCGAGCGCGAAGATCGCCACCATCAGCCACCAGGCGCGGATGCGGGCGTTGAGGTTGTCCACCGTGGCGCGGGCCTCCGGCGTCCTCGCCCGGCCGCGCAGCAGGCGGCCCGTGAGCGTGGCGAGCGAAAGGATGGCGACGAGGCCAGCGAAGAGCGGGAGAAGCGTCGGGTCCATCATCGCACCTGCGCCATGGCCACGATGGCGTCGCGCGCGCGGATGAGGAAGGCGTCCTTCTCCTCCCCCTCCCCAAGGCGGAGCGGGGCTCCGATGCGCACGTGGCAGGAGATCGGCACGGGCAGGAAGGCGCCGCGCGGGAAGGCGCGCGAGAGGTTCTCCAGGTAGACGGGGACGAGTTCGGCCTCGGGAAAGCGTGTCGCCAGCCGGAACAGGCCGGACTTGAAGGGGCCGGGCAGCTTCGCTCCGCCGCGCGTGCCTTCCGGGAAGATGATCAGCGAATGGCCGCGCCGCAACTGCTCCTCCAGCGGCGCCAGCGGGTCCTTGCCGCCCGCCGAGCCGGCCCTGTCCACCAGCACCGAGTTGAGAAGGCCGATGGCGATGGCCCGCCGAAGCCTGTCCTTGCCCCAATAGTCGGCAGCCGCGACCGGATGGGTCGTGGCGCGAAGACTTTTCGGCATGGCCGCCCAGAGCAGGATCGTGTCGAGATGGCTGCCGTGATTGGCGAAGTAGATGCGCTGGCGCGGCGAGGGCTGCGCGCCGATCCAGTCCGGCCGCCCGCCGACGAGAAAGCGTGCCAGCCCGACGAGCATGTCGTCGATCATCGCCCGCCCTCCAGCGCGCGCGCCATGCGCGCGATGCGACGAACGCAGGTCCAGGCCGTGCCGGCCACCACCACCGCCAGCACGACGAGCGGCACATGCAGGGTCTGGAAGAGGGCGATCTCGCCGAGGGACGCCACGCCCCCCAGCGTCAGCGCGGCCATGCGCTGGGGCTTGGCCATCGGCCCGCCGAAATCCTGCCCGAGCCCCAGGGAGGCCCCGAAGGCCCGCAGATAGGCGGTGAGAACGGCCAGCAGCGCCGCCACGAAGCCCAATTCCGGCAGGCCGGCCGCATAGCCGAAGCCGATGAGCAGGAAGCTGTCCTCCAGCCGGTCGGGAATCTCGTTGAACAGCGCCCCGGTCGGCGAGCCGCGCCCGCCTTCCACCGCCACCATCCCGTCGAGGAGATTGCACAGGAGCCGAAGCTGGACGAGGAGCGCGCCGGCGAGAAACAGCCAAGGGTATTCGGGCGCGAAGGCGAAGGCGATCCCCCCGAGCGCCGCGAAGAGGATGCCCGTCGCCGAAATGCCGTTCGGCGTGGCGGGTGTGCGCAGGAGCCCCCTTGCAAGCGCCTGTGCCCAGGCCGTGCCCCGCGAGGCCAGCGGACGGCGGTCCCCCGTCGCCTCCCTCTCCTTCGCCCCCCTCATCGCGCGATCTCCCCTGGTGCAGGATGCTGCCGAAGACAGACGGCGCGCCCCTTGCGAAAGGCTGTGCCGAGGGCTCGATTTGCGCTTTGCAAGGCTCGCCATCCTCCCGGTCGCCTACGATCAGGGAATCGTTGGCCACGACTTGACGGCCGCCGTGATGAAGCGAAAAAGGCCCGAAGGCAAGGGCCGAACGGCCCGCGCGGCGGACGAATTCAGCCCGGGACGGGCGAGGAGGAGGCTGGTGCCAGTCCCGCTTCGATACGGGCGCGCACGGCGCCCACTTCGAGCGGCTTGGCGATGAGGTAGCCCTGCACCTCGTCGCAACCGCGCTTTTCGAGAAGCGCGTAGGTCTCCGCGTCCTCCACGCCCTCGGCGACGACCCTGTAGCCGAGCCTGTGTCCCAGATCGATCATGGCCGAAACCGTGATATCGGCCATGCGTTCGCTCAGCATTCCGGCGATAAGCGAGCGGTCGATCTTGAGCGTGGAGGCCGGAAGGGCGAGGAGATAGGAGATGTTGCTGTAGCCGGCCCCGAAATCGTCGATGGCCACGCTGACGCCCAGGGCCCGGATGTCCCGCAGCCTTTGCACGGCCGTCTGGCTGCCGTCGAGGTCGATATCCTCCACGATCTCCACCTCGATGCGGCCCGGATCGACCCCCGCCGCCGCCAGCACCGCTTCCAGGCGCTCGACGAAATCCTCCTCCAGCAGGTTCCGGACCGAGACGTTGACCGAGCAGACGAGCCGCAGGCCCTCTTTCTCCCAGGCCGCGACCTGCCCGGCCGCGTGGCGCAGGACGAACTGCGTGACCTCCCGGATCAGGCCCGTCTTCTCCACCAGCGGAAAGAACTGAGAGGGCGGGATCGCGCCCATCACGGGATGGTTCCAGCGCAGCAGCGCCTCGACCGAGTGGCACCGGCCCGTGGCGAGGTCGATGCGCGGCTGGTAGACGAGGCGGAGTTGGTCCTCGGCGCGCAAGGCGGCGGGAAAATCGGACAGCAGGCTGAAGGAGCGGCGATGCGCCTCATCCTTGCCCGCATCGTACCAGGCAAGGCCGGTTTCGGCCTCTCGCGCCTGGCGCGCCGCAGCCAGGACGGTGCGCAGGATATCGGGCGAGGCCATTTCCACGAGGCCGACCTCGCGCAGCCCCGCGCACGGGCGCAAGGCCACCGGAATTCCCGCGGCCGAAGGCATCGGCGCGCGCAGTTCGCCCAGCACGGAGGAGAGCAGCGGCGCGGGATCGCCTATGCTCTCCAGCAACAGCGCCAGATAGGCGGCGCCGACGTGATAGACGACCGTTCCGGGCAGCACCTTCACCGCCATCTCCGCGGCATGGCGGACCTGCTCGTTGAAGAAATCCAGACCCAGAGCCCCGATGGCCTCGTCGATATCCCGCGTGCTCATGAGGTCGACCAGCACAAGCAGCCGCCTGGCATCGGGGTCGCGGCGCGCGACGGCCTGCATGTCCAGAAGCAGCTTCAGCCGGTTCGGCAGGCGGGTCATGGGATCGAGGAAGCCGATTTCCCGGTCCATCTTGACCTGCGTCAGCACCAGGGAGGCAAGATCCTCGAGCGCCAGCCGGTCCGCCTCCCCGAAGCTGCGCGGCGCGCTGTCCAGAATGCACACCGTGCCGATGGCATGGCCGTCATGGGTGATGATGGGCGCGCCTGCGTAGAAGCGAGGGAGGGGGGCGCCGTCCAGAGGGTCCAGGTCGCGGAAACGCTCGTCCTCTTGCGTGTCCTCCACGACCAGCGTCGCACGGTTGTCGATCGCGTGTACGCAGAAACTCTCCTCGGGGCGGTTCTCCTCCATCCGGGTGCCCAGATGCGACTTGAACCACTGCCGCTCGCCATCCATGAAGGTGATCAGCACGATCTCGGTGCCGAAGATTCGCTGCGCCAGCCTCGCGATGCGGTCGTAGGCGACCCGGCTCGTCGGGTCGTCCATGACGCCGAGAGCCTTCACGGCGTCGATCCGTCGCCGTTCCCTCCGCCTGGCCGCCATCGCCTCTTCCTTGCAAGACGCCGAGCGTTCCGCCGAGCTTAACGCTCACACTTCCATTTGGTTACGATAGCGCAGCCTCGATAGGTAGGAAATGCCCTGCGAGCCCTTGGAGCCGCGCAAGCGGCAGGGTGTCACAGGGAAACGGCAGCCCGCCCGCCGGCCTTTCACGGCATTGGGCGGGCTGCATTGCCGAGCGGCTCAGGCCGCGTCGGCCCGGCGCGGCAGCTTCCAGCCGGGCCGCACGAAGTGGCAGGTATAGCCGTTGGGGATGCGCTCCAGATAATCCTGATGCTCGGGCTCGGCCTCCCAGAAATCGCCGACCGGCGAAAGCTCGGTGACGACCTTGCCCGGCCAGAGACCGGAGGCGTCGACATCCGCGATGGTGTCAAGCGCCACCGCCTTCTGCGCCTCGTTCTCGTAGAAGATAGCCGAGCGGTAGCTGGGGCCACGGTCGTTGCCCTGGCGGTCGGGCGTGGAAGGATCATGGATCTGGAAGAAGAACTCCAGAAGATCGCGGTAGCTGACCACGGCCGGATCGAACAGGATCTCGATCGCCTCGGCGTGGTTGCCGTGGTTGCGATAGGTGGCGTTCGGCACCTCGCCGCCGCTATAGCCCACGCGCGTCGCCACGACGCCCGGAAGCTTGCGGATGAGGTCCTGCATGCCCCAGAAACAACCTCCGGCCAGAACGGCGCGTTCGGTGCTCATGCCACTTCCTCCACCTGGGGCAGATAGGCGCCGTAGCCTTCCGCTTCCATGTCGTCACGATGCACGAAGCGCAGGGAGGCGGAGTTGATGCAGTAGCGCAGGCCACCCCGGTCCCGCGGCCCGTCGTTGAACACATGGCCGAGATGGCTGTCGCCATGCCGGGAGCGCACCTCGGTGCGAACCATGCCGTGCGAAGTGTCCGTGATCTCGGCGACATGCGCCGGCTCGATGGGCTTGGTAAAGCTCGGCCAGCCGCAGCCGGACTCGTATTTGTCGGAACTGGCAAAGAGCGGCTCGCCGGACACGATGTCCACGTAGATGCCCGGCTCCTTGTTGGCCAGGAGCGCGCCCGTTCCCGGCCGCTCCGTGCCGCTCTCCTGCGTCACCCAGTATTGTTCGGGGGTCAGGGCGGCGAGCGCCTCTTCGGTCTTTCGATAGCTTGCCATGATGGATCTCCTTTGCCGATGGAGATGGTGACGGTGCGGCCCTTGTCCAACTGGAGACCGCGAGGGCCATGCCGCCGCGCAGCCCTTCATGGGGCCGCAAGGCAGGAGGCCCGTCCAGCCCCTGGGGTCATCTGCCCCTGCGGCCGGCGCGCCGGCCCTCGCTCCCCTAGCCGGGAGCGCGGTTCACTCCACCGGTTGGGCGGGCTTGGCCTTGGGCGCGCGCGCCGCGCGGCCCTCGCGCTTGGCACCTTGCGCCGACGATTTCGCGCGCTTGGGGGCGGCGGGCGCCGCCTCGGGTGCCCCCTCGGGCGCCACGTTCGACACCGTGTCCGACACCGCTTCCGTGGGCTTGCGCCCGAGGCCCAGCCGCTTGGCCACCTCGCGGCGCTGCTCCGAATAGCTCTGCGCCACCATGGGATAGTCGCGCGGAAGATTGTAGCGGCCGCGATACTCCACCGGCGTCAGGCCGTGCGAGGAGAGGTGGCGCTTCAGGCTCTTGTAGGGCTTGCCGTCGATCATGCTGAGGATGTGATCGCGCGAGGCGAGGCTGGCGCGCACCGAAACGGCCGGCACATGCGCGGGCTCCGCCGGCGCGGCGGGCTTGGCTTCCTCGTCCAGTGCCGCGCGCGTCGAGCGGATCAGATCGGCGAGTTCGCCGCTCGGAACCGCGTTGTTGCCGACGTAAGCGCTCAGAAGTTGCACCGTCAAAGCGGTGAGGTTAGGCTTTTCCACTTCGGACATCTTGGTTCTCTCTGCTGGGTTCGCAATGGCAAAGGCCTGTCGCCACGCGACCATGACCTTCGGTTGAAACTGGATTCCCCGGAATCTGCACAGATCGCCGACAAGCGCTCCCGCATCTCGGGCAAGTTCATTTGCTATAGTCAAGAATTGCACAATAGCCAAGCAATCGCGGCGAGATATTCAAATCTCACCACGCTCTATGCACCAAAACCGAGCCGATTGATCCCGATCGTGTTCGATCGAGGCTCGCGAACTCTACTTGGGGCCCGCTCCATCGTATCGCGGCCGGGCTCGCGCGGCCGGCCTCCCTGCGAGCGTGGCGTTTCGGCCGTCGCGCCGGGCCGGGCGGAGCCGCGAGGCCCTTTCGTCCACCCTTGCCGCCGGCGACAAGGCGCCCGTCTCAGTCGGGCGCGTCGAGGATCGGGCCCGTCGGGCTGTAGTTGAACAGCTCGAGCCGCATGTCGGTCAGCGACTCGCCCTGCCGGCGCAGGATGGTGAGGCTGGCCGGCCCGACGGGGATGATGCGCTTGGGGCTGATCCCGAGGAAGCTTTCCAGAAGCGCGCGGATGACCCCGCCATGGGCGACGACGAGGAGCGTCGCGGCGGTCTCCTCGCTGAGCGACAGCACGGCCTTTCGCGTCCGCCCCGCGAACCCGGCCCAGCTCTCGCCCCCCGGCGGCGTGTGCGTGCCCGCCCGCCAGCCGGCATAGGCCGTGGGGTCGGCGGCCACGAGATCGGCGATGCCCTGCCCCGTCCAGTCGCCGACATGGTTCTCGCGCAGGTCGGTGCGCCGCTCGGCCTGCGGAAAGCCCAGAAGCTCGGCGGTGACGCGCGCGCGAGAAAGGTCGGAGGTCGCCACGCGGTCGGGCGCAAGGTCGGCCACGGTGTTCTTGAGCGCCAGCGCCTGCGCGCGGCCGCGCTCCGAAAGGGAGATGTCGGCCTGCCCTTGCAGGCGGCGGATCGAGTTCCATTCGGATTCGCCATGGCGGACCAGGAGCAGGCGTTTCATCGCACCAGCGCTCCCTCGCGCGAGAACAGGGCGGCGGGCCGGTCGGGGATACGGAAATGCACGCTCTGCCCCACGCGAAGCGTCGGCGCGCGGTCGACCACCGCCGTCAGGCGCATGTCCTTCGAGACGCCGGTGATCATCGTGCGCCCGGCCACCGGGCTCGCCTCGGCATAGTCCAGCACGATCGTCCGAGGCCCCGCCGCCTCGTCCACGAAAAGCTCCTCGGGCCGGAACATGAAGGCGCCGCCCTCCCCCTGGCCGGAAAGGGGATGGCCGGCGGGAATGGCGTTGGCGGGCACGAGATTGGCCGGCGGGGTGCCCACGAAGGTGGCGACGAACGCGCTCTGCGGGTGGGCGACGAGCTCGTCCGGGCTGCCGAACTGCTCCACGCGCCCCCCGTTCATCACCGCCACATGGCTCGCCATGGTCATCGCCTCCACCTGGTCGTGCGTGACATAGACCGAGGTCGCGCCCGTCGCCCGATGGATGCGCAGAAGCTCCGTGCGCATCTCGACGCGCAGCTTGGCGTCGAGATTGGACAGCGGCTCGTCGAAGAGCAGGATGCCGGGCTTGGGCGCGATCATGCGGGCGATGGCCACGCGTTGCTGCTGGCCGCCGGAAATCTCGTTCGGATAGCGCTCCGCCAGCTTGTCGATGCCCAGGAGCCCCAGCACCTCGCCGATGCGCGCGCGCCGCTCGGCCCTGCCCATGCCGGCCACCTTCAGCGGCCATTCGACATTGCCGCCCACCGTCATGTGCGGCCACAGCGCGTAGGACTGGAAGACGAGGCCGGCATTGCGGCGCGCCGGCTCGATGGTCCAGCTTCGCGCTCCGTCCGACACGAGCTTGCCGTCGAACGCGATGGTGCCCGCGCTCGGCGTCTCCAGCCCCGCCAGCATCCGCAGCATGGTGGACTTGCCGCAGCCGGACGGGCCGACGAGCACGAGGAAGGCGCCCTTCGGCACTTCGATGGAGACGTCGCTGACGGCCTGAAAGCCGGCGAAGCGCTTGGAAAGGTTGGAGATGCGGATCATGGGATCAATCCTTCAGCCAGGGCTGGGTCTTGGCCTGCAAGCGGTTGGCCAGAAGCGTCGCGCCGATGGAGATCACGAGGACCACCACGGTGATGGCGTTGGCGAACTGGGTGAAGCCCTCCGAGGCGTAGCGATAGGCGAGCACCGACAGGAGCGGCATGGTGGGGGTGAAGAGCAGGACCACGAGGGACAGGTCGCGCACGATCTTCACGAAGATGATCAGCGCGCCGGCCGACAGGCCCCGGATCGCCAGCGGCACGGTGATGGCGCCCAGCCGCCGCAGGAAGCCAGCCCCGGTCAGGCGCGCGCTCTCGTCCAGGTCGCCCGACACCTGCTGGATGACGGCCCGCCCCGTCTGCGCCGAGAAGGGCACGAGATAGGCCGTGGCCGCCAGCACCAGCAGCGCGAAGCTGCCGTAGAGCGCCGGGAACGGGCCGATGGGCGCGCCGAAGAGCGCGATATAGGCGGCGCCGAAGGCGATGCCGGGCACCAGCAGCGGCAGGAAGGAGATCTGGTTGATCAGCCCCGACAGGAAGCCGCCCCGATAGCGCGCCAGCGCGAAGGCGACCAGAAGCCCGATCATGGTGCCCGTGAGCGCCACGCTCGCGCCCAGCCCCACCGTGATGCCGGTGGCCGTGAGGATGGCCGGATTGTGCCAGATGCCGGGCTGGCCTTGCGCGACGGAAGCGCTGGACAGGCCCGTCCAGTAATGCAGCGTCCAGTTGGAGAGGAGCGCGGAGGAGGACGGGGCAAGGCTCGACGCCACGAGGATCGCCACCGGCACGATGGTGGTGAGCACGCAGATGAGGAGCGCGGCCGAGAACAGCGGCAGGCGGGCCGGGCCGAGCGCGAAGCGCTTGGAGCGCCCGCCCTTCCCGGTGACGGTGGCATAGGAGCGCCGGCCGGAGATGACCCGGTTGCCGAGCCACAGGAAGAAGGCCGAGACGAGGATGAGCAGGATCGCGATGACGTAGCCCCGCGCCGTCTGGCCGATCTCGATCATGCCGAAGAGGCGGGTGGCCAGCGTCTGCATGCGCACCGGCAGGCCGAGCAGCGCGGGCGCGGCGAAGTTGGAGACGGCGCCCGCGAAGGTGAGCGAGGCGCCCGCCACGATGGCCGGCAGCGCCACGGGCAGGACGATGCCGGACAGGATGCGGCGGCGCCTGGCGCCGGCAAGCTGCGCGGCCTCCACCAGGTCCGAGTTGACGGTGGCGAGCGCCGCCGCGATCACCGTGAAGGCCAGCGAATAATAGTGCGCGATGAGGACGATGAGCGTGGGCACCATGCCCCAGGCCAGCCAGTCCGGCACCGCGAAGCCCAGCCCCTCCACGAAGCCGACCTGCCCGCCCACGCGCGAATTGCGGAAGAGCGAGCCCCAGGCGAGCGCGGTGGCGAAGCTCGGGATCATGAAGGGGAGCGTGGCCATCACCCCGATGGTGCGGCGGAACGGGATGTCCGTCATCACCACCAGCCAGGCCAGGAAGCCGCCGATGAGGACGCAGCCGGTCGCCACCCCGAAGCCGAGCGCGAGCGTGTTGGTGAGCGGCAGCCAGAAGAGGTTGCGCGAAAGGCGGCCGACGAGCACGTCGCTCCAGGCCTGCATCGTTTCGGGCCGCAGCGTCTCGGCCAGGATCTTCAGGAGCGGCCCGGCGATGAGCACGCCGATGATGGCGAGCACCACCAGCTTCAGGACAAGGCCGGGAGAGGCGGCGAACGCCCGCCCGCGCTCCGACAGGGAGATGGTCGACATGGGAAAAGCCCTCGGCCGAAGGGGGAGCGCCCATCCGGGGCGCTCCCGCGCGTGGCCTACTGGAGTTCGAGCACGAGGTCGGCGACGTCCCGGCGGATCTCAGCCGTCGCCTGCGGGTCGATGCGCCAGGCGATGAACTCGTCCAGCGGCACGGCGTCGGGATAGTCGGCGATGTCGTCCCGCGTGGCATAGTCGCCCGGCACGTAGAAGGGCGCGAAGCCCGGCCCGCCCGTATCCGTGTCGTCGCCCATCAGGAAGTCGATGGCCAGCCGCGCGGCCGCCGGGTTGGCGGCCTCGGTGACGATGGCCAGCACCGCCGGGAAGAGGATGCCGTTGGAGGGCACCACCTCGTTGGCCACCTGCAGCGCCCAGCCCTCGTCCTCGTTGTCGCGCCGGTCGGAGTAGGAGGTGAAGCCGATGGGCGGGTTCGCCTGCCCCAGGCGGCCGACCGCCGCGTTCACCGCGTCGGTGGAGCCGACGAGGATGAGGTCGTTGGCGAAGAGATCGACGATGAACTGCTCGCCGGCATTCTCCACGCCCTCGTCCAGCTCGATGGCCGCGCCGAACTGGGCCTCGTAGGCCTCGGCCATCTCCTCGCCCCGCAGGACGAACTCCGTCATCAAATCGAGATAATCGCCGCGCTGGAGCGGGTCGACCATCACGACACGGCCGGACCAGTCATCGGTGGTGAGCTGCCAGAGATTGTCCACCGGCGCGCCGTCCGGATGGGCCTCCTCATTGTACATCAGCACCTTGGTGGACAGGCGCTGGGCGAGAAGCGGGCTCTTGAACTCCTCGGCCAGCCGGTCCGCGACGCGCGGGGGCACGTAAGGGGCCACGATGCCGCTCTCCAGAAGCTCGGTGATCACCACCGGCGTGTCGGAGATGTAGACGACGTCGGCATTGGCGATGCCCGCGGCCGCCTCGGTCCTCAGCCGGGTGATCTGCTCGGTGGAGGACATGTCGTTGGAGACCATGTCCACGCCCGGATAGACTTCCTCGAACGCCGTTTCGACGCGGGCGATGCGGCTGGTGAAGGAATAGACCGTCACGCGGCCCTCCTCCCGCGCCAGAGGCAGAAGCTCCTCGGCCGACAGCGCGTCGAGATCCGGCTCCTGCGCGAGGACGGGCGGCGCGCTCATCAGCACGGCCATGGCGATCATGGGAATGGGCAGGCGTCTCATGGGTTCCTCCTTGGATAGGGCGGCCGGTCTTGGATGCCGGCTTCTTCTGCGCATAAACTTGCAACACTGCGATGACATGCAAATCCTCCTGCATGACGGCGGCGTGCGAAGTCCTCTTGATCCTCTTTCAGCGTCCCTCGAACGTGGCCAGAAGCTGGCCCACCCGCTCGAGGCGCTCCATCGAGCGGACCTCGTCGAGCTTGGCCACCTGCAGGACGAGCGCGTTGGTGATCGTCATGGGGACGGTCAGGGTCTGGAACGCCTCGTCGGAGCCGGAACGGGGCGCGAAGAGAAGATGGTCCCCCGCTGGCAGGAGCGAGGGGCCGACGGCGTCCGAGACCACCACGCGCGCCGCCCCCATCCGGGCGGCGTGATCGAGCACGATCGACCAGTGCCGGGGCGCCCTGCGGAAGGCGAAGGCCAGAAGCGCGTCCCCCTCCTCCATGGCGGCGAGGCGCTCCGCCAGATCGCGCGCGTCGCCGGAGAGGACGACCGTGTCGACGCCCATGCGGCGAAGCCGGCGATCCGCCAGCACGCAGAGCGCCTCCGCATTGCCGCGCGCGAAGATGAAGAGCTTGCGGGCGCCGACCAGCGCCTGCGCCGCCGCCTCCAGCCCGGCCTGCGGCACGAAGTCGGCCAGCGCCGAAAGCGCGGCGGCCTCCTGCGCCACGAGGTCGCCCAGGATCGAGCCGCCCGCCGCCGTCGCCAGCGTGTTGCGCACGCGCACGGCCGGGTCGGTCTTGACGATGAACTCCTGCCGCAGCGCATCCCGGAAATCGGCATAGGATTCGAAGCCGAGCTTGCGCGCCAGCCGCGAGGCGGTGGCCTCATGAACGCCGATCCGGCGCGCGAACTCCCCCGCCGTGCCCAGCGCCGCGTCCCGCGGCCGAGCCAGAAGCTCGCGCACGAGCTTGTGCTCGGACGGCGTCAACTCTTGCGCCGACGACTGGATCCGGTCAAAAATCATGGTGCCTCCCACCTCCAGCTATGCACGCCGCAAATCTGCTTGCAACAGGATTATCACCTGCAAGCCATCATGCATCACCGGATGACATCCATGTGATCGTCGGGAGACCGGTCGTTCAGGCGGGTGAACGCTCGCCGGAGCGGGTGGGCAAGACGCCGGAGCCGAGCCGTCCGCGTTTCTCGACGAGATGGGCAAGCAGGCTGGCGCCCACCGGCAGGATGGTGTCGTCGAACAGGAAGCCCGGATTGTGCAGCGGCACACCGCCATCGTGCCCGAGGTTGAAGAAGGCGCCCGGCACCACGCGCAGGAGATCGGCCATGTCCTCGGACCCCATGGTGGGCTCCGCGTCGGCCGCCGCCTTGTCCCCGACGATGTCGCGCGCGGCTTCGATCAGCGCCTCCACGGCTGCCGGATCGTTGTGCAGCACGTCGAAGACGTTGCGGACGGCCACGTCGATCTCCACGCCGTGGGCCAGCGCGAAGCCTGCGCCCAGCTTGCGGATACGATCCTCGATGAACCGCGCATCAGAGGTTTCGAAGTAGCGGAACGTGCCGGCCAGCACGGCCTCGTCGGGGATGACGTTGTAGGCCGCGCCGGATTGGAAGCGCGTGACGGAGAGGACGACGGCATGGGTGGGGTCGGTGTTGCGCGAGACGACGCCTTGCAACTCCTTCACCAGGCCTGCGGCGATGACGATCGGGTCCTGCCCCATGTGGGGCATCGCCCCGTGGCACCCCCTGCCCCGCACCGTGATATCGAAGAAGGCCGCGCCGGCCTGCGCCGGCCCGGGCCGCACCGACACGCGCGAATGCTCGCTATAGGGCGAGTTGTGCAGCCCGTAGAGTTCGTCGCAGGGGAAGCGCTCGAAGAGCCCGTCCGCCAGCATGGCGCGCGCGCCGCCCAGCCCCTCTTCGGCCGGCTGGAAGATGAAGACCGCTCGCCCTGAAAAGTCGCGGGTCTGCGCCAGATAACGCGCCGCGCCCAGCAGCATCGCCATGTGCCCGTCATGGCCGCAGCCGTGGAAGACGCCGGGGTTCCGCGAGGCGTAGGGAAGATTGGTCGCCTCGTCCATCGGCAATGCGTCCATGTCGGCCCGAAGACCGACCGTGCGGCCGGGCCCCGCGCCCTCCAGAACACCCACGACGCCCGTCCCACCGACATTGCGCGTCACCGCCACTCCCCAGCCTTCGAGGAGTTCGGCCACGCGGGACGCCGTGCGGACCTCCTGGAAGCCGATCTCGGGATGGGCGTGGAAATCCCGGCGGATGGCGGTCAGCTCATCCGCCGAGGCGGCGATGCGTTCGATCACGGCCATGGGGGAGGCACTCCTTTCGTTGCATGGGGCGCGGCTTCCGTTTTCGGCACGAAACCGCCTACCCTCTCATCTATTGCACAATTTTTGATCAAAATTTCGAGTGCTGAAAATATAGATTGACCGGCCGCAAAAACGCATCCTAATCTCAATTAACGGAACCTTGGTTCCATATTTTGGAACAATCTCCCATGTCAGTGCTCATCAATGCCGCCGCCGTGCTGCGTTGCTTCGATACACAGACGCCCAACCTCACCGTCACGGATGTCGTGCGGCGGCTCGACCTGCCCAAGGCCAACGTGTCCCGGCTGATGAAGGCCATGCGCGAGGCGGGCCTTCTGGAGACGGTGGGCCGCGGCCGGCAGCACCGGCCCGGCCGTTTCCTGCTCGACCTGGCGGCGGCCTTCCGCTCCTCCTCGCGCCTCATCAACCGGGCGGCGGATGTTGTCGCTGCGGTCAGCGGTCGCTTCGGCCACACCGGCTACGTGTCGATCCGCGATGGGCGCGACGTGACGGCAGCGGTGGATTTCGAGGGCACCAACTCGCTGCGGGTCGTGAGCAGCCTCGGCCGCCGCCTCCACGCCCATTGCAGCGCGACCGGGCGCACCATGCTGGCCCGGCTGAGCGACCGGGAGGTCCGCTCGCTCTATCCGGACGATCCGGCAGTCGAGGCGCTGTTGCAGCGCCTGCGGCGCATCCGGGCCGAGGGTTTCGACATCTCCAGCCAGGAATCGACCCGCGGCGTGGATGCGGTGGCCGTGGCCGTGGGTGATCCCTCGACCGAGGAAGTGGTCAGCCTGTGCATCGTCTATCCGCACATGCTGGTCGATGCGGCGGGGCGCGATGCCATCGTGGCGGCGCTCGCCGAAGGGGCGGCGGCCATTGCGCGGGAGGTCGGCGACACCGGCTTCATTCCCCCCGTCATCGCGCAGGAAGGACTTTTGGCATGAGCGTTCCCTCTCACCGCTGGCGCGTCGGCTTCGACATCGGCGGGACCTTCACGGATTTCGTGCTCTATGACGGCAAGACCTCGTCCGTCACGCTGCACAAGCGCCTGACGACGCCGCACGACCCTTCCGAAGCCGCCCTGCTCGGACTGCGGGAAATCCTCGCGGCCAAGGGTCTTTCCCACGGCGATGTCGGCGAGATCGTCCACGGCACCACGCTCGTCACCAACGCCGTGATCGAGCGCAAGGGCGCGCCCCTCGGGCTGATCACGACGCGCGGTTTCCGCGACATCCTGGAGATGGGAACCGAGCAGCGCTACGACATCTACGACCTCTTCGTCGCCTTTCCCGAGCCTCTGGTCGGCCGCGACCTGCGCCTCGAAGTGGAGGAGCGGCTGGATTCGCGCGGCGCGGTGGTGACGCCGCTCGACGAGGCCGGCGTCCGTCGCGCCGCCGAGGCGCTGGTGGCGCAAGGCTGCGAGGCCATCGCCGTCGCCTTCCTTCACGCCTACGCCAACCCGGCGCACGAACGGCGCGCGGCGCAGATCGTGCGTGGGCGTTTCCCCGATCTGGCGGTGTCCATCTCCTCGGAAGTCGTGGCCGAGATGGGCGAGTATCAGCGCTGCGTGACGACCTGCGCCAATGCCTATGTGCAGCCCCTGATGCACCGCTACCTCACCCGGCTGGAGAGCGCGCTGCGCTCGCAGGGCTTTTCGGGCCCGCTGCGGCTCATGCACTCCGCCGGCGGCCTCGTCTCGGTGGAAACCGCGCGCGACTTTCCCATCCGGCTTCTGGAAAGCGGGCCGGCGGGCGGCGGGCTCGCCACGGCGCTCTTCGGCAAGGCCGCCGGCCTCTCGGACGTGATCTCCTTCGACATGGGCGGCACCACCGCCAAGGCCTGCATGATCGAGAACGGCCGCGCCGAGATCGCGCCGCTTCTGGAGGCGGCGCGCGTCCATCGTTTCACCAAGGGCTCGGGCCTGCCGATCAAGGCGCCGGTGATCGAGATGATCGAGATCGGTGCGGGCGGCGGCTCCATCGCGGCCATCGACGAGGTGGGGCTCCTGAAGGTCGGCCCCCGCTCGGCGGGCTCCGATCCCGGTCCGGCCTGCTACGGCCTGGGCGGTGCGGAGCCCACCGTGACCGACGCCAATCTCGTGCTCGGCTATTACGACCCGGGCTTCTTCCTGGGCGGCGCGATGACGCTCGACCTTGCGGCGGCGCGCGAGGCCGTCGCGCGCGTCGCGGGGCCTCTCGGGCTCGGCATCGAGGAAGCCGCGCTCGGAATCCACAAGGTGGTGGTGGAGAGCATGGCCGCCGCCGCGCGCGTCCATCTGGTGGAGCGGGGCAAGGACCCGCGCGCCTATTCCATGATCGGCTTCGGCGGCGCCGGCCCCGCCCATGCGGTGGACGTCGCCCGGGCGATGGGCATCGCCTCCGTGCTGGTCCCGCCGGCATCCGGCGCGGCCTCCGCGCTCGGCTTCCTCGCCGCCCCCCTCTCCTTCGAGGGCGTGCGCTCGCGGCGCGTGGAACTGGCCCCGGGCTTTGCGGGGGAAGGCGTCAACGCCCTTCTCGCAGAGCTGGAAGAGGAGGGACTGCGCCGGCTCTCCGCCGCCGGCGTCGCGCGGGAGGACGCGGTGGTGGAGCGCACGGCCGACATGCGCCTCGTCGGGCAGATGCAGGACATCTCGGTGCCGCTCCCCTCCGGAACGCTCGGCGAGGACGACCTGCCGGCGATCCGCGAGGCTTTCATACGGGCCTATTCGGCCCGCTATGCCGCGCCGTTCGAAGGGTCGCGCTTCGAGGCGGTCAATTTCCGCGTCCGCGTCGCGGGGCCGACGCCCGAGCCCGCCCTCACCGGGGCGACGGGCGGCGGCGAGCCGGCGGCCAGGATCAAGGGCCGGCGCCTGTGCTGGTTCGACGAAGGGCGTTTCGAGACCGCGGTCTACGACCGCTACGCGCTCGTCGCGGGCGACGAGATCGAGGGCCCGGCGATCATCGAGGAGCGCGAGGCGACGACCGTGATCGGCCCCTCGGACCGCGTGACGATCGACGCGGGCCTGAACATCTGCGTCAGCGTCGGCGCCCTGAAGACGGATGCCGCCCGCCTCGGCGCGGGGCTGAGCCGGGCCGAGGCCGTGGCGCGCATCGAGGCCGACCCCATCGGCCTCGAGATCATGTGGTCGCGCCTCGTCAATGTCGTGGAGGAGATGTGGCTCACCGTGTGCCGCACCGCCTTCTCCCTGGTGATCGCCGAGGCGCAGGACTTCGCCTGCGAGTTGCTGGACAAGGACGGCGAGACGCTTGCCCACTCCCCGCGCGCCATGCCCGTCTTCAACCTGACGCTGCCGCGCGCGGTGAAGGCCCTTCTGGAGCACTACCCCGCCGAGACGCTGAAACCCGGCGACGTGCTCATCACCAACGATCCATGGCTGTGCGCGGGCCATCTCTTCGACATCGCCATCGTCACTCCCGCCTTCCGCGACGGGCGGCTCGTCGGGCTGATGGGCACTGTGGGCCATGTCTCCGACATCGGCGGCACCAAGGATTCGCTTCACGCCCGCGAGATCTACGAGGAGGGCCTCCAGATTCCGCCGATGAAGCTGTTCGACGCCGGAACGGCGAACGAAACGCTTCTGGCGCTCATTCGCCGAAACGTGCGCAACGGCGAGCAGGTGCTCGGCGACATCTTCTCCTTCGTGGCCGCCAACCGGCTGGGAGCGGAGCGGCTCGAGGCGTTCATGGCCGACTACGGCATGGACGATCTGGGGGCGCTCGCCGAAGTGGTGCAGGGCCTGTCGGAAAAGGCCATGCGCGAGGCGATCGCCGCGATCCCCGACGGAGACTACCGCTCCACCATCGCCAACAACCCGCTCGGCGAGCGGATCGAGTACCCGGTGCTGGTCAAGGTGCGTGGCCAGACCATCTCGGTGGATTTCGAGGGCGTGCCGCCGCAGCTTCCGCAGGGGGGCCTGAACTCCACGCTGAACTACACGGCCGCCCACACCACCTACCCGCTCAAATGCATGCTCACCCCCTCGGTGCGCGGCAATGCCGGCTGCTACCGCCCCTTCGCGGTGGAAGCGCCGGAGGGCTCCATCCTCAACCCGGCCTATCCGGCGGCGGTGAACCTTCGCACGCGCACCGGCTGGTACATCGCGCCCAACATCTTCATGGCGCTCGCCAGGGCGGCGCCCGCAGGCGTCCAGTCCTTCTCGGGCCTCGCCGTGGCGGCCAATGTCTATGGCCGGGACGAGAACGGGAATTTCTACTCCGACATGCTGTTCTGCGGCGGCGGGCAGGGCGGATCGGCGCGTGGCGACGGGCATTCGGCGCTCCTCTGGCCGACATCAGCGGCCAACACCTCGATCGAGCTGATGGAAAGCCGCGTGCCGATCCTCGTGATCGAGAAAGCCTTCCTCCCGGACAGCGGCGGGCCGGGCAAGGCGCGCGGGGGGCTCGGCCAGATCGTGCGCTTCCGCAAACGCGACGACGACGGCCACGTCACGCTCGTCTCCATCTACCCGGAGGGCGTCGACAACCCCATTCCCGGCCTTTTCGGCGGTGGATCGGGAGGCGGCGCGCTCGGCCGCATCGTCGATGGGCAGGGCAAGGTGCTGCGCGACTGCGGGACGGGCGCCCTCGTCGAGATCCGCGAGCCCGGAGAGATCGTGGAGTTCGTGCTCGCCGGCGGCTCGGGCTACGGCAATCCCGCCGAGCGCGACCCGGCCGCCGTCGCGCGTGACCTCGCGCTCGGCTTCGTCACGCCCGAACATGCCGCGCGCCATTACCGCGCCGACCCCGCAAGGGCCGGCGCGACGGGGAGGAGGAACCCGGTCGACGCCTGAGAAGCGCCGCCCGGGCCGCATCGAAAGCCTCACAGCCACTCATACGGAGCCACGACGATGACCTCCCCTGCCCTCCTTCCGCTCACGCGGCGCAGCCTTCTGGCGGCCGCCGGCGCCGGTCTTGCCGCCGCCGTCTTTCCCGCCCCCCTTTTCGCCCAGTCGGGGAGCGCGATCCTCGTGATCGCGGCCGGGCAGGACATCCCGAATTTCGACCCCCACACCGCCACCGGCTATTCGGCCTCCTTCTTCCTGCGCAACGTCTACGATCCGCTGGTGCGCGTGGAGGGCAATCCGCCCGAGCCGACCCCTGCCCTCGCCCAAAGCTGGGAGGTGAGCGAGGACGGGCGCGAATACGTCTTCTCGCTGAACCCAGAGGCGCGCTTCCACGGCGGCAGCCCGGTGACGGCAGAGGACGTCGTCTACTCTTTCCAGCGCGCCCTGCGCCTGGCGCAGGGCAACGCATGGATGATCCGGGGCATCGTGGAGGAGGACGGGATCGTCGCACAGGACGAATCCACCGTCCGCTTCACGCTCGCCGCCCCCTTCGCCGCCTTCCTCCAGGTGCTGCCGTGGATCTTCGTCGCCGAGAAGGCGGCGATCGAGGCCAATCTCGGCGAGGACGACGGCCAGGCCTGGCTCATGGCGAACATCGCCGGGTCCGGCCCCTTCTCGCTCGCCCGCTCGCAGGCCGGCACGCTCTATCATCTGGAACGCGTCTCCGATGCCTGGCAGCAGGGCGGCGGCAACCTTCAGGGCGTCGTCTGGCAGATCGTGCGCGAAACGGCGACGCAGCGCCTGATGCTCCAGCGCGGCGAAGTCCATATCGCCATCGACCTCACCAGCGAGGACATGGACGCTCTGGAGGGCGCGGCCGGCGTGGTCCGGGTGATCGAGCCCGAGTACCGGACCTTCTCGATCAAGTTCAACACGCAGCACGGGCCGCTTGCCGACATCCATCTGCGCAAGGCGGTCTCCTACGCCACCAACTACGATGCGATCCTCGACGCGGCGGGCTATGCCGACCTCATGGTCGGCCCGCTGCCGAGCACGATCTTCGGCCACGACCCCGGTCTGGAGGTCTACCGGACCGATCTTGAGAAGGCGCGCGAACACCTGGCGCAATCGGCCTATCCGCAAGGCGGCATCACGCTGCGCATGGTGCATGTCTCCGGGCTCGAGCAACAGCGCCGCTGGGCGCTGATCATGCTCGACAGCCTGCGCCAGCTCGATATCGACCTGGAGATCGTGCCGATGAACTGGCCCGACATGGTCGCGGCCTGCCAGTCGCCGGAGACGTTCCCGGACCTCTTCCCCGTCTACCAGACGGCCAATTACGGCGACCCGGACAACATCGCCTTTGCCGCCTACCACTCCTCGCGCAACGGCGGGTGGCAAAACGCGGTCTACGCCAACCCGGAGGTGGATGCGTTGATCGAGGAAGGACGCACGCAGATCGACCCGGCCCGCCGCGAGGAGATCTACGCCGAGTTCCAGCGCAAGGTGGTGGAGGACGCGCCGGACATTTTCGGCGTCCTCGAGCGGCGCAAGCTGGGCATGCGCGACACCGTCCAGAACTACCGCTTCACCCCGGTCGCCTCCAACGCGATCGAGGCATTCGGCCTTTCGCTCTAAGGCCCGGCAGGGGAGCGGCACACCCGCTCCCCGTCCCGGCAAAAGGACCGGCCGATGCTGTTGTTCGTCCTCAAACGGCTCATCCTGATCGTCCCGGTGCTGATCGGGCTGACGGTCGTCATGTTCGTGATCGCGCGCGTCCTGCCGGGCGACCCCGTGGCGCTCGCCGCCGGGCCCAACGCCACGCGCGGCGAGATCGAGGCGCTGGCGCGCCAGTTCGGCCTCGACCAGCCGCTCTGGACGCAATATTTCACCTATCTCTCCGGCTTGCTTCACGGCGATCTGGGCACCTCGCTCTCCACGCGCCGCCCCGTCGCCGCCGATATCGCGGCCTATCTTCCCGCGACCCTCGAACTCGTCTTCGCCGCCATGCTTCTGGCCATCCTCGTCGGCGTGCCCCTCGGCCTCCTGACGGCCGTGTGGCGCAATCGCTGGCCGGACTACCTGGCGCAGGTCGCGGCCATCGGCGCCATCTCCATGCCGCGCTTCTTCCTCGGCCTCCTGCTCCAGCTCTTCTTCGCCATGTGGCTGATGTGGCTGCCGCTCGGCGCGCGCCTGCCCATCATCACCATTCCGCCGCCCACCGTCACCGGCTTCTTCACGCTCGACGCGCTGATGGCCGGCGATTTCGACACCTTCCGCACGGCGCTGCGGCATCTGGCCATGCCGGCCATCGCCATGTCGCTTTCGCCGCTGGCCACCATCATGCGCATGATGCGCGCCTCCACCATCGAGGTGATGCAGCAGGACTATGTCACCACCGCGCGCGCGCTCGGCCTGCCGCGCGCCAAGATCATCGGCAAATACGTCGCCCGCAACGCGGTCTCCGCCACGCTGACGGTGATCGGCCTCTATTTCGGCTGGCTCCTGGGAGGCACCGTGCTGGTGGAGACGGTCTTCGACTGGCCGGGCCTCGGCCTCTATGCGACGCGCGCGATCCTCGCCCAGGACATGATGCCGGTGATCGCGGTGGCGCTGGTGATCGGCGTTCTCTTCGTGACGGCCAATCTTCTCATCGACCTCCTCTACGGCGTCGTGAACCCGAAGGTGCGATACTCATGACGGACGCGGCCGCGCCCCTTGCCCCGCCCGCCGCGATGCCGAGGCGCGACCGGCTGCGGCGGGCCTTCTTCCGCTTCCGGCAGAGCCGGCTCTCGCTCGTCGGCGCGGCGATTTCCGCGCTCGTTCTCTTCCTCGCCCTCTTCGGCGCCGCGCTCGCTCCCTATCCCGCCCATGTGGCGGGCGGCGTCGATACCGCCTCGCGCTTTCTGGCGCCCTCGCCCGCCCACCCCTTCGGCACCAACGAGCTGGGGCAGGACGTGCTCTCGCTGGTGATGGCCGGCACCCGGGCCTCGGTTCTGGCGGGCTTTGCCGTGGTGGTGATCGGAACGATCATCGGAACGCTGGTGGGCGCCGTCGCGGGATTTGCCGGGCGGTGGATCGACGAGGCGCTGATGCGCCTGACCGATCTCACCCTCACCATCCCCTCGCTGATCCTCGCCATGGCGATCGCGGCCGCGCTCGGCCCGGGCTTTGCCAACATGGTGATCGCGATATCGCTGTCCTGGTGGCCGGGCTATGCGCGCCTCGTTCGCGGCGAGGTTCTGGCCGTGCGCGAGGAAACCTACGTGACCGCCGCCCGCGCACTGGGCGCCGGCCCCTCGCGCATCCTCTTTCGCCACGTCCTGCCGAACGTCGCCTCGCCGGTGATCGTCAAGATGTCGCTGGACATGGGCTTTGCCATCCTCACGGTCGCCGGGCTCGGCTTCATCGGCATCGGCGTGCGGCCGCCCACGCCCGAATGGGGCACGCTCCTTTCGCTCTCGCGCTCCTACATGCCGGATGTCTGGTGGACGGCGGTGGCGCCGGGCATGGCGATCTTCCTGGCCGTCTTCGGCTTCAACCTTCTGGGCGACGGGCTTCGCGACGCCTTCGACCCGAGGGGACGGCGCTGAGATGGCCGAGACGCTCCTGACCATCCGGGGCCTGCGCCTCTCGATGCAGAGCTTCGACGGGGAGGCCAAGGTCCTGAACGGAGTGGACCTGACGGTGCGACGGGGCGAAATCTGGGGCCTCGTCGGGGAATCGGGCTGCGGCAAGTCGCTGACCGGCCTTTCGGTCTCACAGCTCCTGCCCTCCCCGCCCGCGCTCTATCGCGGCGGCGAGATCCTCTTTGCGGGCCGCGATGTCCTGAAGGCAGGGCGCGCGGAGATGGAGGCCCTGCGCGGCAAGCGCATCGGCATGATCTTCCAGGACCCCACCACCAACCTCAACCCCGCCTTTCGCGTCGGCGAGCAACTGGCCGACGTGGCGCTCTCCGCCGCCCGGCACGACCCCGCGATCCTCGATCTGCCGGCTGGCGCCAACGCCCGCAGCCGCCGCAAGGCGGCGTGGCGCCTGGCGGAAAGGATGCTGGAAAGCGTCGGCATTCCCGATCCCGCCTCGCGCCTGACCGCCTATCCCCATCAGTTCTCCGGCGGCATGCGCCAGCGCGTCCTCATCGCCATGGCGCTGATCGGCCGACCCGACCTCCTGATCGCCGACGAGCCCACCACGGCGCTGGACGTCTCCGTGCAGGCGCAAATCCTCCAGCTCATCAAGCAGGCGGTCGCCGAACGCCACATGGGCGTGATCCTGACCACGCACAATCTGGGCGTCGTTGCCCAGACCTGCACGCATGTGGCGGTCATGTATGCCGGCAATATCGTGGAGAGCGGGCCCGTTCGCGCGGTGATCGGCTCGCCCGCCCATCCCTACACACGCGCCCTGCTCGCCGCGATCCCGAGGCGCGACACGAGGCGGGGCGAACTCAAGGGGCTGGCCGGGCAGGTGCCGGACCTCGTGGACCCGCCGCCGGGCTGCCGCTTCGCGCCGCGCTGCACCCTCGCCCTGCCCGCCTGCCGCGCGGCGCTGCCGGCGGCGCTGGAGGTGGGGGCCCACCATCATGCGGCGTGCATCCGCGCGCACGAGCCGGAGCTTCTCCATGCCTGACGCTCTCCTGGAGATCGACCGTGTTTCGAAGACCTATCGCGGACGCGGCGGGCTGTTCGGCCGCTCGCCGGATGTCGAGGCGCTGAAGGGCGTCAGCCTCTCCGTCCGCAGGGGCGAGAGCTTCGGGCTGGTGGGCGAGAGCGGCTCCGGCAAGACCACGCTGACCCGCGCCATCCTGCATCTGGAGACGCCGAGCTCGGGCGCGATCCGCTTCGAGGGGCGCGATCTGGCAAGGCTCCCGGCCAGCGAGATGCGCCGCCTGCGCGCCCGTATCCAGATCGTCTTCCAGGACCCCTACGCCTCGCTGAACCCGCGCCTGTCGGTCCACGACATCGTCACCGAGCCCATGGTGATCCACCGCGACACGCTCGGCCTCGATGCGCGCGCGCGCACCGACAGGGCCGCCGAGCTCCTGTCGCTGGTCGGCCTCGGTCCGCAGCACCTCTACCGCCACCCGCACGAATTCTCCGGCGGGCAGCGCCAGCGCATCTGCATCGCGCGCGCGCTCGCCTCCGGCCCCCAGCTCCTGATCCTCGACGAGCCGACCTCGGCGCTCGACGTGTCGGTGCAGGCCCAGGTGCTGAACGTCCTGATCGATCTTCAGGAGCGACTGGGCCTGACCTACTTCTTCATCAGCCACGATCTGGCCGTGGTGCGCTATCTGTGCGACCGGGTGGCGCTGATCTATCGTGGCGAGATCGTCGAGGAAGGCGAGAGCGCGCAGGTCTTCGAGGCGCCGCGCAGCGACTATGCGCGGATGCTGATCGGCGCGATGCCGGATATCGGTTGAGGTCAGGGGCCGCTTGGGAACGGGCTACCGGTCGTCCGCCAGCGCTCCGGGGCCGGGTGCGGAGGAGAGCCATTCGCGGTCGCTCTCGTCCTTCAGCGCCACGCCGGTGGCCCCGCGCCGGCGCGCCTCCATCAGGAGCCAGACTGCCTTGTGGGCGGCCCTGTCGAAGGACAGGCCGGCCGGGCGCACATTGGAGATGCAGTTCCTCTCGGCGTCGGAACGGCCGAGGCGGGGCGCGGCCGTGAGGTAGAGGCCAAGGCTGTCGGGCGAGGACAGGCCGGGACGTTCCCCGATCAGCATCAGCACGGCGCGCGCCTCCATCAGCTCGGCGATCTCGTCGCCCACTGCCACGCGCGCATTCGCCACGACCGGCACATGCCCGGCCGCGCGCAGGCCGGCCGCTTCGAGGCGCGGGCGCAGGCGGGCCAGGAAGGGGCCGGCGTTCTCGTTCACCGCCCGCGCCGAAAGGCCGTCGCCGATCACCACGGCCAGATCGGCCTGCGCGTCCCGATGGGCCGCCGCGCGTTCCCGATCCCGCTCGTCCAGCCGACGGCCGAGATCGGGCCGGCGCAGATAGTCCGAGCGCGAGGCGGCCCGGCTCGCCAGGGCCAGCGGCTCGAAGCCGGCCGCGCGCACGGCCGCCGCCACCGCCGCCTCGTCCATCGGCTGATGCACCGCGTCCCGCGCCCTGGCATGGGCCAGCCCGAAGCCTAGGACCTCGCGCGTGGGAAGGGACGCGCCGCTGCGCCCGAGGGCGATGCGGGCCGAGGTGAGAGCGGCCAGCTCCCGCCAGGGGTCGGGCGGAACGCCCTCGCCCGCCGGCGCCGGCGCGGGCGGGCGCCCGTTCCGCTCCCCGCTCACGCCGCCTTGCCCGGCAGCGCGGAGAGCAGCGGCTGGGCCGGGCTCTGCGGCAGGAGGGCGCCATCGGGCGCCGTGATCCGCATGCGCTCCAGCCACGCCTCGAACTCCGGCGCGCGCTTCAGCCCCGTGATCTCGCGGATATAGAGCTGGTCGTGGAAGGATGTGGACTGGTAGTTCAGCATCACGTCGTCGGCGCCGGGCACGCCGATCACGAAGGCGACGCCCGCCACCGCCAGCAGCGTGAGCAGCGTGTCCATGTCGTCCTGGTCGGCCTCGGCATGGTTGGTGTAGCAGACGTCGCAGCCGAGCGGCAGGCCCATCAGCTTGCCGCAGAAATGGTCCTCCAGCCCGGCGCGCACGATCTGTTTGCCGTCATAGAGATATTCCGGGCCGATGAAGCCGACCACGGTGTTGACGAGCAGCGGCTCGAAGGGCCGGCATACCGCATAGGCGCGCGCCTCCAGCGTCTGCTGGTCGATCCCGTGATGGGCGTTCGCCGAGAGCGCCGACCCCTGGCCGGTCTCGAAATACATCACATTATCACCCAGCGACCCACGTTTCTGGGAGCGACCGGCCTCCATGCCCTCGCGCAGCACCGCGAGGTCGATGCCGAAGGAGGCGTTGGCCGCCTGTGTGCCCGCCACGGACTGGAAGACGAGGTCGACCGGAGCGCCCTTGCCGATCAGCTCGATCGAGGTCGTCACATGCGTCAGCACGCAGGACTGGGTGGGAATGTCGAAGCGGGCGATCAACTCGTCCAGGAGATGCAGGAGGTCGGAGATGACGGGCACGCTGTCGGAGGCCGGATTGATGCCGATCACCGCATCGCCGCAGCCATAGAGCAGGCCATCCAGCGTGGAGGCCATGATGCCCGCCATGTCGTCGGTCGGATGGTTGGGCTGAAGCCGCACGGCCATGGTGCCCGGCAGGCCGATCGTGTTGCGGAAGCGCGTGACGACGCGGCACTTGCGGGCCGCCAGGATCAGGTCCTGGTTGCGCATGATCTTGGAGACGGCGGCGGCCATCTCGGGCGTGATGCCGGGCGCGGCCCGCGCCAGCATGTCGCTCGTCGTGGTGGAGGCGAGCAGCCATTCCCGGAAGTCGCCCACCGTCATCGAGGCGAGCGGGGCGAAGGCCCGCGCGTCGTGCGTGTCGATGATCAGGCGCGTCACCTCGTCCGCCTCGTAGGGAACGAGCGCTTCGGAGAGGAAGGTGGCCAGCGGCAGGTCCGCCAGCACCATCCGCGCGGCCATCCGCTCCTCCTCGCTGCCCGCCCCGATGCCCGCCAGCGCGTCGCCCGAGCGGTGGGGCGAGGCCTTGGCCATCACCGATCCCAGATCGTCGAACAGCCAGCGCGTGGAACCGATCGTATGGCTGTAGCCCATCCGGTCCTCTACTTCACGAAGGTCCTGCCGAGGCCGACGGACCGGTCGACGACGAGCACCACGGCCAGCGTCATGACGATCAGCAGCACCGAGATGGACGCCACCAGCGGGTCGGCCTGCGCGTCCACGTGCCGGTACATGGCCACCGGCAGGGTGGTGAGGCGCGGGCCGGTCAAAAAGAGCGAGATCACAGCTTCGTCGAAGGAGACGAGAAAGGCAAGCGCGCTCGTCGCCACGATTCCCGGCGTCATCAGCGGCAGCGTGACGCGGCGGAACACGGTGAGGGGCGAGGCGCCCAGCGTGGCGGCGGCCTCCTCTACGCCGAGGGGCAGGCCCGAGAGCGAGGTCGTCAGCACCCGCAGCGCATAGGGCAGCACCACCACGAGATGGCCGATCACCAGCCCGTGGAAGGTGCCCAGGAGCCCCTGCCCGGCAAAGACGATGAGAATGGCAAGGCCCAGCACGATGGTCGGCAGCAGGAGCGGAGCGGTGAAGAAGGCCAGCAGCGCCTCGGCGCCGAACACCCTGGAGCGGACGATCGCGTAGGAGGCGGGAAGCGCGATGACGAGCGACAGGACGGTGACGATCAGCGCCAGAAGCGTCGAGGTGCCCAGCGCGCCGATCATCTGGCTGTTGGAGAAGAAGGCCGCGTACCATTTCAGGCTCCAGCCCGATGGCGGGAAGCTCATGTAATTGTCGGCGGAGAAGGAGATCGGCACCACGAGGATGACCGGCGCCAGCAGGAACAGGAACATCACGAAGGCGGTCCCCTTCAGGAAGGGTGAGATCGGCCGTTCTTCCATCACGCAGCCTCCGGCGCGCCGGCCCGCCGCCGGTTTCGGGCGGGCCGCGCGCTCACGTCCAGGGGTTTCATAGCACCGCGCGCAGGAGGCGCGCGTAGAGAACGAGGGCGGCGCCGAAGATCACGAGGACGATCATCGAGAGCGTGGCCGCCACAGGCCAGTTCAGCGTGACGATCGCCTGGTCGTAGATCTCGGTGGCCAGCAGGAACACCCGGCCGCCGCCCAGGAGCTTGGGGGTGATGAAGGAGGACACCGCCAGCACGAAGCACAGGAGGCAACCGAGCGCGACGCCCGGCATGGTCAGCGGCACCACCACACGCCAGAACACCTTGAAGGGCGGCGCGCCCAGCGTCTCGGCCGCCTCCTCCACGCGCGGGTCGAGCCGGCCGAACCCGGCCAGCAGCGCGAGGATCATGTAGGGCATGAGGATTTCCGTCAGGCCGATCACAACGCCCACCTGGTTGAACATCAGGCGCATCCCCCCGCCATGGCCGAGCCATGCGAGCAGATTGTTGACGAGGCCGTCATCGGCCAGGATCGCGATCCAGCCATAGGTGCGCACCACCGCCGAGGTCAGCAGCGGCGATATCACCAGCACGAGCAGCACCGTCTTCCACCGCCCCCGCGAGCGGTGGAGATAAAGCGCGATCGGAAAGGAGGTGACGAGCGCCAGGAGCGTGATGGCGAGGCTGGTGAGAACGCTCTGCCAGATGAGTTCCAGGTAGAAGACGTCGGACAGGGTGCCCGTCCAGTTGTCGAGCGTGTAGCTCGTGCCGAGCCCCCCGCCCGGAAGCGCCTCCAGGAAGGACAGGCGCAGGAGGTTGAGCACCGGCAGCACGAATGCGAGCGCGTTGACCAGCGCGATGGGCACGAGGAGCGCCGCGGCCACCGCCTGCCCGGAGCCGCCGGGCGCGCGGGCCGCGCCCGCGCTCATCGGGCCGCCTCGAAGACGAGCGTGTCGGACACCAGCCAGGACAGCTCCACGTCCATCCCGTCGGCCAGCGGCGCCTGCGTGGCCTGCGTCACGCGCTCCACCTGGATGACCTGCCCGGCGGCGGCCACCTCGTACTGGAGCAGGTCGCCCGAATAGGATGCGTTGCGGATGGTGCCGGACAGGCGGTTGCGCGGCTCCCCGCCCGTTTCGCCCGGCGCCTCCCCCTTCGCCGCCATGGCGATGCGGTGCGGGCGCACCATCACCTCCACCGCGCCCGAATGCGCGCCCGGCGTGCGCAGCGTGGCGCCGCCGATATCCACGCTCTCGCCCGAGGCGGTGCCCGACAGGCGGTTGCTGCGGCCGACGAAGGAGGCGACGAAGGCGCTGGCCGGCCGCTCGTAGAGGTCGCGCGGCGTTCCGAGCTGCTCCAGGCGGCCGCCGTTCAGGACGGCGACCTTGTCGCACATCGAAAGTGCTTCGACCTGGTCGTGCGTCACGAAGATCGAGGTGATTCCGAGCCGCTTCTGGATCTGGCGGATTTCCACGCGCATCTCGTCGCGCAGCTTGGCGTCCAGATTGGAGAGGGGCTCGTCGAAGAGGAGGATGGAGGGGCGGATCACCAGCGCGCGGGCCAGCGCCACGCGCTGCTGCTGCCCCCCGGAAAGCTGCGCCGGGCGCCGGTCCTCGCGCCCTTCCAGCCGCACGAGGGCGATCGCCTCGCGGGCACGCCGCTCGGCCTCCGCCTTCGGCACCTTGCGCATCTCGAGCCCGAACAGCACGTTCTGCAGGACGCTCATATGCGGGAACAGCGCATAGCTCTGGAAGACGAGGCCGATGTCGCGCCGGAAGGCGGGCGCGGCCGTGACGTCCCGCCCGTCTATGGAGATGACGCCGGAGGTGGCAGGCGTCAGCCCCGCGATCATCCGCAGCGAGGTGGACTTGCCGCAGCCCGAAGGGCCGAGAAAGGCCACCAGCTCTCCCCGCGCCACGTCGAGGTCCAGGCTATCGACGGCCGTGAAGCCGTCGTAGCGCTTGGTCAACGCGCGAAGGGACAGGTGGCCTGGCGCGGAAGCGGGCCGGTCTTCATGCATGACGTCGCCTTTCCAGAGATCGTCCTAGGGCCCCGAGGGCGTGGCGCCGTCAGCGGCTGAGCGGGATCACCTGCCGGCGCCATTGCTGGGTGATCTGGTCGCGCACGGCGGCAAGGCCGATCCAGTCGAGGTCGATCATCCGGTCGAGGGAGCCGACGACCGTGCGCTCCGAGACCTCGGGGGAGATTTCGGCCTGAAGGTTGGTGGGCGCATAGTACATCGCCTCCGTGAAGGCGGCCTGGGCCTCCGGGCTCAGCGCGTAGTCCACGAAGACGCGCGCGGCCTCGCCCGCCGGCCCGTTCTTCACGAGGTTGATGGTGTTGGTCTGCAAGACGCTTCCCTCCTCGGGCAGGACGACGGCCAGCCGCCCCTCGGAGGTGTCGGCGTTGAGCTGCGAGCGCGCGTTCCAGCCCACGCCCAGCCAGACCTGGCCGTTGACGACATTGGGGTAGACCTCCGGCCTCGGCTCCCAGGACTGCACGTTGGGGGCGATCTCGGCCATCGCCTCGATACCGAGATCCACATTGTCGATCGGGTCGGTGCCGCCGGCGGCGTGGTCGAGAATGACCGTCAGGCCGATGCCGACGAGATCGGGAGCACCGAGCATGGCGACGCGCCCCTCATAGGCCGGGTCCTTCAGCGCGTTCCAGGAGGTGGGCGCCTCCGTCACCGCTCCCGTGTTGTAGAGCATCACCAGATTGTCGAAGGTGATGCCGGCCCCGGCCACCCCATCGGCGCGCGCGCGCGGGTCCAGCTCCGCGACATGGGCCGAGACGCTTTCATCGACCGGGTCGAAGAGCCCCTCGTCCGTGCCCGTCTTGGCGACCGAAAGGTCCATGATGGCGATATCGGACTGCGGCGAGGCGCTCTGGGCGCGCAGCGTGCCGAGAATCTGCGCCGAGCCCTGGATGGGGAAGTACTCCACCCGGATGTCGGGATGGGCGGCCATGAAGGGCTCGATCACCGCCTGGGTGTAGCGCTCCTGGAAGAGGCCGCTATAGCCCACCAGGGTCACGGTCTCCTGCGCGGCGGCGGGAAGGGCGGCGCCCGCCGCCAGCGCCAGGGCCGCCATCGTTGCCAATGTTCTCATCCGACTTCTCCATGCCTGTGCTTCGGGAAAGAAAGACCGCCGGCCACCGCCGCGCGTCAGATCAGGCGACCCGCCGGGCCTCGACCATGGCGTTCGCGCCGGAGATGTCCGGCAGCTTCTCGCCGGTCCGCAGCCGCTCCAGAAGGACCAGTTCGTCCTCCTGCATCCTGATGGCCTTTCGCGCAATGTCCGGGGCCTGCGAGGGCGAAAGCACCACCACGCCGCTATCGTCGCACAGCACCGCGTCGCCCGGCCGCACGACCTGCCCGCCCACGCTCACCGGCACGTTGAGCGCGCCCTCCAGCCCCAGGATCTTGGTGGTGATGGGCGAGGGGCCGCGGCACCACATGGGCATGTCGACCTTCTCGAATTCGGCGAAGTCCGTCGCCGGGCCGTCGATGACGCCGGCCTTGACGCCCCCCATCTTCATCACATTGGTGATGACGCCGCCCCAGCAGGCATGGCGGGTGTCTCCGCAGCGGTCGATGAGCACCACGTCGCCCGGCCGCACGAGCTGGGTCAGGTAGTGCAGAAGGGCCGAATCGGCGTGGGGGATGCGCAGCGTGACGGCCGTTCCGGCCACACGCCGGCCGGGCAGCACGGCCCGCAGGGCCGGGTCCACGAAGCCGGAATGCAGGACATGGCCGATCGTGGCCACCTCGACCTTCTCCAGAAGGGCGACGAGATCCTCGTCGATCTGCTCGGGCATGGGCTGGACGGTGAACATGAGCGCGGTCCTGATCAAAGCACGTGATGGTTGGCGACGGGCACATCGGCCCGCACCTTTGCGGCGTAGTCGAAATCGAGCGTGGCGCTGACCATGCCGACCGTGTCGGAGCACTGGGCCACGACATGGCCCCAGGGGTCGATGGCCATGGTATGGCCCCAGCAGGCCTTGCGCCCGCCGGCATGGGTGCCGGTCTGGCCCACCGCCAGAAAATAGGTCTGCGTTTCCACCGCGCGGGCGCGGGCCAGCACCTCCCAATGGTCCTTGCCGGTCATCAGCGTGAAGGCCGCCGGCAGGACGATGACGTCCGCGCCCTTGTCGCGCAGCGCGCGGAACAGTTCCGGGAAACGGATGTCGTAGCAGATGGCGCAGCCCACGGTGCGCCCGCCGACTTCGTAGGTCACGACCTCCTCGCCCCGGCCGACCGAGTCGGACTCGCGGTAGCTGATGCCGTTGGGGGTATCGACGTCGAAGAGATGGATCTTGCGGTAGCGGGCGATCTCGGCCCCGTCCGGCCCGAAGACCAGCGTGGTGTTGAAATGGCGGTTGCCCTCGCGCTCCACGATGGAGCCGGCATGGAGCGTGATGCCCGAGCGGCGGGCCAGATCGCTCAGCGTGGCGTGGATCCGCCCGCCGGGAAACGCCTCGCCGCTCGAATGCATGTTGGCCGGCCCATCCTCGAGATAGGCGAAATATTCCGGCAGGACGACGAGGTCAGGACGCTCGCTCGCCACGGCCTTCTCGATCATCGAGACGGCGGTGGCGAGATTGGCGTCGAGATCGCCCTGCGAGTTCATCTGGATCAGCGAGACTTTCAAGATCGGGGCCTCCATGGCGTTGCGGCCATGAAGCCGGCGCGGCCCCGCGCTGGCAAACGAGAAATTTCTATCCGGCCTCACAACGAAAGCTTATGGATTAATCGTTTTGCAATGCAGCACAATCGTTAGGCATAGGCCTGCCTGTTCGCGGCCCGCGCGTCGGCGGCGATCTGCAGGGCCATGTCGGTGATGACCTTCGCCAGGATGTCGTCGCTGCGATCCTGGTGGACCACATGGAAGGTCAGCGAGGGCACCGGGGGCTGGATGTCCAGGATGCGCGCCCGGCCCTCGCGCACAAGGTCCTGGACGAGCACCACCGGGAGCGCGCCGATGCCGACCCCGGCGGAGACGAGCCGCGTCATCACCGCCAGCGAATTGGAGTTGTAGACGCGGAAGCTTTCCAGCCCGGCCTTCGACAGATGGTCGAGCAGCGCCCGGTGCGGCGCCGAGCCCGTGGAGAAGGTGAGCAAGGGATAGGCATCCAGTTCGGCAAGGTCCAGCGGCCCCTCCCCGATCCCCAGGCTCGCCGAGGCGACCCAGCAGGAGGCGAAGGTGCATGCCTCGACCGAGCGGATTCCCGGCGCCACCACCGGGCCCATGATGATGCCGAGGTCGATCTCCCCGTCCTGGATCTGCCGCGCGAGGTTCAGGCTCGTGTCGATGTTCACGTCCAGGCTCACGCTCGGATAGCGGGCCTGCATCCGGGCGATCAGCTCGGGAAGCCAGGAATAGGCGATCGTGTCGGAGGAGCCGATGCGCACGACGCCGCGCAGGGCCGAACGGCTGCCCACCGTTTCGCGGAACTCGGCCGTCAGGCGCACGATGGCCTGCGCCTGCTCCACCGCGTGGCGCCCTTCCGGCGTCAGGCGCACGGATCTGAGATCCCGGTCGAAGAGCCTCACCCCCAGGTCGCGCTCCAGCGTGGCGATCCGGCTGGAGACGGCCGCCTGCGTGGTGTGCAGCTTCTCGGCCGCGCCCGAGAAGCTCTGCAGCCTGGCCACCCAGAGGAAGGTCTCCAGAAACCTGACGTTCACTCCGGCTCCCCCGCAATTCCCGCCGGCCCTGCCGGGCCGTGCGAGCCACGGGACCGCGCAATGCTCGCGCCGCGAGGATCGCACGCGGCTCAGCGGTAAGGATAGCCCGCCTTCTCCATCATCTGGGTATAGTCGCGGAAGGCCTGGACGACCCGCTGGGCGCGCGGGCTCGACCCGGCGATCTCCTCCCAGAAGCCCACCGCGTCGGCGCTCACCTGGTTCCACTCTTCCGCGGGAAGCGCTGTCAGCTCCATCTTCTCGCCCTCCACGCGCAGGCGCGCCTCTCCGCCCCAGTACCAGACGTTGCGGTAGTAGTGGGACTGGTCGATCGTGGTGCGGAAGAGTTGCTGGAGATGGGGCGGCACGCGCTCCCAGCTCTGCGTGTTGGCGAAGTAGGAGCCGAACCAGGCGCCGGTCAGGCTGTTGGTGAGGGCGTAGTTGCACACGTCCGCCCAGCCCACCTCGTAGGCTTCGGTGAAGCCGCACCAGGCCACGCCGTCGAGCTGGCCGGTCTGGAGGCCCACCTCCACGTCGTCCCACGGCACGGTGACGGGAATCAGCCCGTAGCGCGAGAGGAAACGGCCCGCCGTGGGCACGCCGAAAACGCGCTTGCCGCGCATGTCGGCGAGCGAGCGGATCGGCTCGCGGGTGAAGATGTGCAACGGGTCCCAGGCGCCGGTGGACAGCCAGGTGATGCCCGGCACCTCGGCATAGGCCTCCTCCCACACCTCGTTCAGCCCGTAATAGTGGAACAGGGCGGGCACATCGAGGCTGTAGCGCGTGGCGAAGGGGAAGTAGCCGCCGAACACGGCGATGTCGACCGGCGAAGCCATGGTCGCCTCGTCCGACTGGACGGCGTCGATCGTGCCGTTCTGAAGCGCGCGGAACAGCTCGCCCGTCGGCACGAGCTGGTCGGCGTAATAGAGCTCGATCTCCATCTCGCCATTGGCCGCGGCGTTGAAGGCGTCGATCTGCGGCTTGATGACATGGGCGCCGAGCGGGGCGCCCGAATAGGTCTGGAGGCGCCAGCGGATCGGCGATTGCGCGCGCACCACGGCGGGCGCGGCGAGCGTGGAGGCGGCGGCCGCCCCGCCGAGCCCGGCCATGCTCATGAACTTGCGCCGGCTGGCCAGGATGGCTTGCGAGGGGGCGGCGGGCTTGTCTTGCTGCGTCATGTCACGGTCTCCTTTTCGTGCCGGATGAGGTCGCAGGCCCCGCGTCAGCCTTGCAGATACACCCGCTGGGGCAGCCACAGCGCGATCTGCGGGAAGATCATGATCAGGACGATGGTCAGGACCATGATGAGGAAGAAGGGGGTGATCGAGCGGTAGATGTCGCCGAGCGTGATCTCTGGCGGCGCCATGGCGCGCATCAGGAACAGATTGTAGCCGAAGGGCGGGGTGATGTAGGCGATCTGGCAGGTGATCGTATAGACGACGCCGAACCAGATGAGGTCGAAGTCCAGCGCGCGCACGAGCGGGATGTAGAGGGGCGCGACGATCACCAGCATGGCTGTGTCGTCCAGGAAAATGCCCAGGATGATGAAGCTGAAGATGATCATCGCCATCACCTGCCAGCGCGAGAGGCCCCAGTCGTTGACGAACAGCCCCTCGATCGCACGCCCCGCGCCCAGCCCGTCGAAGATCGCCCCGAAGGCGAGCGCGGCGAGGATGAGCCACAGGAACATGCAGGAGATGGCGAGCGTGCGCCGCGCGGTCTCGTGCAGGAGCCGCAGCGAGAGCCGGCCCTTCACCGCGGTTGCCAGCGTGGCCGAGGCCGCGCCGAAGACGGCGCTTTCGATGAGGCTCAGATAGCCCGTCACGAACAGGCCCATCATGGAGAAGAAGATGAGGAAGGGCAGGATGCCCGCCCGCAGCAGCTTGATCTTCTCCACCAGCGGCATGTTCAGCTCGTCGTCGCGCACCGTGGGCGCGAGCTTCGGGTTGATGCGGCAGATGACGATGACGTAGAGAAGGAACAGCGCGCCCATGAGCAGGCCGGGAAACACGCCCGCCAGCCAGAGCTGGCCCACCGGCTGGCGCGCGATCATGCCGTAGAGCACGAGCACCACGCTGGGTGGCACGAGGATGCCGAGCGAGGAGCCGCCCTGCACCACGCCCGAGATCAGCATCTTGTCGTAGCCGCGCCGCAGCATCTCCGGCAGCGCGATCGTCGCACCGATCGCCATGCCGGCGACCGAAAGCCCGTTCATCGCCGAGATGATGATCATCAGGAGGATGGTGCCGATGGCAAGGCCACCGCGAACGCGGCCGAACCAGACGTGAAGCGCGCGGTAGAGGTCCTCCGCGATCCCCGACTCCGCGAGGATGTAGCCCATGTAGATGAACATGGGCAGCGTCAGCATGGGGAACCAGTTGAACAGGCGGAACACCGCGTTGAACGGCATCTCCACCGCGCCCTGCCCATAGAGCAGCAGCGCCGCCCCCGCCGCCACGAAGCCGATGGCGGCAAAGACGCGCTGGCCCGTCAGCAGCATCAGCATCATGGCCGCGAACATCAGGAGGGCGATGGTCTCGTAGCTCATCGCAGCGGCGTCCGCGCCAGGGCCAGCGCGCCGTACCGGCAGGCCAGCGCCAGCGTCTGCAGGATCATCAGCGCGATGCAACCCACCATCAGCGCCTTGATGGGGATCATCGAGGGGTTCCACATGGAGAAGCGGCGCTCGTTCGTGGAGATCGCGTATTCGAGGCTGGAGGTCGACCCGATGAGCAGCACCACCAGGAAGAAGAGCAGGCACCAGACGGTGGCGAAGTCCAGAACGGCGCGGCCGCGCGGGCCGAACCGGGAGTAGATGAGGTCCATGCGCACATGGTCCTCGTCCTTCAGCGTCTTGGCGCCGCCCATGAAGTAGTAGGCCGCCAGCATGAACTGCACGAGTTCCACGCCCCAGTGCAGGGACAGGCTGAAGGTGTTGCGGGCGATGGCGTCGGCCAGGAGCACGGCGCCCATCGCGTAGACGAGATACATCGCCACGATGCCGACCCAGTCCGACAGGCGGTCGACGACGCGCACATAGGCCTCGATCACGCCGCGCACGGCCGCCCCTGCCCGCCGCGCGGGTTCGTCCCCTGCTCGCCCATCATCCCACCCCCGGTCGACGGATGATCACTCGGCCATAACGATGACCTTTCGGGCAAACGCTACCAGTTGCCCGACGGCTGTCAACGCGCCGGGAAGGCGCCGATTGCCCATGAAACGGCCTGCTCCTGCCCAGCGATGCGGCGCCTTCTGACCGAACGGGCGCCCCACGCGCCTCCGAGCCCCTTGCCTGCACGCGATCCGAAGGAGTTCGCGGGCCGCCGCGCATCGGGGCCGGCCTTGCGGGCCCCGGCGGCGCAAGGGCTCGAGCGGGTTCGCGGGAGCTTGCCTCCGCACGTCCCGACAGCGTCAGCGGGGAATCTCGGCCCTGCCTTAAATTCGGGCAGCGAGCATCAGCCCGCGTCGATGATTTCCACGCCTGCGGCCGCCATCGCCTCGCCGATGGCCAAGGGCGGCTCGCCATCGGTGACGAGACGGTCGATGGCCGTCCAGGGCGCCACGTCGAAGACGCCGCCGCGCGCGAACTTCGCCGTGTCGGCCAGCACCGTCACGCGCTCGACGCGCTCGATCATCGCCTGCGCGATCTCGGTCTCCTGCGCGTCGAAATCCATCACCGCGGCCTCGTTCGCCGCGCCGATGGTGAGGAAGGCGTGCCCGGCGCGGAAGCGGCGGATCTGGTCCACCGCGAACCGCCCCAGCGTTTCCCCCGCATCCGCGCCGTAGGCGCCGCCGATCAGGAACACCTTGTGCGAGGCGTTGGCCGAAACCGTCGCCGCGATCCGCCAGGAATTGGTGATGACCACGAGATTCGACAGGCCGACGAGGCTTTCGGCGAACATCAGGGTCGTGGTGCCGGTGTCGATGAACAGCGAATCGCCGGGCGCCAGCAGCGCGGCGGCGCGCGCCGCGATCCGCCGCTTGGCGCGCGGCCTGTCCGCCAGGCGCGAGGCGAACGGCCCCTCGGCCGCGAGCCCCGCCGCCCGCGCGCTCTGCGCGCGCGCGCCGCCGTGGAACTTGCGGACGCGGCCGGCCGCGTCGAGCCATGCGAGATCGCGCCGGATCGTCTCGCGCGAGACGCCGAGCCTTTCCGCCAGATCCTCCACGGGCACCTCGCCCGCCTTCTGCACAAGGCGAACGATCTCCTCGTGCCGCTGTCCGGGCCTCACGATTCCCTCCCTCGCCTCTGCTGGGCTCTGCGGGCCGGCAGGCAGAAGCCCATACGGTCACGCCATGCCTCATTTAGCCCACCCCGCGCCCAGCGCAAGTCGCCGCGCAGGCCCCCCGCATCGCCCGCGCAGCTTTACACGCCAGAGCGCAATTGTTACCGTTCGGTCACTAATTGCCCGAACGGTATGAAAATGCAGACCAGTCCCCTTCTCGTCGCGGAGCGCTTCGACCTCGCCGTCATCGGCGCGGGGGTCGTCGGCTGCGCGGTCGCGCGCCGCTTCGCCCTGGCGGGCGCCCGCGTGGTGGTGCTGGAGAAGGGGCGCGACATCCTTTCCGGGGCCTCCAAGGCCAACAGCGCCATCCTGCACACCGGCTTCGACGCGCCGCCGGGAAGCCTGGAGCTGGAACTGGTCCGCGCCGGCCGGGCGGAGTATCTGGCGATCCGCGAGGAGCTGAACCTGCCGCTGGTGGAGACGGGTGCCTTCGTCTGCGCCTGGGACGAGGCACAGGCCGGCGCGCTGGAGGAGATCGAGGCGCAGGGCCGCGCCAACGGCATCGAAGGGCTGGCGCTGCGCAGCGCGGGAGAGGCGCGCGCCGCCATGCCCTCCCTGTCGGGGCGCCTGCGCGCCGCGCTGGAGGTGGAGGGCGAGCATGTGGTGGACCCGTGGTCCGCGCCCCTCGCCTATCTCACGCAGGCCGTCGCGCTCGGCGCCGTCTTCCTGCGCGGCACGGAGCTTCTGGCCGGCCGGTTCGACGGCGCGTGGCATCTGGAGACCACGGCGGGCACGGTGCGGGCGGACGCGCTCGTCAACGCGGCCGGCCTCTACGGCGATGTCGTGGACGCGCGGCTCGGCTTCACCCCCGGCTTCGAGATCCGCCCGCGCAAGGGCCAGTTCGTGGTTCTGGACAAGGCCGCGTCGCGCCATGTCCGCAGGATCGTCCTGCCGGTGCCCACGCCCGTCACCAAGGGCATCGTGATCTGCCCCACGGCCTTCGGCAACGTGCTGGTCGGGCCGACCGCCGAGGAGCAGGACGACAGGGAGCGCGCGGCGGTGGACACTCCCATGCTGGAGGCTCTTCTGGCGCGGGCGCGTGAGATCGTGCCCGCGCTGGCCGCAATGCCGGTCACGGCCGTCTATGCGGGGCTGCGCCCGGCCAGCGACGACAAGGCCTATCGCATCTTCGCACGGCCGCAGGCGCGCGCCGTCACGCTCGGCGGCATCCGCTCCACCGGCCTCAGCTCCGCCCTCGGCCTCGCCGGTCACGCCCTGCGGCTCTACCAGTCCTTCTCCGCCCCCCTCGCCCCGCCGGCGCTCGTGCCGCCGGCGCTCGTGCCGCCGGTTCGCGTGCCGAACCTGGCCGAGACGCGGCAGCGGGACTGGCAGCGGCCGGACCATGGCGAGATCGTGTGCCATTGCGAGATGACGACGCGCCGCGAGATCGAAACGGCACTGGACAGCCCCGTGCCGCCCGGCGATTTCGGAGGCCTGCGCCGCAGGACGCGCGCCGGCATGGGCCGCTGCCAGGGCTTTTACTGCAACGCGCGGCTGGCGCAGATGACGCAGGGGCGCCTCGACCCGCCGCTGGCGGTGCCGGAGCCGAAGCCATGAGCGAGGATGTGGTGGTGATCGGCGGCGGCCCGGCCGGGGTGGCGGCGGCCGTGGAGCTGCGCCGGCGGGGCGTGCGGCGCGTGGTGCTTCTGGAGCGCGAGGCCGCGCTGGGCGGCGCGACGCGCCATTGCCTCCATTCCCCCTTCGGGATGCGCGAGTTCGGCCGCATCTACCTGGGCGCGGCCTATGGCCGCCGCCTGACGGCGGAAGCGGAACGGGCGGGGGTGGACGTGCGAACCGGCCACGCCGTGGTGGAGATCGGCGAGGGCGGGCGCCTTCTCGTCGCCTCCGCGCGGGGCATGGAGGCGGTGGAGGCGCGCCGCGTGCTCCTGGCCACCGGCGCGCGCGAGATGCCGCGCTCCGCCCGCCTCGTTCCGGGCGACCGACCGCTCGGCATCCTCACCACCGGCGCGCTTCAGGCCTATGTCGCCTTCCACGGCCTCATGCCCTTCCGCCGTCCGCTCGTGGTCGGCTCCGAGCTCGTCTCCCTCTCGGCGGTGCTCACCTGCCTCACCCACGGCGCGCGGCCCGTCGCCCTCGTCGAGCCCGGGCCGCGCCTGCTCGCCCGCGCGCCGCTGGCGCTGTTCCCGCGCCTTTCGGGCATAAAGACGCATACCGCCACCGCCATTGCCGACATTCGCGGCCGGGGGCGCGTGGAGGCGGTGGACCTGCGCATGGCGGACGGGACGCTCCGCACGCTCGCCTGCGACGGCGTTCTCTTCACCGGGCGCTTCACGCCCGAATCCTCCCTTCTCCTCGGCCTGCCCGGCGGCGTGGACCCGCGCAGCGGCGGGCCGGCCATCGACCAGGACGGGCGGCTGCAAGACCCGGCGCGCTTTGCCGCCGGCAATGTGCTGCGGCCGGTGGAGACCGGCGGCTGGGCCTTTCGCGAGGGGCGAGCCGTGGGCGCGGCGCTGGCGCTCGACCTGGAACACGGCCCCAGCCCGCACGCGCCGGTCGCGGTGGAGTTCGACGATCCGGTGAAGCTCGTGGTGCCGGGCCTCATTCGCCCCCTCGCCGGCGCGCTGGCCCATTTCCAGCTTCGCTTCGCACGCGCGGCGCGCGGGCGGCTTTCACTCAGCCTCGAAGGGCGCGATGTCTGGGAGCGGCGGGGCCGCTGGATGCCGGAGCGGCGCATCCTGGTGCCGATTCCGCCGCAGGTGGCAGAGGCCCGTTCGGTCCGGTTCGCATTCGAGGAGGAGAGCTGACTTGCGCGTGGCGGCCATCGACCAGGGAACCACCTCCACCCGCTGCCTCGTGATCGAGGATGGCGGGCGCTGGCGGCTGGCGGGCGCCCGACGCCACGCCCAGCACCATCCCGCGCCCGGCCGGGTGGAGCACGACCCGCGCGAGCTTCTGGCCGACCTGCGCGCGGTCCTTGCGGCGGCAGGCCCGGTGGACGCGATCGCGCTCGCCAACCAGGGCGAAAGCTGCCTGGCCTGGGACGCGGTGGACGGCGAGCCGCTCTCGCCGGTGATCGTATGGCAGGACGCGCGCACGGCCCGCGCCCTCGCCGGCCTCGGCCCCGACGCGCAGGCGCGTTCGCGCGCCATTTGCGGCCTGCCGCTCGACCCCTATTTCTCTGCCGGCAAGCTCGGCTGGCTGGTGGCGAACTGCCCGGCCGTGGCGGCCGCGCGGCGGGCCGGGCGCCTGCGGCTCGGCACGACGGACGCCTTCTTCCTGGACCGGCTGGCCGGCACCTTCGCCACAGACGCCGCCACCGCCTCGCGCACCGGGCTCCTCGATCCGGCCCGCATGGAATGGAGCGCCGAGCTGTGCCAGATGCACGGCGTCCCCATCGAATGCCTGCCGCCCATCCGGGCGGTGAATGCGGGGTTCGGCGAGATCGGCGGCGTGCGGGTGGCCGTTTCCATCGTCGACCAGCAGGCGGCGCTCTACGGCCATGGCTGCCGCGCGCCCGGCGAGGCCAAGATCACCTTCGGCACCGGCGCCTTCCTTCTGGCCATCGCCGGCCCGGCCCGGCCCGCCGCGGGCGAGCTTCTGCCGACCATCGCCTGGCAGATGCGCGGGCAGGCGCCCGTCCACGCCATCGAGGGCGGCGTCTACGATGCGGGCGCCTGCCTCGAATGGGTGCGCCGCCTCGGCCTGTTCTCGGCGGATGCGCAGCTCGACGGCTTCGAGGGCCCCTCGGCGCTCAGCCGGGGCATCGTCTTCGTGCCCGCGCTCTCGGGGCTGGCCGCGCCGCACTGGGATCGCGGCGCGGCCCCCCTCTTCATCGGCATGGACCACGCGACCGGCCCGCGCGACCTCGTGCGCGCCGTCCTGGAGGGCATCGCGCTCATGACGAGCGAACTGGTGGACGCGGCGGCCGGGCGGTGCGCGCTGTCACCGCGCCTGTCGATCGACGGCGGCCTGTCGCAAAGCGCGTTCTTCGCCCGGTTCCTGGCCGATGCATGCGCACGCACCATCGTCGTGCCGCCGATGCACGAATTGACGGCGCTCGGCCTGGCCGAACTGTGCGGCGTGGAGGCGGCCCCGCTGCGCGCGGGCGCGCGTGAACATGCGCCCGCCACCCCCGTGCCGCCCGGCGAGCGCGACCGCTTCCGCGAAGCGGTGCGGCGCGCGCGCCATTGGCGCTGAAGCGCACTTTTTGCCTCAGGCGGGCAGGCCGACCACCGGGGGCGGCGGCGTCAGGCCGAGTTGCTCGCTCGTATAGGCCCAGATCTCCGCGAGCTGCTGCGGTTCGTCGTTCAGCTTCATCCCGAAGCCGGGAACCATCTCGTGGATTCGCTCCTGCCAGCGCGCCGTCGCGAACTGCTCGGGGAAGAGCCGGCCGAGCGCACCCAGCATGATCGAGGGTGCCGTGGAAGCGCCGGGCGAGGCGCCCAGCAGCCCCGCGATGCTGCCGTCCTGCGAGCTGACGATCTCGGTGCCCATCACCAGGTCGGCTCCGCCATCCGCGCCGTGCTTGATGATCTGGACGCGCTGCCCGGCCTGGACGAGGCGCCACTGCGCGCCATCGGCCTGCGGATAGTAGTGGCGCAGCGCCTCGACGCGATCCTCCTGCGACTGGAGGACTTCGCCGACGAGATAGCGAACCAGCCCCAGCTCGTCCCAGCCGACCTGCAGCATCGGCAGGATGTTGGAGGTCGTGATGGAGGAGAACAGGTCGAAGCGCGAGCCGTCCATCAGGAAATTGGTCGAGAAGGTCGCGAACGGACCGAACAGGACCATCCGTTTCCCGTCGATCACCCGCGTGTCGAGATGGGGCACCGACATGGGCGGCGCGCCGACGGCCGCCTTGCCGTAGGCCTTGGCGAAATGGGTGTCGGCGACCTCGGGCGTCTCGTTGACAAGGAAGGAGCCGCCCACCGGGAAACCGGCATAGCCGTCGATCTCGGGAATGCCGCTCTTCTGCAGGAGCGACAACGCGCCGCCACCGCCGCCCACGAAGACGAACCGCGCATTGACCGCGCGCGAGCCCGATCCGTCCTCGAGATTGCGATAGGTCACGCGCCACGTGCCGTCGTCGTTGCGCTCGATGTTCTCGACTTCGGTCGAGACATGCAGGGCGAAACTCTCCTCCGCGTCCAGATATCCGATGAACTGGCGGGTGATCTGGCCGAAATCGACATCCGTGCCCAGCGAGGACCAGGTGGCGGCCACGGGCTCGGCGTCGAGGCGCCCGGCGATCAGGTGGGGCGCCCATTCCCGGATACGCTCCGGGTCGGCGGAATATTCCATGCCCGAGAACAGCGGCTGGCCACGCAGCGCCTCGTGGCGCCGGCGCAGGAAGTCCACGTCCTCCTCGCCCCACACGAAGCTCATATGGGGCGTGGTGTTGATGAACGAGCCGGGATTTTCGAGAACGCCCTCGCGGACCATCGAGGCCCAGAACTGGCGCGAGATCTGGAACGCCTCGTTGGTGGCGAGCGCCCTGTCGATCGAGATGTTCCCGTTCGCGTCCTCGGGGGTGTAGTTCAGCTCGCACAGGGCCGCATGGCCCGTGCCCGCATTGTGCCAGGCGTTGGAGCTTTCCATCGCCACGCCCTCGCGGCGCTCGAACATCTCCATCGTCCAGCCCGGCTCGAGATGGCGGAGCAGCACGCCCAGCGTGGCGCTCATGATGCCGCCGCCGATGAGGACGACATCGACCTCCCTGTCGGCCGTGGCCGAAGGGGCGGCACAGCCGGGCAGCGCCGTGACGGCAGCGCCCGCCAGCGCGCCGCTCATGACCTGCCGCCGGGTGACGACCGGCTGCCGGCTACGGGGAGCGGCGTTTTCGATTGGGTTCTTCGTGTCGTCCGTCACCGCGTCATCCACTTCGTCGGCTCATGATTCGATCGTAAGGCTCCCTTACACCGTCACGAGCGTTTGTAAACAGTCGTCGGCGAAGATGGCAGGGTATAAACGGACTGTTTTCCTGCCGGTAACGCCCTTGGAACGCGTATCGGAAGCAAAACGAGCGCCTTTCGCCGCTGTCCATATTGTGCCTCTTCGGGCCGGCCGAAGCGCCAGATAGGCCGGTAGGCAATAAAATGCAACAGGTTAACATTGCTCTACGTTGGCGTCCGGCGGCACGCGCCAGCTACCCGCACCAGGAGAGGGAGCCGCGAGGAACGGACATTCACCTTAGAATTACTTTAAGAATGCATTGCACAGCGACGGCGCGTGCTGAATTTTACATCGTCTCGCACGGAACCGTTCTTATTCAGCGCAGAGGTGGCGCGCGACGGCGAACGCACCGCTTATTTCAGAGGCGACGAATGTGCAACATTTGGGCTTGCATGTGCGGCCAAGGGCGATGATTAATCGTGTAATCAACGGCCAATCTCCCGGTCCGCCATGCAGAACCCGCCCTCCCCCTCCCTCGCGTCCATCGCACGGCACCTGGGCGTGTCCACCGCGACGGTCTCCAACGCGCTGAGGGGCGTGGGCCGCGTCTCGCCCGAGCTTGCCGAGCGCATCCGGCGGGTGGCGGCGGAAGTGCGCTACGTGCCCGACCAGGTCGCGCGCGCCCTGCGCACCGGGCGCAGCACCACGATCGGCCTCGTCGTGCCCGATTTCGGCCTGCCTCTCTTTCCCGACTTCGCGCAGGCGGTGGAGCGCGCGGCCAAGCGGCGCGGCTACGGCGTCCTGATCGCCGACAGCCTCGGCACCGCCGAGGGGCAGGCCGCCGAGATCGCCAACCTCGCCGCGCGGGGGGTGGATGCGCTGGTGGTCATCCCCGTGCGCGGCTCCAGGGTGGGAATCGACGAGCACGGCGTGCCGGTGGCGCTGATCGACAGCGCCACGACCCTCGGCAACACGGCCTCCAGCGACCATCGCGACGCGGGGCGCCAGCTCATGGGCCATCTCCTGGCGCTGGGCCACCGCGACATCCTCATCTTCGGCGGGCCGCAGAATTCGGCCGTGGCGGTGGAGCGCGTCGCGGGCATGCGCGAAAGGCTGGACGAGGCCGGCATCGCCGCCGAGATCCGCCATGGCCCGCCCAGTTTCGAGGCCGGGGTGCAGGCCGCGCGCGAGCTTGACGCAGGGAGCGCGACCGCGCTTGCCTGCGCCTACGACGCCATCGCCGTCGGCCTCGTCAACGGGCTGGCGCAGCGCGGCATCGCCATCCCGCGCGATATCTCCATCGCTGGCATCGACGGCATCGCCTGGGCGACGATCGTCTCGCCCTCCCTCACCAGCGTGCGCCAGGATCTCGCGGCCATCGCCGAGCACGCCATCGCCTTCGTGGCGGGCGAGACCGCCGAGCCGCGCCTCCTGCCGGTCGAGCTGATCGTTCGCGCCTCCACCGCGTCTCCCTCCCCCCGCCCCGCCCCAACCGGAGTTCCAGCATGAAGACCACGCTCCTGTCCGCCGCGAGCTTCCTGACGCTCGCCTCCCTCGCCTCGCCGGCGCTCGCCCAGACGCCGACGCTCACCATCTCCGTCTACGGCATCGCGCAGGACGCCTATTCGGAGGCGCTCTACAGGCCCTTCGAGGCGCAGTGCGGCTGCACCCTCGTGGTGGAGACGGGCAACAGCTCGGAGCGCCTCGCCAAGCTGGAGGCCAATGCCGGCGCGCCGGTGATCGATGTCGCGGCCCTTGCCGATTTCAACGCGCTGGAAGCGGCGCAGGCCGGCCTCCTCCAGCCCATCGACACCTCCAAGCTCTCCAATTACGAGGCGATCTACGACTTCGCCAAGGACCCGGTGGGCGGAGCCATGGCGGTCGGCTACACCTTCTATTCCACCAGCATCGTCTATCGCTCGGACCTCGTCTCCATCGAGAGCTGGAAGGACCTCTTCCAGGAGGGCCTCGCCGGCCGCGTGGCCCTGCCCAACATCACGACGACCCAGGGGCCGCTGGCGATCTACATGATCGACAAGGCCGAGGGCGGCACAACGCCGGACCTTGCCGCCGGCATCGCCGCCATCGGCGAGCACCGCGACGACATCGTCACCTTCTACGAGCGCGGCTCGCAGGTGCCCCAGCTCCTCCAGCAGGAGGAGATCGCCGCCGCCGTGGTCGGGCGCTTCGGCTGGGCCAACATCGCCAAGCTCGACCTGCCGGTGGAATGGGCCGAGCCGGTGGAGGGGCAGACGGGCGGCATGAACGTCCTGTCCATCGTCAAGGGCACGCAGAACGAGGAACTGGCCCACCGGTTCATCGACTACTGGCTCTCGCAGGAGGTGCAGACCAAGCTCGCCATGGGCCTCGTCGACAGCCCGGTGAACGCGGCGGTCGAGGTGCCGGAGGAGATCGCCGAGGGGCTGACCTACGGGGCCGAGACGGCGGAGAGCATCGAGTTCATCGCGCCCCAGACCATGCTCGACAACCGCGACGCCTGGGTCGCGGCCTGGAACGAGACCGTCGCCCGCTAAGGGTTCCACGCAATGGGGGCCGCCCTCCGGCGGCCCGCCTTCTCTTCGGATCGCCCCCATGTTCGAGCGCAGAGGCATCGGCCTTGCCCTGATGCTGCCGGCCACGGTGTTCATCGCCTTCGGCTTCATCCTTCCCGTCCTCATCCTCCTTGCCGGCAGCGTGCAGGTGGGGGGCGCCTGGTCGCTCGGCCATTTCGTCGAGTTTTTCTCCAGCCCCCTCAACCGCGACGTCTTCTGGCGCACCTTCCGGCTGGGGCTTCTGGTCACGGGCGTCTCGGCGGTCCTCGGCTATGCGGTGGCGCTCGCCATCGTGGATTCCTCGCCCTCGGCCAAGGGCCGGCTCGTCGGGCTCATCGTCCTGCCGCTGATGATCTCGCCCGTGGCGCGCACCTATGCCTGGGTGGTCATCCTCGGGCGCACCGGCTTCCTCAACGTCGCCCTTACCGGCATCGGCCTCACCGACGAGCCGATCCGAATCCTCTTCACCGAGACGGCGGTGTTCATAGGGCTGATTCAGCTCTTCTTCCCGCTGATGGTGCTGCCGCTCGTCAGCGCGCTGGAGAACCTTCCGGCCGACGTGGTGCCCGCCGCCCGCGTGCTCGGCGCCTCCTGGTTCACCATCTTCCGCAAGATCATCCTGCCGCTGACGCGCGAGGGGCTGGTGGTGGGCGGCACGCTCGTCTTCGTCGGCTCGCTCACCGCCTACGTGACGCCGGCCATCCTCGGCGGCTCGCGCGTGCTGATGCTGGAGACGCTTCTCTACCAGCGCGTGGCGGTGGCCAACGACTACGCCTCGGCCAGTGTCATCGCGGTGATCCTGATCGTCATGAGCATCGCCACCAGCGTGCTTCTGAAGCGTCTTGCGACCGCGCGGGGAGAACGCTGATGCGCGGCCTCGGGCGCCTCGTCCTCGCCGCCGTTCTTCTTTTCCTGATCGGCCCGTTCATCATCATCTGCCTGGCCGGCCTCTCGGCGGGCGAGACCCTCGCCTTCCCGCCGCAGGGCCTGTCGCTGCGCTGGGTGGCGCGGGTCTTCGAGGTGCAGAGCTTCCGCTCGGCCTTCTGGCTCTCCATCTGGCTGGGCTTCGGCGCCACGCTCGGCGCGCTCCTGCTCGGCATTCCGGCCGCCTACGCGCTGGAGCGCTACGACGTGCCGGGGCGCCAGGTGGTGCGCAACATCGTCTCCGCGCCCATCGTGGTGCCGGGGCTGATCGTGGGCCTGGCGCTCCTGCGCCATCTCGTCATCCCCGCCGGCATTCCGGTAACGCTCGCCTTGTTCATCGGCCACACTGCGCTTCTCGTGCCCTATGCGGTGCGCATCGTCTCCGCGAGCCTTCAGAACCTGCGCGTGGACATGGAGGAGGCCGCCGTGCTGCTGGGCGCCAGCCGCGCGGGCGCCTTCTTCCGCGTGGTCCTGCCCAACATCCGCAACGGCATCGTGGCCGCCTTCATCATCGGCTTCGTCACCTCGTTCAACCAGGTGCCGGTGTCCCTGTTCCTGTCGGGGCCGGGCGTCTCCACCCTGCCCATCGACATGATGTTCTACATGGAATTCAACTACGACCCCTCCATCGCCGCGCTGTCGGGGCTGCTCGCCCTCATGTCCTTCGCCATCGTGCTCGTGGCCGAGCGCCTCCTGGGGCTTTCCCGCTATGTCTGACGATTTCCTCGCCCTCGACCGCCTGACGCTCGCCTATGGGGGAAGCGTCGCCGTGGAGGACCTCTCCTTCGCGCTCGCCAAGGGCGAGCTGGTCGCCCTGCTCGGCCCCTCCGGCTGCGGCAAGACCACCACCATGCGCGCCATCGCCGGCCTGATGACACCCCGGGGCGGCACGATCCGGCTGGGCGGGCGCGACATCACGCGCGTTCCCGCCAACAGGCGCGGGGTGGGGCTGGTTTTCCAGTCCTATGCGCTGTTCCCGCACCTCACCGTCTTCGAGAACGTCGCCTTCGGCCTGCGCCTGCGCGGCGCGGGCCGGGCGGAGGTCGAGCGGCGGGTCACGGCCGCGCTCGCCAATGTGGGGCTCGCCGGCTTCGCCACGCGCCTGCCCAGGGCGCTGTCCGGCGGCCAGCAGCAGCGCGTGGCGCTCGCCCGCTCCATCGTGGTGGAGCCGGAGCTGCTCCTCCTCGACGAGCCGCTCTCCAATCTCGACGCGCGCCTGCGGCTGGAGATGCGCTCCGAGCTGAGCCGGCTCCAGCGGGAGCTGGGCATCACCATGGTCTATGTCACGCACGACCAGGCGGAGGCGCTGGCGCTGGCCGACCGCGTCATCGTGATGCGCGCCGGGCGCATCGAGCAGATGGGCCCGCCGGACGCCATCTACGAGGCGCCGACATCGGCCTTCGTCGCCCGTTTCATGGGCTTCGAGAACACGTTTTCGATCTCGGACGGGCATCTCGCCGGCCCCTCGGGCGCGCTCGCGCCCGGCTTCGCCGTTCCCCCCGTCGCCCGCGCGCTCGGCTGGCGGCCGCAGGCGGTGGTGATCGGGCAGGGCCCGCACGAGGGCCGCGTGGCGGGCGTCTCCTATCTCGGCCAGACGGTGGAGTATCTGATCGACACGCCCGCCGGCCCGGTGAAGGCGGAAATGCCCGCGGGGGCCCCGCGCCATCCGGCCGGGCAGCCCGTGCGCTTCGACCTGCCGCTGTCCGGCGCCTGCGTCCTCGAGCGGGAGTGAGGGGAGCCGTGCGGCGCGTCTTCATCGACACCGACATGGGCTTCGACGACCTTGTCGCCATCCTCATGGTGGCCCGCGCGCCGGAGATCGAGATCGCCGGCCTGTCGCTCGTGGCGGGCAACGCGCCGCTGGAGACGGTGGCGGCCAATGCGCGGGCGGCGCGGGCCTTCTTCTCCTGGACCATGCCCATCCATCCGGGCGCCGCGCGGCCGGTGGCCGGCGATCTCGTCACCGCCGCCTATGTGCTGGGCGAGACCGGCATGGCCTCCGCCGGGCGCATCCTGCCGCCGGCCGGGGGCCCGCTCGACGCCGCCCATGCGCTCGACGCGCTCGTCCGCTATCTGGAGGAGGCGCCGGGCGAGATCCTGGCGCTGGGGCCGCTCACCAACATCGCCCATCTGGCGATGATCCGGCCCGACCTCGCCTCCCGCATCGAGCGCCTCGTCTGGATGGGCGGCAGCGCCGGGCCGGGCAACCATACGGCCAGCGCCGAGTTCAACGCCTTCGTCGACCCGGAAGCCATCGCGGCGGTGCTGGGCGCGGGAGTGCGGCTCCAGATGGTCGGCCTCGATGCGTGCCGGCCCGTCACCGTTTCCATGGAGGACGTGGCGGCGATGCGCGCGGCCGATCCGGGAGAACGCGGGGCAACCCTCGCCGATCTTCTGGAGGCCTATGTGCGCATCGCCCTCCCGTCCGGCGGCAAGGCGCAGGCGATCTTCGACCCCGTGGCCGCCGCAGCCCTCATCGCGCCGCAGACGGTCGCATTCCGTCCCGCCCGGCTCGATGTCGAGCTGGCCGGCCGCCACACGCGCGGCATGACGGTGGTGGAATGGCGCGTGCCACGCAAGGCGCCGGCCAATGCCGACATCGCCGTCAGTCCCGACGCGCCGCGCATCCGCGCCCTGATCCTCGACGCCCTTCGATCCAGCCTGGCGATATCATGACCCCCGAACCGCACGATCTCGACGAGCCCTCCCTGCGCGACCGGGCGGTGCGCGCCGCGCAAGGGCTGGAGCCCTTCGACATCCTCATATGCGGCGGCACGCTGGTGGACGTGGCCACCGGCGAGCTGCGCGCCGCCGATATCGGCCTCGTCGGCCCCCTCGTCGCCTCGGTCCACGCGCCCGGCGCGCGAGACGACGCGGCCACCCGGATCGAGGCGGGCGGCCGCTTCGTCGCGCCCGGCCTCATCGACACGCACATGCATGTCGAAAGCTCGATGGTCACGCCCCGGCGGTATGCGCAGACCGTGCTGCCGCAGGGCACCACCACCATCTGCTGGGACCCGCACGAGGTGGGCAACGTCGTGGGGCTGGACGGCGTGCGCTGGGCGGTGGAGGCCGGCCGCGGCCTGCCGCTGCGCATCCTCACCCTGGCGCCCTCCTGCGTGCCCTCCGCGCCGGGCCTCGAGGTTTCCGGCGCTGATTTCGCGGGCCCGGAGATGGGGGAGATGCTGGGCTGGCCCGAGATCGCGGGCGTCGCGGAGGTGATGAACATGCGCGGCGTGCTCGACCGGTCCGAGCCGATGCGCGGCGTCGTGGCGGCCGGGCTCGCCAGCGGCAAGCTGGTCTGCGGCCATGCGCGCGGCCTTCAGGGGCAGGCCCTTCAGGGCTTTGCCGCCGCCGGCATCCAGTCCGACCACGAGATCACGTCCGGCGCCGACCTTCTGGAAAAGCTGCGCGCCGGGCTCACCGTCGAGCTGCGCGGCTCGCACGACTATGTGCTGCCAGGGGCGGTGGAAGCGCTCAACGCGCTGCCGCACATGCCCCAGACGCTGGCCCTGTGCACCGACGACATCTTTCCCGACGACCTCGTGGCGAAGGGCGGGATGGTCGATCTCCTGCGCCGCCTCGTCGGCTACGGCCTGAAGCCGGTGGACGCGCTGCGCGCCGCCACCCTCAACGCGGCCATGCGCCTGCACCGCCGGGACCTCGGCCTCGTCGCGCCGGGGCGGCGCGCCGACATCGTGATCTTCTCCGACCTTTCGCGATTCGGCGTGGAGCATGTGCTCGCCTCCGGGCGCCCGGTCGCGCGGGACGGCGTCCTCCTGGAGGGCGAGATCGGCCGCCCGGCCGACGCCTTCCACGACACGGTCCGCGTGCCCCGCCTTGGCCCCGCCGATTTCGAGATCGCGGTGCCGGGCGCCTCGCGCGCCACGCTCAACGTCATCCACCGCCCGCGCTTCACCGAATGGCGCACGGCAGGCATGGCGGTGAGCGAGGGACGGGCTGTCCTGCCCGAAGGCTTCATCCGCATGGCCGTGATCCACCGGCACGGCCGACGCCCGGCAAAGGTCCAGCTCGCCGTCCTCGGCGACTGGGGCCACTGGACCGGGGCGCTGGCCACGACCATCGCCCATGACGGCCACAATCTCAGCGTCTTCGGCCGCGAGCCCGCCGACATGGCGGCGGCCGCCAATGCGGTGATCGAGGCAGGCGGCGGCATGGCTGTGGCCTCGGGCGGGCGCGTCCTCGCGGTTCTTCCCCTGCCCGTCTGCGGGCTGCTCTCCGACGCGCCGACCCATGAGGTCGCCGGAGCCTTCGCAAGGCTCAAGGCGGCGGCCGACACCGTGGCCCCCTGGCAACCGCCCTACCGCACCTTCAAGGCGGTGGTGGGCGCGAGCCTCGCCTGCAATCCCGGCCCGCACCTCACCGATCTCGGCCTCACCGACGGCTCCACCGGCGAAATCCGCCCCCTCCTCCACGAAAGCTGAGCGCCCGGCTGGCTCCGCGCCGACAAGCGCCCTGCCGACGCGCCGGTTCGCGCCGCGCGCGCCGGCAGGAAAGCGTCACGCCTTCACCGGCACCGCAAGCGCGGCACCGGCACGGCAAACGGATCGACAGTCTATCTTGCGGGAAGTGGTGCCCAGGGACGGAGTCGAACCGCCGACACTGCGATTTTCAGTCGCATGCTCTACCAACTGAGCTACCTGGGCATCCGTGCAGCGCGTTCCGGGCCGTTTTGGGGAGCCGTGCGAACGCGAAGTGAGCGCCTTATAGGGAAGGCGATTTGGCCTGTCCAGCCCCTCGGCCTGTCCCCTGCCGGCAAATCGGTCGGCGCGGGGAAGAATCCCCTCGCCCGTCCGAACCCTGCCCCCTCACGGATGCTTCTTGCAAGTCTCGGCACAGGTCGTCCTGCGATGATCGGGCGCGAGAGGACGCATGATGAACACGACCGACGACAAGACCCAGGCGATGCTGGAGCGCCTTCGCGATACGCTCCGGCAGATCGAGCGGATGCTCCAGGAGGACCGCCAGTCCTATTTCGAGGCCTTGGCCCGCAAGGCCTCCGGCGCCTCCACCGGCAATGTGACGGCGCAGTTCTTCTCCCACTGAGCCGGCGCCGGAAGGATAGCCGGCGCCTTCACGAGCCGGCCCGCAGGTCGATCTCCACATGGTACAGGCCCGGATCGTCCGCATGCGTGCGGCGGGTAAAGCCCAGATCGTGGGCCATGCGCAGCATGGAGCGGTTCTCGGCCAGCACCTCGGCATAGACCCGCCCGACATGCCGGGCGCGCGCATAGGACAGGATGGCCTGCATCAGCGCGTAGCCCAGGCCCCGCCCCTTCTGGTCCGAGCGCACCATGATGCCGAATTCGGCCGCCTCCTCGTCCGGCTCGATGATGAGGCGCGCCACGCCCAGGATCGGCTGGCCCGGCTCGTCGGGCGCCTGCGCCACGAAGGCCATCTCGCGCGAATAGTCGATCTGTGTCAGCCGCGCCGCGAAGGCGTGGCCGATTCTGTTCATCGCCGCGAAGAAGCGCAGGCGCAGGTCCTCCGGCTCCGAGCGCTCCATCATGTCGATCAGGGCCGCCTCGTCCTCGGGGCGGATCGGCCGAAGCCGCAGGGCGCGCCCGCCGCGAAGGCTCAAGGCGCCCTCCAGCTCGTCCGGATAGGGCTGGATCGCGAAGCGCGAGCGCCCCGCGCCCTTCGGCGGCTCGACCACCACCCGCGCGTCGAGCGCGATCACCCCCGTCTCGTCGGCGAGCAGCGGGTTGATGTCCAGCTCGACGATCTCCTCATGGTCCACCAGCATCTGGGAGAGCTTCACCAGCGTGGCCGCCAAGGCGTCGAGATCGGCGGCGGGGCGGTCGCGGTAGCCGGCCAGAAGGCGCGAGACGCGCGTGCGCCCGATCATCTCGGAAGCCAGCGACATGTTGAGAGGCGCGAGCCCCACCGCCCTGTCGGCGATGATCTCGGCCGCCACGCCGCCCTGCCCGACGATGACCACGGGGCCGAAGACCGGATCGGTGCTCACGCCCGCGATCAGCTCGTGCGCGCGCGGCCGGCGGATCATTTCCTGCACGGTGAAGCCCTCCACCCGCGCGTCCGGCCGCCTTTCGGCCACCAGCCGCAGCATCTGGCCGGCGGCCTCCTCCACCAGTTCGGGCGTGTCCAGCTCCAGCCGCACCCCGCCCACGTCGGATTTGTGGGATATGTCGGGAGAGAGGATCTTCAGCGCCACGGGAAAGCCGATCGCGGCCGCGATTCGCCCGGCCTCCTGTGGCGAGGCGGCGGTGAGTGTGCGTACTACCGGTATGCCGTAGGCGGCGAGCAGGGTCTTGGCTTCCGGCTCGGTCAGCACCCTGCGCCCGCGCGAGAGGGCATCGGCGATCACCGCCCGGCCCGCCGCCTCGTCCACGTCGCCCACAAGGGAGGCGGCCGGCGTCTGCATCAGCAGGTCCTGGTTGCGGCGGTAGTCCACGAGTTGCAGGAAGGCGCGCACGGAGGCGTCCGGCGTATCGTAGGTGGGCAGGCCCCGCGCGGCGATGAGCCGGCGCGAATCGCGCGCGGCCCGCTCGCCCAGCCAGCAGGTCAGCACGGGCCGGCGGCGGAAGCGGGCACTGGCGGCGATGGTGGCCCTTGCCGCATCCGCCCCGTCGGCGATGGCCGTCGGGCAGTTCATCACGAGCACCGCGTCCTGCCCGCCATCCTCCAGGATCGCGGTGAGCGCTTCCTCGTAGACGCCGCCAGGCGTATCGCCGCGCGTATCGGCCGGGTTGGCGCGCGACCAGCCGGCGGGGAAGACCGCGTCGAGCCGGGCAAGCGTCTCCTCGGACAGGCGGGCCAGCCGGCCGCCATGCAGGGAGAGCGCGTCCGCGGCCAGCACGCCCGCGCCGCCGCTGTTGGTGAGGATGGCCAGCCTGTCGCCCGCCGGGCGGATGCCGGAGGCGAGCGTGCCCACCGCCTCGAACAATTCGCGCAGCGTATCGACCCGCAACATGCCCGCGCGGCGGAAGGCGGCGTCGTAGACGGCGTCGGCGCCGGCCAGCGCGCCGGTATGGGAGGCGGCCGCGCGCGCGCCCTCCTCGCTGCGCCCCGCCTTGATGACGACCACGGGCTTGGCCCGCGCCGCGATGCGGGCCGCCGACATGAACTTGCGCGCATTGGTGATGCTCTCGACATAGAGCAGGATGGCGCGGGTGCGGGCATCCACGGCCAGATGATCGAGCAGGTCGCCCAGGTCCACGTCGCACATCTCGCCGGTCGAGACGACGTGCGAGAAGCCGATCTCGCGCACATCCGCCCAGTCGAGCACGGCGGTGGCGATGGCGGCGGACTGGCTGACGAAAGCGAGGTCGCCCGCACGCGGCGTGAGATGGGCGAAACTGGCGTTGATGCCCCGATGCGGAGAGATGAGGCCCATGCAATTGGGCCCCACGACGCGCAGGAGATGGGGCCGCGCCGCATCGAGCAGCGCCTGGCGCAGGCCCGGCTCCTCGAAGCCGGCGGAAATGACCACCGCCGCCCGGCAGCCGCGCCGGCCCAGTTCGTCGATGATCCGCGGCACGCCCGGGGCCGCCGTGGCCACCACGGCAAGGTCCGGATCGACCGGCAGCTCCGCGACGGTGCGGTAGCTGGCCGTGGAGCGCACGGCCGTGCGCTGGGCGTTCACCGGCATGACGGGCCCCTTGAAGCCGGCGGTGAAGAGATTGCGCGCCAGCACCTCGCCCACCGAAGCCGGGCGGTCGCTCGCGCCGATCAGCGCGATCGCCTTCGGCGCGAACAGGGCGTCGAAATTCCTGGTGGACATGGCGGCCTCCCCTTTCGACCAAATGCCCCGCCTCTACGCGCCGGGCGCGCCCGCATCATGGCGTGCGGCGGGCGCCTTGTCCCTGCGCCAGATCAAGGCCGTGCCCTCGCGCGAACGGGGGCCCTGCCCTCAACGGGCGGATTACGCCAGGCAGACACCGCCGCCCCGGCGCTTGCCGTCGTAGAGGCGCGCGTCGGCCAGCGCCAGCGCCTCGTCCGTGCGGCCGGGCAGCACGCTGGCCCCGCCGATGGTGACGCCCACGCGGACGGAGGAGCCGCCCGGAAGGACCACGGGCTCTCGCGCCCGCGCGATCAGCCGCTCCGCCAGTTCGGCCGCCCCGGCGTGCGAGCCGCCCGGCAGGACGATCACGAACTCGTCCCCGCCGACGCGGCCGATGCAGCCGGCCTCGCCCAGATCCTCGACGAAGCGACCGGCCAGGACCTTAAGGACATGGTCGCCGCACGCGTGGCCGAACCCGTCATTGACCCCCTTGAAGCCGTCGAGATCGAGATAGAGCAGGAACGGCAGGGCCTCCCCCGCGCCGCCGGCCTTGCGGGAAAGCGTCTCGATGGCGTCGAGGATGCCGGCGCGGTTGGCGATGCCCGTCAGCTCGTCGTTGGAGGCCAGGAACCGGTTCTGGTTTCGCGTCAGGACCAGCGTCGCCACCGCATCGTGCGAACGGCCGGTGAGGTGCATGACGCCGATCATCCAGATCGGCCCCAGCACGAAGAGCACCTCCATGCCGGGCACGCCGGTGAAGGCGCTGGCCACGAGAAAGGGCACCGCCACGATGGCGACCTGCACGCGCGCCAGGCGCGGCATGCCCGCATTGTTGTAGACGCTGGTGAAGGCGAAGCCCGTCACCGTCAGCGCGCAGACCGTGGTGAGCACGATATGGCCCGTCAATATGCCCAGCGCGCAGGCCAGGCCCACCACGGCGGCCCAGACGAGCCCGGTGCCGACCACCATTGGCGCGGCCGCGAGGCCCGATCGGGCCGCGCGCATGCCCAGCATCCGCCCGCCTGCGGCCAGGACGCCGGACAGGGCCAGCGGCAGGGAGGCCAGCGGCTGGACGAACGCATAGAGCCCGACCTGCAGGAGAAGGCACACGCAGCCGAACACCACCACGGGCACGCCTCCGCCCGTCGTGCGAATCAGATCGTCCTCGAGCCCCGCGTAACGCTTGTCGTCCGGGCGTGAGAACCAGGCGACCCAGCGGGCAAGCGCACTCCGCTCGGCAGAGGGCGCACCGCCTTCCATCAACCTCTCCAGGCGCAAGCTCTCCTGCCGCTGTCCGCTGTACCGTGTCCCTTACGTACCGTAACAAATCATGGGCGGGGCGGCGAGTCGCTCCGCCGTGCCTCGGCGGCGCTGTTCCCCGGGCGAGGCCCGTCCAGCGAGAGAAAAAGCGGCTGGGGCAGCGGCGTCCATCGCCCCGTCGCGATTCCCGCCTCGGCGAGCCCTCTCGCCACCCAGACATTGCAGCCGAAGGCCGCGTTGAAAACGGGCCTCGCCTTGTAGAAATGGTCGCTCTCGATGATGCCGGGGTGGTTCAGCGGCGCGGGCGCGCCGGCACGGTCGCGTTCGAGCGTGTCCTCCACGAAGGCGACCAGCGCCTCCAGCCCTTCGTCCGACATCAGGAGGCTGCGCCGTCCGGCCCATTCCCCGCCGAGGTCGGCGAGTGGCGCGAAGCGCAGCACGGAGGCATCCGCCGTGACCGAGGCGAGAAGCCCGCCAAGACCGATACGCTCCGGCGTGCCGTTGTTGGGATAGAAGCGGCGCCCGCCCCAGCCGACCAGAAGATGGGACAGGCCGGGGTGGTCGACCGGAATGCCGACCGCTTTCAGGAAGGCGAAGCGCCGGCGCACCATGGGCGTGGCCGGCAGGCCGATATCGGTGTGCAAGGCATTGGTGAGGAGCAGCAGAACCTCGTTCGGGCCACCCTCCTCCCGTCGCCCCGCCCGGCGCGGCACCAGCGCCCCGGCCGCCAGAGCCAGCCCCAGGGCGCCGCCGAGAGCGGCAAGGGTGAAAGCCCGGCGAGCGGGCCACGCGCGCCGGGAGAGGAAAGGAATCATTTCGGAAAGTGCCCCATTCGCCGCCTTCACGCCCGTGCCGGCGAAGGCGCGAACCGGCCGGATGCGGGCGCGCATTCGCAGGGGCGGTGCTCGTCCCCAAGCCCGCCGGCGTCCCAAAGGTTCCGCTGTTTTGGGGCGCACGAGACGTGCCGGAAGGCACCGCGCAGTCCGGCGCAAAGAAAAAGCCCGCTCGGGGGAGGACCGAGCGAGCTCTTAAGTTTGCGGGCTGGGAGGAGGATGCCCGCTGAGATGTTTATGCCAGACGCCCATTGTTTGAGCTATGGCCGATCCTGCATGGCTGATATGCAAATTCGCTTCAACTTGCCGTTGCGTCCACTGCCGCAGCCAGCGGTTGATCCCGCCGCGTCGCCGAAGGAGAATGCACGGGCAAATGGAAAGGACGGCAGGCATGGATGAGCGGTTGAGCTTGGCGCTGGAGCAGATGGACAAGCGGGTGCAGAACGTCCTTACCTTCCTTCAGGGCGTCGAACCCGGCCGCCCGTCCGACCCCGCCGCCTTGCAGGAGGCGATCCACGACACCGCGAACGTGGCCGCGAACATGCGCGCGCTGCGCCGCCTGCTGCGCCGCGCGATGCCGGAGGCCGGCCAGGGTCTCACGCGGCCGGACGGCGGCGCCGGCGCGGCCTGACCTAGGCGGTCGGCGTGGGCCTTGCCGGGCGGGCGTCGGATTGCGGCGACGGCTCGGGAGCCGCGACGGGCGCGCCGAAGATCAGGCCGAGGAACTGCTCCAGCCAGCGCTTCACCGGCCCGTCATGGATGGCCCGCCCCTCCAGATGCGCGCGCCGCCCCTGCGCGCCCGGCAAGGTCAGGCGCTCATGGCCACGCGTGGTCCACCGGTGCACCATGGCCAGCGTCAGCTCGGCATGGAACTGAACGCCATAGGCGTTGGCGCCGTAGCGGAAGGCCTGGTGCTCGAACACGTCGCTGGTGGCCAGGAGCTGTGCCTCGCGCGGCAGGGAGAACCCCTCGCGGTGCCATTGATAGACCATGGAGGGCCAGTGCGGCACGAGATGGCGCCCCGCGGCCGTGGCTTCCAGCGGGTAGTATCCCACCTCGACCAGCCCCTCCGGATGCGGCCCCACCGTACCGCCGAGCTGGCGCGCCAGCATCTGCGCGCCGAGGCAGATGCCGAGGAAGGGCCGCTCCTCGCGCAGCGGCACGTCCAGCCAGTCGATCTCGTGGCGGATATAGGGGTCGGAATCGTTGGCGCTGGGCGGACCGCCGAAGACGACCGCGCCGCGATGGGCCTCCAGCGTGTCCGGCAGCGCCTCGCCCAGCACCGGTCGGCGGATGTCGAGCGTCAGGCCGCCGGCTTCCAGGATCTGCCCCACGCGCCCGGGCGTCGAGCTTTCCTGATGCAGGACGATGAGCACGGGGCGCGGATCGTCCAGCGCCGCCAGCGCATAGCGCTTTTCCTGCGCGGCGGTGTCGCCGATGCTGCCGGCCAGCGTATAATCCTTCCTCATCGGTCCGCCTGCCGCCGCGCGGCCGCCCGCTTGGCCAGCATCCGCTCCCGCGAGGGCACGGCCAGAAGCTCGGAGATGCGCCAGACGAGGTTGTCCTCCAGCTCGTGAAGCGCCCCGTCGGCGAAGCACATCTCCCAGAGCAGGTCCACGAAAGCGATCCGTTGCGCCTCGTCGAGATGGGCCATCAGGACCGAGGTGAAGCGGAAGAGATCGACGGCCTGGTGATCCTCACGGCGGCCCGCCGCCGCGATCTCGCCCGCCTCCGCCGGGCCGAGGTCGAACTTGAAGGCAAGGAGCGCATCGAGCCGCTCCCGCTCCTCGGGCGAGACCATGCCGTCCGCCCGGCTGACATGGGCCAGCAGGGCGGCGGCGGCCACGCGCGGATCGTCCGCGGCATGGGCATCCCGCTCGCCCCCTCCGGTCAGCGTCTCGAGGAACTGTCGGATCTGCTCAAGCATCGGTCCCCTCTGCCAGTCGAAAAGCCTCCCCGTTGTTCCAAGGTTGGTGAAAGATCAGGCGAAGCGGGCCTGCCGACGCTCCTCCTCGCCCACCGCCTCCGTGGCGGACGAACTGCTCGCGGGCTCGGCCTCGCCGGCCGAAAGGGTCAGCGCCGGGCGCTCCTCCTCGGGCGCAGGGTCCGGTTCGGCCGCGACGGCTGGCGGGGCCGGCGGCTCGGCGCGCTCGCCCCCGATGGATCGGGCAGGCGCCGGCCGTTCGGCGGGGGCGGACCATTTGAAGGCGTCGAGGCGCCCGCTCACCGGCGAGACCGGGCTCCATTGCGGCGAGACCACGCCCTCCGCCATCCAGGCGGGATCGCGCGGCGCGGACAGCGCCCGCGCCATCCAGGCGCGCACGCGACCCTGATCGCCCGTGTCGGCGTCCTCGATATCGGCCAGCAGCAGGAACACCGATTCGCGCGGATCGCCGGCGGCGGCGGCCTCGGCCTCCCTGCGCGCCAGCACGAGGTCGCGCGCCTCCAGCGCGGCGTGGGCGACGGCCAGATGCGATTCGGCCGACTGCGGCTGGAGGGACAGGAGGCGCTGCGCGCGCTGCAAGCGCTCGGCCGCCGGGAGGCCGGGCTTGGCGTGAACGTAGAGTTCGGCGACCTCCGGGTGCGGCGCCTCGCTCCATGCTTTTTCGAGGATGCGCGAGGCCCGGCGCGTGTCGCCGAGCCGGATCGACGCCTTGGCGGCGACGAGGGCGGCGGGCGTCAGGTCCGGCGCCAGCTTCTGCGCCTCGCGCGCGGCGGTGCGGGCATTGGCGGGGTCGGTCTCGGCCTGCGTCTGCGCCTTGGCGGTCAGGAGCACGGCGCGCAGCCGGTTGCTTTCCTGCCGGTCGACCAGATGCGAGGAGCGCTGCGCCTTCAGGATGTCGAGCGCGGCGTCGTAGTCGCCCTCGGCGGCCTTCAGCTCCAGAACCGCGCCGCCGGCCCATGGCACATGCGGCGCGATGCGCACCGCCCGCTCGGCATAATGGCGCGCGGCGACCGGATCGTTGACGCGCTCGGCCTCCAGGAACAGGCCGCGCAGCGCCAGGAGGCGGGTGTCCTCATCCTTCTCCATTGCCTCGAACAGGCGGCGGGCCCGTCCGTGGTCGCCCTCGATCATCGCGGTCTGCGCGTCGAGAAAGCGCAGGAGCGGCTCCTTGCGCCCGTCCAGCGCCCGCTCGCTCTTGCGCAGCATCCGGCGCGCGGTGGCCGCATCCCCGGCCCCGGCGGCCAAAATCCCCCCCGAGAGGGCGCGATAGCCCTTGTCGCGCCGGCGGGCCGAGAAATAGCCGCCGATGCGCTCGGGAGCGGAGAACAGCGAGGAGACGAGCCAGAACAAGAGGATCGCGGCGCCGACGACGAGGAGCGCGGCGATCAGGAAGGTCAGGAAGCTCGTTTCGACCTCGCGGCCGAGCCAGGCGATGGTCACGTCGCCGGGATTGTCCGCCACCCAGGCGAAGCCGAGGCCGAGGATGAGGACGACGAGAAGGAAGGCGAGTATGCGGAACATCTGGGGTCCTTCAGCCTTGGGTGCCGGCGGCCGCCGTGGCGCGCGTCAGGGCCTCGTCGACGACGGTGCCGGCCTGCCGGCGCGCGTCCACGCGGTCGGCGAAATCGCTGGACGCGCTCCGCGCCGCCTCGTCGAGAGTGTCCCATTCCGCCCGCCATGCGGCGGCGTCGTCCGCCCGCAGCGCGGCGCTCATGCGCGAAAGGACGGCGTCCATGCCCGTCCCTTCCGCCGCCGCGTCGCCGCTGGAGCGCACCTGCACCAGGGAGGAGAGGCCCGAAAGAATCTGGTCGCCGACGCTCGCCTCGCCGGCGGCCGGCGCGGCCGTCGCGCGGATGGCGCGCTCCACCTGCGGCCAGTCGGCCAGCAGTGCCTCGCGGCTCGGCACGCCCTCGGCCGCGTAGCTGCGCAGCCCTTCCACCGCCTCGCCGCCGCCCCCGGCGGAGGCGAAAGCCTCCAGCTCGCTCATGAAGGGCCCGCCCCGGTCGATCGCCGCCTTCAGCCCCGCGGCCGTCAGGGCGATGCCGGCCTGGCGGTTGGCCTCCTCCATCGCTTCGATGCGCGTGTCGAACTGGGAGACGCGCGTGTCGAGCGCATCCACGCGCCCGCCGATCTCGTTGGCGCGGGTCGTCGCCTCGCCGGCGGCGGCCTGTGCGGCCTCGGCCGTCTGGCGGGCCTGGTCCGCGGCCTGCGTGGCGGCATCGGCGCTCTGCAGCGCGCCTGCCGCGTCCTCTGCGCTGCGCCCGTCCTGCAACGTGCGCTCGGCGGCGGCGAGGCGGTCGCTGAGGGCGGCGAGGTCGGAGGCGGAGGCGAAGCTGGTGCCCGCGCCGCCGGCCGCCTGCGCCGACTGGAGCTGCTCCACCGTCTCGCGCAGGTTGGAAAGATCGCCGGAAAGCTGCTCGACATCCCCGACCGCAGCGTAGCGCACTGCCTCATCGGCCGGACGGCTGCCGAACATGCCGGAATAGCCGAGCGCGGCCGAGCCGGCGAGCGCCAGCACCGCGCCCAGAAGCCCCGCGCCGACCAGCGGCCCGAAGCCCGGCGAGGAGGAGGACGGCGGCTCCTCCGAGACCGGCAGGCTCGCCTCGTCGCCGTGATAGACATTGCTGGCGCCCGCCGGAACCCTCTCAGGCTCGGCGGCCGCCGCCACGATCTCGTCGTCCTCGAACTCGCCCAGATGGCGCCGGGAGGGCTCGCCGGAGAGCCCCTCCTCCCGCGCGAACTCGGCCGTGGTCTCCTCGGCCTCCGTCTCGCGCGGGCCGCCGGCCTGGCTGCCGGCCTGCTGCGCCACAAGCGCGTCGTCGCTCGCCGGCTGGGTCTCGGGCGGCGGCAGCACGGCGCCGCCCTCCTTCTGCGCCGGCAGAGCCTCTTGCGCACCGGGCTCCCGCACCTCGGCAGCGGGTTCGCCCAACGGCGCTTCCTCGCGTGCAGGCGTTTCCTCTTCCGGCGAGGGGGCGGCGGCCTGCGCCTCGACAGGCTCGGTCGGCTCGGCCACCGTCTCGCCGGGCTTTCCGCCGGATCTGGGACGACGAGGACGATTGGCCATGCGACTACTCCATCTTACCTCGCGCGACCCATGGCATGGGGGCCGCAGCGCTTTTGGCAACTTAGTGTGCCGTCCCGATCCTGCAACGACAAAGCGCGGCGGTGAAGACTTATAGACACGTGCCTGGCCCGTAACGAGCCAGAAGGGCGGAAAGCTCCGGGCGTTCCCCCACCATCACGCAGGCGGCCAGCGGCGGCGGAAGCGCGGCGGCGACCCGCGCCGACAGGCACAGGAGGCGCGGCGCGGGCTCGAAAAGGTCGGCGAACGCCTCGGCGAGGGCCGCATGGCCCCGCGCCTGCGAGGCGGAGAGGAGGAGCACGGCATCGGGCGCACGCCCCTGCAAGGCGGCCGCCACCTCCTCGCGGGCCGGTTGGCGCAGGCGGGCCTCATATGCCTCGGCGAGGGCGAAGGGCGTCCCGTCCGCCCGCAGCGCCCGTTCCAGCGAGGGTTCGCGCACGCGGCCGGCGGCATAAAGAAGCGGCAGGCCGGTGCGCCGCGCCAGGGCGCGCGCCGGCTCGCGGAGCGACAGCGCCTCGCCCGCCCCTTCCTGGACGGGGCCAAGCCCCGCAGCGCGCGCCGCCTGCGCCGTGCGGGCGCCCACGGCCAGCACCGGCGGGCCGTCACCCGGGCGGCGGCGCGCCAGCCACGGCACGGCGTTGGCGCTGGTGACGAGGAAGCCGGCGAACGGTCCCGGCGGAAGGGGGGGATCGAGCGGCGAAATCTCCTGCAAGGGCAGGAGCAGGGGCACATGCCCCGCCCGCCGCACGGCCTCGGCCGTGGCGTCGGCCGCCGCGCGGTCGCGCAGGATCAGGAGGCGCGCCATCCCGTCCGCGCCTCGCCCCAGCTTTCGAAGAAGGCCGGGCCCGCCTCGGCCAGGAGCGCGCGCGCCGCCTCGCGGCCGAGGGCCTGCGCATCCTCCGCCGCGCCCTCGGCCGTTCGCTCATAGGCGCTCGCCCCGTCCGGTGTCAGGATCATGCCGCGAAAGCGCAGGCGGTTTCCCTCCAGGCGCGCCAGCGCGGCGATGGGCGTGCGGCAGGAACCGTCCAGTTCGCCGAGGAAGGCGCGCTCGCAGGAGAGCGCGACGCCGGTCTCGCGATGATCGATGGATGCGACGAGAGCGCGCACCCGCTCGTCGCCCACGCGGCTTTCGATGCAGATGGCGCCCTGCCCGGGCGCGGGCAGGAAGTCCTCCACCGGCAGGATCTGGCTCGCCGTTTCCTCCATCGCCATGCGCTTCAGGCCCGCGAAGGCCAGGAGCGTGCCCTCCACCTCCCCGGCCCGGAGCTTGGCGAGGCGCGTCTGCACGTTGCCGCGCAGGATCACGAGGTCGAGGTCCGGCCGGATGCGGCGCAGGAGCGCCTGCCGGCGCAGCGAGGCCGAGCCGACCCGTGCGCCGCGCGGCAGGTCGGCGATGGAGGAGACGTCGCGCCCGATGAAGACGTCCCGCACGTCCTCGCGCGGCAGGAAGGCGGAAATCTCCAGCCCCTCCGGCAGGATCGTGGCCATGTCCTTGGAGGAATGGACCGCAAGGTCGATCCGGCCCTCGAACAGGGCTTCCTCGATCTCCTTGGTGAAGAGGCCCTTGCCGCCCACCTCCGAGAGGGGACGGTCGAGAATGCGGTCGCCCGAGGTGGAGATCACCTCGATGGCGAACGCCTCCTCGGACAGGCCGTGGGCGGCCATCAGGCGGGCGCGCACCTCGCTTGCCTGCGCGAGCGCAAGGCGCGAGCCGCGCGTGCCGATGCGGATGGGTGGGGTCATCATGCTCGCTTCGCCGGGTCGTTGCCGCCCTTCATAAAGCGGGCGGGCCACAGGTCAAATCGGCCATGCGCGGCTGGCGCTCGCGCACCGGCCCCGCTATCTCCTGATACCATCATGGCGAACCCATCCTCACCCGACCTCCTTGTCCTCGGCATAGAGACGAGCTGCGACGAGACGGCGGCCAGCGTCGTCGCGCGCCGGCACGGCCGCGCCGACATCCTGTCCAACGTGGTGCTGAGCCAGGTGGAGGAGCACGCGGCCTTCGGCGGCGTGGTGCCGGAGATCGCCGCAAGGGCCCATGTCGAGGCGCTGGACGGCATCGTCGCTGCGGCGCTGGCCGAGGCGGGCATCGGCTGGGACGAATTGTCGGCCGTCGCGGCCACGACCGGCCCCGGCCTCGTCGGCGGCCTCATCGTGGGCGCGATGACGGGCAAGGCCATCGCGGCGGCGCGCGCCCTGCCCTTCCTGGCGGTCAACCACCTGGAGGGGCACGCGCTGAGCCCGCGCCTCTCGCACGGGCTCGCCTTCCCCTATCTCCTCCTCCTCGTCTCCGGCGGCCACACGCAGATTCTCCTCGTGCGCGGCACGGGCGACTATGAGCGCTGGGGCACCACCATCGACGACGCGCTGGGCGAGGCCTTCGACAAGACCGCCAAGCTCCTCGGCCTGCCCGGCGCGGGCGGCCCCGCCGTGGAGCGCATGGCCGAGGGCGGGGACGCCGCACGCTTTCCCCTGCCCCGCCCGCTGAAGGGCGAGGCGCGTCTCGACTTCTCCTTCTCCGGCCTCAAGACGGCCCTGCGCCACGCCGCCACGCAGGCCGCGCCCCTCGACGAACAGGACGTCGCCGACCTTTGCGCGAGCTTCCAGGCGGCGGCGGCGGGCAGCCTGGCGGACCGCGTCACCCGCGCGCTGGCGCGGCTGCGGGCGGACTTCCCCGACCTTTCCGAGCCGGTGCTGGCCGTGGCGGGCGGGGTCGCGGCCAACCGGGCCATCCGCGCCCGGCTGGAGGAGGCCGCCGCGGCCCATGGCGTGCGCCTCGTCGCGCCGCCCGCCGCCCTGTGCACGGACAATGCGGCGATGATCGCCTTCGCGGGGCTGGAACGGCTGGAAGCGGGGCGCACGGACCCGCTGGCCGCGCCCGTGCGCCCGCGCTGGCCGCTCGACGAAGCCGCCACGCCCCTCGTCGGCTTTGGAAAGAGAGGCGCCAAGGCATGAGACTGACGGTGATCGGCGGCGGGGCATGGGGCACGGCGCTTGCCAGCGTCTATGCGCGCAAGGGGTTCGCGACCACGCTCTATGCCCGTGACGAGGCGACGGCGGAGAGCGTCAACGAGGCGCACGAGAACCCGCGCTACCTGCCCGGCATCGCCCTGCCCGACGCGCTGCGGGCCAGCACCGTCCTCTCGATCAGCGTGGAGAGCGCCGACCTCATCCTCCTCGTCGTGCCCGCGCAGACGCTGCGCGCGGTGGCCTGCGACATCCGCCCCTTCCTGGAGCCCGGCGTGCCGCTCGTGCTCTGCGCCAAGGGCATCGAAAGGGAAACGGGCCTCTTCGCCTCCCATGTCGTGGCGCAGGAGTTGCCGGAGGCGCCGCTCGCCGTGCTTTCGGGGCCGAGCTTCGCGCAGGACGTGGCCGCCGGCCTGCCGACCGCCGTGACGCTCGCGGCAGAGGAAGGCGATCTGGCCGAGGAACTGTCCCGCACGCTCTCGGCCGACACGTTCCGCATCTACGCCTCCACCGACATGCTCGGCGTGGAAGCGGGCGGGGCGCTGAAGAACGTCCTGGCGCTGGCGGCGGGCGCGGTGTCCGGGCGCGGGCTCGGCGCCTCGGCGCTCGCGGCCCTCGTCACGCGCGGGCTCAGCGAGCTGCGCCGGCTCGGCGAGGCGCTGGGCGCGCGGCCCGAGACGCTCACGGGCCTTTCGGGCCTCGGCGACCTCGTTCTCACCTGCTCCTCCGCCCAATCGCGCAACTTCGCCTACGGCCAGGCGCTGGGGCGGGGCGAGGACGTCTCGGGCCTGAAACTGGCCGAGGGCGTGCATTCGGCCGCCATCGCCGCCCGGCTGGCGCGCGAGAAGGACATCGAAGCGCCCATCGTCCAGACCGTGGCCGCCATCCTGGAGGGACGGCTTTCAGTGGACGAGGCCATCGGCCGCCTCATGGCGCGCCCCTTGAAGCGCGAGGAGGATTGAACCGGCGGTTCCCCCTGTCGTAGAGGCCAGGGAACGACCAAGGAAGGACCGCCCATGCTCTACGCTCTCCTGTGCGAGGACCGCCCCGACGCGGGCACGCTTCGCCCCGACACACGGCCCGCCCATCTGGACTATCTGGCCTCGCTCGGCGCCGCGCTGAGATTCGCCGGCCCCTTCCTGGACGAGGCGGGCAAGCCCACCGGCAGCCTGGTGGTGGTGGACGCGGCGGACGAGGCCGCCGCGCGCGCCATCGCGCAGGCCGACCCCTATGCCGGGGCGGGCCTGTTTTCCAGCGTCACGGTGCGCCGCTGGCACTGGGCCATCAACGAGCCGAAGGGCTGAGGCGCGCCATGGCGTTCTGGCTGTTCAAATCCGAGCCGCACAAATGGTCCTTCGAGGCGCAGAAGGCGGCGGGCGAGAAGGGCACGCAGTGGGACGGCGTGCGCAACTACCAGGCCCGCAACTTCATGCGGGCGATGAAGGTCGGAGAGCGCGGCTTCTTCTACCATTCCAACGAGGGCAAGGCGGTCGTGGGCGTGGTCGAGGTGATCGCCGAGGCGCATCACGACACCACCTCGGAGGACCCGCGCTGGGAATGCGTGGACCTCAAGGCCGTGGCGGACCTGCCCCGGCCCGTCACGCTGGAGGCGATCAAGGCCGATGAGGCGTTGAAGGACATGGTGCTGGTCACGAATTCGCGCCTCTCCGTGCAGCCCGTGGGCGAGGCCGAGTTCGCCCATATCTGCCGCATGGGCGGGCTGGACCCGAAACGAGCGATGGGAACCGCGTAAGGAACGGAACGTTTCGGGAACGATCAACATCCCCGAAAGAACCCGACCCATGGCGAACGACCCCAAGACGGACACCGGCTCCAACACCGTGAAGGACCCGGACGACTGGACGACCGGCGAGGAGCCGATGACGGGCGCTCAGGCCTCCTATCTGAAGACGCTGTGCGAGGAGACGGGCGAGGCCTTCGACGATTCGATGACCAAGGCCGACGCATCGAAAAAGATCGACGAGCTGCAGGCGCAATCCAAGCGCTTGAAGGACGGCTGAAACGACCAGCGCCGCCCCATGGGGCGGCGCTCTCTCTTGCGGGTCAGGACAGGAAGCCGAAGATCCACAAAATGAGGATGATGGGGATCGGAATGCCGATCAGCCAGAGCAGGCCGCCTTTGAACATGGACATGTCCTCTTCTTCGTCCCCGGCAAAAGGCCCTGAGGAGGCCCCTGGTTCCCGGGTGCGGGACGCGCGCGCCTTCATCCTCGCGAACACGGCCGTCCAGCGCCCGCCCCATGTGCCGCAGATCGCGCTGCATCTGGCCGACGAGGCGCACGATCTCTGGCTGAAGACGGAGGAGGAATTGGCCGAGGCAGGCGTGCCGCCGCCCTTCTGGGCCTTCGCCTGGGCCGGCGGGCAAGGCTTGGCGCGGTTCGTTCTGGACAACCCGGAAACGGTGCGCGGGCGCACCGTCCTCGACTTCGCCTCGGGCTCCGGCCTCCTCGCCATCGCCGCCGCGCTGTCGGGCGCGGCACGGGTGCGGGCGGTGGATGTCGATCCCTTCGCGCTGGCCGCCGTGCCGCTCAACGCCGAACTGAACCGCGTCGCGGTGGAGGCCGCGCTCGCGGACCTCATCGGCGAGCCGGTGCCGGAAGAGGTGATCCTGGCCGGCGACGTCTTCTACGACCGGCCCTTCGCGGACCGGCTCATCCCCTGGTTCGACGCGCTCGCGCGAGGCGGCAAGACCGTCCTCGTCGGCGATCCCGGCCGGGCCTACCTGCCGAAGGCGCGGCTGGAGGAGCGCGGCGTCTATACCGTGCCCGTCAGCCGCGCGCTGGAGGATGGCGAGGTGAAGCGCACCACGGTGTGGCGGTGGCGGCCTGAGCCGCCACACGCCGGACCGGGGCTCACAGTGCGTGCGCGGCGGCCGTCACCTTGATGGGAACGCATTTGGCGGCCGGGCAATGGCTGCCGATGGCGTGGTGCCAGAGCGGCACGAGCTTGTTCAGCTCCGGGTAATAGCCGCCGACATTGCCCCTGGGCAGCTTGTAGGAGTGGATGCGCAAACCCTCCACCCGCCGCTCCACGCCGTCCTCGGCATTCGTCTCCACATCCACCAGATCCTGATCCTTGAAGCCGAGCCGGGCCATGTCCTCCTCGTTCATGAGCAGGATCATGCGCGAGCCGCTGATGCCGCGCAGCCGGTCGTTGTAGCCGTAGATCGTCGTGTTGAACTGGTCGTTGGAGCGCATCGTCATCAGCTCGAAGACGTTCTCGCCCTCCTTGTTCACGTTCGGATTGGTGTCGAAGCCGTCCGGCACGATGAAATTGGCCTTCTTGTTCTCCGTCTCCCAGACCCGGTACGACGCCTTGATGTCGCGCCGGAAGCCGCCGGGCTTCTGGAAGCGCTTGTTGAAGTCCTTGAAATGCTGGGGGTAGGCCCGCTCGATCTCGTCGCGCACGCGTGAATAGTCGGCCACCCATTCGTCCCAGGGAATGGTGCTCTTGCCCGGCACCGTCGCCTTCGCAAGCTCGGCGACGATCTTCGGCTCAGAGAGAAGCTCGGGGGATGCCGGCGGCCGGTAGCCGAGCGAGCCGTGGATGGTGGCGGTCGAATCCTCCACCGCCACCCACTGGTCGCCGGTCGCCTGGCTGTCGCGCTCGATGCGCCCCAGGCACGGCAGGAGATAGGTCACTTCGCCGGGCAGGAGATGCGAGCGGTTGAGCTTGGTGGCGATCTCGACATGCAGCCGCAGCCCGCGCCATGCCTCCTCCACCTTCGCGGTCTCCGGCACGGCGCGCACGAAATTGCCGCCGAGCCCGATGAAGCCGCGCACCGAGCCGTCGATCACGCCCTCGCAGGTCTCCACCGTGTCGCGGCCCTTTTCCGTGGGCGGCTCGAAGCCGTAGAATTCCTTGAACTTCCCGGCGGGCACCAGCTCGGTCTTCTCGGTGATCCCCACCGTGCGCTGCCCCTGCACGTTGGAATGGCCACGGATGGGGGAGATGCCGGCGCCCTTCTTGCCGATATTGCCGCGCATCATCAGGAGGTTCACCAGCATCTGCACGTTCTGCACGCCATGGCGATGCTGGGTCAGCCCCATGCCGTAATGGCCGATCACCGCCTTGGCGCGCGCATATTGGCGCCCGACATCCTCCAGATGCGCGCGCTTCAGGCCCGACCAGCGCTCGATCTCCTCCCATGAGGAGGCGCGCACGAAGGCCTCGAATTCGTCGAAGCCGTGGCAGTGCTCCTCGATGAAGGCGACGTCCAGAACGCGCTCGCGCCCCGCCTCCTTCGCCTCGTCGTCCAGCGCCAGCACGGTCTTGGCGATGCCGGTCATCACCGCCGTGTCGCCGCCGCAGCGAACCTGGAAATAGTCGCTCGACATCTTGGTGCCGGGGCCGGGCGAGAGCATCTCGGCCGGGTTCTGCGGGCTCTTGAAGCGCATCAGGCCGCGCTCCAGGATGGGGTTGAAGGTGACGACCGGCACGCCGCGCTTGCGGCACTCCTGGATGGGATGGAGCATGCGCGGCGCGTTGGTGCCGATATTGTGCCCGAAGAAGAACATCATGTCGGTGTGTTCGAAATCTTCGTAGACGATCGTGCCCACCGGCGAGCCGATGGATTTCGGCAGGCCGACGGAGGTCGATTCGTGGCACATGTTGGAGGAATCGGGCAGGTTCTGGTGCCCGTAGATGCGCGCGAAGAGCTGGTACATGTAGCTCGTTTCCAGCGAGGCGCGGCCCGAGGCGTAGAAGACGACGGATTTGGGATCGAGCGCGTTCAGCTCGCGCCCGATCTCCTTGAACGCGCTTTCCCATGAAACGGGCACATATTGGTCGAGCGAGGCGTCGTAGCGCATCGGGGTCGTCAGGCGGCCGTGCTTCTCCAGATCGTGGTCGGGCCATTCCAGAAGCTCGGTGACGCGGTGGCGGGCGAAGAAGTCGCGGTCGGTGCGCCCCTTCGTCAGCTCCCACATGGTGGCCTTGGCGCCGTTCTCGCAGAACTCGAACGTGTGCTGGCTGGCGGGCTTGGCCCACGAGCACGAGACGCACATGAAGCCGCCCGGCTTGTTCTGCTTGGCGAGCGTGCTCCACAGGCTGGTGGTGACGAGATTCTCCGCCTTCGAATGGGCCAGCAGCGACTTCACCGAGCCCCACCCGCCGGTCGGCTCGTCATACGGCTTGATCGTGGGGTGGGTGGTGATCTCGCTGCGCCGCATCTGCCCGTCTCCTGTTCGTCCGCGTCCGGCCTCGCCGGCTCCCGGAGAGGGAGCAACGCCGTCCATTCCGCTTAGGTTCAGAGGACATCTGGAACGATTCTGAATCGTTCAAGGGCCGTGCCGGCCGCACGAAGCCCTGCTCAGCGGTGCACACGCAGTCGTGTTCCCCGGCGCAGGAACGGCGCCAGGCGCGCCATGTCGGCGGGGGAGACCGCCACGCAGCCCTGCGTCGGGCGATAGCCCGGCTTGGCGACGTGCAGGAAGATGGCGCTGCCCGCCCCTCGGCGGCGCGCCCGCACGTTCCAGTCCAGGACGACGACGAGGTCGTAGAGCCGGTCCTGGCGGATCATGGTCTCGGCGCTGGCGGCGAAAGGCAGGCGCACCGCCCGGTTGTAGGCCGGGTGGGCGGGCGCGTCGCACCATCCGTCATCGGCCCGCGCCACGCGCATGGGCAGCGAGAGCGCCAGCGGCAGCCGGTATCCGGGGCGGCGCAAGGCCGAGAGGAGGGTCATGGCGGCCACCGGCGTCGCGCCGTCTCCCTCCCGCTTGAAGATGCTCGTCCCCGAGCGCCCCAGCGCGCAGGGCATGGTCAGCACGCCTGCCCGGAGCAGGCCCTTGCGGGGGTCCATCGCCGAGCGTCGAACGGTGAGTTCGACGGGTTTTTGGCCCGGAATGGCGGAAGAAGGTGGAAATCTGCGCATCGCTATCACAGTTTGTTACAGGGAACCGGAACCTGTCTCGGCCTTGCCGGCCGGCCAAGAACGATCGAATGGATATCATGAGCGCTCGCAGCATTTTGATCGTCGATGACGACGACGACCTGAGAGGAACCCTGGCCGAGCAGCTTTCGCTGCACGAAGAGTTCAAGGTTCAGGACGAGCCGAACGCCGCCAAGGGCATCCAGGCCGCCCGCGCCGGGCTGGTGGATCTGGTGGTGATGGATGTCGGCCTGCCCGACATGGACGGGCGCGAGGCGGTGAAGCTCCTGCGCAAGTCCGGCTTCAAGGCGCCCATCATCATCCTCACCGGCCACGACACCGAGTCCGACACGATCCTCGGGCTGGAGGCGGGCGCCAACGACTATGTGACCAAGCCCTTCCGCTTCGCCGTGCTCCTGGCGCGCATCCGCGCCCAGCTTCGCCAGCACGAGCAGAGCGAGGACGCCACCTTCCAGGTCGGCCCCTACGTCTTCCGCCCCAGCCAGAAGGCGCTGACCGACGAGAAGGGCGGCAAGATCCGCCTGACCGAGAAGGAAACGGCGATCATCCGCTATCTCTACCGGGCCGATCGGCGCGTGGTGACGCGCGACGTGCTGCTGGAGGAGGTGTGGGGCTACAATTCCGGCGTTACCACCCACACGCTGGAGACCCATGTCTATCGCCTGCGCCAGAAGATCGAGCCCGACCCTTCCAACGCGCGGCTGATCGTGACCGAATCGGGCGGCTACAAGCTGATGCCCTGAGGCGTTCCTCCTCCCCCGCTCAACTCGCCGAGGAGAGGAGTGTATCGCACCTCTTTCATGCTATGGGCGTTGCGTCCGGCATTGAAAGAGGTTCCGATCCGAAGACATGAGCCTTGAAAGCGATATGGAGGTTCTGGGCCAGGTGCCGCTGTTCGCCGCGCTCTCGCGGGATCAGTTGCGCCTTCTCGCCTTCGGGGCCGAGAAGCGGCACCTGCGAGAGGGCGAGACCCTTTACCGCGCCGACGCGCGCGCCGATGCCGGCTTCGTGGTGGTGACGGGCGAGGTGCGGCTGATGCAGGGGCCGGCGGGCCGCGAGCGCGTGGCCGCCGTGGCGGGGCCCGGCGCGCTTCTCGGCGAGCTTGCGCTCATCACCGAGACACGGCGCGGCGCCACCGCCATCACCGCGCAGGACAGCCACATCATCCGCATTCCCCGCGCGCTGTTCCGCCGGATGCTGGAGGAGTTTCCCGAGATCGCGGCCGGCCTGCGCGAGGAGATCGCGGCGGGCTTCTCCGAGATGACCCGGCGCATCGGCGCGATGGAGAACCGCTTCCGCGACTGAGGGCGAGGCGCCTCAGAGGTCGATCGCGGCCATGACGGGCACATGGTCGGACGGGCGCTCCCAGGAGCGCGCCTCGCGCAGCACGGAGGCGGAGACGAGCTTGCCGCCGAGGTCCGGCGAGGCCCAGATATGGTCGAGCCGCCGCCCCCGGTCCCCGGCCGTCCAGTCCTTCGAGCGATAGCTCCACCAGGTGTAGAGCTTTTGCGGGCGCGGGATGGCCCGGCGCACCAGATCGTCCCAGCCCCCCTCCTCGATGACGCGCAGGAGACCGTCCGTCTCCACCGGCGTATGGGACACGACCTTCAGAAGCTGCTTGTGCGACCAGACATCCTCCTCGAAGGGCGCGATGTTGAGATCGCCCACGAGGATGGCCGAGACCCCCTCCTCGCCCCCGGCCCGCATGGCGCGCATCTCCTCCAGGAAATCGAGCTTGTGGCGGAACTTGACGTTGATGTCGGGGTCCGGCTCGTCGCCGCCGGCCGGAACGTAGAGATTGTGGATGCGGATAGGCGTGTCGCCGGCCTTCAGGCGCACCGAGAGATGGCGCGCGTCGCCGATGGCGCAGAAGTCCTGGCGCACGATATCCTCGAAGGGCAGCTTCGAGATCGTCGCCACGCCGTGATAGCCCTTCTGCCCGTGGATCGCGACATGGCCGTAGCCCAGCGCCTCGAAGGCCTCGCGCGGGAACAGCTCGTTCGGGCACTTGGTTTCCTGAAGGCACAGGACGTCCGGCGCATGGGTGCGCAGGAAGTGCTCCACGAGCCCGATGCGCAGCCGCACCGAATTGATGTTCCAGGTGGCGATGGTGAAGGGCAAGGCGGGCACTCGCGGCAGAAAAACGGCCCGGCCTTCCTACGAAGAGCGGGCCGCGCGGACAAGCCGTCACGCGCCTCGGCGCCTGAACCGGCGCCTTGCGCCTCTCCCTCAGTTGCCCGTCGCGCCGCCGCGGATCTGGGCGTAGGGGATCTGGAACATCGACGGATCGAGGTTCACGCCCTGCTGGACGCCGTGGATCATCACGGTGGTGTCCTTGCCCTGCGCGTCGCGCACCGTCCACTGGCGCAGCTCGTAGGTGGCGGGGTCGAACATCATCGTGATGCGCGCATTGCCGAAGACCGAACGGTCGCCCATCACGATGGTGATCAGCTCGGGCGTCTGCTGCACGTCCTGGATATTGGCCGAGGAGAGGTCGATGCGCTGGTTGAGCAGGAGGCGCATGGGCGTGCGCGCGAGGGGATAGAGGTCCCAGGTGTTCAGGCGGCGGTTGTTGATCGCGACCTGGCTGCCGTCCGCGATGACGCGCAGCGGCTGGCCGGAATAGTCGAAGCGGATCTTGCCCGGCCGCTCGATGTAGAAGGTGCCCTCCGACTGGTTGCCGGCCGCGTCGAACTGCACGAAGCTGCCCGTCATGGAGCGCACGGAGGAGAAGTGATCGGCGACCTGCTGCGCGGCGGCGGAGGCCTGCGCCAGGGCCGGCTGGGGGCCGAGCGTCGCCGCGCCGAGCGGGGCGGCCAGCGAGAGGGCCAGCATCGCGGCGCGAACGGAGCGCCAAGGGGCGAAGAATGCGGTCATGAAGGTCTCTGAAGCCTCGTATTGCGTCGGCGGGCGTCCCCTCGGCGGTTCCTAGCGCCCGGCTGCGGCCCGATTGGGGCGGTTTCCCCTCACAAGATGGGGAGGAACCGCCCCGTTCCCAGAGCCGGAGGCCTTACCGTTTGGTCAGGCGTTGTCGGTGGGCACGAGAATCTCGCGCTTGCCGGCATGGTTGGCCGCGCCGATCACGCCCTCCCTCTCCATCCGCTCGATGAGGGAGGCGGCGCGGTTGTAGCCGATGCCGAGCCGCCGCTGGACGTAGGAGGTGGAGGCCTTGCCGTCCCGCAGCACCACGGCCACCGCCTGGTCGTAGAGATCGGCCGATTCCTCCAGCCCCCCGGCGCCGCCGCCGCCCGGCGCGCCGCCGGCCTCGCCGTCCTCGTCGTCCTCCAGGATGGAGTCCAGATAGTCCGGCACGCCCTGCGACTTCAGATGCGCGACGATGTGCTCGACCTCCGCGTCGTCCACGAAGGGGCCGTGGACGCGCTGGATGCGCCCGCCGCCGGCCATGAACAGCATGTCGCCCTGCCCCAGGAGCTGCTCGGCGCCCTGCTCCTGCAGGATGGTGCGCGAATCGATCTTGGACGTGACCTGGAAGGAGATGCGGGTGGGGAAGTTCGCCTTGATCGTGCCGGTGATGACGTCCACCGAGGGGCGCTGCGTGGCCATGATGACATGGATGCCTGCCGCGCGCGCCATCTGCGCAAGGCGCTGGACGGTGCCCTCGATCTCCTTGCCGGCCACCATCATCAGGTCGGCCATCTCGTCGATGATGACGACGATGTAGGGCAGCGGCGAAAGGTCGAACTCCTCCGATTCGAAGATCGGCTCGCCGGTCTCGCGGTCGAAGCCCGTCTGCACGGTGCGCGAGATCGTCTCGCCCTTCTCCATCGCCTGGCGCACGCGCGTGTTGAAGCCGTCGATGTTGCGAACACCCACCTTCGACATCTTGCGGTAGCGGTCCTCCATCTCCTTCACCGTCCATTTCAGGGCGACGACGGCCTTCTTGGGATCGGTGACGACGGGGGAGAGAAGGTGCGGGATGCCGTCATAGACGGACAGCTCCAGCATCTTGGGGTCGATCATGATCATGCGGCACTCGGCCGGCGTCAGCCGGTAGAGGAGCGACAGGATCATGGTGTTGATGGAGACCGACTTGCCCGAGCCGGTGGTGCCGGCGACGAGCAGGTGCGGCATCTTGGCAAGGTCGGCGATCACCGGTTCGCCGCCGATGGTCTTGCCGAGCGTCAGCGCGAGCTTGCCCTTGTTCTGGTTGAAGCTCTCGGCCGCGATCATCTCGCGCAGATAGACCGTCTCGCGCCGGGCGTTGGGCAGCTCGATGCCGATGGCGTTCTTGCCGGGAATGACCGCCACGCGCGCGGCGATGGCCGACATGGAGCGGGCGATGTCATCGGCCAGGCCGATGACGCGGCTGGACTTGATGCCGGGCGCGGGCTCCAGCTCGTAGAGCGTGACGACCGGCCCGGGGCGCACTTCGATGATCTCGCCCTTCACCCCGAAATCGTCGAGCACGCCTTCGAGAAGCCGGGCATTCTCCTGCAATGCCTCGGGCGAGAGGGAGGCATCGCGCGAACGGGCCTTGGGCGGCGAGAGGAGGTCGACGGGCGGCAGCTCGAAGAACTCCGGCGCATAGGCATGCGCCGGCTCGCCCTGGTAGACGCGCTGCGGCTGGGCGGCCTGGCGCGAGGGCGCCTGGACGGGGGCCGCGGGCACGACGCGCACGCCGTGGTCCATGACGGGCGCGGGCTGGAGCGGGGCCTGGGGCGCCGCGCCCCGGGCCGGCATGGGCGCGGGCATCGGGGCCGGCTCCTCCCTGCGGCGCGGGAAGGCGACGATGTTGGCGGCGCGGCCGAGCCAGCCGCCGGGCGCCTCCTCGACCGCGACCGGCTGGACGCGATCCTGCGCCTCGACGCGCATCTCGTCCTCGCCATAGTCCGGCTCGGCCTCGAAGGGCTCGTCATAGGCCACGGGCTCGTGGCCCGGCTCGTCGGCATAAGTGTCGAACGGCGGGTCGTAGGCGTAATCCTCGCTCGCCTCCTCGCCCTCCTCCGGCGCCGCGCCGGCCTGCCCGCGCGGCTGGCCGAGGCGCGAAGCGACGACCGAGCCCTTCCAGTCGCTGCGCCCGTGGTGAACGGTGGCGCGGCTGGTGTCCACCGCGCGGCGCGCGGCCTGCGGCGCCTCGCGGTAGGGCTCGGGCGAGGCGGCGGGCGGCTCCTCGCTCCAGGGCTGCGCCTGGTAGACCTCCTCGTAGGGCTGCTCGAATACCGGCTCGTAGGCGGGCGGCGCGGCGTCCAAGCGCGGCTCCACCACGCGGATCTCGCGCTCGCCCTTCAGGCGCGGCGCGGGGGCCGGCGGAATGAGCGGCGCGTCTGGGCTCGCCTCCCGCGTGTCGAAGGGGTCGATGCGCTCGGCGCGGCTCCCGCGCGCCGCGCGCGCCGGGCGGGTCGGCAGGCGCGAGCGCAACGCATAGAGGGCATGGCCGGCCGCGCCGGCCAGAAGCTGCCAGCGGCTTTCGCCCTCCTCGGCCCTCTCCTCATGGGCGAAGGCAGGCTCGGCGGAGCGGCCCAGGATGGCCGCGCCCGAAAGGAACATCCAGCCGGCCAGGGCCGCGAGCACGAGGCCGAGGGCGATGCCGAGGACGCCCGACGGGTAGGCGCCGGTCAGAAGGGCCGGAAACTTGAGCAGAAGGTCCCCCGCGATGCCGCCGAGCCCGATGGGCAGCGGCCAGCCGGCGGGCGCGGGGAAGCAGCCGAGCGCGGCGCTGGAGGCGAGGATGGAGCCGAAGGCGAGCCAGGCCCTCTTCGACAGGCGCCCGATGCGCCGGTCGAAGACAAGGAACAGACCCCAGAGCGCCGGCAGCGCGATCAGGAGCACGCCCGACAGGCCGAAGACCTGCATGGACAGGTCCGCCACCACCGCGCCCGAGGCGCCGGCCAGATTCGTCACCGGCTCGGGGCTGGCATGGCTGAGCGAGGGGTCGCCCGCGTTCCAGCTCGCCAGCGCCGCCGCGAGCCAGCCGGACAGCCCGAGGAGGCCGAGCCCCGCCAGGAGCCGCGCGGGCCGGCGCAGCATGGGTTGAATGTCGTGTCTCGCCTCGATCGATGCCATCGCCATCTTCGCGCTCTGCCTGAAGCCTTCGGAAGCGGCTAGCGCTTCCCTTTCGGTCCTGTTCCGGAACCGCCCGGCGGCAACCGGAGCGGTTCCTTCCCGGCGAGACTAGGGCGGCGGGGTTAAAGCCGCTTTAACCCTAACGGACCGCGACCGGCGCGGGCAGAGGAGGGAACCGATCGCGCCCTTCCGCCTTGGTAGCGAAAGGTTCGAGAAGGAGAATTGCCATGGATATCCGGCACGACGACCGCGGGCGCGACGGGCTCTTCATCGCCGGCGAGGGCGAGGATCGCGCGGAGCTGACCTACGCCCATGCGGGCATCCAGGAGGCGCTCGTCTTCGACCACACCTATGTGCCCGAGCGGCTGCGCGGACAGGGCATCGCGGAAAAGCTGGTGGACCACGCCGTGGCCTATGCCCGCTCGCAGAACCTGAAGGTGGTGCCGGCCTGCTCCTATGTGCGCACCCTGTTCAGGCGCCACCCGGAGAAATACGCCGATATCGCCACCGAGGAAGAGAAGCCGGTCGGCCGCATCTGAGCCTCATGCCTCCGGCCGGAGGAAGGCGAACGGGCCGGCGGATCGTTCCGCCGGCCCTTTCACGATCAGCCGTTGTGATAGGCCGATTCGCCGTGGGAGGTGAGGTCGAGCCCCTGCAACTCCGCCTCGGCCGGCACGCGCAGGCCCACCACCGCGTCGGTCAGCTTGTAGAAGACCAGCGAGCCGATGCCGCACCAGGCGATGGTGACGAGGACGCCGAGGATCTGCGTCCAGACCTGCCCGCCCATGGTCACGCCCTCGGCATAGCCGATGCCGCCGAGCGAGGCCGAGGCGAAGACGCCCGTGCCGATGGCTCCCACGATGCCGCCGATGCCGTGGATGCCGAACACGTCGAGGCTGTCGTCATAGCCCGCCCTGGCCTTCACCACCGCCACGAAGACGTAGCAGAGGACGGAGGCGATGGCGCCGAGCACGATGGCGCCGACCGGCCCGACGATGCCGGCCGCCGGCGTCACCGCCACGAGGCCGGCCACGATGCCCGACACGGCGCCGAGCATGGAGGCCTTGCCGCGCACGCTCGTCTCCACCAGCACCCAGGCCACCGCGGCCCCGGCCGTGGCGGTGAAGGTGTTGATCATCGCCAGCGCCGCGCCGCCATTGGCCTCCAGGTTGGAGCCGGCGTTGAAGCCGAACCAGCCCACCCACAGGATCGAGGCGCCCACCATGGTCAGCGTCATCGAATGCGGGGCCATGTTGTCGCGCCCCAGCCCGGCCCGCTTGCCGACGAGGATCGAGCCCACCAGCGCGGCGATGCCGGCATTGATGTGGACGACGGTGCCGCCGGCGAAGTCCAGCGCGCCCCAGCCGAAGATGAGCCCGCTCGGGTCCCACACCATGTGCGCGATGGGGAAGTAGACGAACGTCACCCAAAGGACGGTGAACATCACCACCGCCGAGAACTTGATGCGCTCGGCGAAGGCCCCGACGATCAGCGCCGGCGTGATGCAGGCGAAGGTCATCTGGAAGGCGATGAAGACGTATTCGGGGATGACGACGCCGTCCGTGAAGGTCGCCGCCATCGTGTCCGGGCCGATGCCGGCCAGGAACATCTTGGCCATGCCGCCCCAATAAGGGCTGGTGGAGCCGCCGAAGGCGAAGGAGTAGCCGTAGGCGACGTAGATGAGGATGACGACGGAGGTGATCGTCACGCACTGCATCAGCACGGAGAGCATGTTCTTGGCCCGCACGAGGCCGCCGTAGAACAGGGCGAGCCCCGGCAGGATCATGAACAGGACGAGCACGGTGGAGACGAGCATCCAGGCGACGTCGCCCTTGTTCATCTCCCCGGCGAGCGCGGGGGCCGCGTCGGGGGCGGCGCCCTCTTGCGCGAGGGCGGCCGTGGCCGCCAGGAGGGCCGCCGAGCCGGCGGCGGCGAAGATCGATCTCAAGCGCATGATGGTAGCTCCCTGCTAAAGCGCGTCGATGTCGACTTCGCCGGTGCGGATGCGCACCGCGCTGTCGAGGCCGTAGACGAAGATCTTGCCGTCGCCGATCTGGCCGGTTCGGGCGGCATTCGCGATCGCGCCGACGACGCGGTCGACGAGGCCCGGCGGCACGCCGACCTCGATCTTCAGCTTGGGCAGGAAGCTCACGGCATATTCGGTGCCGCGGTAGATTTCGGTATGGCCCTTCTGCCGGCCATAGCCCTTCACCTCGGTGACGGTGAGACCCTGGATGCCGACGGCGGTGAGCGCTTCGCGCACCTCGTCCAGCTTGAAGGGTTTGATGATCGCCATGACGATCTTCATCTGAGTTGACCTTAAACGGGGAAGAACGGCTCCCCTTGCGCCGACGCCGCTTTCACGTCGACCTGAAGCGGCCACAGGACCTCGACATGCGGACGGCCCGGAAAGGACCGGCCGCGAAAAGGGCCACGCCCGGAACGGACACGGCCCTCTTCACTCTCGTGACCCGGCGGCGGATCGCGCCGCCGGGTGCCTTTTTTGCGTCTCGCCGCCGGATCAGATCCGGGTGGAGGAGAACTCCGGATAGGCTTCCACGCCGACCTCGGAGCGGTCGAGGCCGAGCGCCTCTTCCTCCTCGGTCGGCCGCAGGCCGATCACCGCCTTGATGACGAACCAGGCGATGCCGGTCGCAACCACGGTGAAGGCGCCGACGGCGACGATACCGGTGATCTGCGAGCCGAAATTCGTGTCCGGGTTGGTGAAGGGAACGGCGAGCGTGCCCCAGATGCCGGCCACGAGATGGACGGGGATGGCGCCCACGACGTCGTCGATCTTCAGCTTGTCGAGCAGCGGCACGGTGAAGACCACGAGCGCCGCGCCGATGCCGCCGATGACGGCCGCCGACAGGAAGGTCGGCGTCAGGGGCTCGGCGGTGATGGCGACGAGGCCGCCCAGCGCGCCGTTCAGCGCCATGGTGACGTCGACCTTCTTGTACAGGACCTGCATGAGGACCATGGACACGAGCACGCCGGCCGCGGCCGCCGTGTTGGTGTTGACGACCACGCGCCCGACCGAGGCCGCGTCCTCCAGCGTGCCGAGGGCGAGCTGCGAGGCGCCGTTGAAGCCGAACCAGCCGAACCACAGGATGAAGGCGCCGAGCGTGGCCAGCGGGATGGAGGAACCCGGCATGGCGACGACGCGCCCGTCGGCCCCGTAGCGGCCCCGGCGCGCGCCGATGATGAGCGCGCCCGTGAGCGCCGCCCAGCCACCGACCGAATGGACGAGGGTGGAACCGGCGAAGTCGGAGAAGCCCGCTTCGGAGAGCCAGCCGCCGCCCCACTGCCAGGAGCCCGTGATGGGGTAGAAGACGCCGCACAGGATGGCGACGAAGAGCAGGAACGGCCAGATGCGCACGCGCTCGGCCACCGTGCCCGAGACGATCGAGGCGGCGGTGGCGCAGAACATCGACTGGTAGAAGAAGTCGGTGGCCAGCGAGTAGTCGCCCGTGTCGGAGGCCGGGTCGGGGAAGCTCATCAGCCCGAGCGAGCCGAACCAGCCGCCGTCCACCCCCGTGTACATGAGATTGTAGCCGATCACCCAGTACATCAGAACGCCCAGCGAATAGAGCGAGATGTTCTTCAGGCACTGCATGGAGACGTTCTTGGAGCGCACCAGCCCGGCCTCGAGCATGGTGAAGCCGGCCGCCATCCACATGACGAGGATGCCGCCGAGGAAGAAGAGCAGCGTGTTGAAGACGTAGAAGTTCACGTCGATCGCCGCCTCGGCCGCTTCCGGCGCGGCCTCGACCGCAGGTGCGGTTTCCTGGGCGAAGGCGGCCGTGGCGGCCAGCGCCGTCATCAGGCCGGTGGTGAGGAGAGTTCTTTTCAAACGCATCGTGATGGGTCCCCCTACAGCGCGTTGACGTCGGTTTCGCCGGTGCGGATGCGCACGGCGCTATCGAGGCCGTAGACGAAGATCTTGCCGTCGCCGATCTGCCCCGTCTTGGCGGCGCTCGCAATGGCCTCCACGGCGCTGTCCACGATGTCGGCGGCCACGGCGACCTCGATCTTCAGCTTGGGCAGGAAGCTCACGGCATATTCGGTGCCGCGATAGATCTCGGTGTGCCCCTTCTGTCGCCCGTAACCCTTCACCTCCGTCACGGTCAGGCCCTGGATGCCGACGGCGGTGAGCGCTTCACGCACCTCGTCCAGCTTGAACGGCTTGATCACCGCCATCACGATTTTCATGTCCACCTCGAATGTCGCAAAGGACCGGACGCCCCCTCTCGGCCGCCGGGTCGGTTGGAGCCGCCGGCGGGTCCGGCGACGTCGAAACTCAGGTAAACAAGAATTGTGCCAACCACGGCCAGCGCCACGAAACGGCCCGAATTGCGCCGAGGAAGATGTTTCGTGCCTGCCAAGACCGCATCGAAGGGCCAGCGTCGCTAGGCAAATGACGAAATATTATGCTTTCGGCCCATAATTTAGGCGCTTGCCGCCCGGCGCGGTCGGATGAGCCCCTCCTGCGCCACCGAGGCCACCAGCGCGCCGTCGAGCGAAAAGAGCGCTCCGCGCGTCAGCCCGCGCCCGCCGGAGGAGGAGGGGCTGTCCTGCGTGTAGAGGTGCCACTCGCCCACGCGCACCGGGCGGTGGAACCACATGGCATGGTCGAGGCTGGCGGCCTGGATGCGCGCGTCGAACACCGACAGGCCATGGGCGAAGAGCGAGGTGTCGAGCAGCGTCATGTCGGAGAGATAGGCCAGGATCGCCGCGTTCAGGGCCGGATCGTCGCCCACCTCGCCCACGGCCCGCACCCACACGTCCTGGCGCGGCGCCAGCTTCTTCTGCGTCAGATAATGGTCGAACGAGACCGGCCGGAACTCGATGGGGCGGGGCCGCTCCCAGTAGCGGCGCACCGGCTCGGGTGCCTCGGAAAGGATCCGCTCGTTCAGCGCCGCGCCGTGCGGCAGTTCGTCCGGGCGCGGCACGTCCGGCATGGAGACTTGGTGGTCCAGCCCTTCCTCGTGCTTCTGGAACGAGGCGGAGAGGGTGAAGATCGCCTCGCCGTGCTGGATGGCGATGACGATGCGGGTGGTGAAGGAGCCGCCGTCGCGGATGCGCTTGACCTCGTAGACCACCGGGACCTTGGGGTCGCCGGGGCGCATGAAATAACCGTGCAGCGAGTGGACCGGGCGCTCGGCCGGCACGGTGCGCTGCGCGGCGACGAGCGCCTGGGCGATGACCTGGCCGCCGAAGATGCGCTGCCAGCCGCTGCGCGGGCTGGTGCCGCGATAGAGGTTCTCCTCCACCTTCTCCAGGTCGAGGGTGCGGATCAGCCCGTCCACCGTCCCGTTCATCGCCGTCTCCCGTCCCGTGCCGCCCGGCCGCCCTTATGGGGCATTCGCGCCCCCTCGCAAACAGCCCGCGATTGCCGCGGGGCCCTCGCGGCCTTAAGTCAGCGCCTTGAAGCAGGCTTCTGGGCGAAGGAAAGACGATCATGGACAAGGCGGGCGAGCCGGGCGGCGAGCGCTTCGACATCGTGGTCGCGGGCGCGGGCTATGTGGGGCTGACCGTCGCGGTCGCCATCCGCCAGGCCGCGCCGAACCTTTCGGTCCTTCTGGTGGACGGCGCGCCGGCCGACGCGTGGCGGCGCGACACGCGCGCCTCGGCGCTGGCCGCGGCGGCGGTGCGCATGTTGCGCGAGTTGGGCGTCTGGGAGGCGATCCGGCACGAGGCGCAGGCGATCGGCGAGATGATCGTCACCGACTCGCGCACCGCCGATCCCGTGCGCCCGGTCTTCCTCACCTTCGGCGGGGAGGCGAGCGCCGGCGAGCCCTTCGCCCACATGATGCCGAATGTCGAGCTGAACGGCGCGCTGCGCCAGCGGGCCGAGGCGCTGGGCGTCTCGCTGCGCTCGGGCGCGCCCGTCACCGGCCTCTCGCACGAGCCCGCCGGCATCGCGGTGGAGCTCGGCGGGGCGGGGCGCGTCCGGGCGCGGCTTCTGATCGCCTGCGACGGCGTGAAGTCGAAGATCCGCGACATGGCCGGCATCCGCACCATCCACACCGACTACGGCCAGTCGGGCATCGTGGCCACGGTGCGGCACGAGCGCCCGCACGGGGGCCGCGCCGAGGAGCACTTCCTGCCCGCCGGCCCCTTCGCCATCCTGCCGCTGAAGGGCAACCGCTCCTCGCTGGTCTGGACCGAGTCGACGCGCGAGGCGGAGCGGCTGATCGCCGCGGACGATATGATCTTCGAGATGGAGCTGGAGCAGCGCTTCGGCTTCAAGCTCGGCGCGCTGACCGTGGAGGGCGAGCGCCGCGCCTTCCCGCTCGGCCTGACGCTGGCGCGCGATTTCGTGCGGCCCCGCATCGCGCTGGCGGGCGATGCGGCCCACGGCATCCACCCCATCGCGGGCCAGGGCCTCAATCTCGGCTTCAAGGACGTGGCCGCCCTGGCCGAGACGGTGGTGGAGGCCGCGCGCCTGGGCCTCGACATCGGCGCGCTCGACACGCTCCAGCGCTACGAGCGCTGGAGGCGCTTCGATACGGTGCAGATGGGCGTCACCACCGATCTGTTGAACCGCCTCTTCTCCAACGACAACGCGCTTCTGCGCCAGGTCCGCTCCTTCGGCCTGAGCCTCGTGGACCGCGCCCCCTTCGCCAAGCGCTGGTTCATCGAGGAGGCGGCGGGCCTGTCCGGCCCCTCCCCGCGCCTCCTGAAAGGCGAGCCCATCTGAGGCATCTTTCTACTTAAACGATAGATTTTAAAGAGAGAAATCCGTTTCCCCCCAAAGCTGCGGATTGGAAAGTTCATCGCCGCGCGGCGCCCGATCTTGCCCTATCTAGAACCTTACCAAACTTTTCCGCCGCCGTTACAAGGGACGGCGGGAACGGCTGTTGGAAAGGGTCAGGCATGGCGGAATCGAAACTGGCCGCGCGCGGCAAGGGGCCGAAGCTGCCCGTCATCCTGTCGGCGAACGACCTCCTCGGCGGGCTTGTCGTCTTTCTAGGCGAAGGAGGCTGGACCGAGAACCCGGCCGAAGCGCTCGTGGCCGAGGACGAGGCCACGGCGGAGCGCTTCCTGGAACGCGGGCAGGCGGAGTTTCGCGCCAACCGCGTGGTCGATCCCTATCTCGTGGAGGTTTCGCTGGAGGGAGGGCGCCCGGTGGCGCGCCATTTCCGCGAGGCGATCCGCCTGAAGGGGCCCACCATCCACCCGGACATGGGCAAGCAGGCCGAGTTCTGACACGTGCGGGGCGGGCGCTCGCCGCCGGCCGGAAAAGGATGCACCGAATGTACCGTTACGACGAGTTCGACGAGCGCTTCGTGCGCGAGCGGGTCGCCCAGTTCGCCAGCCAGGTGGCACGGCGTCTCGACGGCTCCCTGTCGGACGACGAGTTCAAGCCGCTGCGGCTCAAGAACGGCCTCTATCTCCAGCTTCACGCCTACATGCTGCGCGTGGCCGTGCCCTACGGCACGCTCAATTCCCGTCAGCTCCGCCAGCTCGCCCATATCGCGGAGGTCTACGACAAGGGCTACGCGCATTTCACCACGCGCCAGAACCTCCAGTTCAACTGGCCGAAGCTGAAGGACGTGCCGGAGATCCTCGGCCTTCTGGCCGATGTCGAGATGCACTGCATCCAGACGAGCGGAAACTGCATCCGCAATGTCACGGCCGACCAGTTCGCCGGCGTCGCCGCCGACGAGGTGGAGGACCCGCGCCCCACTGCCGAGCTGATCCGGCAATGGTCGAGCCTGCATCCCGAGTTCTCCTGGCTGCCGCGCAAGTTCAAGATCGCCGTGACCGGCGCCGAGCACGACCGCGCGGCCATCAAGGTGCACGATATCGGCCTGCGCGTGCTGCGCCATGGCGAGACGGGCGAGATCGGCTACGAGGTGATCGTGGGCGGCGGGCTGGGGCGCACCCCCTTCATCGGCAAGGTGATCCGCGACTTCCTGCCCAGGGACGAGCTGCTCGCCTATCTGGAAGCGGTGATGCGCGTCTACAATGCCGAGGGGCGGCGCGACAACAAGTACAAGGCGCGCGTCAAGATCCTGGTGCACGAGATCGGCACGGAGGAGTTCAAGGCCCGCGTCGAGGCGGAATATGCCCGGCTCGACGGGCCGAGCGTGAACGCGCCGGCGCAGGAGGTGGAGCGGATCGCGGCCTATTTCGCCCCGCCCGCCTACGAGACGCTGCCGGCCCGCTCCGCCGTGCTCGAGGCCGCGCGCGCGGCCGACCCGGAATTCGACCGCTTCGTGCGGCAGAACGGCTTTGCCCACCGCCAGCCCGGCTATATCGCCTTGACGGTGTCGCTCAAGCCCATCGGCGGCGTTCCGGGCGACATGTCGCATGACGAGATGCGCGCCTTCGCCGACATCGCCGAGCGCTATTCCTTCGACGAGCTTCGCGTCACCCATTCGCAGAACCTCGTCCTGCCGCATCTGCGCCAGGACGACCTTCCGGCGGTGTACGAGGCGCTCAAGGCCGCCGGGCTGCATACGCCCAATGCCGGCCTCGTCACCGACATCATCGCCTGCCCCGGCCTCGATTACTGCGCGCTCGCCACGGCCCGCTCCATCCCCATCGCGCAGGAGATCGCCACGACCTTCGCCTCGCCGGAGCGCCAGCGCGAGGTGGGCCCGTTGCAGATCAAGATTTCGGGCTGCATCAACGCCTGCGGCCATCACCATGTCGGCCATATCGGCATTCTGGGCCTGGAAAAGTCCGGCAAGGAGAACTACCAGATCACGCTGGGAGGCGACGCCTCGCAGGACGCCGCGCTCGGCGAGCGGCTGGGGCCGGGCATCGACGGCGACCAGGTTCCGGGCGCCATCGAGGCGATCGTCGCGACCTATATGAAGGAGCGCCGCGAGGGCGAGGAATTCATCGCCACGGTGAAGCGCGCGGGCCTGGAGCCCTTCAAGCAGGACTTCCAGCGCTTCGTGGCGGGAGAGGCTGCATGAGCCTTCTCCTGAACGCGTCCGGCGCGGCCGAGAACGAATACACGCCGGTGGAGGCCGTGGAGGATCTGTCGCTGGCCAGCGGCCCGGTTCTGGTGCCCCTGACGGTGATCGACGCCGCGCTCGCCGACCGGCGCAACGAGCGGCTCGGCCTGTCCCTGCCCAACGACGTGCCGGTGAGCGCGGCCGAGCCCTATATCGGCCAGGTCGATCTCATCGCCATCGCCTTTCCCGGCTTCTCGGACGGGCGCGGCCTGTCGCTGGCCAGGCGCCTTCGCCGCGCCGGTTTTTCCGGCACGCTGCGCGCCCGGGGCCCCCTCATCGCGGACCAGTTCCCCGAGGCGCTGGCCTGCGGCTTCGACGAGGTGGAGCTGCCCGAGGAGTCGGCCGCCCGCCAGCCGGTGGAGCAATGGCTGGAGGCCAGGGATTCCATCACCGCCCATTATCAGTCCGGCTATGGCGAGGAGCGCTCCATCCTGCGCCAGCGCCTCGACGCCCGGAAGAGCTGAGAGGCAACCCGCATGTCCGACGCGCGAGAAGAGCTGGCCGCCGAGCTGAACGCCGCCTTCGCCCGCCTGACCCCGGCCGAGCGGCTGGCGGCCATGGTGGAGCGCGTCGCCGCGCCCGTGGTCTTCACCACGAGCCTGGGAATCGAGGACCAGATGCTCACGCATCTGATCTTCAAGGCGGGCCTGCCGATCAAGGTGGTGACGCTCGACACGGGCCGTCTGTTTCCCGAGGCCTACGCGCTCTGGCGGCAGACCGAGGAGAGATACGGCCGGCGCATCAAGGCGAAATATCCGAACGCCGAGGCGCTGGAGGAGCTGGTGGACGACCAGGGCATCGACGGCTTCTACTTCGCCCCCGAATTCCGCAAGGCCTGCTGCGGCGTGCGCAAGGTGGAGCCGCTGGGCCGCGCCCTGAAGGGCGCCGGCGGCTGGATCACCGGGCTGCGCCGCGACCAGTCGGCCAATCGCGAGACGCTGGACTTCGTCTCCTTCGACGCGGCGCGCGGACTGCTGAAGGCCAACCCGCTCTTCGACTGGACGCGCGAGGACATCCGCCTCTTCACGCTCGACAACGCGGTGCCGGTCAACCCGCTCCACGAACGCGGCTTCCTCTCCATCGGCTGCGCCCCCTGCACCCGCGCCCTCAAGCCCGGCGAGCCCGAGCGCGCCGGGCGCTGGTGGTGGGAGGAGGAGACGCGAAAGGAATGCGGACTGCATGTCGACGACGCCGGCCGGCTGGCCCGCACGCACGACGGCCGCCCCGCGCATGGCGACGCCGCTTTCGAGGCCATCCCGCCCCGCGCGCCCTGATGTTCTTCTTTTGTTTCACGTGAAACAGGCGTGAGACGCCGCTTTCGGCAAGGCACCCCCCATGAAACCGATGACCCATCTGCAGCGGCTCGAGGCCGAGTCGATCTTCATCATCCGCGAGGTGGCGGCCACGGCCGAGAACCCGGTGATGCTCTATTCGATCGGCAAGGATTCGGCCGTCATGCTGCATCTGGCCATGAAGGCCTTCGCCCCCGGCAAGCCGCCCTTCCCGCTCCTGCATGTGGACACGACCTGGAAGTTCCGCGAGATGATCGAGTTCCGGGACCGGCGGGCGAAGGAGCTGGGGCTCGACCTCATCGTCCACATCAACGAGGACGGGGTTCGGGCCGGGGTCAATCCCTTCGCCTCCGGCTCGCGCCTGCATACCGACGTGATGAAGACCGAGGGACTGAAGCAGGCGCTCGAGAAATACAGGTTCGACGCCGCCTTCGGCGGAGCGCGCCGCGACGAGGAGAAGAGCCGCGCCAAGGAGCGCGTCTTCTCCCTGCGCTCGGCCGAGCACCGCTGGGAGCCCAAGAACCAGCGGCCGGAGCCCTGGCGCCTGTTCAACACCCGCAAGCGGCAGGGCGAGAGCTTCCGCGTCTTCCCGCTCTCCAACTGGACGGAAAGCGATGTCTGGGACTACGTGGCACTGGAGAACATCCCCGTCGTGCCGCTGTATTTCGCGCGGAAGCGGCCCGTGGTGAAGCGTGACGGAATGCTCATCATGCGCGACGACGAGCGCATGGAACTGCGGCCCGGCGAGAGCGTGGAGGAGATGGAGGTCCGCTTCCGGACCCTCGGCTGCTACCCGCTGACGGGCGCGGTGCGCTCGCAGGCCCGCGACCTTCCCGGCATCATCTCCGAGATGCGCTCCTCCCGCTCCTCGGAGCGCGAGGGGCGGCTGATCGACAGGGACGGCGGTGCCTCCATGGAAGAAAAGAAGCAGGAAGGGTATTTCTAGATGTCGAGCGCCCTCAAGCCGCTGCCCGTCGACGCCATTCCCGCTGTGGATGCCAGCGCCGCGGCGATCGCGCAGGACGAGACCTTCGCGGGCCCCGCGCCGGACGGCGTCGCCGCCCCGGCCGCCTCGCTTCTGCGCTTCATCACCTGCGGCTCGGTGGACGACGGCAAGTCCACGCTGATCGGCCGGCTGCTGCACGACACCAACTCGGTCTTCGACGACCAGATGGAGGCGCTGGAGCGCGATTCGAGAAAGTTCGGCACAACGGGCGAGGATCTCGACTTCGCGCTGCTGGTGGACGGCCTCTCGGCCGAACGCGAGCAGGGCATCACCATCGACGTCGCCTATCGCTACTTCTCCACGGCCCGGCGTGCCTTCATCATCGCCGATACGCCCGGCCACGAGCAGTACACGCGCAACATGGCCACGGGCGCCAGCCAGGCGGACCTGGCCATCATCCTCGTCGATGCGAGGAAGGGCATCCTGCCGCAGACGCGCCGCCACTCCTTCATCACCTCCATGGTGGGCATCCGCTCGGTGATCGTGGCGATCAACAAGATGGACCTCGTCGGCTTCGACCGCGCCGTCTTCGAGCGGATCGAGGCGGACTACCGCGCCATCCTGCCCCAGCTCGGTTTCACGGACATCGCCTTCGTGCCGATCTCGGCCAAGGGGGGCGACAACATCGCCGCGCGCTCGGCCAGCACCCCCTGGTACGAGGGGCAGACGCTGCTGGAGCGGCTGGAGAGCGTGCGGCCCGAGACGCTGGAGCCGGAGGGCGCGCCCTTCCGCCTGCCCGTGCAATGGGTCAACCGTCCCAATCTGGACTTTCGCGGCTTCTGCGGCACCGCCGCCAGCGGGCGCATCGCCAGAGGCGACGCGGTGGTCTCCCTGCCCAGCGGCCGGACGAGCCGGGTGAAGGCGGTCTTCGGCCCGGACGGCGAGGTGGAGGCCGGCTTTGCCGGCGAGGCCCTCACCCTGACGCTGGACGACGAGATCGACGCCTCGCGCGGCGACGTGATCGTGGCGCGGGGCGACACGCTGCGCGCCACGAGGACGCTGAGCGTCGATCTTCTGTGGATGTCCGAACGCCCGCTGATCGCGGGGCGCCGGCTGATCGCCAGGATCGCCTCCGCCCAGACGCCCGCGCTCGTGCGCACGCTTGACGAGGCGGTGGACATCCACTCCTATCGCCCACGCCAGACGAGCGCGCTGGCGATGAACGAGATCGGCAAGGTGACGCTCGCGCTGGAGCGTCCCACCGTCGCCGCGCCCTATGCGGACACGCGCGAGCTCGGGGCGCTGATCCTCATCGACCCGATGACCAACGAGACGGCGGCGCTGGGCGTGGTGCGCGCCATCGCGGCCGAGCCGGGCATCCAGGACGCCGGCGTCCCGGCCGCCGCCGCATCGGCCTCCCGCTTCGAGCGCGCCCGCGCCCAATGGCTCGGCACGGCGGCGGGCCGCCCGCGCCTCGCCGCCCCCCTGGTGCGGTTCCGCGCGGCGGCGGCGATTCTCCTCGGGCTGCTGGCGCTTCTCTTCGGCCTCGGGCTGCCGGGCGCGGTTCTCCTGGCGCTGATCGACTTCACCCTTCGCCCGTTCCTGTGGCGCCTCTTCACGCCCGAACCCAAACCGGGCGAGACGAACCGGCCGGACGAGGTGGGCGACGGGGCCGGCATCTGAGACGCGGGGCCCCTTCCCCATCCGCGTTGATCGGACCTGCTATTCGAGCGAGCGGGCCTCCGAGGCCAGCATGATCGGGATTCCGTCCCGGATCGGATAGGCGAGCCTTGCGGCGGCCGAAACGAGCTCGTTGCGCTGCGCGTCGTAGGACAGGGGCGTCTTGGTGAGGGGGCAGACCAGAAGCTCCAGCAGCCTCGGGTCCGGCCTCAGCCGCGCGGTGTCGCCCGCCTGCGGATCTCTGTCGTTCCCGCTCATTGCAATGTCCGCGTCCCGTCTTCCGAATTGCCGCGCGCCAGCGATATCTCGGTGATCGCGACGAGCGTCTCGGCCCTCGTCTTCAGGTCCGGCGCCTCCAGCAGCGCCTGCTTCTCCGCCGGCCCGTAGGGCGACATCATGGACAGGGCGTTGACGAGCGTTTCGTTCGACGCCTTCACCACGCTGTCCCAGTCGGCCTCGAGCTGGTTGGCCTCCAGATAGAGGCGAAACGCGCCGAGCAGCGCCTCCCGATCCACATCCTCGGCCCCCGAATCGAGGTCCAGATCGGCCGCGAAGATCTTCGTGCGGCAGATTCGGTACGGCGTGCGCGAGGCGATTTCCTCTTCCACCCGGAAGCGGGCGATGCCGTGCAGGGTGATGAGATAGCGCCCGTCGCCCGTCTCGGTGATCGAGGTCAGCCGCCCCAGGCAGCCCACGGCGCACAACTCCGGCTCGCCGGAGGGCTGGCGGGCGCCATCGAGGCGCGGCTGGATGATGCCGACGACCCGATCGCCCTTGAGCGCGTCGTCCACCATCTCCAGATAGCGCGGCTCGAAGATATTGAGCGGCATCTGGCCCCCGGGTAGGAGCAGCGCTCCTTCCAGCGGGAAGACGGGGATGGTGGCGGGAACCTCGTTCTCGCTCGCATAGGTCCTGTTGCCGGCCTGGCCCAAATCGATACCCTCTCCTCAGGAGGCTTGAACTGGCGCCTTCGGCGCCCTTCGCAAGGGGAGCGGCCTCCCGCCGGCCACCTTACGAGAAAAGCAGCGAGGAAAGCCGGCGTCGGGCGTCCCTGGTGGCCGGATCGGCCGGCCCCCAGGCCTCGAAGAATTCGAGCAGCTTGCGGCGCGCGCCGTCATCCTCGAAGCTCCGGTCGCGGCGCACGATCTCCAGAAGATGGCCGGCCGCCTCGGCCCGCTCGCCCTTCGCCTGGGCGATGAGCGCCAGGTCGTAGCGCGCGCGGTGATCGTCCGGATCGCCCTCGAGCCGTGCCTGCAGGGCCACCGGATCGCCGAGCCCGGCGATCTCGTCCAGGAGCTTGAGCCGCGCGACGACGCCCGCGAAGGCCGGATCGGCCAGCATTTCGGGCGGTACCTTCTCGGTCACGGCCCGCGCGCTCTCGGGGTCTCCGCCCTCGAGAAAGCATTCGGCAAGCCCGGCGGCGGCCTTGGCGTTGTCGGGCGCGTGCTGCAGGACGGCGCCGAAGATCTGCGCGGCGTTCTGGTGATCGCCGGCATCGAGGCGCTCACGCGCCTGCGCCAGCGCCTCCTCCACCGGGTCCGCCCCCGCCCCGCCGGCGCTGGCCACCAGCCTGTCGACGAAAGCCTTCACCTCGCTTTCGGGCAGCGCGCCCATGAAGCCGTCCACCGGCTGTCCGTTCACGAAGGCGAAGACGGCCGGGATCGACTGGACGCCGAGCTGGCCGGCGATGGAGGGATGCTCGTCGATATTCATCTTGACGAGCTTCACGCGCCCGCCGGCGGCCGCCACGACACGCTCGATGATCGGCGTGAGCTGCTTGCAGGGCCCGCACCAGGGCGCCCAGAAATCCACGAGCACGGGCTGGTTGCGCGATTCGCGGATCACGTCCTGCGAGAAGGCGGCGGTGGTGGTGTCTTTGACGAGGCCCGCCGACGCGGCCGCCCCGACCGGAGCCTCGGACGGCCCGGTGCCGCCGGCCTGCATCGAAGCGAATGGATTGTTGCTCATGATCGTTCCTTTTCGCCTCCAGACCGGCGATGGGGTCGATGTCCGCTCGCGCACATGAATGTCAAGCCGCAAAGCCCGATCCGGCTCCCCGGCGCAACCTTCGCCGCACAAGGACCGTGATATCGTGCGCAACGCGCCCCGCATCAAGCCGGAACCGCCGCCAGGCGCAAGGAAGCCGCCCGACGCGAATTTTCCCGTTGCATTCCCAAACGGCTTGCGCCATATAGCGGCCGTCCGCGGCGCCACGGCGCAGCGGGGAGCGGGCGGGTGTAGCTCAGGGGTAGAGCACAACCTTGCCAAGGTTGGGGTCGAGGGTTCGAATCCCTTCGCCCGCTCCAGTTTTTTCAAAGAAAACAAGGACGGCGACCTTCGGGTCGCCGTCCTTGTTTTTGCGCCAAGCTACCACCAAGCTACCACGCAATTGAGCGTGGGTAGGCCGGACCGCATTGTGCGTGACGGCTTGTCGGAAGTTGCCTCGCGAAGAGGTGGACGCCCCGCTACCGCTATGGATCGAGACGTCGTCTTCGCGAGAAGCTGGCGTTCCGCGCATATGCAATCTGGCCCGACGCAAGCATGAGGCGTTATATGGCGCCCATGACTAAGCCGACCGATGAACAGATAACGGCCCTCAGTACCGCACTCGAGACTTTCACCCGCCGTTACAAGCTGGCTGATGTGGGCGGCAAGACGCTCAATCTGCTCGACACACAGACCCTGCTGTACGTGTCTGAGCATCCCGCGTGCGGACCGACGGATGTGGCGCGTTATCTCGGCGTAGCGGCGACGACGATTTCGTCGGTGACCGATCGGCTCGTGAAGCATGGTTTCCTTGAGCGCCGGCGGATCGAAAGCAACCGCCGGTCGGTTGCGCTCACGCTTTCGCCGAAAGGCGAAGCGCATGTCGCCGCATATGCGCGGGCGCATGACGATCTCTACCGGATGATGCTCGATCGTCTTTCGCCGGCAGAACGCGGCACCTTGATCGAGCTGATCACAAAGATCGCCTACCACGACGATTGAATTATACGAATATCGTACCATTTCTTCAAGCAGGAGAGGTCGCCGAACCCTCCTTTGGCCTTGCAAGGGGCCTTGCAAGGAGGGACGATGCCGATACGGATCAACGGGGCCGATGTGCCCGTGCCGGACGACGCGCGCGTCTCGCTGCTGGATCTCCTGCGCGAACGTCTCCATCTGACCGGCACCAAGGTCGGCTGCAACCAGGGCGCCTGCGGCGCCTGCACCGTTCTGGTCGACGATGAACGCGTCCTCTCTTGCCTGACGCTGGCTGTCCAAGTGGACGAACGCTCTGTCACTACGGTCGAAGGTCTGGGCGGCCTCGACCACCTTCACCCACTCCAGGCCGCCTTCATCGAGCATGACGGCTTCCAGTGCGGATATTGTACGCCCGGCCAGATCTGTTCCGCGGCGGCGATGCTGCGCGAGATCGAGCGTGGGGCGCCGAGCTACGTCACGGCCGATCTCGGCGCGGACGTGATCACGCTCTCGCCCGAGGAGGTTCGCGAGCGGATGAGCGGTAATCTCTGTCGCTGCGGCACGCATAACGGGATCGTGGAAGCCATTCTCGATGCGGCAAGGGAAACCGCGCGATGATGCCGGTCACCTATAGCCGTGCGGCAACAGCAGACGAGGCGCTGCGCCTCGCACGCGAAACCGGTCACCGGTTTCTTGGCGGCGGGACCAATCTCGTCGACCTGATGCGGCAGATGATCGAACGGCCCGCGGCCCTCGTGGACGTGACCAGCCTGTCGGACGCAATAGAGGTCGGCGACGACGGCGGCCTCATGATCGGCGCGGCCGCCCGCAACAGCGCCGTCGCCGCCCACCCACTCGTGCGTTCTCGCTACCTTGTGCTCGCCCGTGCCATTCTGGCGGGCGCTTCGGGCCAGATCCGCAACATGGCAACCGTCGGCGGCAATCTCATGCAGCGCACACGCTGCGCCTATTTTTATGACCGAGCCGGATCACGCTGCAACAAGCGCGAGCCTGGCGCCGGCTGCGACGCGATCGGCGGCTTCAACCGCTATCATGCGATCATCGGCGCATCGCCGGACTGCATCGCGACGCACCCTTCCGACATGTGCGTGGCGTGATCCTCCCCCATTGAACGGGTCTATCCTGAAGTATGGTTTTTGCCATGAAGGAGGACCACGATGGCCCGGAAGAGACACAAGCCCGACGAGATCGTCACGAAGCTTCGGCAGGTTGAGGTGCTACGAGGCCAGGGGGTGGCGATGGCTGATGCCGTTCGCCAGATCGGCGTGTCGGAGCTGACCTTCTAGAGGTGGCGGAAGGAGTATGGTGGCATGAGCCGCGACCAGCTCCGCCAGATGAAAGAGCTCCAGAAAGAGAATGAGCGGCTTCGCAAGGCGGTGGCTGATCTGACCCTGGACAAGCTGATCCTTTCGGAGGCGTCCCGGGGAAACTTCTGAGCCCCGCGCGTCGCCGTGCCTGTATCGACCATGTCCGCTCGGTTCTGCCGAAGAAGGTCTGCGAACGCCGGATCTGCCGGGCTCTTGGTCAGCATCGCTCGACGCAGCGGCGCCGGCCTCGTGGCCGGGACGACGAAGCGCAACTGACCGAGGACATCGTCGAGCTCGCCCGTTGCTATGGTCGCTACGGCTACCGCCGGATCGCCGCGCTTCTGCGCAGCCAGGCGGGCTGGGTGGTCAACGACAAGCGGGTCGAGCGCATCTGGCGACGTGAGGGGCTGAAGGTTCCCGCCAGGCAACCGAAGAAGGGCCGGCTCTGGCTGAACGACGGATCGTGCATCCGTCTGCGGGCCGAACGACCCAACCATGTCTGGTCCTACGACTTCGTCGAGGACCGAACCCAAGAGGGACGAAAGTACCGCATGCTGAACGTGATCGATGAGTTCACGCACGAGGCGCTCGCCATCCGGATCGATCGCAAGCTCGATTCCACCGATGTCGTCGACGTCCTCTCCGACCTCTTCATCCTCCACGGGGTACCGGAGAACATCCGATCCGACAACGGCCCGGAGTTCATCGCCAAGGCCGTGAGGAAATGGATCGCCGCCGTCGGGGCGAAGACCGCCTATATCGCGTCCGGCAGCCCATGGGAGAACGGCTTCATCGAAAGCTTCAACGCCCGCATGCGCGACGAACTTCTCGATGGCGAGGTCTTCTACACCCTCGCCGAGGCCAGGATCGTTATCGAAAGCTGGCGGCGCCACTACAACACCGTGCGCCCGCACTCCTCGCTCGGATACAGACCACCGGCGCCGGAAGTCTTCCTGCCGGCATTCGCATCAGCACCCGCGCCCCGATCGCTGGCACAACGGCCGACGATCCACTAACACTCCAACCGGACCCGTCGATGGGGGCAGATCACAACACCGCCGTCAGCATCGCTCGTAGCGGCGGTGACGTGATCTTGACTTATCTTAACGGCGCCGACGCCGCCCAGGCCGTGGTCGCGGAGATCGAGGCTCTTGGCCGCAAGGCCATCGCTTTGCCCCTCGATGTCAGCAACATCTCCACTTTCCCGACCTTCGTGGAGAGCGTCCGTTCGGCGTTGCAGTCGATTTGGGGACGGACCGATTTCGACCATCTCGTCAACAACGCCGGTCATGGCGAGATGGATGGCTGCCTGATGGCCAGGTGGTGCCGCCACGGCCGTCTTTGCCTGAACGACTGGAACTGATGGCGAACCGGCTTTCCCGCCACCTGTCATCGATCGCATTCTCAAGGAAATGAAATGAAATCCGTCTTCCATCTCGCCTGCCACGTCACCGACCTCGACGAGGAACGCTCCTTCTACCGGCGACATGCTCGGCTGCAGGGAGGGTCGCAGCACCGACACATGGGTCGATTTCGACTTCTTCGGCACCGGCAAGGTCGGCAATCACATGGAGATGATGCCGCATATGGGCGTCGCGCTGATGCTGGACGACTGGAAGACGCTCGCGGCGCGTCTGGAGGCCAAGGGCGTGACGTTCGACATCCCGCCGGTCGTCCGCTTCGAGGGCGAACCAGGCGAGCAGCGCACGATGTTCTTCTTCGATCCATCCGGCAACCCGATCGAGATCAAGGGCTTCGCCTCCGAAGACGGCCTGTTCGCATCGTAAACGCCTATCGCTCTGCAGACTGGGTAGTCCCAGCAGCTGGCCTTGATGTTTGACGATCTGGGAGAGATTGAATGCTCCACCCGCATTTAGGTTAGCCGGGGCCGAACGCGGACGGAGAGCTTCCGGGTACATCAGGCCGGAAAGCTGCCTATCCGTAGACGATCCTGATCGGCTTCCCTTGTCTAAGAGTCCGTCCGAGAATGGGTTGAGTGATCGGAGCGCGGCTGATTCCAGAGGGTATCTGACACCTGATCTGGAAACGCCATGTGGACCCCGACCACCCGGCGGCAGCATAGCCGCGACCACCTGCGATATGAAACCGACCTGACCGATGCCGAGTGGGGGATCATCGAGCCCATGCTGCCGAAGGGATGTTCGCGAGGGCGACCGTCGGCCTGGCCGACGCGCGAGATCCTGAATGCGATCTTCTACGTCCTGCGGGGTGGCATTCCCTGGCGGCTCATCCCCAAGGACATGCCGCCCAAGAGCACGGTGTTCGACCATTTCAGCCGCTGGCGCGACGCTGGCGTATTCGCGACCATCAACCACCGCCTCGTCATGAGGGATCGTGAGCGGGTGGCGCGCGATGCCTCGCCCAGCGCCGCCGTCATCGACAGCCAAAGCGTCAAGACAACCGAGGCCGGCGGGCCGAGAGGGTATGACGCCGGCAAGAAGGTGAAGGGTCGAAAGCGCCAGGCCATGGTCGATACGGATGGACGCGCCCTCGTTCTCGATCCTCAGCCCGCCAGTGTCCAGGACCGCGACGGTGCCGTCCCTGTCCTGCGCCTGTCGCGGCGTTCCTTCCCGTTCGTGACGAAGGCCTTCGCCGACGCAGGCTTTGCGGGAGAGCGGCCTCGCACCGCAACGCTGATCGACATTGAGATCGTCAGGAAACCGCCAGAGCAGATCGGATTCGCAATCCATCCGAGGCGCTGGGTCGTGGAACGCTTCTTCGCATGGATCAGCCGCAACCGGCGCCTCTGGAAGAATACCGAGGCCACGCTCGCATCCGCCACAGCCTTCCTCTACGCCGCATCCGTCATGATCCTCCTACGTCGCATCGCTCGGGCATCATGAATTCCCGGACGGACTCTGAGATCGCAAAACCCTAAGGGAAGATGATCGGATCGCGGTTACGATGGTGACAGATGCGACCATTCGGCGCGCGGGCATGCTCTCTCGATTTCACTCTCCAGAGAGGAGTTTCGATTTAGAGCAAGTGGTAGACCTTCTAGGCCCATGACAACTCCCCTCCAAATTGCTGGGGCGAGAGCCTTATCGAAGGCGTCGTCGCCAAGATGCCCATAGGAGGCGTGCGGGAGACGCTTCGAATCGAAATTGGTGGCGGTCCTGAGACGCCTGCCCGCCAGCGGGAGAATCTTGGCCGCTTGTCCGTCGGTTATGTCGTAGTGCTTCGTCAGCGGCCATCTCTTCGAGATATTCAAAGAAGTGAGAGAGGTCGGCACGAACAAGGGAGCGCACTCACCTCCCGTCGCACAAGGCTTGTGCGGCCCGCGCCGTTCCCATCTGTCGCGCAACTCGCACGATGGTTTCTTTCATGGCGTTCGACGCCTGCGAGATCGACCTGTCACGCTCCGTCACGACGCAGAAGACCGTTTCGAGGCTGAGGTGCGAGGAGCCGGGGACTTCGACGAAGGGCCTGCGCGTCCGGATTCCCTCAACATAGTGGTCCGGCAAGAATCCTACATAACGCCCCGTATTGACGAGTGTGGCCACAGCTTCCAGTCCACTCGCCTGCGCCGTCCACGCGGCGTCGATGTGCCTCGATGATCCTGCGGGACCGTCATGACTGAAAGCCCTGTGCACGATGCCGTAGCCCCGTGAGGCGAGTCTTTCCAATCGGGGTGGTGCCTCATCGGCTTGGGGGCAGCAATACAGGTGGAATCGCTCGGTGAAGATCGGAATCCCCTCGAACCCCGGACCCGCCAACTCGGAGGACACCACGCCGAGATGCAGCCGGCGCTCCGTCAGGGCGGCCGCCAACTGGTCGGGAGGATAGATGGAGACCGATAGGCGCACGGCCGGCGCGATCTTCATGAATGCCTCGATCGCGTCGGAGATCTTTGCATCGGGGTTCGTGAGGCAATTGTCGGCGACGCCTAGCCTGACCTCCCCTTCGAAGAGTCCGTGAGCCGCGTTGATCGCAGTCCTCGTGCGGTCCAAAGCGTCGTCGAGCGAACTGGCCGCAGCATAGACCTTCGTCCCGTAGTCCGTCAGGGAGAAGCCCTTTGGTCCGCGAAAGCAAAGTGTTCCGTCGAGGCGGGCTTCCAGCGACTTGATCGATCGGCTAACCGACGACTTCTCCAGTCCGTTGCGCTCTACCGCAGCGGTGATGCCGCCTGCATCGCAAACTATCCTAAAAACGCGCAGGTTCCGGAGGTCGTTCTCATGGAGCGGCCCGACCGTCCGACGCTTTAGAAACGGGGTTTTGACGAGCGTTCCATCCATGGGAAGGCCTCGAAGGTTGCGTCTGGAACAACCGCGTTGCTCCCTTTGCGGTTTTCTCGCATGTCCGCGATGGTCATGAATAGTCCCCGAAGTTCATAAATTAGTCTCTTCCGTTAGATGGCTATTTTTAGTGCAATGGGCGCGTGAATTGGGCGTGGTTCCGAGGGCTCACGCGGCCGGCATGATCTGAATGCATAGGAGTATTTCGCCCATGTCTCTTACCGTTCCAGCGCCGGTCTCGCACGGAAGCTTCCTGTACGCGCCGGTCCATACCGATCTGGACTCTCTGGAAGCCGACATCGCTTTTCTCGGAATTCCCTATGGCAGCGCCTACACGCCGGACGCGCTTGCGAACGACCAGATCAATGCGCCTGACACGATCCGGCGCGTGACCTACCGTGTATCCAGGGCGCTTGAGCGCCACGACTTCGATGTCGGCGGTCCGATCTACGACGATCGCCCGATCCGTGCGGTGGACGTTGGCAACGTTCCCTATGATCTCGAAGTCGCAGGCGGTGGCCACTTCGCGCGCGCCGAGGAGGCGGTGCGCAAGATCCTGAAGGCCGGGGCGATGCCGATCACCTTCGGTGGCGATCACGGCATTCCAATCCCGATTCTGCGGGCACTTTCCGAACTCGGCGGAGACGAACCCATCACCCTCGTTCAGATCGACGCCCATATCGATTGGAGGAACGAGGTGAACGGTGTCCACGACGGCTTGTCGAGCCCGATCCGCAGGGCATCCGAGATGGATCACATCGGGGAAATCTTTCAGATCGGAATCCGTGCCCAAGGCAGCGCACGCCCAGAGGAATACGAGGCCGCGGTGGCCTACGGCGCCAACATCGTGCCCGCCTTCGAGGTACACGACCATGGGATCGACTCCGTCCTGGACCGAATCCCCTCAGGCGGGCGTTACTACATCACAATCGATGCCGATGGCATCGACCCTTCGGAGGCACCGGGCGTCGAAGGTCCCGCGCCGGGAGGACTGACCTTCCATCAGTGCCGGCGCCTGATCCACGGGCTCGTGGCCAAGGGGCGCGTCCTCGGCATGGACGTCGTCGAGATCACCCCGTCTCGCGATGTCAACGACATCACCTCGATCCTTGCCGGCCGGCTGGCCGTCAACCTGATCGGCGCCGCCGTCAGGGCGGACTACTTCGCGGGGCCCTGAAACGCCCGGATCCGACGGAGGGAGGCCCGAGGACGAACGTCTAAGCAGTCACGGTTTCAACTCCAAAGGCGAGAAAAGCGACATGGCAAAACTCACGCGCAGGCAATTCGGCATCGTCACCGGGCTCACGGGTGTCTTGGCCGCGTTCCCGATCCCCCTCCTCGCCCAGACGGGAGGAACGCTGGGCCGCATCCGAGAAACGGGAACGGTCACCGTCGGCACGGAAGCCGCTTTTCCTCCGTTCGAATTCGTGGACGAGAGCGGCCAGATCGTCGGATACGGCAAGGACATCCTCGATGTCATCGTCTCCGAACTCGGCGTTGAGCTTCGGCAGCTCGATCTGCCTTGGCAGGGTATCCTGCCAGGCCTCCTCGCAGGCAACTTCGATTTCGTCGCCACCACCGTCGGCGTCAATGAAGAGCGGGCCTCCCGCTACGCCTACACGGCCCCGATCGCCAACGGGCAACCCTATGCGCTCACCCGCGCCGGGGAGGCGTTCGAGGATGAGGACGCGATGGCCGGGCTTCGAGTCGGCACGCAGCTGGCTTCGTCGACGGAACCGATCGCCCGCGCCCTGAACGACCGGCTCACGGCTGAAGGCGAGGGCTTTGCGGATCTCTTGCTCTACACCGCGTTCACCGACTGCTACGTGGCACTCGCCACCGGGGAGATCGACGTGGTGATCCAGTCGCTGCCATCGCTGGCGACCCTCGTCAGGGATCGCCCGGACGCATTCGAGATCGGGGCGCCGATCGAGACCGGAGTGCAGTGGACCTACCTATGCTGGGTGACGAGGCCCGAGGACACCGATCTTCGCGACTTCATCTCGGTCGTGATCTTCAAGATGAGGGACGACGGCCGTCTCTACGAACTCCAGGAGAAGTGGTTCGGATTCCGGATGGAGATTCCCCACGACGGCTACCTGCCCGAAGGCGCTCTCTGAGCCTCGGTCAGCCCCGATGAGGGGGCGACCGTCCGAACCGTTCGGGCCGGAGCCATCATGAACGTCGATCTCGCCTACATCCTTTCGGCCATGCCGAGGGTCAGCGATGCCGCGCTCTTCAATCTGCGGATCGCATCGGCGGCCGCCTTGCTCGCCCTGGTCGGCGGCACGCTGCTGACGATCCTGCGGTCGCTGAAGATCCGCCCCGTCAACGGCGTGATCGCCGTCCTGTTGAGCTTCATCCGCGGCACGCCGATACTCATCCAGATTTTCCTGGTCTATTACGGTCTGCCAGCCGCCGTCGGCCTGCGACTGCCGCCAGAGATGGCCGGCATCCTCGCGATCGGGATCAACTCTTCCTTCTTCATCTCTGAGATCATGCGCGGGTCCCTGCGCGAGATCGAGGCGGGCCAGATCGAGGCGTCTACCGCACTCGGCCTCTCCCCGTTCGCCATCTGGAGCCGGGTTATCCTGCCTCAGCTTTTCCGGCGGATATCACCCATGCTCGTGAACGAAGGGACGATCATCGTGAAGGGCACGGCCCTTCTCGCCGTTATCACCGTGGTGGAGATGCTGCGTGTGGCCCAGCAGATCGGAGCCTCGACCTTCAGGCCCTTCGAACCCCTGATCGCGGCCGCGCTCATGTTCCTGGCGATCAATCTTGCGCTGGCCGCCGTGGGCCTGTTGCTGGAGCGGCGCGTTGCGAAGGAGACCCGCTGATGTCGCTGGACCCATTCGTCGTTCTCGACCACTGGGACCTCTTCGCGCGCGGCGCCTTGATGTCCCTGCGCATCTGTGCAACCGCCTTCGTCTTCGGCCTGCTGATCGGCGCGGTCGCGGCCGCATTCTCCTTTACCTCCTTTGCTCCCTTGCGCTGGCTGGTCTTCGTCTACATCATGCTGATGCGGGGCATTCCCTTCATTGTGATCCTCTTTCTCGTGCATTACGGCATGCCGGCCGCCGGCATCCGCAATTCCGCGCTCTTCAACGGAACGGTCGCCCTGTCGCTGTTCGCGGGCGCGTACTACACCGAGATCATCCGCGCCTGCGTGAAGGCGCTGCCCGCCGGTCAATGGGAATCGGCCCGAGCGATCGGGATGTCGCCCTTCGCGGCCGCGCGCCACGTCATACTGCCCCAAGTCCGGTCGCCGATGATCCCGCCAGTGGTGAACACGACGATGACGATGATCAAGGAGAGTTCGGTCATATCCTCGATCACCGTCGCGGAACTGACGTTCCAGGGCCTCGTCGTCCAAGGCAACACCTTCGCGCCGTTCGAGGTCTTCATTGCGGTGGCGCTCATCTACTGGTTCATCACCGCTGTCTTCGCAGCCGTGGCCGACGCCTTCGAACGGCGTCTTGGATCGGCACAACGGGCCGGCAGGATGAATCCGCTCGCCGCTCGCTACCTCATCCTCGACGGGAGGGATGCGCGATGACCCTTGCTCTGCGGGCGACTAACCTCAACCGTCGCTTCGGAGAGACGAAGGCTCTCGACGAGGTGTATTTCGAGATTCCGAAGGGACAGGTCGTCAGCCTGGTCGGGCCTTCCGGCTGCGGGAAGTCCACGCTTCTGCGCACCCTTCTGTGGCTCGACCCCCCGGACGAGGGTTTCGTCGAGGTCGGCGGACACTATCTTGGACGCGAGTTGAGAGGCGAGACCGTTCGGCGCCAGTCCCGCCGCGAGATCGACGCGATCCGGCCTATGATCGGGATGGTCTACCAGCAGCTCAACCTGTGGCCCCACATGACAGTCGCCGAGAACGTGAACCGGCCCCAGATCGTCGCGGGCGGCCGATCGCCGGCCGCGGCGCGCGAACGCACCTGCCGGCTTCTCGACCGTCTGCGGATCGCCGAACTCGGCGATCGCTATCCGGGCCAGATTTCCGGCGGCCAGAAGCAGCGCGTCGCCATCGCCCGTGCTCTCGCCATGGAGCCCGAGATCATGCTGTTCGACGAGCCGACCGCAGCCCTCGACCCCGAGCTGATCGGCGAGGTGCTCCAACTGCTGCGAGACTTCGCTGACACTGGCATGACCATGCTGGTCGTCACGCACGAACTCACGTTCGCCCGCGACGTCGCCGCGCGGATGATGTTCATGGACAAGGGACGGATCATCGCCGACGGGCCGCCTTCCAGGGTCGTCTCCTCGCGCGAGAACCCCCGCGTCGCGGACTTCTTCGATCGCGTCTCGCCCTTTCATCCGTCCTTCGCAGCGCGTCCCCCTATCTCAGGAGAAAGCACTTGAAGCCCATCGACAGACCGTATTGCGGCATACCGAGCTATCTGCGGAGCAGGATCTCGTCATCGCCTTCCGATTATGCCGGAGCCAGGATCGGCGTCCTTGGCGTTCCCTTCGACGAGGGATCTCCCTTCCTGCCGGGGTCGAGGATGGGACCACGGGCGATCCGCGAGCATTCCTTGCGCTTTCCGCTCGACGCGCCGCTTCACGACCCGGACACCGGGACGGATTACCTCGCGGAGGAGATTTCGCGCGGCCTGATCGTCGACGCGGGCGACGTGGACGTGCGGCCCGCCAACCCGGCCCGCACCTTCGAGATCGTAACCCAGCGCGTGCGCGAGATGCTCGAAGCAGGGTTGATGCCCGTCGTCCTCGGCGGCGATCACTCGATCACCTATCCTGTCTTCGAAGCGTTCGACCGCCCGATGCACGTCATCCAGTTCGATGCGCATCAGGACTACGCGGAGATCGACGAGGATCTCGACCGGACGAACAGCCACGCGTTCCGGCACATCGTCTCGATGCCGACCTGCCTGTCTCTGACACAGATCGGCATTCGCGGGCTGCGCACGAGCCGGCGCCACGTCGAGGAACTTCGCGGGAGCGGCCACCGAGTCGTGTGCATGAGCGAGACGCGGCGTTTGGGAGCCGACGGGATCGCTGCGCTCTTACCCGAAGGCTCGGACGTTTACGTTACGATCGACGTCGATGCCCTCGACATGTCGCTGGTTCCCGGCTGCGTTTCGGGCGAGCCGGACGGAATGACGTTCCCGCAACTGATGGGCGCTCTGCGGGCGATCGCCGAGCGTCACCGGGTAAGAGGCTTCGACTTCGTGGAAGTAAATCCGCCGCTGGACGTCGGAACAGGAGCCACCGCCTATCTCGGGGCACTGGTCGTCACCGGGTTTCTCGGCTTCATCTGCAACCAGCCCTACTGGGCCGAGGCACGCGACGCGCAAGGAGTGCCAGCATGAGCGAGCAGAAAACCCTCATCGTCCCGGCCGGACGTGGCCTCGCCATGCGTCTGGCTGAAGGGGAGACGGTCTCGGTTGTGAACGTCTCGGGCACTCAGGTCGTGGACACTTGGGCCTTCTGCGCCGAGAACCTCGATCACGTCATGTCCATGGAACACAGTCGTGTCGAGAACGGACGGCTTTCCGCCGGGGTCGGGGGGCATTACCTTACGGATCGGCGCGAACCCATCATCGAGGTCGTGGAGGATACCTCACCGGGCATCCACGACACGATCATGGCGGCCTGCGACGCACGCCGCTACGAACTCCTCGGATGCCGGGGCCATCACAGAAGCTGCGCCGACAACCTGCGCGAAGCCATGGAGGCGATCGGCCTTCCGCTCTCAGGAAAGGTTCCGCAGCCCCTCAACCTGTTCATGAACATCCCTGTCGGCGCGGACGGATCGCTCACGCAAGGAGCCCCTTTAGGCGAGCCGGGTGATCGCGTGACGCTCAAAGCGCTGCGAAACTGCGTGGTCGCATTCTCCGCTTGTCCACAAGACATAACGCCGATCAACGGCCATTCCCCGACAGACGTCGAGGTCGTGCTCGGCCGAATGCGCACTGCGTTGTAGCCGCATCTCTCCGGGCCCAGGCCCCCAGGCGCCCACCACCGATCAATGGCCTACACGTCGCCTATGAACGGATTGCACTCCTGCCGCCCAGTAGCGCCGATAGCAGAACTACAGCTCTAGCAGGAGACGGTGATTAAACGATCGTTCGTGCGACTATCTGCACCACAGTCGACCATCAAGAATCTTACAAATGATTGGAGCGAATGGAAGGAGAAAACATTAGTTAACTATTTGAATTAAAAGAAGGATAAACTGAATTTAAAGGGTGAAAATACCATGTTTTATCCTGAAAATTGCATTTTTATACGCCGTCCCTATGTCGAAAAAATGCATTATTCCCTTAACTGGAAAAACTAATTATCATCGTCGGACGTGGAATTTCGCCACCCCGTCGTTGGCGAGTTGGGCGACGAGTTGCAGTTCCCAGTCGATGTAGCCCTGCATGTTGGCCTTCGCATTGTCCGTGCCCTCGTACGGGCGCTTGTAGACATCGATTCGGTCCGACAGCCAGCGCGCCTCTGTTTCCAGCGGGAGTCCGGCCTGTGTCCAGGCGTCTGTCCCACCGTCAAGCAGCAGCGCCCCGCGCCCCCCGGTGATGGCGAGCGCGTCGGCGAGATTAGCCGTTGCCAGCCTGCCATCCGGTGAGGTGAGGACCACCGGCCCCTCGCCCGGCAGAGACCTCAGATCCCGTGAAAGTTCCGGGCCCGAGGCGAACCAGGCACCCGGCACATGGCCCCGGCGGTAGGCGGGGCTGCGCGCGAGGTCGACGATGGCCGCACCCTTCAGCGCCTCAAGCTCGCGCGGTGTGATCACCGCGTGCGGCGGCGCCGAAAGGTCGATCCGCTCCGCCGATGGTTCCCGAACATTGTCAGGTAGAACGGCGTCCTCGGCAAGGACGTGGGCACTCCACCCCATCTGCACGAGCCACGAGGCGGTCATGCGGGCGCGCACGCCGTCGTCGTCGTAGAGAACGACCCGCGCTCCCCGTACGCCGAGCCACTCGTCGCTCGCCTGCACGAGCTGACCTCCGGGAGCGGAAGCGAAGCCAGCCGGATGGCCGGCGGCGTGCTCGGACGGATCGCGCACGTCGAGCGTATAGAGCGTGCGCTCCTCGGCCTCGGCGCGGAACCGGGCGAGGTCCTGCGCGCCGATCACCGGCACACCGACGTGAGCCGCCCATCTAGCAGCGTTGGCGCGCGCTTTGGCACGGGCCTCCGCCGAAGGCTCGGGCACCCGCTCGGTGCGGCGCGTTTCCAGCTCGAGCCCTTCCAGCGTCCAGCCGATGGTGCCGTTGCGAAGAGCCACCACCCGGTTGGGAATACCGGCGTTCACGAGACTCTGGGTGCCGATGATCGAGCGCGTGCGGCCCGCGCAGTTCACGATCACCAGCGTGTCGGGCGAGGGCGCGAGATCATGGATCCGGTAGACGAGCTCACCCCCCGGCAGGCTGCGCCCGCGCGGGATGCTCATCGTGTTGAACTCCTCGAAGCGGCGCGCATCCACCACCACGACGTCGTCCTCGGTGTCCAGAATGCGCTTGGGCTCATGGGTTCTGATCAATGAGAATTGGTCTAAGAGTCCGTCCGAGAATGGGTTGAGTGATCGGAGCGCGGCTGATTCCAGAGGGTATCTGACACCTGATCTGGAAACGCCATGTGGACCCCGACCACCCGGCGGCAGCATAGCCGCGACCACCTGCGATATGAAACCGACCTGACCGATGCCGAGTGGGGGATCATCGAGCCCATGCTGCCGAAGGGATGTTTGCGAGGGCGACCGTCGGCCTGGCCGACGCGCGAGATCCTGAATGCGATCTTCTACGTCCTGCGGGGTGGCATTCCCTGGCGGCTCATCCCCAAGGACATGCCGCCCAAGAGCACGGTGTTCGACCATTTCAGCCGCTGGCGCGACGCTGGCGTATTCGCGACCATCAACCACCGCCTCGTCATGAGGGATCGTGAGCGGGTGGCGCGCGATGCCTCGCCCAGCGCCGCCGTCATCGACAGCCAAAGCGTCAAGACAACCGAGGCCGGCGGGCCGAGAGGGTATGACGCCGGCAAGAAGGTGAAGGGTCGAAAGCGCCAGGCCATGGTCGATACGGATGGACGCGCCCTCGTTCTCGATCCTCAGCCCGCCAGTGTCCAGGACCGCGACGGTGCCGTCCCTGTCCTGCGCCTGTCGCGGCGTTCCTTCCCGTTCGTGACGAAGGCCTTCGCCGACGCAGGCTTTGCGGGAGAGCGGCCTCGCACCGCAACGCTGATCGACATTGAGATCGTCAGGAAACCGCCAGAGCAGATCGGATTCGCAATCCATCCGAGGCGCTGGGCCGTGGAACGCTTCTTCGCATGGATCAGCCGCAACCGGCGCCTCTGGAAGAATACCGAGGCCACGCTCGCATCCGCCACAGCCTTCCTCTACGCCGCATCCGTCATGATCCTCCTACGTCGCATCGCTCGGGCATCATGAATTCCCGGACGGACTCTGACATACTGTCGAACCCTGCTGTATTCCGCTAAAAGGCAGGCGCATTCTGCGGCCGCAAGTGACAGTGCCTCTACTGGTTATCCTGCTCGTACGAGACAGCTCCACCAGTAGTCAGGCACTAGTCACACGCTTTCTGAATCCGATCTTCATTCTCAATCTGATGTTCAATGACGTTCGGAGAGACGCCAAACTCGTTTGCGATCGAATATTCGTCATACTCGTCTTCCAGCATCGACCGCACTTCGTCTATCGGAGCCAGGAATTCTGCCGCAAACGCTCGCCCGGCTGCTTGCCGGTAGGCATTTCGAAGCCTATTGATTGGGGACGCCTCTGGGTCGGGAAAACAGGCGGCATCACCTATCGCCCGCGCCAGCGTAAATAGATGGGATGTTTTCGCACCCTCATAGTTGCCATGGTTGCGAACATGAATATGGATGCCGTTTGGGCCCTCGCGGCGCAGAGCGTTTATCCCATTCACCTTGGGCGCGAGATTATAGCTCGTTGGTGCGCCGAGACGTGACGCCAGATCTCGGAATGAAGCAAGCCGGCTATGCTGCTTTAAGTCTAAAGCTTTCCGCATAGCCCGAGCGCGTCTATACCCGGCGGCCCATGCCTGCTCCCCAGGACGAGCCGGAACTTCTTTTGCGATCTTCTCCACGATCGGACGGAGGTTGGCTAGGCGGTGATTAGATCCTTTGGGCCCTATCATTCGACTCGCCCACTCGATCAGTCGGTGTTGATCGACCTCTTTGGCCCCGGAAACGAACTCCGTCAGCGGTTCCGCTGTGAACAGATCCTCTGCCTTTTCAATGAAATCTGCCATATCGTCAGCAATCTGATAGGGGTCCAACCCTAAGCTGCCAGCGGCTTCGCAAAAGGCGCTTTCTTGTGAATGACGAGAAGCCTTGACTCGCTTCCAACGCAGAGCGGCGCCTGTTTCACGGACTCCTTGGCTATCCAGACGTGTCAGAACCTCTTCAACGAAAGTGGAAAGCCAAACCTCCCCGTCTTTGCGGGAAAGAACCTCGCTGGCCCCTCCCCAAAATCGCAAATCGGGATTGGTGTATACGCATTGATGGGAAGAAACTTCAAAAACTGCACCATCGAATTGAATTCGTACATCTGGCAAAAGATAGCCCATACGATAGTTCTTGAGAAAGAATTCTCGATCCCGCGCCCCAAAGATTGACCACCATCGATGTACTAAACCTTCGACGAGGCCATAAAGCGCGATCGTAACGTGATCGCCCAACTTGTCGTCGAGTAGATACTTCGTGACATTCTGATTGTTGAGAAACAGGCGCAAGTCAGCGACCGTCGCCCGCTCCTCTGGCGACGCGTTGATCGCACCTTCTTGCCATTCAATCGAATGCTGCACGCTTTTCCGCCTCGCTGATAGGCCAGCCCTTGTATGTACCTGCTATCTGGTTGATCGCAAATCCAAACCAGAATTGTCCATTATCATCCCTATACCAGATATGTTTGGGATAAGTTTTGTCACCTTCCAAAAAACGCAACTGACCCAACGCGAGCGCAACTCGCACCCATCTGCTGGCTTCCTCGCGTTCCTGTTCGGTGACCTTCGGGCAAATTGTTGTATGCTCCTTCTTCGGTCTCCGAGCCTTGCCGTCCACGCCTACCCAAGCCTCTGGGAGACCGCCCCACCAGCGCACGGTCTTATGCTCTGCACTGCCTACGTAAGTCGCGCTCTCTACCTCGGCCGGGGTCAAAGGTGCCCGTGTCTCGATTTGCTTTGGTCGAGGCATGTTACATAAACGATATGACCCTGTCGAACCGACAGGAGCGTCTGAGGGTTGACCTATAGCGGTTCATTTAGAATGCCGCCATGCATGCATGGCAAGCGCCAAAAAGCTCAGCTTGTCAAAGGACATCGGCACGCCAAACGCGCCTGCCGGCATTCCAACAGATGCCGATAAAACGTATACGGGTGGATGATCGTTCGTGCGATACCGTCCGCCGATACCGTCGCAGGACTGAGTCCTGACGTCGAATCCTCATATCCGCTGCTTCTCCCGCCGCTGAAACCAGACAAGACGTCCTCACTTGTTTGCATGTGGCGACGAATTGTCTGGCATCGACGATGCGTCGCGCCGGCCTTGCGTCACAACGCCGCAATACTCAACTGCCATAGTCTATATACAGCAATATTAGATGACACCTCTTTGTATTAAGATAATTTTCGCCGTTTATGACAGAGGAAAATGTATTTGACTTAACGCCTTCAAGCAACAAGCCTCGTGTCCGATCGGCCCCTTGCGCGGGCCGGATTGTGTGGCTGTTGCGGGGCGTGAATGACGCCGACGAAGGTGCTTATCGGACAAATGCTGGTCGTGTTCGGCATCGCGCTTGCCGGCACATGGGCCGCGACGCAATGGGTCGCCTTCCAACTCGGCTTTCAGACCCGCCTAGGAGAGCCCTGGTTTCTCGTTGACGGCCTTCCCTTCTACTATCCCTGGCGGCTGTTCGAGTGGTGGTATGTCTATGAGGCTTACGCGCCCGACGTTTTCCGCACAGGCGGCGCGATCGCCGGCGGCAGCGGCGTCGCCGCCGCATTGTCGGCGATCGTCGGGTCGGTCTGGCGCGCACGGCAGGCGAAGCATGTCACCACCTACGGTTCCCGCCCGCTGGGCCGACCGTAAGGACATCACTGAGGCCGGCCTGAGCAAGCCGTCAGGCGTCTTCCTCGGCCTTATGGCCGGCGCCTATCTGCGCCATGACGGTCCCGAGCACATCATGGCTTTCGCCCCGACGCGCTCCGGCAAGGGCGTGGGCCTGGTCGTGCCCACACTCCTGTCGTGGCCGCACTCGGCCGCGATCCATGACATCAAGGGCGAAAACTGGACGCTGACCGCCGGATGGCGCGCGCAGTTCTCCCATTGCCTCCTGTTCAACCCGACCGATCCCAAGAGCGCGGCCTACAATCCGCTGCTGGAGGTCCTCCGCGGCGTCCATGAGGTGCGCGACGTCCAGAACATCGCGGACATCCTCGTCGATCCCGAAGGCGCGCTGGAGCGCAGGTCTCACTGGGAAAAGACCAGCCATTCGCTGCTGGTCGGCGCGATCCTGCATGTCCTCTACGCCGAACAGGACAAGACGCTGCGCGGCATCGCCAACTTCCTTTCCGATCCAGCTCACCCTTTCGAGAAGGCGCTTTGGTCGATGATGACCACGGCGCATCTCGGCGAGGCCGGTCCGCATCCCGTCGTCGCCGGCGCCGCGCGCGAGGTGCTGAACAAGTCCGAGAACGAGCGCAGCGGCGTGCTCTCCACCGCCATGTCGTTCCTCGGCCTCTATCGCGATCCGACCGTGGCCGAGGTCACGTCGCGCTGCGACTGGCGCATCGCCGACCTGATCGCCGCCGGGCATCCGTCTCGCTCTATCTGGTCGTGCCGCCGTCCGACATCTCGCGCACCAAGCCGCTGATCCGCCTGATCCTCAACCAGATCGGCCGCCGCCTCACCGAAAGCCTCGACGGGTCAGACGGCATCGAGCGCAAGCACAAGCTGCTCCTCATGCGCGACGAGTTCCCGGCGTTGGGAAGGCTCGATTTCTTCGAGAGCGCCCTGGCGTTCATGGCCGGCTATGGCCTCCGCTCCTTCCTGATCGCGCAGTCGCTCAATCAGATCGAGAAGGCTTCCGCAAGCTGATCCAGATCGTGTTCGGCCTGTCCATCGCCTTCGCGGCCAGCTCCTTCTTCCTCAGCTTCTTCTCGTTCGGCGGCGGGGTGCTGGTCTGATGGCCGCTGTTGTCGATGGCTTCGAGGTGCCTTTGCACCGCTCGCTGACCGAGCCCGTGCTGATGGGTGGTGCGCCGCGATCGGTCGCGATCCTCAACGGCACGCTCGCGGCCGCCATCGGCATCGGCCTGCAATTGTGGATCGGCGGCGCCCTGCTCTGGATGGCGGGCCATCCGGGCGGACGCAAGCGGGTGTTCAAGGCAAGGCGAAAAGCGTTCTAAAGACCTTTCACCTATGGCGTTGTTGCATCACAGTGCGGGCCTCTCGCTGATAACAACAGGAGGTGCGCGCTGACCATCGGCGACATCGTGCTGTTCAATATTTTGCTGCTCCAGCTCAACATGCCTTTCGAGATGATCGCCCGGTCCATCGATGATGTTGCCCGCTCACGTCCCGCGCTTGTCACCCTGGCGACTATGTGGGCCGCGTCGGAGGAGCGGCAGGTGTCGCAGGCGGCGTTCATCGTGCCTGGCAGCGGCCGGATCGCCTTCGAGGACGTCGGCTACACCTATGGCAACGGCCGGGGCGTCGAGGGCATCTCGTTTCAAGCCGAGCGCGGCCGCATCACCTTCCTGACCGGCGAGACCGGGGCGGACAAGTCGACGGTGTTCAGGCTTGCGCTCAAATCCATCGAGCCCGACAGCGGCCGCATCCTGATCGACGGCGTCGATCTCGCCGGCATCGACCGGACCGACTGGTATGCGATTGCTGCGGTCGTTCCGCAGGACGTCGTACTGATCAACGAGAGCCTGGCCGACACATCCTGCTCGGCCGTGAGCGCGACGACACCCGCCTGCGCCGCGCGGCGCAGATGCACAGCGGCCGGATCTCGACACCATGTCCCAGCGCATCGCGCACGATCTGGGCCGGGGCATAGAAGCCCATCGGCTGGCTGTTGAGCAGGGACGCGCAGAACACATCCGGATGCCAGCATTTGGCCGAAAGGAACATGCGTTCGCCGCTGCTCAGTACCCCGAGAGCATCGGAGAGCGACAACATGTCGGGCCTCAGGCTCCCAGGGCGAGACGAAGGAAGCACGCTATCCCCTGCAAACGTAACGAGCCCACCGGCCGGCGGGCTCGATGGGCTCTGTCGGCTCCGTCGGCAGGATGTCGGAAAGGTTCAGTCTCCTGCATGGGGCCCCAGATCTCCGATCTGCCTGACACCATGCGATGCCAACGCAAGACTGCGGGCGCCTGCCGGAATTGATTTAGAGCTGACGCAGATAGCCGGTGGCGGAATTCCCAAACCAGGTCCCCCACTCGTTCCGCGTCAGGAACCAGTTTCCGATGCTGATATCAAAGGCGCCGGAAACGGCGTCGATTTGCTCGGCCTTCAGCTCCTGCATATCGAAGGAAGCAGAATCCTTTTCGCCCAGAGCGGTCATCAATCTTCTCCTGTCTCAACAGCCCGACATCGGGCTTCAGGGAAATGACTGCCACCCCGAAGATGGTCAATTAAGACACATGTGCTACAAAGGCGATGCGGGCCGCCGACCATGCGACGGACGGCTCTTCGACGGTCCTTCGATGCGGGACCCCTTCCCCGAAGCGTCGTCCATAAGGCAATCGAGGATGGCGTCGCAAAGCCGTCCCCCGGCCGCCCTGTCGAAGGCTGCGAACATCGGCTGCGAGTTCACCTCCAGGAATGTCGGCTCGTTCTGGTCGTCGAGCATGAAATCGGCAGCAGCGAAGTCGAGGTCCAGTCGGTCGCACAGGGCCGTCAGGCCCTCGGCGATCCCGGCGGGAACGGGGACGGCTGCGATCGTCACGTCGCGCGTCTGCCGGTAATCCAGCTCGGGCGACTGAAGCGAGAAAGCCATGAGCTGCGGACCGATGCGATAGACGCGGAATTCGGGACGGCCGAGGCGCGGCTGGATGAAGCGGGGGCCGAGGGCTGAGGCTCGTTCCGTTTTCAGAAAGTCCTCAAGCAGACCTGTATATTCGCCTCCGGCAACCGGTTTCTGGATCAGGCGGGCCGTATCCGCCCCGAACGGCGCGAAATCGTTCGTCGCGATCGTTCGGGGAATGCGCAGGCCTGCTTCGTGCGCCGCGATCAGATTGTGGATCTTGTTATTCTCTCGCAGGGTGGTGCGGCGATTGAACATTCTTGCGTCGAGCCGGCTCTCGGCCCAGCCGCGAATGGCATGATACCAGTTGAACGCCTGCGCATGCGCTGCCGCCGTGTCTTCCGTCGGATACAGGAACACGTCTTGTCGGATGAAGAAGGCCGACGGGAACAGGAACTTGCCGTCCAGTTCGAAAGTGTGTTCCTGGATGTCAATCCTGAGCCGTGGCGGCTTTTCGGGTCCGACAAGCAGTCCATGGAACGGAATGCCACGCACCTTCAGGCGATCCACGAGTGCGGTGAGGTTCGTGTCGTACTGGCCGCCGGCGATCAGGATCATGATATCAACGTTCTTTGTGTCGGCCCTCGCAGGCTGCATGGCGACAGAAACGGATCGCGGTCAGCCCGGCACTCGCCGAACTGGCCGCGATCCAGACGCCCGGATTGAGAGCAAGCCTGTCAGTTATGGATCTTGAGATCGAGCACCGGAGAGGGGATGAACCGGCCATCCTCCTCTCCCACCGCCAAGGTCGTTGCCCGCCAGCCGCCGTCTTCCTCGCCGACCGCCAGGGTCGTGATCGGAGCGATACGGCCCCCGCCGACCGCCTCACACTCCGCATCGGTCAGTGCGCGGGTCTCGTGATTGGCTTTCATCGTCATCTTGTCCTCCAAGAATTCGTGTCCCGCGGGGCACGTTCAGGCCACTGTGAGAAAAGGCCTCTTGGCCTCCGCGCCAGTAAATGGCGGCCGCGCCGGCGAACATCAATTCGCGCAGATGTACTATACGCGACAGGTAAGGATGGGCCGAACGCAGTCCCGAGCGTGGCTTTCAACCTTGGGAGTCCTCGCGTGCGCCCTTCGTGCGCTGGCGGCGCAGCCCGGTCAGCGCTGCCCGCAGCTCGATCGGGTGCAATGGCTTCTGAAGAAGGGGAATGTCGCGCCCCCCGAGCGCCTCCCGCACGCGTCCCTCGTCGTGCCCGGTCATTAGAAGCGCGGGGACAGCTCGTCCTGTCTGCGAACGCACGCGGTCGATGACGTCGATGCCAGAAATTGGCCCGTCGAGATCGAAGTCGCTGACGATGACATCGGGCCGCTCGGTGGCGAAGTCCGGCGAGGGCTCGGCCTGCACGATGCAGCCCCAGCCCTGGAGGAGCAGCGAGGTCGCGCGCAGCACCTGAACGTTGTCTTCCACAAGGAGAACCTTGAGGCCGGCGAGGGGCTCGTAGTCCAGCGGCCGCTCCAGCCGCGCATCTCGTCCGGGCCGAGGGCTGCGCACGCGCGACAGGCCCTCGATCGCGAAGACCGTACCCTTCCCGGGTCGCGATGAAACCCGTACGGTGCAGTCCAGAAGGTGGGCGAGGCGCCGGACGATCGAAAGCCCGAGGCCGATGCCTTCCAAGTCCCGGCCGGGCTGCGGTATGCGATAGAACTCGGTGAAGATGTTCTCGATCTCCGCATCGGGAATGCCAGGGCCCCGGTCAACGACCCAGATGGAGAGCGTCCCGCGCTGGCGGCGGCAGCCGACCAGCACGTCGCGGCCCGGCGCGTACTTCAGAGCGTTGGAGACAAGGTTCTGGACAATGGTCTCCAGAAGCGCGCGGTCGCTGCGTACGGACGCACGGGTGCCCACCAGGCGCACGCGCCGCTGGATGGAACGGTTGCGGTCAACGACCTCGGTAAGAAGCCTTCCGACCGCCACGGGCTCTGGCTGTATGGCGATCCTCCCGCTGTCCAGCATTGAGATGTCCAGCAGGCTGCGGAACAGGCGCGACACGCTGGCGAGTGAGCGGTCGATACTGTCCACCATCTGCTTCTGGTTGTCACTCAGGCTTTCTTCACGAAGGCACGCCGTGAACAGGCTGATAGCATGAATGGGCTGACGCAGGTCGTGACTGGCCTGCGCCAGGAAGCGAGACTTGGCGAGATCGGCCGCCAGGGCCGCATCCCTTGAACGCCGGGTCTCGCGCAGGAGAATATTGGCATAGACCGGTACGATCAGCGCCGTCAGCGACAACATGCCGACGAGGAACGGGTGCTGTTGCCAGAACGGCGACAGAAGTCCGATCAGCAGGACGCTGGCCTGCGAGGCGGCGGTGCTGGCAAGCAGATATCTCGGCCCGAAACGCATGCCGTAGCCGACAGTCACCCAGATGAGCACCGCATAAATCGGAGAAGAGAATTCGTCCCCTAATCCGATAGTCGCTGAAATGAGGCCATAGTCAGCAAGCATGCAGAAAAGGCGGCGCCCGGTCGACGCGTTCGGCAGAAGCAGAAAGGAAGCCCGGATGGCGAAAGAAAGGCCGAATGCGCCGGAGAACATCCAAGCATAAACTGTACTGATTTCAGCCGATACGAAGCCAAGTCTCTCGCCCAGCATCAGATATAGATTCGCCAACGCGACAATAACGATGCGGATGTTGGCCTGCTCGAGTTCGTGGCGGGCTGCCGGCAGGTCGGACGCCGCCGTCCGGAAGCTGCCGACGAAACCCAGCTTGCTCCCGCCGCTGGCCTCCGCATCTACCGCCGTCTGCGCCTCCGGCCTCAAAGCCCCAACTCGGCTGCGCGGAATGCGGCCGCGCTCCGGGACGAGACGTTCAGGGCCCGCAGAAGCGCCGAGACATGAATGCGCACCGTGAAGGGGGAGAGTTGCAGGTCGTATGCGATCTCCTTATTGGTCTTGCCTTGAGCGAGACGGGCGAGAACTTCACGCTGGCGCGGGGTGAGAGCGCCAAGATGCGACGGGCAGTCCTCGTCGAGTTCGCCGTCCTCAGGGGGCTCGGTGAGCACGACCAGGTCGCCATCGAGCACCGCCTCCACCGCTTCCGCGATCGCCTTGGGCGGCACGCTCTTGCAGACGAAACCGTTGGCACCGCTCTCCAACAGCCGCCGGATCTCCTGTCGGTCCTCGATCATGGAGACGATCACGATCGCCGTGGTTGGGAACTCGCGACGCAGGCACGGAAGGCTCTTCTCGATGCAGAAGCCCGGAAAGCGGACGTCGAGAAGCATTGCCGTCGGCGGTATGCCTTCTCTTGCAAGCGCCAGGACCTCTTCGAAGCAGCCGGCCTCGGCGATCTCGGCCGTGGGATGGTTGCGCAGCATGAGCCGTTTCAGCCCATCGCGGAACAGCGGATGGTCGTCCGCCACGATCATGCGTCGAGGCTGCCGATCCATTTCCTTGGTACTCCATGGCATGCGTATTCACCGCCTCCCGTCGGTCCTCGTCTCCAAGATAGCAATCGTGTCCCGTGCGCTGAAGAGAAGATCAACCTCCCACCGGCGTCAGACCGGTCGGCGAGGACGACACGGGGACGACCCGACCCTCCTGCACGCGGAAGACGCGCGAGGCGTTGCGGATCAAAGCCGGACGATGCGCGATGACGATCCGCGTGATCGGCAGTGAAGCGATCAGGCGGGCGATCTCCTCTTCCGTCTGCTCGTCCAGATTGGCCGTTCCCTCGTCCAACAGGAGCAGTCGCGGCTGGCGATAGAGCGCACGCGCAAGGAGAAGGCGCTGGCGCTGACCGCCCGACAGGGCGGCCCCCATGTCCCCGATCAGGGACAGGTACTGCATGGGCATGCGCACGATGTCGTCGTGAATGCGAGCAGCGCTCGCAGCGACCGCAACCCTTTCCATGTCAAGGTCGGGGTCGAAGAAGGCGATGTTGTCGGCGATCGAGCCCGAAAGGAGTCGGTCGTCCTGGGCAACGACGCCGACCTGGGTGCGCCAAGCCTGCCAGAGCTCCGGCGTCGCCCTCCGTCCGTCGAGCAGCACCTCGCCCGTCTCCGGCTCGTGAAGCCCGAGCATCAGCTTGAAAAGCGTGCTCTTGCCGCCGCCGGACGTTCCCGTGATCGCGACATAGTCTCCCGGCTCGATGGCAAGGCTCACCTGATCGAGTACGAGGGGATCGGAAGCGCCATAGCGGAACGCAACGTCGCGAAGCTCGATACTGCCGCCGGCTTCGTGTGCCGCCCCGGAAGAAGCCGCAGGAAGGGCGCCCGCCGCCATAGCGATGTCGGCGATGCGATTGAGGTGTACTTTCAAAAGCCGGAACTGGATCACCTCCGTCACCAGCGAAAGGGTGCGGTCGCTGAAAGTCTGCCGGAAGGAGAGGAACGCCATCAGCATTCCGATCGACAGCCCGTCAGCGCCGATGATGGAACGTGCGCCGAGATAGATGACGATCACCGTCTGCAAACCAATGATGACGTTCTGAAGAAATCGTAGCGTGATCTCGTACTTGCCGAGCGAGACCGAGGCGTTGATCACCGAGGCGTATCGATTGCGCCAGCTTGCCTCCCGTTCGGATTCTCCGCCCATGATCTTGATCGTTGTCGCGGCGCGCACCGTCTCCATAAGCTGCGTCTGCTCGCGCGCCGAGGCAATGAGTTGCTCCTGCGTACGAGCGCGCATCACCGGGTAGAACGCCAGGGAAATGCCGAGCACCAGTGCCAGCGACAGGCAGACAACGAACGCCAGAAGGGGCGAGTAGAGAAAAAGGATGAAAGCGGCGAGGATGGCCATCAGGCCGTCGATCAGGGCCACTGCCATGCCGCGCGTCACCGCGTCCTGAATGGCGTTGGTAGATTCGATCCGTGAGATGATATCGCCGACATGGCGCTTCTCGAAGAAGGACGACGGCAGGCGCATGAGATGGCGTACGAGGTTGCCGACGATCTGGAACAGCATCATCGAGCCAAGAATCCGCACGACCCAGGCCCGGACGGCTTCGAGCCCGGCATGAATGAAGGTCAAAGCGCCGAAGCCGAGCGCGAGAACCGTCAGCAGATCGGCATCGGCCCGAGCGATCGCCTCGTCGACCACGAGCTGGATTTGGAACGGTAGCGCGAAGGCGGCGACCTGAAAGGCCAGCGATAGGCCGAGAATCTGGAAAATCGCGGGCCAGATGCCTGTCAGGCGGGACCAGAGATCGCTGAGCCGCAGCGTCTCCTTCGCCTCGATCTTTTCGAAACCAGCGGCTGGTGCGAGTTCGAGCGCGACGCCGGTGAAATGCCGCGACAACTCGTCGATCGGCATCCGGCGCTCACCAAGCGCGGGGTCGTGAATGACAGCAGCGCGGGCGGATACGGACTTCAACACGACGAAGTGGTTGAAGTCCCAGTGAAGGATCGCCGGAAGGGCGAGCTTGGACAGGGCTTCGAGGCCGACGCGCAGAGCGCGTGGAGCGAGGGAAAGTTGCGTCGCCATCTGCATGAGGCTGCGAAGGCTCGCCCCACTCATGGAAACCGGGAAACGCTGCCGCAGTCCGTTCAGGTCGACCTCATGACCGTGAAAGCTGCCGACCATGGCCAGGCATGCCAGGCCGCACTCGGCGCCCTCACTGGCGAGGACGACGGGGAGCCGTCTCGTCCGGGAAAAGTTCAGTTCCCGTATGCTCATCCCATCCGTCCGACGGCGTAGAGCGGGTCGAGCAGCCATTCCAGGAGCGTGCGGCGGTCGATGACGACGTCGGCCGAGAGCAGCATGCCTGGTTGGATCGGAATTTCCTGTCCATAGGCGTTCACGCTGTCACGCTCCAGGCGGACCTTCACCCGGAACACAGGCTCACGCAGTTCGAGGCCGGGAACAGAGATGTCTCCAGGGCCAAGCACGGTGCGGGACACCTGCTGAACTGTACCTCGCCCCGTTCCGAACTTCTGGTAGGGGAAGGCCTGATACATCAGGCGAACCTCTTGTCCGGACTGAATGAACCCCGCGGCTCTGGAAGGAATGAAGAGTTCGGCCTCCAGGCTGCTACCGGCCGGAGTGATCGCGGCGATCATCGCGCCCGCGGCCACGTCCTGCCCGAGCGAGACCGGTACGGCGACGACGCGGCCCGCAACAGTCGCCCCGACGACATGGCTGTGGCGCACGGCCGCCTCCGTCTGCCGCTGTGCGAGCGCGGCTTGCGAGATCCGCGCCTGGGCTGTCGCCGCTTCGATTTCCAGCGGCAGCGAGCGGGCCCTCGCGTCAAGTTCACCGATCTGTCGTTCGTAGCTCAGGATGGCGGCACGCGCCTGGGACACCTCCTGCCGCGCGACGAGCTCGGCCATGCGTGCCTCTTCGAGATTCCTCTGCGTGAAGACGCCGCGCTCGGCGAGTTGCTCGGCACGCCCCACGTTGCCGCTGAGAAGCTCGGCGCGCTCAACCAGGGTCGAAAGGCCCGAGCGGCTCTCCGCGAGTTCCAAGGAAAGGGCCTCCCGCTGTGCCGTCACCTGCTCCTGCTCGGCGAGGAGCTGCTCGCGCGCGGCCGTCGCCTGCGCCTCGGCAGCTTCCGCCTCGGCGCGCAGCTGATCGGCGATTAGAACACCGGCATTGCCTCCACTGAAATCGGACGAGACCCTGACAAGTGCTAGCGGCTGCCCGGCCTGAACCTCGTCGCCCTCCGCGACGTCGATTCGTTCGACGATCCCAGCTTGCCGTGCGCCGACCCGTATCAACCCTCCTTCTGGCACCACCCATCCGGTCACGCTCTCCATCCGGGCATAGGTGGCGGTGGAGACGAAGGCGAGACCGGCGACCACGACGATCATGCCGGCGATGCCAAGAACCCGGGACTGCACAGGCTGGGCGAGAACGACCTCTCCCTCCAGACGCCGGGTCTGGCTGACGACGGCTTCGTTGCGGAACAAGGGAGAGGGCGCGGATTCGGGCGGTTTGGACTTCGTCCGCTTATCCGTGGGTGCCCGTGCTACTTCCACCATTAACGCCGATCGACATTTTCTTCATCCACTGGCCGGATCGAAGGATGCGAAACTGCCTCCGGCCAACATTCTGAAAACATAAGGGCGCAATCCATGTCGCGGATATCGGCGTCCGTCAAATAGTACAGATGACCTATACTGAATCGAACTGGCCATCATGTCCCGCCCGATCTTGACCGGATCGCGCGTCCTTTTGTTTTCCGTCCGTTCTCGCCTCCAATTGGTGCGGGGCATTATGAGAGAGCTTTCTGACGGCATGCAGCGGTCGCAGACCTGCGAAGATAAACATCAGGGGTTAGTGCATTTGGGCTAGTTGACCCCGTCGGTCTATGAACAATAATCCGCCTTCGTGTTGATGAAATAACAGACGATGGATTATCTAAGTCACAATCCGGATGGATGTGTGTTTTATCATCTATGTAAAATAAAATATATTTATGAAACTATAGGAGTAATACATGAAATGCCAGGGTGAATGTCTGGAGATTACTCGGGAGCTCGCTTCGAATGAGATCGATCAAGTTGCGGGCGGCGTTCACTTGGGCGGTGTGCTGGACAGGGTTGCACAATATCTCTGGAGCCTGAGCCTGAGATAAGGACTTAATTCGCCTGGCGACGACGCCGTACACCAAATCGCTGGGAGGCGGATCAGGCGTATACGAAATCCCTTCGTCAATCGGCGTTTCGAAGGGGAAGCGGAGTGCTGGCCGGCATCCTATTATTTCCGATGCTCGGGCATTTCGCGATTAGTGGTGCCGCGCCAATTTGATGACGCGGTCGATCGGACTCTTAATGGAGGTCAAAATGCGTGAACTGACAAATCAAGAGTTGGAAACGGTGAACGGCGCGGCCGCCCCGCTTCTGTTCGTTGCGGCGGTGGCTCTGTCGAGGGTAAGCGCGGGTAGGGTCGCGACCTATGTTGGTGCCCAACTCGGCGCCGCCGGCTATTTCATGACACAGTGAATCAGTTCGGCGTTTGAAATCACATATAACTAAAGGAATGCTAAGATGTCTTTTTCTCCAACGCATGAACACTTCGCCAATCATCTGACAGACGAGGAGATCGACCTCGTTTCCGGCGGAATCGCACCGCTTGCCCTCGCCGTAGCCTTCGGCAAGGGTTTCGCGGGTGGCGTAGGTGCCGCCGCGGCTGTCCACACCGCAGGACGCTTCGTTCGCCTGTTGGCCAGCTAAGCCCACCTTGAGATATCGCCGTGTCGGGCGGGCTCGTCCTTACTGCTCGATACAGTCCGTCGAACGCTCCCAGTGGAGCGTTCGACGAGGATAAAGAAAGGTGTGTTGCCCCGCTCCTCGATGACCAAATGGTTAATCGGGCTGGATCGGGAAACCCACTCGAACAACGACGGCCGGCTCCGCGCTATTGCCGCCATCTGCAAATTGGAATGAGATGTGAGAGATCAATATGCCTCCGCATCCGACGCGAGAATTATGGTTTTGACGCCGGATGAGATCGCCTCCATCGGAGGTGGCATCAGGGCGTCCGGGCTTTCCGTGCGGATCACGGTTGCGGCGATACGCTATCTCATTGGCAAGCTTTAAGGGATAGTCATCAGGCGAGACTGTCACACCGTCGATATCGTGTGATGGATGCCGCCTGTTTGCCGAGCTTGATTTCCGTTCTTTTGACGGGGTCTTCGGTTGGACGTATGCCAAGCCTCTCGGTGTGGCTTTCCCGCGAGATCCCGTGGGACTGTCAGGAATTCTGTGCGGGAGGCCGTTTCTTCGTCAGGGGACGAAGCGTTCTCCAAAGACGACAGCGAACTGCGTCTTGGCCTCGATCCACTCGCGGGAGGGGGGCGTTTCCATTCCTCGGCGGCGTGGTTGAGGACGAGGTATAGCAGCTTCATGGCCGCATCGTCATTGGGGAAGTGGCCCCGCGTTCGAACAGCGCGGCGCAGCTTGGAGTTCAGCGCCTCGATGGCGTTCGTGGTGTAGATGATCCGGCGCACGCCCTCGGGGTAGGCGAAGAAGGGCACGACCTGGGCCCAGTTCCGCCGCCAGCTCAGCGCGATCGCCGGGTAGCGCCGGCCCCATTCGCCGGCCTCGAAGGCTTCCAGGGCTTTCATCCCGGCCTCCGCGTCCCGAGCCCGGTAGATCGCCCGCAGCGCCGGCACCACGGCCTTGCGGTCCTTCCAGGAGACGAACTCGAGCGAATGGCGGATCAGATGGACGATGCAGGTCTGCACGACGGTCTCGGGGAACGCGGCGTTGATCGCCTCCGGGAAGCCCTTCAGCCCGTCGACCACCGCGATCAGGACATCGGCAACGCCGCGGCTCTTCAGCTCGTTCATGACGCGCAGCCAGAACTTGGCGCCTTCCGTCTGCTCGATCCAGATCCCCAGAATCTCCTTGGTCCCGTCCGGAAGGATGCCGAGCGCGACGTAGACCGCCTTATTGCGCACGAACCCCTCGTCGCGAATCTTCACGCGGATCGCGTCGAAGAACACCAGGGGGCAGCAGGCATCGAGCGGGCGGTTCTGCAACTCGGTGACCTCATCGAGCACCGCGTCGGTCACTGTCGAGATCAGCTCGGGCGAGACGTCGATCCCGTAAAGATCCGCCCGATGGCCGCGGATCTCGCGCACCGTCATGCCACGGGCGTACATCGAGACGATCTTGGCGTCGAAGTCCGGGAAACGGAGCTGATACCGGGCGATGAGCTGCGGATCGAAGGTGCCGGCCCGATCGCGGGGGGTCGCCAGATCGATCTTCGAGGTGCCCGTCAGCATCGTCTTCTTCGACGAGCCGTTGCGCCGGTTCGGCATGCTCCCCTTCGACATGCGCGTCGAGCTCGGCGTTCAGAATGCGCTCCGACAGCGCCTTCTTCAGATCGTCCGGAAGCCCGTCACGGGCGAAAACCTCCTGCGGGTCGCGTCCCGCAAGAAACTGGTCCAGAAGCTCTTTGTCGATGCCCATGCGATGGTCCTTTCCTTTCCATCATCATGGCCTCCCGCACAGAATTCCTGACAGTCCCGGCGACGGACTTCGAAGTTCAAGGCAGGGACGTTCAGACCCGGGGCTCAAGCGAACGCAGCTCTCTGAACCGATGTGAACCCAGCCTTCCGAACCAGCATACCGGCCCGTGATCCTCATGCACAGAACAATCAAGCCATGGCCGCGGAGGCCTTGCGGTTTAACCTTGTCTTGTATGCAAAAGCCACGATGAACACGGCCGTCAGGATCAGGATGACGGTGGGCGCCGGGGCGCTGTCGAGGAAGAAGCTCGCATAGACGCCGGCAAACATCGAGGCGAGGCAGACCACGACCGAGATTGCAAGCATCTTGCCGAAGCTGCGCGTCACGAGAAACGCTATGGCACCCGGCGCGATGAGGAGTCCTACGGCCAGGATCAGACCCGTCGCGGACATGGTGGCGACGATGGCCAGCGACAGGATCGTCAGCAATCCATAGTGCAGAAGCCCCACCGGCAGCCCCGAGGCACGCGCCTGTGCCGCATCGAAGGCATGCAGCATCAGGTCCTTCCATTTCAGCAGAAGCGCAACGGTGACGAACAGGGCAATCAGCCCAGCGGTCCACAGATCCTCAGCCTGGACCCCCAGCATGTTGCCGAACAGGATATGGTCCAGATGCGCGTCCGAAGTGATCGAGGTGTAGAGCACGATCCCCAGGCCGAACATGCCGGAGAAGACGACGCCCATGACGGTGTCGTGCTTCACACGGCTATTCTCGGCCAGGTATCCGGTGGCGACGGCGGTAAACATGCCAGCGGCGAACGCGCCGAGGATCAGCGGGAAGCCGAAGATGTAGGCCAGCACGATCCCCGGCAGCACGGCGTGCGTGACCGCATCGCCCATCAGGGCCCATCCCTTGAGCACAAGGAAGCACGACAGCAGCGCCGTCGGCACGGCGACGATGGCCGCGATCAGAAACGCGTTCCGCATGAAGCCGAATTGGAACGGCAGAAGCAGCATGTCGATCATTGGACCATTCCTTCTTCGCGCAAGGCAGCGCGCGCCTTGGCGCGGGCGGCCAGAAGTCCATGTTTCGGCGCCCAGACGAAAGCCGCGAGGAAGATCAAGGTTTGCAGGCAGACGATGATGCCTCCGGTCGCGCCGTCGAGGAAATAGCTGGCATAGCCGCCCGTGAAGCTCGTCACCGTGCCGATGGCGACCGAGAGCGCAATCAGCCGCGGGAAGCGATCGCAGAGGAGATAGGCCGTCGCCCCCGGCGTCACCACCATGGCGATCACAAGGAATGCACCAACCGTCTGCATCGCAGCCACGACGCAGGCTGAAAGCAGAATGAAGAACACCGCTTTCAACGCCCCCGGATGCAAACCGATCGAACGCGCGTGGCTTTCGTCGAAGAAGACCACCATCAGGTCTTTCCACTTCAGGAGCAGCACACCGAGCGAGACGAAGCCGATGATCGCCAGTTGCAGAGTGTCCTCCGGCGTGATGGCCAGGATGTTGCCCATGGTGATGGTCTGGACCGAAACCGACATCGGACTGACCGAGACCATGAAGAGGCCCAGTCCGAAGAAGGAAGTGAAGATCAGGCCGATCACCACGTCGACCTTGAGGCCCGAGCGATCCGAAAGGAAGAGCATGGCCGCCACCGCCAGCCCGCCGGAAAAGAACGCGCCGAGCGCGAAAGGCAGGCCCAGCACATAGGCGCCGGCCACCCCCGGCACGACGGAGTGGGCCAGCGCGTCGCCGATGAGCGACCAGCCCTTCAGCATCAGATAGGCGGACAGGAAGGCGCAGACCCCGCCGACGAGGGCCGACACCCACATCGCATTGGTCATGTAGCCATAGGAGAACGGTTCCAGAAGCAGGCTCATTCGGCCCGCTCCCCGGCCCGGTCGGCCGTGCGGGTGCGATTGCCGTATTGCACCAGCGGTCGCTCGTCATCGGTCAGGATCGTGACATGGCGCGGGTCGTCATCGTCATGCAGCACGTCGCCGCCAAGGGTAAAGTGGCGCAGCACGCCGCCGAAGGCCGCCTCCAGATTGTCGCGGGTGAAGGTGGTCTCGGTCGGGCCGTAGGCCAGCACCGTGCCCTTGACCAGCACCACCCGGTCGCAGAATTCGGGCACCGAACCAAGATTGTGAGTCGAGACCAGCATCACCCGCCCCTCGGCACGCAACTCGCCCAGAAGGGCGACGATCTGCTCCTCGGTCTTCACATCGACGCCGGTAAAAGGTTCGTCGAGCAGGATCACCCGGCCGTCCTGCGCCAAAGCGCGCGCAAGAAAGACGCGCTTCTTCTGCCCGCCCGACAACTCGCCGATCTGGCGCTGACGGAAATCGAGCATGTTCACCCGCGCCAGCGCCTGATCCACAGCGTCTCGGTCCGCCTTCGAAGGTCGGCGCAGAAAGCCCATATGACCGTAGCGCCCCATCATCACCACATCCTCGACCAGCACCGGGAAGGACCAGTCCACCTCCTCTGATTGCGGTACATAGGCGACGAGGTTCTTCTTCAACGCCTCTTTCACCGGCAGACCGAGCAGGCGGATCTCTCCAGCGGCGGCAGGCACAAAGCCCATGATCGCCTTGAAGAGCGTCGATTTCCCGGCGCCGTTGACACCGACCAGTGCGGTTACGGTCCCCCGGGGGATTTCAAAGCTGGCGTGGCGCAGCGCGGTATGGCCGTTGCGGTAGGTCACGGTCACGTCGCGGGCGATGATGCCGCCGGGCCCCGTGCCTCCGCTCACGGGGCCCGATCGGATCGAACTGTCATGGTTCATCGGATGTCTTTCTGCCGGAAGGGGCGGCCGCCCTGAAAGAAAGATGGAGACTGTCGCGCGGTTCTCGCGCGACAGGCGTTGTCGAACGGGCCGGAAAGCCTCAGTTGGTGGCGCCGGTCAGACCCCGGACCACGGTTTCAGAGGTAACGCGCAGAAGGTCGAGATAGGTCGGCACCGGACCGTCAGCCTCGGACAGGCTGTCCACGTAAAGCTCGCCTCCATACGCCGCACCCGTTTCGCGCGCGACCTGCCGGGCGGGCGCCGTGTTGACCGTGCTTTCACAGAAGACCACGGGGATGTCGTTCTCCCGGACACCATCGATCACCCCGCGCACCTGCTGCGGCGAGCCCATCTGGTCGGAGTTCATCGGCCAGAGATAAAGCTCGTTCAGCCCGAAATCGCGCGCGAGATAGCTGAACGCGCCCTCGCAGGTGACCAGCCAGCGGCGTTCCTCTGGGACCGCGGCAATCGCATCGCGCAACGGCTCAAGCGTGTCCCGCAGTTCTTCCGCGTAGCCTGCGGCGTTGGCGGCATAGATTTCGGCGTTGGCCGGATCGTGCTCGGCGAAGGCTGCCGCGATGTTGGAAACATAGATCAACGCATTGTCCAGACCCATCCAGGCATGGGGGTTCGGCTTGCCGTCATATTCGCCGCCCGAGATCGAGATGGGGTCGATCCCGTCCGTCAGCGTGACCGAGGGAACGTCTCCTAGATTGCGCAGGAACTGTTCGAACCACAGTTCGAGGTTCATGCCGTTCCACAGGATCAGGTCTGCATCCTGAGCGCGGACGATGTCGCGCGGGGTGGGTTCGTAACCGTGAATCTCCGCGCCGGGAACGGTGATCGAGACCACCTCGGCGGCCTCGCCCGCAACACGCTGCGCCATGTCGGCCAGAACGGTAAAGGTCGTCACGACTTTCATCCGCTCGTCATCCGCCATCGCGGCACTGGTGAACAGCGCCGTTGCCGTTGCCGCGCCGAGCAGGCGCGCGATCGTTGAAGGCATCCCAAAGTCCTTTCCTGAGTGCTGATCCGACCGCATGTAAATGCAACTCATTTGCATGTGTCAAGGCAAATGAGACGCATTCTCATTTTCTTGCTTCGCAGGCGTATCCGTGCGAGGAAGAGACGGCTAGGACAGGGAGGTGGCATGCGCGCGCAAACAACGGATTTTGCGCAGGCGCTGCGGAAAGCAGGGCTGCGGGTCACTCAGCAACGCGTCGTCCTTCTTTCGAAGCTGATGGAAGCAGTTGATCACCCGACGGCCGAGGATCTGTTCGCCCGCATTTGTGCCGTTGACGATTCGATCTCGCTAGCGACCGTCTATCGCACCCTGTCGGCGTTGGAGGAGGCCGGGTTGATCCGCAAGCTCAGCTTCGAAAGCGAGCCCGCCCGCTTCGAGATCACCCCAACCGCCGAGCACGACCATCTGGTCGATGTTGATACCGGCGAGGTGATCGAGATCGCCAGCGAAGAGATCAACCGCCTGCGGTCAGAACTGGTCACGCGGCTCGGGTATGAGATCGTCAGCCATCACGCGCTGATCCGTGCGCGGAAGATATAAACCTCCTGACATGGTCCGAGGTGAACCGCTCTGTGTGGATGCCCGCTGGAATGCGGGCGCGGTCTTGATAGGTGCTTGATAAGCGATGATGTGCAGTCTTGGCTGCCGCAATATATTTCGGCAACGATCGCCTCGAAGGTTCTTCAAAAGAAACCACGGATTTGATCCTCGAACCGGGCTCGGCACTGTTTCAGGAGATGGGGGCGTTCTTGTTCGCTCGCGTGCGCGGTCCTTTCCACGCCAGCCCACGAGGGTTGAAAAGGCGCCAGAGCGTGCCAATTCCGACCTTCAACTCACGCTCCTCAGCCAGATGGACGCTGCATCTTGTAGGCGGAGATGTCGTCTTTACCGTCGATCAAGCCTCCCAGAAACGCAGCCTCCGCCTTGATGCGGCCCGAACGACGATCTGCGCCCATTGGCAGTGGATTGCCGAGACCTGCTCGGTCCTGCGAGCGCCAGCGCACTGCCGTCGCAATCGAAATCCTGAACTGTTCGACCACCAGGTAGGTCGGGGCGCCTGCCGCATCGCCTTCAAAACCCGATGCGCAGATCAATCGATAAAGGCCATGCCATTGCTGCCTCCCTTCCGGTCAGCAGCTTGCATAAAGACAGAACGCCAGACTTTACCGACTGGAAAATGCTCTAGAATTCGAACGAGGCGGCGACGGTGAATGTCCGGGGCGCGCCGGCCGCGAGGAAGCCGCGGGCGGACGAAGCCCAGTAGCTTTCGTCGAACACGTTCTCGATATTGGCCTTCAGCTCCACCGGCTTGTCGTGCGGCCCGGTGAACTCATAGCGCAGGCCGACGTCGAAGCGCGTCCAGTCGTCCACCTTCTGGGTGTTTGCCTGATCGTACCAGGTGCTGCCCGTGTGGATCATCCGGCCGGTCATGGTCAGCCCGGAGACGAGCCACGGCATGTCGTACTCGCCGTAGAGGTTGATCGCGGTCCTCGCGACGCCCGGCACATCGTTGCCGTCGAACGCGCCACCGGCGGTCTTGTCCAGCTCCGCGTCGAGGAAGGTGATGCCGCCGAGCAGGCGCACACCATCGAACAGCTCGCCGAAGGCGGTCAGTTCGATGCCGCGGTTGACCTGCCGTCCGCCCACGGAGAAAAGGTTCGTGGCGGGGTCGGTGAAGCCGCTGGCCTGGGTGATCTCGAACAGCGACGCGGTCAGGGCGAAGGAGCCGAAGTCGTATTTGACGCCGACTTCCTTCTGCTCGTTCACCACGGGCGCGAACACTTCGCTGGCGTTGCTCGCCGTCGCCGGCGCCGTCGGCCCTTCGGTAAGGGCTTCGACGTAATTGCCGTAGACGGAGAAATTGTCGGTGAGGCGAACCACGGCGGCGACCGCGGGGCTGAACCGGGCGTCGTCGTATTCATAGGTGAGATCGCCGAGGGTCGGGCCCACGACCGTTGAGAAGGCCCTCGACCGGATGTCCTGGTAGCGCCCGCCCACCGTCAATTGGAAGCGGTCCTGCGCGAACGAGAGCGTATCGGTGATCGCGACGCTGGTGAGCAGGAGGTCCGCGAACAGCGGCCGGCCGCTGGCAAGCGGGAAGCCGCTGGTGTCCACCGCGCTGTCGGCCAGGAAGACCGGATTGTAGATGTTGGTCGGGAAGCTGGGGAGAACGATCCGCGAGAAGCCGCCGCGATAGTTCTCGTTGAGCGCGCGGGCCGCCGAGATATTGAGCTGGTGGCCGACGACGCCCGTCTCGAATTCCGAGCGCAGGCCGACCTCCCCGGTCAGGCCCTCGATCTGCTGGGGCTGGATGGCGAGGGTCGCCGTGGCGTCGCCGTTCGAGTTGGTGATCCTGTAGGAGAATGATTGGCATTCGGGAATGGAGATGCAAACCGTGCGGCTTGCCCGATATGCCGACAACGGACTGTTTTCCCCGCGCAAGATCGCAGACGCGTTGCGCACGACGAGCGAGGAAATCACCCGCACAGCCGGGCTCGGCAAGGATACGATCCAGCGTAAGGACCGCATCCGTTCGAACAAGACGCAACGCCGGCTGCGCGAGATCACGGAAATCATCAACAAGGTCGAGCCCCGTTTCGGCTCGGCCTTGATGGCCTACGCCTGATACCGCTCCGAGCCGCTGTCGGGCTTTTCCGGGCAGACGGCGATGCAACTCGTCCGCGACGGTCGTGCCGACGACGTGCTCGACTATATCGACGCTGTCGACGCCGGCGTTCACATCTAGCCCGGACGATGCGCGTCCAGGGGGAACTCTACCGGGCGCTCAACCCCGTCTATGCGCACGAACCGATGTCCGGCCGTGGCGCGGCGCTCTACGGTGGCCGCTTCAACGAGAAGGGAACACCGGCGCTCTATACGTCGCTGTCGGTCATGACGGCGTTGCGCGAAGCCAACCAGATCGGCAGCCTTCAGCCAACGACGCTCATCTCCTATGACGCGGACATCGAGCGCGTTTTCGACGGCAGGGACGATACTGCCCTGCGGAAGGAGGGGATGGATGCGGCGGCGCTCGCCGATCCGGCCTGGCGCGATCAAATGAAAGCGACCGGGGAAGCGAAGACGCAAGGCTTTGCGCGAAGGCTCGCCGAAGCTGGCTATCATGGCTTGCTCGTCGGGAGCTTCGCTCCCGGCGCGTCCAATGACGACCTCAATCTTGTCCTCTGGAAATGGAGCGACGCAGCGCCCTGCCGGCTCACCTTGATCGATGATCAGCATCGCTTGCCGTGGGTAACGACGTCGCCGTCATGCGTGCCAGCCGAGAGGATCGTATTCACACGAAGGGCAAGGCGGAAGGTCAGCGGCAGATCGAAGGCGAAGTCTTTCACCTTGATGTCGACGCCCTCCAGCGGGGAGCGGAGCGATGCGCGCAGGGCCTCTCCCGCGATGTTGGCGACCACGCGATCCGAGCCCGCCGCGCGGCTCGAGGCGATGGTGCCGCCGGTGGTGAGGAGTGCGATGCGCGCCATGTCAGGAAGCCCTTCTCGTAGATGCTGCCTTCTCACCCGTCAGTTCACTCCAGCGGCGAACGAGGTAGTTGTGTTCGTCCATCGTCGTGTTCCAGAGAGCGATGTGCGAGGCGCGGCTCCAGTAAGAGCCACCTGAGCGCACCTCTCCGGCCTGGATGGCGGGCCGTCCGTCCGGCCCGCACAATACCCCGCGCGCGGGGCGCCCATCATACCAGTAATCCCATTCGGCAGGGGAGAGATGCTCGCGCACGCGCCCCGGTACAGACATGTAGTAGCCCTGCCGCGCCGCCACCGCCCCCGCCCAGCCGGAGAGGAACCAGTTGAGATAGGCATAAGCGCGATCCAGCCTATTCCCTTCGAGATGGCCGGCGAGGCACAGGCCTCCGTGCCACGCGCGGTAGCCCTCGACCGGCACCGCCTGGCACACCTTCAGCCCGCTCGCCTTCAAGGCGATAATGCTCGGCGACCAGATCGAGCCGATCCACGTCCGGCCCGCGGCCATCTGGGCGGTGGCCTGCTCCGTCGTGCGCCAAAGGCCGGCGAGGTGGCCCGAGCGCTTCAGCTCCAGCGCGTCGTCGATCAGGGCGTCGATCTCGCCGACACTCATGTTGCCGAGGTTCTGGAAACTCCTCCGCCCGGCAGCACGCAACGCCAGCGCGATGTCGAAGAAGCCGATGGCTGGCTCGTCCACGATGGCGAGGTGCCCGTGCCAGCGCGGCTGAAGAAGCTCTGCCCAGGAACGCACCTCGCGGTCGGCATCAACGCCCGATTCGGTCTCGTTGATGCCGAAGGAATCGAAATTGTGAACCGTCGGCAGCATGGAGATGCGCAGCGTCTCCACTGGGGAGAGGGAACGGTCCTCCTGCACGTAGAGCCGGGTCGCCGGCGCGTCGCCGAGCCCCAGCGAGGCAGCCGCGCCGATGCGCCCCTTCTTGGTCAGGTCGCTGACCTCGCTCCACAGTTCGATGCGCTCGACCTCGATCGGCTGGATAGCACCCCAGTGCCACACGATGTCGAGATTGTGGAAACACTGGTCGTAAACGTCGTAGCGATCCGGCTCTGTGGCCGCGATGCGCTGGGCATCGACGAAGTCGTGCTCCTCGAAGACCAACTCGAAGCCGAGGTCGTACTCGGCCCGCGCCAGGAGCTGGCGGTGGGGCGTGATCTCGGTGCACAGGATACGCAGAGCACCGGTCATGCAGCCGCCTGCCGGGAAAGGACGCGCTGCGACAGGGCTTCGAAGGCGCGGAAGGAAGCTTCTATGCGCCCATGGTCCAGGCCGTTGACGATGAAGACGATGCGCGAGAGGCGCCGCCCGTCCGGCCATCGCTCCAGATGCACCGGCGCATGGACGAGGCGCTGGACGCCGTGCACAGCAACGGGGCGTTCCTCGCCCTCGATGCACAGGATGCCCTTGACGCGGAAGATGTGCTCGCCGTGGCGATGGAGCAGCATGGCCAGCCATAGGCCGAAAGCCGTCCAGTCGAGCGGCGTTTCGATCTCCAGCGCGAAAGAGGTGACGGGGGCCTCGGCCCGGAAGGCGCCGTGGTGGGCCAGCGCAGCGGCAGCGGGCACCCGCAGCACACGCTCGGCGTCTTGCGCGAGGAAGTCCTCCGCCACGGCCTCCCGCGCTTCGATGAGCCGGGCGGACGGATTGATCTCGGCCAGGCGGGCATGGAGTGCGGCAGCCCCATCGGGGTCGGCGAGATCGGTCTTGGTCAGCACGAGGAGATCGGCCGCGCCCACCTGCCGCAGCGCCTCCAGACGCGTCGCCATTTGAGCCGGCGCGTTCACCGCGTCCACCGTTGTCACCACGTTGGCGACGCGGTAATGGCTGCGCACCACCGGGTGCGACTGGATGGTGGAGAGCGCCGGGTAGGGATCGGCCATGCCTGTGGTCTCGATCACGACGCGCTCGAAAAAGGGGACCTCGCCGCGCGCTCGCCGGGAATGCAGCGAGAGCATAGCGTCGGCCAGTTCGCCCCGCACCGTGCAGCAGACGCAGCCGGACTTCATCAGCACCACCGTCTCGTCCACGCGCTCCAGAAGTTCGTGGTCGAGGCCGATCTCGCCGAATTCGTTGACGAGCACGGCCGCGCTCGCCATTGCGGGATCGGTGAGAAGACCGCGGAGCAGCGTCGTCTTGCCGGAGCCGAGAAAGCCGGTGAGGAGATGGACCGGCGTCGGCCCGCTCATCGGATCGCCTCGATCTTCTCAATGAACTCCGGGTCGAGCGGGTCGAAGGGCCGGCCCGCCATGGCCTCGGCCTCGGGCCACAGATGCGACAAGGCGTCGAAGATCTGCGTGCGCCCCGTGGGTGAGGCAAGAACGTAGGAGCGGCCCTGCCACTCGGCAAGCGAAAGGCGGCGGGTGGAGAGAAGGGCGTTGGCGAGCGCCAGGCGGCGCGAGGCCTCGCGCCGCCGGCTCACCCGGTCGGTGTTTTGCGTGTAGACCCCCGGCCGCGCCACGGCGCTGGTCCAATGGTCGTCGCATCCCAGGACGCCGCAGAGCGAGCACATGGCGGGAGCCTCCTGAAGTTTGGGCAGAGCCGACGCCCCGCCCGACAGGCTTACGTCTTGCGGGGATAACGCTTGGCGAAGTCGTCCGCCATCTCGTTCATGGTCACGAACCGCACACCCTCGTGGCTCTTCATGTGCTCGTAGAGGCGCTCCAGCATGAGCAGCACCTGCGGGCGGCCGGATACGTCCGGGTGGATGGTGATCGGAAAGACGGCGTAGTCGTTCTCCCGGTAGACCCAGTCGAACTGGTCGCGCCACATCTCCTCCAGATGACGCGGGTTGACGAAGCCGTGGCTGTTCGGCGCCTTCTTGATAAACATCATCGGAGGAAGGTCGTCGAGATACCAGTTCGCGGGGATCTCGATCAGGTCGGTCTCCTCCCCGCGCTCCAGCGGCCGCATCCAGTCGGAGGGCTTGCCCGCATAATCGATCTTCGTCCACTTGTCACCGACGCGCACGTAATAGGGCGTGAAGTCGTTATGCATCAGCGAGTGGTCGTACTTGATCCCCTTCTTCAGGAGCAGTTCGTTGGTCACGTTGGAGAACTCCCACCACGGCGCGACGTAACCGGTAGGGCGCTTGCCGGACAGCTCGGTGATCAGGGCGATGCACTTGTCGAGCACCTCCTCCTCCTGCTCCGGCGTCATAGCGATGGGGTTCTCGTGGCTGTAGCCGTGGATGCCGATCTCATGGCCGGCCTCAGCCACCGCCTTCATCTCCTTCGGGAAGGTTTCGGCCGAATGGCCGGGGATGAACCACGTGGTCTTGATCCCCCACCTGTCGAAGAGCTTCAGGAGGCGCGGTGAGCCGACCTCGCCGGCGAAGAGGCCGCGCGAGATGTCGTCGGGCGAATCCTCGCCGCCATAGGAACCGAGCCAGCCGGCCACGGCGTCCACGTCGATCCCGAATCCGACCAGAATTTCCTTGGCCATGATATGTTTCCTTCCTTTGGGAGTTTCAGGCTGTGCGGGCGGGACTTCAGCCCCGCGCCACGATGGTGACGCGCTCTGGCGGGCACTCGGCCACGGCTGCGTCGCCGGGGGTGAGCGTCATGGCGCGCGCGTCGTCCGTGCTCACCACGACGTCGAGCATCTGGCTCGCATCCAGGCGCAGGGTAAAGCGGCAGAGAGCGCCCACGACGCGCCTGTCCTCCACGCTGCCGTAGAGGCGGTTCGTCCCCGGGGCCGCTTCGCACGCCGCCGAAAGGCGCATGGCCTCGGCGGCGACGGCGACGAGCACGGGCGTGTTTTCCGCAAGGCCCGGCGTGGCGCGCCCGCGCATCTCGCCGAAGCGGGTGCGGGCGAGGCGCAAGCCCTCGGCACCGCCGCCCGCCATGCCCTCGATCAGCGCGTTGGAGCCGATGAAGCGGGCGACGAATTCCGTGCAGGGCGCGCCGTAGATCTCCTGCGGCGTGCCGATCTGCTCGACCCGGCCCCGGTTCATCACAACGACCCGGTCGGAGAGGCCGAGCGCCTCGGACTGGGCGTGGGTGACGAAGACGAAGGTGATGCCGAGATCCTTCTGGAGGAGCTTCAGCTCGTTCTGGATGACGCGGCGCAGATTGGCGTCGAGCGCGCCGAGCGGCTCGTCGAGGAGGAGGATGTGCGGCTCCACCACCAGCCCGCGCGCGAGCGCGATGCGCTGGCGCTGGCCGCCGGAAAGCCGGTCGGCCTTCTTGCCGGCAAGGGCGGTGAGGTCGAGCATCTCCATGATGCGCCCGACCTTGGCCTTCTTCTCCGCGCTGGACAGGCCTTTCACGTCCAGGCCGAAGCCGATGTTGTCCGCAACGCTCATATGCGGGAAGAGCGCGTAGTTCTGGAAGATCATCGAGGTCGGGCGCCGCTCCGGGGGCACGTCGGAGACGTTGCGGCCCTTGATGATGATGTCGCCGCGCGAAATCGTCTCGAAGCCGGCGATCATGCGCAGCGTGGTGGACTTGCCGCAACCCGAGGGACCGAGGAAGGCGACGAACTCGCCCCGCCCCACACGCAGGTCGAAGTCGGAGACGGCGAGCGTGCCGTCCGCATAGGTCTTGCCGACGCCGATGAGTTCGAGATCGTACATGGAGCTCCATCCGATGCGCGGGAGGCCGCGGCGGCCGCGCCCGTTCAGCGCGGCCTTTCGAGGGTCAGGCGTTCAGGAACTCGTCCCAGCGCTGGATCAGGTGGTCGTACTCGTCCGGCCACTGGTGCCAGTAGGCGACATTGGCCGAGCGCTCTTCCAGCGAGCCGCCGTCGCGAAGGTCGCCCTCTTCGATGCCGCGCTCGGGCGCACCCACCCAAGGCTTGCCCTCGTACCAGAAGCCGTACTGGTCCGGGTCCATATCTTCGCTGACGCGGGTGGAGGGCGAGTAGTAGCCCTGCTCGGTGACGGCGATGGCGGGCGCGCCGGAAAGCCAGAAATTGGCATAGGCAATCACCGCCTCGCGGTTTGGCGAACCGGCCAGCAGCGAGGGACCGATGGCCCAGCCGCGTGTGCCCTCGCGCGGGGTTGCGTATTTCGCCTGCCGCCCCTGTGCCTTCACCGCCATCACCGCCGGCTGCCAGGCGTCGCACACCACCATCTCGCCGGAGGCCATCAGGTTCACCAGTTCGCCGAAATCGCCCCACAGGGCGCGGAACTGGCCCTCGCGTTTCTTGGAGATGAGGAAGTTCGTCGCCTCGTCGATCTCCTCGGCGGTCGGGTTGCCGGGGTTCTTCGCCTCCAGCTCGCCCAGCGAGTTCAGTGCGAGAATGGCCTGCCCGATGGCAATCAGCGGATCGACGTTGAGCCCGGAGCGCCCGCGCCACTTCTCGTCGAAGATGGCGGTCCAGGTGTTGGCCTCTTCATCGCTGAGGACATCCGGGTTGTAGCCGATGGAGTCGTAGTTGAAGACGGCGGGCACCATCTGGAGCTCGGTCTGCCCCTCGTCGGCCCAGATCTGGCCGACGATCTGGGCGCTGCGATCCCACTTCTCGTCCGGGGTGGTGAAGATGTCGCGGATGCCGTTCCAGTTGGGGAGGTCGGCAACCGGGATTGCTTCCACATTGTTGGTGGCCACCAGCGCAGGAAGGCGCTCGGCGATGATCTCCCAGCAGTCGTAGTCGCCGCCGCCCGAGAGAATGCGCGTCTGCGCATCGGGGAAGGTGGCGGCCGTGCCGGAGACGGCCCGCACGCCGCTCTCCTGCCGGAATATCTCCAGAATGCGGTCCTGGACCGTGGTGGACAGGCCGATGGTGCGAAGCTGCTGGCTCGCCAGCTCCTGCGCGAAGGCGGAGCGGGCGCCGAGCAAGGGGGCGGAGCCGAGCGCGGCGGCGGCCATCGCTCCCGCCCCTCCCTTCAGAAGGGCACGGCGGTGGATCATGGAGGGCTGTCTCATGTCGCGGAACCTCTTTGTCTTGATCTTCAGTAGCGCCCCACGAGGAGGCCTCCATCAACGGCGAGCACCTGTCCGGTGAGGTAGCGTGCGCCCGAAGAAGCGAGAAAATGGATGACGTCGGCAATGTCCCCCGGCTCGCCGAGCCGGCCCATGGGGATGAAGGCGGCGGCCTTCTCGGCGCCCTCCGGCCCCAGCGAGTGCTTCTCAGACAGAAGCTGGGCGGTGCGGATGTAGCCGGGCGCGACGCCGTTCACGCGGATGCCGTCGCGCGCCAGCTCCACGGCAAGGCCCCGCACGAGGCCGACGACACCCGCCTTTGCGGCGGAGTAGTGGACATGCTCGTCCCAGCCGTAGGCGACACCCATGATGGAGGAGAGGCACACGATCGCCCCTTCCCCCCGCCTGCGCATCGACGGAACAGCGGGGCGGATGACGCGCAGCATGCCCTTCAGGTCGATGTCGAAGGTCTCGTCCCATTTCTCGTCGATGAGATGAGCCAGCGGCACCCGGTGCGCGATGCCGGCATTGGCGACGATCACGTCGATGCCGCCGTACCGCGCCTCGATGTCCGCGACGAGAGCCTCGGCCGCCTGCGTGGACCGCACGTCGAGAAAGCGGAACTCGGCAGAGCCGCCGCTCGCAACGATTGCGTCCGCGGCCTCGCGGCCTTCCAGCTCCAAAACGTCGGTGAGGACCACATGGTCGCCGCCACGGACGAAGGCCTCAGCCGTGGCGCGGCCGATGCCGATGCCGGCGCCGGTGACGAGGACGGTTCGGCGGGAGGGAGTGGACATCGGCTTTCCTTTCCTCAGAGCATCACGTCGCCGGAGTTCGGTCCGAGCGTCTGGCCGATGAAGAGCGCCCCATCCGGCGAGGCGAGGAAGGCGACGGCGCCCGCCACCTCCTCCGGACGTCCGAAGCGCCCGAGCGGCAGGCCAGCGGCCTTGGCGCGCTTCCAGTCTTCGGAAAGGGCGGCGACGAGCGGCGTTTCGATGGGGCCAGGCGCGATGGCGTTGACGCGCACGCCGCGCCCAGCGACCTCGCGGGCGAGCGACTTGGTCATCGCGATGATGGCGCCCTTTGCGCCCGAATAGTGCACAAGCTCGACGCCGCCGATCTGGCCAAGCTGGGAGGCCACGTTGACGATCACGCCATCGCCCGCCTCCACCATCGCCGGCAGCACCGCCTGAGCCATCAGGAAAGTGCCGCGCACATGGACCGCGAACATGCGCTCGAACTCGGCAAGGGAGATGTCGAGGAAGGCCGCCTGATGACCGTGGCCGGCATTGTTGACGAGCAGTCGCGCCGGACCGAAGCGCTCGCTCGCCGCCTTGGTCATATCTGCGACGGCCTGCGGGTCCGACACGTCGCCGGGGATTGCAAGCGCCGTGCCGCCGCCTTCGCGGATCGCCTCGACGGTGCGCCCACACGCCTCCTGTGTGAGGTCGTTGATGGCGAGAGCGTAGCCCTCGCGGGCCATGCGAAGCGCGATGGCGGCTCCTATCCCAGAGCCCGCGCCCGTGACGATGGCGGAGGGACGCGCGCTCACAGGGCGTCCTCCTGCCCCTTGAAGCTGCGCCCCGCGCGCACCGCGCGCGTCATCAGCATCGCGTAGATGGCCAGGAGCGTGAAGGAGAAGAGCGTCGTCAGCACCCCGAAGGCGAAGATGTTCGGATAGATCTCCACGGCGAAGGTCCCGTAGATCGTCAATGGCAGCGTCTGTTCGCGGCCCGAGGCGAAGAGGGTGCGGGAGAACTCGTCGTAGGAGAGGGTGAAGGAGAAGAGCATCGCCGACAGGACGCCGGGGAAGATCATGGGGAAGGTCACGCGCCGGAAGGTTTCGGCGGGCGAGACGCCGAGCGAGAGCGCGGCCTCCTCCACCGAGCGGTCGAAGCGGTTGAGGATGGCGAGCATCACCAGGAAGGCGAAGGGATAGGTGTAGACGACATGGAGCACGAAGGCGGTGCCCCACCATGTGCGCGAGACGCCCACGGTGTTCGACAGGAGCGACATGCCGAGCCCGACGAGCACGCCCGGCACGATCATGCCGAGGATGACGAGGTAGAAGACCACGCCCGACCCATTGAAGCGCTTGCGGAAGCCCTGCGCCGTCATCACGCCGAGGACGGTGGAGACGACGGTGGTCATCAGCGCCAGGGTGAGCGAGCGCAGGAGGCTTTCGCCGATGGGCAGGCGCGCGATGCGGCCCGGCTCGGTAAGGCCGAGAAGGTGCCGGTACCAATAGGTGGACCACTCGATGATCGGAAATTGCGGCCCTCCGCCCGGTCCCTGGAAGGAGAGGATCGCGAGCGTGATCATCGGAGCGTAAAGGAAGAGGATGAAGGCGGCGCAGTAGACGCCCAGCACCGGCTTGAGGATGCGCGATTCCATCTCAGACCTCCTTGCGCAGGCTGACGACCCGCAGGAGCAGCGACACCACCACCGCGATGACGAGGGTCAGCACCACGCCCGCCACCGAGGCGAAGGCCCAGCGCAGCGAGCCGACCTGGCTGACGATGATGTTGCCGAGCAGGTTGACCGTGCGGCCCGACAGCGCGGCGGCGGTGGCGAACTCGCCGAGCACCATGACGGAGACGAAGATCGCCCCCACCACCACGCCCGGCAGCGACAGGGGCAGGATGATGCGCCAGAAGATGCGCCCGAAGCCGGCGCCGAGGTCGCGCGCGGCCTCGATGATACTGGGCTCGATGCGCGCGAGCATGAAGGTGATCGGCCCGACCATGAAGACGCAGTAAATCTGCGTCATGCCGACGAGCACGGCGAATTCGGAGAAGAGCAGCGAGGTGATCGGCGCGTCGATGACGCCGATCTTGAGGAGGATCGAGTTGATCGCCCCTTCAGTGCCCAGCATCGGGCGCCATGCGATGACGCGGATGAGAAAGGAGGTCCAGAACGGGATGACGCACAGCACGAGCAGCGCGGTCTGGAGCGTCTGGTTGCGCACCATCAGCCCGATGAAGAGCGCCACCGGGTAGCCGACGAGAAGCGTCGAGACGAGCACGATGGCCCAGATGCGCACCGTGGTCCATGCGGCGGAGATGTAGGTGGGGCTCGTCAGGAAGCGCGCCCAGCTCTCCGTCGTCAGCGTCGGCTCCACCGTGAAGGTGGTCTGCGTCCAGAAGGAGACGTAGACCACCATGGCCAGCGGCAGCACCATGAAGAGCGCCATCCACAGGACGCCGGGCGAGACGAGAAGAAGCGCCCGGCGCCGCTCGGCGCGCTCGCGCGCGGCGGCGGGCGAGCCGGCTCGCCTTTCGCCTGCGGCGCGGCCTGCGCCGTTCTGGACGAGTTCCATCAGGCAGCCCTTTCGAGAAACGGGATGGCAAGGTCGGAATCGAAGGCGAGGAGATACGGCTCGCCCTCGGCATAGGGCTCGGGCAGCGCGGTACCCACGGGTGCGACCACCTGTAGAAGCGCGCCGTCCCCCGTGCGGAAGAAGGAGAGCGTCGAGGCGCCCGTGAACTCGCTCGCCACGAACCGCGCGGGGATGCCTTCTGCGCCTGAAGCGGCCGGCAGGACACGGATGCGGTCGAAGCGCAGCGCCACCTCGATCGGCGCACCGGAGGGCACCGCGACACCGCCCGGCAACGGGAAGCTCGCGGCGGGGAAGACGAAACGCCCGCCCTCGGCGCGGCCTTTCAGGATGTTGTAGGCGGCCAGGTGGCGCGCCACCTCGGCGTCGGCCGGGGTCTCGAAGAGTGCGGACGCCGGGCCGGACTGGGCGATGACGCCGCGCGAGAGGACGGCGACCGTTTCGCCCATCATCAGCGCTTCGCTCTCGCTGCCGGTGACGTGGAAGAAGGTGACCTTCAGCCGCTCGCGGATGGCGCGCAATTCATCGCACATGCGCTCGCGAAGATTGGCGTCAAGCGCGCCGAGCGGCTCGTCCAGAAGCACGAAGCCGGGCTCGGTGACGAGGGTGCGGGCGAGCGCCACGCGCTGGCGCTGGCCGCCGGAGACAGCCATCACCTTACGCTTCTCCAGCCCCTCCAGCCCCACGAGGCGCACCATATCAGCCACGCGCCCGGCGATCTCGTCCCTGCTCTCCAGGCGCCCCTTCGCCCGGTAGCGCAGGCCGAAGGCGATGTTCTGCTCGACGGTGAGGTGAGGGAAGAGAGCGAAGTTCTGGAACACGAAGCCGATACCGCGCTCGTGCGGCGGCGTGCCGTCGAGCCTTCGCCCGTCAAGACTGAGCGTGCCGGAATCGGGTTCGTCGAAGCCGGCAATGATGCGAAGGAGAGTGGTCTTGCCGCTGCCACTGGCGCCGAGCAGCGAAACGTACCGGTCGTGCGGCAGGGAGAGGCTCAGCCCGTTGAGGGCCACCATGTCGCCGAAACTCTTGGAGACGGACGTCAGCGTGAGCACCGGAGCCCTCCATAAAACGATTATGGATACAGAACTGTTTTTTACGATCTGCGCAAGTCCTGATCAGATACAAAAAACGTGCAATTCGTTCGCATTCTTCTGATTTGAGTCACTAACGCCGGAAAATTATGCACTTATGGATTGCGATATGGCAGCATGATAACTGGATAGGCACTCCGCCAGGCATCCGGCAGTCGTCAGCCTTGGCCGCAAGATGATCTTGTATTCCATAGCTCTTGATCGCATGGTTGAATTGCCCGTCGCGACTTGCCACAAACGCGGTCCACGCTGGATTCTCCGAGATGAGTCGCCTGCCGCAGACAACGGAACGCCTTCCCCTCTTCCGCTCGGCAGCCGAGACCATCCGCCTCAACATCGACGAGGGTACGCTCTCGCCCGGGTTGGTGTTGCTGGAGGGCCCGATCGCGCGCCTCCTCAACATCTCCCGAAGCTCTGTGAAGCGGGCACTGGCGCTTCTTGAGGCGGACGGCCTCGTCAGCCGCTTTGACGGGCGCGGCTATCTCGTCGGCCCGCCCGGCCACCCGCTCGCCCCCGTGCGTGCCGATCTCGACGCGCTCGACCTCGTGATCGACGAGCCAGGGGCCGAAGGGCACGCGCGCCCAAGCTGGAAGCGCGTCCACGACCGGCTGGAGGGCGACATCGCTTCCTGCCTCGTCTTCGGCCGCTACCGCATCGTAGAGAACGACCTCGCGGACCATTTCAAGGTGAGCCGCACCATGATCCGCGACGTGCTCGGCCGCCTTCAGGAACGGGGTATGGTAGCGAAGAACTCCACCTCGCGCTGGTTCACCGTGCCGCTCACCGCCCGCTCGATTCGCGACAAGTTCGAGCTGCGCGTCATCCTGGAGGGCGCGGCCCTGCGCGCGGCCGCCCCGTTCGTGGATCGCCTCGCCCTGCGCGCGCTCTGCTCGCGCATGGAGGCCGCCGAGAGAACAGTGACGACGCCGGAAGCCTGGTTCGACCTCGTGGAGAGCTTCGCCAGCCTCGCCATCCTTCCCGCCCCCAACGGCGACGTACGCCGGCTGGTCGCAAGCAACCGCAAGATGCTGCGCGCCTCGCAACGGGCGCTCTTCGCGCTCGGTCTTCCGGCCGACACCTCCTCCATCCGCGAATTGAGGATGATCTCCGAACTCATCCTCGCCGACTCGGAGGCGGGCGCGGCCCGGATGCTCGAGACGCATCTTGCCAAGGCGTGTGAGCGCACCATCGCCCAGCTCAAGATCGTAGCCGTGCTTCCCCACCCCGGCCATCTCGCGCCCTACCTCATCGCGGCCTGAACGCGGCGCGAAGGCGATCAAGGCGTCCTGCCTCCGCGGCACGCGCGGCCAGCGCTTCTTCCATGCTCACGCGCAGAAAGCGCGTCTTCGTGTTCGGCTGGAGCTGCCCGATGAGGTCCATGTCGGCCGAGATCACCGTGCCGAGCATGAAATAGCCGCCGCCTGACACCGCGTCGCGGTGGAGTACGATGGGCTCCGTGCCGCTCGGCACCTGGATGGAGCCGTAGGGGTAGCAGCTGTCCACGATGTTGGAAGGGTCCGAGCCCGCGCCGAAGGGCGGCTCGCGCTCCACGAACTCCACCGGGCTGCCGCCCCGGAAGCGGTAACCCATCCGGTCCGCCTCGGGCGCCACTTTCCATGTCTCCTCGAAGAAGCGGTCCAGCGCGGTGGACGTCAGGCGGTGCTCGTAGAGGCCGGGCAGGACGCGAAGGCTCGCCTCCGCGCCCATCGACCGGCGCATATCCTCATCGACACCTGGCCCCACCGCCACGACGCTGGGCTCCCCGAGCGGCACCACGTCACCAGCCGCGAGCGGGCGGCCCTTGAAGCCACCGAGCGCGCCGATGGCATAGGTCGAGCGGCTGCCCAGTTGCTCGGGAACATCGATGCCGCCGGCAAAGGCGATGATGATGCGCGCGCCCGCCTTCAGATAATCAAAGGAGAGCACCTGCCCCGCCTTGACCGGGATCGCGGTCCAACCGGGATGCTCCTTGCCGTCGATGCGCAGCGGCATCTCGGCGCCCGTCACGGCGATCACCGTCTCGGCGCGAAAGGCAAGCTTGGGGCCGACGAAGACGGCCTCCAGCGCGCCCGCGCCCTCCTCGTTGCCGACGAGAAGGTTGGCAGCACGTAGCGCGAAGCGGTCCATGGCGCCGGAGAGCGGGATGCCGAGATGAAAGTAGCCCGGCCGCCCCAGATCCTGCACGCTTGTCTGAATACCGGGGTGGAGAACCTCAAACGCCATGAATTACGGCCTCCAGACCAGCGTTGTAACCCGCGATATCTGTGTTGAATGCGCGAAGATCGAAGCGCACCTCGCGCATAAGGGGGCGGAAGCGGTTTTCTTCCACCTCGGCGACGATCCGGTCATACTCCTCGCGATCGACCGAGCGGAACTTCACGATGTCTCCCGGTCGGAAGAAGACCATGAAGTCGGAGAGATGCGCGGCCTTCTCCTGCGGATCGAAGATCGGCATCGGCGTGATGCCGAACATCTGGTAGCCTCCTGCCCCGCGCACCGAATAGATGCAGGAGAAGCATCCTCCGTAGCCAACCGTGTGCTTGGGCGTGTCAGTGCGTGGGCGCAGATACTTCGGCACCTGAAGCTGCCGCTCGCGCTCCACCATCTGGTACATGAAAGGCAGGCCCGCCACGAAGCCAACCATCGAGACGAACCAGGGCGAGCCCGAATGAGCGCCGATGAAGTCGTCCACGCTGTCGTAGCCGTTGATGCGCGCGGCATATTCAAGATCGGTGCCCGATGGGTCCTGGTGCCGTTCGCGGAAGCGCATCAGCGTCTCGTGCGTCCACGGGTCGCGGTAGAAGACGGGCACCTCGATGAGGCGCGTGTCGATGACCGGCTCGGCTCCTTCTGCCTCCGCCTCGATCGCGCGCACCGTTTCCAGGATCGCATCCGGCGCGATCACGTCCGGGTCGAAGCGCACCTGGAAGGAAGCGTTGGCCGGGCAGATCTCCGTGACACCCTCGATCCTTTTCCCGGCGAGAATGCGCGTCATGGACAGGCTCTTGAAGAAGGCGTCGAGTGACATCTCCTCGGCAACCTCCACGAAGAGGTGCTCGTCGCCGCCGAACGTGTATCGCACCATCAGGCCACCTCCTCTTGCCGCGTCAGCGGCGTGCGCTCCAGCCAATCCTCCAGCCAGCGCGTGTGTACCTGGCCGGCCCGAAGTTCCTCGCTGGCAGCGAGCGCGGCGTGGAGCGGCGCCGTGGTCTTCACGCCGCCGATCCGCAGCGCCGCCACCGCTTGGCCCATTCGGCTGATGGCCTCGGCGCGGTCAGCCCCGTGAACGACAAGCTTGCCGAGGAGCGAATCGTAGAAGGGCGGCACCGTGTAGCCGTCGTAGAGCATGGTGTCGAAACGGATGCCGGGGCCCTTCGGTACGGCGAGCCCATCCACGCGCCCCGGCTGCGGCGCGAAACCGGCGGCCGGATCTTCCGCGTTGATGCGGCACTCGACGGCGTGCCCTTCCAGGCGCACATCCTCCTGCCGGATAGACAGCCTCTCGCCACCGGCGATGCGGATCATCTCGGCGACAAGGTCGATGCCTGTCACCATCTCGGTCACGGGGTGCTCGACTTGGATGCGCGTGTTCACCTCGATGAAGTGAAAGCGCTCTTCATCCGGGTCGTAAAGATATTCCACGGTGCCTGCGCCCCGGTAGCCGACAGAGCGGCCGAGCGAGACGGCGCTTTCGCAAAGCGCCGCGCGCAGAGGGTCTGTAAGGCCGAAGGCCGGCGCCTCCTCCCATACCTTCTGGCGACGGCGCTGGACGGAGCATTCGCGCTCGAAGCAATGGATCACGTTCTTGCCGTCGCCCAGGATCTGCACCTCGACATGGCGCGCACGGGGGATGAAGCGCTCGACATAGAGGCTACCGTCGCCGAAAGCGGCCAGCGCCTCGGCGCTCGCCTGCGCGAACTGGGTCTCGAAGGCGCCTGCGTCGGAGACGATGCGGATGCCCCGCCCACCCCCGCCGGCTGCGGCCTTGATCATCACCGGAAAGCCCATTGTTGCGGCCAGTTCGCGGGCGACGCGCGCATCAGCGATTCGCCCCTCGCTGCCCGGCACGGTGGGAACGCCCGCCCGGCGCGCGGCCTCGCGCGCGGCTACTTTGTCCCCGAGGAGACGAATCGCCTGCGCCGACGGACCGACGAAAACAAGGCCGGCAGCCTCCACGCTTTGCGCAAAATCGGCGTTCTCGGCGAGGAAGCCATAACCCGGATGGATAGCGTCGGCGCCATGCCCCTTCGCGGCCTCGATGATGGCGGCGCCGTTCAAATAGGACTTGGCGGCGGGCGGCGGGCCGATGAGCACGGCTTCGTCGGCCATGCGCACGGCGAGCGAGTCCGCGTCGGCGGCGCTGTAGGCCTGCACGGTGCGAATGCCAAGTGCCTTCGCCGCGCGCAGGATACGCACCGCGATCTCACCGCGGTTGGCGACGAGGAGGGAGCCGATCGCCATGCTGCTCAGTCCTCCACCTCAGCAAGGACCTGCCCCGCCATGATCGCATCTCCGTCCTCAGCGAGGAAGGCGAGCGCAGCACCGCCGACTTCTGCCTTCACCTCGTGGAAGCTCTTCATCACCTCGATGAGTCCCACCACCTCGCCCGGCGAAAGGGGGTCTCCGTCCGCCTTGAAAGGCGGGGTGTCCGGCGAGGGACGGCGGTAAAACACGCCGGGCATGGGGGCACGGATCTCGAGCTTGGGCATGGCGTGTCCTCGTCTAGTTCTGGGAAACAGGGCGGATGTCGATGCCGGCACCGTCCAGCCGCTCGCGTATGGCGCGGGCGATCTCGGTTGAGCCTGGCGTGTCGGAATGGAAGCAGACGGACTCGAAGACGATATCCACCTCGCGCCCCGTCACCGCCGTCACCCGCCCCTCTCGGCAGGCCTTCAGCACCTTGTCGGCGATAGCGGCCGGATCGAGAGCGCCGACGCGCCGCGTGAAGACGATGGCACCGTCCTCGCCGTAGTCGCGATCGGCAAAGAACTCGCGCACGACCGGATGACCGGCCTCGCGCGCGATCCGGCATGTGTGCGAGACGTCCATGCAAAATATCGGCGTGTCAGGGCGCGCCATGCGCATATAATCGATGAAGAGAGCGGACATTGCCTCGCTGCGGGCCAATTCCATGTAGAGTGCCCCGTGCGGCTTGACGTGGGCGAGCGCATCACCGCTCCGGCGCGCGAACTCGGCGACCGCCCCCACCTGATAGACGATATCGTTGACGAACTCCTCCGGCAGACCCTCCATACGCCGGCGCCCGAAGCCCTTGAGGTCAGGAAAACCCGGATGGGCCCCGATCGCGACCCCGTTCTCGACCGCCAGCGCGACGGTGCTCGCGATGAGGTCAGGATCGCCCGCATGGAAGCCTGCGGCGATATTGGCGGAGCTGATCAGCGACATCAGCGCCGCGTCGTCGGCTCCGCCGAGGCGCCAAACCCCGAAGCGCTCGCCCATGTCGCAATTGATATCTACCGCCTGCACGTTCGCCCGGATCCTTCTTCGCTAGGGTGGAAGGAGGCTAGAAAATCATCGGCCTCTTTGAAAATTCTATTTTCACGCGGTAAGCTATCGTAAAAACAGAACGTCGCCCGCCTCAGGTCAGCCATGCTTACCCTGCGCCAACTCCGCTATTTCGTTGCCACGGCGGAGCTGGGCCAGATCTCGCAGGCTGCCGTGGAGCTCTCGATCTCGCAATCGGCGGTCACCACCGCGATCCGCGACCTTGAGAGAGGCATCGAAGTGGAGCTGTTCCGGCGCTCACCCTCCGGCATGGAGCTGACCCCTTCGGGGCGAGAATTTCTCTTCCATGCCTACGACATCCTGCAAAAGGTAGAGGAGGCAAGCACGCTGCGTCTCCCCTCGGCGGCCATCGAGGGGCACCTGTCAGTGGCGGCCACCTACACCGTGATCGGCTACTTTCTGCCCAACCATCTGCACCGACTGCGACGCTCCTATCCGGGCCTCGACATCCGGCTGCATGAGACCGACCGGCAGTCCATCGAGGCCGGACTTACGGACGGGCGGTTCGACATCGCGGTGCTTCTCACCTCGAACGTGAACGATCTGCGCATTGCCGCAGAGCGCGTGGTCGCCTCACCCCGCCGTCTCTGGCTCACCTCGCGCCATCCGCTGCTCAAACGCGATTCGCTAGGCTTGCAGGACCTTTTGCACGAGCCCTACATCATGCTCACCGTCGACGAGGCGGAGGAGAGTTCGGTCCGCTACTGGCGCGCGGCCCAGATGGAACCCAACGTCGCGCTGCGCACCTCGTCCGTGGAGGCAGTGCGCTCGCTCGTGGCCAGCGGACAAGGTGTAGCCATCCTGTCCGACATGGTCTACCGCCCTTGGTCGCTGGAGGGCCAACGCTTGGAGACGGTAGTGCTCAACGACCAGGTGCCGACCATGGATGTCGGCCTTGCCTGGAGCCGCGAGAGCGGACTGACCCGCACGGCCGAAGCGTTCCGCGACTATTTCCGGCAGGCCTACCAGTCGCCGAGGGTGCGCAGCTTGACGGCCGCCGGCCGTGACAGTGCCCTGCCCCTCACTTAACGAAACCGGCCCGTGAAGATGGTCGCTGCGGGATGCGTATTCAGGATTGACCGACGATGCAGTGGGCCAGGATTGACGCGGCGATCGCGAGAAGCGGTTCAATCAGAGCGAGCCAACGCGGCGTCGGCCGGAAGGCGCGCCAGTCTCGCTTGCGATAGCCGGTCCGTAGGCGCCCAGGAGCGCGGCGATGGCGGTGAGCACCAGCGCCTCTTCCCAGTAGAGCCCCTTCACGAGCGAAAAGAGGGCGCCGGCCAGCAACAGGGCGATAGCCACGATGCGTGCCAGCGCCAGGCGCAGTTGGAGGCCGCGCGCGACGATGACGAGCGGGAGGCCGCTGAAGGCCGAGGGGCGGGCGGTGAGAACGCCGAGCGCGGCGATGGCTTGCCTCACTCGGCTATCCGACTTTGGCGATCGGTCCGGGCAGGCCGGAGGTCTCTCGGAGACCGTTCTGTCGGCGTGCCCTCCAGGATCGTCAGCTATCGGCGATCTGGCGAGGCGTCGACAGATCCGCCTGCGACCCGGAGGGCGTTTGCAGAAGGCGCCGGTGCCGGGCCCGCAGATCGCGAGCGCGCTCGTCGGTCAGCTCTTCGATGCAATGGGAACAGGACACGCCCGGCTCGTAGGCAGCCGAGCGGGTCTCCGTTTCGCCGAGCGGTTCGCCGCAGGCATGGCAGGCGATCCATGTGCCGGGCTTCAGGCCATGCCCGACCGCCACACGCCCATCGAAGACATAGCATTCGCCGTTCCAGCGTGAGCGGGACGGCGGGATGTCCTCCAGATACTTCAGGATACCGCCCTTGAGGTGATAGACGGTCTCGAAACCCTTCGACAGCATGTAGCTGGAAGCCTTCTCGCAGCGGATGCCGCCGGTGCAGAACATCGCCACCTTGCGATGCACGGCCGGATCCAGCTCGGCTTCGACGAATGTCTTGAACTCCGTGAAACTGTCGATCCGCGGATCGACGGCCCCTTCGAACGTTCCGACCTTCGTTTCATACCGGTTGCGGGTATCCAGCACGAGGACGTCCCGCGCCTCGATGAGGGCATTCCAGTCGGCCGGGGCGACATAGGTTCCGGCCTGCCGGGACGGATCGGCCTCCGGCGCGCGCATGGTGATCAGTTCGGGGCGGATGCGCACCTTCATCCGGGAGAAGGGCCAGTGGCTCGCCTTGGAATGCTTGACCTCGCCTTTCGAGATCGCGCAGATCGCCTCGAGCGCTTCGATGAGGGCCGAGGTTCCGGCGGCCGTGCCCGCGACAGTTCCGTTGATGCCTTCCGAGGCGATGAGGATCGTGCCGCGCAGGCCGTTGTCCCGGCACAGGCACGATAGATTCTCGCGCAGGGCCTCGAGACGTTCGAGCGGCACGAAGCGATATAGAGCGACAACATCCAGCATCATCGGGGCTGATAGCCCCGCGATATCCGGCAGGCAACATCATACTTCGGCGGGAACCGGCCCCCTCCCCCCACGACCCGGTGCTTTCCCAAACGCCACGACGCTCCCGCATGTCGTCGATAACGAGCAGGGCACCATTCTTCACGAGGAAGCCGATGCGACCTCGCGAATGCCCGCGCTCGTCTGCCTTCAGAAATCCGGCATTGTTCTGCTATTGGCCGATGGCTGACACGAAGCGAGGACATGGCATGGCTGTCTGGGCATCTTCCGGGAGCGCGTTGAAGGCGGCGATGCTGGCGCTGCTTGCCGCGCCCCTCACGCAGCCGGCAAAAGCCGGGCCATGCGCCGAGGAGAGCTTCGAGGGGGCCGGCTATGTCGTCTGCACGATCGACCCGGCCGTGTCCGACCTGCGGCTCGTCTGGCAGAATGCCGAGGGCGGCCCCTATCGCACTTTCTCCAATCTGGCCGCGGCGCTCGGCAACGAGGGGCGGGCGCTGATCTTCGCAATCAACGCGGGCATGTACCAGACCGACTTCTCGCCCGTCGGCCTTCATGTCGAGAATGGTGGCGAGTTGCGACCGGCGGATACGGCCAGCGTTGACGGCCCGCCGTCGCGGGTCCCCAACTTCTACAAGAAGCCCAACGGCATTTTCTTTCTAGGCGAGGCCGGCGCGGGCATCCTTCCCACCGAGGAATACCTCGCCGAGCGGCCGGATGTGCGCTTCGCCACTCAATCGGGACCGATGCTGGTCATCGAGAACAGGCTGCACCCCGCGTTCATTCCCGGCTCCACCGACAGGACGCGCCGCAGCGGCGTGGGCGTGTGCGAAGGAGGAGAGGTCCGGTTCGCCATCAGCGACGGCCGCGTCAACTTCTACGACTTCGCCCGGCTGTTCCGCGACCATCTGGCTTGCCCGAATGCGCTTTTCCTCGACGGCGGCCGCGGCGCTGGAATCTACCTGCCGGAGATGAGGCGCAACGACTTCTCCTGGCATGGCGGCTACGGGCCGATCCTCGGGCTTGTGGAATAGCGGCGGCGGGAACCGCTCTCTCGGCAGGATAGCCAGGGCCTCCAGAATCGGTCGCCGCAGCCTTCGCGGAAAGGGCAGCCCCTTGGAGCGCGCGAACGAAGCCTCGATCGCGCGCCCGCCTTCGCCGGCCGCTGCACCATCAAGTCCGGGATCCGATCCCTAGACGAGCTCGGCGAGAGCCTTTGCGTCGAAGCCCTTCAGGCCGGCCGAGTCGCCTGCCCGCACTTTCGCGACCCATTGCGGGTCGCTGATCAGCACCCGGCCCACGGCGATAAGGTCGAACTCGTCGCGCTCCATGCGCTCGACGAGGCGGTCGATTCCCACGGTCGCGGAGCCTTCGCCCGAGAAGGCGGCGAGGAACTCGCCCGACAGGCCGACCGAGCCGACGCTGATCGTGGCCGCGCCCGTCAGCTTCTTGGCCCAGCCGGCAAAGTTGAGGCCGCTCTCGCCGTCGATCTGCGGGAACTCCGGCTCCCAATATCGCCGCTGTGAGCAGTGGAGGATGTCGGCGCCGGCATCGACCAGCGGCTGGAGCCAGTCCGCCATCTCGTCGGGCGTCTCGGCCAGGCGCGCCTTATAGTCCTGCTGTTTCCACTGGCTGAGCCGAAGGATGATCGGGAAGTCGGGGCCGACCGCCGCGCGGATGGCCGCCACCACCTCGCCCGCGAAGCGGGAGCGCTCGCGGATGGTCGCGCCGCCATAGCGGTCGGTACGCTCGTTCGTGCCCTGCCAGAAGAACTGGTCGATGAGATAACCGTGCGCGCCATGGATCTCGACCGTGTCGAAGCCGAGGCGCCTGGCGTCCGCCGCGGCGCGCGCGAAGGCCGCCACCGTATCGGCGATGGCCTCCTCGCTCATGGCCTCCCCCCTCGGTTCGCCCGGCGCGACGAGCCCGGACGGACTTTCCACCGGCGTCTCCGGCTCCCAGCCGCTCATGCCGCGCGTGGAGCCGGTGTGCCAGATCTGCGGCCCCATCTTGCCGCCCGCCGCATGGACCGCGTCGATGACGCCCCGCCAGCCGGCCAGCGCCTCTTCCCCATGGAAGAAGGGAATGCCCGGCTCGTTGCGCGAGACCGGGCGGTCGATCACCGTGCCCTCGGAGAGGATCAGGCCGACGCCGCCTTCGACGCGCCGGCGATAATAGGCCGCGTTCGCCTCGCCCGGCACGCCGTTCGGCGCGAAGGTGCGCGTCATCGGGGCCATGACGATGCGGTTGGGAAGGCTCAGGGACTTCAGCTGGAAGGGGCGGAAGAGGGCGTCGACCGGGGACGTCATGCTGGACAAGCTCCGTTGAAGCGGGAGCGGCTTAGGTATACATCATAGACCTAGTGTCAATAACGCACTTCAACTCCCCCAAGTATACCGGAGGAAACCTAGTGGCCGAATGCGAGCATTTCGCCGTCGATTGCCCCAGCCGCCTGCTCTTCGACCAGATCGCGGACAAATGGTCGATGATGGTGCTGACCGTGCTGGACAACGGCCCCATGCGCTTCAACGCCATCAAGCGCCATCTGGAGGGCGTGACCCAGAAGGCGCTGACGCAATGCCTGCGCCGCCTGGAGCGCAACGGACTGGTCTCGCGACGTGTCATTCCCCTTTCGCCGGTGGCGGTCGAGTACGCGATCACCCCGCTCGGCCGTTCGCTGCAAACGCCCTTCAAGGCGCTCTACGCATGGACGCTGGCCCATTTCGACGAGGTGGAGGACGCGCGGCGGCGGTTCGACCGGCGCATCATGGACTGATGCGAAGCGCGCGCCTCACCCGCCGTCAGTCCCGCGTGTCGATGCGCAGGTTGCGGAAATAGGCGATGGTTCCCGATTCGAGCCATAACCCCACCCCGCCGCGAAGATCGGCGCCGTGCTTGAGGTCGGGCACGACCAGCGTGGGCTCCGGGGCCCCGTCGAGGTAAAGCTCGGCGCGCGCGCCCTTCACAAGGATGCGCATCGCGATCCAGCGTTCCAGCGCAAGGTCGGCATGGGTTTCGTACCGGCCCGGCGCCTCCTCGCGCAGCCGGTCGAAGCGGAAATCGGGATAGGCCACGTACTGGACGCTGCGATTGCGCCGGACAGGATCGTCCACGAGGCTGTTGACCGGGCGCAGATAGATGCTCTCGAAGCGCCCGTCCGGTGTGATGCGGAAGGCGAGGCCGATGAAGCCACGGGCATAGTCCGGCGCGCCCGGCGCCAGCACGCTCGCCACCTCCGCCTCGATCGTCCCGTCATGGAAGTCGACCGGCAGCCATGCCATGAAGTCGCGGTCGCTCAGCGCCTCGCGGGCGGGGTCCTGCCAGTCGGCGGGCGACATGCGCACTTCAAGCGCCTCGCTGCCCAGATAGGTGGCCTGCGCGGCGGTGACGCCCCGCAGCCGATAGTCTTCCATTCGCATCATATGGATACCCCGTTCACCGGCCCTGCTCTTCCCGTGCCCTCATGCGAGCACGAAATGCCCTTCCGCGACCTCCTCGTAGGATCGCTGCGGGGGCACGTAATCCGCTGCGCGGAGCGGGTTCTTGATCTCGTCGTTCGAGATGAGGCGCCTCATGCCGCGCCGCGAGGGATCGGGCAGCGGAACCGCGTCCAGGAGCTTCCTCGTATAGGGATGCCGCGGGTTGCCGAAGATCCGCTCCCGAGGACCGATCTCCACGATCTCGCCGAGATACATCACCGCCACGCGATGGCTGATCCGCTCCACCACCGCCATGTCGTGGGAGATGAAGAGATAGGAGATTCCGAGGCTTCTCTGGAGCTCGATCAGGAGGTTGATCACCTGCGCCTTCACCGAAACGTCGAGCGCGGCCACGGATTCGTCCGCCACGATGACCTTCGGCGAAAGCGCCAGGGCACGGGCGATGCAGATGCGCTGGCGCTGCCCGCCGGAGAACTGGTGCGGCAGGCGCCCGGCCATGTCGGGCGACAGGCCGACCCGTTCCAGGAGGTCCGCGGTGAGCTTGCGCGCGTCCTCGGCCGAGCCGAGCCCGTGCGTCAGGAAGGGTTCGGCGATCGAGTCGCCGATCGTGCGGCGCGGGCTGAGGCTGGCGAACGGGTCCTGGAAGATCATCTGCACCGACCGCCGCGCATTGCGTAATTGGTGGCCCGTCATCGCCGCGATGTCCTTGCCCTCGAGGAGGACCGACCCCGCACTGGGCTTGGTCAGGTGCATCACGGCCCGCCCGGTGGTCGACTTGCCGCAGCCCGACTCCCCGACCAGCGACAGGGTTTCGCCCCTGCGCAGGTCGAACGAGATGTTCTCGACCGCGTGAATGCGGCTGGACACGCGGCGCAGGAGGCCCGTGTGGATATCGTAGCGCTTGGTCAGGCCGCGCACCCGAAGAAGCGGATCGTCCTCCGGGGGCGTCGATTGCAGCTCCAGCGCCAGCGGCTTCGCCAGCCCGGTCGCGCGATCGACCTCGGGAAACGGCTTCGGGTAGGGCTCTCCCTTCATCGCGCCCAGTTGCGGCACGGCGGTGAGCAGCATCCGCGTGTAGGGGTGCGCGGCGTTCCGGAAGATCACCTCGGTCGCGTCGCTTTCCACGATCTCCCCCTTCAGCATGACGATCGTGCGTTCGGCGATCTCCGCCACGACCCCCATGTCGTGGGTGATGAAGAGGACGGACATGCCCTCCTCCTCCTGAAGCTGCTTGATCAGCTCGAGGATCTGGGCCTGGATGGTCACGTCGAGGGCCGTGGTCGGCTCGTCGGCGATCAGCACCTTCGGCTTGCAGGCCAGCGCCATGGCGATCATGGCGCGCTGGCGCATCCCGCCGGAGAAGTTATGCGCGTATTCGTTCAGGCGCTTCTGCGGCGCGGGGATGCGCACCTTCTCCAGGAGATGCAGCGCTTCCTCGCGCGCCTGGCGCTTGCTCAGAGGCTTGTGCAGGGTCAGCGCCTCGGCGATCTGCTCCCCGATCGTCAGGATGGGATTGAGGCTCGTCATCGCCTCCTGGAAGATCATCGAGATGGCGTTGCCGCGCACCTTGCGCATTTCCTCCTCGTCCAGCGCCAGGAGATCGCGCCCGTCGAGCATCACCTGCCCCTCGATGCGGGTCTTCTCGCGATGCAGGAGACGCATGATGGACATGGCGGTGACGCTCTTGCCCGAGCCCGATTCGCCCACGATGGCGAGCGTCTGCCCCAGCGGAACGTCGAAGGAGATGCCCCGGACGACAGGCGTCCAGCCCGCGCCGCTGCGGAACGAGGTTCTGAGGCCGCGAACGCTGAGCGCGGCCTCGGGGAGAACCGCCGCCTCCGGTCTCGCTGCGGGAATGGAATGCTGTTGCGTCATCGACATGGGTTTCCTCCTGCCGTTCGATGCCTCGCCGCGCGGGCGACGGGCCTGCCGGCCGTTTTGTTCATGTGCCGAACGGGGCGGTGACACGGTGCGCCTGCTCGCCCAGCCCCGTCCCGCCGAGACGAACCATCTGCCCTTCCCGCAGGAAGCGCGGCGGCTTCATGCCGGCGCCGATGCCCGCCGGGGTTCCGGTGGCGATGATGTCCCCGGGCAGGAGCGTCATGAACTGCGAAAGATGGACGACGATCTCGTCCACGCCGAAGAACATGTCGCCGGTCCAGCCGGACTGGACGCGCTCGCCGTCGATCTCCAGCCAGAGCCGCAGATCCTGCGGATCGGGTATCTCGTCGCGCATCACCAGATAGGGACCGACGGGGCCGAAGCTGTCATGGCCCCGCCCCTTGCTCGAATCCCCGCCCCGCGCCGCCTGGAAGTGGCGTTCGGACAGGTCGTTGACGAGGCAGTAGCCGGCGAGGTGGGCAAGCCCCTCCCCGGCTTCCAGATATTGCGCCCGGCGCCCCACCACCGCCCCGAGCTCGACCTCCCAGTCCGTGGCCGCCGAGCCTCGCGGCAGCTCGATATCGTCCCCGGCGCCGCACACGGCCGAAAGCGGCTTCATGGCGATGGCCGGCTCCTGCGGCCTCGGCAGGCCGAGGGCGCGCGCGTTGTCGGCATAGTTCAGCCCGAGGCAGACGAATTTTCCGGGCCGGGCCACGCAGGCGCCGAGGCGCACGGCGCCCTCGACCCGCGCCAGCGTGGCCGGATCGATCCGGCCGAGCGCCGCGAGGCTCTCCGGCCCCAGCGCATCGCCGTCGAGGTCGCGCATGTGGGGCGAGAGGTCCCGGATCTCTCCCGCGTCGTCCATCATGCCGGGCCGCTCCCGGCCCGGCGGTCCGTACCGGAGGAGCTTCATGGCTATTCAGCCGCTTCCGGATCGAGAACGTCGCGAACGGTGTCGCCCAGGATGTTGAAGGCCAGCACGATGATGGTGATCGCGCAGCCCGCCCCGATGATCGGCCAGGGCGTCCCGAACACGTTGCCCAGCCCGTCCCGGATGATGTTGCCCCAGCTCGGGCTCGGCGGCCGGGTGCCGATGCCCAGGAAGCTGAGCGCGGCCTCCAGGCGGATCGCGGAGGCGATCCACAAGGTCAGGAGAAGCACCACCGAGGCGGAGATGTTCGGCACCACGTGCCGAAGGATGATCACGGGCGTGCGCACCCCGATCGACACGGCCGCCTCGACATAGGGCTCTTCCTTCACCGAGAGGGTCGCGGCCCGGGAAACGCGCGCGAAACCGGGGACGAAGGCGATCGTCAGCACGATGACGACGTTCCAGAAGCCTCCGCCCAGCGCCGCCGCGATGATGATCGCCAGAAGCAGCTCGGGAAAGGACAGGAGAAGGTCGATCAGCCGCGTGACGATGCGGTCGATCAGCCCGCCGAAATAGCCGGCCGAGACCCCGAGCGCCGTTCCGATGACGGCCGCCAGGACGGGCGCGATCAGCCCGAGCGTCAGCGAGTTGCGCGCGCCGTAGATCAGGCGCGAGAGCACGTCGCGGCCGAACTGGTCGGTGCCCAGCCAGTGCTCGGCCGAGGGATAGGCGCTGATCGCGAAGTAGCTCTGCGCCAGCGGATCATAGGGAGCGATGAAGGGCGCGAAGAGGGCCATCGCCAGATAGAGGGCGATGACGACGAGCGCGACCGTGGTGGTCGGCTTGGCGAAGGCGATCCGCCGGAGGACGCTGGAGGGCGGTCGCGCCGCGACGATGGCGGTGTTGGCGTCGGAAACGGTCATCAGTTCCCCCTCAGGCGTGGGTCGATGAAGGCGTAGGCGAGATCGACGAGGAGGTTCACCACGACGACGCTGAGGGCGAAGATGACGACGCCGGCCTGGATCACCGGGTAGTCGCGCTCGGCGATGGCGGTGACGAGCATGCTGCCCAGGCCCGGCCGGTTGAAGACCAGCTCCACCGCCACCGAGCCCGACAGCGTGGACAGGATGCTGAGGCCGATGCCGGTGGTGACGGGCAACAGGGCGTTGCGCAGGGCATGGCGGTAGATCACCCGCCGCTCCCCCGCCCCCTTGGCGCGCGCGGTCCGCACATAGTCCTTCGACAGGACCTCCAGGATCGAGGTGCGCGTGAGGCGCCCCAGGAAGGCGATCTTGATCGTCGCCAGCGTCACCGCCGGCAGCACCAGGTGATGGAGCCGGTCGACGAACCCCTCGCCCCCGCCATTGATCGGGAACCATTGCAGGTTGAGCGCGAAGGCGATCAGCAGGAGAGCGCCGAGATAGAAGTCGGGTATGGCGTATCCGAGCAGCGAGAAGGTGCGCATCCCCGAGTCCGGCAGGCGATTGCGCTTCACGGCGGCCCAGACGCCGAAGGGGATGCCGATGAGGATGCCGATCAGCACGGCGGCGAGCGTCAGCTCCAGCGTGAAGGGCAGGTTGCGCCAGATCAGCGTCGTGACCTGCTGGCCCGAGATGAGCGACTGGCCGAAATCCAGCGTCAGCATGTCCTTCAGGAATACGAAGTACTGCTGCCAGATGGGGATATCGAGCCCCATCTGGGCCCGGAACAGCGCGAGTTGCTCCGGCGTGGCGTAGTCGCCCAGCGCGACCATGGCGGGGTCGCCCGGCAGGAGCCGGAGCGCCACGAAGACGAGGGTCAGGACCAGGAGCACCGTCGGAACGGCGTCGAGGAGCCTGACATAGAGGGTTCTCGACATGGGGCTCTCCTCGTCAGGCCAGTCGCCTGGCCCGGGCCAGGGACCAGTAGGCCGGGCCGCCCTCGACCTCGTAGCCCAGATCGACGCGCGGGTTGCGGGCGATGACGTAGGACAGCGTGATGATGCCCAGGGTCGGCAGATCGGCGAGGATCTTCTTCTCGGCTTCCTTGATGATGGCGATCCGCCGGTCGAAATCCGGCTCGTTCTCCGCCTCCGCCATCAGCGCGTCGATACCCTCCATGGCGACGCCGTAATGGCTGAAATTGTCCTGCCCGCTCCCGTCGGATTTGACGGCGGCGGCGGCGGACAGCATCTGCACCAAGGGCTGCGTGGGGACGGGCGGGAAGCTCGACGAGTAGAGCTGCAGGCTGTTGCGATCCAGCCGGTTGTCGGACCGGAACGTCGAATGATCGACTATCTGCATGTCGAGCGTGATCCCGGCGGCCCGAAGCTGCTCCTGGATCATGAGGCTGATGGTCGCGTAGTCCTCCCGCTGGCTGGTGTAGCAGGGGATGGTGATGCCGTCCGGATGCCCCGCCTCGGCCAGGAGGGCGCGGGCCTTCTGCGGGTCGTAGTCGTAGCGCAGCTCCGGCGGCAGCTCGTCCTTCGTCACCGAGCCCTCGAACTGCGGCGCGATGACGCCGACCATGGGCGTGGCCAGCTCGCCGAATGCGGCGGCGATCTGCTCGTTGTTGATCGCGTAGCGAATGGCTTGGCGCACCCGCAGATCGTCGAGAGGCTTGCGCGTGAGGTTGAGGTGAAGCTCGTTGAAGCTGCCGGGCTCGGTGGCGTCGAAGATGGTGTCGGCCGAGCGCTGGCGCATCGTCTGGAGCCAGCCGGGCGCGCGCACGCCCTCGATCATGTCGAGCTGGCCGGAAGCGAAGGCGAGCGTGCGCGCCGTCGTGTCGGCGATGAAGGAGACCTGGAGGTTGGGCGTGGCGGGCGGCCCGTCGAAATGCTCCGGGAAGGCGGTCAGCAGGAGGCCGCGATTCTGGTCCACGGACTGGAACTGGTAGGGGCCGGTCCCGATCGGATCGGTGTCGTAGCCCTCGCCCTTCTCCTCGAAGGCCCTGCGCGAAAGGATGCTGGCGGTGATCTGCGAGGCGCAGGTGCCGTTGAACGTGGGGTCGGGCTGCCTGAGGACGAAGCGCACCGTGCGCGGATCGAGCGCCTCCACCGTTTCGATATTGGCGTAGAGCACCTTGTTCAGGGTCGGGATCGAGGCGTCCAGATGACGGCCGAAGGTGAAGACGACGTCGTCGGCCGTCAGCTCGCCATAGCCCTTGTGGAACTGCACGCCCTCCCGAAGCGCATAGGTAAAGGTGCGCGCGTCGTCCGACATCTCCCAGGACTGCGCGAGATTGGGCTCGAACTCCTCCGGCCGCGTCGCCCATTTGCCGAGCGGCGATTTCACCAACTGGTTGAAGAGCTGGTAGATGACCCAGTTGTCGGCGCCGGCGATGCCGGGCTTCTGCGGGTTCATGCCGTTCGACGTCCGGGACGCCAGGGCGATGGACAACGTGTCCGACTGCGCCAGGGCGGGCCCCCATCCCGCCGCTAGGCCGAGTGAAAGTGCCGAGCCCGCGATCGCGGTCTGCGAAAGGAACTGCCTGCGGTTCATCATGTGCTTGCCTCCCAGCGAAAATGTCATTGCGCGACGAGCACGGCTCGTCGATCGAACTCCTCCTGATGAATCTCGACGCCGAGGCCGGGAGCGGACGGCAGGTGGAACCGCCCGTCCTTCGGCTCGGCCGGATTGACGAAGACGGGCGAGCCCCGCTCCCACATGTCCGCCAGCTCGACGGGCTTGGAAAGATGCATCAAGGTGGACAGGACGTGCAGGTTGGCCAGATGCCCCACCACCGGCTGCGTCTGGTGCGGCACGAGCTCGACACCCGCCGCATGGGCCAGCGCGGCGCAGCGCATCATGCCCGTGATGCCGCCCATCTTGACGATGTCGGGCTGCACCATGCGCACGCCCGCCTCGATCAGGTCCCGCACCGCCTGCAGCGTATAGGTCTGCTCTCCGGCGGACACGGTGATGTCGAGACGCTGGGCCACCTCCCCCATGGCCCGCACGTTGTAGTGCTGCACCGGCTCCTCGAACCAGTCGTATCCAAGGTCCTCCAGCGCGCGGCCGACGCGCATCGCGCCGCCCACGGAATAGCCGTTATTGGCGTCGAAGCCGATCGGGAAGCCGTCGCCCAGGAGCTTGCGGACCGCCTTCGCCTTGGCGATGTCCCCGGCGATATCGACATCCTGCCGCGTCCGGTCGCCGTCCCAGCGAATCTTGACGGCCGCCGGTCTCTCCTTCGCCACGCGCGCCTCGACCTCCCTCACCACCTCGTCCACGCTGCGCGCGGCATTGCCGCCGACCGAGGAGTAGCAGGGAAGGCTGGTCGTCCAGGCGCCGCCCAGGAGCTTGTAGACAGGCTGGCCGAAGAGCTTGCCCTTCAGGTCCCACAGGGCGATGTCGACGGCCGCCAGCGCGGCGGTGGCCACGCCCTCCGGCCCCAGCTTCACGCATTTGTGGAACAGCCGGTCCACGAGGATGGCATGGTCGAGAACGTCCTTGCCGATCAGCGCCGGCGCGAGATCTCGCGCCACCACGACCAGCGAGGCGTAGCCTCCCAGCATGGGCGAGGCCTCCCCCATGCCGAACGCGCCGTCCTCCGTCTCGATGCGGACAAAGGCGCTCTTCGGCATCCAGCCGTCGCCATTGCCCATCGTCACCTGAAATGCCTCGATCTTGGTGATTTTCAAACCGAATTCCTCCCTCTTCGGTGGCCGCCTACCAGGTGACGGCGATGTATTTGGTCTCACAGAACTCCATGATGCCGTGATGGGCGCCCTCCCGGCCGAGCCCGCTCTGCTTGGTGCCGCCGAAGGGGGCGGCCGGGTCGGACACGAGCCCCCGGTTCACGCCCACCATTCCGCTGTCGAGCTTCTCGGCCACGCGCATGGCGCGGCCGAGGTCTTCGGTGAAGACGTAGGAGATCAGGCCGTACTCGGTGTCGTTCGCCCGCGCGATCGCCTCTTCCTCCGTCTCGAAGGAGGCGATGGCCGCGATCGGGCCGAAGATCTCCTCGGCCGTGATGCTCGCTTCGGCGGGAACGTCGCACAGGACGGTGGGCGGGAAATAGAAGCCCTCGCGATCCGCCCGCCGGCCGCCCGTCAGCGTGCGCGCCCCGCGCCCCTCCGCATCGCGAACGAGGCCGTCGATCCGCTCCAGCGCCTCGGCGTTGATCACCGGGCCGCACTGCGTGGCCGCATCGTAGCCGGGCCCGAGCGCCATGGCGCCCATGCGTTCGGCCAACCGCGTCGAGAACGCCTCCAGAATGCCCTTCTGGACGAAGAAGCGGTTGGCCGCCGTGCAGGCCTCGCCGCCATTGCGCATCTTGGCGACCATCGCGCCCTCGATGGCCTTGTCGAGATCGGCATCGTCGAAGACGATGAAGGGGGCGTTGCCGCCCAGCTCCATGGAGCAGGAGACGACGGTGTCGGCCGCCTCGTGAAGGAGCCGGCGCCCCACCTCGGTGGAGCCGGTGAAGGAAAGCTTGCGCACGCGCGGGTCGTGCAGCATGGCGCTGACCGTCGCGCCCGCGCGGCCGGTGGTGACGACGTTGACGACACCGTCCGGGACGCCGGCCTCCGCATAGAGCGCGGCGAGCGCGTAGGCGGTGAGCGGGGTCTCCGTCGCGGGCTTCAGCACACAGGTGCAGCCGGCGGCCAGCGCCGGCGCGATCTTGCGCGTGGCCATGGCGGCGGGGAAGTTCCAGGGCGTCACCAGCACGGCGACGCCGATGGGCTGGTGCTCCACCACGATCTTGTTGGCGCCGCTCGGCGCCGTGTAGATTTCGCCGTTCAGGCGCACCGCTTCCTCGGAGAACCAGCGGAAGAACTCGGCCGCATAGGCCACCTCGCCCTGCGCGTCGCTCAGCGCCTTGCCGTTCTCCAGGCTGATCAGCTCGGCCAGCATCTGGCGGCGCTCCATCATCAGCTCGAAGCAGCGGCGCAGGATGTCGGAGCGCTTGCGCGGCGGCGTCGCCGCCCAGCCCGGCCCGGCCTCGTGCGCGGCCCGCACGGCGTCCATCGCGTCCTCGATCGAGGCGTTCGCGACATCGGCGATCCGGGCGCCGGTGGACGGGTCGATCACCTCGAGCCGGTCGCCGCCGCGGCCCTTCCGCCACTGCCCTCCGATCATCAGGTCGGTGGGAATCGAGGCGATGTCGAAGCTGAGCGCCGCGGAAATCTTCTGGATCGCATTCATCGTTCAGCTAGCCTTTCGCGTTTCGGAAAACGGGATGTCCGCGAGCGGATCACCGCCATGGAAGGCGGCATCCACGAGAAGCCGCATGGACGCGGCGTCGAGCGGGCGAGGATTGTTCTTGACGAGGCGCACGCTGCCGAGCGCCTGCTCGGCGACGAGGGCGAGCTGGTCCTCGCGAACCCCCAGCTCGGCGATGGTGCGCGGAATGCCGATCGAGGCGAACAGCGAGCGCACCCCCTCCACGGCGGCGACTGCCGCGCCGGACACGGTTCCCTCGTCACTCGCCAGCCCCATGGCCCTTGCGATCTCGGCAAGGGCGCCCTCGCAGTGGTCGCGATTGAAGGCCATCACATAGGGCATCATCACGGCCACGCCGACACCGTGCGCGGTGTGCGTCATGGCGCCCACCGGATACTGGACGGCGTGCGCGGCCGCCGTGCCCGCGGTGCCGAAGGCAAGGCCCGCCGAGAGGGAGCCGAGCATGACGCGCTCTCGCGCCTCGATGTCGCCGCCCTCGTCGCAGGCGCGCTTCAAGCCGGCGGCCAGATGCGAGATGGCCAGAAGCGCGAAATGGTCGCTCAGCGCGTTCTTGCCCACGAAGACATGCTCATGGACGACGCTTCCCGTCGCCTCGCGGCGAAGATTGGTGAACGCCTCGATCGCATGGGTCATGGCGTCCGCGCCCGAGGCGGCCGTCAGGCCCGGCGGGCAGGAATAGGTCAGCTCGGGATCGCAGATCGCCGTGTGGGGGATGAGGTGGGGGCTGGCGATGCCCACCTTCACGGCCCGCTCGGGATCGCCCACCACCGCGACCGGGGTCACTTCCGAACCCGTTCCGGCGGTCGTCGGCAACGCGATCACCGGCAGGATGGGCCCGGGCACGGCGAACTCGCCGTAATAGTCCTTCGGCTGGCCGCCATGGGCGAGGATCAACGCGATGACCTTCCCCGCGTCCAGGCAGCTTCCGCCGCCGAAGCCGATGACGAGGTCGGCGCCGAAGCTTGCGCCCGCCTTGCAGCCGGCCCCCAGGCAGTCGAGCGGAAGCTCGGCCATGGTGCCCGCGAACACGCGGGACCGGACGCCGGCGGCGGCGAGCGCGTCCACAAGGTCGCGCAGCTCCCGATCGGCCCCGAGGCGCTCGTCGGTGACGATCAGCGCCCGGGAGCCCAGCTCGCGCCCGTAGCCCGCCACGGCGCGGCGCTGCCCGGCCCCGAAGACGATGTTGCGCGGAACGCGCAAGGTCCCGAAGTTCGGCATGGCCCTCCCCTTTCCAGCTTCATCCGGCGACATGTTCCACTCCTGCCAAAGCCTGCATCCGGTTCCACACCGCCTCCGCGACGGGAATTCCCTCCACGAGCCTGCGGCGTCTGCATTCACGGCCCCGCTCTCCAGGGATCAGCACGCGCTCGAATCCCTCGGCGGGTTCGAGCGCCCGAAGCTCCGCGAGATAGCGGCTGAGGTCGTGGCGCGGGCCGTCCATGACGATGAAGACGTCGCCCTTGTTGCAGGCACGGTCCGAATCCAGCGTGCCGACGACATCGCGGCCGACCGCCGCGCCCGCAAGGCTCGTCACCATGAGCTCCAGCGCCAGGCCGAGCGCATATCCCTTCGCCCCGCCGAAGGGCGCGATGGCGCCGTCCTTGGCGGCCGCGGCGTCCGTGGTCGGATTGCCTTCCGCATCCAGCGCCCAGCCGGACGGGATGGGCGCCCCCCGGTTCGCATGGTCGTGGATCTCGCCCATCGACACGATCCCGGTCGCCGTATCCATCATGAAGGGCTCGCCTTCGCCCGTCGGCACGGCGATCGCGATGGGGTTCGTGCCGATCATGGCGCGGCGCGCGCCCCAGGGATGCACGAGCGCCTCGCTGGTGGACAGGGCGATGGCGGTGAAGCCTTCGTCCGCCATGCGCTCCACATACCAGCCGAGCATACCGATATGGTTCGAATTGGAGATGGCCGCCAGCGCGATGCCCGTGCGGCGCGCACGCTCCGCGATGGCATCGAGCGCCGCATTGGCCACGACGGGGCCGAGCCCGCGTTGCCCGTCCACCGCCAGGAACCCTTCGGCGCGCCAGGAATGCGCCCCGCGCGCGGCGGGATCGGCAACGCCGTTCCCGATCCGCTCGATGATCCGGCCGAGCCGCAGCAGCCCGTGCGAGGGCACGCCGCGCAGCTCCGCGTCGAGGAGAAGCTCGATCTGCGTTCGCGCGTGGTCGTCCGGCACCCCTGCCTTCGCCAGCGCCCGCAAGCCCACCGCACGGGCCTCATCGAGAGCGATCAATTCCACAATATATAATCCTATCGGATATCTGATTGTCTTGCGGGCACTATGATGATAGGCGTCGCCTCGGTCAAGCTGCTTTCCGGGGACGATGGTGAGAGACAAAGCGAATGCCGGCGCGAACGGACCGATCAGACGGCCCTCCCGGCTCGTCGACGATGTGTACGAGGCGATCTATTCGCAGTTGATGTCGCTGAAGATCGCGCCCGGCGGGCGCCTGTCGGTCGACAGTCTCGTGCGCGAACTGGGCGTTTCGCAGACGCCGATCCGCGAGGCCCTGTCGCGCCTGGAGGCGCAGGGGCTGGTGGTGAAGACGCACCTGATCGGATACAGCGCGGCGGGCCAGATCGACGAGCAGCGCTTTGCGCAGCTCTACGAGCTGCGCCTGCTCCTTGAGCCCTTCGCGGCAGCCAGGGCCGCGACGCATATCAGCGACGACGCCCTCGCGCTTCTGGAGCGCGACGACCGCAACATGCGGGCCATGGACGGCAAGCTGAACCAGAAGGGCTACGCCGAGTTCGCCCGCTACGACAGCGAGTTCCACGACCGCATCGCGGCCGAAAGCGGCAATGCCATCGTGCACGAGACGCTGATGCGGCTGCACACGCATGTGCATCTGTTCCGCCTGCATTATCACGCGCGGGCGACGATCGAGGCCAATGAGGAACACCAGCGCATCCTGGCCGCGCTCAAGCGGCGCGACCCCGCCGGAGCGGAAGCGGCCATGCGCGACCATATCGAACGATCCCAGCAGCGCTTCAGGCTGGTGTTCTGAACGGCCGCCTTCGCTGCGGCCGGGGAGAACGGGGCGCGGCGCCCGCGCTCCCCGCTTACGCGGCGATTGTCCGCGAGAGGAAGTCGAGCGCCGCCGAGGCCCCCTGCGGCGAGATCGTGTGCCCCAGGCCCGGAAGGACCGTCAGGGAGGCATCGACACCCGCCCGTTTCAGCCCGTCCAGCGCCGCTTCGCCTTCCTGCACCGGCATCACCGGATCGGCGTCGCCGTGGACGAGCAGGGTCCGGGTTCGCGTGGAGGGCGCGAAGGGCTCGGGCGAGGCCAGGCGTCCCGAGAAGGCGACGATGGCGCCCACAGGCCAGCGGCCGGACACCAGAGCATCGAGCGCCATGATCGAGCCTTGCGAAAAGCCGACCAAGGCGACCCGGTCCAGCCGGTCCGTCAGGCCGTGCGCCTCTACGATCCCCGCGATCGTCCCGTCGAACGCGCTTCGGGCGGCCAGAATCCGCTCGGCCCGGTTGGCGGGCGTGACGCCCCGGACGCTGAACCACTGCCGGCCGCCCGAGCCCTGGTCGAAGGCGAAGGGCGCGTCGGGCGCGGCGAAATCCGTTCCCGGCAGCGCGGAGCGCCACATCTCGCCGAGCGGGGCAAGGTCCGCGCCACGGCTGCCCACGCCGTGCAGGAAGATGACGAGACCCTCGCTCATGCCGGCTCCTTCAACGCCTGCGCGCCCGCCGCCTGCCCCGCATATCGCGAAGCGACCGGATCGAGCCCCGGAAGGTCCGGCCCCACGGGCACGATACCGGTGGGGTTGAGCGCCTTGATCGAATAGTAGCCGCGCTTGATGTGGTCGATATCGACCGTGCCGCGCACGCCCGGCACCGCGAGGACGCGCGCCAGATAGGCGCTGAGGGCCGGGTAGTCGGCCAGGCGGCGCAGATTGCACTTGAACAGGCCGTGATAGGCCGCGTCGAAGCGCACCAACGTCACGAACAGGCGGATGTCGGCCTCGGTGAAGCGCTCGCCGAACAGGAAGGGCCCCTCGCCGCCCAGGCGCTCCTCCAGCTCGTCCAGCATGGAGAAGACGTCGGCGAAGGCCTCCTCATAGGCGAGCTGCGTGGTGGCGAAGCCGGCCCGGTAGACCCCGTTGTTGAGGCGCGGATAGATGCGCTCGTTGAGCGCGTCTATCCGCTCGCGCAAATCCTGCGGGTAAAGCTCGAAATCCGGCCGGGCCAGCGTGCCGAAGCCGGAATTGAACATGCGCACGATGTCGGCCGATTCATTGTTGACGATCGTCGCGCGCTCCTTGTCCCACAGCACGGGAACGGTCGCCCGGCCCGTATAGTGCGGGTCGGCGCGGGTATAGAGCTCGTGCAGATGCGAAGCACCGTTCAGCGTGTCGCGGTCCGAGCCCGGATAATCGCCGAAGCGCCAGCCCTCGTCGGTCAGCGCGGGCTCCACCACCGAGAGCGAGATCGCATCCTCCAGCCCCTTGAGCTTGCGGGCGATCAGCGTGCGCGAGGCCCAGGGGCAGATCAGCGCCACATACAGGTGGTAGCGCCCCGCCTCGGCCTTGAAGCCGGCCTCGCCCGTCGGCCCGGCGCTGCCGTCGGGCGTGATCCAATGACGGAAACCGGAAGTCTGGCGCACGAAGCCGCCCTTCTTGTCGGTCGCCTGCACCGGCTGCCAGTCCGCCGTCCACTTGCCGTCCACCAGCATGATTCGTTCCTCTCAAGAAGCGTCGTTGTCGAAATCGGCCGCGCGCAACGCGATCGCCGTGCCCCACGGGTCGCTCAAGGTGAGAGCGCCGGGCGCCTGTTCGATAAGCGAGGCGGCTCGCTCGCGCACCGCTTCGCGCCGGGCGCCGTTCATGCTGACCACCACCTCGGCAAGGCCGGTGGAGGGGTAGCTGCGCGGGCCGGCGCCACGGCTGTTCCAGACATTCGTCGCGATGTGGTGATGGTAGCCGTCGGCGGCATAAAAGGTGCCGCCGGGGTATCGGGAGGTCACGTCGAGGCCGAGAATGCCCGAATAGAAGGCCTCGGCCTCGGGGATGGCCCCCACCTGAAGATGCACGTGACCAACGACCGAGCCCTCCGGGAACCCCTGCCAGGGAGCCCCGCCGGCGCTTTCGACCAGGCTTTCCACGTCGAGCGGATCGCTCGGCATCTCCACCTGCCCGCCGGCCCATTTCCAGCCGGAGGCCGGGCGGTCGGCGTAGATCTCGATGCCGTTTCCTTCCGGATCGGACAGATAGAGCGCCTCGCTGACGCCGTGGTCCGAAGCGCCGACGACGGGCGTGCGGGTGGCGATCGCATGGTTGGTCCAGCGGCCGAGATCGGCGCGCGTGGGAAGCAGGAAGGCGGTGTGGAAGAGGCCCGCCTCCCGGGGAGAGCGCCGCCGCGCCGCCGTGTCGCGGCGCAACTCCAGAAGAACCGCGCCGCCGGCGCCCAGCCTCGCGCTCTCGCCGTCCGCGCCCATGGGGTGAAGCCCGACCGCCCGCTGGTAGAAGTCGCTGACGCGGTCGAGATCGTTGACGGTGAGCGCGACCCGGCCCATGGACACGGGCGTTTCGCCGGCTTCGGGTCGCGTGATGGCGGTGGTCATGGGTCCTGTCTCCGTTGCGGGCGCGTTCAGCGCGCCGGGGTGGGCTTGAGCGCGTACTTGCCGTCGCCGGCAAGCGCGAGCACGATCAGCGCGACGATCCACAGCGCCGGGAATTCCCAGCCCCCGCCGGCATTGTCGAAGAAGAAGCCGGCGGCCCCGTGGACGGTAAAGATGGTGCCGAGGAGAACCGGGACGAGCGCGAGCGCGGCAAGGCGCGGCCACACCCCGAGGATCAGCGCGGCGGCGCCGGCGAGTTCCCAGGCGATGGTGACGTAGGCGAGCCAGCCCGGCAGGCCGAGCGAGGCGAAGAAGCCGGCGGTGCCGGCGGGCGTGAACACGAAGATCTTCAGCCCGGCATGGGCCAGGAAGAGAATGCCCAGCGCCAGGCGCAGGACGAGCACGGCGTAGGGGGCGGTGCGGGTGTCGATCATGACGAATATCCTTGTACGAAAGGGGAATGCCTCGCCACCCGATATGCACTCGCGCAACCGGAATGATTATCCAGGGGAACTGGAAGGTTTTCGTTCCATAATGGAAGGAATGAAGCGGCGCGCCGTTCTCGAGGCAGCCCCTTTGCCGTCAGCGGACAAGGTGCAGAGCGTGGGATGCCTGGGCGGGGCTTATGCGGCCGTCATGCCGATGAACAACGGCTCGTTCCATTTCCCGAGCGGAATTGATCCCGGGGCATTCCAAGGCGCCCCGGGGATCACCAGCCCTGGTCCCACGCCGGCTTGCCTCGGTAGCGGTTCGCCAGGAAATCCACCAGCGCCCTCACCTTGAGCGCCAGATGCCGGCCGGGCGGATAAAGCGCGTAGAGGCCGAGCGGCGCGTCCTCCGACGAGCCGAGCACGGGACGGACATGGCCCGCCCTGATCCGGGGACCAGCGATGAAGCTGGGCACCCTTGCAATGCCGAAACCGGCTTCGGCAGCGGAAAGGCAGGCCTCCCCGCTGGAAAAGCGCAACCGGCCGGAGATGGGCACGTCCACCAGCCGCCCGTCCGGCGCCCGCAGTTTCCAGTGCAGCGGATCGCGGAAATTGGTGTCCACGATGCAATCGTGCCCGATGAGATCGAGGGAGGATGCCGGCTCGCCGCGACGCTCCAGATAGGCCGGGGCCGCCACCAGCAGGATCCTCGCATCGCACAGCTTGCGTGCGATCAGGCTGCTGTCGCCCGGATGGCCGATGCGGACCGCCGCGTCGAAGCCTTCGTCCACGAGGTTCACCACCCGGTCGGAAAAACCGACATCGAGCTGGATATCGGGAAAGGCGCTGGCGAAGTCGAGAAGGACGGGCGCGAGCTGGATCGTACCGAACGACATGGGCGCGGTCAGGCGAAGCCGGCCCACGGGCGCCCCGGAGGCCGTTCGCACGGAGGCGTCCAGGGCGTCGAACTCGTCGAGCAGGGCCTTGATGCGCTCGTAATAGGCCTGGCCCACCTCCGTGGGGGCCAGCGCCCGCGTGGTGCGCTTGATCAACTGGACGCCCAGATCCGCCTCCAGCCTGGAGACGAGCTTGGACGCCTGCCCGCTGCTCGTTCCGAGGCGCTGGGCCGCGCCCGCGAAGCTGCCGATGTCGAGCACGGCGACGAACATGCGGTCGCAGTCCAGACGCTCCATTCAGGCCCCGTCGCCCCTTGAGCCCCGGGCACCGCGTTCCCCCGCCCCCGTCATTCCACCAGCTTCCTTGCTCGCCCCGTGGCGGGCTTCTCGAACGGCGCCCGGCCCATGCGCCATCATGCGTATCTTTTTACGAAAATGGAACTCCGGGACACCCGAACTGCAAGCGGGGGCTCCGGCGGAAGGACCGCCGGGCGCCCGCGCGGGAGCGCCCCCGCCCGCGCTCAGAAGCGATAGGCCACGCCCAGCATCGCGAAGGGCTGTACATCGTCCTTGACGACGGGGCTGTCCTTCGCGTCGCCCAGGAGAAGGCCCGCGCCGGCCCCGCCGGTGACCATCCAGCTCTCCGTCATCATGTAGGTGACGGACGTCTTGAGATCGACGCGCTTGATGCCCGCCTGCGCATCGTACTCGGAAAGGCCCGAACGGGCCGACTGCTCCGCCGTGATGCCGAAATAGGACTGCATGTGATTGTCGTCGGCCCAGGTGCCCGACACATCGGCCGAGACGATGAAGCGCTCGTAGCGGTGGGAGGCCTTCGCGCCGAACGTGCCGGTCAGCCCCTCGCTGCCGCCCACGGTCTTGTTGAGCGCGGCATAGACCTCGACCGGTCCGGCCTCGTAGCTGACGATACCGCCCACGACGCCGCCCGGGTCGATGTCGCCGAGGCCCCGCAGATAGTCCGAATCGTCCTCCTGCCGCCCCGTCTCGTATCCGCCCCGCGCGGCAAGCGTCAGGCCTTCCCACCGGTAGAGATCGACGGTCACGCCGGTGATGTCCATCTGCACTCTGTCGCCGAACTGCGCGGAGAAGAGGGGGAACGGCTTGACCTCGAATTTGTCGGAGCCTTCATATTCCGGCAGATAGATCGCGCCGGCGCCGATCGTGACCTCCCAGCGGTCGAGATTGTCGCGAAAATCGCCGTAGCGCGCCGTATCCGCCGGCTGGGCGGGGACGATGTCCGACTCGTAGGTCTCGAGGTCCGCGCCATGGGCCCCGAGGGGCGCCAGCGTCAGCGCGGCGGCCAGGGATGCCGCTCCTCTCGTGGCGGCTCGGATCCGCGGCGTCCGGCCGCCGGGGCCCGCGACCCGCGCTCGGCATCGCTCGTTCATCCGAAGACCGGGGATGTGTCGGCTCACTTTGGGAACTCCTGTTGCGGATCGGCAGATCGCTCGCGCCCTCCCGGAGGGCTCGGGCGGACTTTGGGAGCCGATGATTGCCGCAGCATTACAGGCTGGCATCCGATGGCGGCGAAGCCGCCGCGATGCGCGCAGGCAGGCGGAAATGCCGATGCTGGCGATGGCCGCCGCGCCGCTCCCCATGGAGCCGTTCGCGGCTGGTTCTGCCGTATCGAAACGTGGCGGGCAGCCGTCCCGCTGGCGTATTGGAGGCCCTCTCGTAAGCCTGCCGCGAATCCCCACGCCCGCGCCCCGCCTCGCCTCGCCTCGCCTGAACGCACGACATGGAGCGCGGCGGCTGCCCCCGCACGGCCAGCCGCGCCGATTCCGGTCGGTTCCGGATCGCGGCGCTGGTCGCGGGCCTGCGATGGATGGGCGAAGCCCGTTCGGGAATCGGCGAGGGGGCTCGCCCTCCCCCGAATCGGCTCGCTTCAGGCGAGCGAGGCCGTATCGACGGCCGCGCGCGTCGGCGCCCCGGCCTGGGCGCCGGCCTTCGTGCAGGAGAGAGACGCGGCGAGGCCCGCGCGCTCGATGGCGCGCCGGACCGGCAGGCCCTCGAAGAGCCCCGTGGCCAGCACGCCCACGAAGGTGTCGCCCGCGCCGGTCGTATCGACCACCTCGACCTTGCGGGCCGGAGAATGCCAGTCCGGCTGGCCGGCCTGCACGAGCCTCGTTCCCTCGGCGCCCAGGGTGACGATCACCGTCAGCGACAGGTCCTCGGCGAGCAGCCGGCCGGAATCCCCGCCACCCAGGCCGAGTCCGAGCGCCAGGGTTTCGGCCTCATGCTCGTTGACGACGAGCGTGTCGATCTCCTCGAGAAAGCCGCGGAGCTTCTCGATCGGAATGTCGAGCCGCGCCGGCGCGAAATTGAGGAGCACATGCGCGCCCGCCGCCCGGGCCCGCGCGGCCAGGGCCGCGTTCTCCTCCCACGGCACTTCCATCTGGAGCACGGCGACATCGACGGCGGCGAGAAAGGCGTCGTCCAGCCCGTCGGCCCGTATCTGGCGGTTGGCGCCGCTCGCCACCGTGATGGCGTTCTCGCCCGCATGCTCGACCGTGATGAAAGCGCAGCCCGTCCCCGCCGAAACGGCCTCGATGCGCGAGACGTCGATCCCCTCCCCGGCAAGATTGGCGATGCAGTCGGCCCCGAACGCATCGTCGCCGACCGCGCCGCAAAAGGCGATCGCGGGGGCATCGGGGGCCAGCGCACGGGCGGCGGCCACGGCCTGGTTGGCGCCCTTTCCGCCGAAGAAGCGGTCATAGCCGGGGGCCAGCACCGTTTCGCCCGGCCGCGCGATCTTCGGGACGCGCGCGACGAGATCGAGATTGATCGAACCGAAGACGAGGATCATGCCATCAGCATCCAGGGGCTTGGGGCGGCGCCGCCCGTGACGGCGCCGCCCGCAGAGGAAGGGCCTATTGAAGCATCTCTTCCGGCAGCGGCGCGCCGTGATACTTCTGGTAGATTTCGTTGAGCTTGCCGTTGGCCAGGTTCGCCGCCACCCACTCGTTCAGCTTCGCCAGCAGTTCGGGCTCGTTCTTGCGCACGCCCATGGCGATGTCGAAGGTGCGGATCACGAATTTCGGTTCGAAGGCGCGCTCCGTGTTGCGTTCGCCGATCTGGTTCACGATCGTTTCCGAGGTGGCGACCATCTGGGCCTGCCCGCTGACGGCGGCCGTCACCATCGTCGCGTCGTCGTCGTAGCGGGCGATGTTGAAGCCGCGCTCCGCCGCCATGGCGGTCAGTTCGGTGTCCTGCGTGGTGCCGCGCGTCACCGTCACCGTCTGTCCGCGCAGGTCTTCCCAGTCGCTGATCTCGCTGGCGGCCGGCGCGCCGATGACGGAGCGAAGCGCCGCATAGGGCTCGGAGAAGTCGATGACCTGCGCGCGCTCGGGCGTCACCGAAAGGGTCGAGATGACGATGTCGGCCCTGTTGGTCTGGAGGTTGGGAATGCGCGTCGCCCCCGTGGTCTGGACGAATTCGAGCTCCAGCCCCCAGTCCTCGGCCAGAAGCCGCGCCGTCTCCACGTCGGAGCCGGTGGGCTGGAGGTTGGCATCGAGCATGCCCGAGGGCGGAATGGCAAGGTCGGTGGACACGCGGATCTTGCCCGCGGCCATGATATCCTCGTAGGCGTCGGCCATGGCCGGCGCCGAGGCGCCCAGGATGATGGCGCACAGGGCGCCGGCGGTTGCGATTCGGCTTGCGGTCTTCATGGATGGTCCTCCCGTTGATGATCGGCGTATTGCATCCGTCACAGATCGTTCATGACGAATTCCCTGAGCTCGGCGGTCTGCGGGTCGGTCAGGATTCCAGCCGTGCCGGATTCGTGGACCAGGCCCTGGTGCATGAAGACGACCCGGTCGGCCACGCGCCGGGCAAAGCCCATCTCGTGCGTCACCATGATCATCGTCATGCCGGAGGCCGCGAGAGCCTCGATGACCTTCAGCACCTCGCCGGTCAGCTTCGGATCGAGCGCCGAGGTCACCTCGTCGAAGAGCATGACCTTCGGCTCCATCGCCAGCGACCGGGCGATGGCGGCGCGCTGCTGCTGCCCGCCGGAAAGCTGCTCGGGATAGTTGTCGGCCTTCTCCCCCAGCCCGACCTTGTTCAGGCAGGCCATGGCGATGTCGTTCGCCTCCTTGCGGCCGAGCTTCTTCACCGAACGGGGCGCGAGCGTCACGTTCTCGCGGATCGTCAGGTGCGGAAAGAGATTGTAGCTCTGGAACACGATGCCGACGTCCAGGCGCAGCTTGCGAAGGTCGAGGTCGGGGTCGTGCACCTTGTGGCCGCAGACCTCGATCTCCCCGCTGTTCACCGTCTCCAGCCGGTCGATGCAGCGCAGCGCCGTGCTCTTTCCCGAGCCGCTGGCGCCGATGAGGGCGAGAACCTCGCCCTTCTCGACCGAGAAGGAAACGCCGTGAAGAACCTGCAGGGAGCCGAAGCTCTTCTTGACATCCTTAAGAACGACGATCGGCATCATGCTCTCCAAAACGGGGGGCGTCCTCAAGCGGACACGGCTTTCAGCGTCCGCAGCCGCGCGGCGCCGCTGCGCTCCAGGCGGCGGCTGAACGCGGAGACCGGAAAGCACATGCAGAAGTAGAGGAAGGCCACGATCATATAGATCGCGAAAGGCTCGAAGATCGAGTTGTTGATGAGTTGGCCGGCCCGCGCCAGTTCCACGAAACCGACGACCGAGGCGAGCGAGGTGTTCTTGATGATCTGCACCGAGAAGCCCACGGTCGGCGGCGTGGCGATGCGCACGGCTTGCGGCAGGATGACCTTGAACATGCGCTGGACGCGGTTCAGCGCCAGGCACTCGGCCGCCTCCCACTGCGCCGTCGGCACGGCCTCCAGGCACCCCCGCCAGATCTCCCCGAGATAGGCGCTGACGTAGATCGTCAGCGAGATCCCGGCGGCGAAGAGCGGCGTGATGGTGAAGCCGAGCGTCGGCAGGCCGAAGAAGGTGAGGAAGAGGATGACCAGAAGCGGCGTGCCCTGCACGATCTGCACGTAGACACCGGCCAGGATGCGCAGCAGCCTGATCGGCGAGGTGCGCCCGAGCGCGATGACGAAGCCGCCGAGCCCGCCGCCGAGGAAGGCCATCACCGAGAGGATGAGCGTCCACATCGCGCCGTGCAGCAGGAAGACGAGGTGGCCGGAATTGATCGCCGTGTTCATGCTGGCCCTCCCTCTAGAGACTGGTGCCGAGGCGGCGGCGGCGCGGGAAGACGAGAAGCCCGAAGGCCCAGAAGAAGACCCGCATGGCCAGCGAAAGCGCCAGGTAGATGAGCGCGATCACGATGTAGGTCTCGAACGGGCGATAGGTCTCGGACTGGATGAAATTGGCCGCCGCCGTCAGTTCCTCGGCGGAAATCTGCGAGGCGACCGAAGAGGCGAGCATCAGGAGGATGAACTGGCTGGTCAGCGAGGGGTAGACGCGCTCCATGGCCGGCCGCAGCGCGACATGCCAGTAGGACTGCACGCGCGAGAGGCCGAGGCACTCGCCCGCCTCCCACTGCCCGGGATGGATGGAATCGAAGCCCGCCCGCATGATTTCGGCCGTGTAGGCGCCGACATTGATCGTCAGCGCGATGATGGCCACCGTGATGGGGGAGAAGGAGAAGCCCAGACTCGACAGGCCGAAATAGACGACGAAGATCTGCACGAGGAAGGGCGTGTTGCGGATCGCCTCGACATAGATCGCGGCGATCCGCCTCAGAAGGGCGAAGTGCGAGCGCCGGGCGACCGCGCAGAACGTGCCGATCAGGAAGCCCGCCACCGTGGTGACGGCCGCCAGTTGAATCGTCAGCATCGTCCCGTCCAGCAGCATCTGCCAGCGCAGGAGGATGACGGTGAAGTCGAGCGTCATCTCGAAACGGCCCCGGCCGCGGCCTCCCGCGCCTGCCCGCTCATCCTGTCATAGACGCGGAACAGGGCCTGGTTGCCGTTCGCCCCCTCGCCATGGGCGCGCGCCTCGATATATTGCGAGGCGACGAGCGAGGTGCCCGGCAGAGGCACGTTCTCGTGCTGGGCCATCTCCAGGACGAGGCGCAGGTCCTTCAGCATCAGGTCGATGCGGAAGCCCGCGCTCGCATCCCCTTCGATCATGGCGGGGCCGAGCTTCTCCAGCATCCAGGAATTGGCGGACCCGCCCATCAGGACCTCGCGCATCTGCGCCAGGTCGACGCCGCAGGAGCGCCCCAGCGCCAGCGCCTCGCAGATGGCCTGAAGATTGATGCCGCAGATGAGCTGGTTGCAGAGCTTCACCGTCTGCCCCGCGCCGGAGGCGCCGACATGGTTGATCGTGGTGCCCATCGCCTCCAGAGCCGGCCGGGCGCGGGCGACGGCCTGCGCCTCGCCGCCCACCATGATGGAGAGCGTCGCGTTGCGGGCCCCCACCGGGCCGCCGGAGACGGGCGCGTCGAGCATGGCGACGCCCGCCGCCGCAAGCTCGCCGGCCAGCCGGCGCGTGGCCTGCGGCGATATCGTGCTCATGTCCACCAGAAGGCGGCCGCGCGGCGGGCAGGCCAGAAGTCCGTCCGGCCCGCGCACCACCTCCTCCACCTGCGGCGTGTCGGGCAGCATCGTCACCACGATGTCGGCCTCCGCCGTGGCGGCGGAAAGGGACACGGCGGGCACGGCGCCATGAAGGCGGGCGGCCTCCATGGCGGACGGCACCACATCGAAGACGCGGACGTCGAAGCCGGCTTCCACCAGATTGCGGGCCATTTCGCGGCCCATGACGCCGAGGCCCACGAAGGCCACGGTGCCGCGCTGTTGTCTGTCACTCATCGAGAACCCTCCCTGCTCTTCCTGGTCAGCCGGCCTTCTCGAGTTCCGCCAGCTTCTCCACCCGCCGCACGAAGTCGGCGTCCTCCCTGTCGAAGGTCGCCGCGAGGTAGGAGGCGACGAGATCGCGCGCGAGCCAGGGACCCACGATCTGCGCCCCGATGCACATGACGTTGACATCGTCGTGCTCGACCGACTGGTGGGCCGAATGGACGTCGTGGCAGACCGCGGCCCGGATGCCGCGAATCTTGTTGGCCGCGATCGAGGCCCCCACGCCGGTTCCGCAGATCAGGAGGCCGCGCTCGGCCTGCCCGCCGCTCACCCGGGCGCAGACGAGGCGCGCGATATCGGGAAAGTCCACCGGCTCGGGGTCGAAGCTGCCGACATCCTCGATCTCGTGGCCACCCTCCTTCAGGAAGGCGAGGATGCCCTCCTTCATCGGGAAACCGGCGTGGTCGCTGCCGATCACGATCTTCATTCGCTCATCCTCTCGTCTCTGAGGCTCGGCGGGCGGGCCGCCATGTCTGTGGCCGCCGCGGACGCGGTCATGTGGCGCGCGGTCGCGCGGCGGCGGAAGTCGGCGCCGATCTCGAAATGGCGGGCCAGCAGATCGTCGGCCCGCGCCGCATCCCGCTCGATCACGGCCGAGAAGATCGAGCGGTGATGGTCGATCAGGAACTCCTCGATCCCCTCGATCTGGATGATCTGCTCGCGGCGCTCGCGGTGGGAGCGCATCATCAGCTCGGCGATCGAGGCGTAGATGCTCGACAGGGTCGGCGACTGCGCCGCCTTCACCACCGCCTCGTGGAAGGCGAAATCGGCGGCGGCCCCGGCGGAGGGCTCGTGGATCGTCTCGACGATCGTTGAGAGCGCGCCGGCCAGACGGTCGAAGTCGCGCTGGCCGGCGCGCTGGCAGGCGAGCCGGATGGCCTGATGCTCGATCGCGATGCGCGCCTGCATGATGTCGTCGATCACGTCCGACTGCTGGGCGAGCACGAAGGTGAAGAACTCGCCGAGGGTGGAAACGTCCGGGCGCTTCACCACCGTGCCCACGCCGTGGCGGATCTCCAGAACGCCGATCATGGCGAGCGCCCGAAGCGCCTCGCGCAGGACGGGGCGGGAGACGTTGAGCCGCGTGGCCAGCTCGCGCTCGGGCAGGAGATAGTCGCCAGTCCTCAACTGCCCGCTCAAAAGCTGTTCGCGCAGGAAGGACGAGATCTTGGCGTAGCCGCTCTTGGGCTCCTGCATGTCGCGTCGAATGACGGGCTCAGTGTTCATGCCGCGATCATACCGTGGTCTGACCACTAGTCAACCAGAGGCGTGCGCGACGATGCCGCGCCCTCTCTCCAGCCCGGTGAAGGCGTTCGACGAGGCGTGCCGCATACATCAGGGCGGCCGGCTTCCCGGGCACGGAAAGGAATTTTCACGGTCTCGCCGGAGGCAGAATCGCCGGGCTGTCGCGCAGGAAAGGCGGGTCGGCCCTGATGCGCGTTCAGGCGTCCGAGGTCGGGGGCGAGGACAACAGGCTCTCGAGGGTCAGCCGCCGGAAGCGCCGCAGCGGCCGCATGTCGCCTTCGGCGCGCACGCGGATCATCGCCCCCTCGTAAGCGTCGATGAGCGCGTCGGCGAGATCGGCCGTGTCCGTCCCCGGCGGCAGTTCGCCCGCCGCCCGGGCCGCGTCGAGCAGCTCGGCCATCTGGGCGCGCCAGTTCGCGAAGGCGGCTTGAAGGCGGGCGCGCAAAGCCTCGTTATGCGGCGCGCTGGTCTGGGCCAGGACGCCGTAGAGACATCCGGGTGTCTCCCCCGCCCCCTTCTTCTCGGCTTCCAGCGCTTCGAAATAGCCCCGCAGGCGGCCGAGCGGCGTGGCATTCCCGGCGAAACACTCCATGCGGAATGCCTCGTATCGCAGCGCATAGGCTTCGATCACCTCCAGCGCGTAGGCCTCCTTGCTCGGGAAGAAATTGTAGAACGAACCCTTCGGCACGCCCGCGCCGGCGAGGATCGGCTGGATGCCGATGCCCTCGAACCCCCTGGCCAGAAAGGCCTTCAGGCCTTCGCCGATCAGAATCTCACGAGTGTTGCGTCTTTTCATTGGACAAAAATAGACCGATCGTCTTATCTCGTCAAACAATTAAGTAGACCGGTCGTCTTAACCTGATGAAAGGACGTGGCATGGGCGAGCGACGACATTACGGCCTGCTTCTGGTAGCGGTCGCCATGCTGCTGTGGAGCACCGCCGGCCTGTTCGTGCGCATGATCGACGTCGGGGTCTGGGACCTGATCCTGTGGCGCTCTCTCTTTGCCGGCGGCGCGCTTCTCGCGGTCGCCTTCCTGTGGCCCCAGAACGGCGGCACCTACGGCTGGACCGGCTTCGGCGCATCCATCGTCGCCGCCATCTCGATGTCGGCCTACGCGGCGTCCCTCACGCTGACGAGCGTGGCGAACGTGCTGATCATATATGCCACGCTTCCGTTCTTCACGGCGGCCCTCGCCTGGGCGCTGATGGGCGAGCGCAGCTCGCGGCGAATGCTCATGGCGAGCGCGCTCTCGCTGGCAGGTGTCGCCATCGTCGCCGGCCGATCGCTTCAGCCCTCCGATATGGCCGGGAACGGCCTCGCCATCCTGATGACCGTCACCTTCGCCGGGCTTCTCATCCTGTCGCGCCGCTTCCCGCGAACCGATCTGGCGCTCGTGAATGCGGTTGCCGCGCTCCTCTGCGTGGCTGCGGTCCTGCCCTTTTCCTCCGGAGCGGTGCCGGCGGGGCGCGACATCCTTCTCCTTCTCGGCCTCGGCGTCCTGACCACCGCCCTCTCCTTCCTCCTGTTCCTGATGGGCGGGCGCCACATCCCCTCCACGGAGGCGGCGCTGATCGGGTTGCTGGACGTTCTCCTCGGCCCGCTCTGGGTCTGGCTCGCCTTCGCCGAGCATCCGGGACAAGGCGCGCTGGTCGGTGGCGGCATCGTGCTCATGGCCGTGACCTGGTATCTCCTGCCCGGCCTCGGCCGGCGGACAGGCTCCGCCCCGCCCGGCCCGCCATGCCCGGATGAACGCGCTCCGGCAGGAGGAAGCGCGTGCTGACGCCTCGACCGGCGGCGATCTACGGCAGCCTGGCGAGAAGGTTCTCGGGGCTGGCGATGCGCTTGTAGAGCTGCGCGATCGCCGACGCCTTCATCACCGAGCGGGGTCGAGATTGACCATGGAGCCTTCCAGATTGCCGATATCCTCGGCGAGCGAGGCCTGCACGACCTGCGTCGTGTCCGAGGATTCGCCCAGCTTGCGCCGCAGCCTGTCCACCGGCGCCTGCACGGGCGCCATCCCGCGCAGAAGCTCGGCGCGGAACTCGGCATAGCCGGAGAACCCCAGCTTGCGCGCGAAGCGGTTCGCCGAGGCCACCGAGACGCCCGTGACCTCCACCGTCTCGTTGATCGAAAGGGACGCCACCTTCATCGGCTCGCGCAGCACGAAGTCGGCGAAGGTGCGAAGCGCCAGGGAGAACTGCGGATAAGTCTCCTCGATCTTCCCTGTCACCACCGAGCTGGCGGGCAGCGCCGCATGGGCGCCGGCCGGAAAAGAACCCTTCATCCACAGCGGCCATGCTGGCGGAGTTCCTGATGGGCCTGAGCGGCCTCGGCTACCTGTTCCGGCAGTCGGCGGGCGATTTCGATACGCAGCGCGCCTTCGGCACTTCGGTCGTGGCGGCCACCATCTCGGTCGTCTGCTTCACCCTGTCGCTGCGCGCCGAGCGCGCGGTGGCGGAACGCTGGCGCTGAGGAGCAAGGAATGCGCACCATCTATCTGGCCGGCCCGGAGGTCTTCCTGCCCGACGCGCAGGCGGTGATGGCGCAGAAGCGCCGGCGCGCCCGCGCGCACGGCTTCGAGCCGACCGGGCCGGGCAGCGACGAGGCCGCGCTTGCCGCCGGCCCGGCGACGGCCGCCATGATCCTCGAACGCAACGAGACGGCGATGCGCCGGGCCGAGGTCTGCATCGCCAACGTCACGCCCTTTCGCGGCATCAGCGCCGATCCCGGCACGGTCTACGAGATCGGCTTCATGATCGCGCTCGGACGCACGGTCCACGCCTACACCAACGACCCGCGCCCCTATGGCGAGCGCGTGGAGGCCGAGTGGCCCGGCGGTCGGGTGGCCGGGCCGCGCGAGGCCCGCCCCTTGCGCGGCGTGGACGGCCTGATGATCGAGTCCTTCGGCCTGGCCGACAATCTGATGATCGAGGCCGGCATTCTCGCCCATGGCGGGCGCCTCGTGCGCCGCGAGGAACGCCCCGCCGATCCCGCCCGCGACCTGTCGGCCTACCTCGCGTGCCTCAGGCTGCTCCGCGATGGCGGTTCGGGCCGGGGCGCGCTTTAGACCCCCGGCTTCAGCGCGCGGCCCCGTGCGACTCGTCCGTGGGCACGAGCCTTGCCGCGCCCCGCGTCAGGAATTTCATGAGCTCCAGCATCTCCTGGCCGGCGCGCTCCGGGTCGGCCGCCTGCACGGCCTCCATGACGCTCAGATGGTGTTCGGCCGAGGGGCCGGGGCCATCGGCCGAATCGTAGCGGAACCAGAGGCGGCGGGCATGGGCCTGCAAGGGGGCGAGGGTTCGGCTGAGGAAAATGTTCGGGCACGCGTCCTGCAGCGCCTCGTCGAAGCACTTGTCGGCGGCCAGGAAGCCGAGATTGTCCCCCGCCCGGGCATGGCCGAGCATATCGTGGGCGCAGCGGCGAAGGCGCTCGCGCACGCCCGCATCGGCAAAGCGCGCGGCCGCGCGCGCCAGGATGGGCTCCAGCGCGAGGCGCGGCTCCATCACCCGCAGATAGTCTTCCGGGCGCAGATCCGTGACCATGATGCCCGAGCGGGGCCGGATCTCCAGCAGCCCCTCCCAGGACAGTTGCTGGATCGCCTCGCGAACCGGCGTGCGCCCCAGCGCCACGCGCTCCACCAGATATCGTTCGGTGACGACGGAGCCGGGCGGAAGCTCCCGCGTCACCACCATCGCCTCCAGCGCCAGATAGGCCTGCCTGGCGTGGGAAGCTTTGCTCTGCAAGGATCGGGCCTCCTCCCGCGGCGATAGACCTCCAACCCAGTATCCAACACAACCGGGCCGCGCAATCCGCCCCCCGCTCTCGTACCGCGAGGCGGCTTGCGGGGCGGACGCGGATGTGCATACCATTGATATATTAACAGGAGGCCCGGACCATGTGGAGAGGTGTTCTTCCCGCCGTCACGACGAAGTTCGACCGCGAGGACGGGCTCGACCATTCCGAGATGGAGCGTTGCTTCGGCCTCCAGATCGACGCGGGATGCGACGGCCTCGTCGTCTGCGGCTCCCTCGGCGAAGGGCCGATGCTGACGCTGGAGGAGAAGCTGGCGGTCCTCGCCACGGCACGCGCGGCGGCGGCCGGCAAGCCGGTGCTGATGACCGTGGCGGCCGCCTCCACCGCCGAATCCGCCGCGATCGCCCGCGCGGCGGCCAAGGCGGGCGCCGACGGGCTGATGGTCGTGCCGAGCCTCGTCTACCATACCGACCCGGCCGAGACGCTGGCCACCCTGCGCGCGGTGGCGCAGGCCGGCGACCTGCCGGTGATGATCTACTCCAACCGCCTCGCCTACCGCGTCGACGTGACCGTGGGGATCATGGAGGAGCTGGCGCAGGACGAGCGCTTCGTGGCGGTGAAGGAATCCTCCGACGACATCCGCCGCACCACGGAGATCATCAATCGCTTCGGCGATCGCTATGCCGTCCTGACCGGCGTCGACAACCTCGCCTTCGAGGCGCTGGCGGTGGGCGCGGTGGGCTGGGTCGCCGGCCTCGTCTGCGCCTTTCCGGCCGAGACGGTCGCCATCCACCGCCTGATGCAGGCGGGGCGCTGGGGGGAGGCCCTCTCGGTCTACCGCTGGTTCCGGCCGCTGCTCGACCTCGACGTCTCCAGCTATCTCGTCCAGAACATCAAGCTGGTCGAAGCGCTCGCCATCGGCTCGAACGAGCGGGTGCGCCTGCCGCGCCTGCCCCTGGCGGGCGAGCGGCGCGGAACGGTCGAGGCCATCGTCGCCCGTGCGCTGGAGACGCGCCCTACCCTGCCGGCCCTTTCCTGAGGCCGCCCCCTTGGAAGCGGGCGGGTCCTGCGAGGCCGATGTCGCCATCGTGGGAGCGGGCATCGTGGGGATCGCCTGCGCCCACCGCTTTCTGGAAGAGGGCCGATCGGTCGTCCTGATCGACCGGGACGAGCCGGCCCGCGCCGCGAGCTTCGGCAACGCCGGCGCCCTCGCCTATTCGGAAATCCTGCCGCTCGCCTCTCCCGGCATCCTCGCCCGGGCGCCCCGCTGGCTGCTCGACCCGCTCGGCCCGTTGAGCGTGCCGCCCGCCTATGCGCCGAGAATCGCGCCCTGGCTCTACCGCTTCTGGCGCGCCAGCCGGGCGGACCGGGTGGCGCGCTCCACCGAGGCGCTCGCGGCGCTGAACGCGCTGGCGAGGACGGAGATGGACCGTCTGGCGGACGCGGCGGGCGTCATGGGCATGATCCGCCAGGGCGGCGCGCTCGACCTCTACGAGGGCGAAGCGGCCCTGCGCGCGGCGGCGCCGGAATGGGAGGCGAGGACGAAGGCCGGCATCCCCTTCGAGGTCCTGACGCAGCGGGCCGCCATTGCGGCGATCCAGCCCGGCCTGTCGGAGCGCCTCACGCACGCCGTCTTCTGCCCGCTCGGCCAGCGCGTGAGCGATCCGCACGACTTCGCGGCGGCCATCGCCGCGCGGGTGGCCGGGCGCGGCGGCCGGATCCTGCGCGGGACCGTCGCGAGCCTTTCGCCGCGCGAGGAGGGCGTGACGATCCGCCTTGCGGACGGCCGGACCCTGCACGCGGGTGCGGCCGTTCTGGCGGCGGGCGCATGGTCTCGGCCGCTGGCCGCACGGCTCGGCGACAAGGTGCCGCTGGAGACGGAGCGGGGCTACAACACCACCTTGGCGCCGGGCGCCTTCGACCTGAGGCTCCAACTCACCTTCGCCGGTCACGGCTTCGTCGCCACCCCGCTCTCCGGCGGCGTGCGCGTGGGCGGGGCGGTGGAGCTCGGCGGGCTCAGCGCCCCGCCCAACTTCGTCCGCGCCCGCGCCATGCTGAGGAAGGCGGCGGTCTTCATGCCCGGCCTCGATACGGCGGGCGGGCGCGAGTGGATGGGCTTTCGCCCGTCCCTGCCCGATTCCCTGCCCGTCATCGGCCGCTCGCGGGCCTCGCCGAGGATCGTCCACGCCTTCGGGCACGGCCATCTCGGCCTGACGCAGTCGGCCGCCACCGCGCGCCTCGTGGCCGATCTCCTGGCCGGGCGCCCGCCGGCCATCCGCCTCGAGCCTTTCCGCCCCTCCCGGTTTCGATAAGGTCGCCCCATGGCCCGGCACAGTTTCTTCTGCATCGACGGACATACCTGCGGCAATCCCGTCCGGCTCGTCGCCGGCGGCGGGCCGAACCTCTCCGGCGCGACCATGATCGAGAAGCGGGCTCATTTCCTGGCCGAATACGACTGGATCCGCACCGCGCTGATGTTCGAGCCGCGCGGCCACGACATGATGTCGGGCTCGATCCTCTATCCGCCGACCCGGCCCGACTGCGACGTCGCCATCCTCTTCATCGAGACCTCGGGCTGCCTGCCCATGTGCGGCCACGGAACCATCGGCACCGTCACCATGGCGCTGGAGAACGGGCTCGTCACCCCGCGCGAGGAAGGCACGATCCGGCTCGACACGCCGGCCGGCCTCGTCACCGCGGCCTATGCGATGCAGGACGGGCGTGTGAGCGAGGTGCGGCTCACCAACGTGCCGGCCTTTCTCCATTCGCAGGGGCTGGAGGTGGAGTGCCCGGGGCTCGGCCGCCTCACCGTCGATGTCGCCTATGGCGGCAATTTCTACGCCATCGTGGACGCGCAGGAGAATTTCCGCGACATGGCCGGCTTCACGGCCGGCCAGCTCGTCGCCCTCTCCGGGCCGCTGCGCCGCGCGCTGAACGAGGCGCACGACTTCGTCCATCCCGAAAAGCCCGAGATCGCCGGGCTCTCGCACATATTGTGGACCGGCGCGCCCACGGTGCCGGGCGCCAGCGCGCGCAACGCCGTCTTCTACGGCGACAAGGCCATCGACCGCTCGCCCTGCGGCACCGGCACCTCGGCGCGCATCGCCCAGTGGGCCGCCACCGGGCGGCTGGCGCCGGGGGAGGATTTCGTCCACGAATCCATCATCGGCTCGCTGTTCAAGGGCCGGATCGAGGCCCGTACGGCGGTGGCCGGGCGGCCTGCCGTGATCCCCTCCGTCGCCGGCTGGGCCCGCACCACGGGGCTCAACACCATCTTCGTCGACGACCGCGACCCCTTCGCCCACGGCTTCCAGGTGCTTTGACAGGACATGAGGAAAGGCGCGACGCCCATGACCCGACACGACGCCCCGATCCCGGCGACCCTTCTCACCGGCTTCCTCGGGGCGGGCAAGACCACCCTCCTGAAGCGCCTCCTCGACGATCCGCAGGGCGTGCGCTACGGTGTTCTGATCAACGATTTCGGCGCCGTGAACATCGATTCCGAACTGGTGGCCGAAAGCGCGCCGGGCACGGTCTCGCTCCAGAACGGCTGCGTCTGCTGCACCATCCGCTCCGACCTCGTGGAATCGATCGAGGCGCTCCTGGCGCGCGATCCGGCACCGGAGCGCCTGCTCATCGAGGCGAGCGGCGTCTCCCGCCCGCTGCCGCTGGCCGAGGCGCTGGAGGCACCGGAACTGGCGGGCCGGGTCCGGCTCGACGGCATATTCTGCCTCGTGGACGCGGCCTCCTTCGGCGATCTGGACTATGCCGCGAGCGAACTGGCGCTGGACCAGGCGACGGGCTCGGACATCGTGGTGGTGAACAAGGCCGATCTCACCACCCCCGCCGGGCTGGACGCCATCGAGGCCACGCTGCGCGCCGCCGCCCCGCGCCTGCGCTTCCTGCGCACATGCCATGGCGGCGTGCCGCGCGACCTCCTGTTCGGCGCGCATCCGGCGGAAAGCGGCCATCACGCCCATGCGGGCGGGCATGACCACCATCACCACGACCATGGAGAGGAATTCGAGGCCTGGCACTGGGAAAGCCGGGCACCCCTGGACGAGCGGAAGCTGCGGGCGGCCCTGCGCGCCCTGCCGCCGGGCATCCTGCGGATCAAGGGCATCCTGCGGGTGTCGCAAGAGGAGCGGCGCGCCGTCCTGCATCTCGTCGGCAAGCGCTTCGAGCTGACCGAGGACGGCCGGGCGCCGCCGGAGACGGGCGTGCTCGTGGCGATCGGCCGGCGCGGCGCCTTCGACGCGCCCGCCCTCGCCGGTCTTCTGGAGGGTTGCGCCCTGCGCTGAGTATCGTCAGTCGCGGAAACGCTGGCTGGCCATCATGCCCGCCACCACCGTCAGCACCAGCGTCGTCGCCATCAGGATGAAGGCCACGGCCGCCGCGAAGGGCCAGTTGTTGAGCTGGAACTGCCCGTAGACGAGCGGCGCCATCATGCGGAACTGCGGCCCGCCGAGAAGCACGGGCGTCGCATAGGCGTTCATGGCCAGGATGAAGGTGAGGATGGTGCCGGCCGCGATGCCCGGCAGGGCCAGCGGCCACAGGACGCGCCGGAACATCGTCGCCGGCCCCGCGCCGAGGTTGAAGGCGGCCTCCTCCAGATTGCGATTGATCCCCTCCAGCACGCTTTGCAGCGTCAGCACCATGTAGGGAAGGTTCACCGCGATGATACCGACCACGACGGCGGTCTCGCTGAACATGATCTCCGTCGGCGCGCCCGTCAGCCCGAGGTCCATGAGCGTGACGCTGAGAAAGCCGCGGCTGCCGAGCAGGGTCATCCAGCCGGCGGCGCGCACGGCGTTGCCGACGAAGAGCGGCACGACGACGGCGATGATCATCAGGTTCTTGAACCGCGACTGGGTGCGGGCCAGCACATAGGCCAGCGGGAAACCGAGCACGATGCAGGCCAGCGTGCAGATCAGCGAGACCCGCAGCGTCGTCCAGAAGGTCGCCAGATAGAAGGGGTCGGAGAAGAAGCGCGCATAGTTCGACGGGCTGAAGGCCTCGACCATCAGGAGGCGCGGGTCGAACTCGTTGAGGCTGTAGCGCGCCAGGATCAGGAGCGGCACGACGATGCCGAGGGAGACGATGAAGGTCGCCGGCCCGATCAACGCGGCGGCGCTCAGAACGGGAGACGGCCCTGAAGAGCCCTTCCCGGCGACGGTGGCGGACATCGGCCAACCCTTCCCGGCGAAACTTCGGATGAGCGCGCCGCCGAACAGCGCGGCGGCGCGGCGACAAAGGGGCGCGGGGCGATCCGGCTCGGGCCGCCAGTCCGCGCCCGGGCCTCAGGCCTTGAACTCGCGGTCCCACCATTCCTTCATCTCGACATCGTTCTCGAGGATGAAGCCGTAGTCCGGGTCGTTGAGGGCCGCCACCTCCTCGGCCGTGAAGCCGATGCGCTCGTTCAGCTCGGCGGGCACCTCGGCATTCTCCACGGTGGGGTTGTAGCCCATGTCGCGCGCGAAGCCTTCCTGGGCGGAAGGTTCGAGCATGGCGTTCAGATAGGCATAGGCCCCGTCGACATTGGGCGCGTTCCGCGGAATGACGAAACCGGACACGTAGGACAGCGCGCCCTCGCTCGGCGCGACCGACTGGATGTTGATGCCCGCGTCCTGCCACTGCACCGCGCGCGCCTTCCACATGATGCCGGCCCCGATCTCCTCGGCGCTCAGGGCCTGCGCGAAGGCCTCGTTGGTGGGGTAGATGCGCGCGCCGGCGCGGCGCGCCTCCAGCAGCATCTCCTTGCCCGCGTCGATGGCCGTCACCGAGCCGCCGGCCGCCAGCGCCGCCGCGATCATCGTGTACTGGTACTGGATGTCGATGAAGCCGAGGCGGTTGCCCAGCGCCGGGTCGAACGACGCCGCGTAGCTCGCCGGCGCCTCCAGCATGTCGGGATTGTAGAGGCAGACCATGCCCGAATAGATATGACCGATGCCGTATTCGTAGCGCATGGACGGCATCAGGTTCGCCGCGTTCGGAATCCGGTCGTAGTCGATCTCCTGCGTGATGCCCAGTTCGTAGACCTGGTACATGTTCGGCCCGTTCAGCCCCTGGAGGTCGGTCGTGCCGCGCGGCAGCCGGCGTTCGGCCAGCATCTTGGAACGGCGCTCGGGATCGCCCGCCTGGTCCTGGATGACCTCCCACCCCTCCGGGGTCAGGAGCGCCGCCTCGATATGCTCGTTCAGGAGGCGCGCATAGTCACCGCCCCAGGTGCCCACCACCACCCGCCCCGCGCCTTGCGCGCGCGCCGGGAGGCCAAGGGCGGCGAGGCCGGCAAAGCCCGCCATGCCCTTCAGGAGACTGCGCCGTCCAAGTCCGGAATGCATCGTATCTCTGCTCATCGCTGACATCTCCAATCTGGCGTTGACATGCGCTTACGAGGGAACTTGCGGAGCGAGGGCGCCGGGGGCGTAGGCCTCGTGGTCTCCCGGATGCTCGCCGGTGGCGGGAAAGACGGTGGCGCAAGCCGACCAGGCGACATGGACCTTGTCGCCCGCCTCGGGCACGAAGCTGCCCTCGCCGTTGACGACCTGTGCGACGACGCGATCCTCCGGCGACAATGCCACATGCACGTCGATGAGCCCGCCCATGTAGGAAACGAAATCCACGACGCCGGCAAAGCAGTTGTCGGCCGCCATCGGCTCGGGGCCGACCCGGACGCGCTCGGGCCGGAGCGCGAGCACCGCATCACCCACGAGGCTTCGCCCGCACCGTATGTCGAGCCCGCCCAGGCTGGTCATCCGCTCCCCGTTCATCCGCCCGTGGACGAAGCTGCTGCGCCCCACGAAACCGGCGACGAAGCGGCTGGCGGGCCGCTCGTAGAGATCGCGCTGCGAGCCGACCTGCTGGACCGCGCCCTCGCTCATCACGACGAGGCGGTCGGCCATGGTGAGGGCCTCCTCCTGGTCGTGCGTCACCATGATCGTGGTGATGCCGAGGCGCTGCTGGAGACTGCGGATCTCCACGCGAACCTCACCCCGCAGCTTGGCGTCCAGGTTTGACAGCGGCTCGTCGAGCAGGAGTACGTCGGGCCGGAAGACCAGCGAGCGCGCCAGCGCCACACGCTGCTGCTGGCCGCCCGACATCTGGCGCGGATAGCGTTCGGCCAGATGGTCGAGGCGCACCAGCCGCAGCGCCTCCTTCACCCTGCCCTCGATCTCCGACTTGCCGATGCCGCGCATCTCCAGCCCGAAGGCGACGTTCTGCCCGACGGTCATGTGCGGGAAGAGCGCGTAGTTCTGGAAGACGAGGCCCGTGTTCCGCTTCCAGGGCGGCAGGCCCGTCACGTCCCGCCCGCCGATGCGGATCGTGCCTTCCGTGGGCTCGATGAAGCCCGCGATCATGCGCAGCGTCGTGGTCTTCCCGCAGCCCGAGGGACCCAGGAGGACGACGAACTCGCCCTCGGCGACATCGAGGCAGACCTCGCGCGCGGCATGAAATTCGCCGTAGCGCTTCGAGACCCGGTCGATTTCAAGTCGTGCCATGACCTACACCACCCGGCTGATCTTCACGAAGCGGTCCGTCACGAGCATCGCCGCCGTGATCACGAGGATCTGCAGCACGGAGACGGCCGCGATGGACGGGTCGATGCGCCATTGCAGATATTGCAGGATGGCGATCGGAAGCGTCGTCTGGCCCGGCCCGACGAGGAACAGGCTCATCTCGAGGTTTCCGAAGGAGGAAACGAAGCCGAACAGGGCTCCGGCCACGATGCCGGGCAGGATCGCCGGCATGGTGATCCGCCGGAAGGTGGTGAAGCGGGCGGCGCCCAGGTTCTGCGCCGCCTCCTCCAGCGTGCGGTCGAAGCCCGCAAGGCTCGCCGTGATCAGCCGCACCGTCCAGGGGATCACCAGCAGGGCGTGGCCGAAGACCAGGCCGCCGAACGATCCCAGCAGCGGCAGACCCGTCGCGATCTCCACCTCCACCTGGAAGACGTAGAGGGCGAAGCCGAGGACGATGCCCGGCACGATCAGCGGCATCAGCAGCATGTTGCCGACCGCCCCGTGCCCGCGAAAGCGCAGGCGGTTCAACCCCAGCGCGGCCGGCAGCGCCACCGCGAGCCCGATCAGCGTGGCGAACGCGCCCACCTGCACGCTCAGCACGAAGGCGTCGATGAAGCGGTCGTTGCGCAGTCCCTCCCCGTACCAGCGCAGGGAGTAGCCGGAGGGCGGGTAGGAGGGGATCTCCTGCCGGTAGAAGGACAGCCAGGTGACGAAGACGAGCGGGGTGAGGATGTAGACGAAGGCGATGAAGGCGCTGGCATTCAGCGCGAGCCGGCCCATCCGCGGCCGGCCGGGCGCCCTCCCCCTCGGGGGCGCGGCGGCGCGGGGCTGAGAGGCCCCGCTCATGCCGCCTCCGCCAGGCGATTCTTGTGGAAGCGCCCGCCCTGGACGATGGCCGCCAGATGCCGGCCCTGCCCTTCCAGCAGCGTCACGTCGCGCGTCGGGTCCCCGTCCACCACGATCAGGTCGGCCCAGGCGCCGGGCGCGATCGTGCCGAGCTGACCGGGGCGGCGGACCACTTCGGCCGCGATGCTGGTCGCCGCCCGGATCACCTCGATCGGGGCCTGCACCTCGGCGCGAATGCTGAACTCCCGGCTCTGGTCCACCGCCAGCGCGCCCAGAAGGTCCGAGCCGTAGGCGACCTTCACGCCGGCGGCCTTGCAGATCTCCAGCGAGCGATAGCCGCCCTCCAGGACCATGTCGTTCTTTTCCAGCATCTCGCGCGGCATGCCGTATTCCGCCGCCCGCTCCTTCATCGCCACATAGGCCACGAGATTGGCGACGAGATAGGCCCCGCGCTCGGCCATCAGCCGCGCCGCCGGCTCGTCGATGAGGTTGCCGTGCTCGATGGTGCGCACCCCGTGCGCCACGGCGCGGGTGATCGCCTCGGCCGAATAGGCGTGCGCCAGGACGTAGCGGCCGAAGGCCTCCGCCTCCTCCACGGCCGCCTCGATCTCGGGAACCGAGAATTGCAGCGAGTCGAGCGGGTCGTAGGGCGAGGCGACGCCGCCCGACACCATGATCTTCACCTGGTCGCAGCCCTGGCGCATCTGCTCGCGCACCGCCTTGCGCACCGCGTCCTCGCCGTCGACCACGAGGCGCAGATAGGCCATGCCGTTGCAGCAGGGGCAGGCATAGCCGGGATTGGTTCGCGCGCGCCCGTCGCTGTGCCCGCCCGTGGGGCCGATGGAGCGGCCCGCGATGAACAGGCGCGGCCCGGGGATGAGGCCCTTCTCCACCGCCGCCTTCATGCCCCAGTCCGTGCCGCCGGTATCGCGCACCGTGGTGAAGCCGCGGTCGAGCATCTCCTTCAGGCGCCGCGCGCCGCGCGCCGCCGCCAGGGTCAGCGGCACATCCTCCATGCGCCGCATGTAGACCTCGCTGTGCATGGAGTGCACATGGCAGTCGATGAGGCCGGGCATCAGCACGCGCCCGCCGCAATCGACCTTGCGCGCGCTCGCGCTGGCGATGGGACTGTCGGAGACCTCGCGGATGCGTTCGCCCTCCACGAGCACCTCGTAGCCGCCGCGCGGCTCGTCGAACTGCGGGTCGAGGAGGCGAAGGTTGCGGAACAACAAGGGTTCTTGCGCCGTCATGAAACCGTCCGTTCCGAAAGGGAGGAGAGTGCGGTGCCGCGCCCGGGCATCAGTGCAGCGTGTTCTTGTGGAGACGGCCGCCCTTCATGATCAGCGGCATGTGGCGCCCCTGGTGGGCCAGGAGGTCGAGATCGCGCAGCGGATCGCCATCCACCAGGATGAGGTCGGCATGGGCACCGGGCGCCAGGCAGCCGAGCTTTCCCTCCTGCCGCAGCACCCGCGCGCCCACGGTGGTCGCGGCGCGCAGGACGTCGATGGGCTCCAGCACCTCGGCGCGCAGGCGGAACTCGCGGCTCTGGTCCACCTGCAACTGGCCCAGAAGGTCGCTGCCATAGGCCACCGGAACCCCGGCCCGCTTGCAGATCTCCAGCGAGCGCAGGCCGCCCTCGATGACGAGGTCGTTCTTCTCCAGCATCTCGCCGCTCATGCCGTATTCGGCGGCGCGCTCCTTCATGGCGTAGTAGGCCACGAGATTGGCCACGAGGAACATGCCGCGCTCGGCCATCAGCGCGGCAGCCGCCTCGTCGATGAGGTTGCCGTGCTCGATGGTGCGCACGCCTGCATGGGCCGCCCGCGTGATGGCCTCGGGCGAATAGGCATGGGCGCAGACATAGCGGCCGAAGGCATGCGCCTCCTCCACCGCGGCCGCCACCTCGCCGGGCGAGAACTGGAGGGAGTCGAGCGGGTCGTAGGGCGAGGCGACGCCCCCCGACATCATGATCTTCACATGGTCGCAGCCCTGGCGCATCTCCTCGCGCACCGTCTTGCGCACCTCGGATACGCCATCCGCCAGGCCCATGCTGAAGGACAAGGCGTCGCAGCAGGGGCAGCGCGTGGCCGCGTCCGTGCGGCGCCGGCTGTCGCTGTGGCCGCCCGTCGGCCCGATGGCACGGCCGGCCACGAACAGGCGCGGCCCCGCGATCAACCCCTCCTCAACCGCCGTGCGCAGGCCCCAGTCGGCGCCGCCCGTGTCGCGCACGCTGGTGAAGCCGCGGTCCAGCATGGCCTTCAGCGACACCATGGCCTGCGCCGTCATCAGCGTGAGCGGAACGTTCTCCATCTGCCGGATGGAGACCTCGCTGAGCACCGCATGCACATGGCAGTCGATCAGGCCGGGCATCAGGGTTCGCCCGCCGCAATCGACGGCAGCGGCGTTCGGCGCGCGGATGGAGCCTTCGCAGACCTCGCGGATCAGCCCGTCCTCCACCAGGATCTGGTGGCCGCCCAGCGCATGACCCCGCTCGGGGTCCAGCATCTCGAAATTGCTGAACAGATATTGCACCGGGCTGGTCTCCCTCTGCTTGCCGGCGGGCGGCAGCCTCAATGAACGGCGCCTTGCGTCTCGTAGCCGAAGGGGTCGTCGACGCTCGCGCAGGGTGTGGTGAACCAGCGCGCTCCTTCCGCGGTCATGTAGGCGCAGTCCTCCAGCCTGATGCCGAACTCGCCGTAGATGCAGATCGTCGGCTCGATGGAGAAGCACATGCCGGGCGCAAGCGGCGTCGCATTGCCCTTCACGATGTAGCTTTCCTCGTGCACGTCCAGCCCGATGCCGTGGCCCGTGCGGTGCGGCAGGCCGGGCAAGGCGTAGCCCGGCCCGAAGCCGGCCGCCTCGACAACCCCGCGCGCCGCCGCGTCGATCGCCTCGCACGGGGCGCCCGGCACCGCCGCCGCCATGCCTGCCGCCTGCGCCTTCTGCTCCAGGGCCCAGATCTCGCGCTGGCGCGCGTCGGGCGTGCCGAAGACGTAGCTGCGCGTGATGTCGGAGCGGTAGCCCTTCACGAAACCGCCGAGGTCGAGAAGCACCATGTCGCCCTCGCGCAGCGTCTGCGCGTAGCCCACGCCGTGCGGAAAGGCCGTCGCCTCGCCGAACAGGACGAGCGGTCCGCCCGCCGGCGGCACGGCCCCCAGGCGTCGATGCGCCTCCTGCACGAAGGCGGCGACCTCGGTGGTGGAGATGCCCTCGCGCATGATCCGCGCCGCCGCCTTGTGCACCTCCAGCGTGATCTCGTTGGCCCGCTTCATCAGGGCGATCTCGGCCGGCGACTTCACCATCCGGCAGGCGGCCGTGATCGACAGTCCGTTGACGAAGTCGTACCGGTTGCCGGCGCGCCTCAACCCGTCGAAGGTGAAGAAGGGCGTGGCGGGATCGACGGCGACCGCGCCGCCGGAGCAACCCAGGCTTTCCAGCACCTCGACCACGAGCGCGGTGGGGTCCTCGTGCTCCTCCCAGACGCGGATATCCTCGCCGATCCGCAGAAGCGAGCGCGTCTTGGGCTCCTCGAAGGCAGGGCTCAGGAACACCACCGGCCCCTCGGCGGGGATGATCGCGCCATGCAGCCGCTCCGTGGGCTTCAGGCCGAGCCCGGTGAAGTAAAACAAGTTCTGCGACGTATCGAGATACAGCGCGGCCACGCCTGCGGCGCGCATCAGTTCCTGCGCCCGGGCCACGCGCGCCAGCAGCTCCCCGTCCCCGATCCCCTCCACATCCACGGTCCGGTCGCTCATCGCATCGAGCTCCGCTTGCGGGGCCGATCCTCCTACGCCGATGGTCATTGGTTCGCATATCCCCGGTTGAACGGAACGCGGCGGTAGCCAATGCCGCAAGGCCAAGCGCCCCGGGGCGCGGGCTCATACTTCAGCGATATATCAAGCTAACCAACGAATCTTCGCCTACGCAAGCCTTCTGCAACGAAAATTTTCACGCGTGGAGAATGATCATAAAATGGGCATTTCCAATTTTTCCCGAGGCTGTCGGTGGACATCTGCCTCGCCGGCAAGACAAGAAAAGGCGATGAGGCCGGCCACGACATCAAGGGCAGGGGCGACCTCCCTGCGCACCGCACCGCGCCACGCGCGTCTTGCGCGCGGATGCGCGGAGCATCATACCGTATGGAACAAGATGGTCCGGCCAAGGTGGCGGCGAATGCAGGCACTCTCGATCGCAAGGAGCCTCCCGAGGCAGAAGGTCCGCCCACATGCCAGCCTGCCGGGAGGGAGCGAAGGGACGTCCGCCTCATGATCCGCCTCGTCTACTCCTCGAACCTGTCCGCACACACAACGGCGGCCGACATCGACGAGATCGTCGAGCGCTCCGCCATGCGCAACGCGGATCTGTCCATCACCGGGATGCTCGCGATGGAAGGCGGCCGCATCTGCCAGATTCTCGAAGGGCCGGAGGATGCGATTCTTTATCTCTTCGCGCGGATCGAGACGGACGAGCGCCACCACGGCGTCGTCGAGATCGGCCGGCAGCCGATCGAACGGCGCGCTTTCGAACGCTGGGGCATGATCCGGCGGCCGATGATGGACGTCGTGATGATAGCGTTCGCGAACGAGCACTGACACCTGCCGTCACCCTCGACACGGCACCACCGAAAGCTTTCCCCATCGGGCGACGGGCTTGGCAAAAGAGTTGCGACATCATCCGGCAGGATTCTTCAGGCCAGGCGCTCCAATGCCGCGCGCCCCGCATTGTGCACATAGTCTCGCGTGTTCTGTCCGGCGCCCTCGACGTCGCGCGCGAGGATGGCGTCGACGATCTTCTGGATCTCGCCCATGCTTTCCTCGATCCTCCCCGCTTTCGAGACGGAGGTCACGCGCAGGGCGCTGATGCGCGCGCCGAGATAATTGAGAAGGTCCAGCGTCACTTCCTTGCCCGCCACCCTGCCCATATGGTTCGTCATATCCACCATGAGGAAAACGAGGCCGAGCACTTCCTTCCGCTCGGCCGCCGCCTTGATCCGGCCGTGGATGGCCTGAAGCTCCTGAAGCTCCTCATCCGTCGCCACGCGCGTGTAGGCTTGCGCCAACTGGCTTTCGAAGACGGCGCGCAGTTCGTAGATCTCCTCCGCCTGGGCGCGCGTCAGGCGCGATACGGTCGGGCCGCGACGCGGTTCGACGATCACCAGGCGTTCGGCTTCGAGCTGGCGAATGACCTCGCGCACCGATGCGCGGCTGATGCCCAGCGCCTCGCAAAGCTCGCGCTCGATCAGCCTGGAGCCGGGCTTGATCTCTCCCGAGATGATGGCGTTGCGCAGGTTCTGAAACGCCTGCTGGCGGACGAGCACCGGTGGACCCACCGCGTTCAGCACACTCAAGCTCATCTGACACTCACCACGCGTCTCCCTCGCTCCGGCTTCGGCTGCGCATCGGCCAGCCCGGCGAGGCCATCGCCGCATTCATTTCTTCAATCAAGGGTGTAGACGATCTTTCCCCGCGCTTCACCGCTTTCAAGCAGGGAATGTCCTGCCGCGATCTCGCTCAACGGGTAGTGGTGGGCGACGCAGGGACGAAGCCCGCCTTGCGCCAGGAGTCTCTCGATCACGTTCGTCGCCCTCTCCAGCTCCGTCCGGGGGATGTTGAGCGCCTGGACGAAATGGAGCCGCGCGCCCTTCAACGCAAAGTCGTAATAGGGCAGCACGGGCATTCTGTCGCTGGTGGAGGAGTAGGCCGCGACCCGCCCGTTCTCGGCAAGGCATTCGGCGTCCAGACGAATATTGGCCCCGAAGTCGACATCGACGATCAGGTCCGCGCCATGGCCGCCGGTGATCTCGGCGACCCGCGCAGCGAGCTGCCTCGAATGCCGGTCGAGCACGTAACCGGCGCCCAGGGCCTCGAGTTCCCCGGCCCGGGCGGGCTCGCCCAGCGTCGCGATGACCCTTGCCCCGGCCCAGCCGGCAACCTCGACCGCGGCGCGCCCCACGGCGCCGAGCCCGCCGTGGACCAGGACCCAGCGATTGGCCACCGGGCCGCCCGACAGAACGGCGTAGCAGGACGTGACGGCCGGCACCCCCAGCGCCGCCGCGTTCTCATACGAGCAGCTATCGGGGATCGGAACAGTGTTCTCGGCCGGAACAAGGCAGTATTCCGCCGCTGTCCCGTCATATCGCCCGTGCCCTGCCCCGAAGATCATGACGCGCTGGCCCGCCGCGCGGTTCGCGACATCCGCCCCCACGGCCGCCACCTCGCCGGCACCATCGGCATGGGGAACGATGCCGCCCTCCGGCACCACTCCACCCAGCCAGCCGGAACGGCGCTTGGTGTCATGCGGGTTCAGCCCCGAAGCGCGCACGAGCACCAGAACCTCGCCCCGGCCGGGCTGCGGAACCGCACGCCGCTCGGCCCGCAGGACGGAATCCGCATCACCGAAGGCGTAGTAAGCATAGGAGAGCATCGTGCTCATAGGCCTTTTCCGTCACTCACGGCAGGCGCCCTCGTCCCCAGCACAGGACAATACGGGAAGAAATCCACCACAATGCACACTATATCATCTTATACTGTATAAATACTTTTCATTATTGCAAATGAATTGACCACATCGCCAAATCAAACGACTGATGAGATGATATACGAAAAAATACTCCACTGCCTGCTTGACACCTCAAGTTTGACTCAGACAGTCTGCCTGTCATTCTGTCAGACAAGAACGGGTCGACGGCTCCATGTCCAGCCCTTTTCGCGCCCTCGCCGCCAATGTTCGTGCCGACGTCGAGCGGATCACCATCGACATCCCCCATCGCGCCGCAGGCTCGCAAAACGGGCGGCGCATGGCCCTCTACAGCCGCGAGGCGCTGGAACGGGTCGGCGTCTCGGACGCACGGATCGACGAGCTGCCCGCCATCGTCAGCTTTCCCGAACACGCCGAATTCCTGATCCTGGGAGAGGGCGGGCGGCGTATCGAGGCCAACACGCTCGGCCACAGCATCCTGACGCCGCCCGAAGGCGTCGATGGCGAGCTCGTCCATGTCGGCTCGGGCGCATTCGAGGACTACGAGGGCAAGGACGTCCGGGGAAAGATCATCCTCACCGAATTGTCCTACCTGCCGGCCCGCCACGAGAAGCAGCGGATCGCGGCGCTGATGGGCGCCGTGGGCGCGGTGATGATGAACTGGGGCCATCCCGGGAACGAGGCGGTGCCCTATGGCTCGGTCAAGCCGGCCTGGGGCGTGCCGACGCCGGACACCTTCGCCGACGAGATGCCCTCGATCGCCTGTATCGGCATCTCGCGCGTCGAGGGGCTGCGGCTGAAGGAGATGTGCTCCTCCTCGCCTGTGCGGGTGCGGCTGACGACGCATGTCGAGAATGGCTGGCGACCGGTGCAGATCACGGTCGGCGAGGTGAAGGCTCCCGAAACGTCCCCCGAATGGGAGGATTTCGTGTTGGTGGGCGGACACCAGGATTCCTGGCCCGGACCGCAGGCGACGGACAATGCGGCCGGTTCCGCCTGCACCATAGAGCTGGCCCGCCTCGTCGCGGAAAACCGGGGCTCGCTGCGCCGCGGCGCGGTCTTCGGCTTCTGGACAGCCCACGAGACCGGAACGATGGCCGGCTCCGCCTGGTACGCGGACCAGAACTGGGACCGGCTTCGCGAGAATGCCGTGGCGTATCTGCAGATCGACCAGCCCGCCTGCGCGGGCGCGACGGCGCGCTGGGCCACCTCCTCCAATGCCGAGCTTCGACGCTTCCACAGCCGGGTCGAAAGCGAAGTTCTGACAGGCACGCCCTCCGTCTGGAAACGCGCGGTCAAGAACGGCGATTCCTCCTTCTTCGGCATCGGGATTCCGATGTTCCACGGCGAAGGAGCCTTCGCCCCGGAGGAGCTGGCCGCGACGGCGCAGGCCAATCTCGGATGGTGGCACCATTCGGTCCACAACACGCTCGACAAGCTCGACTGGGACTGGATGCAGGTTCACCTCGACATCTACGCGGCGTGGCTCTGGGAGCTTCTGACGGCCCCGGTCCTGCCCTTCAGCTATGTCGAGGTGGCCACGCAGATCCTCGACCGCGTGGCCGAGCTTGCACGGCTCGGTGGCCCGGATGTGGGCCTGGGAAGCGCCCTTGCGCAAGCCGAGCTGTTTCTCGGCCAGGCCCGCCGGCTGGACGCGCTGGCGGACGGCGTTCGCGGCGCCTTCCGCGAGGGGCGGGGCGATGAGGACGCGGCCCGCCTGGTGAACCGCACCTTCAAGAGGCTCAGCCGCCTCCTCGTTCCCTTGCAGAGCACCGCGAAGGGCACCTACGGGCACGACCCTTACGGCTTCACGCCCCAGACGACGATGATCCCCGCGCTCTACGACGTGCCCCGGCTCGCGGCGACGACGGACGAGGAACGGCGCTGGATGCTCCAGACGGCTTTGCGGCGCGCGCGCAACCGCGTCGCCGACACGCTGAACGATTCCGGCTCGCTGATCGACGAGCTCGGTCGCCAGCTCGGCGCGGACCGGCGCCAGAGGCGGCGAGGACGGGGGTCATGAGCAAGCGCATCGTCTACCAGCTCGTGGCGCCCCTTCACCTGACGGCGGGGCCGGCCGAGGTCGAACGCCGGCAGGAATTCCTTCGCGCCCACGCAGCACCGGGCTTCGTGCTCGAAGCCTGGCCGACCCGGCAGGGCCGCGCGGCGATCGAGAGCGACACCGACGCGCTGCTGGCTTCTCCCGAAATCCTCGCGGGCGTGTGCCGGGCGCAGAAGGGGGGCGCCGACGCGGCGATCATCGGATGTTTCGGCGATCCCGCTCTCGAGGCGGCACGCGAGAGCGTCGACATACCGGTGGTGGGCGCCGGCGAAGCTGCAATGCTGCTGGCGCTGCAACTCGGCTACCGCTTCTCGGTGATCTCGCCCATCGCCCAGGGCGCCGGGCGGCGCGACGCCCATGTGCGCCGGCTCGGCCTCGAATCGCGCTACGCCTCCACACGGGGCCTCGGCATCGACATCGCAAGCATGGCGAACGGCTCCGTCGATCCGCGCGCGGCCGTCATCGAGGCGGGCCGCAAATGCGTGGAGGAGGACGGCGCGGACGTGCTCGTCCTCGGTTGCATGAGCTTCTCCTTTCTCGGCTTCACGGGAGAGGCGCAGCGCGAAATCGGGGTGCCCGTCGTCAATCCGGTGATCGCGGCCCTGAAGGCTGCGGAGACCATCCTGGCCCACGGCCTGCATTTCAGCCGGAGGAGTTGGCCGAAGGCCGCCCCCAAACCGCATCCCCAGTCCATCGAGGAGTGATCCGATGACCAGCATCGCATTCAACGCCCGCCTTCGCGGCGCCCTCCTGGCAGGAGCGGGGATCGCGCTCTGCGCCGCCGCCCTCGCGCCCGTTCAGGAGGTCCGCGCGCAGGGCGCGCCCGGCGAGCTCGCCTGGGCCGACACGCTCCCCTCGGGCCTTGACCCCCACGTCGTCTTCGACGTGCCGATGCAGCTCTACATGCTGAACGTCTACGACAATCTCTATCGCTATCAGGGCAACCCGCCCGAACTCGTACCCTGGCTGGCCGAAAGCCACACCATGTCCGAGGACGGGCTGACCTGGACGTTCACGCTGCGGGAGGGCATCACCTTCCACGACGGCTCGGACATGACCGCCGAGGATGTCGTCTACAGCTTCCAGCGCGTGCTCGGCCTCGGTCGCGGCCCCGCATCGGCGTTCCTCAGCTATCTGCAGCCCGAGAACGTCACCGCCCTCGACGAGCGGACGGTGGAGTTCGTGCTCGACACGCCCTACGCGCCCTTCCTCTCGGCCATTCCGCTCGTCTCCATCCTGAATGCCGGCCTGATGCGGGAGCACGAGAGCGACGAAGACTGGGGCTCGGCATGGCTGGCGTCGAACGCCGCCGGTTCGGGCGCCTACGCCTTCGATCCGGCCAGCTATATTCCGCGCGGCAACATCACGGTCGAACGCTTCGAGGATCACTTCCTCGGCTGGGCCCACAACGACGATCCGATCGACATCGTGCGCGTGCCCTTCATCGCGGAAAACAGCACGCGCATCCTGGCCCTTCTCAACGGCGAGGTGCAGGCGACCGATTCCTACCTGCCCTCCGATCAGGTGGAGAGGGTCGAGGCGGCGGACGGCGTCCATGTCGCCAGCGACGAATCCATGCGCGTCATGGTCATCCGCATGAACAACGGCAAGGCGCCCTTCGACAATGTGAACTTCCGGCGCTGCCTGAGCCATGCCTTCAATTACGAAGGCTTCATCGACGTCATCCTTCAGGGCCACGCCGTGCGCAATCCGGGCCCCATCCCGCAGACGCTCTGGGGCGCGCCCGCCGATGTTCCGGGCTATTCATACGATCTCGACAAGGCGCGGGAGGCCTGCGATCTCGCCCGCTCGGAGGGCGCGCCCGTCGACCGGACCGTCTCGATCCACACCCAGTCCGAACTCGACCTGACCCTGCAGGCCGCGCAGGTGCTTCAGGGCGATGCCCGGCAACTGGGCCTGAACATCGAGATCGTTCCCGACACATGGGCCAACATGACCGGCTCGATGGGCTCGATGGAGAGCACGCCGGACATGTGGATCCACTGGGTCTCCACCTACTTCGTGGACCCCGAGAACTGGATCGGCCAGATGTACGATTCGCAGTTCCACGGCACATGGAAGGCCTCGTCCTGGTACGACAATGCCGAGGTGGACGAACTCCTGCGCACGGCGCGGACCGTGACCGACGAGGACACGCGCCGGCAGGCCTACGAGGCGGCCAGCCGGATCGTGATCGACGAGGCGGCCGACATCTGGATCTACAACACCATCCAGATGCGCGGCATGTCGGATCGGATCGAGGGCTACGAGTTCTCGCCTGTCGGCTCGGGCGCGGAGTTCCGCACCCTCTCCCTCACGGACTAGGCCGCCTTCTCCATGCTCCTGTTCCTGGTCCGTCGGCTCATCCTCGTCATCCCGGTGATCTTCGGGTTGCTCCTGCTCACCTTCATCATGATCCGTGTCGTGCCGACGGATCCGGCGGCGGCGCTGGCGGGCGAGAACGCCAGCGCCGAACAGATCGCGGCCATCCGCGCGCAATTCGGCTTCGACCAGCCGGTCATCGTCCAGTTCTGGACGTATCTCGGCCAGGTCGTGCGCGGCGACTTCGGAATCTCCCTCTATTCGAACCGGCCGATCGGGGCCGACATTCTCCTGCGCCTTCCCGCAACGCTCGAACTCACCTTCGTCGCGCTCCTCGTCGCGGCCTTCGGCGGCATCGCCGTCGGCACCCTTGCGGCGGTGTGGCACAATAGCTGGTTCGACCATCTGATCCGCATCTTCACCGTGGCCGGGCTGGCGCTGGCCTCCTTCTGGCTGGCGATCATGCTCCAGCTCCTGTTCTCCATGGAACTCGGCTGGCTGCCCCTTCGCGGCCGGCTTCCATCCGGGATGGCCCCACCGGCCTACATTACCGGCCTTTATCTCGTCGATTCCCTGCTGACGCTCGATTTCAGAGCCTTCACCACAGCGCTCGGCCATCTGCTCCTGCCGGCGCTGACGCTGGCCTTCGGCGGGCTCGCCACGGTCGCCCGCTTCACGCGCTCCTCGCTTCTCGAAACGCTCCAGAACGACTTCGTCACCTACGAGCGGGCCGTGGGCTTTCCCAACCATCGCATCGTCCTGCCCTACGCGCTTCGCAACTCCCTCGTCTCGCCGCTGAACCAGATCGGCCTTCTGTTCGGCGGGTTCATTTCGGGCGCGGTCGTCGTCGAGGCCATCTTCGACTGGCCGGGGCTCGGCTCCTACCTCGTCGGAGCCATCCTGACCGCCGACTACAAGGCGATCCTGGCCGTGACCCTGGTGGTCGGGCTGATCTACGCGCTGGTCAACATCGCCGTCGATCTCCTCCAGGGCATCGTCGATCCGCGCGTGGGGGGAGACCTCTAGATGCTGGTCCTCAGGCGCCTCCTGCGCGACATTCCCGCCGTTCTCGGCCTCGTCATCATCCTCCTTGTCGTCCTCCTGGCGATCTTCGCCTGGCAGATCGTTCCCCACCCCGACAGGATCTACAGCAACGACATCATCAGGCGCCTGCAGCCGCCGAGCGCCCTGCACTGGATGGGGACCGACGCGCTCGGCCGCGACATCTTCTCGCGGGTCGTCCTCGGCGCGCGCTCGGCCCTGACGATCGCGGTCGGCGTCGTCGGGCTTTCCATGATCATCGGCGTGCCGCTCGGCCTCTATGCGGGATACAGCCGGGGCATCGGCTCGAACCTCACGATGCGCGTGGCCGATCTCTTCCTCGCCGTGCCGCAGCTCATCCTGGCGCTCGCCGTGGCGCAGCTCCTCTCCCGGGGGATGACCAGCGCGATGATCGCCCTGTCGCTCACCTACTGGCCGTTCTTCACCCGCACCGCCTATTCGGAAACGCTGCGCCTGCGCTCCTCGCTCTTCGTCGAGGCCCTTCAGGGGCTGGGCGCGAGCCCGCTGCGGATCGTCGCCCTCCACATCCTGCCCAACATCGCCGCGCCGATCATCGTTCGCGCCACGATCGGCATGGGCTTCATGATCCTGACCGCCGCCACGCTCGGCTTCCTGGGGATCGGGGCGACGCCTCCCGCGCCCGAATGGGGCCTGATGATCGCTGAAAGCCGCCAGTATCTTCCCCAGAACTGGTGGTATGCGATGTTCCCGGGCCTTGCGATCCTTCTGACGGTGCTCGGCTTCAACCTTCTCGGAGACGGGCTGCGCGACCTCGTCGATCCCCGCCTGCGGAGGTCGCGATGATCTCTCCCGCCAAGCCCTCGCCCGCGCTTCTGGAGGTGGAGAACCTGCGTCTTTCCGTGCCGACGGACGAGGGGCGGACGCAGATCCTCAAAGGTGTCGACCTGACCCTTCGGCAGGGAGAGGTCCTGGGTGTGGCCGGGGAGTCCGGCTGCGGCAAGTCCACCCTGATCAAGACGATCCTCGGCATCGCGCCGCGCAAGGCGAGGGTCGATGCCGGCTCTGTCCGCCTGGCCGGGAAGGACCTTCTGGAGGCGCCGCGCGGCTCGGCGCTGCGGCGCACCTTCGGCTTCATTCCGCAGGACCCCTGGCTGGCCATGAACCCGGTCTTCAGGGTGGGCACGCAGATGATGGAGATATTGCGCTGGAACGGGCTTCCGGGCGAGGAGCCCCGCCCGATCCGCCGGAGCGAGAGGGCGCGCTATCGCGAGCATCTGGTGAGCCTGCTGCGCGCCGTGCGCCTGCCCGACCCGGAGGGAGCGCTGGAGCGCTATCCGCATCAGTTCTCGGGCGGGCAGCGCCAGCGCATCCTGATCGCCAGCGCCCTCGCCTCGCGGCCCCGCGCGCTCCTGGCCGACGAGCCGACGACGGCGCTCGACGTCACCACGCAGCTCGAGATCCTGAAGCTGTTGCAGGAGCTGGTCGCCGCCCACGACATGACCATGCTGTTCGTGACGCATGATTTCGGCGTGATCTCGCAGCTCTGCGACCGCGTGGCGGTGATGTATGCCGGCCGCGTGGTGGAGACCGGACGAACCCGCCAGATCATCGACGCCCCTTCCGATCCCTATACGGCCGGGCTGATCGCCGCCCATCCCGACCGCGGCGGCTTCAGCTTCGTCGAAAGCGGGAAAGGAGGGCGGACATGAGCCGTTTCATCCTCGAGACGGCCGATCTCTCGATGGAGTTCCGGCCGCCGCGCAAGCTTCTCCAGCCCGCCCGGCCACCCGTGCGCGCCGTCGAAGGCGTCGACCTTCGCGTCGGGCAGGGGGAGGTGCTCGGCATCGTCGGCGAGTCCGGGTCGGGCAAATCGACCCTAGCCAAAACGATCCTCGGCCTCTATCGCCCCTCGCGCGGCGCGATCCTTCTGGACGGGAAGGAATCGCGGTGGAACAGCCGCCGCCAGGCCCGCCGGGAGCGCCGGGCCATCCAGTACGTGCATCAGGACCCCGGCGCGGCGCTCGACCCCTGGTGGAGCATCGGCCGGACGCTTCACGAGGCGCTCATCATCCATGGCGAGAAGGACGCGGCGCAACGCAACCGCCTCATCGACACGATGCTGGAGGCGGTGGGGCTCTCTCCCGAATTCCGCAAGCGCTACCCGCACGAGCTTTCCGGCGGGCAGCAGCGGCGGATCGGGATCGCGCGCACGCTGATCCTGAAGCCACGCATCGTGATCCTCGACGAGCCGACATCCGGCCTCGACATGTCCGTGCAGAAGACGGTGCTCACGCTCGTGCACGGCATCCGCCGGGAATTCGACCTCACCTATCTCTTCGTCAGCCACGACCTCTCCGTCGTCCGGCATCTGTGCGACCGGACGGCCATCATGAAGGAGGGGCGCATCGTCGAGATCGGCGACACCGCCTCGATCTTCGCCGATCCCCGGCACGACTACACCCGCACCCTGATCGCCGCCGCGCCGAGCCTGCATTCGGAGCGCCTCGCGGCCCGCCCGTCCGAGAAGACCGAGGAACACCCGTGAGTATCGCACGATCCGCCGCCGCACCGGGCGCGAGCCCGCCGCGCGCCTGCGACCCCGTCGCGCTCGAAATCATCAGGGGCGCGATCGGCGCCGCGCAATCCGAGATGGAGGCGTTGATCGAGCGCACCGCGATCTCGGCCTTCATCCGCGAGAAAAAGGACTTCTACACCGCCCTCTTCGACGCGGACGGAGTGATGGCCGTCGGTTCCCTGGTTCCGATCTTCGGCGACATCACCCGGCCGGTCTTCGACGTCTTTCCCCGCGAGACGATGAACCCCGGCGACGTCTACTGGTACAACGACTGCTACGCGTCCCGGGGCGCGGTCTCGCACCTCAACGACCAGGTGCTTCTCGCGCCCATCTTCCACGAGGGCGCCATCCGCGGCTTCGTCATGAGCTGGGCGCATTTCGCCGACATCGGCGGCCTCCACCCCGGCTCCATCAGCCCGCAGACGACCGACATCCACCAGGAGGGGATCATCATCCCCCCGACCCGGCTCATCGACAAGGGCGTGACCAACGAGGCCGCGCTCGCCATCTTCCATCGCAACTCGCGCTTTCCCGAGCAAAGCATCGGAGACATGAGCGCGCTCCTGGCCTCCGTCCGCCTCGGGGCGCAGCGGATGCTGGAGATCATCGAGCGTTTTTCGGCGCGCGTGGTCGAGGATGCGCTGGCCCAGCTTCTGCAACGCACACGGGGCCATGTCAGGGAGAAGCTCGCCCAGACCTTCGACTACGGCACCTACCGCTTCACCGACGCCATCGACAGCGACGGCCATGGGAGCGGCCCGATCCGCATGCGCATCTCGTTGACGCGCGAGAAGGGCGAGGACGGCCAGGACCGCTTCATCTTCGACACGCGCGACTCCGACGACCAGGCGACGGGGCCGGTGAACCTCCTTCTCAACCCCGCCGTGCCCGGCATGGCGCTCGGCATCTATTTCCTCGGCGGGGATCGCGGACAGGTCATCAACGCCGGGGGCCCGCAGTCGCTCGACGGCGTGCTCCTGCGCGAAGGCTCCATCCTCCAGCCCCGCGAGCCGGCGCCGCTGGGCATGAGGGGGCTCACCATGATGCGGCTTCTCGCCGCCATCAACGGCCTCATCAATGTCGGTGGCGGGAGCGCGCCGGCGGCGCACTCGGCCTATGTGGTGGCGATGCTGCGCGGCAGCTTCACCAACGAGGCGGGCGAGAGCGAGCGCTTCCTCCTCGTCGACGGACTCGGTGTCGGCTATGGCGGGCGCGACCATGCCGATGGTATCGACGCCGTCTATTTCGTCGCCCAGGAGAACTACCCCGTCGAGTTCCTCGAGCTTTCCTACCCGGTTCGCCTTCGAAGCTACGGCATCGCAAGGGATTCGGGCGGTGCCGGGCGGCACCGCGGCGGCACGGGGATCGTGCGTGAGTACGAGATTCTCGCCGACCGCGCCAATCTTTCGATCCGCATAGACGGCGTGCGCAACCCTCCCTGGGGCGTACGCGGCGGCATGAGCGGCGGCAGCGGCTCGGCCATCGTCAACCCCGGCGCGCCGGACGAACGCACGCTCGATCCCCTCTCCGACGGCAACGTGCTGGGGAAGGGCGACGTCCTGCGCATCGTGACAGGCGGCGGCGGCGGCTTCGGCCATCCCTTCGACCGCTCGGTCGAAGCGGTTCTGGAGGACGTGCTCGGCGGTTTCGTCAGCCCCGAACGCGCCGAGCGCGACTACGGCGTCGTCGTCTCGCGAGGCGAGGTGGACGAGGCCGCCACCGCCGCACGGCGCGCGGACCGCCCCGCGACGAAGGGCTTCCATCGCATGGAGTATGTCGATGCCATCCGCTGACATGTCGCTCGCCGTCGCCGTCGACATCGGCGGCACCTTCACGGATGTGGCGCTTCTGGACCAGAACAGCGGACGCACCTGGCGTGCCAAGACGCCCAGCGTCCCCTCCGATCCGTCCATCGCCTTCATGAACGGCATCCGCCTCGCGCTGGAGGAGGCGGGCGCGGCGCCCCGCGCGCTCGAACGCGTGCTTCACGGCACGACGGTCGCCACCAACATGATCCTCGAAGGCAAGGGCGCCCGCACGGCGCTCGTCACCACGCGCGGCTTCCGCCACGTGCTCGCCATCGGACGCCAGGACATTCCCCGCAACGAGAACCTCTACACCTGGGTCAAGCCGGCAAGGCCCGTCCCGGCCTCGCGCATTCTGGAGGTGGACGAGCGCATCGGGGCGGGAGGCATCGTCCTCTCGCCTCTCGACGAGGCGAGCGTGCGGGCCGCCGGCGAAGCCCTCGGGGCGATGGATGTGCAGGCGGTCGCCGTGTGCCTGATGCATTCCTTCGCCGAACCCGCGCACGAATTGCGATGCGCCGAAATCCTGCGCGAGATGCTGCCGGGCGTCGCGGTCACGGCCTCGGTGGAGGTGCAGCCGGTCGTGCGCGAATACGAGCGCTCGCTGACCACCGTCCTCAACGCCTCCGTCATGCCGGGCGTCACGACCTATGTGGAGCGGTTGCAGGAACGCCTGCGCGAGGAGGGCGTCGAGGCGCCCCTCCTCCTGATGCAGTCGAACGGCGGGGTGGCGAGCGCCGGCACGATCCTTCACGCGCCTGCCTTCACCGCCCTTTCGGGGCCGGCCGCCGGCGTCGTCGGCGCCCGCGCGGTGGCGGCGGCCTGCGGCATACGCGACATCATCACCGTCGATATCGGCGGCACGAGCGCCGACATCTGCCTTATCCGCGACGGCAGGATCGGGCTGACGCAGACCGGGCGCATCGGCGAATGGCCCGTGTCGCTGCCCATGGTGGACATGGTCACGATCGGCGCGGGCGGCGGCTCGATCGCGCGCGTCTCCGGCACGACGCTCACGGTGGGGCCCGAAAGCGCCGGCGCCCGGCCCGGCCCGGCCGCATATGGGCACGGTGGGACCGAGGCGACGGTGACGGATGCCCACGTCGTGCTCGGCCACCTGCCCAAGCGCCTCCTGGGCGGGCGCATGAAGCTCGACCGCGACGCTTCGTTCGCCGCGATCGAAAGGGAAGTCGCGGGCGCCCTGGGGCTCGACCCGATCGCGGCCGCTCGCGGCATTCTTGCGATCGCCGACAATCACATGGTCGGCGCCATGCGCGTCATTTCGGTGGAGCGCGGGCACGACCCGCGCGACTTCACCCTCGTGCCCTTCGGCGGCTCCGGGCCGCTGCACGGCTGTGCCCTGGCCTCGCTCCTCGGCATCCGCCGGATCATGATCCCGCCCGCGCCGGGCGTCCTTTGCGCCGACGGGCTCCTGTCGGCGGATCTGCGCGTGGAGTTCAGCCGGACGCTGCCCAAGGCCGGGCCGCTCGCCGAGATGGACACGGATGCGCTCGTCGCCGAACTCAGCGACCAGGCTTCGGCCTGGCTGGAGGTCGAAGAGGTCGAACCCGCGCGCCGGCTCGTCGGCATCGTCGCTCTCCTGCGCTATCGCGGGCAGGGCGGCGAGATCGCGGTCGCCTGGGCCGGGGACGGCGAAGGCACCGAGGCCAATTTCCGCCAGGCCCACCGGCAGCTCTACGGCTTCGAGCTGCGGGTTCCCATCGAGCTTGTGACCTTGCGCGTGGAGGCGGTCGGCCTCGCGCACCGGCCCGACGCGCTCGCCCTGGCGGAGGGGCCGCCCGCCCTGCCCTACGACACTGTCCCGGTCCGTTTCGACGGCGGCGAGGCGCAGGTGCCCGTGGTGAACCGCACGGATCTGGGTGCAGGCGCGCGCCTGACCGGCCCGATGATCGTCACGCAGCTCGACACCACCACCGTCATCATGCCCGGCTGGGAGGGCGAAGTGCATCCCTCGGGCGCCCTTCTACTCACCGACAAGGGAGGCCAGGAATGAGCGTTTCGACAAGCCGGCCCCGGCCCGCGGGCCTCGACGCGGTTCGCGAGCATATCCGGCGCAACGAGCAGGACTTCCTCGCCCGGCTCCTGGACTATGTGCGCCATCCCTCGATCAGCGCCCAGAACAAGGGGATCGCGGAGGTCTCGCAGATCCTCGTCGACATGCTTCGCGGCCTCGGCATGGAGGCGGAGGCGGTCGAGACGGCGGGCCATCCCATGGTTCTGGGGCGGCGCGGCGATGATCCGAGAAAGCCGACCGTCCTCTTCTACGGCCATTACGACGTGCAGCCGCCAGAGCCCTTCGAAGAATGGATCAGCCCGCCCTTCGAGCCGACGATCCGCGACGGCCGCGTCTATGCGCGCGGCGTAGGCGACAACAAGGGCCAGCACCTGGCCCAGTTGCTCGCCATGGAATCCTGGCTGGCGGTGCATGGCGAGCTGCCCTGCAACGTCATCTTCCTCCTGGAAGGCGAGGAGGAGGTGGGCAGTCCGCACATCGCCGAGTTCGTGCGCACGCACGCGCACAGGCTGAAGGCCGATCTCGTCGTCACCTCGGACGGGCCGCTGCATATTTCGGGCCGGCCGATCGTCGTCTTCGGCGTGCGCGGCATGGTGAGCTTCGACCTCACGGTGCGCACGGCCGGCCGCGACACGCATTCGGGCAATTACGGCGGCGTCATGCCGAACGCGATCTGGACGCTGGTCCACCTTCTCTCCACGATGAAGACGCCGGACGGACGGATCACGATCGAGGGACTTCACGACGCCATCCTGCCGCCCACGCTGGCCGAGCGGGAGGCGGCGGCCGCCCTGCCGGACAGCGTCGAGGACGTGATGGCCGAGCTTGCGATGGCAAGGCTCGATGCCCCGGCGGACCGCCCCTTCGCGGACCGGCTGATGTTCCATCCCACCCTGACGATCAACGGCCTGCACGGCGGCTATGGCGGGCCGGGATCGAAAGCGGTGCTGCCCTGCCAGGCCATAGCCAAGTGCGACATCCGCCTCGTCGAGGCGATGACGCCCGAGGACGTTCTCGACAAGGTCGAGGCCCATGTCGCGCGCCATGCCCCCGAGGTGTCGGTCGTGCGCCGCGCCGGAATGCTGCCCTCCAGGACGCCCATGACTTCGCCCCACGCCGATGCGCTCGTGGCGGCGATCATCGACGTCCACGCCGTGGCCCCCCTGCTCTACCCGGCCCTCGGCGGCAGCCTGCCCGACTACGTCTTCACGAAGATCCTGGGCACGCCAGCCTTCGTCGTCCCTTACGCCAATGCCGACGAGGCCAACCATGCGCCGAACGAGAACCTGAAGATCGAATGCTTCTTCAACGGCATTCAAACGGGCGCCGCGATCATGGCAAGGCTCGGCGAGCTTCAGCCGAATGGCGGGGTTTCATGAACCGATTCCAGGTGCCCGCCTGGCCGTCTCGTTCAAACTCCGGCAACGGGGTCCGCCGCCCGGAGGAGCGGCAACCCCGCCTTGCCGGACAGCTCGGCCCGGCTGCCAGCCTTCGCGGAAGTGGGGGAAGCACTCACTCCTTTGGAGGAGGAGTTGAATATTCTTGAGTTTCGTCAGCCCTTGGCCAATGCGTCCAGGGCAACTTTCGCTGCGTTGCCGACATGGGCCACGGCCAATGTCCGGGCCTTCGCGGCATCCCTTGCGACGAGGGCCTCCACCAATGCACCCAGTTCGCGGATGCTCTCTTCTACGCGACCCGGCGCCTGCAGCGACATCGCGCGTAGAAGCATGATGCGTGAATTCAGGAAATGCAGGCTCGTGCCGAGCGCGCTGTTTCCCGAACCTGTCAAAAGGCTTTCGTAGAAGGCATTCTTGGCGCGGAGCCGGTCCAGGCTGCTCGCCCCGACCGATGCGGCCTTCAATGTGGCGAAGGCTTCTCGCAGACGCGCCTGGGCAGCGTCGTCGGCCGCTTCGGCGAACAGTTCGCTCGCCAGCCCCTCCAGTTCGGCGCGGACGCGGTAGATATCCTGCGCTTCCTTGACCGAGAGCTTGGCGACGACCGGCCCCCGGTGAGGCACGACCTGGACGAGCCCCTCGGATTCCAGTTGCCGCAACGCTTCACGCACCAGTGTACGGCTGACCCCCGTGATCTCGCACAGAACGCGCTCCGGCATCCGCTCTCCCGGCCGGAAATGACCGAGCGCGATGGCATTGCGGATACTGTCCGTAACACCGTGCCGCAGAGGCGCGGCCTGCCTCTCCACTTTGAGATCGAGCATTGCATCTAGGGTCAAAAGGATTGTCCGATTGTGATAGCGACCCCGTGAATGTAGCGGAGCGATGCCGCCTGTCAAAATGACACTCGCGCGGGTTGTGATGCGCGAGTGCCGCAACGTCGAGCAAAATTCCGCTCACTCCTTGCCGAGAGCCTCGCGCACCTGTGCGACATAGGCTTCGCCGTCGATCCCCAGCTCCGAGGCCCGAGCATACCATGAGCTGTAGGCCGAACCGGCAATGTCGGGCGCGCTGGCCTCAGCCTTCAACTCGTCCGAGGCGACCCATAGCTCGGAGCCCAGCGATTCGATCCGCTCCACCGCGCGATCGATATAGGTCTGATAGGTAGCGAACGCTTCTTCCTGAAGCTCAAGCGCCGCGGTCTCGATCGGCCCCTTCAGATCGTCCGGCAATTCCGCCCAGGTGTCGGCATTGATGAGGATGACCCAGCCCGTCACGGGCGACATCGCCCAGTCCTGAACGTGGGGCGCCACGCGCGGCAACTCGAAGGCCGCCCCCACGCAGATCGAGGTGAAGACCCCGTCGATCACGCCCCGCTCCAAGGCGGGGGTGACTTCGGAGGTAGGCATCGGCACCGGCAGCGCACCGAGCGCGCTCATCAGCTCGGCGGTCTGCGGATTGTGGATGCGAATGCGCTTGCCGCGAAAGTCCTCCACCGTATGGATCGGCGTCTTGGAGAACAATGCCGTGGGGCACCACGCGCCGTCGGCCAACATCACCGCGTTCCAGTTGTCGCGCCAGATGGTCTTGACGTCCTCGCGCCAGAACGCCTCACGCACGGCTACATACTCATCGATATCGTTGATGAGACCGGGCAGGTTGAAGATGCCCATGCGAGGATCTTCGGACGAGATGTAGGTGTGCAGCGCGGCGGACATGGGCAGGCGGCCGTCCCGCACGGCGTTGGCCACCTGGTTGGCCGCCACGAGGGAATCGCTAACCGTCACCTCCACGCGGCCCTCGGTCGCTTCTGCGATCCGCTCCGGCAGGCTTTGGGTCATCGCGGTATAGACGTCACCGGGCGACGTGATGACGCCCATGGTGAAATCATAGTCCGGCCTTTGCTGGGCGACGGCGCCGACAGCGCTCAGCCCCAGCCCCGCAGCGGCCGCTCCGGCCAACAGGCGCATCAAACCCGACTTCATCTTCCTTGCCCTCCGCTCGACTTGCGTGCCTGCGGCGCGCGGCTTCCTTGCCGGCACACCGCACCTCCACCACGCGACTTATCGTGATACAAGCATACGATAATACATTCTGTTGCCTGTCAAGCGATGGGCGTGTTACGAGACTGCCCGGGCGGGATGGATCGAGGCCCTGGCGGGAGGACGAGGGAATGGCTCAAGCGCTTGGACAGGAGGTCGGCGAAGTCGTGCCGGTGATGGCCACGAACAGGCTGCCGGATGACGGCCTGAAGGGCGGCCTCCTGATGGAAGGGATCGATGCTGTGACGCGGGGCGCGGGGCTCCTGTCGGCCGTCACGCTTCTCTTCATGACCCTGATCGTGGTCTACGAGGTCGTAATGCGCTCGGCCTTCAACCAGCCCACGGTCTGGGTAGCGGAGATCAGCGTCTATGCCTTCGTGGCGCTGGTTTTCCTCGGCCTGGCGGTGGGACAGCGCGAATCCGCCCACATCCAGGTCGAGGTGCTGATCGACAGCGTCTCGGCCCCGACGCGGCGCACGCTGGAGCTGATCGGCGCCTGGCTCGGCCTCATCTTCGCAAGCATCACCGGCTGGGAGATGTACTGCTTCGCGGTTTCCGAATACGTCAATGGAACGCGCGACTGGGGACTGCTCGCCACGCCGCAATGGATTCCCCAGACGCCGGTCGTCATCGGCTACCTCCTCTTCTGCGCGGCGCTGCTCCGCGAGATCTGCATGAAAAGCGCGCCGGAGGCGGCGTGGCGGCGCATGGCGCTGCCGGCGGTGCTGCTCGCCATCATGCTCGCGCTCGCCCTGATGGGGCGCACCGACATCCAAGTGGCGGGAACGCGCATGGACTGGGCTACCCTCACGATCATGGGCGGCGCCGTTCTGGGCGCGTTCCTCTGGAACGGCTTGAGGGTCGGGCTCTGCGTACTCGTGATCATCGCCGTCCTGGGTGGGCTCTTCTACCTGTCATTGTCCATGTCGCTGCTGGCGACGGGCCTTATCCTCGTGGCCGCCCTCATGTTCCTTCTAGCGATCGGCGTGCCCGTTGGTGTCACCTTGGGCATGATCGGGCTCTTCGGCCTTCTCTTCATGATCCGTACGCCGCAGCTGCCGATGCTGTCGGATCGCTCCTGGACCTCGATCAACTCCTTCACCCTCACCGCCGTGCCCACCTTCGTGCTTATGGGCTCACTTCTCGTGCAGAGCGGCGTGACGGTGAAGCTGTTCGACATGCTCGTCATCTGGTTCGGGCGCACCCGCGCCGGGCTCGGCCACGCGACGGTCGGCGCCTCGGCCGTCTTCGCGGCCGTGTCCGGCTCCAGCCTCGCCACGGCCGCGACGCTCGGGCGCGTGGCCGCGCCGGAGATGACGGCTCGCGGTTATTCCAACCGCCTTACCTACGGGCTCGTGGCGGCCGGCGCCACGCTCGGCATCCTCATCCCGCCGAGCATCGCGATGATCATCTACGGCAACACGGTGGGCGCGCCGATCACGGTGCTCTTCGTCGCCGGCATCGTCCCGGGCGTCCTCCTGGCGGCGCTCTTCGCGCTGATCGTGGTTGTCTGGTCCTATGTCAGCCCGAGTTCGGTTCCGGTGGGCGATCGCTACCCGATGAGCGAGAAGCTGGGCTCGCTGGTCGCCGTCCTGCCCTTCCTTCTTCTCATCATGGCGGTGCTGGGCTCGCTCTACTTCGGCATCGCCACGCCCACCGAGGCGGGGGCCGTCGGCGCCATCGCCGCGCTTGTGTTGTGCATCCAGCAGGGGCGGATGACCCTGCCGCTCCTCTACAAGGTCCTCTACGACACGGTTGCCGTCACGTCCTTCATCATGCTGATCGTCGTCGGCGCCTCGATCTTCGGTTGGGTCTTCGATTTCCTGCGCCTGCCGCGCGAACTGGTGGGCGTCGTGACCGGCTGGGACCTCCAGCCCTGGATGGTGGTGGCGATGATCGCCGTCTTCTACCTGATCCTGGGCATGTTCATCGAATCCATCTCGATGATGCTGATGACGCTGTCGGTCACCTTCCCAATCATTGTGGCGCTGGGCCTCGATCCGATCTGGTTCGGGATCGTCCTCGTCATCCTCGTCGAAATAGGACTCGTGACGCCGCCGGTCGGCATCGTGCTCTTCATCCTGCGCGGCATGAGCGGGGTGCCGCTGCGCGACATCACCATCGGCGTCCTGCCCTTCGTCGCCCTCATGCTCGCCTTCATCGCGCTGCTCTACGTCTTTCCGGAGATCGTCCTGTGGCTGCCGCGCCAGATGAGCTGACCTTCACCACGGGAGAACCATCATGAGCCTGAAACTCGGCTTCGTCGGCATCGGACGCATGGGCGCGCCAATGGCCCGCCGGCTGCTCGCCGCCGGCCTCGACCTCACTGTCTACGATCCCAACGCCGAGGCGGTGGAAGCCCTCGTGCGATCCGGCGCGAAGGTCGGCGGCAGCCCCGCCGCAGTGGGCGCGGCGGCCGAGATCGTATTCCTTTCCCTTCCCACGCCCGACATCGTGCAGGCGGCGGCGCTCGGCCAGGAGGGGATCGCGGAAGGCGGCACCGCGCGCATCGTCGTCGATCTGTCCACCACGGGGCCACGCGGTGCCAAGGCCCTTGCCGCGGGGCTTCTGGAACGCGACATCGCGACCGTGGACTGCCCCGTAAGCGGCGGGGTCGCCGGGGCGGAAGCCGGCCGGCTGACGCTCATGGCCGCAAGCCCGCAAGACACCTTCGCCGAGGCCGCCCCCCTTCTCTCCCATTTCGGCAAGGTGACGCATGTCGGCACCGAGCCCGGGCAGGCCCAGCTCATCAAGGTCATCAACAATCTCATGTCGGTGACGGCCCTGGCCATAGCGTCGGAGGGCTGCGTTCTGGCGCAGAAGGCGGGCATCGATCCGGCCATGCTCATGCAGGTGGTCAACAGCGGCAGCGGGCGCTCCAACGCCAGCGAGGACAAAATCCCGAAATACGTGCTGACGCGCTCCTTCGATTTCGGTTTCGCGCTCGGCCTCTCGGCTAAGGATGTCCGGCTCTGCCTCGACGAGGCCGAGGCGCTGGGCGTGCCGATGATCGTGGGCAGTGCCGCGCGCCAGCTTCTCACCGTCGCCAAGGGCGAGCTTGGGCCGGAAGGCGACCTGACGGCCCTTATCCAGCCCATCGAGCGCTGGGCCGGCGTGGAAGTCGCCGGCGGCAAGGGCGGCGCATGAGTGCCTCCGCCGCGCTTGCGACCTTCGCGGCCGAGACCGCGTCGGTGCCCGACGCGGTGCGCCGCGAAGCGATCCGCTCGATCATGAACGGCTTCGCCACCGGCCTTGCCGGCTGCGGCGACGCCGCCACTCTCCACGCCAAGGCCGTGGCCACGCGTTTCTCCGCACGTGGCGAGGCGAGCATCATGGGGCACCCGGAGCGGGTGGACATCCTCACGGCCGCCTTCCTGAACGCCATCGCAATCAATGTCCACGACTTCGACGACACGCATCCCGGCACCATCCTGCATCCGACGGCGCCGGTGTTGCCGCCGCTGTTGGCCCTTGCCGAGACGCGGGCGGTGACGGGGGCGGCCTTCCTCGACGCCTTCGCCATCGGCGTGGAGGTGGAATGCCGGATCGCCAATGCCGTCTCGCCGGGCCACTATCGGCGCGGCTGGCACATCACGGCGACCTGCGGCGTCTTCGGCGCGGCGGCCGCCTCGGGACGCATTCTGGGCCTCGACGCGGAGCGTATGCTCCATGCCCTCGGCATCGCCTCCGCGCAGGCTTCCGGTCTTGTGGAGACGCTCGGCACCATGGCCAAGAGCGTGGGTGTCGGCAACGCGGCGCGCAACGGCCTTTTCGCGGCCCTTCTTGCCGAAAACGGCTTGAAAGGACCTGCCCTCCCGCTGGAAGGCCCTCGCGGCTTCGTGGAAGTGACATCGGATGAACCGCGTCCCGGATGCCTTGCGGAAGGGCTGGGCGAGAGCTGGCAGCTTCTCCTCAACACCTACAAGCCCTATCCCTGCGGCGTGGTGCTGAACCCCGTCATTGAGGCCGCCCTCCTGCTGGCCGCCGAGCCCGGCTTCGACGCGGCCCGCGTGCAGGGCGTCACCGTGCGGGGCGCCGCGCTCCTTGCCGAGCGCGCCGACCGCCCCTCTCCGGCAGAGGGCCGCGAGGCGCAGGTCAGTGCCCAGCACGCGGTGGCGGTCGCCTTCCTGCGGGGCAGGGCCGGCCTGGCGGAATTCAGCGACGCAGCGGTGGCCGACCCGGCTGTCCAGGCCCTGCGCGAGACCGTGCGTGTGGCGATCGACCCGCAGCTGCCGGTCGGAGCGGCCGTCATCGACGTGCGCCTGCCATCGGGCTCGCTGTCGCGGCGCGTGGACAAGGCGCGCGGGGACGGCGGGCGACCGCTCGCCGACGCGGACATAGAGGAGAAGCTGCGGGCGCTGGCCGACTACGGCGCGCCTTCGGTGGACACCGCGCCCCTGATCGCGGCGCTCCGGCACAGCCCCGATGCCACCGACATGAGCGGCCTTGCCCGTTTTGCAACTCCGTAGCGCCCCATGCCCGTAGCCGGCAGCGCTTCTCCTTCCCAGGTCGGCGGGAGAAGGGCAGACCGCCCTACCCTTCCGGCAGAGGCTGGTCGCCCGCCATCACCCCGCCGTCGATCACGAAGGAGCCGCCCGTGACCATCGCGGATTCATCCGAGCAAAGATAGACGGCCATGGCGGCCACCTCGTCCGGGCGGATCATGCGCCCGACCGGCTGGTAGCGCGACAGGGCCTCGAAACGCTCCTTCTCCTCGCCCGGATAGTATCTCGCCAGATAGTTCTCGATGAAGGGCGTGTGGACGCGCGCCGGGCAGATGCAGTTGGCGCGGATGCCATCCGCCACGTAATCGACGGCGATCGAGCGCGTCATCATGGCGATGGCGGCCTTTGACGCGCTGTAGACGAACCGCTCGCGCATGGCCCGCACCGAGGCGAGCGAGGCCATGTTGAGCACCGTCCCGCCGCCGCGCCCGATCATGCCGGGCAGGAAGGCCTTCGTCACGTTAAACAGCCCCTCGACATTGACGCCGAGGACGAGGCGCAAATCCTCGAGGCTGGCGTCCAGCAGTTTGCCGATCGTGATCGCGGCGGCATTGTTGACGAGGACGTTCACCTGGACCCCGGCGTCGGCCAGCGAGGCGTCGAGGGCGGCGATGCCCTTCGGATCGGTCACGTCGAGCCTGCGCACCAGCACCCGCTCGCCGCCCGGCAGCCCAGCGCATCTCTCGGAGAGCAGCGCGGTATCGAGGTCGCTCGCGACCACGACGGCGCCTTCACGCAGGAAAGCCTCCACCATGGCCATGCCAATGCCGCCGGCCGCCCCGGTCACGAGGCATGTCTTGCCGTTCAGTCTCATCCGCCTGTCTCCCGTCGTGCCTCAGGCCGCCGCCCAGCCGCCGTCCACGGCCATGTTGGCCCCGTTGATGTCGGACGAATGCGGGCCGCAGAGAAAAGCGACCGTCGCCCCTACCGCCTCCACCGAAACGAAACGGCCCGTCGGATTGCGCCCCACGAGATAGTCGGCCCGCGCCTCTTCGAAGCCGCGCCCGGCCGCCCGCGCGCGCTCGGCGATGCGTGACAGGATCGCTTCGGTCGGCACCGTTCCCGGACTGACCGCGTTGGCGGTGATACCGGTGCGGGCCAGTTCGATGGCAAGCGCGCGCGTCATCCCGAGCAGCGCCGACTTCGTGGTCACGTAGTCGATGCGGTTCTCGGCCCCTCGCACGCCGTAGATGGACGCCATGTTGACGATACGCCCCCAACCGGCCGCCTTCATCGTCGGGACGGCAAGCCGTGCCAGATGAAAGGCCGAGGAGAGGTTGACGGCGATCGAGGCGTCCCACTCATCGCTCCGGAACTCATCCACAGGCTTGAAATGCCGCAGGACCGCATTGTTGACGATGATGTCGATCCGGCCGAAGCGCCGGGCCGCCGTGTCCACCAGGGCCTCGATCGCGTCGACCGACCGCAGGTCGGCGCCCGAGAACATCGTGGCGCCCCCATAGGCGGCAGCCAGTTGCCCCGCCGCCGCCTCCCCCGTCCGCCGATCGCACAGGCCGTGGACGATGACATTCGCCCCGGCCCCGGCAAGCGCCTCCGCCACTCCGAGCCCGAGGCCCGCGAAGGAACCGGTGACGAGCGCCGTGCGCCCATGCAGCATGGGGTCCTCCCTCATCGTTCGCGCGGGGGCACGTCGAGGCGCACCGCGATGCCTTCGAGTTCGGGCGCGGGCGCGGGGTAGAGCCGCATCACCGCCGGATCGTGGCCGGGAATCACATGGTCGTCGGAATCGGCAAGGCGACGGATGGTGCGGTAGCCGTCCAGCAGTTCGCCCACGTGGTAGACCGCCGGGAAAACGAGATTGTCCCGGTAATTGGCATAGAGATGCGTGGCATCCGACGCGATCACGACATGGCCGCGCCGCGTCCACACGCGCACCACCTGGAGGCCGCCGGTATGGCCGCCCGTGCGGTGGACGGTCAGCCCGTCGGCCAGTTCGTCGACCTCTTCGTGGAAGGTAATCCGTCCGGCGAAATTCAGCCTGACGAACCCCACCACGTCCTCCACGTCGAAGGGGTGGCGCAGGAAGGAATGACACATGCAGGGGCCGGTCGCGTAGGCGGCCTCGCCCGCCTGTAAATGAAAGCAAGCCCTTGGAAAGTCGGCGAGGGTGCCGGCGTGGTCGTAGTGCAGATGCGTCAGAACGACATCCTCGACCTCCCTGACGCGCACACCGAGTTTCTCCAGCGCCTGCGCGGGCCGCGAAACCAGCTCGCGCCCCCGCGCCCTGGCCGCCGCCTCGCCAAAGCCGGTGTCGATCACGAAGAGGCGGTCGGAGCGCCGTGCCACCCAGACGTAATAGAACAGATCCTCGCCCGCCTCGTGGATATCGGCGCCGACGAAATTGTCGGCCCCGCGCCGCCCCGTGTGACAGGCGTATTTCAGGGCAAACAGCTCGAAAGGTTCGGGCTGCGTCATGCTTGGTTCCTCCCCGATCACAATCGAAAGGCGACCGTCCCTTCTCTCATAGCACTCATATCGGAAAACTCAACATACGATACTACCATCATACAAACTTGACGCTTGCTTGCGATTGTATGATGGTTCGCCGGGATGGAAATCCGCGAGCGGACGGCAAGGAGCATCAATACATGGCCAGACGAGCCGAATTTCAGGGCGAGCAGTTCGAGAAGGGACTTGGAATCCGGCGCGAGGTGCTCGGGGGAGCCTATGTCGACAAGTCGGTGGACGCCGCCACGGACGTAACTGCCCCGCTCCAGAAGCTCGTGACGGAATGGTGCTGGGGCGAGATCTGGTCGCGTCCCGGCCTCGACCGGCGCACGCGCAGCTTTCTGAACCTAGCCATGCTGACGGCGCTCAACCGGCCGCACGAGATCAAGCTGCATGTGCGCGGCGCGCTGAACAACGGCGTCACGCGCGAGGAGATCGGCGAGGTGGTGCTGCAAGCGGCCATCTATTGCGGCGTTCCGGCCGCGCTCGACACGCTGCGCGTCGTCACCGAGACCTACGCGCAGATCGATGCCGAGGCGCAAAGCCGCTGACCGGGAGGCCGGGGAGGAGAGAACAGATGACCGCAACAATCGGTTTCGTTGGCCTGGGCACGATGGGCCTTCCCATGGCGTCCAACCTTTCTCGCGCCGGCTTTGCCGTGCGCGGCTACGATCTTTCGCCCGAGGCACGCAAAGCCTTTGCCGAAGTCGGCGGCGTGGCCGCGTCCTCGGCGGCGGAGGCGACGAAGGGTGCGGCCTTCGTCATCACCATGCTGCCGACGGCCGCCCATATCGACGCGGCGCTCTTCGAGGCGGGCGGCATCGCCGAGGCAATCGGGCCCGAGGCGATCCTCGTCAACATGTCCACCATCCTGCCAGAAGAAACCGATCGGCTCGCCGCCCGGCTGTCCGGGTTCTCCATCGCGATGATCGACGCGCCGGTGGGCCGCTCGGCGCTGGAGGCCGCGCGCGGCGCCTTGCTCATCCTGGCAAGCGGCGAGAAGCGCGCGCTGGAGGCCGCACGCCCGCTCTTCGAGGTCATGGGCAACCAGACCATCGACTGCGGAGCGCTCGGCAACGGCTCGCGCGTCAAGGTCATCAACAATTTCATGGGCGTTTCGCTCAACGCGCTCACGGCCGAGGCACTGACGCTTGCCGAGGCATCGGGCCTCGACATCCGGCTGGCGCTCGAAGTGATGCGCGGCACCATCGCGGGTATCGGGCACATGCGGGTGACATACCCGAACAAGGTGCTGAAAGGCGACCTGTCAGCCGGTTTTCCCGTCGACCTCGCGCATAAGGATCTGGGGCTGGCCCTTCAGCTCGCCGCGCGGGTAAACGCCCCGGTCTTCATGGGCGGGGCAGCCGCGCAGATCTACTCGATCGTGCGCGCGGATGGACGCGGACGGCAGGATTACACCGCCGTCTATCCCGTCTTGCGCACCCTCGCCGGCCTGCCCGACACCATCCCCTACGACCCTTCGGCGGACGATGAATACAACCCGTTCAACGCGTGAGGACGGTCGCAAAGATACACCGGGAGGATACGAAACCATGACCTTGAGACCTATCGGGGCCTCCGGCCTCTCATGCCTGTTGGCGACGGCCACCTTCGGTTCGCCGGCCCTGGCGCAATTTCCGGACCAGCCCATCCGGATCGTGGTGCCCTTCGCGGCAGGCGGCGGCGTGGATGCATTGGCCCGCCCCTTCGCCGTGCGCCTGGCCGAAATCCTGGGCCAGAACGTGCTGATCGAGAATCAAGGCAGCGCGACGGGCGAACTTGGCGCGGTCGCGGTGAAGATGTCGGAAGCGGACGGTTATACTCTGCTTCTCAGTTCGGCGGCCTTCGGGACGACCCCTGCCTTCTATCCGCAGGCCGCCTACGATCCCGTCGAGGATTTCGAGACGATCGCGATCCTGGCAAGCGCACCGCAGGTTCTCGTGGCCACGAACGAGCTGGACGCCGCCTCGGTCGAGGACATCATCGCAACGGCGAGGGAGAGCGACGCCCTGACCGTTGCGCTTAGCGCCACGACCGGCATTCAGGCCTTGGCGACCTATCTTCTGGCGGACCTTTCGGACATCGAGCTGACCTATGTTCCCTATCCGGGAGCAGGAGCCGCCTTTCCCGACCTCATGGCCGGCCGCGTCGATCTGATGATCGACAATCCGGGCTCGTCCCTGCCCCTCGTACAGGGCAACAGTCTCAAGCTCATCGCAACGACAGGCGCCGAGCGGCTGGAGGCGGCGCCCGATACGCCGACGATCGGCGAGACAATTCCCGGCTTCGAGGTCGCCAACTGGTTCGTGCTGGCCGCTCCGTCCGACACGCCGCAGGACGTGCTCGACGCCCTGAGCCAGGCCGCCCGGGAAGCGATCAATCACCCCGAGCTTGCCGAACGCCTGCAACGGGAGGGCACGACACCTTTCAGCCTCGACCAGGAGGAATCCTCTGCCTTCGTTCAAAGCGAGGTGGAAAGGTGGCGCGAGACGGTTTCCGACCTCGATCTTCAGGTGCACTAATCCCGGTCGGCTCATTGAGGATCGGCGCCCACACCACCCTGCCGAATGCTGGCCATCACGAGCATTCCGTGACTGGCAGGGGCATCGTCGCCGGGCTCGGCCGGCGCGGACCCCTTCCGCGCTTGCGTCCATCACGGTCGTGGTAGCATCCTGGCGATCGCCGGCAAGAGCGCCGCATGGCGGGTGGCCGGTTCGAACCCACGCGCCTCGGCGGCTTTTTGCAAGTCGTAGCGCGTCGCGCCCGGCTTGCCTCTCACTCATATGAGGCGATGAAGTCCGTCAGGTCGTCGCCCAGGAGATTGACATGGTCGCGCATCGCGGTGTGGGCGCGGTCCGCGTCGCGGTCGCAAATGGCGCGGACGATTTCCTCGTGCTCGTTGATCGTCTTCTCGAAACGGCGCGGGAGGGCGGTGACGCGGCGGCGGAACGGGGAGACCCGGTTGCGCAACTGGCGGGTCTGCTCCGCCAGATAGCCGTTTCGCGACGCGTCGTAGATGATCTCGTGGAACTCCTGGTTGGCGGCGTAGAAAGCCGCCACATCCGCCTCCGAATGATTCGCCATCTGGGCCAGCCGGCGGTGAACCTGAAGGAGCAGTTCCTCCTGCTGCCTGGAAGCCCGCCGCGCGGCCAGGCGCGCGCACAGGCCCTCCAGTTCGGCCATCACCTGGAACATCTCGATCAGCACGCTGACGCCGATCTTGCGCACCACCACACCCTGCCGGCCGCGCAACTCGACCAGTTCGTTCGCGCCCAGCAGGCGGAAGGCCTCGCGGACCGGCGTGCGTGACATGCCGAAGCGCTGGGCGATCTCCTGCTCGTCCAGCCGGTCGCCGGGCTTGAGGGCTCCGTTGACGATCTCGGTCTCCAGCTTCTGATGAAGGAAACCCGCGAGGGTGGTGCCGGGCTGCCGGACCGCCTCGTCCGCCCCGCCGGCCCCCGATGAGGATGCGCGGGGCGCGGACGACCGGGCGGGCTTGCGGCCACGGATGCCCTTCCTCGCCTTCGCCTTTTGCGGGGCTTCCTCGCCCGCCAGCGTATCCGACATGCCCATCCGCCTCTTGCTGAACCCAAAAACCGAACTCTCAAGGCTCACTTATCGCAGATCGGACCACGCTAGGAAACAAGCAGATGGAACGAGAGCACACGCTCGCCCCAATAATATGCAAGAATTATTTATAGGCATACATTAGCAGAATATGCCTTTCGATCGCGCAGCCCCCGGGGCGCCGCACGGCCGAGCGAAGGCGGCGACCGGCCTCGTCGGAATTCCCAAGAGACTGTATGAGCTTGAAGAATGGGATCGTTGGTTCGAACGGGTCGCAAGTGGCACGGTTCTTGCCACCCATCGGCCAACAGGACCTCGTAGATCGCCGGCTGCTGATTATGCAAGATATAGAATTACGCATACCAATGGACTGGAACGGAAAGCGGCAGGTTGGCCGCCGGCACCCTGCGGATGCCGTGCCGGTGGCGGCGATCGCCGCACCAAGCGGCCGGAACGCCGGCGACACCGGCCCGCTGATCGAGATGGAAGCCGTCTCGAAGAGCTTCGGGGAAGTGGTGGCGCTTCAGGACTTCAGGGTTCGCATCACCCCGGGCGAGCTCGTCACCGTCGTCGGCCCCTCCGGCTGCGGCAAGAGTACGCTGTTCAACATCCTCGCCGGGCTGGAGGAGCCCGATCCTCAAAGCATCCTGCGCTATCGCGGGCGCGGCTGCCGGGCCACGGAGCTGCTGGGCGAGGTCTCCTTCATGCCCCAGCGCGACCTTCTCCTGCCGTGGCGGAGCGTCATCGACAACGCCATCCTCGCACTGGAGATCGAGGGCGTGCCCCGGCGCGAAGCGCGGGAGACGGCACGGCGCATGTTGCCCGAGTTCGGCCTTGCCGGCTTCGGCGAACAGTATCCGCATCAGCTTTCGGGCGGTATGCGCCAGCGCGTCGCCCTCATGCGCACCTTCCTCTTCAAGCGCGACCTCATGCTGCTCGACGAACCCTTCGGCGCGCTCGATGCCCTCACGCGCGCCATGATGCAGCGCTGGCTGCTCGACCTCTGGCAGAAGCATCGGCGCACGGTCCTCTTCATCACCCACGATGTCGACGAGGCGCTCTTCCTCGGCGACAGGGTGCTGGTGATGAGCGCGCGCCCCGGCCGGGTGAAGCTGGAGCAGGAAGTGGCGCTGGAGCGCCCTCGCCTTCCGGAGGTCGTCACCTCCCCCGAATTCGTCGCGCTCAAGAAAATCCTGCTGGAGGCCATCGAGGAGGAGAGCCTGAAATCCTTCGCGGTCCGCAGCCCCTGAGCCAGCCTTCATCGGCCGCCGAGGCGCCTTCGGCGGCATGCCTGCCGCATGTCAACCGAGCTCGAAAAGGACAAAGACATGACCCGACGCCCTCTCCTTCTCGCCCTCTGCGCCGCCCTCGCCCTCCAGCCGCTGGCGGGCGGGCTTGCCTCCGCGCAGGAGCCGACCCCCGCCTCGCTGCGCCTGAAATGGCTTCCCCAGGCCCAGTTCGCCGGCTTCTACACCGCGCTGGAAAAGGGCTATTACGAGGAAGAGGGCATCGCCCTCACCATCAATCCGGGCGGGCCGAACATCCTGACGGAGAACCTTGTCGCCACCGGCGCCGACACGTTCGGCCTTTCAGGCGGAACGGACAGCGTCTTCGCCGCGCGCGACCGCGGCCTGCCGATCGTGTGCATCGGCGTCGCCCACCAGGTCACGCCCTTCGTGTTCGTGACGGCCGGGGACGGGCCGGTGGAGACGGTCCAGGATTTCGCCGGCAAGACCGTCACCACATGGTTCACCGGGGCCAACCACGTGCTCTCGGCGATGCTCGCCCATGAGGGGGTCGATCTCGGCACGGTCGACATGCAGCCGCAGCAGGTGAGCATGACGCCTTTCGTCGACGGCGAGGTCGATGTGGCCACCGCCACGCGCTACAACGAGCTCTACACGGTCAATACGCGCCTGGGCGCGGAGAATGTCCGCCTGTTCGTGCCGGAGGATTTCGGCGTCTCCTTCCCGCGCGACACGCTGATCGTTTCCGAACGGACCCTCGCCGACGACCCGGAGCTCGTGGCCGGTTTCCTGCGCGCCAGCATCCGCGGCTGGCAGGACGCCTTCGCCGATCCCGAGGGAGCGATCGACACGATCATGGCGGTGGCCCCCACGCTCGACCGGGCGCATCAGGAGTTCATGCTGGAAGAGGTGCGCGAGCTGATGACCGCCGGCCAGGCGGGAGAGGACGGCCTCTTCGCCATCGACCCGGCCGCCATCGGCTCGGCGCACGATCTGCTCGTGGAATACGGCGTCCTCTCCGCGCCGGTCGATCTCGACGCGGCGTTCGACGCCTCCGCGCTCGAAGCCATTCCCCTCGAAGATCGCGCGCTGTGAGCCGATGAGCGCCGTCACGCAAGCGGTCGCGCGTCCTGCCAGGGGGGCGGCGCGCGCCGCCCTATGGATCAGGCCGCTGCTCGGGGCGGTCGTCTTTCTCGCCGCAGTCGAGGCGATCGTCGTCCTTCTCGGCATCCGGCCCTACTACCTGCCGAGGCCGAGCGCCGTGTTCGGGGCCATCGCGGCCACGCCGCAGACTTATGCCCAGGGATTTGCGAGGACGCTGGCCGAGGCGCTTCTCGGCTTCCTGGCGGGCTCGCTCTTCGGCGTCGCCGCCGGCATCGCCTTCTTCCGTTCGCAGCTCCTGCGCGAAATGTTCTTCCCCCTTTTCATCGTCTCCCAGACGATACCCGTCATCGCCTTCGGCGCCATCGTGGTCCTGTGGTTCGGCAACACACTCTTCGCCAAGGCCGCCATCGCCTTCTATCTCAGCTTCTTTCCGGTCACGGTGAACACGCTGATCGGCTTCGGGGCGGTCGATCCGCGACAGGCGGCGCTGATGCGCTCGTTCGGAGCAGGCGAGCGCCAGCTCATGAGGCGGCTCTACCTGCCGGCCGCCATGCCGCAGATCTTCGTCGCCCTGCGACTTGCCTCCTCGCTGAGCCTCGTGGGCGCCATTGTCGGCGAATGGTTCGGCGACACCACGGGCCTCGGCGTCCTTCTCCTTCAAGCCATGTACAACGAGAACGTCACAGGCATCTGGGCCGCCATCGTCGTCTCGGCGGTGCTCGGCATCGGCTTCTACGGCACGATCGCGCTGATCGAGCGCGGGGTCGTCTTCTGGGGGAACGAGCAATGAGCCCGCCGTTGCAGGCTTCCTCCCGCGCCTTCGCGCGCGGGCTCTTCGGCGCCGCTCTCATTCTCCTCGCCTGGGAGTTCGCGGCCCGTGGGCTCGAACTGCCGCACTACATCCTGCCGGCGGTCAGCACGATCCTTGCCCACATGGCGTCCGACGCCTCCTCGCTCCTCAGCGCGGGGCGCTACACCTTCATCGAGGCGGCGACGGGCTTTGCGATCGGCGGGCTCGCGGGCATCGCGTCGGCCGTCCTCGTCTCGATGGTCCCGGCCAGCCGCGGCGTCGTGCTTCCCATCGCGACGGCGATCAACTCCGTGCCGGTGGTCGCCTATTCGCCGCTCGTCCTGCTCTGGTTCGGCATCGGCATGTCCTCCAAGATCGTGATGGTGGCGATCGCGGTGAGCTTCACCGTGTTCCTGAACACCATCGCGGGGCTCGACCGGGTGGACCGCCGGCAGGCGGAACTGATGCGCTCCTTCGGCGCGAGCCGCTTCGCCGTCTTCTGGCGCCTGCGCCTGCCCACCGCCTTGCCGCTGATCCTCGCAGGGCTTCGCATCTCCACCGTGCGCAGCATCATCGTCGCCATCGTCACGGAAATGCTGGGCGCCTATGACGGGCTCGGCTGGATCATCTATCAGGCGGTGCTGCGGATCGACTTCGTCGCCGTCTGGGCGGCCATCGCCGTGGCTTCGCTCATCAGCCTCGGCTTCTTCGCCCTTGTCAGCATGGTCGAACGCAAGGCGGTTTTCTGGACATGAGCAGGCCACACGCATCTTTCGCAAGACCGTGAGACGCCCCGGAGGGCGGCGATGACTATCGAGGACGGGCGGGCCCGGCCCTCTCAGCCGAGCACCGCCTGCATCATCGCGAAGAAGCGCTCGTTAGAGGCGGTTTCGATGATCCGCGCATTAGCGCTGTAGGCCGGCCAGCGGCTGCCGAGCTTCGGCGGATGGATGGCGGAAAAGCCGCGGGTGATCTCCCCCGCGCATTCGATCCGCACCACCGCGTCCCGCGATTCAAGAATGAGGCTTTCGTCGATGGCGCAGGCGCAGGTCAGCGTATCGGGATGCGTCACCATCTCCACCCCATAGCGCTCCCGCGCGACCCGGCGGGGCGTGGCCGAAACCTTGCGGTAGAAGTCTGACAGGGGCGTTGCGAGCGCGTCCAGCCCGGCGAGCTGGCCGGCGGAAAAGGCGCTCGACTTCAGCGTCAGCGTCCAGGTGGAGAGGGTGATGCGAAAGCCCGCTTCGAAGACGATGCGCGCCGCTTCAGGGTCGATGAAGAAATTGTACTCGGCGGTCGGCGTGATGTTGCCGACCGAATTGTCCGTGCCGCCCATGATCCACAGATGGCGCGTGGCCCGGGCGAGGCGCGGTTCCTTGCGTACGGCAAGAGCAATATTGGTGAGGGGAGCCTGCGCGAGGATGTCGATCTCGCCCGGCGCGGCCATCACCCGCTCGATGATGGCGTCCACCGCATGCATGGCCTCGGGCCGCTGGCGCGCCGGCGGCAGGCCCGCGCCGCTCATGCCGTCCTCTCCATGCATGGCGGCCGGCACCCAGGGCTTCACCAGCGGATGGCGGGCGCCGGGATAGACCGGCACCTGCCCCGAACGCCCCGCCGCCTCGATGGTGGCGAGAGCGTTCTCCACCTGCTGCTCGAACGCGACATTGCCCACGCACACCGTCACCGCTTCCAGCGCCACGCCCGGCGTGCGCATGGCCAGAAGCAGCGAGAAGCAGTCGTCGCCGGCCGTGTCCGTATCGATGATGAGGCGCATCAATAGAACTCGAACCCCATCGTGCGCGCATGATAGTAGAAGCCGCCATCCTGCACGATCAGGAAATCGGCGCGCGTCGGCCCGTCATTGTGGTGGCTGTGCCTGGCGGCCGGGGGCGTCAGCAGCGTGGCCCAGGGGGACCAGTCGCATTTCTCGTCCGCCACCATGGAATAGGCCGGAGCGCCCGCGACGACGAGGGTGATGGCGGCCGAATTGTGCTTGTGCGGCGGCTGGGCGCTGCCGGGCTTGAGCGTGTTCAGCGAAAGGGTCATGGTCGGCGTGATATTGCGCGCGGCCTCTGTCTTCTCGGCCGAGAAGATGAGCGCATGGCCCGAGGTCGCGGCATTGGCGTCGGCACCGTAGACGACCGAGAGCTGGTGCTCGATCTCGTCGGCGGGATAGTGGACAAAGGCCACGGCCGCGCCCTGCGCCGTGCCCGGCAGCGAGGCGTCGAAGGCAAGCTGAGGGTCGTTGCCGACGGCCCATAGGACGCAGGGCTCCTGCGCCTCGATCGCCGCCGGCACCCCGCCCGGCAGGAGGAAGACATCGCCCTTGCCGATGTCGGCCCCATCCGCGCCGGCCTCGACGCGACCCTTGCCCTCGATCACGTACCAGATCGAGGCCGTGGCGTTGAAGGTGCAATCGAGGTGCTCGCCGGCCTTCACCACGGCGTAGCGCGCCAGCATCAGCGGGGTGGTGGCGGGGAAGGGGCATTGCAGGACGCCCGAGAGGTCGCACTCGATGAAGCCCGTCGCCTCCTTGGCCAGCGCGCGGGCGGGCTCGTCGGTGAAGATCTTGCGCGGAACGGGCGGCAGCTTGATGTTGAAGGCGTTGCCCGAATTGAAGTAGCGCCCCCGCGCCTCGGCCGCGCTTCGGGGCGTGCGCGGATGCTGGACGGGCATTTCGGCCATGTCGTTGATCTGGCTCATCTGGGGTCTCCTTCATGGTGAGCGGGGCTGGTCAGCTCGGCCAGGACGTCGAGAAGGACGGTCGCGCCGGCGGCGATATGCTCGGGTTCGGCCCATTCGTCCGGGTGGTGGCTGAGACCGCCCCGGCAGGGAATGAAGATCATGGCCGAGGGCGCGAGCGCCGCCATCTGGCGCGCATCGTGGCCGGCGGCCGAGAGGAGGTCGAGGACAGGGTAGCCCCTCTCCCGCGCGGACCGCCCGATGATGGCGCGCAGGCGCTCGTCGAACCCGTTGGAGGGCGCATCCACCAGCCGGCGCGCCTCGAATGCGCACGGCGCGGCGTGTTCGGCCAGAAGCGCCTCCAGCCGCCTTCCGAGCCGGTCCAGGACGCCGTTGTCCGGATGGCGCAGGTCGATGCAAAAGCGCACGAGCGCGGGAACCACCGAGGGCGCGTTCGGCTCCACCTCGATGCGGCCGATGGTGAAGCGCACGGCCTCGTCCTCGCGTTCCATCTGCGCCTGCATGGCGCAGGCGACGCGCGCGAAGGCCTGCAGCGCGTCGGAGCGCCGCACCATCGGCTCGGTGCCCGCATGTGCCTGGCGGCCGACGATCGTCATCTCGAAGGTCTTCTTGCCCTGGATGCCGCTGACCACCCCGATCACGGCGCCGCTCGCTTCCAGCATATCCGCCTGCTCGATATGGGGCTCGACATAGGCCGCGACCGGGAAGCCGGGCGAACGGCGTTCGATCTGCGGAAAGGCGGCATGCAGGCGGTCCAGCGCCTCGCCGACGCCAACCCCTTGCGCATCGCGCACCGCGCGAATTTCGGCCAGCGAACGCCGCCCCGCAAAGACCTCCGAGCCCATCATGCCGGGGGCGAAGCGGCTGCCCTCCTCGTTCATCCAGGCGACGACGAGCACGGGGCGGCAGGGGCGGTGCCCGGATTCCTTCAGCGCGATCACGGCTTCCAGCGCCGCCAGGGTGCCGAAGGCGCCGTCGAACAGCCCGCCGGTCGGCTGGCTGTCGATGTGGCTGCCCGCCATCACCGGCGGGAGCGCGGTGTCGCCGGCGCGCCAAGCCAGGAACAGGTTTCCCGCATCGTCGGTGGAGGGAACGAGGCCGGCCTGCGCGCCCCAGCCGATGAGGAGGCGCCAGGCCTCGATCTCCTCCGCCGAGAGCGCCTGCCGGTTCACGCCTCCGCCCGGCAGCGCCCCGATGCGGCCCAGCTCCATCAGCCTTGCCCAGAGACGTTCGGCGGAAAGGGCGCGCGCGCTCATCTATTCGGTCCGCATGACCTGCCCGGGGTCGGCCCTCGGATCGCGCGGCCCCCAGGCCCCGGCCTGCGCCTGGGCGATGAATTCGGCAAGAAGGGCGTTGAAGGCGGCGGGCTCCTCCAGATTGAGCGTGTGGCCGGTCTTCGGCAGGACGGCAAGGCCGCAGGCGGGGATCGTGCGTTTCAGGAAGATGCCGGGCTGGAGGCAATGGTCGTCCTCGTCGCCCACGATGACGAGCGTGGGCAGCGTCATCGCCTTCAGGCGTTCCTCCATATCCCAGAAGGAGGGTCGGCGCGCCTGCACGCCGCGCATCGTGTTGGCCGCGCCCACCGCCGAATGGCGCGAGAGGCGCTCGGCGAAGGCCGCCCAGCCCCTCGGATCCTTGGTCTGGAACTGCACGCGGCTCGCGCCGAGCGCGTAGATCCTGGAGAAGGCCACGGGGTCCTTCTCGAAATTCTCCGCGACCTTCAGGGAGACGCCGCGAAAATAGTCCTCCGTTGCCTTCTCGCAGCCATAGCCCGCGCCCGCCACCGTCAGCGAAAGCGCCCGCTCCGGTGCCTTGAGGCCGAAATGCACGGCCGTGAAGCCGCCCATGGACAGGCCCACGACATGCGCCTTCTCGATCCCGAGCCCGTCCAGGACCGCCACGGCATCCTCGACCGCGACGCCTTGCGAGTAGCGCTCCACATCCTGCGGAGTGTCGGAGGGCGCATAGCCGCGCGCGGCATAGGTGATGCAGCGGTGGCGCCGCGCGAAGAAGCTCATCTGCGGCTCCCACGCGTCGTAATTGCCGCCGAACTCATGGATGAAGAGGATCGGCGTGCCGCTCTCGCCGGCCGTCTCGACATAAAGGCGGGTGCCGTCCCTGGCCGTCACGTCCATCTCGAATCCTTTCAGAAGAGTGCCGGCACGTCGTTCAGGCCGCGCGCCGTTTCCACGTAGCCCTTCAGCCCCGCGCAGAAGCGCTCGGCCCAGTCCTGCGGCACGGAGGTGGACACCTTGATGAAGCGGTCTCCGAAGCGCGCCGTGTGGTAGCGGCCCTGCCGGATCATCACCCCGTCGCGGCGGGCGGCCTCCACGATCGCCTCCGGGCTGACGCCGGTGCCCGCCGTCTCGATGACGAGGAAATTGCCGTGCGAGGGGTTCACCGGAACCGCCATGCCCAGGGCCGCCGCCGCTTCCGCGACCATCGCCTTGTTGGCACGGTCGACGCGGCGCACCTCCTGCATCCACTCGCCCTTCACCGAGAGGCCCGCCAGCGCCGCGCGCTGCGCGATCACGCTCGCGCCCAGAACCGAGGTCGAGGTCGCGGCGAACCCGTCCAGCAGCGCGGGCTCGGCGACGAGCGCCCCGATGCGAAGGCCGGCGAGCCCCAGCCATTTGGAGAAACTGACCGAAACGACCGTGCCCTCCGGCGCCACCTGCAGGACCGGCGTGTGGCCGTCGGCGAAATCGCGATAGGTGCAGTCGTGGACGAGAAGGGCACCGACAGAGCGGGCGATCCCGGCGAAGGCCTCGATCTCGGCCCGCTCGTAGCGGATGCCGAGCGGATTGTTGGGATCGACGAGGTAGATGATGGCGCAGCGCTCGTCCACGGCCGCGCGCAGGGCTTCGGGCGTCAGCTTGTAGGCAGTCGCCGGATCGTAGATCGGGATCTGGATCACCTCGGCGCCGGCCTGCTCGGCGAAGAGGCAGGGCCATTTCCAGGTCGGGTCCGTGGTGACGAAGGTCGTGCCCGGCCGGGCCCGCGCACGGCAGACCATGGCCAGGGCGTTGACGCCGCCCTCCGTGACGAGCGCCTCCGCGCCCGGCGCGCCAAGGTCGCGCACGATGGCTTCGCGCAGCGCCTCGAAGCCGAGCGGGGGCGCGTAGGCGTTGAACTCCCCCTGCTCGATGGAACGGCGCATGGCTTCCACCACGGCCGGATGGGCCGGGACGTGGTTGGTGTTCTGGCCCATCCAGACCAGACCGGGCGTCGAGCACAACTCGTCGAAATAGCGGTTGCGCGTGCGGGAATCGCTCATGGCCGGCCTCAGATCACCGAGCCGCGCGCGGCGATGCCGCCATCCAGCGTCACGACCGTGCCGGTGATGTAACCTGCCTTCGGCGAGGCGAGAAAGGCGCAGAGATCGGCGACCTCCAGCGCGGTGGCCGCGCGCTTGCCCGGATATTTGTCGAACAGCTCCTCCCAGCGGGATTCGTCGCCCAGCATGTCGATGGCCTTGCGTTTCATGATCTTCAACATCCGCTGCGTGTCCACCGGGCCCGGATTGACGCCCACCACGCGGATGCCGTGGTCGAGGCTGCGCCCCCCGATGGCCTTGGTGAAGGACATGAGCGCGGCGTTGCCGGTCGAGCCGGCGAAGTAGCTGGCGTCCCAGTTCTCCCCCGAATTGCCGATGACGTTGACGATGACGCCGCCCTTGCCCTTGCGCCGGTTCCAGAACTCGCGCGACAGGGTGATGTAGCCGAAGACCTTGAGCTCGAAGCCCGCGCGCAGCGCCTCGTCGCTCACATCCTCGATGGAGCCGGCCGGAATGTCGCCGGCGTTGTTGATCAGGATGTCCACGTCTCCGCAGGCAGCCGCCAGGGCGACCATCGCCTCGGTGGAGCCGAGGTCGCCCGGATGAAGCGTGACGGAGACGGGGAAGCGCTCCAGCTCCGCCTTCAGGCCCTCCAGCGCGGCCCCGTTCCGGGCAGCGAGATGCAGATGGCACCCCTCCTCGGCCAGGACCTTCGCGAGCGCGTGGCCAATTCCCTGCGACGCCCCGGTGATGAGCGCCACCTTTCCTTCAAGCCCGAGTTGCACGGCCGGATTCTCCATGAATGCAATATTCTTATAATTGCATACCTGGAGACGACGCGCTGTCCAGCAAAAAAAGCGCAACTCTTTCGCGTCCCGACTGCAATCAGGCCTTGCAAGACCGGTATGCGCAAATTTTCAGCCCGCTGAACACGAGTTTCGCAACGAGTGTCGAAACATAGGGCAAGAGGAAGAAAGTGCCTGACGGAACGCAGAAACCGTATTGACGTATACATAAATTCGTTGTGCGAATACGAAATGGATCGCCTCCTGGTCCGCCGCGCCGGAGTTTTCGATGGCCCATGTCCAGCTCAGGAAGGTCAGCAAGGCCTATGAAGGTGCCGAGACGAGCACCATCACGGACCTCGACCTCCATGTCGGCAGCGAGGAATTCGTCGTGCTCGTCGGACCCTCGGGCTGCGGCAAGTCCACCACGCTGCGCATGGTCGCAGGGCTGGAGGACCCCACCGGGGGCGAGATCTGGATCGGCGAGCGCCGGGTGGACCGCCTCGACCCGCGTGAACGAAACATCGCCATGGTGTTCCAGAACTACGCGCTCTACCCGCACATGACCGTGGCCGAGAACATGAGCTTCGGCCTGCGCCTCGCACGCGTTCCCAAGGCCGAGATCCGCGCCAGGGTAGAGGAAGCGGCCCGCATCCTCGACATCGGCGCGCTGCTGGACCGCCGGCCCAAGGCCCTGTCGGGCGGGCAGCGCCAGCGCGTCGCCATGGGCCGGGCCATCGTGCGCGACCCCGCCGTCTTCCTCTTCGACGAACCGCTCTCCAACCTCGACGCCAAGCTGCGCGGCCAGATGCGCGCGGAAATCCGCCGGCTCCAGAACCGCCTGCGCGCCACCACCATCTATGTGACGCACGACCAGGTGGAGGCCATGACGCTCGCTGACCGGGTGGTGGTCATGAATGGCGGCGTGATCGAGCAGGAGGGTCCGCCGCAGGAGCTCTACGCCCGGCCTCGCACGCGGTTCGTCGCCGGTTTTCTCGGCAGCCCGACGATGAACTTCCTGCCCGGCCGCGTGGAGGCGCAGGGGGGCGAGCCCCGTCTGCGCCTCGCGGATGATCTGACCCTCCCCTTGCCGCCGGCGCTCGCGAACCGCTGCGGGGAGCGGCGGGAGGTGGAGATCGGGCTGCGACCCGAGCATTTTCTTCCCGCCGCCGGCGCCGAGGCCGACCTGGCCGTGCCGGTGGAGATGGTGGAGGCGCTCGGCGCCACCGCGCTCGTGCACTTCACGCTTGCCGGCCAGCCCTGCACCGCCGCCCTGCCCCCGGACGATGCGCGGCCGGCGGGAAGCCGTCAGCCGCTGAGGATCGCGCGCGAGCGCATGATCCTCTTCGACCGTATTTCGGGCCTTGCGCTCTGACCCTCTTCGCTCGCGCTTCAGGGAGAACCATGGACATGACGCCCTACCGACTTCTCTTTGCCGGCCTCGCCTGCGCCACCTGTCTTTCGGCGGGCAGCGCCGCCGCACAGGACATCTGCGAGGATGGGCAGGCCGTCACGCTGACCATCCTGCGCACGCCGGGCAACTACCCCTATCCCGCCGCCATGAAGGCCTGGCAGGAGAAGCACCCTTGCGTCTCCTTCGAGATCAACGAGGTGCCCTTCGCCCAACTGGCCGACACCATCTCCGTGCAGGCCGCCGGCGCCAGTCCGCCCGACATCATCGTCTATGACGGGCCGAACACCCAGTCCTACGCCGAGGCCGGCATCCTCCTGCCCGTCACCGACTACCTGCCGGACGGCTGGGAGGACGACATCCTGCCGGCGACGCGCGCCGAGCATTCCTACAATGGCGAAGTCTATTCGCCCGGCATCGAGCAGACCACGGTCGCGCTCTACTACAATCGCGCGCTGGTGGAGGCCGCCGGCATCGAACCGCCGCAGACGCTGGAGGAGGCGTGGACCTGGCCGGAGGCGCTGGAGGCCTTCAAGGCCTGCCAGCAGGGCCCCGCGGGCGCGCCCGATATCTGGGGCCTCGGCCCCACGCGCTTCGGCAACGGCCAGCCGGGCCTCGTCTATCAGGACCTTCTCTACCAGCGCTCCAACGGCGATCCCGAGGCGCCGCAGGACAGTTCCGCCTTCAGGACCTTCTGGGCGCTTTCCCCGGACGGCTCCACGGTGGAGGGCTATCTCGACACGCCCGAAGCCATCGAGGCTCTGACCTTCTACCGTGCCATGTTCAACGAGGAGGGCGTCGCGCCCAAGGTCGGCATTCCCAACGCCTTCTTCGACGGCAAGGCCTGCTTCTACATCGACACGCCGGCGGCTGGAAACGCGCTCCTCGCCGAACCGACGATCGAATGGGGCATCACCCCGCTGCCCTATTTCCGCACGCCCGTCGTCCACACCGGCTCGACCACCTTCGGGGCCACGGCCCGTTCGGCCCATCCCGAGGTGGCGGCCCGCTTCGTCGTCGAGATGTCGTGGGGCGAATACGCCTACATGAATGTCAGCCAGCGCGGGAACCTCCCCACGCTCCGAAGCCTCTTCGAGCGCTTCGACATCTATGACGATTATCCGATGAAGGTCTTCGTCGACCAGCTCGAGAGCTGGGGGCAGCCCCGCCCGCCGAGCCCCCGCTTCGCCCAGTACGACCGGATCGTGAGCGAGGCCCTGCGCGACGTCGCCTTCGGGGGCGACCCGGAGCGCGCCATGGCGGGCGCCGAGCGCAACGTCCAGCGCGCACTGGAGCGCTGAGCCATGAAGGGCGCGACGATTCCCGTGACGGAGCCGGGCGCGCAGGCGGGCCGGGCGGCCGCGGACATTGGCGCCCATCCGCGCCAGAGGCGCGACCGGCGGGCCGCCTTCGTCTTCCTCGCGCCCTTCATGCTCCTCCTGATCGTCTTCCAGTACGTCCCGCTCGCCGTGATGGCCCGCAACAGCGTCCTGGACTACACGCTGCTCAACCCGTCGGACTGGTCCTTCGTCGGCCTGCGCAATTTCGAGGACATGATCGCCTATGACGACGCGCTGACCAGCTTCGGCGCCACGTTCCTCTTCGCCTTCGGCGTCGTCCTCCTCGTCGTCCCGCTCGCTCTGGCGCTGGCGCTCTTCCTGAACTCCAAGCTGCCCGCGCGCGGCCTCGTGCGGGCCATCGTCATGCTGCCCGTCGTCACCTCCGCCGTGGTGGTGGCGACGATCTGGTCGTTCCTGCTCGACCCGTCGAACGGCCTGGTCAACGGCGCGCTGGCCGGCGCGGGCCTTCCCCGCCAGCCCTTCCTCACGAGCGTGGATCAGGCCCTTCCGGCCATCGTCGCCATGATGGCCTGGCAGCAGGTCGGCTTCGGCGCGATCCTTTTCCTGGGGGGCCTGCAAGGGGTGCCGGCCGAACTGAGCGAGGCGGCGCGGATCGACGGGGCCACGCGCCTGCAGGTGCTGCGGAACATCACCATCCCGCTCCTGACGCGCACCACGCTCTTCGTGGTGGTCATCATGACCGTCTTCTCCCTCCAGGCCTTCGCCCCGGCCTTCCTGATGACGATGGGCGGCCCGCAGGAATCGACCAACCTTATCGTCTACCACATCTACCGGACGGCCTTCGTGATGCAGCAGCCGGGCTACGCCTCCGCGCTCTCGGTGGTCCTCCTCCTCATCGTCCTCGCGATCTCGCTGGCGCAGATGCATCTCCTGCGCGCCCGGTGGAACTACTGACCATGGCCCGTTCCCCCCTGGCGCGCATCGCCGCGCTTTCAGCCATCCTCGTCATCATCGCGGTCGTGTTCCTGGCTCCCTATGCCTGGATCGTCTCCTCCTCCTTCAAGAACCAGTTCACCCTCTTCGGCGACGTCTCGCCGCTGTCCTGGCGCGCCTTCGTGCCGATCGGGGGCACGCTGGAAAACTACGTCTCGCTCATCGGCCGCACCAACATCCTGCGCGCGCTCATGAACACCGCGCTCGTCTCGGCGGCGCAGGTGGCGCTCACGCTCATCCTGTGCGCCATGGCGGCCTATGCCCTGACGCGCATCCGCTTTCCCGGCGCCAATCTGGTGTTCGTTCTCATTCTCCTGACCTTTCTCATGCCCATCGAGGCGCTGATGGTGCCGCTCTATCAGGTGGTCTCTGGGCTGGGCCTGGCGAACACGCTCACCGGCGTCCTCATCCCCTGGATCGCCAGCCCTTTCGGCCTCTTCCTCCTGCGCCAGGCCTTCGAGGAGCTGCCGCGCGAGCTGGAGGACGCCGCGCGCATCGACGGGGCGGGCCATGCGACGATCTTCCTGCGCATCATCCTTCCCAACATGAAGGTGCCGCTCCTCACCCTCGGGCTCGTCACCTTCCTCTTCTCCTGGAACAGCTTCCTCTGGCCGCTGGTGATCGTCCAGACGCCGGACCAGCAGCTCATCCAGGTGGCGATCGCCCAGCAGGGCTCGCCCACGCAGCTCCCCAACTGGGGCGAGACCTTCGCCGGCGCGACCGTCGCCACCGTGCCCCTCATCATCGTCTTCCTCCTCCTGCAACGATATTTCACGCAAGGGATGACGATGAGCGGAATCAAGGGATAGCCGAATGACCAGCCCGTCCTCCCTGTCGTGCAACCCGAGGCCGGCCCGCTGCTCCCAGGAGGAGTGGGAAACGCGCGTGAGCCTTGCCGCCGCCTATCGCATGGTGGCGAGGCTGGGGCTCGACGACCTGATCTACAACCACATCTCGCTGCGCCTGCCCGGCACGCACGACCGGTTCCTGATCAACCCCTATGGGCTGCTCTTCTCCGAGATCACCGCCTCGTCGCTGGTGAAGATCGACACGGCCGGCAACAAGCTGGAGGAGACGCCTCATTCGGTGAACGTCGCCGCCTTCGTCATCCACGCGGCGATCCACAAAGCGCGCGAGGACGCGCATTGCGTGCTCCACACCCATTCGGACGCCTCGACCGCCGTCTCGGGCCAGCCGCAGGGCCTTCTGCCGCTCTCGCAATTCGCCATGCGCTTCTACAACCGGCAGGGCTTCCACGAATATGAGGGCGTCGCCATAGACCTGCCCGAGCAGGAGCGCCTCGTGGCGCATCTGGGCTCGAACCCGGTCATGCTGATGCGCAATCACGGCATCCTCACCGTCGGGCGCACGCCGGGCGAGGCGTTCATGCTGCTCTACTATTTCGAGCGCGCGGCCAAGATCCAGCTTTCCATGCAGGCCGCCGCCGCCTCCGGCGTGCCGCTGACCATGCCCAGCCCCGAGGTCTGCGAGAAGGCCGCACGCCAGTTCTGGGAGCTGAAGGGGGATATCCTCGTGCCGGGCGAGCGCGAATGGCCCGCGCTCATGCGCCAGCTCGACCGCGACGATCAGGGCTATCGCCAGTAGGATGGAGCGGCGTCTGCATCTGGGCCTCTTCCTCATCGGGACGGGCAGCCACATCTCGGGCTGGCGCATGCCGGGCGCCGTCGACAGTTTCGAGGATCTGCCCGCGATCCTCGACATTGCCCGCGAGGCCGAGCGCGCCCTGTTCGACCTCATCTTCGTGGGCGACAATCTCAACGCCGACCCGGGCGCTCATCCCTCCTATTGTTCGCGCCTCGAACCGCTGACCATGCTGTCGGCGGTCGCCACCGCGACCTCGCGGATCGGCCTCGGCGCGACCGCATCGACCACCTATGGCGATCCCTGGACCCTGGCGCGCGCCTTCGCCTCGCTCGACCATATTTCCGGCGGGCGGGCGGCGTGGAATTCGGTGACGACGGCCAACCCGCAGGCGGCCGCCAATTTCGGCATGGTCCACCCCGACCACGCGCGGCGCTACGAGATGTCGGGCGAGTTCATCGAGGCGGTGAGGAAGCTCTGGGACGCCTGGGCGCCGGGGGCGCTCATCAGGGACACGGCGTCCGGCCGCTATTTCGATGCCGCGAAGATCGCGCCGATCGACCATGAGGGCGCCTTCTTCAGGGTGAAGGGACCGCTCAACATCTCGCGCTCCCCGCAGGGGCGGCCGGTGATCCTCCAGGCCGGCGGCTCCGAGGCGGGGCAGGACCTCGCGGCCCGGCACGCGGACGTGGTCTTCACCGTCACCCAGGACAAGGACGAGGCAAGGGCCTTCTACGCCGGGCTGAAGGCGCGCCTGCCCGCGCACGGACGGGGCCCCGGTGACCTCGTCGTCCTTCCCGGCGTCATGCCCGTCGTGGCCGAGACGGAGCGGCAGGCTCGCAACAAGCTCGCAGCGCTCCAGGGCTTCGTGGACGAGGCGACGGCCCTCGGCATGCTTTCCGAGCGCTTCAACCAGGATATGAGCCGGTTCGATCTCGACGGCCCGATCCCCGACCTCGGGCGGAACGAAGCCTATCATGCCTTCGCCTCCGCCATGCTCGGCAAGGCGAGGCGCGAGAACATGACGCTTCGCGACCTCTACAACCTCGTGGCCGCCGCGCGCGGACACTGGGTCCTGTGCGGCTCGGCCGACTTCGTGGCCGACACGCTGGAGGACTGGTTCCGCAGCAAAGCCGCCGACGGGTTCAACGTCATGCCCCCCTGGTTCATGGAGGGCTTCACGGACTTCACCCGCCTGGTGGTGCCGCGCCTCCAGGAGCGCGGGCTGTTCCGCAAGGCCTATGAAGGCCGCACGCTCCGCGAGAATCTCGGATTGCGGCCGGCATGATGAAGACCCTGCCCGCGCCCCGGGGGGGCGAAGTCGCCTACCGGACCTTCGGAACCGACGGCCCCTGGCTCATCCTCATCCATGGCTGGTGCGGCTCGGCGGCCCATTGGGACCGGATCGCGCCGGCGCTCTCGGCGGATCGTCGTATCCTGGCGATGAGCCATCCGGGCTTCGGCGGCACCGCGGCGCCCCCGAAGGCCGGCCGCACCATAGACGCCATGGCCGAGGCCGTGATCGCGGTGCTGGACGATGCCGGAGCGCGAAGCGCCCTCCTTCTCGGCCATTCCATGGGCGGCCCCATCGCCACCGAGGCGGCGATCCTGCTCGGCCCCCGCGCCGAGGGGCTGATCGGCCTCGATACGCTGAGCGACCGGGGCTATTACGGCCGCCAGACGGCTGAAGAGATCGCAAGGCGCCGCCGCCTGTTCGAGGCGGATTTCGCCGGCGTCATGCGCCGGATGGTCGACGATATCGCCCGCCCCTCGACGCCGGAGACCTTGCGCGCGGCCATCGCGGAGCAGATGTCGCGCGTTCCCGCCGGCTTCGCGCTAGGACGTCAAGGACAGTCTCTTCGCCTGGGACGTGGAGGCGCGCTGGCCGCTGGTGCCGTGCCGCGCCCTCCTCCTGAACTCCCCGCATGTCGCGCGCCTCGCCCATCCCGACCCGATGCCCTGTTTCGCCCGGACGCCCGTCGAGACCTGCGAGTCCGGTCATTTCCCGATGGTGGAGCATCCCGGGATGATCGTCACCCGTCTGCGGCGCTGCCTCGCGAGGGTTCGACAGTCGGAGCCGGGCGCATATGCGCGTTCAGGAGGCTCATCAGCGCGTCCAGCATGACATACATGGACACGCGCTCGTTCGGCAGGAAGTCGACCGCCGTCGAGGAGCGGTAGGCGTTGACGGCGATGTTCACGTCGGCCATCTGCGCGATCGCCGAGTCCGAGGGGCAGAGCGTGACGACGCCGGCGCCCGCATTCCTGGCCAGCTCCAGATTGGGCAGGAGATGGGTGGTCACGCCGGAGAACGACAGGGCGAAGACGCAGTCGCCCGGCCGCAGCGCCAGGGCCGAGACCATCTGGAGGGCGGGGTCGGAGTAGGCCACGCTCGCAAGGCCGAGAAAGGCCAGGCGATGCTGGGCCTCGGCCGCCAGGAAGCCCGACCCGCCATGCCCGTAGACATCGATGCGGCGCGCCTGCTTCAGGATCGCCAGCGCCCGCTCGACGGCCCCGGTATCGATGTCCATCCGCAGATCCTCGATGGAGGCGATCGCCCGCGCGCAATTGGCCAGGATCGCCTCGCGGATCGGGTCCTCGCTCGGGGCCGGCTCCTCGCGCGCGTCACGGTTGGACACCGCCAGGGCCTGGGCGAAGCGGATGCGGAAATCGGGGAAGCCTTCGAAACCCAGCCGCCGGCAGAAGCGGATGATCGAGGGCTCGCTGACTTTGGCGAAGCGCGCGGCGTCTCCGATCGACCAGCCGACCGTGGCCTGCGGGTTCGTCAGGATCGTCTCGGCCACCTTGCGCTCGGCCGCCGTGAACTGGTTCAGCGAACGCCTGATCTCCTCGAGCATCGCAAGGCCGCCCCTCTGCTTTCCCGGTCGCGGAGGCATAGCGCGCGCGGTCCGGTCAGTCCAATGCGGGCGCGGCGGCGGGCTGGGCGCGCCGCGTGCGCACCACGGCCGAGCCTTCCAGGTCGAAGCCCGGAGCACCGGCGACGAAGCGCTCCACGCGCGAAAGCGCCTGGAGGGGGTGCTCCATCGGCCTGTCCTGCGCGTCCCAGGCCATGATGCGCCCGCCCCCCGCCTCGACGAGCTGGAGCCCCGCCGCGATGTCCCAGGGGTAGCACATCTCGTCATAGCCCACGCTCGCCCGGCCCGCGGCCACATAAGCGAGCTGGAGGGCGCAGGAACCGAGGCGGCGCACGGCGCGGAAGGAGGAGACGAGCCGGCCGAAGCGCGCCAGTTCCCCGTCCGAGGGCGGGGCGCCCTCGCGCGGCAGATTGGTGAGAAGCTCGGCCTCGCTGTCGCGCACCGCGCGGCGGACAGCCGTCACCGGCCCGCCGTTCAATGTCAGCGTCCCGCCGCGCGCCAGGAACATCTCGTCCCGCATGGGGTCGTAGACGGCGCCGCAGATCGGTGTCCCATCCTCCCCGTAGGCGGCCACCGAGGCACAGAAGAAGGGCAATCCGCACGCGAAGTTGCTGGTGCCGTCGATGGGATCCACATACCAGGTGACGCCGCCCTCGCCCTGCCAGCCCCCCTCCTCGCCCAGGATGCGCGAATGGGGAACGCGGTCGAAAATGGCACGCGCCGCGGCGGTCTCGGCCTCCCGGTCCGCCAGGGTCACGATATCGAAGAATCCCCGCTTCTCCTCCACCTGCGGAAGCTGCCCGCGTTCGGCAGCGAGGAAGGCGTGCCGCGAGACGGCGCCCGCCGCCCGCGCGGCCGCGACGGCGGCCTCGACGACGGCCGCCTCGGCCGGTGCTGCGCGCGTTGCCATCGGCTCAGGCCCGTTTCGCAAGCGGCCAGGGCGAGGCCCCGTTCAGGGACAGGTGCAGGATCTCCCCGGCCTCGAAGAGGCGTCCATGCCGCCAGTCCACCACGGTGCAGGCCTTTCCGCCGATGTCGAGGCTGTATTCCGCATAGGCCCCCTGATACACGACCCGCTCGATGGTCGCGGCAATGGGTCCGCCCTTCTCGATCGCGATCTGCTCTGGCCGGACCATGCAGTCCAGCGCGTCGCCCGGCGCAAGCCCGAGCCCGCCGTCCGGCATCGAGATGCGCACGCCCGCCACGCTCGCCTCCAGCATACCGTCCCGCACGCTTTCCACGCGCCCGGGCAAGAGGTTCGCCTTGCCCATGAAGCGAGCGACGAAATCGGAGCGCGGGCGCGCATAGATGGCCCCCGGCGCGTCGTCCTGTTCCACGATGCCCTCGCGCATCACCACCACCCGGTCCGAGATCGCCATCGCCTCGCTCTGGTCATGCGTCACGTAGAGGCTGGTGATGCCGAGGCGCTGCTGGATGGTGCGCAACTCGTCGCGCATGCGCTCGCGAAGCTGCGCGTCGAGATTGGAGAGCGGCTCGTCGAAGAGGAGCACGCGCGGCTCCGTGACGACTGCGCGCGCAAGGGCAACCCGCTGCTGCTGCCCGCCGGAAAGCTGGGCCGGCGCCCTGTCGGCATAGGGCGCCAGATGCATCAGCGCCAGGATCCTATCCACCTTGCGCCCGGCCTCGCCCCCCGGCGTTCCCATCACCTTCAGCCCGAAGGCCACGTTGTCGCGCACGCTCATGTGCGGAAACAGGGCATAGCTCTGGAAGACCATGCCGATGCCGCGCCGGTTCACCGGCGTCGAGGTGACGTCTCGCCCGTCGATGAGGATGCGCCCCGTGGACGGCACCTCGAACCCGGCGAGCATGCGCAGGGTGGTCGTCTTGCCGCAGCCGGAAGGGCCGAGCAGCGTGACCAGCGTGCCCGGCTCGATCGTCAGGTCGAGATCCTTCACCGCGTGAAAGGCGGGCCTGCCGTCCGGCCCCGGATAGATCTTGTTGACGCCCTCGAGAACGACGCTCGTCATGGATTACCTCGAAACGCGCGAAAGGCGGCCGACGGCCAGTTGCAGGATGAGGAGCGTCGCCAGGACGACCGCGATGAGGATGACGCAATAGGCGGCCGCGAGCCCCAGCCTCAGCGTCTCCACCTGGCTGAGGATCGTCACCGTGATCAGCGTCCAGTTGGCCGAGACCAGGAAGATGATGGCGCTCAGCGTCGTGAGCGACCGGGTGAAGGCATAGGCGAGCGCGGTGAAGAGCGCCGGCTGGAGAAGCGGCAGGGTGACGCCGAAGAAGGTGCGCGTGTTGGAGGCCCCCAGGATGGTGGAGGCCTCCTCGATGGAGCGGTCGATCTGGCGAAGCTGGTTGGACCCCGCCTCGATGCCGACCTGGATGGTCTTCACCACCATGGCGGCCACGATGATGGCGGCCGTGCCGGTGAGCAGGAGCGGCGGCGTGTTGAACAGGGTGATGTAGCCGATGCCGATGATGGTGCCGGGCGCGGCGAAGGAGAGAAGCGTGCCCCAGCGCAGGACCGCGCTTCCCGGAAACGCGCGCCGCGTCAGCAGATAGGCGATGAGGATGCCGGCGAAGGCGGTGATGGGCGTCGCGATGCCGGCCAGCAGCAGCGAGTTCTGGAGCGGGCGCAGGCCGGCGGTGAAGACGGCGGCGTAGTGGCCGAGGGTGAACGACCAGTCGATGCCCGGAAACCGCGTGAAGGAGACCGCGACGACGGTGGCGTAGAGAAGCACGACGAGCGCCGCCAGCCCATATGCGACCAGGGCGAGCGGCCAGACGACGCGCGGGTCCACGATGCGGATCACCTGCGCCGCCGGCTTGCCGGTGACGGTCACGTAGCTGCGCTTGCTCACCCAGTAGCGGTGGATGAGGAAGGCGATCACCGAGGGCAGGAGCAGGAGGCTTGCCAGAAGCGCCCCCGCCTCGAGGTTGAAATAGCCGATGAGCTGGGAATAGGCCTCCACCGCCAGCGTGTTGAAATTGCCCCCGATCACCAGCGGATTGCCGAAATCCTCGATGGATTTGACGAAGACGAGAAGCATCGAGCTGAGGATGGCGGGCGTCGCCAGCGGCAGCGTCAGCTTCGTGAAGATCGTCCATTGCGAGCCGCCGAGCGAGGCGGCGGCGTCCTCCAGCGCGCTGTCCATGGACTGGAGCATGCCGCGGATGTTGAGATAGGCGATCGGCGTGAAGGCCAGCACCTGGATGAGCACGAGGCTCCGGAAGCCGTATATGTTGCTGCCCCGGATGCCGAGCAGCTCGCGCGTGACGAGCCCGCTGCGCCCGAACAGGACGACGATCGCCAGCGCCATGACGAAGGGCGGCGAGATCACCGGCAAGAGCGCGATGAGATGGACCAGCCTCTTGCCCCGCATGTTCGTGCGCGTGATGGCGAAGGCGAGGACGAAGCCTAGGACGGTCGCGACGAGGGCGGAGGTCGCGCCGAGAAGAAGCGTGTTGCCGAAGGCCCGCCAGACGAGGCGCGAGCGCAGATTGGCGAGGATGGCCTCAGGAGCGAACCCCTCGCGCCCGACCAGCGCAAGCTTCAATACGCTCGCCACCGGCAGGATGGCGAAGAGCACGACCGCCCCCGTCAGCACGAGGAAGGTTGCAAAGAGCCACGGATCGGCGGCGATCTTCTTCACCGTGCCGGCGAGGGGCGGCCTGCGGGCGGCCAGCGTCATGGAGGGTTCCTTCGGGACCGTGACGAGAGGCGGCGGCCGCTTCGGCAGCGGCCGCGCCGGCAGGGACGAGCCTATTGCACCGCCGAGGCGTCGCGCACTTCCTGCTCGTAGCGTTGCAGCAGGCGCGCGCGGTTCTCGCCGGCCCAGTTGGAATCGTAGTCGATCAGCTTCACCTGGCTGAGGTCGATGCTGAAATCATCGTTCACGAAGCCTTCCACGACGGATTCCCTGTAGGTCTCCCCCAGCGCCGTCTGGCCGGCGTCGGAGACGATCCAGTCGAGGAAGGCCGTGGCCGCCTCGCGCTGGCTCTCCGGCGCATCGGCGATCAGGGCGGCGGCGTTCAGCTCGTAGCCCGTGCCCTCCTCGGGAAAGGAGACGCCGATGGGAAAGCCGTCCGCCAGCGCGACCTCCAGCCCGTGGGTGAAGGCCATGGAAACGGCCGCCTCGCCGCTGGCCACCATCTGCCCGGGGCCGCCCGCCGAGCGCAGATATTGCAGGACGTTGCCGTCGATCTCCTTGAGAAGCGCGAAGGCCTCGTCCTCGCCGAGGGCCTGCACCATGCTGGCGAGCGAGACATAGGCCGTGCCGGAGGAGGCGGGATGGGTGAGGACGACCGCGCCCTGATAGGCCGGGTCGGCGAAATCGCGCCAGCTCGTGGGCGGCTCCGCCCCAAGCTCCTCCAGATAGGCGGGATTGTAGAGGAAGGCGATCGGCGAGATGGCGATCGGCGTCCAGGAATCGTCGGGGCTGCGATAGCCGGCCTCGACGCGTTCCGCGTTGGCGGAGGCATAGGGCTCCAGCAGCCCCTCGCCCGCGGCCTGGATGAAGATGTCGGCGGCCCCGGCCAGCCAGAGCGCGGCCTGCGGGTTGCTCTGCTCGGCCCGGATGCGGGCCAGAATCTCGCCCGCCCCCAGGCGCACGAAGCTGGAGGCATGGCCCGTCTCCGCCTCGAAGGCGGCGAGGACGGAGGCGCAGTCGGCCTCCGACATCGGGCAGTAGACCGTCATGGAAGCCGAGGCGGCCTGGCCGGCGAATGCCGCGCCGAGGAAGGCCAGGGCGCCCAGCGAAAGGCGGTTGCGGTGCCTCATCATCATTCCCCTGCTCTGGTGGTGGGCCTCCCTGATCAGGCAGCGTATCGGCAAAACTACAGGAGTCAAATTCTTTGTAGCTAATTTTCAAAAACGAGCAGCAAGAGCTTCGGCCACGCCGGAACCCCGGCGCGCCGCGAGGCCCCGCCGCTGTCAGCCCGCCAACGGCTTCGTGTCGTCTTCGCTGACGGCGTCGGCCCAGGGGTGGAAAGGCTCGGCGAAACCCTCGTTCATCGCCCCGCGCCGTCGCACCGCGCCCAGCGTGGTGAAATGGTTGGGGTGCTCCATGCGCTCGCAAAGCACGGTGGCATGGCGCGCGCGGACCGCGTCGAGGATATCGGCCGGGAAGCGGGCGTCCGCGACCACGAGGGGCGGCGCCGAGGTGTCGAGGCGGGGCGCGGCCACCGCCTCGTCCAGCGCATGGGAGAAGTCGGCCACCTGCGCCAGCGCCTGGAACACCGCCGGCAGGATCTTGCGCCCGCCCGATCCCCCGATGGCGATCACATCGTCGTCCGGCCCCGTCATGATCGCCGGCGCGTAATTGGACAGCGCCTTGCGGCCCGGTGCGATGCTGTTCGGCCGGCCCGGGCGCGGGTCGAACCAGTTGATGCCGTTGTTGAGGAGGATGCCGGTGCGCGGCGAGACCACGCCCGAGCCGAAGAGCGACAGCAGCGTCTGCGTCAGCGAGACGGCCATGCCGTCGCGGTCCACCGCGCTCAGATGCGTCGTGCAGCTCGGCAGGCTCTCCCGCGCCCCGTCGCCCATCGTCTCGAAGCGGTGTGCCCAGGCATCCTGCATGGCCTCGCAATAGGCCAGGACATCGGCCGCTCCGGGCGTCTCGCCCTGCGGCGCATGGCGCTCCTGGCAGGCCCGCAGCATATGGGCCAGCGTCGGGCCGCCGTTCAGCCCGGGCACATAATGCACCAGATGCCGGCGGTAGGCCTGCGTGGCGGCCGGGCCGGCCGCCACCTCGAAGGCGGCAAGATCGGCGGTGCCAAGATAGCCCCCGGCGGCCTGAACGTCGCCGGCCAGCGCCTCTGCCAGCTCGCCCCCATAGAGGATGCCGGGGCCCTCCCGCGCGATGCGGGCCAGCGTCTGCGCCAGCGCCGCGTTCGGCAGGCGGTTGACGCGCCCGGTGACGGCGGCCGGCGTAATGGGAGGCACGCCCTCCGGCAGGAACCAGCCGCTGCACGCCTCGTCGCGCAGGATGCGCCTCATCTCCGAGGCGATCCACAAGGTGGTGTGGAAGTCGACGACCGGGCCGGCCTCGGCGATGCCGGCCGCCGGCAGGACGAGCTCGGCCCAGCTCATGCGCCCGAAACGGGCATGGGCGGCGCCGAGGCCCGCCACCAGGCCCGGCACGCCGATCGACCGGGCGCCCGTGACGTTTCGGTCCTCCAGCACGCTCGGCCAGCCGAAGAGATCGCCGTCGCTTCCGCCCACGATGGGAAAATCGGCCGGGTCCAGCCCGGCCGGCGAACGCGCGCCGGCGTCGATGGCGGTGACGGCCCCGCCCTCCTCGCGCACCAGCATGGCGCCGACGCCGCCTACCCCGCTCATCCACGGCTCCAGCACGCCGACGGCGAAGGAGGCCGCGACGATCGCATCCACCGCGTTGCCGCCCTCCTTCAGCACCTCGGCCCCGATGCGGGCGGCCTCGCGGTTCTGCGAAACCACGATGCCGCCCTCGCCGCGCGCCATCCTCTTGCCGGTCAGCCGGCCGCGCGCGAGGTTGGGCGAGCGGATGTCTGTCATGTCCATGGTCGTCCGATCAGTTCAGCGTGGCGATGAGATTGGCCATCAGCAGCGTTCGCGGCGCGAGGCTGTCGACGAAGATGTGCTCGTTCAGCGTGTGATGGTCGCGCCCCAGCGCGCCGAGGCCGTCGAGCGTGGGAATCTGGAGCGCGCCGGTGAAATTGCCGTCCGAGCCGCCGCCCGAGACATGGCCCTTCAGGTCCAGGCCGAGCGCCGCGCCGATCTCGCGGGCCGCCGCATGGAGCGCGTGGCTGGCCTCGTTGCCCTCCCAGCGCGGGCGCTCGCGCAGCGGGGTGACGGTGAAGGACATGCCCGGCTCGTCGGATTGAAGCGCCATGAGTGCGGCCAGCCGCTCCTCCTTCTGCGCCGGATCGCGGATCAGCACCAGAAGCTCGGCGCTGCAATGGGTGGTCACGCAGTTCGACCAGAGCCCGCCCTGCACGATGCCCACCGAGAAGCTCACGCCCGGCGAGCCGAGCGCCTCGACCGCGACGATCTTCTCGGCCATCTGCCGGATGGCCGAGCGGCCCTTTTCCGGGGTCGCGCCCGCATGGGTGGGCGTGCCGCGCGCGGCCAGGGTGAAGCGCGCCACCTCGTGGCGGCCGATGGTCACGCCGCCCGCGTCCTCGCCCGGCTCGGGCACCAGCACGTATCTGTTCCGCCGCGCCAGCGCCTCGATCAGCGGGCGCGTGTGTGGACTGCCGGTCTCCTCGTCGCCCGTGAAGAGGACGCTGACCGGCAGCGGCGTCTCGATGCCCCGGGCGACGAGCTGCCGGATGGCCCACAGGGACAGGAAATTGCCCGCCTTCATGTCCTTGATGCCAGGGCCGTAGCACAGATTGCCCTCGCGCCGGAACGGCAGCACCTCCAGCGTGCCGAGCGGATGCACCGTGTCGAGATGGCCCATGACGAGGATGCCGGGCTTGCCAATGTCGCGGTGGGGGAAGCGGGCGAGGACGGCGCCGGCCGCCCCCGCATCCCCGCTCGTCAGGCGCTCGACGGCGGCGCCGGCCAGCGAAAGGTCGCTGGCGGCAAGGTCCATCATGCGGTCCACCGCGCGCGGGTCTATGGTCGGGCTCTCGCATTCGACCCAGCGGCGCAGCCCCCCCAGCATCGCCTCCGTATCCAGGCCCGCCAGATCGGCGGGCGAGATCGGCGCAATCGTATCGGTCATGGGTGTCGTATCCTTCGGGATGCCAAGGGTCAGCCGGCGAGGGGGTCGATCGGCATAGGAGGCGTTCCGCGCGCCTCGATCGCCTCCCCGGCGGCCAGGCACAGATCCTCACGCATCCGCCCGGCGAGGATCTGCACGCCCACCGGGCTCCTGCCCGCCATGCCGGTGGAAACGGTGAGCGCCGGGATGCCGATCACCGGCGGGCCCGCCATGAAATGCTGGCGCTCATAGACATGGCGGAAGCCCTTCTTCTCGGGCAGGTCGATCTCGTCCTCGAAGGGCAGTTCGGAGGAGACCGGCATGAGCACGACCGGATAACGTTCGAGGAAGAGAAGCCATTCGCGCACCATGTTCGCGCGGCGCGTGAGCGCGGCGGAAAAGGCGGCCACATCGACCGGCCCGACGAGTTCCACCGCCCCGCGCATGGCCGATACGGCGCCCGGGTCGCCCTCGGCCTCGGCCTCGGCGATCTTCTGCTCCGGCGCATCGGCGACCCACAGCGTGTGCATGATGAGGCTCGCCTCGCGGATCGGGGGCAGCGCGTCCAGCTCCACCACGGTCCAGCCCGCGTCGCGCAGCCGCCCGGCCGCGTCGATGAGCGCGGCCTCCACCTCGGGCGCGATGTCGATTCCGTCCGGGCGCAGGCACAGGGCCGCGAGCTGCGGGTTGCGGCCGGCGGGGGGCGCCTCGAAGCACCAGGGATCGCGCATGTCGCGGCGCGACATGGCGTGCAGCCCGAGCCGCAGGTCCTGGATCGTGCGCGCCAGCGGCCCCTGCACCGACATGAGCTGGAAGCCGATCGTGCGGTCCGGCCCGCTGGCATTGTAGGTCGGCACCCGCCCCAGGCCGGGGCGCAGGCCATGGATGCCGCAGGCATAGGCCGGATAGCGCACGGAGCCGCCGATATCGTTGCCGTGGCCGATGCAGCCGATGCCCGCGACGGTGGCCGCCGCCGCGCCGCCCGAGGAGCCGCCGGGCGTCAGCGCCGGGTCGCGCGGGTTACGGGTCGGGCCGAAAAGCTGGTTGTTGGTGAACCATCGGCAACTGAAGGCCGGCGTATTGGTGCGTCCCAGCGGCACGGCTCCCGCCGCGAGGAAGCCGTCCACCACCGGGTTGTTCTCTTTCGCGATCAGCCCGGCCTTCGAGCGCAGGCCGTTGCTCGTGGCAAAGCCCGCCTGGTCGATATTGATCTTGATCGTCACCGGCACGCCGGCGAGCGGCCCCGTCTCGTCGCCGCGCGCGATGGCTTCGTCGACCCGGGCGGCCCGTTCCAGAACGTGCTCGGGCCGGTGATCCACGACGGCGTTGATCGCCGGATTGACGGCATCCAGCCGCGCCAGCGCGTCGCGCGCCACCTCGCTCGCCGAAACCTCGCCCAGCCTTACGAGGTTGGCGATCTGCGAGCCGGAAAGGCGCCAAAGTTCCGTCATCTGTCCCCTCCAATACTGCCGCGACGGCGGCGCGCAGGCCTTGCGCCCCGTCATCGCCTCAAGCGGCCCGCCCGGCGGGCATCGTCCCATGCCGCCAGGCGGGATGCTGCGATCGCTCGCCGGCACGCGCGCGCATGCACGCACGGCGAGGCAGCCCGGCCCTGGCCTACGGCGCGGCCTTGGTCATGTTCCAGAAGACGGGCGCCTCGGCATCCATCTGCCCGCCCAGGGCCGCGCTGCGGACCGTGACGTTGTAGAACTCGCCCATGGGGATCATCGTCACATTGTCGATGATCAGCTCGTGCACCCGCCGGCCGAGCGCCACGGCCTCCTGCGCGTCGGCGGTGGCGGCGAGCTGGGCGCGCGCCTCCTCGATCTCCGGCACGTCGGGCCAGCCGAACCAGGCGGTGTCCCCGCCGGCGCGCGCACCGATGAAGCCGAGCGGGTCGGCCACGTCCGGCAGCACGTTGGTGGTGGAGAAGATGTTCCAGCCGCCCTCGGCGGGCGCGGCGCGCGAGGTGCGGCGCCCCACGACGCTCGCCCAGTCCATCGAGACCATATCGACGTTGAAGCCGGCATTGCGCAGTTGCTGGGAGAAGACCGGCCCCATGGGCGCGAGGTTGACGAGGTCGGTGGCGTGCATGAGGAGGATGGGCGTGCCGTCGTAGCCGGCCTCCTCCAGAAGCGCTTTCGCCCGCTCCGGCTGCGGCTCGACGATATCCTCCGCGCCGTATTCGCTGACATAGGCGCTGCCGCAGCCGAACACCGCCGGGCAGGTTCGCGCGTTGGCCGAGCCGCTGCCGACCTGTGAATCGAGAAGCTCCTGCTGGCCGAGCGCCAGGAGCGCCGCCTTGCGGATCTGCAGGTTGTCGAAGGGCGGGTGGAGGAAGTTGAGCCGGGCGAGGTTCTGGCTGCCCTGCTTGGGGTAGACGGCCATCTCGAAATCGGGATTGCCCTCCACCAGCGGCAGGAGGTCCTGCGGGATCTGTTCGAGGAAGTCGATCTCGCCGGCCATCAGGGCGCTCACCGCCGTCATCGGGTCGGGCATCGTCGTCCAGACGACGCGGTCCACATTGACGATTTTTCCGCCGGCAAGGCCGCTGGCGGGTTCTTCGCGCGGCACGTAATCCTGGTTCTTCTCGAACACGGCGCGCACGCCCGGCTGGTACTCGTCGGCCGCGAAGACGAAGGGGCCGGAGCCCACGGTGGAGGTGATCTGCTCGGAGACGGGCGTCCGGGCCACGGCCTCCGGGAACATGAAGGGCGCCACGCCGCTGGGCTTGCTCAGCGCCATCAGCCCGATCTCGGTCGGGGTCTCGAAGGTCAGGGTGAAGCTGCGCTCGTCCAGCACCTCCATGCCCGTCATGAGCGAGGTCATCACCTGCCCGAGTCCGTCGACCTGGCTCCAGCGCTCGAGGCTCGCCACGGCGTCGGTCGCCGTCACCGGCGTGCCGTCATGCCAGAGCAGCCCCTCGCGCAGCGTGAAGGTGTAGGTCATGCCGTCCTCGGACACCGTCCAGTCGGCCATCTGCGGCTGAACGTTGCCCGCCTCGTCGCGCGCGAGCAGGGTATCGTAGACCATGTATCCGTAGTTGCGCAGGATATAGGCGGTGCTGATGACCGGATCGACCGCGCGCAACGGGGCGTGCATCACCGCGGTGATCGTGGTCTCGGCCCTCGCGCCGCCGGCGGCCGCCGCCAGGCACAGGGAAAGGAACGTCGCCTTGAGAAAGCTGCGGCCGGAATTTCGAGCGAGCATGAAGCCCTCCACTGAACGGAACGGAGCATTTGTGACGATCCTCGCCACTCGTCATTCGCAACCCGTCTCCCGCAATATGCGTGCCATCGCGCGCCGTGCCGCCCCGCTGCTCCCAGGAAAATGAAATGCCATACTTATTTCAATGGATTATAGATCCATCGCACGGGCCGGCCCAACGATAGTGCGGCAGAATCCGGCCGGGACGCCGCCCGAAACGGGCGCGGGCGGCATCCGGTCTGCCCCTTTCACAGGCAGGTGACGCCGATCCGGGCTGGCGAGCCTCAGCCGGCCTTCAGCGCCAGCACGTCGGAAGACCTGGCGGACGCGGCCCGGAGCCTCGAGAGGTCGGCGGGCAGGATGGAGAAGCAGGAGCCGCCGAACCATTCGAGCGAGACCTCGGCATCCGGCGCCAGAACCGGCAGGAACGCCTCATAATCCACCGCGCCCTCGAACAGGCGTGTCATGCCCTCGCGCCGGCCGGCCGCGGCGTAGACATTGGCGGGCTCAAAGACGCCGAGATCGGACCGGGCGCGCACGTTCTTCAGGTGATAGTGGTCGATATGCTTCGCCAGGCGATCATGGGCTGCGAGAGGGTCGTCGCCCCCTTCCCAGACATGGAGCGTGTCGAAATTGACCTTCAGGGCCGGATGGTCCACCTCCTCGAGAAGCCGCAGGAGGGAATCGGTGGTGTCGGCGAGGGTTCCCGGATGCGTCTCCACCAGCAGCCGCAGGCCATGGTCTGCCAGATAGGCCGCCGCCATGCGCAGGCGGGCGGCGACATGCGCGCGCTCCTCGGCCGAGGTCGCGGCGCTGCCTCTGGTGCCCGCGAAGGTGCGCAGCCTTGGCGCGCACCAGCCCCTCGCCAGGCGGCAAAGCTGGGCCATGTGCTCGGCGAGGGTTTCGCGGGGCGCGTCCAGCGGCAGGTAGTCGCTCAGCATGGGCACGCGCAGGCCGTAGGCGTCCAGCCATTCGGCATGATCGCCGGGGCCCAGATTGCGCGCATGAATGCCCCAGAGCTCGATACCGTCGAACCCGCTGTCCCGGGCGAAACGGGCGATCTCGCGGATCGACAGGAGATGATGGCGAAAGCTGATCGTGCAGAGCGAGACCTTCATGCCGGGAGCGCCCCGCGCGCCCGCTCGCGCGGGGCGAGGCGGGGGCTCGCCGCCCGCCATGCCGCGTGGGCGGCGCCGAGCCGGCGCTTGATCGAGAACTCCAGGGCGTCCAGCTCGTCCAGCTTCTCCATCACCGGCGCCACCAGCGCCGCGTCCTCGCTCCTGGCGAGCTTGAGGACGGCGTAGTGCATGGATGTCAGGCCGTTCACCAGCACTTCGATCTCGTCGCAGATGGCCTGGAACTCGCTGTCCGGCCAGCGCAGGGCGCGCCAGAAGAAGGCGAAACCGTGCTCGTAGGCCCATTTGCGGATGGTGACGACGGGAAGCTCGCGCAGCGCCTCCCCGACATCGGCCAGCCGAAGGCCCCCGCGCCCCTCGGCATGGGCCGCGACGATGGCGCGCGTCGCATCGATCAGCGGGTTGGAGTCCGGGCGCAGGCACGCCTCGAAGAAGGCCGCCAGATCCTCGTCCCCCGGCGGATGGGCGAGCGAGGGATCGAACCGGTAGCCGCCGGCCACCGTGGGCTGGCGGATCGCGTTCAGCAGCTTGTCGCGCTCGATGGGGCCTTCCCAACGGAAGTCGGGGTCGCGCACCTGCCAGACGGCCGGGTCGTCCGTCAGCTCCAGCATGAGATAGTGCGGGAAGGGGTTCTGGTTGAACTTGTTCTCGCGCTCCGGCAGGTGGAACATGTCCAGCATCACCATGATGCACTCGCCCGGCGCCCGCTCTTGGAGGAGTTGCAGGAGGGTGGCGACGTTCTCCTCCTTGGAGCGGGAATGGTCGTACCAGGAGCGGAGCGGCACGCCGTAGAGCCGCTCGAACCAGTAGCGGAACGATTCGTGGTCCATCACGTCCGAATGATAGGCGAGCTGGAAACCGTCGGTGATGGCGAACTCGGCGTCCCAGACGAGGGCATAGAACGGCCGGTGGTCGATGCCGCGCTTCTTCAGCCCGTCGCAGACGCAACTGACGAAGCAGTGGATCTTGAGGTCGTAGGGCATCTCGCCATGGACGCCCTCCGACGGCGCCTCGGGCGCGCCGGCCGGAGCGTCCTGCCCCTGCGCCCCGGGCACGAGAAGCGCGGCGAGGTCGGCCACCGTCGAGACGTCCTGCCGGCTGATCGCCTCCTCCGAGACCGGCAGGTCCAGCGTCGTTTCCAGCGACAGGATGAGCTGGAGGAGCTGGACGGAGTCGAGGTAGAGATCCTCGTTCAGCCGGGCGTCCGGGCCGAAGAGGTCGAGATGGGGATGGCGCATCTCCTCGCGCAGGATCGTGCCGATGGCCGCGACGATGGTGTCCCGGTTCATGCCACGGCCTCCACCAGCCGGCCGCTGCGGTAGAGTTCGGCCACCTCGCGGCGCGAGATCTTGCCGTTGGCCTGGCGGGGGATCGCGCTCACCTGCACCGCCTCGCCGGGCACCTGGTGGCCCGCCAGCCAGCGGCGGCACCAGTCCTGAAGCACGCGGGGCGGCACGGGCGCCTCGGCGCTGAACAGGAGCGTCACGCGCTCGCCGGCGAAGGCGTCGGGCCGCGCGAAGGCCACCGCGTCGGTGATGCCGGGCATGGCCATGACCACGTCCTCCACCTCGCGCGGATAGACGTTGAGGCCCGACACGTTGATCGTGTCGTCCATGCGCGAGACGAAGATCAGCATGCCCTCGGCGTCCATGTAGCCGAGATCGGCGGTGTGGACCGCCCCGCTCTCGCCTTCCACCACGATCTCGGCCGGGGCCGCCGCGCTCGCCCCCGCCCGCACGCGGTGATGGGGCAAGGCGAAGCCCATCGCGTCCGAGCGGGTGAGATCGGGGTTGATGGCGATGCAGCCGGTTTCCGAAGAGCCGTATTGCTGGAAGAGATGGGCCACCCGCTCGCGGATGGCGGTGAACCAGGGGGCCGGCAGGAGCGTGCCGGAGGTCATGGCCGCATGGATGCGCTCGCCCTCTGGCATGAGGCGCGCCAGCGTGTGCAGCATGGCCGGCGAGGTGTAGAGGAGCGGCCGCTCGATCTCGCGCAGGCGGCGCAGGAGGTGCCTGGGATTGGTGGTGTCCACCACGACGGGCGTGCGCCCCCGCGCAAGGCCCACGAACAGCCCACAGATCAGCCCGTAGGAATGGGTGATGGGGCAGGCGATGACGGGCGTCATGTCGTCCGGGGCGGTGAAGGCGCCCACATAGCTCTCGATCTCGCGCTCCACCGCGCTCCAGCGCCGGGCGATGCATTTGGGTTCGCCCGTGGTGCCGGAGCTCATCTGCAGGAGCTCGCCCTCGCCTGGAACCGGCGGCGCGGCGCCGTCCAGCGCCTCGCCCGCCAGCTCGTCGAGGAACAGGCGATGGCAGCCGGCGCGTTCGGCGAGCCGCCGCGCCCCCTCGTCCGGCAGCGCCGGATGGATCGGCAGGAGCGTCACGCCCAGCCGGCGCGCGGCGAGGATGAAGGCGAGGGCGGTGGCCGTGTCCCGAAAGCGCATGGCGATGCGCTCTCCGGTGCCGCCGCGCAGGCGGGCGCCCGCCTCGATGCGGGCGATGGCCGCGTCCATCTCGGGCGCATCGATGATGCGTGCGTCGATCTCGATCATGAAACCTCTCGGGGATTGGTCGGGCGGAGAAAGGAGCGCGTTCGGCACGAGGTGGCTGAACCTCGCCTCGTCCAGCCCGAGCTTGCGGGAGAGAAGCGCCTCCACCTTCAGGCGGGGCGCGTCGAAGCCGATCCGGGCCAGCCGGCCCTCCAGCCCGTGCTGCGCCGCGTGGGCGCGCAACCGCCGCCCTACGCGCTGCCAGAAGGCCGGCTCGTCCAGCGCGTGCAGGCGGTGCAGGAAACGGCTGATCTCGCCGAGATTGAACACGAACAGCGCATCCGTCACGAGTTCGGCCAGGACGGCGGGCGAGCGCATGGCGTGGAAGCGGTCGTCCACGGGGCCGCCATGGGCGGGGTCGATGGCGGAGAAGTCGGGCACGCCTTCGGGGTCGGGCACGAAGCCCGGCGCATATTCAGCGCTTTCGTGGAAGTCGCGCAGGATCACCCGCTCGGGCCAGCCGTCGCGATGCACGAGGATCATGTTCTGGCCGTGCGCTTCCAGCGCCACGCCATGCGCCACCAGAAGGTGCCAGACGGGCAGAACCGCCACCTCCACCAGGCGGTCGAGCCAGGCGTGCAGCCCGTGGCGCGCGAGCCAGGGCGCGACGAAAGCGCTGCCGTCCGCCTCCCGCGCGGCCAGGGCGTTGAAGGGAACCGCCGCCTCGCCGGGCGCCAGCCGCACGCTTTCGCGCCAGATCGCGGCGAGCTGCCCGGCCAGCGGCCCGTGCCGGTCGGCGAGCACGGCGGCGTGCTCGGCCAGGATGTCCATCCGGTAGCGCCCGGCGAACAGGGGGTCGCCCGCCACGATGCGCGCCAGCCAGCCCGACAGGGCGGGGCCGGTGAGAACGAAGTGCGGATCGAGGGTCCGAAGGCTCGAAGTGCTGACGACGCTCATGGCGAGCTTGACGCTGCTGGCAGAGGGGTCGTCGTGATTGTGCAGCGTGCGCAGGGACTGGCTGGCGACATAGCGCGGCCCGGCCACGCCCAGCGGCACGGCGCGCCCCTCGGCCAGCCAGGGCCGGAGCGCCCCCTTCGCCAGATGGCGCATCTGCCAGGGGTGGACCGGCAGCAGGGCGTGCGTCTCGAAATCGTGCCCCGCCTCGGCGAGGCGGGCCGCCAGCACCTCCCGTTCCGCGCCGAGCTCACTTTGCCAGAAATCGGCCTGCGAGCCCGGCAGCGAGAACGCGATGTCGCTTTGGCGGATCGCCAGCCATTCGAGGCGGAAGGGCCGCGCGCATTCCGGCCCGAAGCGCCGATGGTCCTCCAGGGTGAACCCGGTGCGGGCCTTGAAGCACGGATGATAGGGGTGCCCTTCCCCCAACGCCCCGTCGAGCGCGGCGAACGGCAGGACGCGGCGATCCCGGGCGGAAAGGTTCCGGCCGTTCCACCGGCACAGGGCGATGGTCTGGGAAAGCTCGTCCTTCAGACGGCGCCGGTGCTCGGCATCGGCGGGGAGCGCCTCGACGAGGGCCTCGATATCCCCCGCGCGCCAGGAGCCGTCCGCCTCGGCGATCTCGACCGATGCGGGGTCGAGGCGCGGGCGGCCGAAGGGGCCGACCGCTCCCCGCGCCCGCCAGCGCCGCGCGCCCAGGCGCCATTCCAGCCGGCGCGGGCGGGGAAAGGGCTCCAGCGGCGCAAGTCCTTCGAAGAGAACGGCTTCCGCGAGCTGGCGCAGGACGCGCTCGCGCGCCTCCTCGCCCGCCTCAGGAGGCAAGGGCATGCTCGACCCCGCCCCGCGCCCTCAAGGGATTGGGCATGTCGACATAGAAGCCCGTTCCCTCCCCGGCCGCCAGTTCGTCGAGATTTTGCAGGCGCACGCGCAGATTGGCCTTGGTGCACAGCGCCGGCCCCTCCAGGACCGAGCGCGCGAAGGCCCGCCCGGCGCCCGTCATGCGCCGCGCCATCGCCTCCAGCCGGGCCGCCAGATCGTCGAGGAGAACCGCCTCGCCGATCGACCCGTCATGGCCCATGCGGGCGATGACGGAGAAGATCTGGTTGACCACGAGATAATAGGCGAGCCGCCGGCGGATCTCACCGTCCTCGAAATAGAGCGCGCCGATGGTCGCCGTCTCGGGGGCTTTGCGCACAAGCTCCGCGCGGGCGGCCTGCGACAGGTAGAATCCCTGATTGTCCCGGTAGAAGCCCCGGCGCGGCCAGCCGGAGGCAACGTCGAGAAGCGTGTTCTGCTGATGGGCCTCCAGCGCGATGCCTTCCTCCTCGTAAAGCGCGACGATGGGCTCGAACAGGCAGTCGAGATAGAGGCCGAACCAGCGGCGCGCGGCTTGGGAGCGCTCGGGGGCCCCGCCGGCGCAAACACCGCGCAGAAGGGCCTCGAGCCTCGACGGGCGCCCCGGAAGCGGCTCGGCGGTCAGCGCCGCCAGGGTCGCGATGCCCTCGGAGGCGCCGTCCCGGAAGGGATTTTCGCGAAACACCGTCTCGAAACCGCTCTCCTCGCGGCCCGGGCAGGCGAGCGTCAGATAGGCGGGGTCGCGCAGGATGCGGAAGGCGGGATGGCGCGCGCCGAAAGGGCTGCGCGCCAGGAGCCGGGCCATGGCCACGCCCGCCTCGAGCTCTGCAAGGCGGTTCACGCGCAGCGAATTGGTGAGGGTGACGGGAAGCGAGAACTTCGCCATCCAGGGGCTGTCCGGCGCATAGACGGTGCGCAGCGAGGAGGTGGCGGTGAAGCGGGGTCCGAAGGCGCCGAGATGCCGGACGCGCCCGGCCTGCACCAGCTCGGCCACATGCGGCTCCAGCATCAGCGCCTCGGCCTGGAGCGGATGCATGGGAAGCGCGACCTCCCCGGCGCCGAGCGGCAGCCGGCCGGCGTCGGACCCCAGAAGCTCCAGGGCGATCCGGGGCGCCGAACGGGGGCCGGCCGAATCGTGGCGCACGAGCCCGGCCTCCGAGGCGAACACCACCAGTTGGAACACCCCCTCCTCCTCGGGCGCGTAGGCGCGCGCCTGCCAGGGGGCAAGGCCCTGCCGGCTCTTGGGCGTGGGGTGCAGCCAATGGCCGAAGACGAGCGAGCGCTCCGCGCCGATGAAGCTCGTGTCCTCGCCCGGCCTGCTTCGGGCCAGGTCGAGCTGGCGGGCCGTTTCGCGATAGCTGTCGAGGACGCGCCCGAGAAGCTCCAGCTCGCGCTCGCGCGCCGTTTCCGGGCAGGCCCCTTCGACGCGGGCATAGGCCTCGCCGAGCAGATTGCCGATCGCGTGCATCGGCGCGACGAGCCGCCATCGCGGCTCGTGGAGATGGCGCGTCCACAGGCGGCCGAACCCCTGCGCGCCGCAGAGCGAGGCGGAGACGATCTCGGCGCGGATCGCCATGCGCTGGCTGCGCAGGCTCCATTCCACGCAAGCGGCCGGCGGCCCGTCCGGCAGGGCGTGGGAGACCCTTATGCCCGCATCGATCTCGCGCAGATAGCCATTGGCAAAGCTGCGAAAGGCCGCCGCCTCGGCAATGGACTGGGATGAAACCCCCATCGCAACCGGTCCCCGTTCCAGATTCTGGCCACTCATTGACTCCCCTCCATCCGCGGAACAAATATGACGAAGCGAGTCATATTAAAAGATGGCTGGCAGAATTAAGGAGGATTCGGAGCGAAGATGATGACAGTCTAGAAGTATTCCAGACTCGAAAGGCGGTCATTTGCCTTTTTCCATACCATGGCCATCAATTGTTCATTTGTGCGCCTTCGATGATCTGATGGGCAGGAATAAGGATAGAGGACTGGATACGGGCCATCCGCAGGGACGTAGTCGTATGAGCATTTGCCACGAGAAATCGGATCGTGCCTGAAACGGGCGCCGCCGTGGCATCCGTTCTCGTGCCTTCCTGCTGTGCAAGGCGAAAACGATACTTTGTTCGGATCGAAGAAAATGAATTCGTTGGAAGAGAACATGAACGTCAAGATACGCGCCACGAGCATTGAAGACGCCGAGGACATATTCGTCATCTACAATCAACCCGCCTTCCGCTCCGGCACCCTGGCGCTTCCCTATGAATCCTTCGAGACCGTCAGGAAATGGCTGGAGCCCTCCTCTCCCCGTGTGCTGAATCTCTCGGCGGAACTGGATGGCCGCGTCGTCGGGGCGGCCGCCCTGCGCCCCTTCTTCGGGCGGCGGGCGCACGCGGCCGAGTTCTGGATCGCCGTCCATGAGGATTTCAACGGCAGGGGGATCGGCTCGCGCCTTATGGAAGCGATCATCGACACGGCCGACAACTGGCTCAACGTCACGCGGATAGAGATGACGGTCTTCACCGACAACGAGCGGGCCATCGCCCTCTACCGCAAGTTCGGATTCGAGATCGAGGGCACCCACAAGGCCGCCACCTTCAGGAACGGCGCCTTCGAGGATGTCCACTGCATGGCGCGCCTGCGCGCCTGAAACGCCTTTCCAGAGTGGAGGACGGACGGGACGGCGCGGACCTCAGGATCGCGCGATGCGTGAGGGCGGGTGCCGCCCGCCCTCGGGGCCGCGAAGGCGCGGCTGTTTGACACGCAGACAAAAACGTCAAAAGAACGGCCGGACTTACGAATGATTCATAGTCGAGCAGCTAGGTCTTGGGGGCGCTGATGCAAGTCCTCTTCCAGGGCCAGCCCTCCGGCTTCGGGTATCGAGAAGCTTAAAGTACCCAGCGAGAATCAAATGAATCGGCTTTTTCGGACCACGTCCCTCGCCTCCTTTGCTTTTGCACTGTCCTACTCTGCCGCAGGCGCGGTGGATGTGAACGACAACCTTAACGTTTCGCTTACCGTAGAGTCCTCGTGCACGATCACGGCGGGCGCGCTCGCCTTCGGTCCCTATGTCGCGACCGCGGACAGCCAGGGTTCCGCCGACCTCTCGGTGAACTGCACGCCCGGCACGCAGTATCACGTGTCGCTCGCCGCCACGACGGACGGCACGCGGACGCTGACCAGCGGCACCAATACGCTGAGCTACTCGCTTTATTCCGATGCGGGCTTCAGCTCGCTCTTCTCCGAGGACCCCAACGGCACCAAGGTGGAAGCAGCCGCCGCCGCCGAGACCATCACCGTCTACGGCCGCGTGCCGGCCGCGCAGTCCGCGGTGGTCGGCAATTACACCGACACGGTCACGGTCACGCTGACCTACTGACGGCCGGCTCGGCCCAAACTCCGGAGCAGCATCATGCGCCATCTCACTGCGGCGGCGGCGGTCCTTGCCGCCTGCCTCGTCGCCGGCACGGCGGGGGCCAGTTCCCTGCGCGTCGCCCCCACGGGCCTGAACCTGCCGGCGGGCAACGCCGCGTCCAGCGTTCGCGTCTGGAACAACGACCGGGAGCCGATCAGCGTCCAGGTTCGCGTCTTCAAGGCGACGATGGTCGGCGGCAAGGAGCGCCTGGAGCCCACGCGCGACGTGGTGGCGAGCCCGCCGATGACCCAGCTTCGACCGGGCACGGAAAACCTCGTGCGCGTCGTGCGCGTCTCGGACCGGCCCGTGCAGGCGCAGGAGCGCTACCGCCTCCTGGTCGACGAGTTGCCCGATCCCTCACGGATGAAAGCAGGGACGGTCAATGTTCTGGTGCGACATTCGATCCCGGTGGTCTTCGAGGGCCGCTGACGTCCGCCAGCATGACGCCATCGGCCTCGTGCTGGTGGCCATCCTCTCCTTCGGGGCAGCCCCCCTCGGCGGGCAGGCCCTCGCCGCGGCGATGCCGGTCGATCCGATGGACCTGCCGGTCGCGGGCGCGCCCGCCCTCGACCCCATGGACGTGCCCTACGACCCGATGGACATGCCGACGGGCGCGGCGGCGGAGCTTTACCTCGAGGTTTTCGTGAACGGCACCTCGACGCGCAAGGTCGTGCCCTTCACGCCCCTGCCGCAGGGCGGCTTCGCGCTGGCGCAGGACGAGCTGCGCGCGGTGGGCCTCCTGCCGGCCGAGGCCGCGTTGGGCGATGACGGGCTGGTTCATCTCGACCGGCTGGCCGAGGTCGTCGCAGTCTACGACGAGGCCACGCAGTCGATGCATTTCAGCGCCGGCGACGCGCAGCGCGTGACGCGCGTCATCGACGCCTCGAAAGGGCCGAAGGAGGAGCAGGAGCCGCGCGCGGCGCCCCGCTCGGGCTGGGGGATGCTGATGAACTACAGCCTCTACGCCTCGAGCGGCGACGGGGGGATCGGGGACATCCACGCCTTCCAGGGTGCATCCGGCGCCTTCGAGGGCCGCCTCTTCTCGCCCTACGGCGTCTTCGAGCAGACCTTCGTGGCCAGCGCGGCGCGCCAGGACGCCTACCGCTCCACGCGCCTCGACACGAGCTGGACCTATTCGGACCCCGAGACCATGCGCCGGTACAGGCTGGGCGACCTCATCACCGGGGGCCTGAGCTGGACGCGCCCGGCGCGGCTGGCCGGCGCGCAGGTGCAGCGCAATTTCGACCTTCGGCCCGATCTCGTGACCCTGGCCGTGCCCGGCCTTTCGGGCAGCGCCGCCCTTCCCTCCACGGTGGACGTCTTCGTGAACGGCGCGCGCCGCTTCTCGCGCGAGATCGAGCCCGGCCCGTTCCGGCTCACCAACCTGCCCGTCGTCACCGGCGCCGGCACGGCAAGGGTCGTGGTGCGCGACGCCAGCGGGCAGGAGACCACCAGCGAATCCGCCTTCTTCGCCTCCAGCCAGCTCCTGGCGACGGGCCTGTTCGACTATTCGGCCGAGATCGGCTTCGGGCGCACGGGCTTCGGCGTGGAGTCCATGGGCTATGACGAGCGGCCGATGGGCTCCGGCTCGGTTCGCTACGGGCTGAACGAGGGGCTGACGCTGGAAGGGCATCTGGAAGGGGGCGCGGATCTGGCCAATGGCGGCGCGGGGATCGTGGCCGCCGTGCGCTCGCTCGGCACCGTCTCGCTCGCCCTTTCGGGCAGCCATTCGAAATTCGGCACCGGCTACCAGGCCAACGCCTCGGCCGAGACGCAGCTCGGCGCGGTGAAGCTCCAGGCGCGCGCGCAAGCCAGCTTCGACGATTATCACGATATCGCCTCCATCATCGATGCGGCGCAGAAGGCCGATGACGGCCTGTTCCCGCTCTCCGCCGGGCGGCTGAAATCGGTGGCGCAGGCCTCGGCCACCCTGCCGCTGATCGTCGATCCGAGCAGCGTGAATGTCAGCTTCACCCGCACGGAAACCTTCGAGGGCGAGGTCGCCAATGTGCTCGGCCTGTCCTACAGCCGGTCCCTGCCCCGCCGCAGCACGGTCTTCGCCTCCGGCTTCGCCGATCTGGAGCGCGGCGATTTCGGCGTCTATGCCGGGCTCAACATCTCCTTCGGCGACGGCTACAGCGCGTCCAGCTCCGTGACCTCCAATGGCGAGGAGCTGGTGGCGGGCCTCAGCCTGGCGCGCAATGGCGGGCGCGAGGTGGGCGACTATGGCTGGCAGATCGACATGAGCGAGGGCGGCCCCAGCGCGCGCCGCGCCGCGCGCGGACGCTACAAGGCGAGCGCCGCCGAGATGCGCGCCGGGCTGGAGCAGAGGGGCGGCGACGTCCGCGCGACGGGCCAGATGGACGGCGCCGTGGTGCTGGCCGACCGCGACATCTTCTTCGCCAACACGATCCACGACAGTTTCGCGGTGGTCGATGTCGGCGTGCCCGATGTCCTCGTCGAGCACGAAAACCGGCCGGTCGGGCGCACCGGCAAGGGCGGCAAGCTGCTCGTGCCGGGCCTGCGCTCCTACGAGGACAACCGCATCTCCATCGACCCGCGCGACCTGCCGCTCGACACGGGACTGGACAGCACGCGCGAGATCGTGACCCCGGCCGATCGCTCCGGCGTGGTCGTCACCTTCGGCGGCGCCGCCGCCTCGGCCTCCGCGCTGGTGAGCTTTCGCGACGAGGCGGGCAACCCGATCGAGCTGGGCGCCACCGGGCATATGGGCGACGCCGCGTTCATGATCGGCTATGACGGCGAGGCCTATCTGGAAAACCTCGCCCCCACCAACAGCGTCACCATCGAGCGCCTCGACGGCCGGCGCTGCCTGGCGCAATTCCCCTACAGCCCGCAGGGCGGAGCGCAGGTCTCCATCCGGGGCGTGACGTGCACGGCGCGGGCGTGAGCGGCCGGGCCGCCCTCGCCGGGCTCGCGCTTCTGGCGCCCCTTCTGCTGCTGCTCTGCGGGCCGGCGCGGGCAGCCTCCTGCAACGTCTCGGTGGAAAGCCTGAACTTCGGCGCGGTCGACACGCTCTATGGCCAGGCGGTGGACACGGCCGGCACGGTGGCCGTCGATTGCGACCAGGTCTCGGACTCCGCCACGAGCGTCACCGTGTGCGTCCATATCGGCGCGGGCTCGGGCGGGGCCGGCAACGGGCAGCGGCACATGCGCACCGCTTCGGGCGCGGCGCTCGCCTACCAGATCTATGCCGATCCCGCCCACAGCGTGGGCTGGGGCAGCTCCGACAATTCCGCGCTCGGGCGCCCGCAGGCCGTCGTCATGCCCGCCGCGAACGGGCGCGCCAGCGGGCGGATGACGCTCTATGCCCGCGCCTTCGCGGGCCAGCCGAACGCCGTGGCGGGTGCCTACGGCTCCTCCTTCTCGGGCCTCGACGCCTTCTACCTCGCGGCCGAGGGCGACTCGCTCGATTGCCTCGCCACTTTCGGGTCCAGCTTTCCGCTGACCTTCGAGGCGCGCGCCGTCGTGCCCGAGAACTGCCTCGTCGAAACCAGCGACATCGCCTTCGGCCATCACGGCCTGATCGAAAGCCCTATCGACGCCGTGGGCGGCATCGGCATCACCTGCACGCTCGGCACGCCCTATACGGTGAGCCTGAGCGGCGGGCTGAGCGGGGCGAGCGACCCCGAACGCCGCATCATGCGCTCGGGCGCCAACGAGGTGCGCTACGGCATCTATCAGGACGCCGGCCGCTCCCAGCCCTGGGGCGACGCCGCCGGGACGCTGGCCACCGGCACCGGTACCGGGCAGCGGGTCTCGGCCCCCGTATACGGCCGCGTCCCGCCTCAACGTGCCGCGCCAGGCACCTATACCGACACGCTGAGCGTCACCATCACCTACGAGGACCCCGGCAGCTAGCGGTTCCGCTCCGGCATCCGGCCGCCTTCACGCGGTACGCTTCGCCCGTCATGGAAGCAGGGCGCCGAAGTCGCGATCGAGCTGCGCCAGCGACGAGTCGATGTGGTCGCGCCGTGCCGCGATCCATTCCTCCTGCGCCTGAAGACGCTCTCTCGCTTCGGCGATCATCCGCTCGACCTCCGCCGGTTGCGGGCCGCCCGATGTCGCGCGATTGTTGACGATGGCCACCGGATCGAGCGCCGCCCGGAACTGCTCCTCGCTCAAGGGAAGTTCACGAGGATAGTCCGGGTCGTCCTCCACCGTCACGGCGTAGATGCGCCGGGCTTCCTCATAGGGGAAGTCGAGAGGGCCGATGCCCTCGGCCCGCGCGAAACCGACGATCTGCGAGGCCACCTCATGCCCCTCGCGGAACGGCAGGCCGTGATCGCGCATCAGGATGTCGGCGATCTCCTGCGAGGCCGTCCAGTCGCTGTTCAGCTCCTCCAGCGCCCGCTCCGGGCTGATGACGAGCGCCTTCAGGACCCTGTCGAGCCCCGCCAGCGCCTGGATGCCGGCATCCACCATCCGCGAATTGGCACCGACATCCTTCGGGTCGCTCATGCCCGGCGTGATGTTGTGCGTTTGCAGGACCGGCCCCATGGCCAGCGTGACCGCATGGGAGGCGTCGCTTCTTGTATCGTTGAGCAGCCCCGGATTGCGCTTCTGGGGCATCGCCGAGGAGACGAAGGTGTTCCCGCCCCCTTCCTCCAGCAGAATCCAGGGCCGCGTCTGCGCGTATTGGGTCAGCACGTCCTCGATGAAGTTGCCCGTGTGCAGGGCGACCGACGTGACGATGGAGGCGACCTCGACCGGCTGGTCCATGGACGAGATCTGCGAGGCGTCGTAGGCGTTGTCGACCAAGGCCGCGAAGCCGAGATAGTCGGCCATGCGCTGGCGATTCAGCGGCCAGCCCGTTCCGTTCAGGACCGTCGTTCCCATGGGGGAGCGGTCCACCCGCGCATAAGCCTCGCGGATTTTCTGCGCGTCCCGGTCGAGGCCCGCCGCATGGCCGAGGAGATAGTGGGCGAAGCTGTTGGGCTGGGCCGCCACGCCGTTCGTGTAGTTCGGCACGATCGTCTCGACATGCCCCGCCGCAAGGTCCACCAGCGTGCGGGACGTGGTGTTCAGTTGCCCCGCCAGTTCCAGAAGCTTCTCGCGCAGGATCGCGGCCCGGTAGGTCGCGTGCATGTCCTGGCTGGAGCGGCCCGCATGGAGCAGCGTCACCTCCGCCCCGCCCGCCTCGATCAGCAGGGGCTCGAACCGGATGACGGCCGAGGGCCGCTCGGCGCCAGCCTGCGAACCATTCTCGATGACGTCCGCCAACGCCGCCGCGATACCCGGCACCAAGGCCTCGTCCAGCAGCCCTTCCTCGCTGTTGATGACCGTCGTCGCCTTGTTGATCTCGCCGAGCCAGAAGAACTCGTCGCGCTCGGCTCCCTGGGCGAAGGCGAGCGTGGATGAGAGCATGAGAACGCCCGCCAGGACGGGCGAACGCATCGCCATCCCGAGCCTCGGCCCCGATGGACTGAACCCTTTTGTCATCGCAGTAGCCTCCCGTCTTCTGCGCCGCCTTCCTCCAAGGCGGTGAAGGGCCATGAGATGCGCCAAAAGCGGCGAACGAACGGCAGGCAGGAAAGCCGGCGGCGGTCAGCGAGCCTCATGTCCGGCCTTCGACGGCCTCACCCCCGCCAGGTTCAACCTTATTCGGCCCGCAGGCCCGCCGCCATGAGGCAGAACGCTTCGATGGCCTTCGGCAGGACGGACTGCGGATCTTCGCTGGCCGCCACCCGGAGGGCCGCATTGAGCGCAGCGCCGTTGAGAAGGCGGGCGGCGGCCTCGATATCGACAGGCTTCATGGCGCCCTCGAAGACCAGCCCGGCGACCGCCTGCTTCGTCATCTGGAGACAGGCGTTCTGGCTTGGCCATTGCGACGGATCGCCGAGGAAAGCGGGACGGTCCAGAAGCACGATCCGCTGCACTTCGGGGTCATGGCCGTGAAGAACGAGATATTCTCGCGCCCACCCTATCCGAGCAGGATCGCGATCAGCGTCAACTGGCTCGCGGGCTTCGACGTCGAAATCAAGGTCATCGCGCGCATTCCAACCACGGCATAGATGCGACGGCCCACGGCCTCCGGGAGAGGCGCGCGCCCTCGCTCCCCGGTCGAAGCAACGGGCGGTCGACGGCCGGGTGCATCATGGCCATCTCTCCGCCTGCCTATCAGCGTGCATCGTGCCGCGCCCCATTAAAAATGCCGGCATGGCACTTGAACTCCACTGGTATACCGATAAACAATCAAGGTGTGGATGAATTCGGCGGGGAGGCGTTCCATGTCCGGTGCGACCGAAGCGAGCGTGGCCCCCTCCGCCCTTCCCCGCGAGGGAGACGGGCAGTTGGGCGAACGCGTCTACCAGACGCTTCTCGACATGATCCTCCAGCGGAAACTGCCCTCGGGCTCCGTGCTTCAGGAGCGCCGGATCGCCGAGAGTCTGGGCGTATCGCGCACGCCGGTGCGCGAGGCGCTGAACCGGCTGGAGACGGAGGGCATGGCCAGCCGCGACGCGGGGCGCATCCTCGTCGTGCGCGGCCTCTCCACGCGCGAAGTGATCGAGGCGCTGAACGTGCGTCGCATCCTGGAAGGCGAGGCGGCGGCGCTGGCCGCGGGCCGCATCCCCGCCGCCGAGCTCGACGCCGCCGAGAGCGCCATCGCGCGGCTGGTCGCCAAGGACGCGCCGGGCGTGGAGGAGCACCGCGCGATCGACGACATGCTGCATGGGGCGATCGCCACCCATAGCGGCAACGCGCTGCTCGCCCGGATGATCGGCGACCTGCGGCTGAAGACGTACATGTTCAACCTCGAGCGCATTCCCGAGCGGTTCCGCAAGGGGCACCAGGAGCATCTCGACATCATCGCCGCGCTGCGCGCCGGCAAGCGCGGGCGCGCCCGCGCGATGGTGGAGGCGCATGTCGAAAACGTGAAGAAGAGCATCATCGCGATGCTTTCCGCCATATGAAGACGCCATAAGGAGTGACCATGGCAGCCGAACGGATCAACGAATCGACCCGCGGGGTCTACGTCATCTCCCCCACCCCCTTCGGCGAGGACGGGTCGCTGGACCTCGCCAGCACCGACCGCCTCGCCGACTTCTACCTCGATAAGGGCGTCACGGGCTTCACCATCCTCGGCATCCTCGGTGAGGCGACCAAGCTCACGCCCGATGAATCGCGCCTCTTCCTTCATCGCTACCTGAAGCGCATCGGCGGCGCGAAGCCGGTGATCGTGGGGGCCAGCAATCCCGGCACCGACAATCTCGTGCGCTTCTCGCAGGGAGCGATGGAGGCGGGCGCGGCCGGCGTAATGGTCGCGCCCATCCCGGGCTTGAGGACCGACGATCAGGTCTACGCCTATTTCGAGACCGTGCTCTCGCGCCTCGAGGGCATTCCCGTCTGCTACCAGGACTATCCGCAGACGACGGGCGTGTGGACCTCGGTCGCGGTGCTGCACCGGCTGATCGACGCCTTCCCCAACCTCGTCATGCTCAAGCACGAGGAATCGCCCGGGCTGACCAAGATCACGAAGCTGCGCGAGCGCTCCGACAAGGGCGAGGGCCGGCGCATCTCCATCCTCGTCGGCAATGGCGGGCTCCATCTGCCGCAGGAGCTGCGCCGGGGCGTGGACGGCGCAATGACCGGCTTTGCCTATCCCGAGATGCTGGTGGAGGTGTGCCGGCGCTTCTTCGACGGCGACAAGGAGGGCGCCGAGGACGTCTTCGACCGCTATCTGCCCATCCTTCGTCATGAGCAGCAGCTCGGCTTCGGCTTCGCCGTGCGCAAGGAGATCCTGCGCCGGCGCGGCGCCATCGCCACCGCCCATGTGCGCCACCCGGGGCCCAAGCTCAATCCGCGCGACATCCAGGAGCTCGACGAGCTGATGGCCCGCCTCGACACGAAACTGAAGGACTGACCCCATGGATCTTGGACTGAACGGCAAGCGCGCCCTGGTGCTGGGCGCGACACGCGGGCTCGGCAACGCCATCGCCCGCACGCTCCACGCCGAGGGGGCGCATGTGGTGCTCGGCGGGCGCAACGCGCAGAGCCTCGAGGCGGCGGCGGCGCAATTGAGCGGCGGGGCCGGCGCCTCCACGCTTCTCGTCGACCTTGCCGATGCGCAGGGCGTGGCGGCCGCGATCGGGACGCTGGGCGAACGCGGGCGGACCGCCATCGACATCCTCGTCGCCAATGGCGGGGGCCCGCGCCCCGGCTCGGTTCTGGACGTCTCCGCCGAGGAATGGCAGCAGAGCTTCGAGACCATGATCGGCTCGATCTTCTCCCTCACCGGCCATCTGGTGCCGGCCATGCGCCAGCGCGGCTGGGGGCGCGTCGTCAATGTCGTGTCCTCGGGCGTGCAGCAGCCCATCCCCAATCTCGGCATGTCGAACGCGCTGCGCGCCTCGCTGGTGGGCTATGCCAAGACGCTGGCGACCGAGGTCGCGGGCGACGGGGTGACGGTGAACTGCGTCCTGCCCGGCCGCATCGCCACCGACCGGCTGCGCCAGCTCGACGAGGCCGCCGCCAGGCGCACCGACAAATCCCTCGCCGAGGTCGAGAAGGCCTCCAGGGCCACGATCCCCGCCGGGCGCTACGGCGACCCGCAGGAATTCGCGGACGTCGTCGCCTTCCTCGCCAGCGAGCGGGCAAGCTACGTCACCGGCTCGCAGGTGCGCATCGACGGCGGCCTGATCCGAAGCGTCTAAGTCCGCTGCCACAGGAGATGCGGCATGAGGCGCCACCGATCCGCCTCATGCGCGCGACCTCGCGGCGGCCGGGAACGAACCGAGATGCCGATCGAGAAGGGCCGGGCGCTGATCGTCCGGCCCTTGCGGAAGGTGAAAGCGCCCTGCCCCGCGCGCGGGCCGGCCCACAGGCGGCCTGTGCCGGCCGCCATCGAGGCAGTCAAGATGGATGGGCCTCCTCGCCCGGCCTTTGCAGGCCGAACCGGCCCGCGCTTCGCCGAGCCCGTCATCGCAGCGGGCAACGGTGGCTCCGCTCAACTCGACCGAGCGCCTTTCGTGCTCGCGGGGCCTCAGTTTCGCGCCGCCATGCGGTCCGGCAACCACGTCACCAGCTCCGGCACGGCCGAGACGAAGATCGTGAACAGCGCCATGATCACGAAGAAAGGGAAGGTCGCCCGGGCGATACGGTAGATCGGCTCGCCCGTCAGGCTCTGCAGCACGAAGAGGTTGAAGCCGACCGGCGGCGTGATCTGGGCCAGCTCGATCACCAGGATCAGGAAGATGCCGAACCAGATCGGGTCGTAGCCGGCGGCCACCACCATGGGCAGGGCGATGGGCAGCGTCATGACCATCAGCGAGAGCCCCTCCAGGACGCAGCCGAGCACGATGTAGACACCCAGCAGCACCACCATCAGCATGAAGGGCGACAGACCCAGCGCCTCCACCGCGTTGGCCGCCGCGCGCGGAATGCCGAGGAAGCCCATGGCGGTGGACAGGAACATGGCCCCGGCGATGATGAGGCCGATCATGCTCGTGGTGCAGGCGGCGGAGACGAGCGCCTCCCACAGGCCCTTCAGCGTCAGTCCGCGCTGGGCGATCGCCAGCGCCAGCGCGCCGAACACGCCGACGGCGGCCGCCTCCGAGGGGCTGGCGAGGCCCGCATACATCGATCCCATCACCATCACGATGAGCCCCGCGATCGGCAGGATGCCCAGCGCCGCGCGCAGGCGCTCGCCCCAGCTGTAGCTGGCATGGTCGTCGGGAACGACGCCCGGACGCAGCTTGGCCACCGCGCCGAGATAGCCCATGTAGAGCGCCGCGATGCACAGCCCCGGAACGATGCCGGCGATGAAAAGGCGGATGATCGAGGTCTGCGACAGGACGCCGTAGATGATCATCATGGTGGAGGGCGGGATCAGGAAGCCGAGCGTTCCCGCGCCCGCCAGCGAGCCCATCACCAGATCCTTGTCGTAGCCGCGCTTGAGGAGCTGGTGCGCGGTGATCTTGCCGACCGTCACCGTCGTGGCGGCCGAGGAGCCGGTGATGGTGGCGAACAGCGTGCAGCCGAGGACGTTGACGTGCAGCAGCCGGCCCGGCAGGCGCTGCGTCCACGGCACGAGGGCGGAGAACAGAAGCTCCGACAGCCGCGTGCGGAACAGAAGCTCGGCCATGAGCACGAAGAGAGGCAGGGCAACCAGCTCCGGGCTCGTCACGGAATTCCAGGTGATCTGGCCGAGCAGCCGGTCGACCGGCATGGAGCGCAGCAACGCCAGCGAACCCGCGCCCACCCCCAGGAGCGCGATGCCGATCCAGACGCCGGAGGTGAGGAGAAGGGCCATAAGCCCGAGGACGGTGCCGATGGGAAGCGCCATGAGGCGTGGCTCTCTAGTGGTCGGCCATCAGCGTGGAAACCTTGGTCTCCGTAGGCTGGCCGAGCAGGATCAGGAACAGGCGGCCGACGAGCTGCAAGTCCAGCATGACGAGCCCGAGCAGCATCAGCCCCTGCGGGATGTACAGGGGCGTGCGCATGTAGGTGGGGGAGGCCGCACCGGAGACCCAGGCGGTCGAGACCATGGTGAACAGCGCGCTCGTGACGACGAGCATGATCGCGAGCGCGATCAGCGTCGCGACCGCCTCGCCCACGGCGCGCAGGCGCCGGGGCAGATTGTCGATGAGAAGGGTCAGCCGCACATGGACGCCACGCCGCAGGGCGGTGGCGGAGGCCAGGAACACCACCGCGCCGATCGAGTAGCCGGCATATTCCCAGGAAAAGTGAATCGAGCGGCCGAGAAAGGCGCGCGAGAGGACCTCCCCGAAGATCAGGAGGAACATGGCGGCCATGCACAAGGCGCCCAGAACGGCGCCCACGCCCGCGAGAAAGTCGCAGGCGCCGGTCACGGCCACAGCCGCCGAGGAGGGCGCGGCACGCGCGCCTTGCGTTTCGAGGACGCGCGGCTCGCTCACTGCGCGAGCCTGGCGGTATAGGCCTCGATCACCTCGCGCCCCTCGGGCACGGCTTCCATGAAGTCCTCCCATATCGGCTGGGCGGCGGCGCGCAGTTCCTCCGAGAGCTCATCCGAGGGCTGGGTCACGGTCATCCCGTTCTCGGCAAGCCGCTCGGCCATCTCCAGGTCGGTTTGCCGCGCGACATCCCAGAACTGCGGTTGCAATTCGCCCGCCAGGGTCTCGATGGCTTCCTGGTGTTCGGGCGAAAGCGCGTTCCAGGCATCGAGATTGACGGTGATGACGTTCGGCGAGGCCTGCCAGTTGATCTGGTTGAAATAGCCGAGGAATTCCCAGAACGAACCGTCGACGCCGGAGGCCGAGGATGTGGTCACGGCATTGATGGCGCCGGAGGCGAGCGCCGAGACGACCTCGCCCCATGGCAACTGGACCGGAGAGGCGCCCAGCGCGGTGAAGAACTCCGTGCCGTTCCGGTCCACGGTGCGGATGGTGATGCCGGCGATGTCGGAGGCCTCGGTCACCTCGTTGCGCGTGAAAAGCCCCTGGCCGGGCCAGGGCGTCGTGTAGAGGAATTTCTGGTTGTGCTTGGCCGCCAGCTCCTCGTAGATCGGCCAGGCCAGTTCCTCCAGGATCGCCAGCTCCTCGAAGTTGCGGGCGAGATAGGGCACGGATTCCAGCCCGAAGAACGGCTCCTCGCCTACCTGCTGGTTGAGGAGCATGTCGGCGATCGGCACGATGCCGTCGCGCACCACACCCAGCACCTCCGGCCCGCGGAAACCGAGCGTTCCGCCGGTGTGGACCGTGATGTTGACCTCCCCGCCGGTCACGCGCCCCACCTCCTCGGCAAAGCGCATCGCGTTCTGCGAATGGTAGTTGTTGTCCGGCCAGACCACGAACATGTCCCAGTCGACGGCATGGGCGGGCATGACGGCCGACGCCAGAAGGATGGCGTTGGCGGCAGCGAAGGCTCTGACGGACAAGGGCATCTCCAATCGTTCCTGACTTGAGCGGGGCACGCCGCGGGCAGGCTTCGCCCTTCACCAGGGCGGCGTCGTCGGGGGAGCGGCAGGCATTGCCGTCCGGGATCATCGTATTTCAACGAATCTTCTATACAAGAAACGATTATAGGCTAAGCCCGCCTATAAAGTGGGCAGACTGCCCTTCGGGGACAGCGCACAGACCCTCCTCGCGGTGGTGCCGCCCTGTAGCAATCGCCCGTCGAAGCAAGCGACGCCGATCCGTACGACAGACCGTCGTCGCCGATCTCCGCAAGCTCCTTCACGGCAGCTAAGAATGGCGCTCGAGGCTCACCATATCGTGCTCCTCCTTATAGGCAGCCGTTAAGGACGGATCGGCCCGTTCGCGACGGATCGTTTCGGCCCGCCTGCTTCGCCTGACAGCCGCGGCGCCGAGGGAACCCGATTTGTCGCCGGGTCGTTGTGACTCGAATTTGAGGCAAATAATTCTTGAAAGAGCCTGTTCAACATCTGTTGACGATGACGGGTTGCTTTCCGCTTTTTTCGAGGCGGGGGCCGTCCTATAGTAGTAAAGGCTTAAGTCAGCGCACTGTTGGATCACCTTCACTCGCCGCGCAGTGCAGGGTGTCGGGTCTGATCTGGAACGGAGAGCAAGGTGGTAACCACCGTCGGGAGAGAAACGTTCGAACCGTCCGCGGTCCTGAACACGAAGCCTTCGTCCACCTCGGACCAGCAGGCGGGCGCGCGCGCTTCCAGGCGCGTATCGAGCCGGCTCGGCGCATTTCGGGGGCTGATGATCGGATTGGCAATCTGTGCCGTCTTCTGGGGCTTTGTCGCCTATCTTCTCCTGAGCTGACCTTTCCCTGCGCAAGTCTGCCCGCAGGCAGGGCCTGAAGGTCCACGCGCAGGTCAGGCAGGCAGGGGGCTTGGCCGTGGGCTTTGTTTTCACGCGCCGGCGGCCGAATGCGGGATGGCGACAGCGCCGGCAGAAGTTCGAAGGGCGCGCGAGCGCCGTTCGATCGTGGCGGAGCGACGGTGGCGGGAGGGCGCCAGCGGGCTGCGGGTTCGGGTTTCAGTTCCCCTCCATCATGCGGCCGAGCGCGGTGTGCCGGTCCCTTGCCAGGACATCGAAGCGTCCCGTTTCCTTGAGGCGCCCAGCCTCCAGCGCCACGACGAAATCCGCGAATTCGATCATCTTCGGGCTGTGGGCGATCATCAGAACCGTCAGGCGCCCCCTCGCCACAGCGATGGCTTGAGCCACGAGCGCCTGGTTCTCCTGGTCGAGGGCGCTTGTCGCCTCGTCCAGAATCAGAAGGTCGGGCGTGCGCAGCAGCGCGCGGGCCAGCGCCACGCGCTGGCGCTCGCCGCCGGAAAGGCGCGTGCCGCGATCGCCCACGATGGTCTCCATGCCTTCGGGAAGAGCATCGACGAAACGCAGCGCCTGTGCCGCCGACAAGGCGGCCCTCAGTTCTTCCATCGTCGCGCCCGGATGGGCAAGACGCAGATTGGCCGCGATGGATGCGTGGAAGAGAAAGGGCTCCTGCGGAACATAGGCCACGCGGGCGCGCCACGCGCGGCGGTTCTCGCGCGACAGCGGCTCGTCGTCGACCCGGATTTCCCCGGCCGACGGCTCGGTGAGGCCGAGCGCCAGGTCGACCAGCGTGCTCTTGCCGGCTCCCGAAGGGCCGATCAGCGCCGTCACCTGTCCCCGGGGAATATCGAAGGTGATGTCGGTGAGGGCCGCACCCTCGGCGCCCGGATAGGTGAAGGAGACGCTGCGAAGGCGAAGCACCTCGACGAGCGCCGGGGCGGGGCCGCTTCCGCCCTCCTCCCGCTCGGCCTCGAACTCCTCGCGCAGCGCCCTGGTCGTCTCGAAGGCCGGAAGCGCGGACAGAAGCTGCTGGAGGCCGACCTGCATTTCCATGAAACGGGGCGCAAGCCGCATGAAGACCAGAAGCAGCACCACGATTTCGGCCAGGGGCAGCGCCACATGCTCGACCGCCAGGAAGATGAAGATCGCCAGCGCCAGCGCCGAGCCGATCTGAAACCCGGTATTGGCCAGCGTGGCCACGCGGTTGAAACGCAGATTGTCGGCCTGCACGCGCCGCAGCGTCTCGCCGAGCCGCGCGACATGAACCTCTTCCACATTGTAGGATTTGGCGATCTTCATGCCCGCCAGGAAATCCGTCACCGTGCGATACTGCTCGCGGCGGTTCTGCGAAAGCAGCAGCCCGAAGGCGTGGGCGCGCTTGCGCAACGGATGCAGGCCGAGGAGGACGAGCGTGCCCACGCCGCCCGCGAAAGCGGTCATGGCAGGCGAGATGGCCAGCGATACGCACAGATAGACCACCTGCACGATCCCCAGTTGCACCAGCGCAAGGGCGGAGACGGCGCAAAGCTGCAGCCGATCGATCTCGGAGGTGAGGACATGGTTCAGATCCGCCGCGCGGCGATGGGCGACCATGCTCCAGCGCGCGCGGGCGAGCGCCTCGAACAGCCCGCTGCGCACCCGATTGACGAAGCCCTGGAGAAGGTCGGCGACGAAGAGCGTCCTGTAGCGGTTGAAGACGGCCAGAAGGGACAGGACCGCGACCAGCGCGACCAGGACCCAGAGGAATTCGAGCCGGGCGCCGGCCAGTCCCGGCAGGAACCAGAGGTCGGGAACCAGGATCGCGGCCCCGCCACCGCCGCCTGCGGCCGGCATCTCAAGAAAGCCGAGGATCGGCAGGAGGAGAAGGATCGAGACCCCCTCCGTCACCCCGCCGAGAAGCTGGAACGCCAGCGCCTTGGCCGTCCGGCGAGGGGAGTGGCGCCAAAGCTCGCGCGCGAAGCGGACGAGCTCGCGATAGCCCGTGAACGCCCCTTCGGGGGGCGGAGTGGAGGGGACGGGTCTCATTGCGCCTCCTGAAGCGCGGGACGGCGGGCGAGCGCCTCGATTTCCCGAACCGTCTCGCCGAGCCTCCCGAGGCCGGCGGCGGCGGCGAGGCGGCCGACGAAATGCGTCGAGGCCAGATCGGCGCACTGCCTGAACAGCCTTTGCATTCCCTCCTCGCCAAGGCCGCTTCGCTCGAACCGCACAGGGTAGGAGAAGCGGATGAGGGCCTGGAGCGCCTCGGCCCGCGCGAGGCGCTCCAGGTGGAGCTGTGGGCCGCGGCCGAGCGTCAGGAGAGCGCCGAGGGGCGCTGCGTCGGTGCGGAACACGCCGCCGAGCCTGTGCTGGCGCTTCGTGATGGAGGGATGCAGATCCGCGTCCACCATCCGGCTGCCCGCGAGCGAAATGGCCGCGCGCGATTCATGGTGGAGCTTGAGCTGGCCGGCGGCCGCCTCGACCACCGGCTTCCCGCCGCCGCCGGTGGGTGCCAACACGAGGACGTCGTCCGTCAGAAGCCGATGGCCGGCCGAGACGAGGGCTCCGGCCAGGGTGGACTTGCCCGCCCCCTTGTCTCCCATGAGGACGACCGCCCGCCCCTCGATCTCGACAGCGCTCGCGTGAAGAACCAGCCGCCCGCGCCGGTGCAGCAGCAGAGCGAGCACGGGGCCGAGCAGCGGAAAGGCGATCAGCCGCGGATCGACGCCCTCGGCCGGATCGACCAGGATCGTCCGGTCGTCGGCGATCATGAAGGCCCCCACGGAGCGCCATCGCAGGATATGGCTCCGGCCTTCGAACCGGAAGAAGGGATCGGGCGACCCTTCGTTCCACGCCCGGGGCACGGCGCCGCGACGAATGGCCACGACATCGCTCCCCGCCCCGCCGGGCGGGGGAACGGGCGTGAGCTCCGCCAGCGCGAAATCCGAGACGAGCACGAGGCCGAGCGCCCGATAGGCGAAGGGCGCCGTCCCGCCCGCGTCAGTGCGCTCCAACCGTTCCATCGCCATTGCGCCCTTTCGTCAGCCAGAGATGGAGGTAGGCCGCCCGCCAGGCCAGCATCGCCTCCACCGTCGTCGTCCCCTCCGGCGCCTGCCGGATACGCCCGAGAAGCGGACGCAGGGCATCCATATCGTAGAATCCGGCCATCGCACCGTCGCGGTCGCGCTCTGCGTCCCGCAGAAGGTCGGCATGCCAGCGCGACAGACCCCTTGCCAGCGACCGGCCGAAATCCGTCTTGTCACGGCGCCAGCGGACGGCGTCCGGCAGTTCGCCCTCCATCGCCCGCCGCATGATGCTGCGGGGCCATCCGGCCCGCAGTTTTTCCGAGGATGGCAGGCCGAGACAGAAGGTGACGAGGTCTCGATCGAAGAAGGGATAGCGCGTCTCGACGCCGGCGCCGTGCGAAAGGCGGTGCAGCGCCTCGAAGGCGAAGGATGTACGAGGGGAAGCGATGGCCGCCGCGTGAGCGGCGGCGTCGGAACGGTCCGCCGGCGGACGCCGGGCGTCCAGCACCCGCTGCCTCAGGTCCGTTTCCCTCACGAAACCCTTTGCCAGCAGGTGCAGCCCATCGGGCGACGGAGCGGCCATGGGCGGGGTGAAGCGACTGCGATAGAAACGGGTCAGCCGGCGCAGCGCGCCGCCGAAGCGGTTGCCCGGCGCCGCCGCCTCGATCACCGCCGCCGACAGGAGCAGCGGATCGTCGCCCCCCATCCGGGACAGGCCCGGCACCTGCGCCAGTGCCCGCAGCCAGCGCCCCTCCCCGGCCAGATCGAGAACCCGCCGGTAGCCGTTCCAGACGACCTCGTCCCCGCCATGCCCGTCGAGAAGGACGCCGACGCCCTGCCCGGCCGCCGCCGCGAAGAGCCGGCGCAGCTTGCCGCTGCCGGGCGCGTCCACGAACGCGCCGCCACGCCGCATGTCCTCCACCACGCCTTCGAGCGGGGGCACGGCGCCCGCATCGACGCGCGTGGATACAAGCCGGGCGCTCGCGGCCACCGCTTCGATGAAACCGCTTTCGTCGGTATCGGGCTCCTCGGGATAGACGAGCGAGAAGGCCGCAAGCCGCCCCTGCCCCCTGCGAAGGCGCGCCGCGACGGCAGAGATGGACGAGGAATCGAGCCCGCCGCTCAGCATGACGCCCGCCGGCCCGGATGCGACGAGGCGCCGCTCCACCGCCTGCGCGAAGCGCTCGCGGAACGCCTCCACCACCTCGCCGGGCTTCGGAGGCGGCGCGGGTTCGAGCGTCCAGTAGCGCGAGACCGACGTCGTGGCATTCCGCCGCGACAAATGATGGGCCGGCGGCAGGCGCATCACCAGCGGGTCGAGCGTGCGGCGCTCGTCTTCGACGATCCCGGCGAGAAAGCCGCCGACATACGCGGGATCGAAGCCTCCCCCGGACAGCAGCACAGGGTCGGACGAGAAGGAGAACAGGCCCGCTTCCTCGCGGAAATGGAAAGGGCGCACGCCGAACGAATCGCGCGCGCAGAAGAGATGGCGCTCGGCCCGGTCGAACAGGGCGAAGGCGAAGTCGCCGCGAAGATGCTCGCAGCATTCCACGCCCCAGCGCCCATAGGCCGCGCCAACCAGCTCATGCTGCGGCGTGGCTGGCGCAAGCCCCAGCGCGCGGGCCAGCTCGCCGGGCTCGTCGAGACGAAGATCGCCGAGCACGGCGACGGGCCCGGCGCACGCGACGGCGCGGGGCGACGAGCGGTGGGACCGGGATGCCCGCAGGAGCACGCAGCCCTCGCCGGCCCAGATGGCGGCCTGCGGATATCCGGCAAGGCGCAACCGGCGCCGCAACCTCTCCGACTCATGCCCCAGGCGCGCCTCGTCCTCGCAGACGAGGCCGGCAATCGTCTCCATCAACGAACCGGACCGAAATCCGCGAGCGGCACGAAATCGGGACCGGGCTCGTGCCGGGCGCCCAGTATGGCGCGCCCCTCGTGGAGAAGCCACGCATGAGCCTGGAACTCCCCGGCATGGCTGCGGCGCACGCCCACGCGCACGATCGAAGGGCAGCCGCGCCGCGTGAGCAGGGCCTGGCCGGCGATCGCCTGCGTCAGGCAGGTGGCGCGCGGGACGAGCCGCGCCGCCTGTCGCACCGACCAGGCAAGAGGCGCGACATCGTGGGCGGCAGGGGCATGCCGGCTCCCCTCCAGAACGCAAAGCGCTTGCCGGACGCGCTCCTGCCCGCGCAGGCTCAGGCCCACCCGCACCCGCAGGACGAGGAGGAAGCTTTCGAAAAGCAGGCGATGATGCCGCGCCAGGAGGCGCACGATCCTCACGGCCGCCATGGACCGGGCCCCGGCGGAGCGCGGCGCGGGTCGGTTCGGGACCATCACGCGGGGCGCCGGCGGGCTCGGGGCCGGGAAGCCCTCATGAACCTTGGACGGCCCCTACCCATCGGCGATGCGGACAAGGCCGGCTTCGAGGAGCCCCGTCATATAGGCTTGCAGGTCGGCTCGACCGGCCTCCTCGTGAATGTCGAACGTCTCCACCACGCGGTCCAGGAGGTCGTCCAGCGTCTTGGGAGAACTCAGCTCGGACCAAAGGAAGGCGCCGGTGCCGTTCAGGGTGAAGTACTCGCTGGTCCGAAGGTCGAGAATGGCGATCTCGTCCCCCATGGCGCTGACCGCCACGTCGGAACTGGCGACGAAGGGCCCGTTCCCGAGGTTCCACCGTGAAACCTCATCCTCACACGACATCCATCCGATCTCCGCAGGGAATGAATGGCAGCCGTGCGCGTGCAGGCACGCGCACGGCCGCGGTTCGGCAGCCTCAGGACAGCGTGAGCTGATCCAGCGGCGTTCCGGCGGTGAAACCCACATCGAGGAACGTGCCCGACTGGTTCTGCTGCGTCAGCGCCGTCATGGAACCATGCTTGCGCAGGGTCGGAGCGGAATATGCAAGCTTGCTCATATGCTGATTCCTCTAAGTCACACGTCCTCACGGCATTGCGGAAGGTCGTGCGTGCATGCTTTGCCCGGCGACGACCTGTCATCCGGGCGGTTCGAACGACGCGCTTCCTAACGTAACGTTATCGGACTTGCAACGAAGCGCTCCGCCCCTTCCCGGCCGGCTTTTCAGGCCCTCCCCGCGCTTCGAAGGCTCGGGGTGCGCGCGGGGATTTCGCCTCGCCCGCAGCCGCAGGCGGGCTGGGCGGGCACTCGAAAAGTACCGGCGGACGAGCCGTGCGGGTTTCGGGACGCGCGCCCAGATTGCGGTTGAATGCTCCGGCGCCACGCTTTACGATTTCGCCATGAAGCCTTGTCGTGAGCTTCGTTCTGCCGAATCCTGAATTGGGCGATGAGGCCATGGGCGATACAGCTTCCCGGAACGCGCGACCCTATCGCACCGCGGCAGCGGATTTGTGCACGCTCCTCTGGAACGACGCCTCGGCCCGAATCGCGCAGGTGCCTCCAGCATCCTCGCCGCTGCACGACCCGCAGGCCGCGCGGCGCGTGCTGGCGCTCGCGGTGCGTTCCAAGCTGGGCGATGTCCTGGCGGCCATCCTCTCCCGCGCCTCGCACGGCGAGATCGCGGCCGACGCGCGGGCCTGGGCCATCGAGCGCAAGCGCCGGACGATGATCTGCAACAGCGCCGCGCTGCGGGGGATCGAGTGGGCGGACGGCCCTCTGCGCTCTCGCGGGATCGCCTATGCGGTCATGAAAGGGCCCATTCAGCAGCACATGCTGCATGGTGACTATTTCACACGGCCGTCCGGCGACATCGACCTGCTCGTGGCGGCAGGCGATTTCGCCGCAGCGCAGGATGTCTTGATGGATGCAGGCTTTGCCAGGGTGCCGCCGGCGCCCTCCCTCTGGTGGGATCGCTTTCTGGGCGAGCGCCATTTCGTGCGCGAGGGCGAGGTGCGCATGGTCTTCGATCTCCACCACCGGCTGCAGCAGCCCGGCTCGCCCCAGCCGCGCTCCAGCCGGGCCTTCCTCGATCGCGCCGAGGCCCATTCCCTGAGCGGGCGGCGGATCGCCGCGATAAGCGCCGGCGACGTGCCTCTCCTCTGCGCCATGAGCCTCGTGAAGGCTCTCTTCAACCGGGAGCCGGCGGGGAACCACGCCTTCGACCTCATGGCCGCGCTGCGCTCCGGCCGCGAGGGCGCGGCGGATCGGTTCCTGGAACGTGCGAAGGAGGAGGACCTCGAGGGGACGGCCCGTCTGGCGCTGACGCTGGTGGCGTCGCTTTTCCCCGACCTCGCCACGCCCCGGACGGGGGCGCTGCCGGAGATTTCGCCGGAAACGCTCCGCGCCATGGTGCTGGACCCCGATTCGGTGGCCGACTGGCCGCGCCGGCGGCGTGTCCTGTCCGAGGCTTGCCTGCGTTCGCCATGGCGCACGGCGCGCGAGTTCGCCTGGCTCGGCGCCTCGGAAGCCACACGCTGGATGGAAGAGCGAAGAAATGGGACCGGGCGCCTGTCGCCGGCCCCGGAAGGGTCTGCCGGATGAGCCGCATCGCCGTTGTCATCGCCGCGCGAAACGCGACCGCAACGATCGCGTCCGCGGTGCGATCCGCGCTCGAACAGCCGGAGGTCGGCCGCGTCCTGATCGTGGACGACGGCTCGACGGACGACACGCTGGGCGCGGCGCGCGGTGCCGATGACGGCAGCGGGCGCCTGCACCCCATCCGCCTGGACGTGAACCGGGGGCCGGCTCATGCGCGCAACATCGCCATCGCGAACGCGCGGGAGGAATTCGTCTCCATCCTCGATGCGGACGATTTCTTCCTTCCCGGCCGCATGGCCCGCCTTCTCGCCGCCGGCCCGTTCGACATGGCCGCCGACAACATCGCCTTCGTGCGGGAAGGCTCCAAGCCGGCCGCCGACCCCCTGGCCCTGCGCGCCGCCGTGGAGAGCCAGTTCGCCGACGACGCGCCGCCCAGCGAGCTGACCCTGCCGGCCTTCATCGAGGGCAACATCACCCGGCGGGGGCGCCCCCGGGGGGAACTCGGCTTCCTGAAGCCGATCATCCGGCGCGAGCTTCTGGCCGGGCTCGAAGGGCCCTACGACGTGTCGCTGCGGCTGGGCGAGGATTACGATCTCTATGCCCGGCTCCTCTGCGCGGGTGCGCGCTTCAAGGTCATTCGCGCCTGCGGCTACGCCGCGATCGTGCGGGGCAACTCCTTGAGCGGGCGCCATTCGGCGGAGGATCTGCGGCGTTTCGCCGGGGTCGACGCACAGCTTGCGGCCCGGCCCGGTCTCGACCGGCAGGCGCGCCGGATGGCCCTTCGCCACGGGGCGCAGTCGCTGGCGCGCTTCGAGCACCGCCGCTTCCTTCAGGAAAAGTCCGAGCGCGGCCTTCTTGCGGCGGCGGGAGCGCTGGCCCGCCGGCCGGCCGCCTGGCGCGCCGTCGTCACCGGGGTCGGTGCCGACAAGCTGGGTTCGGTCATGCGTTCGCCGCCTTCGCCCGATATCCGCTTCCTGTTCCCGCCGGTGCACGGAACGACACGGACCAATCATTCGCACGCGCCGCTCCTGCGGGGCGCGGCCAAGATTCCGGAAGGATCCTCTTCGTGACGCATGTCCTCGTCGTCGGCGGAGCGGGCTATATCGGCTCGCACACCTGCCTCGATCTCTCCGAAAAAGGCTTCACACCGGTTGTCTTCGACAATTTCTCGCGCGGCCATCGCGAATTCGTCCGCTGGGGCCCGGCCGAGGAGGGCGACATCCGGGACGCGGCCGCTCTGGATGCCGTCTTCGCGCGGTACCGCCCCGCCGCCGTGGTGCATTTCGCCGCGCTGATCGAGGTTGGGGAATCGGTGAAGGACCCCCTGGCCTTCTACGAGAACAATGTCGCGGGAACCGTCTCCCTGCTCCAGGCGATGGGCCGGGCCGGGTGCGAGCGCCTCGTGTTCTCCTCCACCTGCGCGACCTATGGCGATCCCGTCGCCGTCCCGATGGACGAGAACCATCCGCAGGTGCCGCTCAACCCCTACGGCCATTCCAAGCTGATGGTGGAGCGCGTGCTGCGCGACCTGTCGGCGCATTCCTCCCTGCGCTCGGTGATCCTGCGCTATTTCAACGCCGCCGGCGCCGATGACGAGACGCGCATCGGCGAGCGGCACGACCCGGAGACCCACGCGATTCCGCTGGCGATCGAGGCGGCGCTCGGGCGGCGCGCCAGGTTCAAGGTCTTCGGCTCGGACTACGACACGCCGGACGGCACCTGCGTGCGCGACTATATCCACGTGATGGACCTTGCCGATGCGCATTCGCGGGCGGTCGGCTACCTCATCGAGGGCGGCGAGAGCACCGCCCTCAACCTGGGCACGGGCGACGGCACCAGCGTGCGCGAATTGCTGGGCGCGATCGAGAAGCGCTCGGGCCGCCCGTTCCCGATCGAAGAGGAGGGGCGGCGCCCCGGCGACGCCCCCATGCTCGTGGCCGACAACGCCGCCGCCCGGCGCGTTCTCGGCTGGATGCCGCGCCGCGACCTGTCGAACATCATCGACACGGCCTGGGCCTGGCACACATCCTCCAATGTCGGCTCGCCCGATCAAACCTCGCAGGAGGTCGCATGACCACACCCCGTCGCGCTTGTGCAGGGACGGCCGCCATCGCGGCCGCCCTCGCCTCCCTCGTCCTGCACCCCGGCGCGGCCGCGTCCGAGGAGATGGACGGCGATTCTTTCCTGGAGGAATTCGACAGGCTCGATCGAAGCCGGTGGTACATCTCGGACGGATGGACGAACGGCGACCATCAGAACTGCGGATGGTCGGCCGAGGAGGTCTCTGTGGAGAACGGGCGCCTCCTGCTCGGCTTCTCCGAGGGCGAGGCGGCGGGTCGGCCGTTCCGGTGCGGCGAGATACAGACGACCGCCCGCTTCGGCTACGGAACCTATGAGGCGCGCATCCGCACGCCCGCCGGCTCGGGGCTGAACGCCAACATCTTCACCTATATCGGCCAGGTCCACGGCCGCCCGCACGACGAGATCGACTTCGAGTTCCTCTTGAAGGACACCTCCGTCGTGCAGCTCAACGTCTATGCCGACGGCCAGGGCGGCAACGAGTATCTCGCCGAGCTTCCCGCCGCCTCGGACGACGGGTTCCTCGACTACGCGTTCGTCTGGGAGGCGGACGCCATCACGTGGTATATCGAGGGCGAGGAGGTCTACCGGATCGACGATCCCGCGAAGCTCCCGCAAAACAACGCCAAGATCTATCTCAGCCTCTGGGGCACCGACACCCTGACCGACTGGATGGGGCCGTTCACCGCGCCGCAGGGGCCGGTCGCCATGGAGGTCGAGCGCGTCGCCTTCACACGCATCGGCGAGGACTGCCAGTTCGAGGGATCGGTCGCCTGCACCGCCGGAACGGGGCGCTAGAGGCGGCGGCCAAGGTCGCCCGCCCCGCCCCTTGCGCCGAACCGCCTGGCCGGCCCGGCGCGAGGGGCCGCACCCGGGGCGACACCTGTCCTGCGGGCATGGCAGCCTCCCGCCCGGGGAGACGCGCCCGCGTTGCGTTGCAACATGGACGCGGATATCCTCTCACGACTTCGTCAACCCACCTGGTCCCAGCAGCATGACGAAAATACTCTATCTCGTTCACGACCTTTGCGATCCGGCGGTCCGCAGGCGCGTGGCGATGCTGCATGCCGGAGGCGCGCAGGTGTTGCTGGCCGGCTTCCGGCGCGGGACGGACAGTGCTGTTCCCGACGAGTTGGACCATGCCCCGGTCGTGCTCGGCGAGACGAAGGACGGCGCCTTCGGGCAGCGCATCGCCAAGGTGGCCGCCGCCCTCCTCTCGGGCGAGCTCAAGCACCTGGCGGCCTTCGCCCCGGCGGTGATCCTGGCGCGCAATCTCGAAATGCTGGCGCTGGGGGAGCGGATCGCGGGGTCGATCCGCCCGCGTCCGCGCCTCATCTACGAAACGCTCGATATCCACCGCCTGCTCCTGGACCAGGGAATGGCGGGCCTGGCGCTTCGGGCGCTGGAGCGGCGCCTCGCCGCGCGCACCGCCTTCGTTCTAACGAGCTCGCCGGCCTTCGTGGACAATTACCTGCGGCCCGTGCAGGGCTTCGAGGACATCCGCCTCCAGGAAAACAAGGTGCTGGACCTGGAGGAGGCGCGTCCGCCCCTGCGGGATGCCGACACCGGTTCGCGCAACCCGATCCGCATCGGCTGGTTCGGCGCCCTGCGCTGCGCCCGCTCCCTCTCCATCCTGTCCAGGCTTGCCGAAGACGGCGAGGGGTCCCTCGAGGTGACGCTGCGCGGGCGCCCGGCCCGGCGCGAGTTCGAGGATTTCGACGCCCAGGTTTCCGGCCGGCCGCACCTCTCCTTCCACGGCCCCTACCGCGCGGAGGACCTTGTGGAGATCTACGGCGCGGTGGATCTCGTCTGGGCGATCGACTTCTTCGAGCAAGGGCTCAACAGCGACTGGCTCCTGCCGAACCGGGTCTATGAGGGCTGCGCCCACGGCGCGGTGCCGATCGCGCTTGCCGGCACGCAGACGGCGGGCTTCCTGCGCGAGCGGGGCATCGGGATCATCTGCGACGACCTCTCTCCCGAGGCGCTGGCGCGGCAGTTGCGCGAGGTCGACATCGCCGCGCTCAAGGCGGCGGTCAGGGCGCTCGCCCCCGAAACCTTCCGAAGCGGGCGGGCCGAATGCCGCAAGCTCGTCGCGGCCCTGGCCGGCGCGCCGGACGCGCCGAGCCATCGGGCCGAGGCCGCTTGATGAAGGCCGACCCCGCCGCGCCGCAAACGACCTGCCTCATCGTCGTGCCGTGCCTGAACGAGGAAGCCTTCATCGGGCCGCTGCTCGACTTCCTCTCGGCGGAGGCGCGCGAGGTGAACGCGACGATCGTCGTGGTGGATGGCGGCAGCAGCGACAGGACACGCGCCATCGTCTCGGAAAAGGCCCTCGGCAATCCGGCGATCCGGCTTTGCGACAACCCGTTGCGCATCCAGAGCGCGGGGGTCAACCGGGCGGTGGAGCGCTTCGGGGCCGATGCCGCGTTCCTGATCCGCATCGACGCGCACGCGCATTATCCGGACGGATATTGCCGCACGCTCGTCGCCGAGGCCGAGCGCACCGGCGCCTCCAGCGTCGTCGTTTCCATGCGCACGGTGGCCCGGCACGGCTTTCAGGCGGCGGTCGCGATCGCGCAGAGCGGGCGCATCGGCACGGGCGGCTCGTCCCATCGCTCCGCGCCCGTGGGGCGGTGGGTGGATCACGGCCACCATGCGCTGATCCGCGTGGATGCGTTCAAGGGGGTCGGCGGTTACGACGAGACCTTCTCCCACAACGAGGACGCGGAGCTGGACCATAGGCTCCACAAGGCCGGCGGTCGTGTCTGGATGACAGCCGAGACCGACATGACCTATTATCCCCGCGCCACGGCCGGCGGCCTCTTCCGCCAGTATTTCGGCTACGGGAAGGGGCGCGCGCGCAACATGCTCAAGCACCGCACACCGCCCAAGCTGCGGCAGGCGCTTCCCATGCTCGTCGCGCCCGCCCTCGTTCTCGCGCTGCTCTCCCCGCTTTCGCTCCTCTTCGCGGTTCCGGCCGCCGCATGGGTGGCGGCGTGCCTCCTGGGCGGCCTCGCGGGCTTTGCCCGGACGCGGAAGGTGGAGGCGCTTCTGGCCGGCGTCGCGGCCATGATCATGCATCTGGGATGGTCGCTCGGCTTCTGGGCCCAACTCGCGAGCCCTCCGCGGCCCCGGGAGATACGCGCATGAGCATGGCAGCAGCGCCGGACCGCTCGGTCACGATCGCCATATGCACCTTCCGGCGCGACCACATCGCGCGCACCCTCGCCTCGCTCGCAGGGCTCGACGTGCCGCAAGACGTGGCGGTCGACGTGGTGGTGGCCGACAACGACACGGTGCCGAGCGCGCAGGAGCGCGTCGAGCGGGCTTCGCAGGGCCTGCCCTTCCCGGTGAGCTATGTCCATGCGCCCGCGTCGAACATCTCGATCGCGCGCAATGCCTGCCTCGATCGCGCGACCGGCCGCTATCTCGCCTTCCTGGACGATGACGAGGTCGTCGCGCGCCAATGGCTGGCCGCGCTGCTGGACAGGGCGGCCGAGGGCGGCGCCGACGCGGTGCTGGGGCCCGTCGAGGCCGTCTACGGCCCGCAGGCGCCCGGCTGGATGCGGGACGGCGACTTCCATTCCTCCGCCCCGGTCTTCGTGAAGGGCGAGATCCTCACCGGCTACACCTGCAACGTGCTGATCGACCGGCGCTCGGCCGCGGTCGAGGGATTGCGTTTCGACCTGGCGCGCGGGCGCAGCGGCGGCGAGGATACGGCCTTCTTCCGGGCCCTCACCCTTCGCGCGGGGCGCATCGACTACGCGCCGGAGGCGCTCGTGCGCGAGGACGTGCCCGAGGGCCGGGCCAGCTTCGGCTGGCTGGCCCGGCGCCGCCTGCGCATGGGGCAGACGCACGGGCAGCTTCTGGCCGAGACGCACAGGGCCGGCGCGGCGCGCGCCAAAGCCGCCGGAGTGGCCGCCGCCAAGGTCGCGGCCTGCGGCCTTCTTGCGCTTCGCCATGCCTTCTCGCCCGTGGAACGGCGCCGCAGCGTGCTGCGGGGGATTCTCCATGCCGGCGCCATAGGCGGCCTTTTCGGAATGCGCGCTCTGACGCAGTACGGCGGGCAGGCCGACGCCCGCCCGGGAGGCGCGCATGCAGCCTGACGTCTCCTTCATCGTCGCCGCCTTCAACGCGTCCCGCACCATCGGCGCGGCGATCGAAAGCGCGCTGGCGACCGTCGGCGTTTCGGTGGAGGTGGTTGTCGCGGACGATGCGTCCAGGGACGGCACGGCGGCGCTCGTCGAGGCCATCGCGGACCCGCGCGTCCGCCTCGTGCGCGCGGCCGCGAACGGTGGGCCGGGAGCGGCGCGCAATCTTTCGCTGGAGCACGCGTCGGGCCGCTACGTCGCGGTCCTCGACGCCGACGATACGATCCGGCCCGACAGGATGGCCCGTCTCGTGGAACGCCTGGATGCGACCGGCGCGACCGCCATCCTGGACGGGATCGAGGTGGTGGAGGCGGACGGCCGCACTCGCCCGATGCTTCCCGAGGGCACCCTACCGGCGACGGGGACCATCGACCTTCCCCGGTACATGACCAGCAACGCGGTGTTCCGCTCCTCCTTCAACCTCGGCTATCTGAAGCCGACGATCCGGCGCTCGTTCCTGGCCGAGAAGGCCATCTCCTACCCGGAGGACCTGCGCATCGGCGAGGACTACATCTTCATGGCCGAGATCCTGGCCAGGGGCGGCACGTGCATCGCCGAGCCGAAAATCGGCTATGCCTACGGCATCACCGAGGGATCGGTGTCGCGCGTCCTGCGGCTCGATCACCTGCATGCCATGCGTGCGGCGGACGTGCGCTTCCGGGCCGCGCACGATCTCGACCCCGCCGCAACCCTTGCGATGGACGAGCGGGAAAGCGCCTTCAAGGACGCGGAATCCTTCCTGACCATGGTCGAGGCGCTGAAGGGGCGCGACCTTGGCGCCTTCGCGAGATCGGCCGCCCGCCGCCCCGCCGCCATGCGGCTGTTTCGAATGCCCGTCGCCAAACGGCTCTCCGCCATTTTTCCGTCCGCTGTCCGTGGCCTATCGCCCTGAGGGCGAAGGGCTTGCATGATATGCTGGAATCCAAGGACGCATCGATGAACACGGCCAGGTTCTCTCAGAGGAGGTTCTACGCGCTCGACGGCAGCAAGACCGGTTCGGGCGAGACCTTCGACCTCGAACGGCTGTGGACGATCGTGCGCCGCAACCTTCGTCTGGTCGGCCTGTGCGTACTGGCCGCCGTGGTGGTCGGCGTCCTTTATGTTCGTGCATCCCCCGCCGTCTACGCCTCGCAGGCGCGGATCCTGCTCGACGAGAGCATCGGCACGGTCGCCCGCGATTTCGCCTCCGTGGGATCGAACATCCAGCTCGACAACCGCATCGCCAGCCAGATCGAGGTCCTGCGTTCGTCGCGTCTCGCGCTGGAGGTGGTGGACGAGCTGAATCTCGGCGAGGACGAGGTCTTCCTCTCGCCGCCGCCCTCCCCCCTCGCCTCTCTCACGCGCCCGCTGCGCGCCGTGGCGGCCATGGTTCGCGGGCCGCAGGAGGCGCCCACCGGCGTGTCCGGCGATGCGGGCGCAGCGCCGTCCGCCGTCCCGGTCGATCCCGAGGAGGCGCGCCGGCAGCAGATCCGCGAGGCGGCCGCCCGGTCCGTCCAGCAGAATCTCTCGGTGCAGAGGGTCGAACGCAGCTCGGTCATCTCCCTCACCTATCAGTCGCACGACCCGGCGCTGGCCTACCGCGTGGCGAACGCCTATGCGGCGGCCTTCCTGCAGGAACAGCGCCTTGCGGTGGCGGAGGCGAGCGTGCAGGCCACGGGCTGGATGCAGACGCGCCTGGCGGAACTGGGCGAGCAGCAACGCGCCGCCTCTCTGGCGGTCGAGGAGTTCCGCGCGCGCAACAACCTGTCGATGGCGCAGGGCGAGTTCACCTCGGAGCAGCGCCTTGCGAACCTCACCGGCCAGCTCGCGTCCGGGCAGGCCGAGGTGGCGCAGGCTCAGGCGCGTGCCGAACAGCTCCAGGCGGTGCTTTCCGCCGGAGACGCGACCGCCATAGCATCCGCCGCCTTGGCCTCCGCCGATATCCAGGACCCGGTGGTACAGCAGCTCCAGGCCCGTTACGCCGAGATGTCGGGCCGCATCGCGCAGATCACGGCCGATTTCGGGGCGTCCCATCCCCAGGTCGTGCGGCTGACGCGCGAGCGCGAAACGGTCTCGGCCCAGCTCGTCGGCGAGTTGCAGCGCCTGTCCTCGCGCTACACCAACGAATACGAGGTCGTGCGCAACCGGCAGGCCGCGCTCGAGAACGCGGTTTCGCAGCAGACGGGGCTGAACGCCGAAGCCGGCGGCGCGCTGGTGGAACTGCGCGAGCTCGAACAGCAGGCCGCCACGCTCAACACGATCTACGGCAACTTCCTGGCCCGCTACGAGGAGGCGATGCAGCGCGAGAGCTTCCCGCTCTCCAATTTCCGCATCATCTCCTCGCCCACCGAGCCCGAGCGCCCCACGGGGCCGCGCTTCCTGCGCACGGTGGCGATCTTCGCCTTCCTCGGCGTGGTGATGGGCGGGGCCGCCGGCACCTTGCGCGAATTCAACGAGCGGTCCTACCGCATCGGCGCCGAGGTCACGGAGGATCTCGGCGTGCGCTTCTTCGGCTATCTCGCCACGCTCCCCGGCCAGAAGCGGTGGTGGCCCGCTTTCCTGAACCGCTGGGCACCGCGCCCCGAAGCGCAAGGGTCCGGCCCCAAGCCGACATTCGGCTATGACGAGACTCAGGCCATTTCCGCCGAGACCCTGAGGAACGTGGCGCACGGCTTCGCGGGCCTCACCGTGCCGGGGCGTGCCAGCCGCATCATCGGCGTTGTTTCCGCCCTGCCCGGCGAGGGCAAGACGACGGTCGCCATGGGGCTTGCGCGTCTTCTCTCGCGGATCGGCTCACGCGTGATCGTCCTCGACGCCGACTTCCGCCGGCCCGCCCTGAACGGCTTCCTGCCGCAGCCGATCAGCGAAGGCGGCCTTGCCGAGGCGATCCGCACGGGCGACTGGCGCTCGCAGGTGAAGAATGACGAAGACGGCGTCTGCCTGCTGCCGATCCCGGACGACCGCCACGCGGCGCTCGGCAGCACGCTTTTGTCCTCCTCGGCCATGTCGGCCCTTCTGGCCGAGCTGGCCGAGAGCTTCGACTACGTGATTCTGGACCTTCCGCCCGCCGGCCTCGTCGTCGATGCCAAGGTCGCAGCGCCGCTCGTCGACGGACTCCTGCTCGTCATCCGCTGGGGCAAGACGGCGCGGACCGTCCTTCGCGGCCTTCTGGCGGACGAGCCGGAGGTGGGCTTGCGGGTGACGGGGGCGGTCCTGAACGCGACCGATCTCTCGCGCCTGCGCCGCTATGGGGAGCGCGGCAGCCGCGAGCGCGTCTACAAGGACTATGCCAGCTATTATCGCGGCGCCTGAGGCCGGCCGCTCCCGGTCGAGGTAGCCCGCGGCCCGCCGGTTCGGGCCGGCCGGCGGCTTTCGCACGCCTCGACACGTCCTTCCGCCTCCTGGTCATCGCGCCGAGCGCCCCCATGATGCCGGCCTCCCCAGAGCCGGCGCGTGGCCTGGAATGCCGGCCGGCGGGGCGCGGGCAGAACTGTGTCCTATTTGTCCCGCAATGCTCTAGGATCGCCGTCGACCGATTTCCGCCATCTTGCGGCCGACACGAGCACCACCCACGCGATGAGCAAACGCCCAGGACGCCACCGCCGCCGCTACAAGCTTTCCGCCGAGCCGGACGTGATCTACGCCATCGGCGACGTGCACGGCCATCTCGACAAGCTGATCGCGCTGGAGCAGCTCATCGTCGAGGACGGCCGCGACCTGGGCAGGGTGAAGCTCATCCTCATGCTCGGCGACTATATCGACCGGGGCCCCGATTCGGCCGGAACGATCACCCATCTCATGGGGCGGCCGCCCGAGGGCTTCCACCGCCTCTGCCTGCTCGGCAACCATGACGACATGTTCCTGGAGGTGCTTGAGGGCCGCGTCGCTCCCGAGGCCCTTCTTCCCTATGGAGGGCTGGCGACCTTCGCCTCCTACGGCTGCGATCTCGAGGAGTACGAGAGCGGCCTGCGGCTGAACGGAAGGCGCCTGGCCGAGGAACTGGCCCGCACCGTGCCGGGCAGCCATGAGGGCTTCATTCGCGGCCTGCCGGTGCTCGTCGAGACACCCCGCCACGTCTTCGTGCACGCGGGGCTGCGCCCGGGCGTTCCGATAGAGGAGCAGGAGGATCGCGATCTTCTCTGGATCCGAGAACCCTTCCTCTCCCATTCGGCGCCGGCGCCGAAGATCGTCGTGCATGGCCATACGCCCGCCGACGCGCCGACGCGCACCGCCACGCGTATCGGCGTCGATACGGGAGCCGGCTTCGAGGGCCCCCTGGCGGCCGTCCGCATCACGCGCGCGGGAGAGGCCTTTCTGCAGGTGGGAGAGTGAGACCGAGGACATCACCACGGCACAAGGCCGGCGTCCAGAGGCCGAGAGACGATTCGCTGGAGCGACGGCGCCCGGCCATCACGAGCATTGCGGCCGCGCCGACGGCCCACCCCACCGAAGACCACGGCAAATCCGGCGCCCGGGCAGGCGGACATGACCTAGCGTCATGCCGATGCACGACAGCATTTCACACAGATACGCAGTCCCCGCGTGAAGGAGGAATGCGTCTATTTGAAGGAAGGAGGGCATCAGGCCGGGGCCGGCAGGTCCGTTTCAGCGCGCCCCCGCCGCTTAGCTTCGGAAATGAAAGGGATAATACGAGCACTTCCGCTGGCGCATTGCAGCCATGCATTATCCGAATTGCTACGAGCCACGGACCGTGTCTAGTTTACCCAGCATTAAGGCTGGCTCCTGATGAGCAAGGACCGGGGTAAAAACATGGACCGGGCAAGCAGCTTGTCGAATTCAATCGATCCAAAGGTCGCGCAGGCCATGACGGCCGGACATCCGGAAGTGCGGTGCCGGACGGACAATGGCTGGAAACGCGGTTTCGATATCGTCGCGGCGCTCAGCGCGCTCGTCATTCTCTCGCCGCTGCTGCTTCTGATCGCGGCGATCGTCAAGCTGACCGATGGCGGCAGCGTGTTCTACGGCCATTCCCGAGTGGGGCGCCGGGGCGGGATGTTCCGCTGCTGGAAATTCCGCACGATGGTGGAGAATGGCGACGAGGTGCTGCAGGCTCACTTGCAGTCCGACCCCGCCGCCGCGTTGGAATGGGAGGCGACGCGCAAGCTCCAGTCCGACCCGCGCGTGACGCGCATCGGCGCCGTGCTCCGCAAGCTCAGCCTCGATGAGCTTCCCCAGCTCTTCAACATTCTCGTCGGCGACATGAGCGTCGTGGGCCCCCGCCCGGTGACGACGGACGAGCTGCGCTATTACGGTGTCCACCTCGGCTGCTACCTGCGTGCGCGGCCGGGCCTGACCGGACTGTGGCAGATCAGCGGCCGCAACGACGTCTCCTATGACGAGCGTGTCTCGTTCGACCGGCGCTATGTCGAAAACTGGACCTTCGTCGGCGACGTGGCTATCATCGTGCGAACGGTTCCGGCGGTCTGCCTTTCCCGGGGAAGCTACTGATGCCAAACCGCGATATCGCGGGCACTATCGCAGCACTCATGGCGCTGGCGACCGTTCTGACGGCTGCAACCGCCTCGGCGCAGGAGCAGTATCGGCTCGGCCCCATGGATATCGTGCGCCTGCGCGTATCCGAGTGGCAGACGTCGACCGGGACGTTCCGCGACTGGTCGTCCGTGAGCGGCGAGTATTCGGTCGGCGCCGACGGCACAGTCTCTGTGCCGTTCGTCGGGGAGATCCGGGCCGACGGCCGCACGACGGCGGAACTGGCAAAGACGGTCGGCGACGGTCTCCAGCAGCGCTTCGGCCTTGCGGACAGGCCGGATGCGGCCGTCGAGATCGGCACCTATCGCCCCATCTACGTGGTGGGAGACGTGCAAAACCCGGGCGCCCACCCGTTCGCGCCCGACCTCTCCGTGGTCAAGGCCATCAGCCTTTCGGGCGGCCAGCGCCGGGGCCCGGATGCAGGCATGCGGGTAGAGCGCGACGTGATGCGCGCGCGCGGCGAACTCGACGTCCTGACCGTGGAGAACCACCGGCTGATCATGCGGCGGCTTCGCCTGCAGGCCGAGCTCGACGGAAGCGACACGCTGGAGATGCCGGAAGAACTGGCCGGCATCCCTCGCGCCGACGCCCTTCTGGCCGACGAGCAGGCGATCATGCAGGCGAACCGCGAAAGGATCGAGCTCCAGAACCGTTCGCTGAACGATCTGAAAGTGCTGCTCGCCAGCGAGGTGGAAGCGCTCGCGGGCAAACGTGAGACGGTGGAGCGGCAGGTTACGCTGACCCGCGCCGATCTGGAAAATGTCGGTTCGCTGGCCTCCCGGGGCCTTGTCGTCAACACCCGCGTGTCGGACCTCGAACGGCGCCTCGCCGAATATGAAAGCCAGTTGCTCGATATCGACACGGCTTCCTTGCGCGCACGCCAGGACATCAGCCGCGCCGACCAGGATCTGATCCGCCTGCAGAACGACCGCAGGGCGGAGCTGACGGTGGAAAAGCGCGCGACCGACGCCGAGCTGGAGGCGAATGATCCGGAGCGGCGCACCCAGCGCGCGCTGATCGAGGAGGCGCTGCTCTTTGCTCCGACGGCCGGCAGCATGAACGATCCCTCGCGCTACTCCTACACGATCGTGCGCACCGTGAACGGCGAACCGGCCGAGTTCTCCGCGCTGGAGACGACGCCCCTGCGGCCCGGCGATGTCGTGAAAGTCACCTATACACCGCCGGTCGACGCATTCTAGGCGCGCGCCGCCACGATGCGTATCGCCCGCAGCTCCCTCTTCGACCCGACGAGCAATGGCCTTTACGCGGCGACGGCCGTTGCGCTCTCGCTCTTCGTCTTCGCCTATTCGAGCCGGTTCGGGCCGGTCGCCATCCTGGTCTATTACGGGCTCTGGCTGCCGCTCATCGCTCTCGATCCGCGCGCGATCATCGGTCGGGCGCGAGACCTCGTCGTGCCGGGCATCTTCGTGCTCGTGCTCGTCAGCTCGACCCTGTGGTCGGCGGCGCCGGGCGTCAGCCTGCGCGGTTCCGTCCAGTTCGCCACACATGCGCTCTGCATCCTCGTCGCCGCCCGCGTCGTCAGCCTGCGCTCGCTGACGCGCGGCGTCCTCGTCGGCACGGCCATCGTCACGGTCTATTCGCTCATCTTCGGCTATTCGGCCTACGACGCGATGGACGGCAGCTACACCTTCGTGGGCGCCTTCGGCTCGAAAAACCAGCTCGGCCTCTACTGCTCGCTCGGCATCTTCTTCGCCATGCTCTCGGTCTTCGTGATGCGCGAGCCGCTGCTCATCCGCGCGGGCTCCGTGCTGCTGGCAGCCCTGTTCGCCCTGGTCCTCGATGCGAGCCGCTCGGCCACGTCCTCGATTGCACTTGCGGTGGCGATCATGGTCTTCCTGGCCTTGATCGCGCTCTTGCGGTTCGGCCCCATGTTTCGCATGTTCGTCGTCGTGCTCCTGCTGCCGGCGAGCGCCCTCGTGGCCTTGGCGGCCTACCGGCTGGGCGCGGTGGAGCTGATCCTGGCCGCCTTCGGGAAGGACCCGACTCTCACCGGCCGCACCTATCTCTGGGAGATCGGCCTTCAGTCCTTCTACCAGATGCCTCTCGCGGGCATCGGATATCTGGCCTACTGGGTTCCCGGCTTCCCGGAAGCGGAAATGCTGTGGGCGGAATTCTTCATCACCGCCCGCACCGGCTTCCATTTCCACAACACCATCATCCAGGCGCTGGTGGATGTGGGGATCGTCGGAACGGTGCCGCTGGTGATCATCGTGCTCTCCACGCTCTACCGGTCGCTGAAAGGCAGCGTCTCGCGCCGCAGCACGGCGGATGCCTGCCTCTTCGCGCTCATGGTCATGTTCACCATACGCTCCTTCTCCGAGGTGGACTTCTTCTACCAATACTCGCTCGGCTCGTTCATCCTCCTCTACTCCTACATCAAGCTCGGCTCGGCCGGTTCCGCGCGCCAGCCGGTCGAGCACCGCCGGCCCTACGCGCCGGCGGCGCCGGCCCCTTTGGGAAGGCTGTCGCCTTCTTCTTCGTGACGATCCGATCGTCGCCCCTATCGGCATGGGCGCGGGCCGGGGGCTCGGCCGTGGCGTGCCTGGAACGCGCCGACCAAGGAGACTGGATTGCAGACCCCTGAGAACGGCAAGACCATACTTCTCTTCTTCCGCAAGGCGGGGCCGAGCGACAAGCGCAGTTTCAGCCGCATCGCCAAGGACGCCATCCGGCCGATCTACAAGCGGCTGGTGAACGGCCAGAGCCAGACGGGCTTCGACGTCTCCTTCACCATGCTGGTGGAAGCGCTTCGATCGACCGGCCACGACGTTCGCGTGAACGATTACGAGACGGCGGAACGACACCCGGACTATCCCGTCGGGCTCGTCGGCTCCACGGCGCTGCTCGATGGATGGACCCTGCCCAATCCCGCCCTTCTCGGCCCCTCGCTGCACGATCACCCCGGCATGGCTCGCGACCTGTTCGCCGATGGGCGATTCCGCAAGCTGCTCGTCCTCTCCGACTGGACGATGGATCTCTACGAGAGCCATTATCCCGGCCGGTGCATCAAATGGTTCGCGGGCTTCGACATCGACGAGTGGCCGGACCGGGCCAAGCGCCCGAAGACGATCGACTTCATCCTCTACGACAAGATCCGGTGGGCGCAGCATGTCGCGCAACCGCTCTTCGTGCAGCCCATCCTCGCGGCGCTGGAAAGCCGGGGCCTCTCGGTCAGGGTCCTGCGATACGGCAAGCATCATCACTCGCGCTATCTCCAGAGCCTCGACGAGGCCCGCGCCCTGCTGTTCCTCTGCGAACACGAGACGCAGGGGCTCGCCTATCAGGAGGCGCTCGCCTCCAACATACCCGTGCTCGCCTGGGATCGCGGCTTCTGGGGCGATCCGATCTGGGAGTGGTTCGGCGACCGGGTGAAGGCGTCCTCGGTTCCTTATTTCTCGCCCGATTGCGGCATGACCTTTGCCAAGCTGGACGAGTTCGACGAGACGCTCGACGCCTTCATGAGCCGCATCGCCGATTTCGCGCCCCGACGCTTCGTGGCAGAGCGACTCAGCCGCGAGGAGAGCGCCCGCATCTACCGGGATGCCTATTTCGGCATCGCATGAGGTAAGGCGCGGACCGGGGGCAAGCCACGGCGTCACCGCCTGGCGGCAAGACCGAGGACGACCGGAAGACCGCCAGGGCGAACGGCGGTTTCTCGGACAGGCTTTGAGGAAATGGCATGAAAATCCTGCTGGCGACGGCGCATCCTTATATTCCCGAGATCGCCGGAGGCGCGCAGTCGAGCACGCACGACCTGGCGAGCGAATTCGTCCATCGCGGCCATGAGGTCAGCGTCCTTTCCGGGCTGATCGGAATCGGATGGCGCGGGCTGCGAAGCCGCCTGGCGCTGAAGCTCGGCCCGAAGAAATATGTCGTCGACGCGGGGCCGGGATACCCCGTGTACCGGGCGTGGTTCGCCTGGGACGTGGCGGCGGAGGTGGCCGAGCGCGTGGGCGCGGAGGCCATCGTGCTCCAGTCGGGCTTTCCGGTGAGGATGGCAAAAGCGCTGGAAGGGGTGAGCGGCGCCCTCTCCATCTACCTGCGCAATGTGGAGCTGGAAGACCTCGGGGGTGATCTGCGCGAGCTGGAGGGCGTCTCCTACATCGCCAACTCGAGCTTCACGGCCACGCGTTTCAACGAGATGTTCGGCATCCACCCGAAGGTGGTCTACCCGCTGATCCGGCGCGAGAACTACGAGACCGAAACGAGCCGCGAGAACGTCACCTTCATCAACCCGCATCCGCACAAAGGCCTCGACGTGGCGCTCTCGATCGCCGAACGCTGCCCGGAAATTCCTTTCGTCTTCGTGGAGGCATGGACCCTGGAGCCGGACGAGAAGAGCTATCTGATGAAGCATCTCGCCCGGTTGCCGAACGTCACCCTCAGGCCACCGACGCGCGACATGAAATCCGTCTACGGGAAGGCAAGGATCGTGCTGGCGCCGAGCCAGTGGGAGGAGGCGTTCGGGCGCATTGCGGTGGAGGCGCATTTCAGCGGCATTCCGCTCGTCGCCTCGCGCTGCGGCGGGCTGCCTGAAGCAGTCGGCCCGGGCGGCATCCTGCTCGATCCCAAGGCGCCGGCCGAGCTGTGGGCCGAGGCCGTCAAGCGCCTGTGGCACGACCATGACTTCTACGAGGAGACGTCCAAGGCGGCACGGCTCTATTCGCACCGCCCGGAGATGAACAGGGCCGACCAGATCGACGCCCTGCTTTCCGTCTTCGGCCGGCAGGATGGCGCGCGAGCGCCCGTTTGAGAAGCCTTGCCGGCCGCTCGGCTCGCGTGGCGCCGAAGCGCTACGAGCGATAAGGCGGCCGGCCCGCCGAAAGCCGCAGGACTTCGAAATGGGCGGCCAGCATCAGGACCCCGATCACGCCGATCACGCCCATTTTGGCCCAGCTTTCCATGTTTGAACGGATCGTCCAGCGTGCCTGATCCATCGCTTCGCGCGTGAACCGCCAGATGGGTTCGGCCGGTCCCTTCGCGCTCATGTCGTCGAGTTGCCAGCGGCCGCCCACGACCCTGCGGCGCTTGCGAACGAGCTCGCGAAGCGTCGCCCGCGTCGGATGGCCCACGATCATCTCCGGCACATAGACGAGCTCGTGCCCCGCCGCGACCATCCGCCGGGAGCACTCCACGTCTCCGCCCGAGAGAACCTCCTGGTTGAAGCCGCCGATGGCGCGCAGATCGTCCCGCCGGCACAGCCAGTTGGCGGTGACGCAATGGCCGAACTCGACATTGACCTTCTGGTTGAAGGCCGTCAGCTCCTCGTAGCGGGCGCCGAAGAGCCCGGCCCCCTCCTCGCGGAACAGCGCGACATGGCCGGCATAGAGGCCCGCCTCGGGGCGGCGCTCGATGACGGCCAGCGCTTGCGCCACCCATTCGCGGTCGGGCACGCAATCCCCGTCCGTGAAGAGCACATACTCGCCCCGCGCCACCGCGAGCGCGCGGTTGCGCGCGCGGTAGGAGCCGGGAAGCGGTTCGGACAGAAGGGTGACGAAATCGAACTTGCGCACCGCCTCGGCCGTGCCGTCCGTCGATCCGTTGTCCACCACGATCACCTCGAAGCGCTCGCGCGGCGCGCTCTGCCCGGCAATCGCCTCAAGCGTCATGGCAATGCGGCGCTCGCAGTTCCAGGCCGGGATGATGATGGTGAGAAAGGGGTCGGATTCCATGGATTCAAATCACCCTTCGGTCGGCGCTGCCCCCGCGGACGGGACGACGCACGAGAACTCCCCGCGCGGCGCCCGGCCTTCCGGGATATGAAACGGTGTTACGGAACAAGCCCGTAGGCCTCTTCCATGCTCCGAATCTGAATGTTGTTCTGGTCCTTGTAGACATTCTCATGAAACAGGGCGACCGACTGGGACTGGGGCCAGGAGAGAATATGGAACCTGGCTTCCGCCTGAATCTGCGGGGTGCCGGCCAGCCGGGCCATCCAGAAGAACCAGATGTCGTCCCCTTGCGGGCACAATCTCATGAAGGCCGCCTCGTCCAGCACGGCGTCCGCAAATCCGTTCGGCGGGTAGAGGACGCCGCCGACGCCGGTCGGGAAAATCCGCGTCTCGTCCGATGGCGCGCGGATATGGGACGTTTGCAGGTCCCATTCCAGATAGGGCAAGGCGCGCCCCGAAGCGTCCAGCCTCAGAAGATGGGCTCGGCCCGCGACCACATGGGGGCCGTGGGCGTAGACTTGCGAGACGAGGCCCTCCAGCCAGTGGGGCGGATAGTAGACGTCGTCGTCGGCGGTCACGAAATAGGACGGCCCGAAAGCGTGGAGCGCCGGTATCAGCTTCTTGTAGGAGCGCAGATCCGCGCATGTGCGGATCTCCAGCCCGAACGCCTTCAGCGACAGGACTTCGGGCGGAAGCTCGGCGAGGTCGCCTTCCGCGATCCACAGAATCGTCCTGTCGGGCCGGATCGTCTGGTCCAGAAGGCTCCTGATCGTCGATCCCAGCGTGGGGAAGCGAAGGGGATAGGATGTCAGCGTCACGATGAGCGGCGCATCCAGCGTGTGGGGCTTGCGCTCGGCGAGGGTCGGAAACCGGGAAACGGCGTCGATCGCCTCGCGCAGGCGACGCTTGTGCGCCCGCTCCGCAAACCATTGCTGTATTCTCCAGACGCCACGCACGGTCGTTACCCTGTCCTTTTACGTCGCATGATGAAGCATGAGAGGCGCGCGGCGTCTCATGAGAACGCGGGAATCCTGCTTCGAACCATCTGCGCGCCGTCCAGAATGACAGCGCGTCCGGGCGCGAAGAGGAGCGCGAAGGCCGAAACCGACGCATAGGCCAGCACCCCGCAAGCCAGGAGAGCGACGAGCGGGCTGTCCGGCAGATAGGGCCGCGCCAGCCAGAGCAGGCCGACCGCGAGATGGGCCCCGACCACGAAGGGAAAGGCCACGCGAACCATGTCCGCCGCCCGGACCGGGCCGGACCTGCCGAGATAGAGCCAGAGAAGCGGTGTCCTGAGATACTCGCTCACGGCGTAGGCGGCGGCCATGCCGAAGGCGCCGTAGGGAAGGCCGACGGCGAAGGCCGCGACCGAGGTGAGGGCCGAGAAGATGCCCCAGCGCATGAACTCGCCCGAACGCCCCTGGCTGATGAAAAGCCAGCCGGACGGGTTGTTCAGCGGCTGCATGAGGCCGGCAAAGCCGAGTGCCTGGAAGATTCCCGCGCTCGCCCGCCATTGCTCGCCCAGGGCGAAGGGAATCAGGAGGTCGGCCGTGGCGATGGCGAAGGCGACACCCGGCAGCGCCACGAGAAGAAGGATGGGCGCCACGCGCAGATAGGCGTGCCTGTAGCGCTCCGGCTCATCCGTCAGGCGCGAGAGCGCCGGGACCATGACCTTCGACAGCGGATTGGTGATCTGCTGGAGGGGGAAGAGGAGGAGCTTGTAGGCCCGGTCGTAGAGCCCCAGTTCCTGATTGCCCCAGTAGCGGCCGATGAGGACGTTATCGAGATTGCGAGCGAAGAAATTGGCGAAGTTGAAGCCGGTGATGCCGGCCCCGAAATTGAGAAGGCTCCCGCCGCCTTCCACCCATCTGGGCAGGCCCGGCCGCCAGCGCGAACCGGCCCAGAGCCCGATGCAGGTGCACAGGGCGGTGGCGAGGCCGCCCGCATAGAGCGCCCAGTAGGTCCTGTCCGCCAGTGCCCAGACGATGGAGACGGCCAGGCCCGCGCAGGCCGCGAAGCTCTCCAGAATGGCGACCTTGCCGAACTCCATCCGGCGGCTGAGAAGCGCGTAATGCTGCGCCCCCGCCCCGTAGACGAGGATCTGCAGGCCCATCGCCGCGACGAGGACGCCGGCCTGGGGCTCCGCATAGAACCCCGCGACCGCCGGCGCCACCAGCACCAGGAGCCCCGCAAGGAGGGCGCTGACGCCGATATTGACCCAGAAGAGGCAGTTGACCTCCTCATGGGTGATTCCCTTCTTCTGGATCGTCGCCTGCGTCAGGCCGAGGTCCTGGAACAGGGCGACGAAGGCCAGCACCGGCGCGGCCATGGCCACGATGCCGAAATCATGCGGCAGGAGCAGGCGCGAGAGGACGATGACGGACGCGATCTGGCACGCGAGCTTCACGGCCTGCGCCACGCCGGTCACCGCCGCGCCGCGCCCTACCGATCTCGCAAGGGATCCGGGAAGCGGATCGAACCGTGTGGTGTTCCCGCCGATGGCTTCGGTTCCCTCGAAATCGCATCCTTCGCAGCCCCTTCGGTCCGGGCGGCGAACGGCTTCTGCCGTCAAACTCTCGAGTTCGGGAAGCTACGCGGAAAAATGTGGCCGCGCAGCAAAAAGTTGCGTTGCAAAAAAAGAAGTGTGAAATCAGCGCTTGGCAGTGGAACACGGCGTCCGTCAGGAACACGATGATGGCGGCACAGGCGAGCGCCCCCTCCCTCGCGGGGCCAGCCCATCGTACAGGGCTGGCGACGCCCGGCGAGGGTAAATTCGCCGGAATCGTCCTGCAGATCGCTGCGCGGAGGCGACTTGGCCCCCTCGCCCGGATACAATTCACGAAGGCCGCTCAAGGCCTCGAAACGACAAGGTTGGAGCGTCTCAATGACAAGGATCGCGGTCGCTGGAATCGGATATGTCGGACTCTCGAATGCGATCCTGCTGGCCCAGCACAACGAGGTCGTCGCCTATGATATCTCCCCGGAGCGCGTGGCGCAGATCAACGATCGCATATCGCCCCTGATCGACCCGCAGATCGAGGAGTACCTGCGCGACAAGCCACTGAAGCTGAAGGCGACGACGGACAAGGCTCAGGCCTTCCAGGACGCCGACTTCATCATCGTGGCGACGCCCACCAATTACGATCCCGAGAGCAATTATTTCGACACGAGCAGCGTCGAGGCCGTCATCAAGGACGCGCGCGGCGTCAACCGGACGGCCACGATCGTCATCAAGTCGACCGTTCCGGTGGGCTACACGAAGGGGCTGAACGCGGAACTGGGCGATCCGGACATCATCTTCTCGCCGGAATTCCTGCGCGAGGGCAAGGCGCTCTACGACAACCTCCATCCCTCCCGCATCGTGGTCGGCGCCGATACCCCCAGGGCGCGCGAATTCGCGAACCTCCTGCAGGAGGGCGCGATCAAGGAGGACGTTTCGGTGCTCTTCACCGGGCCCGGCGAAGCCGAGGCGATCAAGCTGTTCGCCAATACCTACCTCGCCATGCGCGTGGCCTATTTCAACGAGCTCGATTCCTATGCCGTGACGCACGGCATCGACACGCGCCAGATCATCGAGGGCGTCGGCCTGGATCCGCGCATCGGCAAGCACTACAACAACCCTTCCTTCGGCTATGGCGGCTATTGCCTGCCGAAGGACAGCAAACAGCTTCTGGCCAATTTCCGCGAGGTTCCGCAGAACCTCATCCAGGCGATCGTGGACGCCAATACGACGCGCAAGGATTTCCTGGCCGCCGACATCGTCGTCCGCAATCCCAATGTCGTCGGCGTCCATCGCCTCGCGATGAAGAAGGATTCCGACAATTTCCGCGCCTCCTCCATCCAGGGCATCATGAAGCGCCTGAAGGCCAAGGGCATCGAGGTCATCATCTACGAGCCCTCCTACGAGGGAACGGAGTTCTTCCGGTCCGAGATCGTCCGCGATCTCGACGAGTTCAAGCGCCGGGCCGACATCATCGTGGCCAACCGCTATTCGCCCGAGCTGGAGGATGTGCGGGCGAAGATCTACACCCGCGATATCTTCGGTACCGACTGAGCGCCGGACCATGCGGGGCTGGAAGGGGCGGCGCCCTTCCTCCGGCCCGCCCGGCGCATGGCGGGAGCCTCGAGCCTGCGCTCTTTGGGATGCGCGCCGGATCGCCGCTGCGCAACGGCGTGGCGTGCCGCACGGGCTCCGAGGCCCGTCCTGGAGTCGTGACGGACTCTAGGCCGCCGCCGCAAGGGCCCGGCCGCCCATTCTGGCCGTCAGGCACCGTGCCGCCTCGGCAAGCTCCCTCTCCACGTCGACAAGTCTGGTGCGATCGTCGATATCGAGGCGTTCCAGATAGGGGACCGTCAAGGCCGCCAGGGCATTGTGCATGGAATCCAGAACCGGGAAGCTGACCGCCTGCACGCCCCTGTACTGCCTGCTCTCCAGCGACGCGAAGCCCTTTCGCACCACCTCCTCGAGCAGCGCCTCGAACGCCGCCCTTTCCTCTCCCGGTCGTCCGGCCATGCATTCGTCGAGCCGCGCGCGCCGCACTTCCACGGACTGGAAGGCAACGAGAACCTGGCCGGACGCCGATTGCGGCACCGCGATCTGCGCGCCGACCTGGACCGCGAAGCCGATGCCGTCGGGGGCGTCCTGCTTGGCGATGACGATCTGCTTGCCGGAGCCGAACACCGTCAGGTGGCAGGCCTGCTGAAGCCGGTCGGCGAGCCCGCGCATGAGGGGCGCGGCTTCCACGATCAGCCGCTCGGTCGGCGGGTGGCGATGCGCCAGTTCGTAGAGCTTCGTCGTCAGCGTGTAGACCTCGTCGTTGAGGGCGACGTAGTTGCGGTCCACCAGGCAGTTCAGCATCCGGTAGATCTCGCCCACGCTGCGGCCCAGCTCCCGCGCGATCTCCCTCTGCGACAGGCCGCCTTCGCGGCAACTGAGAAGCTCCAGTATATCCAGCCCCTTCTCCAGCGCCGGAGCGGAATATGTGCGCGCGCCCGCCTCGGCGGGGCTGCCGTCCCCAACACGCTCGCTCATGCTCGGCCCTGCCTTTCGTCGCTCTCGCGGTGAAGGATCGCCGGCCCGCCACCCCACCCCGGAGAGAGCGAGATGGGCGGCGCCGGGCTCACCGGCGCCACCCTACCCTCCGAGGAGATAGCTCGGAAGCCACAGGACGATCGATGGGAAGAGGATGCACAGCAGGAGCCCGAGGAGTTGCAGGCCGACAAACGGCATGCTGCCCTTGTACATGTCCTGAATGCGGATCTCCGGCGGCGCGGCCCCCTTCATGAAGAAGAGCGCCAGCCCGAAGGGCGGCGTGAGGAAGCTGGTCTGCAAATTCACCGCCACGAGGATGAGGAACCAGATGACGATCGGATTGCCGACGCCGTCCCAGGAACCGATATGCCCCCCGAAGTCGAGCAGCGCGAGGATGGGGCCGAAGATCGGCAGGATGATCAGGGTGATCTCGACCCAGTCGAAGAAGAAGCCGAGCAGGAAGACCATCGCCATCAGGACGAACAGGATGGACCATGGGCCGACATTCGTCTGCATGATGAAATCGACGATCAGGCTTTCGCCGCCGATGGACTTGAAGACGAAGGCAAAAGCGGTGGCGCCGACGAAGATGCCGAAGATCATGCCGCCGGTCAGCGCCGTGCGCCGGCACACGTCGAAGAAATTCGCCCATGTGAGCTGCCGGTTGAAGGCCGCCAGCAGGATCGAGCCCAGGGCGCCGACGCCGGCCGATTCGGTGGGCGTGGCCAAGCCGAACAGAATGGAGCCGAGCACGCAGAAGATCAGGAAGGTCGGCGGCACGAAGCTGCGCAGGACCATGGACCAGAAGGCCCGGCGCGAGGCGGGCCGGATGTCGTCGGACATGGGCGGGGCCAGATGAGGCATGAAGCCGCAGACGACGAGGATGTAGATGAAATAGAGCGCCGCCAGGAGGAAGCCGGGCAGGAGCGCGGCGATGAAGAGCGTGCCGGCCGGCACGGCCATCAGGTCCGCCATGATGACCAGCATGATCGAAGGCGGCACGAGGACGCCCAGCGTGCCCGATGCGGCGATGGTGCCGGTGGCCAGGGGAATATTGTAGTTCGCCCGCATCATCACCGGAAGCGCCATCAGCGTGATCATTACCACGGAGGCGCCGATGATGCCGGTGGTGGCGGCCATGATCGTGCCCATCAGGGTGACGGCGAGGGCAAGGCCGCCGGGAATCCTGCGGAACATCACCTGCAGCGCATGCAGCAGATCCCGCGCGGCCCCCGACTTCTCCAGCATCGTGCCCATGAAGGTGAACATGGGGATCGCGACCAGCACCAGGCTTTCCATGGTGCCGCCGTAGATCCGCAAGGGGATGAGCGTGAGCTGGCTGAGCCGGAAGGAGCCCAGCATGTCGCCGAGCACCGCGAACATCAGCGCCACCCCGCCCAGCACGAAGGCGATCGGGTAGCCGGTGAACGCCAGCACCGCCAGCACGGCGAACATGACCAGTGGGAGATAGGTGACGAGACTATCCATGAACATCGTTCCTTGCGGGCAACCCGGCGGCTCACGGCATCCGAAGCGGGCGGCGGCGTGAGCGGGCGGCGCGGTTCAGGCCGCGAACCTCAGGAGGGGGTGGGTTCGGCCGGTGCCGCCGGATGAAGGTGGGAGTAGGCGTATGTGCCCGAGGCCGCCTTCAGCGAGGCCGGACCCCAGAGGAACACGATGCATCGCATCGCCACCGACATGCCGGCGAGCGCGATCAGCGAGAATCCGAGCGGCAGCATGGTCTTGATCACGAAGCGATGGTCCAGCCCGGTCTGCGCGGCCGACCTCTCGCCGATCGTGTACGAGCGCACGGCGTTCTCGATGCCGTATTTCATCACCACGTAGCAGTAGGGCACCATGAACAGGAGGCACCCGGCCAGCTCGATCATCGCCCTGGTGCGCGGCGCAAGGCCCTCGCGGACGAGTTCGATGCGCACATGCGCGTCCCGCACATAGGCGTAGCCCAGGCACAGGAGGAAGAGCGTCGCGTGCAGATGCCATTCGAGCTCCTGGACGCGCGCCGCGCTGAACATCCGGTACCACTCCGTCCGCGTGAAGGCGGGGTCGAAGCCGAGATATTTGCGCTGGATCACGTCATACATGATGGCCAGGATCAGCAGCGGCAGCAGGACGAGCGCGGAGGCCAGCCCGGTCCTCGTCAGCATGCGCGCAAGGCCGTCGCTGGCGCGCAGAAGCCGCTCGTAGCGCGCCTCGCCGCGCCCCATCCGGTACAGGAAAAGGCCGATGATCAGCGCGGTGATCGCCACCAGGAGATACGGATTGTAGGGCGCGAACGTCTCGAAATAGCCGATCAGCATTCCGGCGGCCTCGTCTCCCCGGCCCGCCGCGCGGCGCAGGGCGTTCAGCTCCCGGTCCGTGACGGTGAACGGCCCGGCGAACAGCAGCCCGAACCAGCCGAGCAGGCAGGCCGCCGCGAAGGTCGCGGGATGGGCCCGCAGGAGCGCGGCCGCCACCAGGGCGGCCAGAAGAACCGCCAGGATCGGCAGCATGACGGCCGATCCCGAAGGCAACACGACGATCGTGGCGCTCGCGGCCAGCGCGACGACGGCGGCGAGCGTGCCGGCAAGGCGAAGCATGGAACCTCCCTCAGGGTGTCGCCGCGCGCGCCAGGCTGGCGCACGGCGTTCAGAGCATTCGTCCCTTGCCGATCCCCGCCGATGCCTCGCGCATCGGCGGGGATCGGCCGGTTTCAGGACGGTGTTCGGCCTTGGTCTATGGGATCAGCGGAGATATCCGAGCTCGCGCCAGGTGGCGTAGCCGTTGCGGAACTGCGAGTAGCTTTCGTAGACGCGCGCGAAGTCCGCGTCGCGCGCGGCCTCTTCCTCCGCCACCTCTTCCCAGGCCTGGCGCAGCGCATCGAGGATCTCGTCGGAGAACGTGCGGATATTGACGCCTTTGGACTGCAACTCGTTGAGCGCCGCCACCTGAAGCGCCTCGCCCTCGGCCAGCCCGTAGGCGATATTGGCGTCGCAGACAGTCGAGATCTTCATCTGCGTCCCCTCGTCCAGCTCCTCCCAGACATCGAGATTGACCATCAGCTCCAGGAAGGTCGCCTGCTGGTGCCAGCCGGGGAAATAGTAGTTGTTGGCGACCTGGTAGAAGCCGAGGCCCAGGTCGATCGCCGGCATGGAGAACTCAGCCGCATCCAGCGTGCCCAGCTCCAGCGCCGGAAACACATCGCCGCCCGCCAGAAGCTGCGTCGAGACGCCGAGCTTCTCCATGACCCGCGCGCCGAGCCCCAGGAAGCGCATCTTCAGGCCCTGGAAATCCTCCACCGATTCGATCGGCTCGCGGAACCAGCCGGCCGCCTCCGGGGCGATGATGCCGCAGAAGAGCGAGCGGATGTTGTGGGGCTCGTAAAGCTCGTCGAACAGCTCCTGGCCGCCGCCGAACTTGATCCAGGCCAGATACTCCCCCGCCTGCGGCCCGAACGGCACGGCGGACATCAGTTGCAGGGCCGGCACGCGCCCGGCCCAGAAGCCGGGAGTGGACCACCCGGCCTCGATGGCGCCGGTGCCGACCGCGTCGAAGACCTCCAGCGCCGGAACGATCGAGCCCGGCTCGTGGAAGCTGACACTGATCTCCCCGTCGGTGATCTGGCCGATCTGGTCGGCGATACGGTGCGCGAGGGGGCCGAGCTGGGCCATCGCTCCGGGATAGGTCGATTGCAGGTTCCACGTCTCCTGGGCGCCGGCGGCCCCCGCCAGCAGGACGCCGGCCATAGCGGTGGCCGCAAAAAGCTTGGTCATGATGATCCTCCCAGATCAGGATTTCGTCCCCGCCGCCCCTGGCCGCGCAACTCGCGGACGGGCTGAACGACCCAGCCCGCGAACCCCGGCTCGCTGCGTAGACGACGAAAGCCTCCCACTCCGCCCCGTTCGGCGGATGAGGCAGGCTACCAATTTCATATATGTTGTCAACGTTGCTCATATGAAACAACGATGATAGTGAAGCTGTCGTCCCGGGTGAGGAATGAACCGGGGTCGGTCCAGCCGGCGTTTCGAACGACGGCGCCGGCTCCCGGACGCCGCCACCCGCCGGCAGTCGGGAGAACTGCCGGACTATCGTCAGTTGGGGAGGAAAAGCTGATGGATCGTCTCGACGCGAAGGTCGGGAAGCTGGTGCGCGAAGAGCGCTGTTCCCTCGGAACCGCCCGCCGCATCGCCGCCATGCTCGATCTGGACGATGGCTTCCTGCACTCGGGCGGACCGCTGCCGAGGGGATGGCAATTCGTCCTGCTGGCGGCCGGAACGCCGCGATCCTCCGTTCGCCGGGACGGCTTTCCCGGATTTGGCCTCGCATTCGAGGGCGAGGAGCTTGCGAGCCTCGTGATCGTCGGCCGCAAGGTGCGCTTCCATCGCGACATCACGATCGACGCCCCCATCCGCCGGGAGACCACGCTGGAGAAAGTGCGCCCGGCACAGGGCGCCTCGGGCCGCTCGGTGCTCGTCACCGTCGCCCACGAGCTGCATGACGACGCGTCCGCCACGCCGCTCCTGCGGGAAACGCAGACCTATCTCCTGCGCGAGCGCACGCGTTACGAGCCCGCGCCGCCGGCCGGGAACCCGCCAGCCTTCGAGGCCTCACACACGCCGGACGACATCCTGCTCTTCCAGTACTCGGCGCTGGGCTTCAACTCCCACAAGATCCATATCGACAGGAGCTACGCCCGCGACGTGGAGGGCTTTCCCGATCTGGTGGTGAATGGCGGGCTTTCCACGCTGCTTCTCACCGAATTCGCCAGATGCCGGCTCGGGCTGCGGCTCGCAGGGCTGTCGGCCTCGCACCTCTCGCCGCTCTTCTGCGACCGGCCGATGCGCATTGCCTCACGCACGGAAGGCGGCGAGCTTCTTCTCGAAGCCTATGACGAGGCCGGGCGTCTCGCCGCGCGGGTCGCGGGGGAGATCGAGCCGTGAGCGCCCTTCTCGACGGCGTTCGCGTCCTCGACCTCACCACGGTGGTCGTCGGCCCCGTCTGCACATGGCGGCTGGCGCAATACGGAGCAGAGATCATCAAGCTCGAATCGCCGGGCGGGGACCTGATGCGCGGCCTGGGCGGGCCGTCGCCCTCCGGCCGGCATTCGGGCGCCTATCTTCACATGAACCGCGGCAAGCGGAACATCTGCCTCGACCTGAAGAAGCCCCAGTCGCGCGCCGCGCTGGACCGCCTGATCGAATGGTGCGACGTCCTCGTCTGCAACATGCGCCCCTCGGCGCTCCGGCGTCTCGGCCTCGATGCCGAGACGGTGCGCGGGCAGTATGCGGACAAGATCCACTGCACCATCACCGGCTATGGCGAGGACGGGCCCTATGCGGGCCAGCCCGCCTATGACAGCGTGGTCCAGGGCGCCTCGGGCGTGGCGGGCCTCAGCCTCCTGCGCGACGGCGCCCCCAGCTACGTGCCTCTCTTGATCTGCGACCATGTGGTGGGGGAGATCGCCGCCGGGGCGATCATGGCCGCCCTGGCCGGCCGCGATCGCGGAGGAACCGGCGCCACCCTCGAGGTGCCCATGTTCGAGACGATGGCGGGCTTCGTCCTGCAGGAGCATCTCGCCCAGAAGAGCTTCGATCCGCCGACCGGGCCGGCCGGCGACCGGCGCCTGCTGAACCCCAACAACAGGCCGCTGCGGACCGCCGACGGCTGGATTTCCGTCACCGCCAACACGGACCCGCAGGTCAGGGCGTTCCTCACCGCCGTGGGCCGGCAGGAGCTTCTGGACGATCCGCGCTTTGCGAGCGTTGCCGCGCGCGCCGAAAATGTCGACGAATGGTTCGCGGTGCGGGGCGCGGCGCTGTCGAGCAAGACCACCGCCGAATGGATGGCGCTGTTCCTGGCCGCCGATGTCGCCGCCATGCCCTGCCATACGCTCGACAGCCTGATCGAGGACCCGCATCTGTCGGCGGTCGGAATGCTCGCTTCCGAAAGCCATCCCGAGGAAGGCGCCGTGACCGCCATCCGCTCCTCGGTCATCGTCGATCGCAGGACGCTGCCCTTGCAGGACGCGGCCCGCGGCCTCGGGGCCGACACCGCCCCCATCCTTTCCGGCCTCGGCTTCGACGAGGACTGGATCGCCGCGGCCATCGCGGCGGGCGCCGCTGTCGGCGGGCCGGACTGAGCCCCATGGGCGGCGCGGGCTTTCAACACACCAATGCCGGCCTGCCGATCCCGGCCGACCGGGCGCATGGCCATCGACGAGGGAGGAAACGTATGCCTGAGGGAGAACGGTCTTGAGCAAGGGGCTTCTGGAAGGAAAAGTCTGCATCGTGACGGGCGTCTTCTCGGAGCGGGGAATCGGCTTCGCCACGGCGCGCCTCTTTGCGGCGCACGGCGCACGCGTGGCCATGGTCGACATCGCCTTGGACGAGGAGCGCGAGGTCGCCCTGCGCGAGGCCATCGCCCAGGCCGCCGGGCCGGGCGCGGTCGTAAAAGGGTACAAATGCGACCTGTCGTCCGAGGAGGAATGCGCGCGGCTGGCCGATGCGGTGGAAAGCCGCTTCGGACGGATCGATGTCGCGCTGAACGGCGCGGCCATCGTCGTGGCCAAGCCGACCATGGAGATCTCGTCGGCCGAGTTCGACCGGATGACGGCCGTCAATCTTCGCGGCACCTTCAACTTCTGCCAGGCGGTGCTGGCCAAGATGCTCGCCAGGCGGGCCGGCTCCATCATCAACCTGGCCTCCGTGGCGGCGCAACGCGGCGGAGGGCTCGTCGGCGGCGCGCACTACGCCGCGTCCAAGGGCGGGGTCGTCAGCTTCACCAAGTCCATCGCGCGCGAATTCGGCCCGCAGGGCATAAGGGCCAATGCGGTCTGCCCCTCGCTGACAGAGACCGCCGTGCTCGACGGCAAGATTTCCCGCGAGCAGATCGACGAGATCATCTCCGCCATTCCCATGCGGCGGGCCGGGACGCCGGACGACATCGCCGGCGCATGCCTGTTCCTCGCTTCCGACCTGTCGAGCTACGTCACCGGCGCGACGATCGACGTCAACGGCGGAAGCCACATTCACTGACCCCCTCGCAACGCATCACAATCCGGCAGCGGAGAACGACCATGAAAATGGACCTGCATCACGTCAATATCTGCGGCACCGACGTGCCGCGCCTGCGCGCCTTCTATTCGCGCGTCTTCGGCCTTGCGGAGGCGGCCACGAGCAGCGGCGACCAGATCGCCAGCCATGGCTATGACGAGGACGTGGCCTTCCTGTCCGACGGCAAGGTCGAGTTCCATCTGGCCAAGCGGGACCTTGGCGTCAGCTACCGCACGAAGCAGCCGGTCAACCCCCTGGACCGTGGCCATATCGCCTTCCGCACCGACGACATCGAGGCCTTCAAGAAGCGGCTGACGGAAGAGGGCGTGCCGTTCGCCGACTATGGCGAGTGGGCGATCAAGGGCTGGTACCAGATCTTCTTCCAGGACCCGGAAGGCACGATCATCGAAGTCCACCAGGCCGATTACGTGGCGCCCGAGGCCCGGTAGGCGGCGGCAGCCGCTCTCGCCGATGCTCAGCGGATCAGCGCGTCGAGGATGCGCACGCCCCGGCCCGCCGGCAGCACGGCGACGGGGTTGAGATCGAGCGCGGCGATGTGGTCCCCATAGGTCTCGCCGAGCCGGGAAAGGGCCGCGACAGCATCGGCGAGCGCCGGAACATCGCAGGCGGGCGCGCCGCGATAGCCGGCCAGGAGCGGGGCGAGCTTCGTTCGGCCGATCATCGCGAGGGCAGCGTCGCGATCCACCGGCAGAAGCTCGAAGGCCGCGTCCGCCACGAGTTCCACCATTACGCCGCCGATGCCCACCACGACGCCGAGCCCGAACGGCTCGTGGCGGACCAGCCCCACCAGCGCCTCGACGCCGCCGGACACCGTCTCCTGGACGAGGACGCCATGCAGTTCGGCCTGCGGCGCGTAGGCGCGGGCGTTGCGCATGATCTCCTCGAAGGCGCGCGCGGCCTGCCCGGCGTCGGCGATGGCGAGACGCACGCCGCCCGCCTCCGTCTTGTGCGGCAGGTCCGGCGAGGCGATCTTCATCACCACCGGATAGCCGATCGCCCCGGCTGCTGCGGCGGCCTCCCGAGCCGATGCGGCAAGCGTCTCGCGCGTCACGGGCAGGCCGTGCGCGGCGAGGAACGCCTTCGCCTCCCCTTCCGAAAGGCGCTTGCCGGACGAGAGGACGGCGCGCCAGCGCGGATCGGGCTCCTCGCGTGCCGTACATGCCGGAATGGGCGCCTCGCCCCGCGGCATCACATGCGCAATCGCCTTCAGCGCGGCCCGCGTGCCGTTGAGGACGAGGATGCCCTGCCCGGCCCGTTCGCGAAAGAGGCGATGATGGCCGGCGGACAGATTGCTCATCAGGACGGTCGGCATCCGCGCGCCGGCGGCGAAATCGGCGATCGCGCCGGCGATTCCCAGATACTCCCCCGCCCCCGCCTCATCGAGGCCCGGCGGCGCGTCCTGCGCGGCCACGATCAGCCCGATGGCCGGATCGGCCGCCACCGCTTCCAGCACACGCGTATAGACCGAGGCGTCGGCGAAGACGGCGCCGGTGGTGTCGAGCGGGTTCTGGGGTGTCGCGAAGGGCGGCAGCACGGATGTCAGTGTCGCGACGGTGCGCGGAGAGAAGGCCGGGAGAGCCAGGCCGTTCTCCTGCGCGATGTCGGCGACATGGGCGACCCCGCCGCCGCTGACCCCGATCACGGCAACGCCGCCGCGCGCGGGCCGGCGGTGGAGCCCGATGCACAGCGCCGCCGTCTCGACGAATTCGTCCATGTCGCCGACCTCGATGACGCCGGTGCGCCGGAACAGCGAGGCATAGGCCTCCGCGCTGCCGGCCAGCGCGCCCGTATGGGCGGCCGTGGCGCGCTGGCCGGCGGCCGAGCGCCCGGCGCGCAGCGCGATGACCGGCTTTCCGGCGGTGTTCACCGCCTCCATCGCGCGGGCGAAGGCCGATGGGTCGCGCAACGCCTCCATGACGAGGCCGATGGCGCGCGTCTGATCGTCCCCGGCCAGGAAGGCCAGATAGTCGGGCAGGTCGCTCGCCGCGCCGTTGCCGCAGGAGACGACCGTGCTCAGGCCCAGCCGCCCCGTACCGGAGAGCGCGATCGCGCTTGCTCCCGAATGCGACACCAGTGCCAGCGCACCGGGCGCCAGCGTGCCGGACAGGGTGGACGAATAGAGCGCCGCGCCCGAATGCAGGTTGAACAGGCCAAGGCAGTTGGGGCCGCAGACCGCCATGCCGTGGCGCCGCGCGATGGCGACCAGTTCGTCCTGGCGCTCGCGCCCGGCCGCGTCCAGCTCGGCAAAGCCCGAGGCGAGCACGACGGCGGCCTTGATTCCGGCGGCCCCCGCCTCCTCCAGCACGCCGTTGACGTGCTGCGCGGCGATGGCGAGCACGGCGACGTCCGGCGTGCGGTCGAGATCGGCGATGGAGCGCGCCGCCGGGAGGCCGAAGACCGTTCCGCCGCGCGGATGGACCGGCAGGATCGGGCCGGCGAACCCGCGCGCCAGGAGATTGCGCATCACGAAGGAAGAGGAGGCGTCGGCGCGTTCGCTCGCGCCGATCACGGCGACGGAGCGCGGCGCCATCAGGGCCGCCATGGCGTGCGGGGGAGCGGGCATCGGCACCGCCCTAGATGTCGAGGCCCTTGAAGGGGCTGTCGCGAACGTCGAGATATTCCCTGAGGCTCATCCGGGCGAGCTTGGCCATCCATTCGCGGCCCTGCCTGGTCACGTGAAGCGCGGCAATGGCCTCGATGTTGTACTGGAAGGACGGCAGCAGGCCCGCGACCATCTGCTGGTTGTTGATCGAGGCCTTCGTGTATCTGAGCGCCGGCACCGGCATCCGGGCCAGCTTGCGGGCGAGCTTCTGCGTCGCCTCCTTCAGCTCCGCGGCCGGCACGATCTTGTTGATCAGGTGCATGCGCAGCGCCTCTTCGGCATCGACGAGGTCGCCCGTATACATCAGCCAGCGCACGTCGCGCGTGGCCAGGAGCCAGGGCATCATCAGCGCGGGCGGGCCGGAATTGTGGCGCACCTCCGGCTCGCCGAACCTGGCCGTATCGGCCGCGATCGCCAGATCGCAGCACATCATGAGCTCCAGCGCCCCGGCCAGCGCATAGCCGTTCACCGAGGCGATGACGGGGATGGGGGCCTTCCAGATGTTGAGCAGCGCTTCGGCGTTCTCGCCCATGTCCTCGCGCCAGAAGTCGATGTCCACGTCGAAATCGCCGCCCTGAAGATCGTAGCCGGCGGAAAAGGCCCGGCCCGCCCCCGTGATGACGAGAGCATTCACGCCCGGGTCCGCGACGGCCTCCGCAAGCGCCGCGTCGATCTCGCGGATCACCGTCTTGTTCATGGCGTTCAGCTTGTCGGGACGATTGATCGTGATCGTCGCGAACGCGTCCCCGGAGTCCTTTTCGTAGAGGATGGTCTCGTAGCTCATGGCAAAACTCCAGGGTGGATGGCAGGTTTCAGGCGATGCGCTTCAGCCTCGCATCGGGGCGTCGAGGGCGGGGCCGAAAGAGGGCCGAAGCTTTGTCATGTGGTTCCTCAGGCGGGGATACGGTGTCTGCCGGCGGCGAGGAGGCGCTGCGACAGATCGGGATGGACGCTGGAATCGCTTTCGGTGGTGAGCGTGGCCAGCAGCGCGCCGGTCCGGGTGGCGGCCGGGGTCTCCTCGCCCTGCAGGATCTGGTAGAGCGTGCCGGCGATCATCGCGTCGCCCGCGCCGGTGATGTCCACCGGATGGGCCGGGACCGGGCGCATCAGGGCCGCGCCCGCCCGCGAGGCGACGGCGTAGCCGCCCGCCCCCAGGGTGACCACCGCCTCGCGCGCGCCGCGCCCCACCAGCGCCGAGGCCGCCTCGCACGGCTCGAGCGGCTCACGCGGCGCCCGTTCGCCCCCGGCGGCCAGAAGCGCGTTCGCCTCGTCATGGTTGGTGAAGAGAAGGTCGATGCCCGACAGGTCCGCCGGCAGGCGCAGGGCCTTGGGCGAGGAGACCGTGTCCACCGCCAGCTTGTAGCGCGCCGCCGCCTTGCGCGAGATCAGCGCCTCGATGACCGGGGCGGGCATGTTGCAGTCGCAGAACACCCAGCTCGCCGAGGCCAGATGCGGCCAGGCCCGGTCGAGCCAGGCGGGCTGGAAGAGGTTGAAGATCTCCATGTCCGCGATGCCGAGCACGAGATCGTTGCCCGGGCCGAGGATGGCGGCGTATTCGGCGGTGGGGCGCTCGGCGGTGGTGACGACATGGCTGACATCGGCGCCCAGGTCGCGCAGATGGCGGGTGAGCGCGCGCCCCGTCTCGTCGTCGCCCACGATGGAGACGAAGCCGACATCCACGCCCAGCCGCGCCAGGTTCTCGGCCACGTTGCGCGCCACGCCGCCGAAGCTGCGGTGGCCGTCCACCGGGTTGGAGGTCTCGAAGATCAGCGGCTCGCGGGCATGGTACTTGCGGTCGAGCACCGCCCCGCCGATGCAGATGGCGCGCCGGGCGGCGGGCAGCACGTAGCCCCGGCCCAGGATGTAGCCCTTGTTGACGAGCTGAACGACATGCGCCGCGACCGTCGAACGCGCCAGACCCAGAGCGCTCGCAATCTCCTGCTGCCCCGCAAACGGATTGGCCGAGATCAGAGCCAGTACCGCACGCTCCTGCGCTCCAAGATCGTCCATGATGGGTCCGATTTGCGCTCGTTTTCGATCAGCGATCCATTTTGGGTATGGACAACAACAGATGATCTTGTCAACGTATGTTTGTCGAGTGGGCAGGCCCATAAAATAGGCAGCAGCCAAAGCGCGTCGAAACGCGCCTTCGACCCGGGCAACAGGAAGGCAGCCGATGCGCATGCGTACCCAGGAGTCCCGCAGCCCTCGCGGCCCGGCCTGCGCCCCGCTCCGGCCAGCGCAGTGAGGTCTTTCATGCAGGACGCCACCGACCCGCAAGTCTCCGACATCCCCGTCATCGATGTCGGCCCGTTCATCCGCCAGGAGGCCGGCGCCGCGCAGGTGGTGCGCGGCATCGAGCAGGCGGCGCGCGACACGGGCTTCTTCCTCGTCACCGGCCACGGAGTCTCTCCGGCCACGACGGCGCGGCTCTATACGCTCGCCCGCGCCTATTTCGATCTGCCGGAGGACTACAAGCGCGCCCATGGGCGCGGAACGGGGGTTCCGGGTGGCGTCTCCTTCTCGCCCCTCGCCGACGAGGCGCTGGCCGCGACCAAGGGCATCGAGACGCCGGGCGACTACAAGGAGAGCCTGAATTTCGGGCGCCGCCTGCCGGGCGACGCCTGGCCCGACGCGCCCGAGGGGCTGGAGGCGGCCTTCGGCGACTACTTCTCGGAAATGGAGACGCTGGCGCGGCATCTGCGCCGCATCTTCTGCTCGGCGATCGGCCTCGACCCGGACTATTTCGAGCCCGCCTTCGAGAATCACCTCTCGGCGCTGCGCGTCATCAACTATCCCGAGCAGGAGGAAAGCCCGCTGCCCGGACAGCTGCGCGCGGGCGTCCACACCGATTACGGCTTCATGACCATCCTGCGCTCGGAAGCCTCTTCAGGCGGCTTGCAGGTGCAGCGGCGCGACGGACAGTGGCTGGACGCGCCCTGCGTGGAGGGCGCCTATGTCATCAACATCGCCGACGCCTTCATGCGCTGGACCAACGACGAATGGGTCTCCACGCCCCACCGCGTCGCCAACCCGCCCGCGGGCAAGGGCGGCTCCTCGCGCCGCCAGTCGATCCCCTTCTTCGTCAATCCGGGCAAGGAAACGCTGATCTCTTGCCTGGAGCCGTTCTGCGCGGGCGGCGCGAAATACGAGCCCATCACCTATGGCGACTACATCGAGCTGAAGACCCGCCAGGCCTTCGGCCAGAGATAGACGCGGCGGTGCCCCACCCATGCAATCGGAACCGGAAGAGAGGACAACCCGCATGTTCAGTCTCAACAGACGCCGGCTCCTGGCCGGCATGGGCGCTCTCGGAGCCGGGTCCGCTCTCGGATTTCCCGGCGCGCGCGCGCAGGGCAACACGCTCATCGTGCCCACGCTCGGCGGCGTGTGGGAGCAGTTCTGGCGCTCCACCATCATCCCCGCCTTCGAGGAGGAGACGGGCGCCAGCGTCACGCTCGACGTGGGCAACGGCCGCGTCTTCGGCGCGAACCTGCGCGCCGCCGGCCTGGAGCGGCCGCCCTATTCGGTGGTGATGACCAACGAGGTCTTCGCCTCCAGCCTGCGCAAGGAAGGCTATTTCGAAACGCTCGACCTTTCCAGGGTGCCGAACTATGCCGATCTCTATCCCATGGCGCGGGTCGCCGGGGGCTTCTCGGCGACGGGCGCGCTCTCGCCGATCGGCATCGGCTACCGCACCGATCTGGTGCGGACGCCTCCCACCGCCTGGCGGGACCTGTGGGACAATCCCGAGTTCCAGGGCCGGATCGGCCTCTACAACTTCGCCAACAGCGCGGGCAAGATGGAACTGCTCCTGGCGTCCGTGCTCTACGGCGCGGACCAGTACGACGTGGATGCGGGCTTCGACGCCCTGTCGCGCCTCGGCCCGGTCATCCAGGTGGACTTCAACCTGTCCACCGCGCTCTCGACCGGCGAGATCGTGGTCGCGCCCTTCGACTTCGGCGAGATCGCGCGGCTGCGCGAGCAGGGCCTGCCGGTGGACTGCATCATCCCCGAGGAAGGCACGATGATGTTCGACCAGAACATCTCCATCCTGGCGAACGGGCCGGAGAAGGACCTGGCCTACACCTATCTCGACTTCCTCATCTCCCCGCGCATCCAGGAGCTGATGATGCGCGAGTTCTACACCTCGCCCACCAATTCGCGGGTGGTGGTGCCCGAGGAGCTGAGGGCGGCGGTGCCGGTGTCCGGCGAGGCGATGGCGGGCATCCTGACATGGGACTGGGACTTCGTGAACGAGAACCAGGGCGAGCTGGCCGACCGCTGGGCGCGCACCATCCGGTAGCCGTGCCGCAACGGTTCGTTTCGCCCTCGCGCCGCCACATCGGGAACAGGCATTCATGACGCAAGTGAGCATTGAAGGGCTGACGAAGGTGTTCGGCAAGCTGCCGGCCGTCGACGGCATATCGATGCGGATCGAGGACGGCGAGTTCATCTCGCTCCTGGGGCCCTCCGGCTGCGGGAAGACGACGACGCTGAAGATGATCGCCGGCTTCGTGGACGCCACCGGCGGCGCCATCCGCTTCGACGGGGCCGACGTCGTCGACACGCCCGCCGAGAAGCGCGACATCGGCATGGTCTTCCAGAACTACGCGTTGTTCCCGCACATGAGCGTCTCGCAGAACCTCGCCTTCGGGCTGGAGATGCGCAAGGTTCCCAAGGCGCGGATGAAGGAGCGCATCGCCGCGGTCCTCGAGATGGTGCAACTCGCCCATCTGGCCGATCGCTATCCGAGCCAGCTTTCCGGCGGCCAGCAGCAGCGCGTCGCCCTGGCGCGCGCCCTCGTCATCGAGCCCCGGATCCTGCTTCTCGACGAGCCGCTCGCCAATCTCGACGCCAAGCTGCGCGAGGAGATGCGCGTCTTCATCCGCGAGCTCCAGCGCCGCGTCGGCATCACCACCGTCTACGTCACGCACGACCAGGCGGAGGCGATGACCATGTCGGACCGGGTGGTGGTGATGTTCGGCGGCCGGATCGCGCAGATGGGCGCCCCCGCCGACATCTACCAGCGCCCCGAGAACATCGAGGTCGCGCAGTTCGTCGGGCAGGTGAACCTGATCGACGGGCAGGTGGCGCGGCTGGAAGGCGACAAGGCGCACGTCGCCTGCGTCTTCGGCGAGGTGGAGGCGCCGCATCGCGACATGGCGGGCCCGGGCACGGCCGTGACGCTCGGCCTGCGGCCCGAGGCCCTGTCGCTCGGACCAGCGGGCGCGGCGGGGGCGGCGGGCGCCGTCACGGCCCGCTACTACTCGGGCAGCCTGATCGACTACCGGGTGGCGCTCGCCACGGGCGAGACGATGCACGTGCAGACCTTCCCGGACGTGCGCTTCGAGGAGGGCGACGCCGTCACCGTCCACGCCCCCGCCGACGCCTTCTGGCTGATCGGAGCGGCGAGATGACGCCCGGCCGCGCGCGATGGACCGGGCCGTGGCTGCTCCTCCTGCCGGCGCTGCTGCTGCTCGGCATCTTCCTCGTCATCCCTTATCTCAACATCGCGGTGATGAGCTTTCGCACGCCCGGCCAGGGCACGCCCTACGGGGAGGGCTTCACGCTCTCCAACTATCTGCGCTTCCTGGGAGACGGCTTCTACCTGATGCAGGTGGCCAGCACGCTCTGGATCGGCGCGCTGACGACCGCGATCTGCCTCGTCGTCGGCTTTCCCGTGGCATGGCAGCTCTCGCGCCCTTCCATGCGGTTTCGCGGGCTCGCCTACGGCCTCGTGCTCGCGCCCCTGCTGGTGGGCATCGTCATCCGCTCCTACGGCTGGACGATCCTTCTGGGCAATGCCGGGCTCATCAACCGAACGCTGACCGGGCTCGGGCTGATCGAGACGCCGCTGCCGCTGATGTACAATACGCTCGGCATCGTCATCGCCCTGGTGCACGTCTTCCTGCCCTTCATGATCCTGCCCGTGATGGCGGCCATCCAGGGGGTCGATCCGTCGCTGGAAGCGGCGGCCCGCTCGCTCGGGGCCTCTCGCGCCACCGCGTTCCGGCGCGTGACGCTGCCCTTGTCCATGCCGGGCATCCAGGCCGGCTGCATCCTCGTCTTCGTCCTCTCGCTCAGCGCCTATGTCACCCCCTCGCTGATCGGCGGAATGCGGGTGAGGACCATGGCGGTAACGGTGGTGGACGCGCTGATCGACACGTTCCAGTGGCCCTGGGGATCGGCTCTGGCGCTGGCGCTCTCGGTGACGGGCGCGGCCTGCGTCCTCCTCTTCGCGCGCGCGACGCGCATGAAATGGAAGATGGCGCGACCATGAGACGGCCGGTCCTGACGCTCTATTGCCTCCTCGTCTACGCCTTCCTGCTGGCGCCGATCCTGGTGGTGGTGGGCGCGTCCTTCAACGCGGGCAATTTCCTCGCCTTCCCCCCGCAGGGCCTCTCGCTGCGCTGGTACGTGGTGTTCTTCAACAACGAGGTGTTCATGCGGGCGATCCGCACCTCCTTGTGGGTCGCCGCCGTCGCGACCGTGATCTCGACGGTGATCGGCACCATGGCCGCGCTCTACTACGTCCGGTATGCTGGACGGATGAAGGAGCTGGTGCGCGTGGCGCTGCTCGCCCCGCTGCTCCTGCCCGAGGTGCTGACGGCGATCTCGCTGCTCTTCTTCGTCTATGCGATCGGCATCGGCACGACGACCATGTTCGGCATGGTGGTGGGCCATGTGCTGATCACGCTGCCCTTCGTCTTCATCAACGTGGCGGCCTCGCTGGAGAGCTTCGATCCGGCCTGGGACATGGCGGCGCGCTCGCTGGGCGCGGGCCGGCTGACGCGCTTCCGGCGCATCATGCTGCCGCTGATCAAGCCGGGCGTCATCGGCGGGGCGCTCTTCGCCTTCATCATCTCCTTCGACATCTTCACGATCTCGCTGCTGCTCAAGGGCATCGGAACCTCGACCCTGCCGATCCAGCTCTTCGACTATCTGCGCACGAACTTCACCCCGGAGGCGGCCGCCGTCTCGACCGTCTCCATCGTCCTGACGCTCGCCGTCGTCATCGTGTCGGAGAAGGTGCTCGGGCTGCGCATCCACCGGTTCTGAGGGCGCCCGTCGAGGGCGCCCCTCTCACGCGCCGACGTCGATCACCACGCGGCCGCGAATGCGCCCGGCGACGATCTCCTCGGCCAGGCGCGGCAGCTCCGACATGGGCTCCACGCGAGCGATCGCGTCCAGGTGCCGGGTGTCGAGGTGCCCCGCCAGCGTCGCCCAGGCCCGCTCGCGCTTACTGCCGGGCGCCATCACCGAATCGATGCCGAGCAAAGCGACGCCGCGCAGGATGTGCGGCGCGACCGAGGCGGGAAGGTCCATGCCGCCGGCAAGGCCGCAGGCCGCCACCGCGCCGCCATAGACCGTCTGCGCCAGGACGTTGGCGAGCGTGGTGGAGCCCACCGAGTCGACCGCCCCGCCCCAGCGCTCCTTCTGGAGGATGCCGCCCTTCTGCGACAGCGAGGCGCGGTCCACGAAGCCGCTGGCGCCCAGTCCCGCCAGATAGTCATGCGCCTGCGGCCGCCCTGTGGCCGCTGTCACGGTGTAGCCCTTGCTCGACAACAGGCTGATCGCGGTGGAACCGACGCCGCCGGCGGCTCCCGTCACCAGCACCTCGGACCCGCCGGGCTCCATCCGGCCCCAGTCCTCCAGCGCGTCCACGCACAGCGCCGCCGTATAGCCAGCGGTGCCGATGGCCATGGCCTGTTCGAGGCTGAAGGCCTCCGGCAGGCGGACGAGCCACTGGGGCTTCACGCGCTGGAACCGCGCGTAGCCGCCCCATTCGGTCTCCGACAGGCCCCAGCCGTTGACGACGACCCTGTCCCCCGGCGTCCAGTCCGGCGAGCGCGAGTCGACCACCGTTCCGGCCAGGTCGATACCGGCAACGAGGGGCATGCGCCGCGCGATGCGGCCCCGGCCGGAGATGGCCAGCCCGTCCTTGTAGTTCAGGGTCGAGAAGGCGATCTCGACCGTGACCTCGTGATCGGGCAGGTCGGCGAGGGTCAGTTCCCGGAACACGGCCCTCGGCTTGCCCGCGTCCTCGACGATCATCAATGCCCTGAAGCTGTCAGCCATCGGCCTCTCCCTTTGGATCGAACGGGTCTTGGACGGGCCCCGCCGCTACGCCGGCCCGGCGCGCCAGCGCCGTGGCCAGCAGCGTGCGCATCCCCGCCAGATGATCGCGCAGGAGCGCGGCCGCGCGGTCCGCATCGCGCTCTCGGATCGCGTCCACGATGCCCTGGTGGGAATCGGCCGCGCCCCGGCGCTCCAGGAGGCGGTCCGTGAGCATGTTGGTGATCGGGATGAAGGCCTCGATCACCGTGTACATCATCAGGCCGAGCGGGCCGTTGCCCGAGGCGGCGACGAGGGCGCGATGGAAGCGCACGTCCGAGGCGCAGAACGCCTCGTGGGTGGTCGCGGGGTCGCGCTGGATGGCGATCTGCGCCTCCATGGCGGCCAGATCCTCCTCCGAGCGGTTGAGCGCGGCGAGGCGGCAGCAGACGGCTTCGCTCTCCATGCGCGCCGTCACCATCTCGTCCACGTCGAAGGCACCGAGCCCCACCAGCAGCGTCGCCGCGCCGGTGATCGCCTGCGACAGTCCTTCCACATCGGGCCGCCGGACGAAATTGCCGCCCGTGGGGCCGCGCCGCGAACGGATGAGGTTCTGCGCCGCCAACCGCTTCAGCGCCTCGCGCACGGTGGGGCGCGAGATGCCGAAGCGCCTGGCAAGCTCCTCCTCGCCCGGCAGGCGCTCGTCCACCTTCAGCCGGCCGTCGAGGATCGCCTCGCGAATGGCGTCGGCCACCTGCCGGGGCAGGCCGGTGCGGACGACTTTGCCGTAGTTCAGGGACATGCGGCCCTCCTCGCGCTGCGTCTCGCCGCCAATCTAGCATCGGCGCCTCAAAGATAAATAGGTTTGACAAATATAAGATCTGAGCTAGCGTCGAGGCCGTTCCGCAGGACCGCAGCCGATGTCGCTCCAGCCCCTACGCAGCCTCCACGCATCCCGGCCGGCGGATCGCGCCGTGCTTTGCTCGCGTCTGGCCGAGGCACTGCCGCCGGGCGCCTTCCTGGCCGGCGACGCGGTGGACGCACGCTATCGCGGGGCGGGAGACGCGGGCGCCGAGCCGCGTTTCGTGATGCGGCCGACCTCGTCGGCCGAGGTCGCCCGCTGCCTTGCGGCGTGCGACGCGGCGGGCCAGCCCGTCGTCGTCCAGGGCGGGCGCACGGGCCTGTCCGGCGGCGAGCGCGTGCTGGAGGGCGAGGCGGTGCTGTCGCTGGAGCGGATGGCCTCGCTCAGTGCGGTGGACCGCGCCTCGTCAAGCGTGATCGCCGAGGCGGGCGTGCCCTTGCAGCGGGTGCAGGAGGCGGCGGAGGCGGCCGGCCTCTATTTCGGCGTCGATCTCGGCGCGCGCGGCACGGCCACGGTGGGCGGCAATGTGGCCACCAATGCCGGCGGCATGCGGGTGCTGCGCTACGGCATGTATCGCGCGCAGGTGCTGGGGCTGGAAGCGGTGCTGGCCGACGGCACGGTGCTCTCCTCCCTCAAGGGGCTGGCCAAGGACAATGCCGGCTACGATCTCGGCCAGCTCTTCATCGGCAGCGAGGGCACGCTCGGCGTCGTCACCCGCGCGGCGCTGAGGCTGCATCCCAAACCCGCCGGGGAATGCGCCGCCTTCTGCGCGCTGGGGTCGGTGGAGGCGGCGGGCGCGCTGCTCTCGCGCCTGCGTGCGGCGCTCGGAACGGCGCTGTCGGCCTTCGAGATCATCCTGCCAGAGATCTATGAAAGCGTGCTGGCGCATTCGGACGCGCCCCGGCCGGTGGCCGCGCGCGGTGCCGTCTACGTGCTGGCCGAAAGCCACGGTCTCGACCCGCAGCGCGAGGGCGAGCGCTTCGCGCAGGAGCTGATGGCCGCCTGCGAGGCGGGGATCGTGGAGGATGTCGCGCTCTCCCAGTCGCCGCGCGACGTCCATCGGCTCTGGGCGCTGCGGGAGGGGTGCTCGCACCATATCGCCTCCCTCCCCGATTGCGTCGGCTGCGACATCTCCCTGCCGCTCGCGACGATGGGCGCGTTCCTGACGGCCGCCTCGGCGGCGGTGCGCGGTCTCGACGCCGGCGCCCGCCCCCTCGTCTTCGGCCATCTGGGCGACGGCAACCTGCACTACATCGTGCAGACGGGCGCGCCGGAGGCGGTGGTGGAGGCCGTTCTCCGGCTCGTTCGCGAGGCGGGCGGCAGCGTGTCGGCCGAGCACGGCATCGGCCTCGACAAGAAGCGCTGGCTGGCGCTCTCGCGCGACCGGGCCGAGATCGCCACCATGCGGCGGCTGAAGGCGGCGCTCGACCCGAACGCGATCCTCAATCGCGGCCGCATCTTCGACCCGGAACCCGAAGCCGCCTCCGGGAGCGCGGGCTCATGACGGCGACGCTCGACGAGCGCTATACGCGCGAAAGCGGCCGCATCCTCGTGTCGGGCACGCAGGCGCTGGTGCGCCTGCCCATGATCCAGCGCCGGCGCGACCTGGCCGCGGGGCTCGATACGGCCGGCTACGTCTCCGGCTATCGCGGCTCCCCGCTGGCCTCCTTCGACCGGGAGATGGCGGTCGCGGCACGGCACCTGAAGGCGCACCATGTCGTCTTCCAGCCCGGCTTGAACGAGGACATGGCGGCGACCGCCGTGTGGGGCACGCAGCAGAGCGGCCTGTTTCCCGGCGCCCGCTACGACGGCGTGTTCTCCATGTGGTACGGCAAGGGGCCGGGCGTGGACCGCACGATGGACGTGATCCGCCATGCCAACGCGGTGGGCACGGGGCCGCATGGCGGCGTGCTGCTGCTGGCGGGCGACGACCACGGCGCGGTGTCCTCCACCCTGCCGCACCAGTCCGAGCACAACCTGATCTCGGCCATGGTGCCCATGCTCTCGCCGGCCGGGGTCGGCGAATATATCGAATACGGCCTCCTCGGCTGGGCGATGAGCCGCTTTTCAGGTGCATGGGTTGGCTTCAAATGCCAGACCGAGACGGTGGAATGCACGGCGAGCGTCGATGTGGACCCCGGCCGCCCGACCATCGTGACGCCCGATTTCGAGACGCCCCCGGACGGGCTCTCCCTGCGCTGGCCGGACGGCCCGCACGCCATGGAACTGCGGCTGGAGCGCAAGCTGGAGGCGGTCCATGCCTTCGCCGCCGCCAACCGGCTCGACACGAGCCGCTGGCGGGACGGGCGCACGCGGCTGGGCATCGTCTCGACCGGCAAGTCCTGGCTCGACCTCCTCGCCGCGCTGGAGGCGCTCGGCATCGACGAGGCGCGTGCGCGCGAACTCGGCATCGCTCTCTACAAGGTCGGCCTGGCCTGGCCCCTCGAGCCGGCGGGGCTGGCCGCCTTCGCGCGCGGGCTGGAGGAGATCCTCGTCGTGGAGGAGAAACGGCCGATCCTGGAGGACCAGATCAAGGCCCTCCTGTTCAACCTGCCGGAGGGCGCGCGCCCGCGTGTTCTGGGCAAGCGCGACGAGACGGGCGCGCCGCTCCTGCCCGCCCATGGCGAGATCGACGCGCGCGCCGTGGGCGCGGCGCTGGCGGGGCGCCTGCGGCACGACCCGGCCGTCGCGCGGCGCGCGGCCGCGCTCGCCGCCATGGCCGGCGCGGCCCCGGACGGAGCCGCCGCGCCGAGGCGCGAGGCCTATTTCTGCTCCGGCTGCCCGCACTCCGTCTCCACGCGCCTGCCCGAGGGAAGCCGCGCGACGACCGGGATCGGCTGCCACATGATGGTCATCGGCGTGCCGGACCGGAACACAGCGACCTTCACGCAGATGGGGGGAGAGGGCGGCGGCTGGATCGGCCTGTCGCCCTTCACCGACGAGCAGCACATCTTCGTCAACATGGGCGACGGGACCTATTTCCACTCCGGGCTGCTGGCCATCCGCGCGGCCATCGCCGCGCGCGTCAACGCGACCTACAAGATCCTCTACAACGACGCGGTGGCGATGACGGGCGGCCAGCGCCACGACGGCGAGAACACCGTTCCCTCCATCGTGGACCAGCTTCTGGCCGAGGGCGCCCGGCGCGTTGTCGTCGTCGCCGAGGAGCCGGGGCGCTGGCAAGGCGCCCTGCCGCGCGCGGTGGCGATCCATCCGCGCGACGAACTGGACGCCGTGCAGCGCGAGCTGCGCGAGATCGAGGGCGTGACCGCCATCGTCTACGATCAGGTCTGCGCGGCGGAGAAGCGGCGGCGGCGCAAGCGCGGCACCTTCGCCGCCGCACCGAGGCGCGCCTTCATCAACGACCTCGTCTGCGAGGGCTGCGGCGACTGCTCGGCCGTCTCCAACTGCATATCGGTGGAACCGCTGGAGACCGAACTCGGCCGCAAGCGGCGCATCAACCAGTCGAGCTGCAACACCGACCTGTCCTGCCTGAAGGGCTTCTGCCCGAGCTTCGTGACCGTCGAGGGCGGCGCGCTGCGCAAGCCCCCGCCGCGCGCCGGGCACTTCGACCCCGCCGAGCTGCCGCAGCCGGCACTCGCTCCGCCGGCGGCGGCCTACAACATGCTCCTCGCGGGTATCGGCGGCACGGGCGTCATCACCGTTAGCGCCATCCTTTCGATGGCCGCCCATCTTGACGGGCTCTCGGTCCTCACGCTCGACCAGACCGGACTGGCACAGAAGAACGGAGCGGTCGTCTCCCATGTGCGCCTCGCGCCCCGGCCCGATCTCCTGAACGCTGCGCGCATCGGCGCGGGCGAGGCCGATCTGGTGCTCGGTTTCGATGTGGTGGTGGCGGCCTCGCCGAAATCGCTGGCCAGCTTCGGCAAGGAGCGCACGCGCGCCGTCGTCGACGACCACTTCGCCCCCACCGCCGCCTTCGTGCAGAACACGGCCATCGACCTGCGGCAGGAGGCGACGCTGAAATCGCTGCGCCGCGCAGCCGGCGAGGAGGCGGTTCACATGGTGTCCGCCACCCGGCTCGGCACGGCGCTGATGGGCGACGCCATCGCCGCCAACATGTTCCTGCTCGGGCACGCCTGGCAGCGCGGCCTTGTCCCGGTCTCGCGCGAGGCGATCGACCGGGCGATGGAGCTGAACGGCGCGGGCCTTGCGATGAACCGGGCGGCCTTCGCCTGGGGGCGGCGCTCGGCGGTGGAGCCCGGTGCCGTCACGGCCGCCGCCGGCCTGTCGCCCGAGGCGGCGCCGGCGCCCCGGACGCTCGGCGAGATCGTCGCCCGGCGCGCCGCCTTCCTCACCGCCTATCAGGACGCGGCCTATGCGGCGCGCTACGCCGCGCTCGTCGAAACCGCCCGCAGGGCGGAGGACGCGCTGCCCGAGCCGCGGGGCTTCGCGCTCGCCGTGGCGGCCAGCGCCTTCCGGCTCATGGCCTACAAGGACGAGTACGAGGTTGCCCGGCTGCATCGCGACCCGTCCTTCAAGGCCGGGCTCGCCGCGCAGTTCGAGGGCGACTTCAAGATCCGCCACCTCCTCGCCCCGCCGATGATCGCGCGGATCGACCCGCGCACCGGCCATCCGGCCAAGATCGCCTTCGGACCCTGGGTGCGTCCCGTCTTCGGCCTTCTGGCGCGCCTGAAATGGCTTCGCGGCACGCGGTTCGACCCCTTCGGCCGCACGCCGGAGCGGCGGATGGAGCGGCGGCTGATCGAGGATTATGCGAGCCTCGTGGAGCGCCTTTCCGCCGGGCTCTCGGCCAGCAACCTGAAGAGCGCCGTGGAGCTTGCGGCCCTGCCGGGCATGGTGCGCGGCTTCGGGCATGTGAAGGCGGCCTCGGTGGCGCGCTACGAGGCGCGCCGCGGCCAGCTCATGGCCCGGCTCGACCGGGTTCGGCCGCCGCTCGACAACGCGGCCTGACGGCAGGAGATCGAACGATTTGAGCCGCAAGATCATCATCGACACGGACCCCGGGCAGGACGACGCCCTGGCGATCCTCATGGCCCTCGCCAGCCCCGAGCTGGATGTGCTGGGCATCACCGCCGTCGCGGGAAACATTCCGCTCGCCCTGACCTCGATCAACATCCGCAAGGTCTGCGAGGTGGCGAACCGCCGGGACGTCAAGGTATTCGCCGGCTGCGCGCGGCCCATGGTGCGAAAGCTCTTCACCGCCGAATACATCCACGGCGCCACCGGCCTCGACGGCTACGACCTGCCCGAGCCGGAGATGCCCTTGCAGGCGATGGACGGCGTGGACTTCATCATCGAGACGCTGCGGGCCGAGGAGCCGGGCTCGGTGACGCTGTGCACGCTCGGCCCGCTCACCAATATCGGCACCGCCCTGTCGCGCGCGCCCGATATCGCCGCCCGCGTGAAGGAGATCGTGCTGATGGGGGGCGGCTGCTTCGAGGGCGGCAACGTCACCCCGTCGGCCGAGTTCAACATCTATGTGGACCCGGAGGCGGCCGAGATCGTCTTCACCGCCGGCATGCCCATCGTCATGCTGCCGCTGGACGCGACGCACAAGGTGCTGACGACCGGCGCGCGCATCGCCGCCATGCGCGCGCTCGGCACGCGCACGGGCGAGGTCGCGGCGGGCTGGCTGGAGTTCTTCGAGCGCTTCGACGAACGCAAATACGGCACCGACGGCGGGCCGCTGCACGATCCGAACGTGATCGCCTATCTCCTGGAACCGCAGCTCTACGGCGGCCGCTTCTGCAATGTCGAGATCGAAACCGGCTCGGCGCTGACGGTGGGCGAGACGGTGGTGGACTGGTGGGGTGTGACCGACCGGCCGGCCAACGCCCTTTTCCTGCGCGATGTGGATGCGGAGGGATTCTTCGCGCTGCTGACCGAGCGGCTGGCCCGGCTCTGAGCACCCTCCCGCCGGCGCGAGGAAAGGCGCCGGGGCCGCCGCCGTCAGTCCGCTCCCTCGAGATCGGGCGTGGCGGCGGCCTGCTCGTCGATCATGCCCGAGATCACCAGGAACGAGGCGGCCACATGGGCGCGCATCCGCTGGAAGGCGGCCTCGCCGTCCTGCTTCAGGATGGCGTCGAGAATCGCCTCGTGCTCGCTCTGGCTGCTTCGAAGGCGCTTTTCGCGGCGCGTGAACTGGGCGCGGCGCCAGGGCAGGGTCCGCAGGCTGAGGTCGAACAGGAGATCGGCCAGGATCGCATTGCGCGCGCCGGCCTGGAGCGCGGCGTGAAAGCGGGTGTTCATGGCCGCATAGCCCTGCGGGTCTAAGGACAGGGCGCGCCCCTCGGCGACGATCGCGCGAAGCGCCTGCCGTTCCATCTCGCTCATGCGCAGGGCCGCCTTGCGCGCCACGAGCGCCTCCACCTCGCCCACCGCCTCGAACAATTCGGCCAGTGCCTCGGGCGCCATGCGCCGGACCACGAACACACGCCGCGCGCCCCGTTCCACGAGGCCCTCCAAGCTGAGCCTGTGCAGCGCCTCGCGGATCGGCGTCCGCGAGACGCTGAACTCCTCGGCCAGCGCCACCTCGCTCAACCCGTCGCCGGGTGAAATGCGCCCCTCGAAAATGCGCTCCAGCAGGGCATCGTGCACCCAGCTCGATGCCCTTTCTGCTTTATAATTGTGCATATCAGCACCCTGTATTTTTCGCTTGCATATGTATACATGTTACGACAACTTGACGACATATCGGCGCGCCTTGTCCGGGCGGGAACCTGTCCGGAAAAGCGCGAGGATAACGACCTGAAAGGGCGAGCCAGCGTCACATCGCGACGGATCATGCTCCGCCGTCCCCCCGCTTTTTCCCGAGGAACACTCATGACCGTCATCGACCACAAGGCGATCCTGGAATCCCGCATCCGCGCGCAGCTCGGCCGCCGGGCCTTTCTCAAGGGGGCGGGCACGGCCGCCGTCGCCATGGCGGCGGCCGGCTTCCTTCCCCATGTCGCGCGCGCCCAGCAAAGCGGCCATATCCGCATCGCCTCCATGTCGCACATCGACACGCTGGACCCGCATTTCACCGGCTTCCTGAACTCCATCCAGATCATCAACAACATCCACAACGGCCTTCTGAAAGTCACTTACGACGGCGAAGCGGTGCGCTTCGAGCCGGATCTGGCGGAGACCTGGGAGCTGGAGGACGAGCGCACGCATCTCTTCAAGCTGCGCGAAGGGGTGCGCTTCCATGACGGGACGGTGTGCGACGCCGAGGCGGTTCGCTTCTCGCTCCTGCGCGTGAAGGAAGGCCAGCCCTCCTCTCCCCATGCCTGGAAGCTGGAACTTCTGGAGGAGATCGAGATCATCGATCCCCTGACCGTCCGCCTGCACTTCTCCGAGCCCTACGCCTTCCTTCCCGTCGCCCTCACAGGCTCGACCGGGCGGGCCGGAACGATCGTCAGCCCGGCGGCGGTGGAACGCTACGGCATGGATTACGGGCGCAACCCCGTCGGCACGGGGCCCTTCCGCTTCGTGAGCTGGCGCGAGAACGACGCCGTGGAACTGGAAGCCAATCCCGACTACTTCGAGGAGGGCCTGCCGCTCCTGGAGCGGGCCACCTTCCTCATCATGCGCGAGCCCTCCACCGCCGTCGCCGCCCTTCTGGCCGGGCAGATCGACGGCATGTCGAATTGTCCCCTGCATCTGCTGCCGCAGATCGAGGCCTTTGCGGGCGCCAATCTCTACGGCGAGATCGAGGGCAACTACTCCTTCGTGGGAATGAACACGCGCCGCGCGCCGTTCGACGACGTGAACCTGCGGCGCGCCGTGGCCTATGCGCTGGACCGCGACGTGCTGATCCGCCAGGCCTATTTCGGCCGCGCCATTCAGGCCTACACGCCGATCTCCCCGCCCATGACGGGCTTCTACGACCCCAACATCGCAGAATCGGGGCGCGGCCACCGCTTCGACCTCGACAAGGCGCGCGAGTTCCGCGCCCTCGTGCCCGAGCAGGGCGAGATCGTCGTCAACTACATCATGTCGGAGCGCACGGCGGTCAGCACCCGCATCGCCCAGACCGTGGTGCCGATGCTGGCGCAGATCGGCATCCGGGCGGAGCTGGAACTCTTGGAGCCGACGACCTGGGTGCAGCGGCGAAACGAGCGCGCCTTCGACATGTTCGACTTCGAATGGGTGGCCGACCTCGATCCCGACGAGACCCTCTATCCGGAGTTCCGCAGCGACGGCGACTGGAACTATCCGGGCTGGGAGAACCCCGAATTCGACCGCCTCTGCGCCGAGGCCCAGCGCATTCTCGACACCGCGGAGCGCAGCCGCCTCTACAACGCCGCCGAGGACCTTCTCATCGACGAGGCGCCCATCGCGCTGATCGCGCATATGCCGATCTACAAGGTGTTCTCCACCCGCGTGCAGGGCTTCAACTACATCCCGGCCGACCTCATCGACCTGCACGGCGTGAGCCTGTCCTGATGCTGCGAGGGGTCGCCTCGAAGGTCGGGCAGACCCTGGCCGTCCTCTTCATCGTCTCCCTCGCCAGCTTCAGCCTGATGAAGCTGGCGCCGGGCGATCCGGTGCAGGTCATGCTGGGCGCGGAATACTCCCCCGAGGCCTATGCCTCGATGATGGCCGAGCTCGGCCTCGACCGGCCCTTCTTCGGTCAATATCTCGACTGGGCGGGGCGGTTCCTCACCGGCGACTGGGGAACCTCCTACGTGGCGAGGGCCGACATCTTCCGCCAGGCTTTCGTGGAGGCGCTGCCGGTGACGCTGACCCTCTCGGCCTCGGCGCTCGGCCTTGCCATCCTCACCGGCGTTCCGCTCGGCGTCCTGTCGGCGGTTCGCAAGGACACGGCCTGGGACGTGGGCGTGGCGGCGGGCGCACTCACCGTCACCGCCTTCCCCTCCTTCTTCCTCGGCATTCTCCTGATCTGGATCTTCGGCGTCCGGTTCGGCCTCTTTCCCGTCATGGGCTTCGTCGCGCCCTGGGAGGATCTGCGCAGCGGTGTCCACCACATGGTCCTGCCCGCCGTGACGCTCTCCACCTATTTCGTGGGCATGATCGTGCGGCTGACCCGCGCGACCCTGATCGAGGTTCTGGAGCAGCCCTACATCGCCGCGGCTCGGGCGCGCGGCGAGCCATCCTGGCGCGTGGTCTGGGTTCACGGCGTGCGCAACATCGCCATGCCGATGACGACGATCCTCGGCCTGCAACTCGGCGCGCTCCTCCAGGGCGCGGTTCTCACCGAGATCGTCTTCTCGCTTCCCGGCCTCGGCCAAATGATCACCTCGGCGGTCCTCAGCCGGGAATATGTGGTCGTGCAGGCGGGCGTCATGCTCACGGCCACGCTCTTCATCATCGTGAACCTCCTGGTCGACCTGTCCTATCCCTTCCTCGATCCGCGCCTGAGAGGCCGTTGATGACCCTCGCCGCAGATCCTGCGCACCCGGTTCCCGCGCCGACGCGACGCGGCTCGCGCCGGCGCTCCATGTTCGCAAGGCGCCCCTTCTTCACCATCGCGCTCGCCATCGCCGCGCTGTATCTGCTGGCGGCGGTGTTCGCGCCCTTCGTGGCGCCCTTCAGCCCCTACCAGCAGAGTTTCGAGGCGATGATGGTGCCGCCCGGCACCGTGCCGCACTGGCTGGGAACGGACAGCTACGGCCAGGATGTCCTCAGCCGGATCATCTACGGTGCGCGCTACGCGCTGGCGATCGGGATCTTCTCGGTCCTTCTCGGCGCCTTCGGCGGCCTTCTCCTGGGCCTTGCCGCGGGGCTCGCCACCGGCTGGACGGAATGGGTGCTGGTGCGCCTCATCGACGCTATCCTCGCGCTTCCCTCGCTGGTTCTGGCCGTCGCCTTCATCGCCATTCTCGGGCAGGGCGTCGACAAGGTGATCCTGGCCGTGGGCCTTTCGTTGATCGGCCCCTTCGCGCGCACGGTGCGCTCGGACGTGATGCAGGTGCGCGTGAAGCTCTTCGTCGAGGCGGCCGGCCTGATGGGTGTTCCCTGGCACCACGTGGTGCGCCGGCACATCCTGCCCAACGTCTTCTTCCCCCTCGCCGTGCAGGTCACGATCCGGCTGTCGGAGGCGGTTCTGGTCTCCGCCTCGCTCTCCTTCATCGGCATCGGCGTGACGCCGCCGACGCCCGATTGGGGCCTGATGATCTCGGAGGGGCGCGGTTTCGTCAGCTTCGCGCCCTGGATGTCGGGCATGCCGGGGCTGGCGCTCGCCATCCTCCTCATCGCGCTGTCGGTCGTGGGCGACGGCATTCGCGAGGAATTCGACCCCCAATTGAGGAGCGGACGTTGAGCGCGGCATTGATGGAGGTGCGGGACCTGACCCTCTACCGGGGCGAGCGCCGGATCCTCGACAAGGTCAGCTTCACGGTGGGAAAGGGGCAGACGATCGCGCTGGTGGGCGAAAGCGGAGCCGGGAAGTCCACCATCGCCGTCGCCCTGATGGGTCTTCTGGATCGCCATGCCGCGCAGATCGAGGGGCGCACCGCCTTCGACGGCATCGACGATCTGTTCTCGCTGCGCGAGAGGGACTGGGCCAGGCTGCGCGGCAGGCGCCTGTCGATGATCTTCCAGGATGCGGGCGCGGCACTGAACCCCTGCTACACGGTCGGCTCGCAACTCTCCTCGGTGCTGCGCCGGAAGCTGAACATGAAACGCGGCGCGGCACAGGCGCGCGCGGTGGCGCTTCTGCAAGGCGTCGGCATCAACGACGCGCAGGCGCGCATGTCGGCCTATCCGCACCAATTGTCGGGCGGCATGCAGCAGCGCGTGATGGTGGCCATCGCGCTCGCCTGCGATCCCGATCTCCTCTTCGCCGACGAGCCGACCTCGGCCCTCGATGTCACCATCCAGGCGCAGATCGTGCGCCTGATCCTCGACCAGACCCGCGAGCGCGGCGCCTCCTGCATCTTCGTCCTCCACGATCTGGCGCTGGCGAGCCAGGCCTGCGACGAGATCGTGGTGCTCTATGCCGGGCAGGTGATGGAGGCGGGAAGGAGCGAGATCGTCCTCAAGGCGCCGCGCCATCCCTACACGCAGCTTCTGAAATCCTGCGTGGTGGAGATCGGCGGCGGGCGGCTGACCCCGCCGGAAGGCGGCGTGCCGAGCTATGACGAGATGCCGCAGGGCTGCCGCTTCTCCACGCGCTGTCCGCGCGCCCTCCCCCGTTGCACCGCCCAGCGCCCTCCCCTGGCCGAACTGCACGGGCGCCATGTCGCCTGCTGGAATCCGCAATGAGCGCGCCGGCCATGGCCGCCGCCGGGCGCGATGCGGACGAAGGGGAGATCGTCTTCGAACTCCTCGATGTGGAGAAAGTCTATCAGGTCACGCGGCGCGCGGGCTGGTTCGGCCGCCAGCGGCATGGCCTTGCCGCGCTCGACGGCGTGCGGTTGCGCGTCCGGCGCGGCGCCAGCGTCGCGCTCGTGGGCGAGAGCGGCTCGGGCAAGTCCACGCTGCTGCGCGTGCTTCTGGGCCTTTCCGACCCCAGCAACGGACGCGCGCTCTACAAGGGGCGGCCCATTGCCGAGAGCCGGGCGCAGGACCCCTCCTTCGCGCGCGAGGTGGCCATGGTCTACCAGGATGCGCGGGGCTCTCTCAATCCGCGCATGTCCGTGGCCGCGCTGATCGCCGAGCCTCTCCGCCATTTCGGCATCTGCCCGGAAGCCGAGATACAGGGGCGCGTCGCGGAGCTTCTGGCGCGGGTGGGCCTGCCTCTCCAGGCCGCGTCGAGCTATCCGGCCGGGCTTTCGGGCGGCCAGGTCCGGCGCGTGGCGATCGCGCGGGCGCTGGCCTCCGGCCCGTCCGTTCTCGTGGCGGACGAGGCCGTCTCCGGCCTCGACGTCTCGACCCAGGCCCAGCTTCTCGAACTGCTTCGTCGCCTGCAGAGCGAGATGGGGCTCACCCTCCTGTTCATCACGCACGATCTGGGCGTGGCCAGCTATCTGTGCGACGAGATCGCGATCATGTATCTCGGCCGCATCGTGGAATCCGGCCCGACCAATGCGGTGCTGAACGATCCGGCCCATCCCTATGCGAAGGCCTTGCGGGCGGCTGCGCCCGAATTCTTCGCCCCCATCGTCGAGCCGCTGCCCGGCGAACTGCCCAGCCCGCTCGACCTGCCGCCCGGATGCCGCTTCGCCGGGCGCTGCGCCTTCGCGCGCGGGCCATGCAGCACGGACGACCCGGTGCTGACGCCCTTCATGGCCGGCCGCCAGGTCGCCTGCCTCTTTCCCCTGACCGGGGCCGGGGGAAGGGAGCCGGGCCCATGACCGGCGCGCGCGGGGAACGATCGGGTATCGCTTTTTCCCCCTCGACGCGGCTACACCTAGTTTCGCTTCAAAGACCCCCGGATATCGCTGAAATGTTCGACTTTTTCTCCGCCCGCCGCCCCACGACACTCGCCAGCGAGGCGATGATCGCGACCTCCCATCCGCTCTCGACGGCGGCGGGGCTCGAAATCCTCGCCCAGGGCGGCAACGCGGTGGACGCCGCCCTCGCCGCATGTGCCGTGCAATGCGTGGTCGACCCGCTGATGACGGGGATCGGCGGAGACTGCTTCGTTCTCTACGCCCCGGCCGGCCAGCCGGTGAAGGCGCTGAACGGCTCCGGGCGGGCCCCGGCGGGCGCCAGCGTGGAGGCGCTGAAGGCGCTCGGCGTGACGGGGCTGTCGCAGACGAGCCCCCATTCCGTCACCGTTCCGGGCGCGATCTCGGCCTGGTGCCGGCTCCACGACGATCATGGCACGCTGCCTCTCGACCGGCTTTTCGCCCGCGCCATCGGCTATGCCGAGAACGGCTATCCGATCACGCCCCGCGTGGCGCTCGACTGGGCGGCCAGCGCGTCGGTGGTGGCGGGGGACGAACATGCCGCGCGGCTGTTCCTGCCGGGCGGGCGCGCGCCCTCGACGGGCGAGCGGCACGCCCAGCCGCTTCTCGGCGCAAGGCTGCGCGAGATCGCCGCCAAGGGCGCGCCGGGCCTCTATTCCGGGGCGACGGGGGCGGGCATGGCCACGCATCTGCGCGGGCTCGGCGGACTGCACACGCCGGAAGATTTCGCGGACGGCGCGAGCGCGGCCCATTGGGTCGAGCCGATCAGCGCCCGTTATGGCGATTACGACGTCTATGAATGCCCGCCGAACGGACAGGGCCTCGCGGCGCTTCTCATCCTGCGGATTCTGGCCGGCTTCGATCTCGGCAACGGGATCGGCGAGGCCGAGCGCATCCATCTGCATGCCGAGGCCACCAAGCTGGCCTATCATCACCGGGATGCGCTGATCGCCGATCCCGCCCATTGCGAGGGACTGGCCGAAACGCTTCTGTCCGAGGAGGTGGTCGGGACCTTGCGCGCGCGGATCGACCCCCGGCGCGCCGGCCGGCCGGCCCTGTGGGACGAGCCCGAGCACAAGGACACGATCTATCTGTCCGTGGTGGATCGGGACGGAAACGCGATCTCCTTCATCAACTCCATCTTCCACGCCTTCGGCTCGAGCCGCCTCGACCCGGCCAGCGGCGTCCTCTTCCACAGCCGCGGCGCGTCGTTCCGGCTGATCGAGGGGCACCCGAACGCCATCGCCCCGCGCAAGAGGCCGATGCACACGATCATTCCCGGCATGGTCTTCCGGGACGGGCGGGCCGTAATGCCCTTCGGCGTGATGGGCGGGCAGTATCAGGCGGCCGGCCACGCCGCCTTCCTGTCCAATGTCATCGACCGGGGCCTCGATCTCCAGGAAGCCATGGACGCGCCCCGCTCCTTCGCCTTCGACGGCGAGTTGCAGATCGAGCCCGGCATCGACCAGGCGACGCGCGACAGGCTCGAAACGCTCGGCCACCGCCTCGCGCTCGCCTCCTCTCCCCTCGGCGGCAGCCAGGCCATCCGCATCGACCACGAAACCGGCCTCCTCCACGGCGGCTCCGACAGCCGCAAGGACGGAATGGCGCTGGGCTTCTGAGCCCAGCCCCTCATCCCGAGCCTCTCCTCGCCCTTATCCTGAGCCCCTCGCATAGCCGCGCACCCTGAGCCCTTCGCGCAGCCCCTCATCCTGAGCCTGTCGAAGGACGGGGGGCGCTTGGTGCGGGCGTGGTGCCGCTCACCCTCAGCCTTCGACAGGCTCAGGATGAGGGCGAGGAGAGGATCGGGGTCAAGCGAGGCACCTGGCAGGCGGCGGGCTCGGCTGCGAGGAGGGGGCTGCGTTGGCGGAAAGAACGGCGGCGCCCCCTTGCCATGCGGATGCGCATCTTCATCGATTTCTCCTCCGCCTGCCCGGCAAAGGCTCCGATTCTGGCCGTTCGAGCCGCGACGAAGGGCCCCTTCCCGACATTCATCGCAAGCGCCGGGTTGCTTCTGGGCTCGCGGGAGATGACATAGGGCTCATTGCACAGTGCCACTTCTCGGAAGGAGACCAGATGGCCAGAAAACCCAACTTCAATTTCGAACGGCAGGAACGGGACCGCGCGAAGGCCGCGAAAAAGGCGGCCAAGAGCGAGGCTAGGGTGGCCAAGAGAGGCGAGGACGACGCCCCGGGCGATGAGGCGGATGCGCCCCCCGCCACGCAGGCACATCAGGAGGCCGGACTTTGAAACAGAAGGATGCAGAGTTCGTCGAACGCCGCAATGCCGCGAAGGAAGCCAAGGCCGCGCTTCTGGAGAAGGTGAAGGCGAGGCAGAACGATCCGGCCGCCGAGGCGAGGCGGGCCGAGCGCGCCGCGCTCGCCGCCGCCCGCGAGGAACGCGAGGCCGCCAAACGCGCGGAGACCGAAAGGAAAAGGCTGGAAGAGGCCGAACATCAAGCCTTGCTGGCAGCCGAGCGAGAAGCGCAGGAGAATGCCAGGAAGTCCGACCTCGTGGCACGGGCCGTCGAGGACGAAGCTGCTCGCAAGGCGGCGCGTGATGATCGCTATGCGGCAAGGCAGGCTCGGAAGGGATGAACCCGCGCACCGCCCGCCGGGCGGCAGGAGGCCGGCGGTGATGACGCCGGGCGAGTGCCGTGCCGCTCGCGCCCTGCTCAACTGGTCACAGTTCGAGCTGGCCACGGCATCGGGCGCCGACGCCTCGACCATCCGCGCTTTCGAGACGGAAGAAATGACCGTCGCCGAGAGCAATGTGTCCGCCCTGCAAGGCGCCTTGGAAGCGGCGGGGATCGAGTTCATCTCCGAAATCGGCGGCGGCACCGGCGTCAGGCTGCGGCCGCGCCGGTAGCCGCCTCGAACTGCCGGACCGGGGGGATCGAGCGGGATATTGGCGCTGGTCAATCCTCCCGGCGGCAGGCAATGATCTGCCTGTCGATGGAGGATGATCCGGCATGCCCGTCTTCTCGGTGAGGCATCTGACGACCTATCGTTACGCGCGGCCGGTGGATTTCGGCGAGCACCGCATCCTCTTCCGGCCGCGCGACAGCTACGATCAGCGCCTCCTTTCCACATCGCTCGTCGTCGAGCCGGAGCCCAGCGCCGTGCGGTGGATCCATGACGTCTTCGGCAACTGCATCGCGCTGGTGCGGATCTCGCGACCTGCGACGATCCTCGCCTTCGATGCGCGTATCCGCCTCGACCACACGCCCCAGGCGACGCCCGATTTCCAGATCGACGACGCGGCGCTCTCCTACCCTTTCGCTTACGACGAGGAGGACGCGCCCGATCTTGCGCTCACCATCCGGCGCCAGTATCCCGACGAGCACGACGAGGTCGCCCGTTGGGCAAGGCAGTTCGTGAGCCCGGCCGGCCACACGGACACGGGCACGCTCCTGATGACGCTGTGCTACGCGATCCGGGAGAGCTTCACCTACTCGCGCCGGCTGGAGGCCGGGACGCAGCCGCCGGCGCAAACCCTGCGGCTGCGGCGGGGGACATGCCGGGATTTCGCGCTGTTCATGATGGAGGCGGTGCGCTCGCTCGGCTTCGCCGCCCGGTTCGTCACGGGCTACATCTATGTCGCCGACCGCGACGGCTCGCAAACGCTCGGCGGCGGTTCCACGCACGCCTGGTGCCAGGTCTACCTGCCCGGCGCCGGGTGGATCGAGTTCGACCCCACGAACGGCATCGTCGGCAATCGCGACCTGATCCGTGTGGCTGTCTCCCGCGATCCCCGCCAGGCCGTTCCTCTTTCGGGAAGCTACAATGGCCTCGCGTCCGACGATCTGGGCATGTCGGTGCAGGTGAACGTGACGACGGAGCGTGACGCGGCCGGCTGACGAAGCGGCGGTTTCCTTCCGCAGCGTCACAGGGGGCTGGCGTTCGACGGCATCGTGGCCCCTAATGCTTCAGGACGTTCGATTTCTCGATGACCGGAGGCTGCGATGAAGATCCGTGCGGGCTTTACCCTGGGCTATGAATGCCCGCAGCCGACGCCGATGCTGCTGGTTCTGAACATCCACCCCTCCCGCCGCGCGGACCTTCTCACCGAGCAGACATTGCGCTTCGACCGGCCCATCGAGGCCTGGGGTTACACGGACGGCTTCGGCAATGCCTGCACCCGCATCGTGGCGCCGGAGGGCATCACCACCATCTCGACGGCGTTCGAGATCTATGACGACGGCCAGCCCGACATCGTGGCCCTCGACGCCGTGCAGCACGACATCAAGGACCTGCCGGACGAGGTTCTCGTCTTCCTCCTCGGCAGCCGCTACTGCGACACCGACCGCCTCGCCGACCTGGCATGGTCGCTTTTCGCCGACACCCCGCCCGGCTGGCCCCGGGTGCAGGCGATCTGCGACTATGTCCACACTCACATTCGCTTCGACTACCAAAATGCCGATGCGACCCGGACCGCGCATGGCGGCTACATCGACAGGACCGGCGTCTGCCGGGACTTCGCTCACCTTGCCATCGCGCTCTGCCGCTGCATGAACATTCCCGCGCGCTACTGCACGGGCTATCTGGGCGACATCAAGATCCCCTACGTGCCCGGGCCCATGGACTTCAGCGCCTGGTTCGAGGTCTATCTGGGCGGGCACTGGTACACCTTCGACGCGCGGCACAACACGCCCCGCATCGGGCGCGTCCTGATGGCGATCGGCCGCGATGCCACCGATGTCGCCCTTTCCACGAATTTCGGCCCCTCGCGCCTGGCGCATTTCGACGTCGTGATGGAGGAGGTGCCGGCCAGCACGGGGCCATAGAAGGCCGACGGGTCCCATCGGGATGGGTCGCTGCCGGAGGAAGGCTCCGGGGCCCACAACCCGGACTCGAGTTACCGCGTCAGCGCTGTACCGCCGAATGCATTCGCTACGGCACTTTACGCATCATGTGCTCCAGGCGAACCCCTGCTTGTGCAGCGGAACGTCCAGATCCATTGCGTAGCTGCCACCCCGGTCTCGCAAGAATGTCGCTCATCACGGGCCGGTATCGGCGCCCTCGATCCCGCTACGGCGAGCGAGGCAGCCTTGGCGAAACGGGCCTGGAAGCGTCCGGCATATGAGGCCGGGTCATTGATCGCTTCAGCCGGCCATTCGCATTGCGGCGGAGGCTTGGAGCGCGACGAAATGGCCGGGGTCCGCTTCGGTCAGCTCGTAGTCCTCCCCCTCCTCGTACCAAGGCAGGTCGCGCGCCGGAGCGGCGCTCAGGATGTCTTCGGCGCGGCGCACCCGGAAGCTGCCGTCCTCCTCGCGCTCGACATGGGTCGAGGCGGCAAGGAGGCGGCGTGTGTAGGGGTGGAGCGGCGCGTCGAAGAGCGGATCGCGCGGGGCGGTCTCCAACACGCGGCCTGCCCGCATCACGATGACCCGATCGGCGATCTGCTCCACCACCCCGAGATCATGGGTGATGAACATCATCCCGAAACCATGTTCGCGCTGGAGACGATCGAGCAGATCCAGAATCTGGGCCTGGACCGTCACATCCAGCGCGGAGACAGCCTCGTCGGCCACGATCAGTTCAGGCTCGAGGATCAGCGCGCGGGCGATCGCGATACGCTGCCGCTGCCCACCCGAAAGCTCATGGGGGAAACGGGCCACGAAATCGGCGTCGAGCCCCACGTCGGCCAGGGTCTTCGCGATCCGCGCCTCCCGGTCGGCACGGCCCAGTCCGGGGATCAGCCGCAGTCCCTCGCCCACCAGTTCGCCTACCCGCAGGCGGGGATCGAGGCTTGATCCGGGGTCCTGGAAGATGATCTGGGCCCGCCTTCGCACCCTTCGAAGAGCGGCCTTGCTCCCGGCTTCCAGCTCGCGCCCGGCGACCACGACCTCACCGCCCGAAGCCCGGCGCAGCCCGAGGATGGCGCGCCCGATGGTGGTCTTGCCCGAGCCGCTCTCGCCCACCACCGCGACGGTCTCGCCACGACGGATCTCGAGGTCGGCATGACGCACGGCGACGAAGTCGGTCGCGCGGCGGAAGAAGCTGGCCGAGCGGCCCGGATAGCGCACCTGCAGCCCCCGCACCTGAAGGACCGGCGCCGCGCCGGGGGCCGGGCCGGGCCGGGGCCGGCGAACCGGGCTCGCCTCGAGCAGCTTGCGCGTATAGGCCGCGCGCGGATGGGTGATGACCTCCTCGGCGGTTCCTGCCTCGACCATCAGCCCCTTCTGCATCACGCTGACCTCGCCGGCATATTGCGCCACGAGGCCCAGGTCATGCGTGATGAGCAGAACCGAGGTGCCCATGTCGGTCGTCAGCTCGGTCATGATGTCCAGCACCTCTCGCTGGATGACCGCGTCGAGAGCCGTGGTGGGCTCGTCCGCGATGAGCAGCGAAGGGCGCAGCGCCATCACGGACGCCAGCATGATCCGCTGGCGCATTCCCCCGGAGAACTCGTGCGGATAGGCGTCCAGCGCGCCTTCGGGATCACGCAGGCTCACGCGGCGCAGCATCTGGAGGGAGCGCTCGCGGATCTCATCCCTTGAGAGTTTCAGATGATGCCGCAGGCCCTCGGCCATCTGGATGCCGATCCTCAGCGCCGGGTTGAGCGAGAGCATGGGCTCCTGAAAGACGTATCCGATCCGGCGACCGCGCAGCCCTTGCATTTCAGGCAGCGGCAGACCCACCAGCTCCTTGCCCTTGAAGCGGATCGACCCTCCGGTCACGGCAATCGAAGAGGGAATGAGCCCGATGATCGAGCGCGCCATCAACGTCTTGCCGGAGCCGCTCTCGCCCACCAGCGCGTGAATCGTGCCGGGCGCAACTCGGAGCCTGCCTCCCGTGATGAGCGGCCGCACCACCTGGCCGCCCCGGGTCAGGGCGATGTCGAGTTCCCGGATGTCCAGAACCGGATCGGTCATCGTCAGCGCTCCATCCGCGGGTCGAAGAAGTCGCGCAGCGCGTCGCCCAGCATGTTCGCCCCCAGCAGCGTGGCAGAGATGGCAACGCCGGGCGCCACCACCAGCCATGGCGCGCTGCCTGCGAATTGCCGGGCATCCGCCAGCATTCCGCCCCAGGTCGGATAGGGGGGCGGCACGCCGATACCGAGGAAGGAGAGCGCGCTTTCCGACAGGAGCGCCGAAGCGAAGAGCGAGCTTCCCATCACCGTCAGCGGCCCGACGCAGTTCGGGATCACATGGCGGACGATGGTCACAAGATCGCCGTTGCCGAGCGCACGCGAGGCATCGACATATTCTCGCTCGCGGATCGACAGGACCGCCGAGCGGACGACGCGAACCACGGCGGGCGTATAAGCCAGGGACAAGGCGAAGATCACCCCGTACTTGCCCGGCCCGATCACGGCGATGATCGCCATGGCCAGAAGCAGCCCGGGAAAGGCCATGAGCGCGTCCAGACAGGCGCTCACGATGCGGTCGGGCCATCCTCCGAAAAAGCTGGACGTGGCTCCGATCAGCACCCCGAGGAACACGGCCAGGCCCGCGCTGAGCGCGGCGATCGCCAGGCTCTCTCGCGCTCCGATCAACATGCGTGACAGCACGTCGCGGCCGAACTGGTCGGTGCCCAGCAGATATCCCTCTCCCGGTGCCGCCAGCCGGGCCCGGAAATCGGGCACCAGCGGGTCATGGGGCGTGCCGATCATCCCGATCAGCGCCGCGAGCACGAGCGCCACGATGAGCAGCACCCCGATCCAGGCGTTGACGCGGCTCCCGAGGAAAGCTCTCAGTCGATAGAGCAGCATCAGAGGCGCACCCTGGGGTCGAAGACGGGATAGAGGAGATCGACGATGAGGTTCACGGCCACGTAGATGACCACGGTGAACAGCAGGACCCCCTGCACGACCGGATAGTCGCGGTTGAAGATCGCATCGACCATCAGCCGCCCGATCCCCGGCAAGCTGAACATGGTCTCGATCACCGCCACTCCGCTGAGGAGATTGCCCAGCAGCAGGCCGAGGATGGTCAGCGTCGGCGCGAAGGAATTGGGGAAGGCGTGACGCCACAGGACGCGCCGTTCCGGCAGGCCCTTGGCACGGGCGTGCGCGATATAGTCGAGCCGCAGCACCTCGATGGTGGAGGAGCGCGACATGCGGGTCAGCGTGGCAAGCTCGGTGAAGAACAGCGCCGCCACCGGCATGATCAGATAACGCAGGCCCCCGGTGAAATCCTCGGTCATGGGAACATAGCCGACCGTCGGCAGCCAGCGCAGCGTCACCCCGAAGAAGGTGAGCATCATCAGAGCCATCCAGAAGCTCGGGATCGAGAGGCACAGGGTGGCGAAACCGACCACGCCCAGATCGAGCGCGCTGCCCTGTTTCCAGGCGGCGATCATCCCGGCCGGCAGCGCGATGATCGCGGCAAGGACGGTGGCGGCCAGCACCACCTGGGCCGTGACCGGAAAGGCGGCGACGATATCGCTGACCACCGCTTCGCCCGTCCGCAGGGACACACCGAGATCCCCCGACAGAACCATCTTCAGCCAGAGCACGAACTGTACCGGCAGCGGCTGGTCCAGCCCCAGCTCGATCCGCTTGGCCGCCACAAGGTCGAGGTCGTTGATATCCCCGACGAAGAGCAGAGCCGGGTCGCCCGGCACCAGTCTCATCAGCAGGAAGACGAGCACGGCCGCCAGCAGCAGGGTGGGTATCGCCAGCACCAGCCGACGCGTGAGATAATTCAGCACGGCGTATCCCTATCCCCGATCAGTCGGCCTTGGAGACACCCCAGAGCCGGGCGGTGCCCAGCGCCCAGGGAGTGTAGCCGCGCAGCTCGGGGCTCGAGGCGCTGCCCTGGATCAGGTTGAAGAGATTGAGGGCCGATGCGTCTTCCTGGAGCATCCGGTGGATGGCCAGGAGCTTTTCGCGGCGAGCGTCGCGATCCTGGATCAGGCCGCTCTCGGTCACAGCCTCGATGATGGCGGGGTTCCCCACGACGGCATTGGCGCGGGAGGCCTTGTCGCCCACGAACACGTCGAGCGCCATGGTCGGATCAGGACGGGCCGAGTAGCTCATCACCATCGCCTGATAATCCCCGCGCGAGAAGCGGTCGAAATGGGCGGCCCATTCGAGCACCTCGAGCTGGGCGTTGATGCCTGCCGCCTGCAGCATCCCCTGTATGGCGACGGCCGAGTTCATCAGAGCCGGGTTCCGGGTCGAGGTGACGATGCGGATTTCCTCGCCCGAATAACCGGATTCGGCCAGGAGCTGGCGCGCCATGTCCGGGTCATAGGCCAAGGTCTCCTGGAATTCGGGTCCGAAGAAGGCTGATTGCGGCGCCAGGGCCGACGGGTTGGGCGCCCCGCGCCCTGCCGTCGCGAAGAAGGCCGCCTCTTCCCGGTTGATCGCATGGGCGATGGCGCGGCGGACACGATTGTCCGAGAGCAACGGGTCTTCGGTCTGCATCAATAGAAGCGCCTGACCCGGCGTTGGCGTGATGGACACGTCGAAGCCCGCGGCTTCGACTTCGTCGGCAGCATCCATGTCGAGCGAGGGAAGAACGTCGACATCGCCCGCCAGAAGCGCCGATTTCGCCGCCGCCGGATCGCTGATCACCAGGAAGCGGACACGCTCTGCCAATGGCTCACGCGCCCCCGAGTAACCGCTGGTCTCCGAGATCGCCGGGACATAGCGCTCGAAACGGGCCAGCTCGACATACTGGTTCCGGCGCCAGTCGGCGATCGTGTAGGGGCCCGTGGCGATCGGGTCGATCCATTCTCCGGTCTCGGAAACCGAGTCCGGATGGATGATCGCCGACAGACAGGCAACATGGGCCATACGCGGCAGGAAGAGGGCGTTGGGCTCCTCGAGCGTGAAGCGCACGCGGCGCTCGTCTACGGCCTCGATCCCGGTGATCTCGATCCCGGTGGTGCCGGTTCCATCGAACCAGTTGCGGCAGAGGAACTCGGTTTGCGGGTCCAGCATCCGCTCCCAGGACCAGACCACTTCGGCCGCGGTCACCGGAGCACCGTTGTGAAACAGCGCCCCCTCGCGCAGGGTGAAGGTATAGTCGCGCCCGTCTTCCGAAATCACCCAGCTTTCCGCAAGCGCCGGCCCGACATCGAGGTCGTCGCGCACGCCCACCAGGCTCTCGGCCACATGGCTCATGATGATGTCGGTGATGGAATCGCGGCGAACGCCGACATTCGTCGAGATCATGTCGGCACCGATGCCGACCCGAATGGTGTCCGCCAGCAGCGGTGTGGCGGTCATGACCGTCCCCAGCAGCAGCGTCGCGAGCGTTTGCATCAGTCGCATGAGGCTATCCTCTCAAAGCGTGAAGTGCTGGAAGTCGGTGCCTTCCCAGGGACGGATGGAAAGCTGCGCCGCGCCTTCCGATGGAGACATGATCAGCGTGTAGACGGTGGCCGAGAGCAAGCTCCCGGGCCGCTGGTTGGGGTGGCGAAGAACGGCGTCAGGTGCCCCGAAACGGTCTGCAAAGGCGCGCTTCATATCCTCGAGCGAGGCCTTGTCACCCGCCTTCAGGCGGCGTGCGACCCGCCCGTCGCGATAGAGCGAATCGGGCACGCGGGTCAGGTTGCGCTCGATATCGGCCGCCACGGCCGCCGGATGCTTGAAATGGTTGGCATGGCTGAGAACGCCCTCCTCCGGTTCGAGCCAGAAGATTCGGTCGGGCGTGCATTCGAGACACCAGGCTTCGCCCTCGCCGTGGCTGATCATGAGGGCGTGAGAGAACGACGCCGGACTGCGGAAGACCTCGCCCAGAGCGCGTCCGAAGCTTTCCTGCTGGAGAACACGGCGGCGCACGACAGGACTGGGAATGCCCGGCTTGCCGTATTGGCCGACGGTATGAAGCCCCATCGCGGTCACAGCGATCCCACAGCGATTCAGGCCATGGCGGGCGAGTTGGCCGGCCTCGACGAAATGCAGCGCGTCAGGCACTTCGGCCCCGGTGATCCGCACCGCGACCGTATGGGCGGCGGCGTCGGGCCGCCAGTCCCAGTTCTGCGCGTGCCACAGCCGTCCCTCGGCACTGCGCTCGGGCATGACGATGGCCGATGTGCATTCCTCGGCCTCGGGCCCGGGCTTCAGCGCGGGCCCGGCATCCGCCCCCGACGCGTGCCAGAAAAGCACCTCGGTGCGCGCGTTCAAAAGCACGATCGCGGCAACCGGCACCTTCGCCCCGCGTGCGATGGCCTCGATCTCCGTGGCGATCGCCGGGTCGAAGGCCTCGATGCCGTCGCGGAAGCTCTCGGCAATCCGCTCCGCCTCGGCCCATTCGACGCCCCGCGCGGCGAAATCGGCACGGTAGAAGCCGATCGCCGTGTCGATCCAGCTTTTCGCCTGGCGGCCATAGGCCTCGCCGCGCGCGGCCGGGCCGCCGGCGACATCGATCAAGGGAATCATGGCTGCGCCTCCCCGAGCTTGGTTAGTATTGGCCGGACGAAGTCGAGCATCGGGTCGAGCATGGCAAAGCCATCGTGGCCGACTCCGGGGATAACGTCATGGCGCGGTGTGAGCCCCCTGGCGCGCAAGCTTTCGACAAAGGCCGCCGCGCGCTCCAGCCGGGTCGCGCCGGTATCGTTGATGCCCTCCATCCAGAGCGTCGAGCCGGGGCGGCTTTGAACGCCCTCGGGGCGGATATCCTGATCGCCCACGAGCACCTGCAGCGGCAGCGCCGCGAGAGCGGCCATGTCGACGGGTGCGCCGATCACCGCCTCGAGCCCCCGCAGTCCACGCCACCAGGGCAATTCGGGATCGAGCAGCGTCACCAGCCCTGGAGCGCCCACCGAGGCCGCGAGAAGGCGTCCGGGATGAGCGAGGATGAACCGCTGCACGAACTGCCCGCCGCCCGAGAAGCCGGCAAGGACGAACCGCCCCGTCGCCAGCCCCAGACGCCGCTCCGCATCCGCCACCATATCCAGCAGCACGAGGTCGTAGCGCAGCCCCTCATGGAACACGCGCTTGTAGCTCGACGTGTCCTCGCGATCGGCCACCCCGCAGGGAAAGAGCGGGCAAAGGATGATTGTCCCCGTCTCTTCGGCAAAGGGAGCCATCAGATCGCGGAAGGTCTCCGGCGTCCGGTGCGAGCCGTGGATATGCACCAGAATTCGGCTACCCGCGTGCCGGAGGCGCGGGACATAGAGGCAGTAGGAGAAACGCGGATCCGAAGGCGCGGCCCAGAACGCGCTCGCGTCGCTCAGATACCCGCGGGGAACCCTCGGCCGCATCATGCCTGCGCCAGTTCGGGAGCCGCAAATCGGCGGTTCCGCAGCACCGGCACGGTCTTGCGGGCAGCCTCGATCCTCTTGCGGTCGAGCTCGGCGAAAACCAGGGCCGGAATCTCGCCCGCGCGCGCCAGCGGCACGCCAAGCGGATCGACCACGAGGCTGGAGCCGATATTGAGCGGCCCGCATTCGCCGACCGCAATGGCATAGACCGTGTTTTCGAGCGCCCGGGCGGTGACCAGCGTCTCCCAGTGCCGCTCCTTGTTCGGCCCCTTCACCCAGGCCGCCGGGATCACCAGCACATCCGCGCCGTCCAGCGCCAGGCGGCGCGCAAGTTCGGGGAAGCGAACGTCGTAGCAGGTCATCATTCCAAAGCGGAAACCGCCGACCTCGACCAGCGGGGGAACCTGCGTACCGGGCACGACGGTGTTCGATTCCAGCTCGGCGAAGGCGTCGTAGAGGTGGAGCTTGACGTATCTGGCAAAGATACCATTCCCGCTCAGGGCGATATGGACATTCTCGCAGCGCCCACCCTCGGCCGGCACATGGACCGTGGTCATGAGCGTGAGGCCGGTGCCCTTCAGCGCCCCGACCAGCCCGGAGACGAACGGTCCGTCGAGCGGCTGCGCGCCCTTCAGGAGCGACAGCGGATCATCGACATCGCGCGCGATGATCCCCTCCGGGAGCACGAGGAGCTCGGCGCCCCCGGCAACGGCCTGACGGATCAGGCTTTCGGCGGTGGCGAGGTTGGCCTTCCAGTCGGGGGAGACATGGAACTGGCCGAGCGCGACTTTCATGCGTCTATCCTTGTTCGGCACGGAAGAAGATGGGCCGGAAAAAGGTCTTCCGGCGTCAGGGGGTTACGGATCAGATCCTGTTCGAGAAGCAGGCGAAGGAATTCGGCGGTCATGGACCTGTTCGGCTCGACGCCGCTGCGGTCCCAGCCTTCCGGGAGGCGCCGGGTCTCCTCGAGGAAGGCCTGCGAGATCCACGGCGTGGTCTCCGCATAACGGCGGCGGCGGCCCCGCCAGGCGGCTCGGGCACTGTCGAGGAGATCGGGTAGGAACTGCGCGATCTCGGGACGCGCCTCGGCCACCTCACGGCGCAGAGCGATCACGTGCAGGCCCGGGACGAAGCCCTTGCGCATGGCCCAGTCGGCCTCGGCCGCGACGGGATCGGGCAGGAGGGTGCGCAGGGGCGCTTCGGGCAGGTAGAGCGCGGCGGGGGCAAAGGGGGCGAACAGCGCGTCGATTTCGCCCCTGTAAAGCAGATGGAGCAGATTCTCGTTCGGGCCGATCGCGGTGACGGAAGGGGGCCGGTCATCCGGCGGCGCGCTCGGGGCCGGATCGCCCGCATTCACACGGCCGATCCTCCATTCGGCGCTTTCGGCGGTGACGCCGGCCTCGGCCAGAAGCCCCGCGAATCCAGGTGGAGCCCGTGTCCTGCCAGCCGGTCATCCCGATCCGCAGGCCCTTCAATTCCGGCAACTGGCGAAGTTCACTGTCGGCACGCACCAGAGCGCAGCGATGGCGAAAGCCGCGCATCGGGAAACAGGGGAGCGAAACGACCCGCATGTCGCCCTCGTCCAGCCGTCGCGCAGCCTGGGCGAAGGACATTTCCACCGCATCGAACGCCGGATCCAGTACCAGCTCCGCAGGCAGGTCGTCGACGACCGTCACCGACACGCCCTCCGAGCCGGGCACCTCCCCCAGACGCAACGGCGTCAGCCAGTCCCAGTCGCGCAGCGCGAGCCGGAGGGGCGCGGGGATGGTCACTCGGCGGCCTCCATCCCCGCCCGCGCGCTGCGGAGCCCCTGGAAGAGGGCGCCGTGCTCCATGGTCAGCGCGGCATAGGCTGCACCATGCTCGCGGGCCAACGCCTTCTCCTCGGGCGACCAGGCCGGCAGGATCCATGGCTTGCCGGCGGCCGCCGCGGCTTCAGCGACGCTGACGATATCGGTGAAATCCTCCTCGGAACGAGCATAGGCGCCGCGCTCTCGACGAAGCGAGAGGTCCGAGGGGCCGACGAAGACACCGTCGACCACCGGCAGCGCCAGGATCGCCGCGATCTCGCGCAGTGCCCCCTCCCCCTCGACCATGGGGAAACACTTCGTGCGCCGATCCTGCTCGCGGACCCAGGCATCGTCGAACCCGCCATAGGCGGCCACACGGCCGCCGGCGTAGCTGCGATCGCCAAGCGGGGGGAATTTTGCGAAGCCGCAGACATGGGCGGCATGTTCCGCCCCCTGTATGTGCGGAATGACCACCGCGTCCGAGCCGAAGTCCAGCGCCTGCTGGATCGGGCCACGCTCGGCTGCCAGGACCTTGGAAAGCACTTCGAGCCCAAGCCCCCTCAGCAACGGGATGAACCGCTCGAGGTCCTTGAGGTCGAAGGCCCCGTGCTCGATGTCCAGCACCACGAAGTCGTAACCTGCCATCTTCGCCATCTCGGCCGCCGCCGCGTGGGGGGATGACATCCAGAACCCGTGCTTCATGACCCGATCACGCTCCGACAAACAGCAGCAAGGACCTCGCCACGCATTTAACGTGTATACACGGAGTAGTGTCAACACATATCTCTTGTGGGCACGAGTTCGCTCCCTTATCGTGGACGCAGAGGCGCACTTTCGGGATCCAGGACATTGACCGGGAAAAAACAGGCCAAGGACCTAGTTTACGACTACGTCCACAACGGCATCCTCTCGGGTGAGATGAAGAGCGGGCAGTTCCTGGAGGAGAAGGTGATTTCCGATGCGGTCGGCGTATCGCGCACCCCGGTCCGCGAGGCCTTCCATCTCCTGCAGAACAACCGGCTGATCTCGCTCCTACCGCGTCATGGCGCTCAGGTGCGCGCCATCACCGGCCACGAGTTGATGGAGGTCTACGAGAGCCGCCGATTGATCGAGGGATACGCAGCTCAACGCATCTGCGACGAGAAATACCCTCTTCCTCCGGAATTGCGCGCCCTGCAGCGCCAGATCGAGGAGACGACGAGGACGCGGGATTTCGTCCGCCGGTCGATCATCGACCAGGAGTTCCACCGCACCATCGTTTCGACCATGCGCAACAACACGCTCGCCGAGCTTTACGCTTCGCTTCAGGTGCGCCAGCAAAGGGTGGCGGTGGCCGCGATGCTTGCCAATCCTGAACGCGCGCCCCGCATCGACAGCGAACACGACCGGCTGCTGGACGCGCTGGAGCGCCATGACGCCGTGACCGCCCGCGCGGTGATCGACGAGCATCTGCGCCCCTACTCCGATGTGCTGGCCAACCTGCCCCTGTAAAGCGGCTCCCTTCCCCTGCCGGCGCCGCCTGGGAGAATTCCATGCCGACGCTGCCGCCGTTCGATCGAGCCATGGCGCGCACATGCGGCACAGGCGTCCCGCGACCGCCCGCCCCGCCCGGTGACGACCCACGACCGACGCCTGGACGAAACAGGAGTTGAAGCGGCCCGCCCGGGAGTCCGGCGGGCCAAAGCGTTCCGCGAGAGAGAGGCCGCCGTGGGCTATCTAGCTCCCGACCGCGCAATCAACGGCGAATCGCTCACCTGAAGGTCGTCAGCGCTGTTCCTTAGGAGAGCTCACGGCTGGGCCACACGGAACGACGCCGGGTCTGCAAGCCTCGCAGGCCCGGCCATTTTCATCGGGAGCCGGCAGCCGGCAGCATCGCATTTTTCCAGTTCCGCCTATCTCCCAAGGCACCACGTTTCGTCGGATAGAGCGTCCGGCAGGTCCTGATATGAGACGGGGCGCAGAAAGCGGGCGATGGCGAGCGTTCCGACGGAGGTGGAACGCCCGTCCGAGGTTGCGGGGTATGGGCCGCCATGGACCATGGCGTGCGCCACTTCAACGCCCGTGCCGAACCCGTTCGCGAGGATGCGGCCCGCCTTCTCCTCCAGAACGGGCATGAGAGCCCTGGCTGCATCGATGTCGCCTTCGGCGATATGGATCGCGATCGTAAGCTGCCCTTCCAGATGGTCCACCACCTTGCGCAGCTCGGCCTCGTTCCGGCATCGAACAAGAAGCGAGGACGGGCCGAACACCTCGTCCGCGAGGCTCTCCTCGGCCAGGAAATCCGCACCGAGGGTCGAGAAAAGGGCCGCACGGCCCTGATGCTCCTCGCCGGCCAGGCCTTCGGCGAGCTTTTGCGCCTTCGGATTGCCTTCGAGCGCCTCGATGCCGGAGCAGTAGGCTCGGTGGATGCCGGGCGTCAGCATGGTCTGTGCAGCGGCCTCGCCGAGCGCGGCCTTCGCGCCCATGACGAAGCCGTCGAGGCCGGCGCCTTCCACGGCGAGGATCAGGCCCGGGTTGGTGCAGAACTGACCGGCTCCGAGCGTCAGCGACGCGATGAATGCCTTGCCGATCGCCTCGCCGCGCTCGGCCAGCGCGCCGGGAAACAGGATCACCGGGTTGATCGAGCTCATCTCGGCATAGACCGGAATCGGCACCTCGCGTCGGGCGGCGATCGCCATGAGCGCGACACCGCCCTGGCGTGAGCCGGTGAAGCCGACGGCCTTGATGCGCGGGTCGGCGACCAGCGCCTCGCCGATCGAACGGCCCGCGGCGAAAAGAAGCGAGAAGGTACCCTCGGGCATCGCGCAATCGGCGACCGCCTTCTGGACCGCGCGCCCGACGAGTTCAGACGTGCCGGGATGGGCCGAATGCGCCTTGACGATGACCGGACAGCCGGCGGCGAGCGCGGAGGCCGTGTCGCCGCCCGCCACCGAGAAGGCGAGCGGGAAGTTCGACGCCCCGAACACGGCCACCGGACCGAGCGGCAGATGGGTCAGCTTAAGGTCGGGGCGCGGCGCAGGCTGGCGATCGGGCAGCGCCTCGTCGTGGCGGCGGTCGAGATAGGCCCCCTTGCGCACGACCTCGGCGAAGAGGCGAAGCTGGCCGACGGTGCGGCCCCGTTCGCCCTCGACCCGGCCGCGCGGCAGCCCGCTCTCCTCCATACAGCGCAAGACGAGTTCGTCGCCGAGTTCAAGGATGTTCCCGGCGATCTCTTCGAGAAAGGCCGCGCGCGCCTCCGGTGCAGCGGCGCGATAGGGCCGGAAGGCCGCTTCGGCCAGCCCGCACGCCTCATCGAGATCGGCCGGCGAAGCGCCCCCGAAGCTCGGCTCCATTTCGCGCCCGCTGGATGCCGCAACTGCCTGGAACGAGCCGTTTGCGCCGTGGCGCGACGAGGCGCCGATGATCAGATTGCCGGTCAGGGTCATGTTTTTCTTTCGTTGCACGCAGGCGAGATCACGCTTCCGGGACGATCGGGTCCTGCGTGAATGGGCCGCCCTGCCAGATTGCAAGCGGGGTGTCGGGCGCGGGTCGCTCCTCCATCCGCTCGATCTCGTCCCGGAAGGCTTCCGCGTTATCCTTCGGTCGCCATCCGAGATAGGCGATGGCGGAGTTGTCCCACCAACTGCGGTCGTTATCGGACACTCCCCAGATCACCGGGCAGCCGAGGAGCGGCGCGCGCAGCACGCAGGTCACGAGCGAAGTCAAATCGTCGTAGCTGAGCCAGCTCGACAACATGCGATGATTGCGCGGCCTTTCGAAGCATGAGCCGATGCGCACAATGGCGGTCTCCTGGCCGAACTTGTCGAAATACATTCGCGCAAGCGCCTCGCCGAAGCATTTCGACACGCCGTAGAGCCCGTCCGGGCGCATCGGCATACCGGCATCGAGCCGCTCGTCCTGCCGATAGAAACCGATCGTATGGTTGGAGCTGGCGAAGAATATCCGGGGGTGCCCATGCGCACGGGCGGCCTCGTAGAGATTGAAGAGACCGAGGATGTTCGCGTCGAGTATGCGCGAGAACCGGTCCTCGAGGGAGATTCCGCCCAGATGGATGATCGCGTCGCACCCATCCACGAGACGATCAACGGCCTTTGCGTCGGCAAGGTCACACCGCACGATCTCTTCCCCCGGAACGGGCTCACCTATCTCCGCGACGTCCGACAGGCGAAGCAACAGACCCTCCGCCCGAAGGCGGGTTCGCAAAACACGCCCGAGGCCGCCCGCCGCGCCGGTGATCAGAATTCTGCGCACGTCCCACTCCTCCAGCCGATCATCCGCTCGCACCGCGACACATACATATATGACATTATTGGTCAACCTATATGATGTGAACTGAAAGCCAATTGCACCGCGACCCGTCCGTTGTTAGACTTCCACTGGAAATCGCCTATTATGGAGAGCCTTGCTCGATGGACACTCAACCGACAAGCGGAACGCGCTCCAACCGAGGCGGCGGGACGCTCGTCGAGAAGATCAGCGAGGCGCTGCGGGAGGCGATCGCCGCGGGCGCGTTCCAGCCGGGAGAGAAACTCCCCAGCGAGGCGAAGCTCACGCAGGAGCACGGGGTCAGCCGCACCGTCGTTCGCGAGGCGATCGCCGCCCTTCGGGCTGACCGGCTGGTCGAGGCACGGCAGGGCGCCGGCGTCTTCGTGCGGCTGGTCGAGGCGCCACCCGCCCTTCCCTTCCAGAATATCGACTATGCGAAAATCTCCTCGATTCTCGAAATCCTGGAGTTGCGCGCACCTGTCGAGATCGAAGCGGCCGGCCTTGCCGCCCAGCGGCGCTCGCCGGTGCAGGAGGAGGATATCCTCAGCCGCCATCGGGCCATCGAGGACTGCGTGCGCGCCGGCCAGCCGACGGCCGAGGCGGATTTTGCGCTTCACCGCGCGATCGCCGAGGCAACCAACAATCCGCGCTTCGGGGAATTCCTGACGATGATGGGCATCGGCATCATCCCCCGGACGCAGCTGCCGTCCTCCTCGCCGGGAAACGAGGGCGCGGTGAACATGGAACGGCTTCAGAGCGAGCACGAAGCGATCGTCGGGTCCATCATCCACGGCGATGTCGAGGCCGCGCGAGAGGCGATGCGTATCCACCTGCAGGGAAGCGCGCGGCGCTATCGCAACCTTCTGCGCAGTCGCGCCTAACCTATCATACATGTTGTTGACTCATGTCTGTTGGGTTGCTACGGGTTGGCGATCGAACATCGCGCTGGGATCATCGACATGTCGCCTGAGGAACTAAAGATCGCACTGGGCGCAGGGCTGCTCTCCTTCCCCGTGACGGCCTTCGACGATGAGTACCGCTTCAACCCCGAGCCCTACCGACGCCACGTCGAGTGGTTGTCCGGCTTCGGAGCGTCGGTGCTCTTCGCGGCAGGTGGCACCGGCGAATTCTTCTCCCTCGATCCGGCCGAAATCCCGACCATCGTCAGGGCCGCCAAGGAGTCGGCGGGCGGCACGCCCATCGTCTCGGGCTGCGGCTACGGGACCGAGCTTGCGGTCGGCATCGCCCGCGCGGTCGAGAAGGCCGGCGGCGACGGCATCCTTCTTCTGCCCCACTATCTCATCGACGCTCCGCAGGAAGGCCTTCTCGATCACGTGAAGCGCGTCTGCGATGCGACCGGCATGGGCGTGATGGTCTACAATCGCGACAATGCGATTCTGCAGCCGGACACGCTGGCGCGCCTCTGCGAGACCTGCCCCAACCTGGTTGGCTTCAAGGATGGCTCCGGCGACATCGGTCTCGTGCGCCAGATCACCGCCAAGATGGGCGACCGCCTGACCTATCTGGGCGGCATGCCGACGGCGGAGCTGTTCGCGGAGGCCTATCTCGGCGCCGGTTTCACCACCTATTCCTCCGCGGTCTTCAACTTCGTGCCCGACCTGGCAATCGAATTCTACAATGCGCTGCGCGCCGGCGAGCGCGCCCGCTGCGAGGAGATCCTGAACGATTTCTTCTACCCTTTCATGGCGATCCGCAATCGCCGCAAGGGCTACGCCGTCTCCGCCATCAAGGCCGGCGTGCGTCTTCAGGGCTTCGAAGCCGGCCCCGTCCGCGCTCCGCTGTCCGACCTGACCGGCGAGGAAGAGGATATGATGCGCGACCTGATCGCGCCCTGGAAGCGCTGAGCGCCCATGCGGATCGAGCGCGTCCGCACGCATCTCCTCGAACATCGGCTCGGCATTGCCTTCGAGAGCGCGAGCATGCGCTTCGAAAAGCGCGCGAATGTCCTCGTCGAGATCGTTTGCGACGATGGAACGACGGGCTGGGGCGAATGCCTCGGCCCCGCGCGGCCCAACGCGGCGATGGTGGCCGCCTACGCGCCGCTCCTGATCGGTGAGGACCCGCTGAGGACCGAACTTCTCTGGTCTTGCCTCTACGACGCCTTCCGCGACCAGGGGCAGCGAGGGCTGACGGTGACCGCGCTCTCGGGCATCGACGTGGCGCTGTGGGACATCAAGGGCAAGCACTTCGGCGTGTCGATCTCGACCCTTCTGGGCGGCCGTGTCCGAGAGAGCGTGCGGGCCTATGCCACGGGCTCCTTTCGCAGGGACGGCGTGGACCGCGTAGAGGACAACGCCGTCGAGGTCGCGGGCCACCGGGACGCGGGCTTCCATGCCGCCAAGATCAAGATCGGCTTCGGCGTCGAGGAGGACCTGCGGGTCATCCGGGCTGTGCGCGAGGCTGTCGGCGACGATATCCGCCTGATGGTCGATGCCAATCACGGTTACGATGTCATGGAGGCGGTCGCCTTCGGCCGCCGGGCCGAAGCCTATGGGATCGATTGGTTCGAAGAGCCGGTCGAGCCCGAGCAGCTTGGCGCCTACCGCGCGGTTCGGGCCGGCCAGCCGCTGCCGGTCGCGGGCGGCGAGACGTGGCACACGCGCTGGGGGCACCGCGAGGCGATCGAGACACGCGCCGTCGACATCGTCCAGCCCGATATCTGCGGCGTCGGCGGTTTCACCGAGGCACGACGGGTTGCCGATCTTTCCTCGCTGCACGGGGTTCGCGTGGTCCCGCATGTCTGGGGGACCGCCGTCCAGATCGCAGCCGCCCTGCAGTTCATGGCCGCGATGATCCCCTCGCCCCAACGGCGCGAGCCGCTGGAGCCCATTCTCGAGTTCGACCGAACCGACAATCCGTTCCGGCAGGCGGTCGTCACGCATCCTGTGGAACACGATCACGGTGTCGTCGCGATCCCGGACGGGCCCGGCCTCGGCATCGAGATCGACCGCGCCGCCCTGACCGAATACCGCATGAGGAACGACCCATGATTGAACGCACGTTGACCGGCGAGCCTCCCCTGACGCGCCTGCCGCGCGGGACCGTCGACACGCAGATGCACATGTATCTGCCGGGCTTCGAGGCCGAACCGGGCGGCCCCCCCTTGCCCGGCGGCGACCTTCCGGGCCCCGAGGCCTATCGGAAGGTCATGGACTGGCTCGGCATCGACCAAGTGGTCATCACGCAGGGCAACGCCCACCAGCGCAACAACGCCAACCTCATTGCCTGCCTTGAGGCGATGGGAGACATCGCCCGCGGCGTCGCCGTGATCGGGCCCGACACCGACACCGCACGGATGCGCTCCCTGACGGACGAGGGGGTCGTCGGCGCCCGCATCATGGACCTTCCCGGTGGCGCGGTCGGCCTTGCGGATCTGGAAGCCGTCGATCGGCTCGCCGCCGATCACGGTTGGATGCTCGCCCTCCAGTTCGACGGCTCGAGCATTCTCGATCACGAAAGCCGCCTCGCCTCCCTGCGCTCGCGCTGGGTGCTCGATCATCACGGCAAGTTCTTCGGCGGAGCCACGCCGGACGGGCCCCAGATCGCCGCGGTGCGGCGGCTGATGGACACCGGCCGATGCTGGTTCAAGTTCGCCGGCGTCTACGAGTCCAGCCGCTCGGGCGCTCCGCACTATGAAGACGTCGCGGCCGTTGCACGGACTCTGGCCTCCCATGCGCCCGAGCGCATCGTATGGGGCACCAACTGGCCGCACAACCTGGCCAAGACCACCGAGGACTATCCCGACGACAGGGCGCTGACCGACACCGTCCTGAGCTGGTTCCCGGACGAGGAAGGCCGCCGAAGGGCCCTCGTCGACAATCCACGGGAACTCTTCGGCTTCCCGCCCATCCGCTGACCCAGACGTTGTGAAAGACCTGCCCATGATCATCACCGACGTGAGCGTCAGGACATTCCTGACGAAGACGCGCCGCCACGCCGACAGCGCCGGCCATGCACATCCCGGTCCCGAGCATCAGGTCCCGCTGTCGATCCTGACCGTCCGCAGCGAGGACGGGCACGAGGGGCACTGCTTCTCGCCTCCAGAGATCGTGCGCCCGCATCTGATCGAAAAATTCGTGAAGAAGGTGCTGATCGGCGAGGACGCCCGGGACCGCGAACGGCTCTGGCACGACCTCGCCCACTGGCAGCGCGGAAGCGCGGCGCAGCTCACCGACCGGACACTGGCGATCGTCGACTGCGCCCTCTGGGATCTTGCCGGCCGGACCCTGAACCAGCCGGTGCACAAGCTGATCGGCGCCTATCGCGACAAGGTCCGGGCCTACGGCTCCATCATGTGCGGTGACGAAATCCAGGGCGGGCTCGCCACGCCCGCGGACTACGGGCGTTTCGCCGAAAAGCTCGTCGCGCGCGGCTACAAGGGCATCAAGCTGCACACCTGGATGCCGCCGGTCTCCTGGGCGCCGGACGTGAAAATGGACATAAAGGCCTGCGCGGCCGTTCGCGAGGCGGTCGGGCCCGACATCCACCTCATGATCGACGCCTTCCACTGGTACTCGCGCGTCGATGCGCTGGAGCTCGGCCGGGGCCTGGAGAAGCTCGGCTTCGACTGGATCGAGGAGCCGATGGACGAGCAGTCCATCTCCTCCTATGCCTGGCTTGCCGAGAACCTCGACATTCCGGTCGTCGGCCCGGAGAGTGCCGCGGGCAAGTTCTGGAACCGCGCCGAGTGGATCAAGCAGGGCGCCTGCGACATCCTTCGCACGGGGGTCCACGATGTCGGCGGCATCACCCCGGCGCTCAAGACCATGCGCCTCTCCGAGGCCTTCGGAATGGATTGCGAGGTTCACGGCAACGGCGCGCCCAACCTGGTCGTGACCGCCACGTCGAAGAACTGCCGTTGGTACGAGCGGGGACTGCTGCACCCGTTCCTCGAGTATGACGACGGATTCGACTATCTGAAGTCCCTTTCCGACCCGATGGACGAGGACGGCTATGTCCATGTGCCGGACCGGCCGGGCCTCGGCGAGGACATCGACTTCGACTTCATCGAGAACAACCGGGTCGCCTGAGGGTCCAACGCCCTGCATGTCGAGATGGCCGCCCGGAAGAACCGGGGCGGCCATCTTCGTTCCCGGTTTTCAAGCGGGTTCAGGCGACACGGTCGTACTCCAGGCTCGCCTCGATCAACTGGCGCGCGTAAGGGTGCGTCGCCCCGTTCGAAACGAGCTTGGAGCGATCGAGGATCTCAAGCACCTCGCCCCGCTCCATCACCGCCAGCCGGTCGCACATGTGGTCGACCACCGCGAGATCGTGGCTGACGAGGATGTAGGTGAGGTTCCGGCGCGCCTTCAGCTCGGAGAGAAGATTCAGGATCTCCGCCTGCACCGAGACGTCGAGCGCGGAGGTCGGCTCGTCGAGGAGGAGCACATCCGGCTCGAGGATGAGCGCACGGGCGATTGCGACGCGCTGGCGCTGGCCACCGGAAAGTTCGTGCGGATAGCGGTCGAGGAACTCCGCCGGCAATCCGACCTCGGTGATGGCCCGCTCGGCCCGCGCCTCCTGCCGGTCGAGCCCGTGGATGCGCAGCGGCTCCATCAGCACAGTACGGACGGACTGGCGTGGATGGAGCGAGCCGTACGGGTCCTGGAAGACCATTTGCAACATGCGGCAGCGTTCCACCGTCGGGATTTCACGAACGTTGCGGCCGCCGATCGCGACCTCACCGGTCCACTGGCGCATCAGCAGCGACAGGCATCGCAGGATCGACGACTTGCCCGATCCCGACTCACCGACGAGCCCGAAGCATTCCCCCGCCGCGACCGTGAAGGAGATGTCCTTCAGGATGCGGACGGCGCGAGCGCCCTCTCCAAGGCTGATCGTCAGTCCACGAACGGCGACCTCCTTCATGCCCGCATCTCCTCCAGCGGCCGCTTCCATTCGGGGCGGCGTTCCAGAACCTTCAGAGGCTCACGGTTGCCGCCGATGCGCGGCTGGGCCGCCAGAAGGCCGCGCGTATACGGATGCTCGGCCTCGCCGAGCCTGGAAGCCGGCAGGCTCTCGACGACCTGGCCGGCATACATGATCAGGACGCGGTCGCAGAAATTGCGCACGAGATTGAGATCGTGGCTGATCATGATGAGCCCGATGCCGCGCTCGCGCACCAACTCATCCAGGATACCGAGCACTTGCAGGCGGACGGTGATGTCGAGCGCCGAGGTCGGCTCGTCGGCGATGACGACGCCCGGCTCGGACATCAGCATCATTGCGATCATGACACGCTGGCCCATGCCGCCCGAGACCTCATGCGGATAGAGAGCATAGACCCGCTCGGGGTCGCGGATATGCACCGCCCCCAGCATGGCGAGCGCCTTCGCCTTCGCTTCCTTGCGCGACGAGCGGAAATGAACCTGGAAGGCCTCGGCCACCTGGTCGCCGACACGACGGATGGGGTTCAGCGAGAATTTCGGGTCCTGCAGGATCATCGACATGCGGCGGCCGCGAACCCGCAGCATCTCGCGCTCGGAAAACTTCAGAAGGTCGAGTTCCTGCAACTGGAGCCGGTCCGCCGTCACCTCCGCGCTCGGCAGAAGGCGCAGGAGTGCGCGTCCGACGGTCGACTTACCGGAGCCGGACTCGCCGACGATGCCGAGCCGCTCGCGCCCGAGCGCGAACGAGACGTTGCGCACCGCCGGCGCGTCGCTTCCCCGGTAGCGCACGGAGAGATTGGCGACGTCGAGGATCGTGTCGCTCATCGGCTTATCTCCGGTTCATCTGCTTGGGGTCGAGCGCATCGCGCAAACCGTCGCCGACGAGGTTGAAGGCAAGGCTCACCATGAGGATCGCAAGGCCGGGAAAAGTGACCAGCCACCAGGAATCGATCATGTAGCGCCGCCCAGTCGCGATCATCGCGCCCCATTCCGGCAGGGGCGGCTGCGCGCCCAGGCCCAGGAAGCCAAGCCCGGCCGCCGTCAGGATCACCGTCGCCATGTTCAGCGTCAGGCGGATGATCACCGAGGGAAGGCACATCGGCACGATGCTCTTGGCGATGATGCGCAGGGGCGAGGCGCCCTGAAGACGCGCCGCCGCAACATAGTCGGCGGAGCGGAAGGTCAGCGTCTCCGCGCGCGCCAGCCGCGCGATGGGCGGCCAGGACGTGAGCGCGATGGCGATGATCGCGTTGTTCAGGCTGGGGCCGAGCGCGGCCACGAAGGCCAGCGCCAGGATGAGGCCGGGGAAACTCAGAAAGATGTCGGTGACGCGCATCATCACCGTATCGACGAGGCCGCCGAAGTAACCGGCGGTGGTGCCGACGATCAGACCGATGGGGCCGACCACCGCCGTGACGAGGGTGATGATGGTGAGCGTGATGCGCGTGCCGTAGACGAGGCGGCTGTAGATGTCGCGGCCCAGTTCGTCCGTTCCGAAGAAGTTCGCCGCGCCAGGCGCCGCCAGCGTGTTCGCGAGGTTCTGCGCATAGGGGTCGTGCGTGGCAAGAAGCGGCGCGAAGAGTGCGATAACCAGCAGAAGGCCGATCACGACAAGGCCGAAGCACGAGATCGGCTTGCCCAGAAGGAAGACGAGGATGTTTCGCAGGCTGTGCAGGGCAGGGTAGCGCCGCCGGCTCGCTGTGGACATGGTCAGGGTTTCCACGGTCATCGCGTCCTCGGGTCGAAGATTCGGTAGAGCGCGTCGGAGACGAGGTTCAGCGTGATGAAGATGACCCCGATGATCAGAACGCAGGTCATCACCGCGCTCATGTCGCCGATGAGGAGGTTGTTGGTCAGGTACTGGCCGAAGCCCGGCCAGGCGAACACGGTCTCGATCAGGACCGCGCCTTCGAGCAGCGAGCCGTAGGCGAGCGCGACGATCGTGACGAGCTGCACGCGGATGTTGACGAAGGCGTGCTTCCAGATGGTCTGGCGGGCCGATAGCCCCTTCACCCGCGCGGTGGTGACGTATTCCTGCCCGATCTGGTCGAGCATGAAAGAGCGCGTCATGCGAGTGATGTAGGCGGCCGAGGAGTAGCCGAGGATCGAGGCCGGCAGCACGAGATGATTGAGCGCGTCGCGGAAGACCTCCCAGTCGCGCGCGAGCGCCGCGTCGATGAGGAGGAAACCGGTCCGCTCGTCGACGAGGCCGATATAGTAGTCGCTCATCCTGCCGCCGCCGCCGACCCATCCCAGATGAGCGTAGAGAACGAGCAGCCCGATCATGCCGGTCCAGAAGATCGGCATGGAGTGGCCGAGCAGACTGAAGATGCGGATGACCTGGTCGAGCAGCTTGTCGCGATTGACGGCCGCGATCACGCCGAGGGGAATGCCGAGCCCGGCGCCGAACAGGATCGCAAAAGTAGCAAGCTCGATCGTGGCCGGCAGAACGTAGAGGATATCCTCGATCACCGGACGCCCCGTGCGGATCGACGTTCCGAAATCGCCCGTCAGGACGTCCCCTACATAGAGGAAGAACTGCTCGTAGAGCGGGCGGTCGAGGCCGAGTTGGAGGTAGACGCGCTGATAGGTATCGCGGGTCGCCTCCTCCCCCACGATCGCGCGGACCGGGTCAGCCGGCATCATCCGGCCGATCACGAAGGTGAGGACGAGCAGCCCGAGAAGCGTGATCGCGATGGCGACGGCCTGGCGAGACAGGCCGGGAAGGCGGAGATTCTGGATCATCGGGGAGGACGCCTTGGGTGATGGAAAGCTGCCTCAGCCATGGGGCGGCCGACGCGAGGCGGACGTCAGCGCTCCTTGCCCACGCGTCCGAGATCGGTCGACCAGGACGGGTTGACGACTAGGCCGGTTATGTCGGCTCGCGCGGCCACCGAGGTGATGACCTCCGAGAAGGGCTGGATCGAGGGGACGACCTCCTCGAGCCGGTTCTGAATCGCCGCATAGAGATCGACCTGGCGCTCCGGGTCGGTCTCGACCACGGCCTCGTCGATCATGCGGTTGAGTTCCTCGTCGTAGAACGAGGTGCGCCAGCCCTGGAAGTTCGTGAGCTGTGCTTCGTCCGAATTGTCCGGGTTGTAGAGGAGCGCGCGAAGGTTCGAGTCCGGGTGCGGGTTCTGCCCCCCGCCGCCGCGACCGACCACGAGCTCGAAATTGCGTTCGCGCATCGCGCCATAGACCTGGTCGCCCGAGCCGGTCACGACGCTCGCTCGAATGCCTCCCTGTGCGAGGCTCGACTGGATCGCGGTCGCGAGATTGAGGAAAGGCTCGTCGGCGACCGCCCGGAGGGTGACGGAGAAGCCGTCCGGATAGCCGGCCTCGGCGAGCAGCCCCTTTGCCTTTTTGGGGTCGAATGCATAACCGGGGTCCGGTAGAAGCCCGAGGAAGCCGGAGTTGATCGGCCGCTGATGGGTCCGGCCGAAATAGGGCAGGATCGCCGCGTTCAGACCTTCGTAGTCGATGAGATGACGCAGGGCCTCCCGCACCTGCGCCTTGGCGAAGCGCTCGTCCTTCATGGACACGGCGAGATAGTAGAAGCCGGTCGAGGGCACGGACTCGACGCGCACCTCGTCGTTGGCCTCGAGCGCGCTCAAATCCGCCGGCGACAGTTGGAACGCGATATCGAGATCGCCCCTTTCCAGCATCAGGCGCTGGCTCTGCGATTCGGGAATGTGCCGCCAGATGATGCGCTGCATCAGGGGCGCCTCGCCCCAATAGTTCTCGTTCGCGGTCAGGATCACCCGCTCGTTGGAACGCCAGTCCTGCATGGTGTAGGCGCCGGAGCCTGCGGAGTTCAGGGCCAGCCAGGCCGAGCCGAGATCGTTTCCCGACGCGTTCTCCTCGACAAGCGCGCGGTCGAGGACGGAGCCTGGCCCGACAATGCCGAGAGTGGCCACGATGATCTGCGGATCGACAGGGCGCGGCAGCGTCACGACCACGGTGCGCTCGTCCGGCGCGGAAAAGCTCGCCTCTGCGTTCTCCGCAGTAAAGCCATGTGTCTTGAGGAACGAGGATTGGGCCATATTGAGCGCCATCAGGCGCTTCAGAGACCACACGACGTCGTCGGAGGTCACCGGGTTGCCGGAGGCGAACAGAGCTCCCTCGCGCAGGTGGAACGTGATCGACATGCCGTCCTCGGCGATGTCCCAGCTCTCCGCGAGGTTCGGCCGCGCTTGCGAGCGCTCCACCGGATCGAGCGCGACAAGACCGTCATAGACGTTCGCCAGCACCTGGACCGTTTCCCGTCCGGTGATCGCATGCGGATCGAGCGTGAGCACGTTGGTCATGCTGAACCCGACGACCAACTGATTGGGGGGCGTCTGCGCGAAGGCCGGACCAGACAGGACGGCCGCCCAGGCCATAAACGCGCCTGCAAGCCCGAAAGCCCGCGCCGAGCGAAGAAGCGAGTCGTATTTCATAGCCATGCCTCCCACATGTCTAATGCCATTCGCCAACCTGTCAGACATATTTGCGAAGGTCAATCCTTCATGCCTGAATGTCCAGCGGGCTGCGGCTCCCTCACGGGGCGAACTCGCCAGAAATCGCGCTCTCAGCCGGTCAGACCAGCCTTCCCGGGATCACAAAGCCCGACGGCCCGGAGCTTGATGCACTTCTCGTGCAGGTCCTCTGACCAGTTGAGGAGGAAGGCGGCCGGCAGGACGCAGGGCGGCATGACCCTCGCGATCAGATGGAGTACCTCCCCCTTGCCGACATTGGCCCAAGCCAGGCTCATGCCGGGGGCGGCCGCTGATCGCCGCTGATCCCGCCGAAGGTTTCGCGAGCGCGCCCGCTCGCAAGCGCAGGGCCAAGGCCCCGCTTGGTGCCGACGAAATCTCCGAGACGCTGAACGCATCTCCATCCTTCGTGCCGTAATCGCAAAGGACGAACGACCGGCGATGGTCGGAGCGACCACGCTCATTCGCGATCTGGCGCAAACTCGATGCGAAGCGCTGTGTCGGGCGGCCGGCGGAACCGGCAACGCACCATCGTTCGATCGGCACCGGCGATCCGGAGGGGCCTCGCCCAGACGAATCCGCCACGGCCGATGCGCGGCGGTTTCACGCCGGCGACAAGGCCTTCCCTTTTTCAAGGAAGGCCCGAAGCACCGCCCTGTTCGGCATCTGCCGGCCCGTTGGATACTCAGGCGACGTCAGAATCGATCGATATGCGCCAGATCGAACCGGTCGGCCATCAGAACTTGTACCCGAGAAAGAGCGAGGCGGAGGGCTGGAGGTCGTCTTCGACGATCGGGCTGTCGGCGGCGTCGCCCGTCAGGAAGCCGACGCCCACCTCGCCGCGGACGAGCCAGTTCTCGTTGAAGAGGTACGTCGCCGATGTGGATATGTCGACGCGCTTCAGTCCGGCTTCGGCCTGATATTCGGGCAGGCCGGACGCCGCCGCCTGGATGGCGTCCACGCCGAAATAGGCCTGCATGTGATTGTCGTCCGCGATCGTCGCCTCGGCCTTGGCGCCGAGAATGAGCCGCTGGCTGACAGGCGCCGTGAGCGAGAGGCCGGTCTTGCCCAGAAGGCTTTCGCTGCCGCCGATCGTCTGTTCGATCGTCGCATAGGCTTCCAGGGGGCCGAATTCGTAGGCCGCCCGGCCGCCGAGGGTCGCCGCGAAGTCGATGTCGCCGAGGCCCCGGAGCCTGTCGTGGTCGTCCTCGTTCCGCCCCGATTCATAGCCGACGAGAGCGGATACGGAGAAGCCTTCATACCGGAAGGCGGTGATCTCGAGGCCCGTGGGATCGATCTTCAGCCAGTCGTCGTAGGTGAACAGGAAGAAGGGGATGGGACTGACCTCCAGGTCGTCGCTTCCCTCGTATTCCGGCCTGTAGCGCGCGCCGGCGCCGATGACGAGCGTCCAGTTCCGGAAGGTCTCGGCCTGCTGAACCTCGTAAGACGGCACCTCGAAGGGCGGCTCGGCATATGTCACGTCGGCGGCTGCCGCCCGGATTGTCGTGGCCGCCAGGCCGGCCGCAACCAGGATTGCCGCATTCGCAGGATGACCGGTGCTACGCGAAAAAAGGAACATGATGACTCCGGGACGACGTGATTGGCCATCGCTCGCCTCGAAGGCCCGGCGAGAGCCGCGATCCGGTTTCTGTCACGGGGCAGGCTCGGCGGACGTGTTGTTGTGTTTCGGTTTGTTAACGCGGCGTCGCGTGGGGTCGCGCCGTCCGGGCCGCGCAGCCGTCCGGAGCCGAAAACGGCAGTGAATTCCCCCGCGCGCTCGCCCGGCCGGCCTTCGCAACACAACATAACAGATCAACACCCGCATACGCTGGCGCGCCCTTAGAACGGGACCGGTCTTGAGGAAGCGGCCGCACCTCGTCCTCGCGTGCCGATCGCAAGCTCTGGAGCCTGCCGATGCCTGCTTTTCCCGAACGTCGCCATGGCGCTTCGCCTTTCGAATTCCGTTCGCCGGAATGGAGCCGATGCGCCGATCGGCCGCCGCTCTCCCCCCGCCGGGGCGGGCCCCGGCCGGATCATCGGGGATGGAAGCTGGTCCTTTTGGCCGCCGCTTTCGTCGCGCTGATTCCCGGAGGCGCTCATGCCGCCGGTGCGGACACCGCGTCCCTCGCGCAGGCGGTCAGTGTCGTGACGGCGCAGGGCGGGGCGGTCGCCGAAACGGCGAGGCTGACGGGAAGCGTCGTCGCGCGTGAGCTTGTCTTGGTCGGGTCCGACCTCACCGACCTGCGCATCGTCTCGATCGAAGCGGAGGCCGGCGACACCGTGAGGGCGGGCGACGTTCTGGCTCGCCTCGACGACACGATGCTGCTGGTCGAGCGGGACGGGACATCGGCCCGGCTCGCGCACGCCGATGCCGCCATCGCCCAGGCGCGCAACCAGATCGAGGATGCGACCATCGCCCTCGCCCAGGCCCAGGCGGACAGGGAGCGCAGCGGCAGGCTGCAGGAGAGAGGCGTCGTGCCGGCCGAAACGCTGGAGGCGCGGACCACCGCGATGAGGCGCGCCGGGACAGCCCTCAGCGCCGCGCATCAGGCCCTGACGAGCGCAGAGGCCGAACGCAAGGTCGTCGAGGCCGACCTCGCCCGGATCGAGGCGCAGCTCGAATTCACGAAAATCCGCGCGTCGCAATCGGGCCTCATCCTCCAGCGCAACGCATCTGTCGGGGCCGTTGCCGCCAGCGGTGGCGAGGCGCTCTTCACCATCGCGCAGGACGGGATCTTCGAATTCGACGCCGAGGTCTCGGAGCAGAGCTTCGCCCGGATGCGGGTCGGGCAGAAGGTCCGCGTGACCGTGGCCGGGCAGGACGGCCCGCTCGACGGCACCGTCCGGCTTCGCCTGCCGATCCTGCAAGGGGGCAGCCGGCTCGGCCGCCTGCGTGTGACGCTGCCGGAGGGCATCGACCTGCCCGTCGGGGCCTTCGCGCGCGGCGACGTGGAGGTCGCGATGCGAAGCGGGGTCTTCCTGCCGGCGTCGGCCGTGCAGATCCACACCGACGAGGTTTTCGTGCAGACCGTTCGGGACGGCGTCGTCGCGCGCAGGCCGGTCGAGGTTGGCCTGCGCGCCGCCGGGCTGGTGGAGGTCAGATCCGGCGTCGAGGCGGGAGAGACGGTGGTGCTGAAGGCGGGCAGCTTCCTCGGAGAGGGCGACCGGATCGCCCCGGTCCTGGCCGCCTACGCCATTCCCGAGGTCTCCCTCGAGAGTGCCCTGCTGACACTGGCGGCGGACCGATGAACGTCTCCGCCTGGGCCATCCGCAACCCGCTTCCCTCGATCCTCCTCTTCGTCGTTCTTCTGGGGCTCGGGCTTCTGAGCTTCCGCAGCCTGCCGATCACTTACTTTCCGAACATCGACGTCCCGGTGGTCACGGTCACGATCACGGATACGGGCGCCTCGCCGCAGGAGATCGAGACCGCCATCACGCAAGCTGTCGAGGACGCGGTCGCGAATCTCGTGGGGATCAGGGAGCTCAGCTCGTCCATCGGCGAGGGGGAATCGACGACCACCGTCGAGTTCGAGCTCGGCGTGCCGATCGACAGGGCGGTGGCGGATGTGCGCGACGCGGTCTCCACCATCCGCTCCGATCTGCCCGTCAGCATCGACGAGCCCATCATCGGCCGCGTCGACGTCGAAAGCGGGGCGGTGGTCACCTACGCCGTCAGCGACCGCGCCATGACGCGCGAGGAACTGTCATTCTTCGTGGACGACGTGGTGATGCGCAAGCTGCGCGGCCTTTCCGGCATCGGGCAGATCGAGCGCACGGGCGGCGTGAGCCGCGAGATACAGGTGCGGCTCGACCCCGATCGCCTGCTGGCTCTGGGCATCACCGCCTCGCAGGTCAACGCGCAGCTCGGCGGGCTGGCCATCGACGCCAGCGGGGGAACGACGCGGGCCGGGGGCATCGACCGCGCCCTTTCCACGCTCGGTGCTGTCACCTCGCTCGATGAACTCGCGGCCATCGACATCGTGCTGGCGAACGGCTCGACGGCCAGCCTCGCCGATCTCGGCTCGATCGCCGACACCCACGCCGAGCCGGACGGGTTCGCGGCTCTCGACGAGCGGGAGGTGGTCGGCTTCTCCGTGTTCCGGGCGCGCGGGGCAAGCGATGTCGGGGTAGCGCAAGCCGTTGCCGTAGCGCTGGAGGAGCTTTCCCGCGACCATCCCGGCGCGCAGTTTTCCCTGATCGACGACAGCGTGACCTATACGCTCGGAAACTACGACGCGGCGATGAACATGCTGATCGAGGGCGCGTTCCTCGCCATGGCCGTGGTCTTCCTGTTCCTGCGGGACTGGCGGGCCACATTGGTGGCCGCCGCCGCCCTGCCGCTGGCCGCGATCCCGACCTTCTGGGCGATGGACCTTCTCGGCTTCTCCCTCAACATCATCAGCCTGCTCGGCATCACGCTGGTGGCGGGCATCCTCGTGGACGACGCCATCGTCGAGATCGAGAACATCGCTCGCCACGGGGCGATGGGAAAGACGGCGCGCGAGGCTGCGATCGACGCCTCCGACGAGATCGGCATGGCGGTGATCGCCATCTCCGCCACCATCATCGCGGTGTTCGTGCCGGTCGGCTTCATGGGCGGCGTGGTCGGGCAGTATTTCCGCGAATTCGGCCTCACCGTCGCCATCGCCGTCTTCTTCTCGCTTCTGGCCGCCCGGCTGATCACCCCGCTGCTCGCGGCTCGTCTGATGCGCATGCGCCCGGAGATCCATCGCCCGCCCGGCATGGCGGGCCGGGCCTATGGCCGGCTGGTCCGCCTGGCGGTCGGCTGGCCGGGAACCACCGTGGCCGTGGCCATCGTCCTGTTCGCCGTCTCGATCCTCGCGGCGCGCGGGCTGCCGACCGAATTCCTGCCCCCGGACGACAATGGCAAGATCCAGATTTCCGTGGAGTTGCCGCCTGGCTCTACGCTCGACGAGACGAGGCTCGTCTCGAACGCGATCTCGCAGGAGGTCCGCGCGCTGGACAACGTGGCGCAGGTCTTCGTCAGGGGCGGCATCGACGCGACGGGCCGCCGTGAGATACGGCGCGCGGCCGTTCTGGTCGTCCTGCGGCCGAAGGGGGAGCGCACGCAGACCGTATGGCAGGTCGAGGCCCTCGTCGCCGATCTCCTGCGGGGCGTGCCCGACATCCGCTTCGAACTCTTGAACAGCCGGGGCGGACGCGATGTGTCCGTGTCCGTCCTCAGCCGGGACGGCCCGGCCGCCAGCGAGGCGGCTGCGATGATCATGGCGGAATTGTCCTCCGCGCCCTTTGCTGTGGGGGAGAGCTCGAGCGAGACGGCGGCCAGGCCCGAGCTCAGGATCCGCCCCCGGCCGGAGCGCATGGCCGACATGGGCGTGACCACCGCCGGGATCGCCGAGACCGTCCGGGTCTCGACCATCGGAGCCGCCGCGCGCGATCTGGCAGACTTCCGGGAGGGGGAGCGTCGGATACCGATCCGCCTTCAACTCAACCAGGCGGCGCGCGACGACATGGACACGCTGGGCTCCCTTCTGGTCCCCACGGTCAGCGGCGGTGTCGTTCCGCTCTCGCAGGTCGCCGAGATCGAGATCGGCAACCGCGTCTCGCAGATCGAGCGCTTCGACCGGCAGCGCCTCATCGACATCGGCTTCGACACGGTGGCGGGCATGACGGCGGGCGAAGGTCTGCGCGCGCTCTGGAGCCTGCCGTCCGTCGGGGCCGTCCCGGCCGGCGTCAGCGTCGTCGCCAGCGGCGATTCCGATACGCAAGGGGATGTCTTCGCCAGCTTCGGCGTGGCGATGGGCGCGGGCATCACGCTGGTGCTGATCGTCCTGATCCTCCTGTTCAACAGCCTGCTCACACCGGTGACGATCCTGGCCACCCTGCCGCTGTCGGCGGGCGGCGTCGTCCTCGCGCTCATGGCGACCGGCACCGCCGTATCGCTCCCCGTCGTCATCGGCATCCTGATGCTGATGGGCATCGTCACCAAGAACGCGATCATGCTCGTCGACTTCGCCGTGGAGCACGAGAGGAAGGGCATGTCGCGCCGCGACGCCTCCATCGCGGCGGGCATCGAGCGGGCGCGCCCCATCATCATGACGACGCTCGCCATGTCGGCGGGCATGGTTCCCGCGGCTCTGGGCATCGGCGATGGCGGCAGCATCCGCTCCCCGATGGCGATCGCGGTGATCGGGGGCCTGATCGTCTCCACGCTCCTGTCCCTCGTGGTGGTGCCGGCGCTTCACTGCCTTCTCGGGGACTTGGCGGGGAAGGCGGGGGCCCTTACCGTGGGGCGGCGCCGGGAGGATACGCCTCTGCCCGCACCCCGCGACCATCCGGCCCCGCCTGGGACGGCCGCATGAGCGAATCCGGCGGCGGCGGTTCGCTCGATCACTTCAACCGACCTGGACGGACGATGCAACCCACGCAACCGCAGAAGCGCGACGGCGACCGGCCCTCCATCCTGATCGTCGAGGACGATCCGGAGATCGCCCGCATGATCGCCTCGACGCTGGGGGATGCGGGCATGAAGGCCGAGATCGCGGGCGACGGCGCGCAGATGGACGCCTGGATGCGCCGCGCCTCCTTCGATCTGGTCGTGCTCGACGTGATGCTGCCGGGGGAGGACGGGTTTTCGATCTGCCGGCGGCTGCGCGCTTCGCGGACCATTCCGATCCTCATGCTGACGGCGCAGCAGGAGGAGATCGACCGCGTGCTCGGCCTGGAGCTCGGTGCGGACGACTATGTGACGAAGCCCTTCAGCACCCGCGAGCTCATCGCCCGCATCCGCAGCCTGTTGCGACGGGCCGCCTACGCTCCTGAGCACGAGGGCCAACTGCGCCCGCTTCGCTTCGACGGATGGACCATCGACCCGCAGCGTCGGCAGGTCCGCGACCCGCAGGGCGCGCGCGTATCGATGACGACCACCGAATTCGACCTCCTCCTGGCGCTGTGCCGCAATCCCGGCCGCATTCTCTCGCGTGAGCAGCTCCTGTCGATGACCCATGCCGGCCTCGCCGGGCCTATCGAGCGGAGCATCGACGTGCATATCAGCCGGCTGCGCCAGAAGATCGAGGCCGATCCCTCGCAGCCGACCTTGCTGACCACGGTGCGCCTGGCCGGATACATGTTCGCGGCGGCCGTGGAGCCGCTCTGATGGCCTTCCCGCGATGGCTCATGCCGGCGACGATCCGCAGCCAGATGTTCTTCGTCATTCTCCTCGCCGTCGTCACTGTCGTGACGATCGGCGATTACGCCGACCTCGTGCAGGACGCGCTGTTTCCCGTCGAGGACATCGACACGATCGCTGATCGTGCCGTGATGGTCGCCGAGCTCATGTCGGAGGCGAATGCGCAGGAGCGGGCCTGGCTGCTCGAACGCGCTTCCCGGACCGGTCTCGACCTCTCATTGGTCGATCCGGACGCGCTCCAGTCCATGATCGCCTCTTCTCCCGCCCCGCGCCTCGTGGACCGCTGGGTCGCCTGGCTGTTCCCCCCCGACGCCCGTCTCTCTCCCGGCGGGCAGTGGATCGTGATCGACGGCCGCAGGGCGATCGCGCTACCAATCGACCCACAGTCGCTCCTGATCGTGCGCGATCTCCCCGAGGCGATCGAGACCGACGACTTCACCACTCCCTTTACCTACTACATCCTCTCGATCCTGACCCTCCTCGTCCTCCTCTCCTTCTATGCCGCGCGGGCCATCGCCCGCCCGATCGACCGCATCGTCGCGGAACTCGACCGCACCGACGGGGTCGCGGCGGAGCGCGATATCGAGGAGAAGGGCACCATCGAGGTCGTGAAGCTGGCGCGCGCGCTGAACGGGATGCGAAGGCGGATCCGCAGCATGGTCGACATGCGCATGCGCATGTTGCGCAGCGTCAGCCACGATCTGCGCACGCCGCTGACGCGCCTTCGCCTGAGGGCGGAGCGCCTGGACGAGGAGCCGCGCCGGGCCATGATCGCCGACATCGACCGCATCGACGCCCTCGTCGCCGAGACGCTCGACTATCTGCGCCTCGACGCGCAGGGCGAGGGCGAGGAACGGGTCGATATCACCAGCCTTCTGCGAACCATCGAATCCGACTTCGCCGATGTCGGCTTCGATGTCCGCTACGAGGGGCCGGAGCGCGTCATCGGCATGTGCAAGCCCAACTCGCTGGCCAGGGCCGTCACCAATCTTTGCGACAACGCGGTGAAGTTCGGCCGGACAGCCGTCGTGTCGCTCGATCGCTCCGACAAAATCATCAGGATCGACGTCGCCGACGACGGACCGGGGATTCCACCCGAGAAGCGAGCCCTCGTGATGGAGCCGTTCTTCAAGCTCGACGCGGCGCGCGGTGCCGGTTCGGGCCGAGGCTTCGGCCTCGGCTTGTCCATCGTCGCCGACATCGTGAAGGCCCATGGCGGGACGATGGAGTTCCACGACCGCCAGCCGCGCGGCCTGATCGTGCGTCTGCTGCTGCCTGTGCGGTAGGCGCCCGCCGGTTCCTCCCGGCGCGCGCGCAGGCTCACGGACCGGGCGTTAACATATCGACATAGAACAAAGCCTCGCAGGCCCCTTCCGCGATCTATCCAGGAGGCATCGGGACGCTTCGTCCCCGTTCACGCCGCGCCTGGAGAAACGAACGAATGTCCCAGACCGCCCTGCGACGAAGCCTTGCCGCGACGCAGTCCCGCCGGAAGCTGAGAATCCGCCTCGCGATCCTCTTTCTATCGCCGCTTCTCCTGCTGGCGACCGGCCCCTGGGAGCCCGGCTCCTGGCAGCGCCGGTCGATGGAGGATATCGGCGTTCTCCTGATCTTCGTCGCCATCCTCGGACGGGCGTGGAGCATCCTTTATATCGGTGGCCGGAAGACCCGCGACCTGGTCGCCACCGGCCCCTATTCGGTGACGCGCAACCCGCTCTACTTCTTCTCCTTCATGGCCCTCGCCGGCCTCGGCGCCCAGACGGGCAGCTTCGCCATCATACTGGTGCTGCTGGCGGCCGCCTGGGCGATCTTCCTGCCGGTGGTCCATCGGGAGGAAGCGGCGCTCGGCGAGGCGCACGGCAGGCGTTTCGAGACATATCGCGCATCGGTCCCCCGCTTCCTCCCGAACCCGCGCCTCTGGACGAACGCAGGCGAGATCAGGGTAGACCCCGCCATATGGGCCCGGACGGTCCTGGACTCCTCGTTCTTCCTCCTCCTGGTCCCCCTCATCCGGGGCATCGGCTGGATGCAGTTCTCCCTCTTCGGCCCGCATCTGATCCTGCTTTTCTGACGGGAAGCGGGCCGGGGCGAGGTGTTCCGATGTGTCCCTTCCGGGCCAGGCGCTTGGCGAAGAGCCCCTGCCCCGCCTGCCGGCGCTGTGCCCTCGAAGCACAGGGGCCGCTATATCCAGGCCGTGGCCGGCAATGGACTTCGGCAATCCGCCCCCGCTCCCAAGGCCTGCGTCACAACGCCTGCGTGACGGCTTTCACCGCTGCCGCGGTGCGTTCGACGATGGTGTCGGCTTCCTCCCTTGTCAGACACAGGGGCGGTGCGAAGCCGAGGATGTCGCCCTGCGGCATGGCGCGGGCGATGACGCCGCGCTCCAGGAGCGCGCTGGCCAGTTGCGGGCCGACCTTGCGCCCGGCATCGAAGAAGGCCCGGTCGTCCTTGTCCTCGACGAACTCGACGGCGGCCAGGAGCCCCTCGCCGCGCACCTCGCCGACATGGCGGTGGTCGGCCAGCGCCTGCGTCAGGCGGGAACGGAAATGCGCACCCACCTCCCTTGCGTTTTCAACGAGGCCGAGCTTGTCGATGAGTTCGAGATTGGCAACGCCCGCGGCCGCGCACAGCGGATGGGCCGAATAGGTCCAGCCGTGGCCGATGACGCCCAGATCGTCGGAGCCCTTCACCAGCCCCTGCCACATCTTCTCCGAGACGATGGTGCCCGAAAGCGGGGCATAGGCCGAGGTGAGCCCCTTGGCGATGGTGATGAGGTCCGGCTTCATGCCGTAATGATCCGAGCCGAACATGGAGCCGAGACGGCCGAAGCCCGTCACCACCTCGTCGGCGACGAGCAGCACGTCGTATTTCGTCAGGACCGCCTGGATCTTCTCCCAATAGCCGGCCGGCGGCGGCACGATGCCCCCCGTTCCGAGCACCGGCTCGCCGATGAAGGCGGCAACCGTCTCCGGCCCTTCCTCCAGGATCATCTCCTCCAGCTTGCCCGCGCAGAAGGCGGAGAATTCCTCTTCCGACTGCGAGCGGTCGGCCCGGCGGAAGTAATAGGGCGCCTCGGTGTGCAGGATCGGCGCGCGCGGCAAATCGAAGGCGTTGTGGAAGAGCTGGAGGCCGGTGAGCGAGCCGGTCATCACGCCCGAACCGTGATAGCCGCGCCAGCGCGAGATGATCTTCTTCTTCTCGGGCCGCCCGAGAACATTGTTGTAGTACCAGATGAGCTTGATGTTGGTCTCGTTGGCATCCGAGCCCGAGAGGCCAAAATAGACCCGGCTCATGCCTTCCGGCGCGCGATCGATGATCATCCTGGCGAGGCGGATCGAGACCTCCGAGCCGTGGCCGGCATAGGCGTGGTAATAGGCCAGCTTGTGCGCCTGCGCCGCGATGGCCTCGGCGATCTCCGTGCGCCCGTAGCCGACGTTCACGCAGTAGAGCCCGGCGAAGGCGTCGATGCTCTCGCGTCCGTCCCGGTCGACGATGGTGACGCCCTCACCGCCCTCGATGATGCGCGTCGGGCTCTCGCCGCGCGCGTGCTGGCCCATATGGGTCGAGGGATGGAAGAAATGGTCGCGGTCATAGGCGTTCAGTTCGTTCGAACGGTCGAGCATCAGACGGCTCCTTCTGTGGGATTTGATGGTCAGGCTGCGTCGAGGCAGACATATTTGAGGTCGGTGAAGGCCTCGAGGCCGTGGCGCGAGCCCTCGCGCCCGAGGCCGGACTGCTTGACCCCGCCGAAGGGCACCGGCGCGCCGGTGATCTTCACCCGGTTCACCGCCACCATGCCGTAGTCGAGCGCGGCGCTGATCCGCGCGATGCGTGCGGCGTCGCTCGTCACGAGATAGGCCGCAAGGCCGTATTCGGTGTCGTTGGCGCGGGCCGTCACCTCCTCCTCGGTGTCGAAGGGCGCAAGGGCCGCGACGGGCCCGAAGGTCTCCTCGCGCATGATCAGCGCATCGTCCGGCACGTCGGCAAGGAGCGTGGGGCGATAGAAGAGAGCGCCGGCCTCGTGACGCGAGCCGCCGACGAGGAGCCGGGCGCCGCGCGAGACGGCGTCCTTCACCTGCGCGTCCACCTTTGCCACGGCGCGTTCGTGCATCAGGGGACCGATCTCGGTGCCCGCGTCGAGCCCGTTGCCGACCCTCAGCGCCTCGATCCGCGCGGCATAGGCGCGCAGGAAGGCTTCGTAGACCGGCCGTTCGACATAGATGCGGTTGGCGGCGAGGCAGTCCTGCCCGGAGGTGGCGAACTTGGCGTCCATCGCGATATCGACCGCCTTTTGCAGGTCGGCGTCGGCGAAGACGAGGAGCGGCGCATGGCCGCCGAGCTCCATCACCAGCCGCTTGACGGTGGGCGCCGATTGCGCGGCGATCAGCCGGCCGATCCCGGTGGATCCGGTAAAGCTCATGGCGCGCACGCGGGGGTCCTCGCAAAGCCGGCCGACAATGGTGGCGGCCTTGCCGGTGACGACGTTGAAGATACCGGCGGGAAGGCCGGCCCGATCCGCGAGAGCGGCGAGCGCGAGCGCCGACAGCGGCGTCTCGGAGGAGGGATGGGCAACAGCGGTGCAGCCGGCGGCGAGCGCGGCCGCCGCCTTGCGCGTCAGCATGGCGGCCGGGAAGTTCCAGGGCGTCACGAGACCGACGACGCCCAGCGGCACGCGGCTGACCTGCATATGAGCGCCCGGCAGATGGCTCGCCACGCTCTCGACGGTAACGCGCCTGGCTTCTTCGGCATAGAACTCCACGAAGGATGCGGCATAGTCGATCTCGCCGCGCGCCTCGGCCAGCGGCTTGCCTTGCTCCAGCACCATCAGGAGGGCGAGGTCCTCCCGTGCTTCGAGAATGAGGGCGTGCCATCGCTTCAGGAACGCCCCGCGCTCCTGCGGCAGAAGGCGGCTCCATTTCGCAAAGGCGGTGCTGGCGGCGTCGATCGCCGCGCTCGTCTCGCCGGCCCCCAGATCGGCCACGAAGGCGACGGCCTGCCCGTTCGCCGGGTCCCGCACGGCGAAGCTGCGGGCCTCTTGGCCGCGCGTCCAGCGGCCGTTCACATAGGCCTGCTCTCGCAGGAGGCGGGAGTCGGCGAGCCTTGTCATGGCCGGATGCGTCTCAAGCCGGGCGACCTGCGCATTCATGACAAGCTCCTCTCGAGGTCGGCGACGAGAGGAGCTTACGGGCGTTCGGCCGGAGGCTTGGTCCATTCCTTCGCGGCGGCGAGGACCGTTTCTCCGAAAGGACGGCCCTCGGCGGAGATTATCTCTCTTCGCAAGCGCCCATGAGCATCGATACGGGCGGCTCGGGCTCCTCCTTCACCGTGCGGGTGACGATATAGGTGAAGTAGCGCGCGATCCCGATCTCGCGCTCCAGCCAGCCGTCGATGAGCCGCTGATAGGCGTCGATGTCGCGCGCCACGATCTTGAGGATGTAATCGACGCCCCCGCCCAGCGCCCAGCAGGCGACCACCTGCGGCGCTTCGCGCACGACCCGCTCGAAACGCTCGAAATCGACATGGCGGTGGCTGCCGAGCGTCACCTCCACCATCACCGCCGTGAGCGGCGTGACGAGCCGCATGTCGAGCCGCGCGCCGTAGCCCCGCACGATCCCGGCATCCTCCAGCTTTTTGAGCCGCATCCAGCACGGCGTGGGCGACAGGCCCACCCTTTCGGCGAGAGCGAGCTTGGTGATCCGGCCCTCGTTCTGGATGGCGGCGAGGATCTTCAGATCGAAGGCGTCGAGCTTGATGGAGGACATGGCCCCGTCCGGCCGCCCTGGGGGCGGAATGCGATTTTCGTTGTCGATTGTCATGATTTCAGGAAAAGTGCGATCATGACAATGTGGTTTCTCGATCCGGCCACCCTGAAACGCCCGGTCTATCTCTCCCTGGCGGACCAGATCGCCCGCGCCATCGAGGATGGCAAGCTCGTGCAAGGCGCGCGGCTGCCCCCGCACCGGGCGCTGGCCGATTCGCTGTCCATCTCCGTCCAGACCGTCAGTCGGGCCTATGAGGAACTGATCCGGCGCGGCCTTCTGTCCGGGGAGACGGGGCGCGGAACCTTCGTGCGCACCGCCCGCTCCGAAGGCTCGCTGCCCTACCTGCCCGAGAGGCTGGGCGAGATCATCGACCTGTCGATCCTCAAGCCGGTCTGCGAGACGCTGCATCTGGACCGGATGCGCAAGGCGTTGATGGAGCTGTCGGAGAACCTGCCGGCGAGCGCCGCCTTGTCCTTCCGGCCGAACGTCATCTTCCCGCGCCACCGGGCGGTGGCGGTGGAATGGCTGAAACAGTGCGGGCTGGAGGCGCAGGCCTCCAACATCTGCCTGACCAACGGGGCGACGGCGGCCATGACGACGGCGCTGCTCTCCACCGCCCCGGCCGGCTCGGCGGTGGCGACGGAAGCGATCGGTTGCCATACTCTCATTCCGCTCGCCGCCTATCTCGGCCTGAAGCTCGTCGGCATCGAGCTCGACGAAGAAGGCATCGTCCCGGACGCGCTGGATCATGCCTGCCGCGCCGAGATGCTGCGCGCGCTCTTCGTGCAGCCCTCCGTCATCAACCCCACCGCCACCCTGATGAGCCTGCGGCGGCGCGAGGAGATCGTCGCGGTGGCACGGCGGCACGACATCGCGATCATCGAGGACGACGTTCTGGGCCCGCTGGTGGAAAACCGGCCGCCGCCCATCGCGGCGCTGGCGCCGGAGCGCACGCTCTACATCACCAGCTTCACCAAGACGGTCCTTCCGGGCCTGCGCACCGGCTACCTCGCCGTGCCCGACAAGATGCTGCCGGCGGTGATGAACCGCCATCTGGTGACGAACTGGATCGCGACCCCCATGATCGCGGAGATCGCCACGCGCTGGGTGAGCGACGGCACGGCGATGGATCTCGTCAGATGGCAACGCCATGCGCTGCGCTCGCGCCACGCGCTGGCGCGCGACATGCTGTCCGGCATCGCCCATCGTGCCCACCCGGAAGCGCTGCATGTCTGGCTGCCCCTGGCCAGCGAGTGCGAGGAAAGCCTGTTCATGGCGCAGGCGCGCCTGCGGGGCGTGGCCGTCGCGCCGGGCCAGTCCTTCCAGACCGGACCGGCCCATCAGCCCGCCGTGCGCATCTCGCTCGGCTCCACCAGCGAGGACGAACTGCGCGCCGGCCTGCGCGTCGTGGCTCATCTCGTGAAGGCCCCCCCTGAACCGCTTCTGCTGGCGATCTAGGCGCACCTGCCCAGTTTTTATGCCTGCTTTGGCAAAATTGTCATGGTTTTATTTTGCCGATTGACATGATTTAAGCCCGGCGACATCGTTGGTCCACGAATGGCCCTGAACCCAGGAGGGAGCGTGGCCCAGCCGATCATCCAGCTCGACCGTGTCACCAAGCGCTTCGGCGAGCTGACCGTGCTCGACGATCTCTCCTTCGATGTCCTGCCGGGCGAGAAGCTCGCCCTGATCGGCCCGTCGGGCTCCGGCAAGACCACCATCCTGCGCGTCCTCATGACACTGGAGAACCTCACGGGCGGGCACATCGCGGTCGATGGCGAGGGGCTGTTCCATATGCGCAAGGGTAGGCGCGAAGAGCCGGCCGACGAGACGCATCTGCACCGGATGCGCGCCAAGATCGGCATGGTCTTCCAGCACTTCAACCTCTTCCCCCACAAATGCGTGCTCGACAACGTCACGCTGGCGCCGATCCTGACGCAAGGAGTGACGCGCGCCGACGCGCGGGAGCGGGCGATGGAGCTTCTCGACATGGTCGGCATGGCCGACAAGGCGCAGGCCATGCCCGCACAGCTTTCCGGCGGGCAGAAGCAGCGCGTGGCGATCGCCCGCGCGCTCGCCCTGCGCCCGAAGATCATGCTGTTCGACGAAGTGACCTCCGCGCTCGATCCCGAGCTGGTGGAGGAGGTGCTGAACGTCATGCGCATGCTGGGCCGCGAGACGGACATGACCATGCTGCTCGTCACCCATGAGATGGGCTTTGCCAGGGACTTCGCCGACCGCGTCCTGTTCTTCGACCGGGGGCGGATCGTGGAGGAGGGCCCGCCCTCGCAGATCTTCACCAGTCCCAGGCAGGAGCGCACCCGGAACTTCCTGCGCAAGGTCGTGGGCGCCGGCCATCTCTGACGGGCGGCGATGAGGCCCTCGAAAAGACCATTCGGACAGAAACGACAGGAGCGAACATGATCCACCGCCATATCCTCGCCGGCGCGCTCGTCGCCGCCTGCCTCGCCGCCCCCGCAACCGCGCAGGAGGCCGAGGTCCCGGCCGAGGTCCAGGCCTTGCGCGACCAGGGCTTTGCCCGCATCGCCATCGCCAACGAACCGCCCTACACGGCCGTCGACGCGGACGGCAGCGTTTCAGGCGCCGGTCCCGACGTCGCCCGCGCCGTCTTCCAGCGCCTGGGCATCGACGACGTCGTCGCCTCGATCTCCGAATATGGGGCGATGATCCCCGGCCTTCAGGCAAGGCGCTTCGACGCCGTGACCGCCGGCCTCTTCATGCAGCCCCAGCGCTGCGCGGCCGTCGCCTATTCCGAGCCGATCCTGTGCGACGCGGAAGCCTTCCTCCTGAAAGCCGGCAATCCGCTCGGCCTCCAGAGCTTCGCCGACATCGCCAACAACCCGGAAGCGCGCATCGGCGCGCCGGGCGGCGGCACGGAAGAGCGCCTCGCGCTGGAAGCCGGCGTGCCGCGCGACCGCGTCGTCGTGGTGCCGGACCCGCAAAGCGGCCTGACCATGCTCCAGCAAGGGCGCATCGACGTCTATTCGCTGCCCGTCCTGTCGATCAACGCGTTGGCGCAACAGGCCGGCGACGAAAGCCTGGAGGTCGTGGCTCCCGTTCAGGGCGCTCCGATCTATTGCGACGGCGCCGCATTCCGCCGCGACCAGACCAGCCTTCGCGACGCATTCGACCGCGAGCTTGCGGCGCTGAAGGAATCGGGCGAGTTCGCGCGGATCGTCGAGCCCTACGGCTTCTCGGCACAGGCGGCGATCTCCTCCAACCGCGAGGCGCTCTGCGCGCAGGAATAAGCGGCTTCCACGCTGCCGGACGCGAAGGAACGCGCCCGGCCCTTTCCCCGGCTTCGCGACACGAAAGCTTCGACAGGCATGACCTCCGGCTATCTCTGGCTGATCCTCGAAGGCGCGCTCGTGACGGTGCAACTCACCGTCTACGGCTGCGCCCTCGCGCTGGTCGTCGCCTTCGCCGCCGGGCTGGCGCGCGTCTCGCGCTTCAGGGGCGTGCGCGCGCTGGCGGTGGCCTATATCGAGTTCTTTCGCGGCACCTCGATCTTCGTCCAGCTCTTCTGGGCCTATTACGTCCTGCCGCTTCTCGGTGTCACGCTCTCGCCGCTCCAGGCCGGCGTCCTCGCGCTCGGCCTCAATGTCGGGGCCTACGGCGCGGAAGTGGTGCGCGGCGCGGTGCGCTCCATCGGCCGCGACCAGCGCGAGGCCTGCGTCGCGCTCAACCTGACGCGCTTCCAGGCCATGCGCCACATCCTCCTGCCGCAGGCGGTGGTGGTGATGCTGCCGACCTTCGGCAACAACGCCATCGAGTTGCTGAAGGCCACCGCCATCGTCTCCCTGATCTCTCTCGGCGACATGACCTTCCAGGCGCAGGTGGTGCGCGCCCAGACCGGGGACACGCTGATGCCGTTCCTGACGATCCTCGTCCTCTACTTCGCGATGGCCTCGGTCATCTCCGGCCTCATCCGCCTCATTGAGAGGCGCATGACGCGCGGTCTCGACGGCGTGCGGGCGTAAGGGAGGCTACAGGTCATGGAATGGGACTGGGCCTTCGTCTGGCAGATCATGCCGACGCTCCTGCAAGGGGTGAGGATCACCATCCTCGCCGCGATCCTCAGCTTTGCCGTCGCCGCCGTGGTGGGCCTTGCCATCGCCATCCTGCGGCGTTCGAGGAACCGGCTGGTGTCGCGCCCCATCGGCTTCCTCGCCGAGTTCATTCGCGGCACGCCGCTCCTCGTGCAGCTTTATTTCCTCTTCTACGTGCTGCCCGACATCGGCATCACCCTCTCGCCGCTGGTGGCGGGCGTCATCGGGCTCGGCATCCATTACGCAACCTACACGGCGGAGGTCTATCGCGCCGGCATCGAGAACGTCTCGCGCGGCCAGTGGGAGGCGGCGAAGGCCTGCAACATGACCACCGGCCAGACATGGCGGCACATCGTCCTGCCGCAGGCCCTCGCGCCCATGATCCCGGCTCTCGCGAACTACCTCATCGCCATGTTCAAGGAAACGCCGCTGCTCTCGGCCATCACCGTTCTGGAGCTGATGAACCAGGCGCGCTCCATCGCCAATTTCAACTACCGCTATATCGAGCCGCTGACGCTGGTCGGCGTCTTCTTCCTCGTCATCTCCCTCGTCTCCGTCCTTGGCGTGCGCGCGCTGGAGCGCCGCTATGGCCGCATCGCGTAAGACCGCTCCCGTGGCGCAGCTTCACCCCTCCTGCGTGCCGCTTTCCTTCGAAGCCCGCGCCATCGAAAAGCGCGTCGGGCTGATCCTTCTGGCCACGGACCATACCACCGAGGCCGATTTCGCCCGGATGGTGGCCGGCCCGCGCATCGGGGTCTTCGCGACGCGCATTCCCTACGCCAACCCGGTGACGCCGGAGAACCTGCGGGCGATGCAGCCGCGCCTCCAAGGAGCCGCAGCCCTGCTCCTGCCGGAGGAGGAACTGGACGTCGTGTGCTTCTCCTGCACGTCGGCCTCCGTGGTCATCGGCGACGAGGCGGTGGAAGCCGCGATCGGGCTGGCCAAGCCCGGCGTCCCCGTCGTCACGCCGCCGAAGGCCGCCGTCGCCGGCCTCCGGGCGCTCGGGGCACGGCGTATCGCCATGCTGACGCCCTACACGGCCGGGACGAGCGCGCCGATGGGCGATTATTTCGAGCGCCAGGGCTTCGACATCTCGCGCTTCGTCTGTCTCGGCCTCGAAGACGACCGCGACATGGCCCGCCTTTCGCACGATACGCTTGTCGAGGCGGCCATGGACGCGTTCGATCCCGCCGCAGACGCCCTGTTCATTTCCTGCACCGCGCTGCGCTCCGCCGCCGTCGCGGCCCGCATCGAAGAGCGGATCGGCAAGCCTGTGGTCACGTCCAACCAGGCGACCGCCTGGGCCTGTCTGCATCATTGCGGCGTCGTGCCGGAGATCGCGGATGCCGGCCGGCTGATGACCCTGCCCATGGCCGGGGCGGCCTGACGATCATGGGCATCGTGCCGCTCCGCGACATCGAAGCGGCGAGCGCGCGCATTGCCGGCCGCGTTCGCCGCACGGCCATGGAGCCTTCGCCCAGCCTGTCCGAGCTTGCCGGCGCGCCGGTGCATCTGAAGCTCGAACATCATCAGGCGACCGGCGCCTTCAAGCTGCGCGGGGCGACCAACGCCTTGATGCTGCTCTCTCCTGAAAAACGCGCCACAGGCGTCGCGGCCGCCTCCACCGGCAATCATGGCCGCGCGCTCGCCTTTGCCGCCGCGCGGGAGGGCGTGCCCTGCACGATTTGCATGTCCTCCCTGGTGCCCGCGAACAAGGTGGAGGCCATCGCCGCACTCGGCGCGACGATCCGCATCGTCGGCCGCAGCCAGGACGAGGCGCAGAGAGAAGTCGACCGCCTCGTTTCCGAAGGTATGGCCGGCGTGCCGCCCTTCGACGATCCCGGCATCATCGCCGGGCAGGGCACGATCGGCCTCGAAATCCTTGAGGACGTGCCGGATGTGGACACGGTTCTGGTGCCCTTGTCCGGCGGCGGGCTGATCGCCGGCATCGCGGCGGCGGTGAAGGGCCGCAAGCCGGGCGTGCGCGTCGTCGGCATCTCCATGGCGCGCGGCGCCGCGATGGCCGCCAGCCTCGATGCCGGACGCCCGGTCGCGGTCGGGGAACTGCCGACGCTGGCCGATTCCCTCGGCGGCGGAATCGGGCTGTCCAACGGCTGGACCTACACGATGGTGCGCGATCTCGTGGACGAGGTGCTGCTGCTGTCGGAGGCGGAGATCGCGGCCGGCATTCGCCACACCTATGCGCGCGAGCGCGAGATCGTGGAGGGCGCGGCGGCGGTCGGCATCGCCGCGCTTCTCGCCCGCAAGGTCCGCCCGGACGGGCCGACCGTGGCTCTTCTTTCCGGCCGCAACATCGACATGGGCCTGCACCGGCGCATCGCGTGCGGCGCGAACTCGCTGGAGGAGGCGTCATGCTGATCCTGACCGAAGGGGACCTGCGCCCGCTCGTGCCGCTGGACCTCGAGGCCATCGCCACCGTCGAGAGCGCCTTTTCGGCGCTTGCCACGCAGGCCGTCGCCATGCCGCCCATCCTGCGGCTCGACATCCCCGAGCATCGCGGCGAGGTGGACGTGAAGACGGCCTATGTGCCGGGCGTGGACAGCTTCGCGGTCAAGATCAGTCCCGGCTTCTTCGACAATCCGAGGCTCGGCCTGCCGAGCGTGAACGGCCTGATGGTGCTCCTGTCGGCCAGGACCGGCCTCGTGGAGGCGCTGCTTCTCGACAACGGCTATCTGACGGACATCCGCACCGCAGCCGCCGGGGCCGTCGCGGCCCGGCACCTGTCGCGCGAGGATTCGAGCATCGCCGCGATCTTCGGCGCCGGCGTGCAGGCGCGCCTGCAACTGAAGGCGCTGACGCTGGTGCGCCCCATCCGGCAGGCGCGCATCTGGGCGCGGGACAGGGAGAAGGCCGCACTGGCGGCGCGTGAGCTTGCCGGCGAGCTCGGGATCGAGATCCTCGCCCTCGACGATCCGGCGCAGGCGGCGAAGCATGCCGACATCGTGGTGACGACGACGCCCTCCGCAACGCCCATCCTGCGCGACGGATGGCTGTCGCCCGGCACGCACGTCACCGCCATGGGCTCGGACGCCGAACACAAGAACGAAATCGACCCCGTGCTGCTGGCCAGGGCGTTCTACGTGGCCGACCGATGGACACAGACGCGGCTTCTCGGGGAGCTTCACCACGCCATCGAGACCGGCCTCGTCAGCCCAGACGCCGCGTTCCCCGAACTCGGCGAGATCCTCGCCGGCAAGGCCCCCGGCCGGCCCGACGCAGAGGCGCTGACCCTCGCCGACCTCACCGGCACCGGCGTGCAGGACACCGCCATCGCCACGCTCGCCTTTTCGCGTGCCCGCGCCGCCGGCGCCGGCACCACCTTTCAAAGCCAGTCCATCCAACGGGTGCCTTCATGACCGAGCCCAGACTGAACTTCACGCGCGCCGAATATGCCGAGCGGCTGGCCAAGACGCGGCGGGCGATGGAGGCCAGGGGCATCGACCTGCTCTACGTCTCCGATCCGTCCAACATGGCCTGGCTCACCGGCTATGACGGCTGGTCCTTCTACGTCCATCAGGGGGTGATCGTGCCGCCGGAGGGCGAGCCCGTCTGGTTCGGGCGCGGGCAGGACGCCAACGGCGCGCGGCGCACCGCCTATCTGAGCCACGACAACATCGTTCCCTATGCCGACCACTACGTGCAGTCCACCGAGCGCCACCCGATGGACTATCTCTCGCAGGTGATCGGGGAGCGCGGGTGGGAAAAGTTCTCCATCGGCGTCGAGATGGACAATTATTACTTCTCGGCCGCCGCTTATCGTTCGCTCCGGACACACCTGCCCAATGCGCGGTTCGTGGACGCGACGGCGCTCGTCAACTGGCAGCGCGCGGTGAAGAGCGCGCAGGAACTGGACTACATGCGCATAGCGGGACGGATCGTCGGCGCCATGCACCAGCGTATTTTCGACAAGGTCGAGCCGGGAATGCGCAAATGCGACCTCGTGGCGGAAATCTACGACGCTGGAACGCGCGGCGTGGATGGCCATGGCGGCGACTATCCGGCGATCGTCCCGCTTTTGCCCTCGGGCGCGGACGCCTCGGCCCCTCACCTGACATGGGACGACAGGCCCATGCGGCGCGGCGAGGGCACGTTCTTCGAGATCGCAGGCTGCTACAAGCGCTATCACTGCCCGTTGTCGCGCACCGTCTTCCTCGGCAAGCCGACGCAGGCTTTCCTCGATGCGGAAAAGGCCACGCTGGAGGGCATGGAAGCCGGGCTCGCCGCGGCCAGGCCCGGCAATAGCTGCGAAGATATCGCCAACGCCTTCTTCGCCGTCCTGAAGAGATACGGGATCGTGAAGGACAACCGCACCGGCTATCCCATCGGCCTCTCCTATCCGCCGGACTGGGGCGAACGCACCATGAGCCTTCGCCCCGGCGACAGGACGGAATTGAAACCCGGCATGACGTTCCACTTCATGACCGGCCTGTGGCTGGAGGGCATGGGACTGGAGATCACCGAATCCATCGCGGTGACCGAAACCGGCGTCGAGATGCTGGCCGAGGTGCCGCGCCAGCTTTTCGTGAAGGACTGAGGCCGTGAAGCACGATCCGGTCCTGTCTCCCTCCCCCATCGTCCCGACGGTGGATTTCGAAGCCGAGGGCATCCAGCACGGCTTCCTGCGCCTTCCCTACAGCCGCGACGATTCCGCCTGGGGGTCGATCCTGATCCCCATCACGGTGGCCAGGAACGGGCAAGGGCCGACCGCGCTCCTCACCGGCGGCAACCATGGCGACGAATACGAGGGGCCCATCGCGCTGTTCGACCTCGCCCGGCGGCTGTCGGTCGAGGAGATCACGGGGCGCGTCGTCATCGTGCCGGCGCTGAACTATCCCGCCTTTCGCGCCGGCAGGCGCACCTCGCCGATCGACAGGGGCAATCTCAACCGTTCCTTTCCCGGCCGGCCCTTCGGCAACCCGACCGAGAAGATCGCGGACTATGTGACACGCCACCTCCTGCCGCTGGCAGACATCGTGCTCGATTTCCATTCGGGTGGCCGCACGCTCGACTTCGTGCCCTTCGCCGCCGCGCATATCCTTCGCGACAAGCGCCAGGAGGCGGCCGCCTTCGCCGCCGTCGCCGCCTTCGGCGCGCCCTGGTCGGTGAAGATGCTGGAGATCGACGCTGTCGGCATGTTCGATACGACCGCCGAGGAGATGGGCAAGGTCTTCGTCACCACCGAGCTCGGCGGCGGCGGCACGGCCAGCGCGCGCACGGCCGGCATCGCCAAGCGGGGCGTCTCCAACCTCCTGCGTCATGCGGGCATCCTGAAGGGCGATGTCGAGCCCACCCGAAGCCGCTGGCTCGACATGCCGGGCGACGACTGCTTCACCTTCTCCGAGATGGACGCGATGATGGAGCCTCTGGTCGATCTCGGCGAGGCCGTTCGCAAGGGCCAGCCCATCGGCCGCGCCTGGAGCATCGAGCGCACGGGTCTGGCGCCCTTCGAGTTCAGGGCCAAGATGGACGGCATCCTCGCGGCCCGTCACTTCCCCGGACTGGTCAAGGCCGGCGACTGCATCGCGGTGATCGGCGTGGCGGACGAGGTGCCGTAGTCCAGTCAGCCATCCAGGGGTGTCGTTGCCGGGGGAGCCACGCTCTGGCGCTCGATGAGTTGCACCGGCAGCAATTCGGCCGGCGCCTGAGAGCTTCCCGCCTCGATCATTGCGAGCAGGAGCCGCGCCGCGCGCTCGCCGATCAGGCGGCGGGGCTGGCGGATCGTCGTCAGCGCCGGCACCAGATGGGCGCTCACCTCGATATCGTCGAAGCCGACCACGGACACCGCGCCCGGCACGTCGATGCCGGCATGCCGCAAGGCCCCCATGAAGCCGCATGCCATTTCGTCCGAGGCACAGAAGACGGCGGTGGGCCGGTCGCGCAGCGCGAGCCAGCGCTCGGCGGCGCTCGCGCCGGATCCCAGCCCGAAATCGCCGGGGAACAGATGGTCGGGCGCGAGCTTCAGCCCGGCCTCCGACAAGGCCTGCCTCGTCCCCGCGAGGCGGCTTTCTGTCAGAACGTTGCCCGATGGCCCCGTCAGGTGCCCGATCGCGCGATGGCCGCGCCGCAGGAGATGGCGGATGGCCAGCGCGGCGCCGCCTTCATTGTCCACCCGCACGGACGGAAGGTTCGGCCGGGACCATTCGCAGGCCAGCACCATGGGGGGCCGGGCTCCCTCGAACACCATGCCGTCGGGCAGCCGGCTGTCGAAGATCACCACGCCGTCCGCCATACCGGCGGCGAGATAGTCGTTCAGCCGCGCGGCCGGATGGGGGCCGATATGGGTGTCGCCCACCAGAAGCCCGTGGCCCGATTCGGCCAGAACGCTCGACAGGCCCGACAGGATCTCGGAGAAGAAGGGATTGGCGAGGTTCGGAACGAGCGCGAGAATGCTGCCGCTGCGGCGCCGGCGCAGATTGCGCGCCGTTCGGTTCACCCTGTAGCCGGAGCGGCGCACGGCATCGAGCACCAGCGAGCGGGTGGCCTCGGCCACGCGCTCGGGGTGCGACAGCGCCCGGCTTACCGTGGCCGTCGACACCCCGGCCGCACGCGCGATGTCCTGAATCGTAGCAGGTTTGCGCAACCCCTCCCCCCCTGCGATGTCGCGCCCGATCATGGCCGGCCGGGAGCATCTTGTAAACGATTACAGATGACGCTAGCCTCCGCTTGCAAACGATTACATCGCTTGCGGGCGGCGGGAGGCTGCCGGGAGGATCAATGCGGACCATAAAAGGCCCGGCTCTGTTTCTTGCGCAGTTCGTCAGCGATGCGGCGCCTTTCGACAACTGGCCGGCGATCACGCGCTGGGCCGCCGATTGCGGCTATGTCGGCGTCCAGGTTCCCAGCGGCGCGGCCCGCCTCTTCGACCTGGAAGCCGCCGCCGCGTCCAGGGATTACTGCGACAGCTTCAAGGGACAGGCCGGCGAGAACGGCATCACCGTCACCGAGCTGTCTTGCCATGTCCAGGGCCAGCTCATGGCCGTGCACCCGGCCTATGATCTTCTGATGGACGGCCTTGCGCCGCCGCATGTGCGGGGAGACCCGAGGGCGCGGCAGGCCTTTGCGACGGATCAGGTCAGGAAAACGCTTCTCGCCTCGCGGAACCTCGGGCTCTCGGCCATGGCGACGTTCTCGGGCTCCCTCGCCTGGCCCTATCTCTATCCGTGGCCGCAGCGGCCGGCCGGTCTTGTGGAGGCGGCCTTCGACGAGCTTGCGGCGCGCTGGCGTCCCATCCTCGATCTTGCGGATGAATGCGGCGTCGACGTCTGCTTCGAGATCCACCCGGCGGAGGATCTGCACGACGGGACGACGTTCGAGATGTTCCTGGAGCGCGTGGGCGGCCATGCCCGCTGCAACATGCTCTACGACCCCTCGCACTACGTGCTCCAGGCGCTCGACTACCTGGAACATATCGACATCTATGCGGACCGCATCCGCATGTTCCACGTCAAGGATGCCGAGTTCCGGCCAACCGGGCGACAGGGCGTCTATGGGGGCTATCAGCCCTGGGTGAACCGCGCGGGCCGCTTCCGCAGCCCCGGCGACGGGCAGGTCGATTTCGGCGCTGTCTTCTCCAAGCTGACGGCGGCCGATTTCGACGGCTGGGCGGTGGTGGAATGGGAGTGCGCGCTGAAGCATCCCGAGGACGGCGCCCGGGAGGGCGCGCGTTTCGTGCGCGACCACATCATCCGCGTGACGGAGCACGCCTTCGACGACTTCGCCGCCGCCGGAACCGATGCGAGCGCCAACCGCGCGCTTCTGGGGCTCGGGTCATGAGCCGCGCCTCCCGCCCCGCGCGACCGCCGTCGGCCGGATGGTGCCGGGGCTGGCCGAGTGGCTGGCGGGCATGGCGTTCTTCGACGCAGGGCTGCGATCCCCGCGCCGCGACGCCGCCCGGGTGACGCCATGAATGTTCCGGTCCTTGCCATCGAGAAGGTCTCGCGCCGGTTCGGGCCGGTCCAGGTGCTGTTCGACATCGATTTCGACCTGCGGGCGGGCGAGGTCCACGCCCTGATCGGCGAGAACGGTGCCGGAAAATCGACGACGATGAAGATTCTCGGCGGCTATCTCATGCCGTCCGAGGGCCGCGTGCTCCTCGACGGGCAGCCGGCCGGGTTCGCGTCCTCGCGCGACGCGGAGGATCGGGGCATCGTCCTGATCCACCAGGAATTCAATCTCGCGCCGCAGCTTTCCGTCGAGGAGAACATCTTTCTCGGCCGCGAACTGAGACGCGGACCCTTTCTGGCCCGCCGCGCGATGGAGAACGAAAGCCGCGCGCTTCTCCGCCGGCTCGACTGCATGGTCGATCCGCGCGCGAGGGTGGGCGATATCTCGGTGCCGAACCGGCAGATGGTCGAGATCGCCAAGGCGCTCGGGCGCGATGCGCGCGTGCTCATCATGGACGAGCCGACCGCCGTCCTCACCGCGCGCGAGACCGATACGCTGCTGAAGCTGATCGAGCGCCTGCGCGGCGAGGGCACCGCGATCCTCTACACCTCCCACAAGCTCGACGAGGTGGCGCGCATCGCCGACCGCGTCACGGTGCTTCGCGACGGGCGCAAGGTCCTCGAGGCGCCGGCCGGCATCGGTGAGGACGCCATGGCCGAGGCGATGGTCGGGCGCGAGCTTTCCGACCTGTTTCCGCCCAGGCGGGACGGCGCCGGCCCCCCGGTCCTGGAGGTGCGCAACCTTCAGGTCGAGGGCCTCGTCGCTCCCGCGAACTTCACGCTGCGCGGCGGCGAGGTACTGGGCTTTGCCGGCCTCGTCGGCTCGGGGCGCACCGAGCTGATGGAGGGCGTGGTGGGCCTGCGTCCCTCCAGCGGCGAGGTGCGCGTCGGCGGCAGGGCGGTGAAGCGCGGCTCGGTGATGGCCGCGCGGCAGGCCGGCCTCGTCTACCTGACCGAGGACCGCAAGGAGAAGGGCCTTCTCCTCGGCAAGACTCTGCGCGAGAACCTGACGCTGCTCGCGCTCGACCGCTTTTCCCCGCGCGCTCTGATCGACACGAAGGCCGAGGAGGCCGCGCTGGACCGCGCCGTGCGCGAGTTCGACATCCGCACCGGCGACCGCACGGTGGCCGCCGGCCAGCTTTCGGGCGGCAACCAGCAGAAGCTGCTACTCGCCAAGATCATGCTCGCCGAGCCGGACATCGTCATCATCGACGAGCCGACGCGCGGCATCGACATCGGCACCAAGCAGCAGATCTACGGCTTCATCCGCAAGCTGGCCGACAGCGGCAAGAGCGTCATCGTCGTTTCGTCCGAGCTCGCCGAGGTGATCGGGCTTGCCGGGCGGGTCGTCGTGATGGCCGCCGGGCGCATCGCCGGCGAGGTGGAGGGTGAAGATGTCAACGAAAGCGCCATCGTGAGGCTCGCGATGGGCATCGGCAACCGGGAGGCCCTGGCGTCATGAGCGAAGCCGCATCGCCCGGGCGCGTCCAGGCGCGCCGGCACAGCATCAATCTGCACGTGCTCGGCCCCATTCTGGCCCTCGTGCTTCTCGTCGCGCTCGGGGCGTGGCTGAACCCGAACTTCCTGTCCTACGGCAACGTCACCAACGTGCTCGCCCGCTCCGCCTTCATCGGCATCATCGCGGTCGGCATGACCTTCGTGATCACGGCCGGGGGCATCGATCTTTCCGTCGGCGCGATGGCGGCCTTCGTGGCGGGCACCATGATCCTGGCGATGAACGCCCTGGTGCCGGTGATGGGGGTCGGCGTGCCTCTCGTTCTCGCCGGCATGGCGGTGGCGCTGCTGACGGGCTTCGCCGCGGGCGTGGTCAACGGCGCCCTCATCGCCAAGGTGAGGATCGAGGCCTTCATCGTCACGCTCGGCTCGATGGGCATCTATCGCTCGCTCGTCACCTGGCTCGCCGATGGGGGAACGCTCTCGCTGGATTCGGCGGCGCGCACCCTCTACCGCCCGGTCTATTATGACGGGCTGTTCGGCGTCGCCTGGCCGATCATCGTGTTCGCGCTCGTCGCGATCATCGGGGAGGTGCTGATGCGCCGGACCGCCTTCGGCCGGCATTGTGCAGCGCTGGGCGCCAGCGAGCAGGTCGCGCGCTACTCGGCGGTCAATGTCGACCGGGTGCGGATGGCGACCTTCGTGCTGCTCGGCGTCCTCGTCGGCATCGCGACCATCATGTACGTGCCGCGTCTCGGCTCGGCTTCCGGCTCGACGGGCGTCCTTTGGGAACTGGAGGCCATCGCAGCCGTGATCATCGGCGGCACGGTGCTGAAGGGCGGCTTCGGGCGCGTCTGGGGAACCGTGGTCGGCGTGCTGATCCTCAGCCTCATCGGCAACATCCTGAACCTCGCCTCGATCGTGAGCCCGTATCTGAACGGCGCGATCCAGGGCGTGATCGTCATTCTCGCCGTAGTGCTCCAGCGGGATTCGAAAGCCACCTCGAGGCGGTGAAGACAAAAAAGGGAGGAAGACCATGAAACGCAGAACATTCCTGAGCGCGATCGCAGCATCGACGATGTTGGCCGGCGCTGCCGTCATCATGCCGGCCACCGCGCAGGAGGACGAAAGCTACACCATTGGCGTCGCCATTCCCTCGGCCACCCACGGCTTCATGGGCGGGTTGAACTGGCATGCGCAGGACACGATCGCGCGCCTCGGCCGGACCTATCCGAACATCGAGTTCGTCCTGTCGACCGCCGGCGACGCCTCCACGATGGTCAACGACATCGAGGACATGGTTGCCACGCGCGACATCGACGCGCTCGTCGTGCTGCCCTTCGAAAGCGAACCGCTGACGGCGCCCGTGCAGTCGGTCGCCGAGCAGGACATCTGGGTGACGGTGGTCGACCGCGGCCTGTCCGAAGAGGGCATAGAGGACCTCTATGTGGCCGGAGACAACACAGGCTTCGGGCGGGTGGCGGGCGAGTACTTCGCCGAGGCCCTCGGTGAGGGCGACAAGATCGTCGTCCTGCGCGGCATTCCCACGACGCTGGACAACGAGCGCGTGGAAGCCTTCCAGGCCGCGATCGAAGGCTCGGGCATCGAGGTGCTCGACATGCAGCACGGCAACTGGAGCCGAGACGACGCCTTCAACGTGATGCAGGACTACCTGTCCCGCTTCCCCGAGATCGACGCCGTCTGGGCGGCCGACGACGACATGGCGATCGGCGCGCTGGAGGCGATCGCGCAGGCCGGGCGCCAGGACGAGATGTGGGTGGTCGGCGGCGCGGGCATGAAGGAGGTCATCCAGCGCATGATGGACGGCGACCCCCAGCTTCCGGTCAACGTCACCTATCCTCCGGCGCAGATCTCGACCGCGATCGAACTGACCGCGCTCGGCCTGGTCTCCTCGTCGCCGGTTTCGGGCCGCTTCATCATCGCCTCGCAGCGGATCACGCCGGAGAACGCGGAGAACTTCTACTTCCCCGACAGCCCGTTCTGAAGCCGTGGCGCCGGGCGGGGAAGCCCCCCGCCCGGCGCCGACCGACGCAAGGAAAGCCCCCCGCCCGCCATCACGGGATGACACGCCTCGAGCCTGCCGCCGATCCGCCGGAAACGGACATAGGATGAGGTTCGATCGCAGGAACCATATTGTGCTGGCCGCATAGTCCGATATGGTCGTTCATACATATCGAGTTTGCATGGGCGAACGGCATGTTGATTCTCCGGCGTGGCCTTCTCACGCTCCTCGTCACCATCGCGCTCTTAGTTCCCGCGCTCGCCCAGACGCGCATCTTCACCGACGATGCCGGGCGCATGGTCGAGATTCCCGGGCGGGTGGAACGCGTGATGGCGGCGGGACCGCCCGCGGCGGTCCTCCTCTATTCCCTGGCGCCGGACAAGATGGCGGGCTGGGTCACAGCTCCTTCGGAGGAGGCCAGGGCCTTCCTCGCCGAGCCTTATCGCGACCTGCCCGCCCATGGACGCCTGACGGGGCGCGGCGGAACGGCCAATGTGGAGGCGGCCCTCGCCATGCGCCCGGACATCATCCTCGATGTCGGCACGGTGGACGAGACCTACGCCTCGCTCGCCGACCGCGTGCAGGAGCAGACCGGCATTCCCTACGTGCTGATCGAGGGGCGCTTCGAGGGCACGGTGGAGACGATCGAGAAGGCGGGCGACCTTCTTGGGCAGGAGGAGCGGGCCGAGCAACTGGCCGCCTACGGGCGCGAGGCCCTCGCCCGGCTCGACGCCCTTCTGGCGCAGGTTCCGCAGGACGAGCGCCCGCGCGTCTATTACGGACGCGGCCCCGAAGGGCTGGAAACCGGCGTCGCGAACTCCATCAACACCGAGGTCCTGGAGGCCGTCGGCGCGGTGAACGTCGCGCGGTCGGCCGGCTCTGGCGGGCTCGCCGGCGTTTCGGTGGAGCAGGTGCTTGCGTGGGATCCGGACGTGATCCTGACGCTCGACCCCGCCTTCCACGCCTCCTTGGCGGCCAATCCCCTCTGGGCCGGCATCGCGGCGGTGGAGAACGGGCGCGTCTTCCGGGCTCCGGCACTACCCTTCGGCTGGTTCGACGCCCCGCCCGGCATCAACCGCCTCATCGGCGTCTCCTGGCTCGCATCGGTTCTCTATCCCGATCGCTTCGAGGATGACCTTCGCGGCGAGACGGCCGAATTCTACCGCCTCTTCTACCGGGTCGATCTCACCGAAGAGCAGCTCGACACGCTTCTTGCGGATGCACAGTGAACGGAGCGCGTCGAGCCGCGGCGGCCAGCCTCGCCATTCCCCGGCGCGGCGCTCCTCTCGGCCTCCTCGTGCTGGCGGCGCTCCTGTTCTTGGCGCTCGGGACCGGCCGCTACGAGGTCTCGCCGGAGGAGATCGCGCGCATCCTCCTCGCGCCCCTGACGGGCACGGAAAGCGGGGCGAGCGCCACGGCCGAGACGGTGATATGGAACGTGCGCCTGCCGCGCGTCCTCACCGGCCTTCTGGTCGGCGCGGCGCTGGCCACGGCCGGTGCCGTCTATCAGGGCCTCTTCCGCAATCCGCTCGTCTCGCCCGACATTCTCGGCGTCTCGGCGGGCGCGAGCCTCGGCGCGGTGCTCGGCATCTTCCTCTCCCAGTCCGCCCTGATGATCCAGGCGCTCGCCTTCGCGGGCGGGCTTCTGGCGGTCACGCTCGTCGCCCTCCTCGGCAGCGCGATCCGGGGACGCGACCCCATCCTCGTCCTCGTTCTGGCGGGCGTGGCCATCGGCGCGCTTCTGGGGGCGCTGATCTCGCTGGTGAAGATTCTCGCCGATCCCTACAACCAGCTTCCCGCCATCACCTTCTGGCTGCTCGGCAGCCTTGCGAGCGTCACGCGCGGCGATCTTCTGTCCATCCTCCCGGCCATCCTGCTCGGCCTCATGCCGCTGGTGCTGCTGCGCTGGCGCATGAACCTGATGACGCTCGACGACGAGGAGGCGCGCTCGCTCGGCCTGGAAACGCGCCGCCTGCGCATCCTCCTCATCGCCGCCGCCACCTTGATGACGGCCGCCGCCGTCTCCGTCTCCGGGGTCGTCGGCTGGATCGGGCTGCTGGTGCCGCATGTCGCGCGCATGATCGTCGGGCCGGACTTCTCTCGCCTCCTGCCGGCCTCGCTGATGCTGGGCGGGGGCTATCTCGTGGCGGTCGACACGCTGGCGCGCACCATAGCCGAGATCGAGGTGCCGCTCGGCATCCTGACGGCGGCCATCGGCGCGCCCTTCTTCCTGTGGCTTCTCACGACGACGCGGACAGGCTGGCGATGAGCTTCCTCACCGCCGCCGACCTCGCCTTCGGCTATCGCGGCGCGCCGGTCGGCCGTGACGTGACCCTGTCCGTCGCGCGCGGCGAGGTGCTGGCGCTGCTGGGCCCGAACGGGTGCGGCAAGACCACCCTGTTCAAGACCCTTCTCGGCCTCCTGCCCCCGCGGGGCGGACGGCTGCTTCTGGAAGGGCGGGAGGTCGCGGCCTTCACGCGCGCAGAGTTCGCCCGGCGCGTCGCCTATGTGCCGCAGGCGCACGGCGCGACCTTTCCGTTCCGGGTGCGCGAGATGGTGCTGATGGGCCGCGCCAGCCGCATCGACACCTTTGCCACCCCTTCCGCCATCGACCGCCAGGCAGCGGACGCGGCGATGGAAACGCTCGGAATCGCGCATCTGGCCGACCGTCTCTTTCCCGAAGTGTCGGGCGGCGAGCGGCAGATGGCGCTGATCGCCCGGGCCCTGGCGCAGGAGCCCGCCATGCTGGTGATGGACGAACCGACCGCCAGCCTCGATTTCGGCAATCAGGCGCGCGTCCTCGAGCGAATCGCAGACCTGTCGCGCTCGGGTCTTGCCATCGTCCTGTCCACCCACGATCCCGGCCACGCCTTCGCCTGCGCCCACCGCGTTGCCCTGATGAAGGGCGGGCGGGTGCTCGCGACAGGGTCGCCGCAGGAGGTGGTGACAGCCGAGGCTCTGCGCGGCCTCTACGGCGTGGAGGTGGCGATCGCCTATATGCAGGGCGCGGGACGGCACGTCTGCGTGCCGACGCTCACACGAAACGAGAAGGAAAGAGATTCATGAAGATCAGCGCTCGCAACCTCATCGAGGGCAAGGTGGTCGAGGTCACGAAGGGCGCGACCACAGCCCATGTGAAGCTCGACATCGGCAACGGCACCATCGTCACCTCCTCGATCACCAACCAGTCGGTGGACGACCTCGGCCTCGAAGTCGGCAAGCAAGCCTACGCGGTCATCAAGGCCTCCGACGTGCTCGTCGCCGTCGACTGACCATGGTGCGCGAGAACGAGATCCGTGCGGGCGAAGTCTCGGTGGAGGCGCCCGCGGCAACGGATGCGGGCCTTGCCTTCATCGGCCGCATCCGCACGCCCTGGACGCATCGGCGCGCGGCGCCCCGGCAGGGGCGCAAGGACGGCCCGCCCTGCCATATCGAGATCTTCGAGCCCTGGGTCACCGCACTTCAGGGGATCGATGCCTATGAGGAACTGGAGGTTCTTTACTGGCTGCACCTCTCGCGGCGCGATCTTGTCCTCCAGAGCCCGGCGAGCGACGGCACGGTGCGCGGCACCTTCGCGCTGCGCTCGCCCGTTCGGCCGAACCCGATCGGCACCTCCATCGTCAAGCTGGTGAAGCGTGAGGGGCCGGTGCTGACCGTCCAGGGGCTCGATTGCCTCGACGGAACCCCGCTCGTCGACCTCAAGCCCGACCGCTGCCGCTTCACCCCCCTCGCCCCGCCCCAGCCGGGAGACGACGAGACGGCATAGACGCGACCGAATAGCTCAGCGCTCGGTCGATGAAGCCCCTGCAGAGCAGCCGGCGATTTTGCCGCTTGCCCTCTTTCGGGGTCATTTATCGTGTAGGTACAGCGTACGAAACCGGATTGGCGAAATCGAAATGTCCACCACCACCACCACCACCCCGCTCCTCACGCATGACCAGATCGTTTGGAAAGAAGGCCGCGACGCCGCCAAGAAGCGGGCGAAGAAGAAAGACAACCCCTACGCGCAGGGGAGTTCGGATCATCGCGCCTGGAGCAAGGGCTTCAAGGGCGATTGAGACCGGCATTCGCAACGCCGCACCACCGGCCCGACCTTCGGCACCCCATGGCGGGGAAGGCAGCGCGCGGCGGTGCCAGCCATGCGAAGCGGGAGGTGCGGCGACGACGCGGCTCAGGCGCCCACGAGGATCGTCTCCCGCTTCGCGGGTGGGGCCGACCGCTGTCCTGGCTGGATGTCGATATCCGTTCGCGATCTCGGAAGTGCCTCCGGCATCTCGGCCTGGATGAAGGAGATGAGCTTCTCGCGCACTTCGCATCTGAGATCGAAAGCGGTTGGTGCGTTGCGGGCGCTGACGAGGACGCGAACCTGCATCGTCGCCTCGGTCGTCTCGACGATCTGAAGACCCGCCACCTGCCGATCCCATAATGGGGACGCCTCGGCGATCTCGCTCAGCTTGGCCCGGATACGATCCACCGGGGCACGATAGTCCAGGTAGAGCATGACGACGCCGATGAGCGAGGCCGTCTCGCGGGTCCAGTTCTGGAACGGCTGCTCGATGAAGTATCGAAGCGGGACGATCAAACGGCGCCAGTCCCAGATCTTGATGACCACATAGGTCGCTGTGATCTCCTCGATCGTGCCCCACTCCCCTTCCACGATGACGGCGTCGTCGATGCGGATCGGCTGGGTCAGCGCCAGTTGCAGGCCGGCAAAGAGGTTCGAGAGAACCGGCTGGGCCGCGAGGCCGACGATGACACCCGCGGCGCCACCGGCGGCGAGGAGGCTGACGCCGTACTGGCGCACGGATTCGAACGTCATCAGGGCCGCGGCCGTGGTTATGACGATGATGACGAGCGCCACCGCCCGCCGGAGAATTCGCGTCTGCGTGATATGCTTTCGGGCCAGAAGATTGTCTTCGACGTCCATGCGATAGCGCCGAAGATGCAGGCCCACGGCGACGTCCAGCGCCTTGAGGGCGATCCAGCCGACCAGTGCGATGAAAGAGGCGGACAGCAGCCGCGAGATGGTGTCGCTCGTGTAGACGGTGAACGGCGCGAATGGCAGCGCGGCGCTCAGGGCGAAATTCACGAGAGCCCACCGGGTGGGAACCTTGGTCTCGGAGAGAAGGCGATGCGCGAAGACCTGATCCTGTTTCAGCAGCGATCGGATGCCTCGCAGCAGCAGGCCGTGGACGGAGATGGCCAAAGCGGCGGCAAGCAGCAGGAGGCCCGTTCCAACCGCCCAGCCGGGGAGCCAGCTCAGGCGCGCTATGATGTCTGGCATGGTGTCATATCCGGCAAGCGTTGACCTCCCCAGCATTCGAGCTAGGGCATCGCTTGCGTGATGCTACCCATACCCCGGGGCGCGCTCCCTCTTCCTTCCATGCGCGCACGGAGCCCGCGCCCCGGAGATCACCGGGCCGAACGAGACGTTCGCAGGTCCACCCGGCCCCGATCTCGTGGACCTTGCCATGCCCGTCCGCGCCGGAATTGTCTCCGGCAAGCGCGTTTCCGGGAGGTGCCAGGGTCCGGTGACGGCTGCCCCTCCAGCCCGCGAGCCTGTCAGGCGAACGGGCTTTTCGTCAGCCCGTACTGCGCGGCCTTGGAGCGCAGGAAGGGCAGGCCGACGCCCAGCACTTCTTCACGGGAGGGCGCCACCGGGCGCCAGACGGAGAGGGCCGAAGCGATCTGCGGGGGAACCTCGATGAAGCTCTCCATCGCCATGCCGCCCTTGAAACCGATCGCCGCGAGCGCGGCGAACACCTCATCCCACGCCACCGTGTCGTTGCCGGGCGTGCCGCGATCGCTCGCCGAAAGGTGGATGTACTTCAAGTGCTCGCCGGCGATCAGCACGCCGTTGGCGATGCCCTTTTCCTCGATATTCATGTGGTACGTATCGAGATGGATGAAGACGTTCGGCGCGCCGACCTTCTCGACCATCGCCACCGCCTGGGCCGCCGTGTTCAGGATATGGTTCTCGTAGCGGTTCACCGCTTCCAGGCCGTAGCCCATGCCCCGCTCGGCGGCGTAGGCGGCAGCCTTCCCGACGACCCGCGCGGTGGCGTCGATCTCGGCTTCGGTCGGGCCGACGCCGGTGCGCTGGCCGATCGCGCCATAGATGACGCCGCTCATGGCCCTGGCGCCGATCGCGTGGCTCTTTTCGATCGCCATCTTCAGAAAGTCGAGCGCGCCGTCCGGGTCGTTCGTCGGGAGCTTGTCGAGCGGCAGGCCGAGCGAGCAGACGCATTCGACCTCATGGCGCTCCAGGAGCGAACGCGTGTGCTCGGCGTCGACGCCGTCCGGGTCGAGCATGGTGATCTCGAGGAAGTCGATCTTGTGCTTCACCGCCTCGGGAATGGCGAACTCTGCGGCCTGCCGGTTCCACTCCATCGCCCACATCGCGGTGTGGACGCCAAAACCCGATACACTCATTGATTCGGTCCCTTGGTTGCCGGCGCAGGCGTTCGGCCCGCGCGAAGGAAAGAGCCCAGGGCGAGTTCGCCCCACACATATCGCAGCACCATCACCAGGATCAGGATGCCGCCCCACAGCGCCGTCGCGAGGTGCTGGTTGGTGCCCAGAAGATTGAGGCCGGAACCGATCACCTGCAGGATGACGAGCGCGATCACCACCGGCAGGACGCGCCCGAAGCCGCCGAACGGATCGACGCGCCCGAGGAAGCAGGCCAGCACCGTGATCAGGAGGTAGGACTCCCCATGGCCGATGCGCACGGAGTTGAAGCGTGTGAGCATGACGATGCCGGCCACCGCGCACATGACCCCCGAGAGGGTGTAGATCAGCGTCACCATCCTGCGTGTGTCCACGCCCGAATAGCGCGTCGCCTCGATGTTGGACCCGAGCATGTAAGTGGAGAAGCCCAGGCGCGTGCGCCGAAGCACCACCGCCCAGATCGCGACGCACAGGATGAAGATCAGAAGCGGGATCGGAATGCCCAGCACCGAACCCTGTCCCAACTGCACCACATAGGGAGGGAAGCCGGAAACGTCGCCGCCGCGGGTCAGAAACTCGCCGAGCCCGCGCAGGAAGATCATCATGGCGAGCGAGACGAGGATGGGGTGCGCGCCGGTATAGGCGATGACGAGGCCCATCGAGCCACCGATCAGCGCGCCCGTCAGGAGGGCCGCGAGGACGCCGAGCACGAAGATTTCAGGTCCGGCGGCAGGACCGCCGCCCCATTGAAGCACCCAGGCGAAGACGAGCCCCGCGATGTTGGCCGAGAAGGTGATGGCCAGGTTCAGCCCGCCCGAGATGATCGGAATGAGCATGGCGAGCGTCAGGAGGCCGAGTTCGGGGAGCTGGAACGCGATCGAGGTGAAGGTGGCCTGCGACACGAAGCGTCCTGTCAGGCCCTCCAGCAAGAGAACGAGCACGAGGAGGACGCCGATAAGGCTCAAGGCTTCGCCGACGCCCGATCCGCCGGCGCGCTTCTGCGAGCCCGGTCGCCCCAGGAGAGCCGATACCACCTGTTTCATCGTGCGGCCTCCGCGCCGGCCCTGCGATCGCGCAGGCGTTCCTTCAGCCCCGCGATCGTCTCGGAGGACAGGCTGATCGCGACAAGGATCACCGCCCCCACGATCATGCGGAACGCGTAAGGGGAGACGCCGAGCAGATTGAGCCCGTTCTGCGTGATGGAGATGAGGACGAGGCCGAGGACGGCGCCGAGCAGCGTGCCGCGCCCGCCCCCGAGCCTTGCGCCGCCCAGAACGACGGCGGCCAGCACCTCCAGCTCACGGCCGTAGAGCGCGTTCGGCACGATCTCGCGGGCGTAATGGGCCTGCATCAGCCCTGCGATGCCCGCACACGCGCCGAGCCAGCCGTAAGCCAGATAGTGCATGGCCCCGATGCGGATGCCGAGCCGCCGCGCGCCCTCCGGATTGTCGCCCATGGCAAAGAGCTGTCGCCCGATCGAAAGGCGCCGCAGCAGCAGCCAGGTCGCGAACACGACGAACACCATCGCAAGCACCGGCAGCGTGATCTCCGCCCAGCCGATCGCCGTCTCGTACTCGAACAGGATGACGCGCCGCGACAGCCAGGACGGCAGGTCGTAGATCGACACGCCTCCGGTGAAGAACATCAGCAGCCCGAAGAACAGGTTGAAGGTCGCGATGGTGACGACGATCGAGATGATGCGGAAATGGTAGATCAGCGCCGCATTGATGGAGCCGAGCGCCGCGCCGAAAAGGATCGCGAGCGAGATGCCGATCGCCCAATTGCCGCCGCCCCACTCGGCCAGCGTGATCGCGACGAGATACTGGACCACGGAGGCAGCCACCGCGAAGGAGATGTCGATTCCGCCCGCGATGAGCACGACCAGGAGGCCGGCGGCGAAGATGATGTTCACCGACGAATAGTTCAGGATGTCGAACAGATTGACCAGCGTCAGGAAAGTGTCGGTCGCGATCGACAGGTAAAGGCAGATGAGGGCGATGACGACGAACAGCCATCGCTCCGTCGCGCCGATCGATTTAAGCATGGACGTCCCTCTCGATGGCGTCGACCTCTGTCTGCTGCGGCCTGTATTCCCCGACCACCCGTCCGTCCCGCATGTGAAGCACGCGGTCGGCGTTGAAGTAGGCCTCGCTCGCCTCGTCGGTGATGAGGAGGATGGCCATGCCGGCATCGGCGAGTTCGTGGACGATGCGGAAGATTCCCGCCTTCGCCCCCACGTCGACCCCGACCGTCGGCGCATCGAGGATCAGGAGCTTCGGCTCGGTCGCCAGCCACTTGGCGAGCACGATGCGCTGCTGGTTGCCGCCCGACAGCGTCGAGACGGCGTCCTCCCGGTGGCCGATCTTCACCCGCAGGCGCTCGATCCATCCATCGACCAGATCGCGGCGGCGGGAGGCGGAGAGAAGACCGGACGCCCCGCGCAGCTTTCCAAGGACCGTCACGACGGTGTTGTCGGCGATCGACTGCGGCTGGATGAGGCCGAGCGACAGCCGGTCCTCCGAGACATAGGCGATGCCGGCCCGGATCGCGTCGCGATTGGAGCGGAAGGAGACCTCGCGCCCCTCGATCGCGATCCGCCCACGGTCCGGGCGGCGCATCCCGAAGATCGAAAGCGCGAGTTCGGTTCGCCCCGCGCCCAGCCGACCGATGAGGCCGACGATCTCGCCCGCGCGGATCTCCATGGAAACGTCCTCGTACTCCCCGCCGCGCGAGAGGTTCGAGAGCGACAGCACCGGCTTTCCGAAGCCGCGCGAAGCATCGGCCCGGAGCGCGTCGTCGAAGGTCGAGCCGGTCATCAGCTCGGTCAGTTTCGTCTGTGTCATGCCAGCGGTCGGGAATGTGCCGACGAGGCGGCCGTCGCGCAGCACCGTGACCCGCTCGCAGACCTCCAGAACCTCGGCAAGGCGGTGGCTGACGAAGACGACGGCGATGCCTGCGGCGGACAGGCGCCGCACGATCTCGATCAACGCATCGGTCTCGGAGCGGGAGAGCGAGGCGGTCGGCTCGTCCATGAAGACGAGCCGTGCCTGCGCGACCAGCGCCCGCGCGATGGCGACGAGCTGACGCTGCGCGATCGGCAACTCGCGAACCGGCCTCTCGAGGTCGAGCAAGACGCCGAGCCGCTCCAGCGTGCCCGCCGCCGCGCGGCGCATCGCTCCGTAGTCGACAAGGCGAGGCGCGCCGCCGAGATTGCGCTCTATGGCGATGTTCTCGGCCACACTCATTTCGGGAAAGAGAGAAAGATCCTGCCAGATCACCTGGATGCCCAGTGCGCGGGCCCGGGCCGGATCGAGACCGGAGATGTCCTCGCCATCGAAGCGCATCACCGCGCCGGGCTCGGGCTGATGCACCCCGCTGATGGTCTTGATGAGAGTGGACTTGCCGCAGCCGTTCTCACCGGCAAGGCAAAGCACCTCGCCCGGCATCACCTCGAAAGCGACGTCGTTGAGTGCGAGCACGCCGCCGAAGCGCTTGGAGATGCGGGACAGCTCCAGAAGCGGACGGTCTGCGGATCGGTTCGGGGATACGGCGGAGGACATGGGCCGGCCTTCGGGTCAAAGGCGCTCGCACGCCTCTTGCGAAGAAAGGCGGGCACCCGCAGGGGGTGCCTGCCCGTCGAATGTCTCGTCAGAGGCCGAGAGCGGCGAGATCGTCCACGGTCTCGCGATTGATCTCGACGAGCTGGTCCACGATGATCGTGCGGTTCTCGGCGTCGGGCTCGACGACGCCGAGACCCTCGATCTCCATGCCGGCGGTGATCTCCTCACCGCGCGCCAGCATCGTGCCGAGCGTGACGAAGACCTCGCCCGCCTGCTTGGGGTTCCACATGAAACCGCCGGTCAGGATGCCGTCATGGACGAGCTGGCGACCCTGGCCGGGCGAGAATGGCCCGAGCACGATCACTTCGCCGCTGCGGCGGCGCTCTTCCACGGCGCGCGCCGCGCCGATCGGCCCCTGGCTGCCGAAGCCCAGGAAACCCTTGATGTCCGGATGGGCCCGCATGAGGTCGAGCGCCGTGCGGCGCGAGGCATCGACGTCCTCGGCCACACCGTAGCGCTCGCCGACGAGTTCCATGTCCGGCTCGTTCGCCTCGATCCAGGCGATCGCGGCGTCCGCCCAAGCGTTGTGCAGCGGAACGGTGAGTGAACCGACGAAGACGGCGTACTTGCCTTCGCCGCCCATCAGCTCGGCAAGACGCTGGCCGTAGGCCTCTCCGAACCCTTGGGCCGACGCGAGCTCGAAGTCCCAGTCGACATTCTGCTGGCCGGGGGATTCATGGGTGAGGACATGGATGCCGGCCTCCATCGCGCGCCGCAGCACGGGCTCGAGCACCTGCGCATCGTTCGGGACGACGCCGATCACGTCGACGCCCTGCGCGATGAGATCTTCGACGGCGCGCACCTGAAGCGCCGGATCGGCGCTGGTCGGCCCGACCATGAAGCCGTTCACGCCCAGTTCGGCCGCCTTCTCCCGGATGCCGGCTTCCATCGCGTTGAACCAGGGAATGCCGCCGATCTTGGCGACGACGCCGATCGTCGGGGTTTCAGCGCTCTGAGCGAGCGCCATCGGCGCCGATACCAGGATTAAAGCTGCGGATGCGGCGCCCAGAAGGGCGCGACGGGTCGTTGATGCACGCATGAAGGACCTCCCGTTCCTTGCGGGGACCAGCGGCAGGCCTCCCGTCGACCGTCGGCATCATCTCCCAAACCGACTTGCCGAAAATGCTAAATCCATTTAGCAGTGGCGTCAACGGGTGGCTGTCGGATCGCAACGGTTTGCCGTCCGCCGGTCCGGACCGGGTTCGGACCCCTCGGGCGCGAGCGGGTGATGCTTCGGGCATCGAGACCGATATCGGCCGGCCGCAAGGATGGCGTGCCTCGCGGAGGAGGATGTGTGAGGAAGCGGGAGGACCGTGCACGGTCCACCATCTACGATATCGCCAAGCGGGCGGGCACATCCGCCTCGACGGTCAGCCTCGTGCTCAACGGGAGCTGGCAGCGTTATCGCATCAATTCCGATACCGCGGCTCGGGTCCGGGAGGCGGCGGACGCGCTCGGCTACCGGACCAACCAGCGCGCCAGGGGACTGCGCCTTTCGCGTTCGAGCCTCGCCGGAATGGCGATCCCTCATTACCGGAACCGCTTCTTCGCGGGGCTCGCGGAAGAGTTCGAGGCGCAGGCGCGCTCGCGCGGGCTGTGCCCCGTCGTGGTTTCCACCCAGCGCGACAGGGCGACGGAGCGCTTCGTGATCGAAACCCTTCTCGCCCAGCAGGTGGAAATGGTGATCGTCGCCGGCGTCGACCGGCCGGACATCCTGAACGAGCTCTGCGCCCTGGCCGGGATCGCCTGTGTCAACCTCGACCTGCCGGGCTCGAAAGCGCCATCCGTCGTGTCCGACAATCGCGGCGGGGCCCGGAGGCTGACCACGATCCTCGTGGACGAGGTGCGCGCACGGGGCGGCGACCCCTCGCAGATCGCTTTTGTCGGCGGAAATTCCGGCGAGTACGCCACCGAGGAGCGGCTCGCGGGATTCCGCGAGGCGACGGCCGGTTTCGCCCTCGACGAGAGCCGCGTTCTTCGATGCGGCTATTCGCCGGCAACGGCGGAAGCCCTGATCGAGAGCTGGGCGCGACAGGGCGATGGCTTCCCGCCCGGCATCTTCGTCAATTCGATCACCGCATGCGAAGGGTTCGCGGCGGTCTTGCGCCGCCGCCTGGAGCTGGGCCAGCGAACCTCGCTCGCCTGCTTCGACTGGGATCCGTTCGCCGCTTCTCTTCCCGTCCCGATCGCCATGATGCGCCAGGATGTCGACCGCCTGATCGGCGCCTGCTTCGAGCTCATCGAAAGGGAGGAGCCGTGCGAGGCGGCGATGATCACCGTGGAACCGACGCTGGAGATCGTGTCGGCCTTCGGAACGGCCGCCGGCTGAGCATCCCCCCGGAGCCTCGCCGCTCAGGTTCGGCGCGGACCGTCCCGGTCGACGACGGGAGAACTCGCGTCATCGACGCCGATGCACGCGATGAGCGACGGTCCCTTAAGGCGCCGAGGGAACCGACGCCCCCACGGTCCGGCCGTTCAGCCGGAGGAGTTCACGACGCGAAAATCGGGCTCGACGCTTCGTTCCAGCACGAGGCGGACGTTCGGCAGATCGTTGCCTTCGAGCTTGGCCCGGGCGTCCTCGATACCCAGCCCCGACCAGCGGCCATGAAGGCGCGCGGCGATCTCCTCGTAGGGTGCCTCCAGCATCGCCGTAAGGTCGAAATGCGTGCGCAACGGTGCCCAGCGCGGATCGTCCAGAAGAAGGTAGTTGCCCTCCACGAGCACGATGCGCGAGGCGGGACCGACGATCCGGGCGCCTGCTCGCGCGATCTCCAGTGCGCGGTCGAAGACCGGCACGGCGACCTCTCCCATGGCGGCCTTGACCCGGGCGAGCATGATGTCGAGGCCCTCGACGTCGAAAGTGTGCGGCGCGCCCTTGCGGGGCCGGTGGCCGCGCGCGTTCAGCACCGCGTCGTCATAGTGGAAGCCGTCCATCGGCAGCAGTTCGGCCCAATCGGCCCGAAACACGTTCAGCCGCTCGCGAAGCGCCTCGGAGAAGGTGGACTTGCCGACGCCCGGCGGCCCCGCGAGCGCGACGAGGATGCGCCGAGGCTGGACTTGCGCGCGCGCCGCGATCTCATCCGCCAGGGTTTCGAGCGTCCGCCATTGGCCGTTCATCGTCCGTTCGCCCTTTCGCTGCCACCGCAGGCTTCTGGCCCCGTGCCCCATCGAAATCCAGGCCCTGCGGGAAACATCCGCCGGCCGTCGAAGGACTTATCAGGCCTGGCCGGCATCCGGCACGAAGCCGGTGTAGTTCTCCGCGAGTGACTGGCGGGCGACGCGCGATGCGCAAAGATAGTCGAAATCGGCGCGCTGGATGCGGCGCGTGAAGGCATCCTCGTCGTGGTAGGTGTGCAAAAGCCGCGTCATCCACCAGGAGAAGCGTTCCGTGCGCCAGGTGTTTCGAAGCACCCGCGCGCTGTAGGCGTCGATACCGGCGGAGGACCGTTCCCCGCAGCATTCCTCGAGCGCCGCCCCCAGAACCGCGACATCGTGGATCGCCATGTTGAGCCCCTTGGCCCCGGTCGGCGGCACGATATGGGCCGCATCGCCGGTGAGGAACAGGCGGCCGAAGCGCAGGGGTTCGGCCACGAAGGAGCGAAGCGGCGCGATGGATTTCTCGATCGAGGGCCCGGTTCGGAGCCGTTCGGCCGTCTCGGGGTCCAGCCGCCGGCGCAATTCGTCATAGAAGCGATCGTCGGACCAGGCCTCGACCTTCTCCTCCATCCCCACCTGCACATAATAGCGCGAGCGCGTCCGCGAGCGCATGGAGCAGAGCGCGAAACCACGCTGGTGATGCGCATAGATCAGTTCCTCGGCCACGGGCGGTTCGTCCACCAGGACACCGAGCCAGCCGAAGGGATAGACCCGTTCGAAAACCGAGAGGGCGCCGTGCGGCACGCTGGCGCGCGATACCCCGTGAAAGCCGTCGCAGCCGGCGATGAAGTCGCAGCGGATTTCATGGCTCGCGCCATCCTTGCGGTAGGTGACGCGCGGTCGCTCGCCGTCGAAATCGTGCAGGGCGACGTCCTCGGCCCCATAGACGGTGAGCGCCCCGGACGCTTCGCGGGCCTCCATCAGGTCTCGCGTCACCTCCGTCTGGCCATAGACCGTGACGCGCCGCGCGACGAGTTCGTGAAAATCGATGCGCAGCCGTTCGCCATCGAACGAGAGTTCGGCCCCATCATGGGCGCTGCCCTCGCGGTCCATGCGCTCGCCCACCCCGAGGCGGCGGAGCAGATCCACCGAGCCCTGCTCCAGAACGCCGGCGCGGATGCGCCCGAGGACGTAATCGGCGCTGCGCCGCTCGATGACGACGGCGTCCACACCCGCCCGTTCGAGAATCCTGCCGAGCGTCAGCCCGGCCGGCCCCGCTCCGATGATCGCGACCTGCGTGCGCATGCAACCTCCTCCCGTGCCGCGCGGCGGCGGCATGCCCCTCGCGAAGGTGCGCCCCGCACCTCCCCATGCCAATGGACAGGCCGCGCATTGAAATGGATTATGAGAACATGCTCTCCATTCCGACCTATGCGCTTTACGGCGAATCCGAAACCGACAGCCGGCACTGGCTGCACTGGGAAACGATCACCTCGCGCTCGCGCCTGCACGGCTTCCGCATCGATGCGCATCGGCACGACCAGTTGCACCAGATCGTCTATCTTTGCGCGGGCAGCGCCGAGTTGATGCTGGACGGGGAGAACATCTCTCTCGCCCCGCCCAGCCTCGTTCTGCTGCCCCCGCTGGCCGTGCACGGCTTCGCCTTCTCCAGCGACGTGGACGGTTTCGTGCTGACCGTCGTCGCGGCCGAATTCAACGAGGCGGTGGCGGCCCTGCGCCTCGACGGGACGGGCCTGACGGGGGCCGGCGCCCTTCGTCCCGCGGAAGGGCTCGCCGATGCCCCGGCGCTCGATCGCGCCGTGCGCGACCTCGTGGAGGAAGCCGGGCGCCCCCTGCCCGGCCAGGACGGCGCGCTTCGCGCCCGGTACGGCCTGCTGCTCGTGCTCGCGCACCGCATGGATCTTGCCGCCGCGCGCATCGCCCGGGCCGAACCCGGCCCCGCCGAGGCCCACGCGCGCCGGTTCCTGCGCCTCGTGGACCTGCATTACCGCGACACGCGAAAGGTCGGCTTCTATGCCGGGCGGCTGGGCATCACGGCCACCCATCTCAACCGCATCTGCCGGCAGGTCTGCGGAAGCTCGGCGCTTGGCGTGATCGAGCGGCGCATCCTTCTGGAAGCACGGCGCTATCTCCAGTTCAGCACGCTGTCGGTGAAGGAGATCGCCATTCTCCTCGGCTACGAGGACCCGGCCTATTTCAGCCGGCTGTTCCGGCGGCGCACGGGCCGGGGCGCCGTTTCCATGCGGCGCGAGCTGCGCCTGCCCCCGCCCCTGGATTGACGCCGCCCCCCTCAACTCATCAGCCAGGCGGGGAAGAAGAGGACGATGGCCGGGAAGGCGACGAGGAGGCCGACGCGGATGATTTCGGCGAAGAAGAAGGGGGCCGCGCCCTTGAACGTCTCCAGCATCGGCACGTCGCGTGCCATGGCGTTGATGACGAAGACGTTCATGCCGACGGGCGGCGTGATCAGCCCCAGCTCCACCACGATGAGCGCCAGAATGCCGAACCAGAGCTTCAGCTCCAGCGGGCTCATGCCGAAATCGAGCTGGGCGATCACCGGCCAGAAGAAGGGCAAGGTCAGGATGATCATGGACAGGGAGTCCATGAACATGCCGAGCAGGATGAGCGCCACCAGCATGAGGATGAGCAATGTGTAGGGCTCGAGGCCCGAGTTGAGCATGAAGCTGGCGGCAGCCTGCGGCACGCCACCGCGCGACATGAAGATCTTGAGAAGCTCCGCGCCGAAGACGATCAGGTAGATCATCCCCGCATTGCGCGCCGTGTCCAGAACCGCGTCGCGGATGTCGCGAAGGCCGATGAGCCCGCGCGCCACACCGTAGACGAGGACGAGGAAGACGCCGATCGAGGCGGCGGGCGTGGGCGTGAAGAGGCCGGCATACATGCCGCCCAGCATCAGGCCGAAGACGATCGTCACGGGGATGACGCCGAGCGTGGCCGAAACCAGCTCCGCGCGGCTGACCGCACCGCCCTTCGGCCCGGCCTCGGGGTATATCCAGGTGTAGACCACGATCACCGCCACGAAGAAGCAGACGGCCAGAAGGCCGGGGATCATCGCGGCGGAGAACATCGTCACGATGTTCACCTCCACGATCACCGAGTAGATGACGAGGACGATGGAGGGCGGAATGAGAATGCCGAGCGTACCGCCGGCGGCGAGCGTGCCGGTGGCGAGAGCGGGCGAATAGCGGTAGCGGCGAAGCTCGGGCAGCGCCACCTTGCCCATGGTGGTGGCGGTGGCGAGCGATGAGCCGCAGACGGCCGAGAAGCCGGCGCAGGCCGCGATGGCGGCCATGGCCACGCCGCCGCGAAGCCGCCCGAACCAGGCGTTGGCCGCCCGGAACAACCCTTGCGAGAGATTGGCCCTCGTCGCCAGATGCCCCATCAGGATGAAGAGCGGCACCACCGACAGGTCGTAGTTGGAGAAGGTGCCGTAGGCGAGCGTCTTGAGCTGCGACAGGAGGATCAGCGGGCCCGACAGCGCCCAGACGCCCGCCATGCCCACCGCCGCCATCGCGAAGGCGATGGGAATGCGGATCGCGATCAGCCCCACGAGCCCGACAAGGCCGAGCACGCCGATCAGAAGTTGAGAACCACCCATCGAGCCTTATCCAGCCTGTTCGGGAGCGCTTGCCGTCCGGCACCGGATTCGGAAAGGCTCGATTTCTCTGATGTCCCGCATGCGCGGGCGGGAGGCGTTCCCCGGCGGTCCTTCGAGAGGCCGCCGGCGAGCGCAAGGGCCGCAACGGCGCTCAAGGGCCGTCGACTTCCTCGGGCAGGACGCCCCGGCTCGCCTGAAGGAGGTTGGTCGCCGCCGCCAGCACCCACAAGGCGAGCGAGGCGAGGATCGGCCCGTAGGCGTACCAGATCGGGAACTGGTAGATCGCCGTGGTCTCGCGATAGGTGTAGACGTCACGAGCGCCCTCGCTCATGCGCCAGAGCAGGAACGCGGCGAGCGCAAGGCCGAAGAAGGCCCCGAGCGCGCCGAGGAACACCACGGCGCGGCGCGGCATCGCCGACGTGAAGATGTCGGCGGTGATATTGGCGCCGGTGGCCTGCCCGTAAGGCAGGAACATGAACATCGCCACCGCCGCGCCGACCTGCACCACCTCGTAGACGCCGGGGAAGGGCCGGCCGAAGAACAGCGCCCCGGCGACGCTGTAGACGTTGACGGCCACCAGGCCGAAAATGACGATCCCTCCGCCATAGGCCCACCAACGCGTCAGCGCGCGCACGAGGCAGGCGAAGCGATCCCTTCGGGAAAGACCGGTGGCCGTCATGGGAGGCGTCCTTACTGCTGGTGCGACGCGATGGCCTCGCGGGCCGCCTCGACGAGCGCCGCGCCCTCCACGCCCTGCCGCGAGACGTCCTCCACCCAGCGGGCGACGACCGGCTCCAGCGTTTCCACGAAGACGGCGCTTTCCTCCGCGGTGAGCGTGACGTGGTTGTTGCCCGCCTCCACGGCGAGCGCGATGCCCGCATCGTCGATATCGCGCCAGATCCGGCCCACCTCCCGCAGCCAGTCCTCCCCGGAATGGTCGAGGAAGATCTGCCGGATATCCTCGGGCAGCGCATCCCAGCGCGCCTTGTTCATCGAGACCTGGAAGACGCTCGTTCCCAGGCGGCCATTGTCGGCCAGTTCGATCTGGTAGTCGGTCAGGTCCTGAAGCTGGAGGGCGGGAATGATCTCCCAAGGAACGAGCCCCCCGTGCACCACCCCGCGCGAGAGCGCCTGCGGGAAGTCCGGCACCGGCATGGACACGGGATTGGCGCCGAGCGCCTCCACCACCCAGGCGCCGGTGCGCGTGGGAATGCGCAACGTGGTTCCGGCCAGGTCGGAAGGCGCACGCACTTCGCGGTCGGCCATCTGGATGGCCTGCCCCGCATGAACGTGCTGGAACAGCACCTGCACGCCGACATGCTCCTGCGCCAGATGCTCGTCGAAGAGATCGGCCATCGCCAGATTCGTCGCCACCGTGTCGTTGGTGTGGACGTTCGGCAGCTCGAACACCTCGGTGCGCGGGAAAAGGCCCGGCGAGTAGCCGTTCAGTGTCCAGATCATGTCCACCACGCCGTCCCGCGCCTGCCGTATCAACTCCTGCGGCGTGCCGCCGAGCGACATGGACGGATAGAGCTCGATGGAGATACGCCCCTGCGAGGCTTCCTCGATGCGCTCGGCCCAGGGGGCGAGCATCCGCGTCTGGGCCGGCGCCTGCGGCCCCAGGAAGTGGTGCAGCGAGAAGGTGAATTCCTGCGACAGCGCCGGGGTGGCGACGAACGCGCAGGACAACATCGCGCCGGCAAGGAACGCTCGGCCGGCAATCCGGATGGTCATGTCTCAATTCCTCCCTGAGCCCGTCTCCCTCGGGCTGTCGTTTCCGACGTTAAAGAGCTTCCAGCCGTGTTGTAAATTGACGATTGGCGCTCCTCTCATAACCTGCCGGTTATGGATTGAACCAACTCTTCGCCCCCTCCCCGTTCAGGTGGCCGCTTCGCCGTAAAGGCGGCGGGCGATCTCGCCGGCGCCCGCGCGAAGAGGAGCGACGAAGCCCTCCATCGCCGCCTCGCCGAAACGCGCCGCCGAGCCGAAGGCGGACAGGGCGCAGATCATGCGCCCGGTGCGCGAGAGCGACGGCACCGCGACGGCGTTGATCTGCGCCTCGCGCTCGCCGCGATTGAAGGCAAGGCCCGTCCTGCGCACCTTGGCGAGTTCCTCCTCCAGTTCGGGGCGCGCGACCATGGTGCTCCGCGTCATCGCCACGCGCTCGGCTGTGTCGAACCAACGTTCGAGGTCGGCTGGCGGCAGATGGGCAAGCCAGGATTTGCCATGCGCCGTGCAATGGGCTTCGAGGCGCGTTCCGCGCCGCACGTCCACGAAAAGCGGCCGGTCCGGCACCGCCCTGGCGATACAGACCACCTTCTCGCCATCGAAGAGCGTGGCCATGGTCGCCTCGCCGATCTCCCCGGTCAGCCGCTCCAGGATCGGCTGGACGACGGGAACGAGGTTGCCGGGCGCCGCGGCGCGAGCGCCGAGATCGGCCAGCGCGAAGCCCGGCCGATAGTGGCCCCGCGATGCCGCCACCACCATGCCCGTTTCCTCCAGCGTGCGCAGGAAGCGATGGGCGGTGACGGCGTTCATGCCCAGATGCGCCTTCAGCGTTGCCGCGCAGATCTCCTCGCGCCCCTCGCCGAAGAGCGAGAGGATCTCGAAGGCCTTCACCACCGAACCGTTGATCTGGCTGCTCACGCACCCTCCGCAGACGCCCACCTTCTTGCGAAGGCTCACCGAGCTTCTTGCCGAGATTGACAAAGCTACGCCCGGCCGTCAACAATTAGGAATACATTTTTCTAATAAAGAAATATAGCCCATGTCCGCGCTTGGCCGATCTGCCGATCCCGCTCCCCCATCCACCCACGCGAATCCGGCCCCGATGACGGCGGGAGGCGCGCTTTTGGCGCGGTTGAAGGCGGTCGGCGTCGATTACATCTTCGCCAATTCCGGCACGGACTTCCCGCCCGTGATCGAAGGGCTGGCGGAAGCGCAGGCACGCGACCTTCCCCTGCCCCACGCGCTCGTCATGCCGCACGAAGCGGCGGCGATGGGCATGGCGCATGGCTACTATCTTGCAACGGGCCGGGCGCAGGCGGTGATGGCCCACACCAATGTGGGCCTTGCCAATTGCGCCATCGGCGCGATCAACGCGGCGGCCGAGCAGGTGCCCGTCCTCCTCTTCTCGGGCCGCACCCCCACCACCGAGGCCGGACGGCTCGGCTCGCGCACCGTGCCCATCGGCTGGGGACAGGAGATGCGGGACCAGCACGCGCTGGTGCGCGAGGCGTCGAAATGGGACTACGAGTTGCGCTTTCCCGAGCAGGTGCCGCAGATCGTCGACCGCGCCCATGCCATCGCCCATTCCACGCCACCCGGCCCGGTCTATGTCAGCCTGCCGCGCGAGACCTTGTGCGAGAGCATCGCCTATCCGGCACTTTCGGCCCCGCCGAGCGCCGCCCCCGCCAAGGCTTGCGCCGATCCGGCGGCTCTTGACGAAGCGGCCCGGCTCATCGCCTCCGCCGAGCGTCCCCTAATCGTCGCGCAGCGCGGCTGCGGGTCGCAGGAGGGCTTCGCCGCGCTCGCCCGCATCGCGGAGCGATGGGCGATACCCGTGGTCCAATACTGGGCGATCCAGCTCGCCATCGCGGCCGATCATCCCATGTCGGCGGGCGTTGATCCTTCGCCCTATATCGAGGAGGCCGACCTCATCCTCGCGATCGACTGCCTCTCGCCCTGGTCGCCGGCCGCCCATCGTCCGAGCGAGAATGCCCGCATCCTCCATCTCGGGCGCGATCCGCTCTACCAGCGCTTTCCGGTGCGTCATTTCCCTTCCCATCTCTCCATCGTCAGCGAGGTCGACGCAGGGCTTCTGGCGCTCGAGAAGGCGCTCGCGCCGCTGCGCGAGGAGGCGGACCGGCGCGTGGAGACGCGCAGGCCCAGGATCGAGTCGCGGGTGCGCAAGACGCGCGAGAGCGTCCTTGCCGCGGCCCGCGCCGGCGCGGGCGATCCGCCGACCAAGGAGCATGTAAGCCTGTGCCTCGGCGAGGCCCTCCGGGGCCGGGAGGCGGCCGTGTTCTCCGAACTCGGCTGCCCGCTGGCGCCGCTTGCCCTCACCCGACCGGATTCGTGGTATCAGGAGCCGCATTCGGGCGGGCTCGGCTGGGCCTTTCCGGCAGCGCTCGGCTTCCAGCTTGCGCGGCGCGAGCGGCTCGTTGTCGCCACCATGGGGGATGGCTCCTACATCTTCTCCAACCCCGCCGCCTGCCATCAGATCGCCGAGGCGCTGGAGCTTCCCGTCCTCATTCTCGTGCTGAACAACAGCGAGTGGGGCGCGGTGCGCCAATCCGTGCTCGGCCTCTATCCGGACGGCTATGCCTCGAAGGCCAACACCATGCCCCTGACCTCGCTTGCCCCCACGCCCGACTTCACTCGCATCGCGCAAGCGAGCCGCGCGTGGACGGCGCTGGTGGAGACGGGCGAGGCGCTGCCGGCCGTGCTCACGGAGGCCATCGCCCATGTCGAGACAGAGCGCACCCACGCCCTCGTCGAGATCAGGGTCCGGCCCTGAGGAAGGCCCCGCCGAAGAACGCGGCGGCGCCTCCATGACGATCCCCCGAATGCCGGGCTTCGGGGGATCGTCATACATGTCGCAGGCTGTGGGCCGCTTGGGGGAGGCCTTTCCGCCGTACGCCCGGCCGACGCCGGAAGATGCGCCGATGATGAACCATGCCTTGGTCATGTATCGTTTCCGCTCGTTCGTTCTGCTCCCGAGACAGGCGCGGCTCTTTGCTGGGGATCAGGCCCTCGGATCGGCGGCGCTCCCGTGTCCGAGGTGACGTGCTGGCGGAAGGGCTGGCCCGTTGTCCGGGCCGGATCGAACGGCTGATGCGACTGAACGCACTCAGGTGCGCGGCTCCGGCGCCGGGGAGAGATCGGAAATCGCCTCCCTCAACCTCATCCTCGCCTCTCGTTCGTAGGCAATGGCCGCCTCCGGGGCGATAGGGCGAAACGCGATGGGGTCTCGCGATACGGTCTGTGCGAGCCGCCCGATGTCGCATGTGATGACAGTGGCGATCTTCGCGTAGCCGCCCGTCGTCTGGCGGTCGGCCATCAGGATCACGGGGTGGCCGGAAGGCGGGATCTGGATCGAGCCCATCACCGTGCCGTCCGACACGATGTCGTGCCCCCGGGCGGAGGAGAGGAGCGGGCCCTCCAGGATCATCGCCATGCGGTCGCGTTTCGAAGTCACGCGGAAGGGTTCGCGTGTCAAGGAGCGCCATGCGTCCGCATCGAAGAAATGGGCTTGCGGTCCCGGCACGACGTGGATCGGGGCGGATCGGGGGCGGAAAGGGCGCGCAAGCGCCAGGAGCGGCGCACCGCTCTCCTCGCCGAGCGGCAGGACGTCACCGGGCCGGAGGCTGCGCCCGTCGAGACCACCGAGACCGCTGCGCAGATGGGTCGCCCGGCTGCCCATCACCGGAACGGTATCGATGCCGCCGGACACGGCGAGGTAGCCCCACACGGCATCGCGCAACGCACCGAGCGTGATCCGAGCGCCTGCGCGGGCATGGAACGCGCGCCAGGCGGGCACGCGCCTGCCGTCCACCACGATTTCGAGGGAACCGCCCGTCACCGCAAGGCGCGCCGGGCGCGACAGCTCGAAGCTTCCGCCTGTCAACGCGAACTCCAGGCAGGCCGCGCCGGGACCGTTGCCCACGAGCGCGTTCGCGATGGCGAACGCCGCCGCGTCCATGGGGCCCGAGGCCGAAACGCCGAAGCGCAGATAGCCGCGACGGCCGGAATCCTGCACCGTCGTCATCGGTCCCGCCTCGCGGACGAAAAGCTCCCGCCTCATCGCGCGATATGCCGATCCGCAAGCCGGATCGCGTCGAATTCGGCACGTTCGATGCGCCGAAAGCGAATGCGATCCCCCGCCTCGAGCAGAAAAGGTGCTGCGCGTTCGGGGGCGAAAAGTCGCAGCGGCGTCTGTCCGATGAAATGCCAGCCACTCGGCCCGGCGACGGAACTGACGCTGGCCTGGACGCCGCCGATGCCGATCGCCCCTTCGGGCACGCGCTGGCGCGGGATCGCGCGGCGGGGCGTGCGAAGCGGCTCGGGCAGACCGGAAAGATAGGCGAAGCCGGGGGCGAAGCCGATCATGGCGACCTCGTACTCGGCCGAGAGATGCAGCTCGACCAGAGCGTCCGTCGTCATTCCCTTGCCGGCGGCCAGCTCGCTCAGGTCGAGGCAGGCCTCCCCCTCATAGAGAACCGGCACGGATATCTCGCGTCCCGCCTCGCGCGCCACGGGAAGGGTTGCCAGGCGCTTCGTCACGCCTCGCGCGATCCTCGCCATATCGGTCTGGATCGGATCGAACGTCACGAGCAGCGAACGATAGGTCGGGACCACTTCGTCGATCCCGGGCAGCGGCGTGGCGCTCAGGGATTGGGCGAGGGCGACAGCGAGCCGGTTGGCGGCCTTGTCGATCGTTTCGCAGAACTCCACCGTCACCGCGCTCTCGCCACAGGAGGCGATGCGCGGGGATGTCAGGGAAGGCGTTCCCTCGGCCGGCCACCAGATTTCTCTCATCGTCGCTCCGGGCACCGCCCAGTGTGAAGGGACCCCTCCCCGGTCGCGCTCCTGCTCCGCACCACTGTGCAGGCCTGCCGCTCACGCCGTCCAGAGCTGAAGCGGCAAGGCGCTGAAGGTTTCCACACCTCCGCTGGCGCGGATCGCGAAGGTTTGCCCGAGACCGGCGGCGAGACCGGTCCGCGCATCCGGAATCATGATGTGGACGAAGAACACCATGCCCGGCTCCAGAACAAGCGGGTTGCCGCTGTAGATCATCGGCGGCACGTCCATCCATGTCGGCTTGAAGGTGCAGCCGAGCGCGTAGCCGCAGGCGGCGTAGCGGGCATGCGCGAAACCCGCGCGGTCCAGCACGTCACGATGAATGTCGTCGAGCGTGCCGAGCGTCTCGCCGGGCCTGGCCGCCTCCTTCACCTTCTCCAGCGCCTCGATGGTGACAGCCATTTGCCGCTGCTGGCGCGGGTCCGGCGTGCCGACCGCGAAGGTGTGCTCGATGACGACGTGATAGCGGCAGACCGAGGCCGCAAGCTCCACGAGAACCTGATCCCGCGGCTCGATCCTGCGGGGACCGCCGATACCGCGGCCGAACAGGGCGCGAGACCCAACATTGACGAGCGGGCCGCCGGACGGCATGTCGGCGCCGCCCGAGAGCATGGCGGTCACCGCCGCGCCGGACAGGGCTGTATCGAAGGCACCGGGCGTGGTCGCGGCGAAAGCCGCCTCCACTGCCGCGTCCGCCAGCCGCCCCGCCTCGCGCACATAGTCGAGCTCCAGCGGCGACTTCACGAGGCGCTGCCGGCGCACGATGTCGGAGGCGTCCTCGATCGCGGCGAAGCCGGACAGGGCGGCCTCGACGCTGCGCCCGTTGGCGGCCGTCAATCCGTGCGTGGCGAACTCGACGCCGATGCGCCGGCCCTCCAGGCCGAGTTCGGCAAGGAGGGCGCGAAGGTCGCGCGCCGGGTCGGCCCCTTCCGCGTTCAGCCAGATCCGCACCTCGTCGTAGAGCGAGGCGACCTCGGCCTGGCGCTTGTCGGGCGTGCGCGTGAGGAGGACGAGTGGCCCATCCTCAGCCGTAACGATGCCCGCCTGGAAGAAGACGTAACCGGCCGTATCGAAGCCGGTGAGATAGAAATGGCTTTCCTGCGCGAAGACGAGCAGCGCGTCGAGATCGCGCTCGGCCAGATGCCGGCGCGTCTCGGCGAGCCGGGCGCGCAGTTCCGTCTCGGGAAAGCGCAACACGACCTCGCGGCCCGCGCGGGTGCGGCCGGGCCACTCCGTCCCCAGGTCGATCATTGCGCCTCGCAGATGTCGCAGATGGTGATCAGGTAGATTCGGATCATGTCGAGATAGTCGGGAATATCGACCCGCTCGTCCGGCATGGTGTTGTAGCGCCCGCCCGGCCCGCACACGACGCCCTCCATGCCGCCTTCGGCGAAGAGATGCCCGGCATCGGTGCCGAAGAAGCCGGGAGGGGCGATCGCGCCCGTGGGCTGCGGCTCCCCGCGCACCGCTTCGTAAGCCGCGTTGATGGCGGTCACGATCCGGCTGTTCCGGGCGACCTCGAAGGCCGGCATGACCGGGCGGCCCTGCGCTTCCTCGGTGCGCAGGCTGGTCCTCAAGCCCGGCCAGCGAGCTTCGAGGCCGGCGAGGACGCGGCGAAGGTCGGCCAGCGCGTTTTCCTCGCTCTGCCCCGGCCCGTAGCGTCCCGACCCCTTCAGCCGCACGAAATCGGCGACCTGCGGCGGGCGCCACTCGTGCAGGTCGCGGCCGAGCGCGCCGTGGATGACGCCGACATGCACGCGATTGATCGAGCGATGCTCCTCGCTCGGGGCGTCGGAGAACGTCAGCCCGGTCAGCTCGGGTATCAGGTCGCAGGCGGCGCGGATCGCATCCACCGCCGCCTCGCGCTTCGACAGATGGCGCGTGACGCCCTCCAGCTCGATCACGAAGGTGAAGGCGGCGGCGTGCATGGTGATCGCCTGAAGGTCGGACGGCTCGGAATTGATGAAGTAGTCCGCCCGAAGGCCCGCTTTCACCGCCGCCAGCGTGCCGACGCCCCCCTGCAGCTCACCGATCACGAAGGTCAGGATCACGTCGCCCTTCAGGCGCACGCCGTTCTGGATGAGGGAGCGGACGGCGCACAGATAGGCCGCATCGCCGGCCTTCATGTTCGACACGCCGATGCCGTAGATGAACGCTTCGTCGATCAGGCCGCCCCAGGGATCGACGGTCCAGCCCTCCGTTGCCGGGTTCGTGTCGAGATGGCCGTTGAACAGCAGGCTCCTGCCGCCCCCGGTCCCCCTCCAGACGCCAACCGCGTTCACGCGGTCGCCCTCCACCGGCATCAGATAGGCTTCATCCAGACCCATCCCGCGCATGATCTCGACCATGCGCTCGGCCAGGGCCCGCTCGCCGGGCGTCTCGGAGTAGCTCTTGTGGCGAACCATCTCGGCAAGCGTGTCGAGGCAGGCCCTCTCATCGATCCGGCGGGCGAGGGCGAGGGCGTCCACAGTGCCGGTCATGCGGCAAACCCCTCTTCGATCCGGGCCGGTGCGGGCACCGCGCCGAGCAGCGCCCTGGTGTAGGGATGACGATCCGCACTCATCGCCTCTTCGACCCCGAACAGGTCGACCAGCCGGCCCCGCTGCATCACCGCGATGCGGTGCGCGAGTTGGCGGACAAGGTTGAGGTCGTGCGTGATGAAGAGGCACGCCGCGCCGAAATCGCGCTGGAGATCGACGAGGAGGCGCGCCACCGTCGCCTGAACCGACACGTCCAGCGCGGCCGTGATCTCGTCGCAGATGACGAGCTTGGGCTCGGCGGCGAAGGCGCGGGCGATGGCGACGCGCTGCTTCTCGCCCCCCGAAAGCTGGTGCGGGTAGCGCCCGGCGTGGTCCGCCGGCAGGCGAACCATCTCGAGAAGCTCGCGCACCCGGCCGGCGACGGCGCGGCGCGGCACGATGCCGTAGAGCAGCAGCGGGCGCGACAGGATTCCGCCGATGGTCTGGCGCGGGTTCAGGCTGGCATCCGGGTGCTGGAAGACGATCTGCACGTTGCGGCGATAGGCACGGTCGAAAGCCGCCGATCCCTTGAAATCGCGTCCCTCGAAGTGAAAGCTTCCCTCGAAGTCGACGAGCCCGGTCGCGGCCTTGGCGATGGTCGACTTTCCCGAGCCGCTTTCGCCGACGATGCCCAGAAGCTCGCCGGCCCGGATGTCGAAGCTGACGTCGCTGGCGCCCGGATGCGCGGCGGCGCTGCGATCGAGCATCCGCGTCAGCCATCCGGGCCGGCCGTACTGCACCCCTATCCGTTCGGCGGAAAAGAGCGCGCCGCCGGCCTCGGGAGTCGATACCGTGATGCGCTCGTCGGGCTTGGGCACCGCCTCGATCAGCCGGCGCGTATAGGCATCGCGCGGCTTGCGGAAGACCTCGTGAACCGGCCCGCTCTCCACGATCCTGCCGCGATGGATCACCGACACCTTGTCGGCGACGCGGGCAACGAGCCCGAGATCGTGGGAAATGTAGAGCGCGGCCACGCCCGTCTCCTCGCGCAGCTTCAGGAAGAGTTCGAGGATCTGGTTGGCGATCAGGATGTCGAGCGCGGTCGTGGGCTCGTCGAAGATGATCAGCTCGGGATTGCACGCAAAGGCGGTCGCGATCACCACGCGCTGCTTCTCGCCGCCGGAGGCTTCGTGCGGATAACGCCGCATCATCGCCTTGGGATCGGAGATGCCGGTGCGCGCAAGCGCCTGCTCGCCTTCGCGCCACGCTTCCTCGCGGCTCATGCGACGGTGGCGGACCAGCACCTCGGCGAGCTGCTCACCGAGCCGTATCGAGGGGTTCAGGGCCGAACCCGGGTCCTGGAACACCATGGCGACGCGGCGCCCGCGCAAGGCGTCGAGCTCGGCGGGCGTGGAGCCGATCATGTCCTCGCCCGACAGGAGGATGGCGCCCCCGAGATCGACGGCATTCGGCGCCAGATAGCGCATGATGGCGAAGGCGAGCGTGGACTTGCCCGAGCCGCTCTCGCCCACCAGCGCATGGGTTTCGCCACGCCGGATCGAGAGCGAGACCGATTTGAGCGCCTCGAGGCGGCCTTCGTCTGTGTCGTAGGCGAGCGAGTAGTCCGTGACCTCGAGTACGGGACGAAGCTGGGTGGAAGCGGTCAACGGCTCCTCCGCGGATCGAAGGCGTCGCGCAAGGCGTCGCCGAACAGGTTGAAGCCCATCGCCGCGATGGCGATGGCGACGCCCGGCACGGCAACGGTCCAGGGATTGCGGAACATGAACTGGCGCGCCTCGGAGACCATCAGGCCCCACTCGGTGGACGGGGGCTGGGCGCCCAGCCCCAGGAAGCCCAGCGTCGCCCCGATCATGATGGCGAAGGAGACCCGGATCGTGGCTTCCACGATGATGGGGCCGACGGCGTTGGGCAGGACCTCGCGGCCGATGATCCAGGATCGGGACTCGCCGCGCGCCACGGCCGCGAGCACATATTCCCGCGTTCGCACGGACAGGACGGCGCTTCGGGCGATGCGCGCCATGCCGGGCGTGAACGTCACCGCCACCGCCAGCATGGCCTGCGTGGTCCCGCCGCCCAGAAGCGTGACGATCAGCAGCGTGAACAGAAGCTCGGGCATGGCGAGCAGGCCGTCGAGGATGCGCATCACGATCGCATCGGTCGTGCCGCCCGTAACGCCGGCGAAGACGCCGATCACCGACCCGAGGCCGACGCCCAGGACCGTCGCCCCGAGGCCGAAGGAGACGGTCGCGGGCGCACCGCTGAGAATGCGGGACAGAAGGTCCCGGCCATACTGGTCGGTGCCGAGCGGGAATGCCCAGCTCGGCCCCTCGAGCCGCGATGTGGCGTGGAAGGCCTGGGGATCGTACGGGGCGAGCCAGGGGCCGAACAGCGCGGCGAACAGGACGAGCGTGAGCAGGATCGTGCCGATGAGCCCGGCCGGGCTTCGAAGGATGTCACGCATAGCGAACCCGGGGATCGAGAGCGGCGATGACGATGTCCGCCAGGAGGTTGGAGAGCGCATAGACCACCGCCATCAGCAGGGCCACGGCCTGGATCACCGGGAGGTCGCGGTTCTGAAGCGCGTAGATCAGCAGCCGCCCGAGGCCGGGCCATGCGAAGATCTCCTCCACCACGATGATGCCGCCGAGCAGATAGCCGACGTCGAGAGAAATCACCGCGATCGCCGGCGCCAGCGAGTTCGGCAGCGCGTGCCGGCGGATCACCCGGCCACGCTTCAGACCCTTGAGGCGCGCGGCGCGGATGTAGTCCGAGGACAGGACGTCCGACATCTCGCTGCGCACCTGGCGCGAGATATGCGCCATGAGGACCATGCCCAGAGTGGCGGCCGGGAGCACGAGATGGGACAGGAATCCGGTGAAGCTCTCGGACGGAGCGACGAAGCCGCCCGCCGGGAAGATCGGCGAGCCGGGTGCGGCGAAGATGACGAGGAGGAGGGTCGCCGTCACGAATTCGGGCACCGCCGTGCCGACATAGGAAAAGACGCCGATGCCCAGATCGGTGCCGGTGCCGCGCTTGAGCGCAGCGAGGGCGCCGAGCGGGATCGCGACGACGGTGACGGCGACGAGCGCGGTGGCGCCGAGCAGCGCCGAGTTCCAGAAAGCCTCCCCGACGACCTGGGACACCGGCAGCGACAGGCGCAGCGACATTCCGAAGTCGCCGCGCACGACACCGGACACCCAGTCGAAATACTGGACGAGAAGGGGTTGATCGAGACCGAGCTGCCGCTCGAGCGCGGCCAGCGATTCAGGCGTGGCGTATTCGCCGAGGATCATCAGGGCGGCGTTTCCCGGCAGGATCATCGTCACCGTGAAGACGGCCACGGTGACGATGGCCAGGACGACGATGATCATCCCGAGACGGCGCAGGAAATAGGCGAGCGTCACGCGGCCGTCTCAGCTACGCTCGAGCCAGACGTCTTCGACGTAGAAGTAGCGGCTGATCGGCGCGATGCTCCAGTCCTCCACCGTGTCGCGACTGGCCGTCAGGACATCCTCGAAGAACGGCACGATGTAAGGCCGCTCCTCGATCTCCAGGGCCTGCGCCTGCGCATAGATCTCGGCGCGTCGCGCCTCGTCCACCGTCGCGCGTCCCTCGGCGATGAGCCGGTCGAACGTCTCGTTCTTCCAGGCCGTGTCCTCATAGGAGGCTTCCGAGGTGAGCAGCAGGTTGTACGTCGCGTCGATCGTCGGCTGCATGCCCCAGTAGCCGATGTAGAAGGCGCCCTTCATCCAGACATTGGCGAGGTAGGTGTCGTGCGGCATCGTCTCCACCTCGATGGTGAAGCCTGCCGCGGCCGCCGTCTGCTGGATGGCGATCGCGGTCTGGACGCGGATGCCCGGCCGGTCCGAAGCCACGAGCGTCGCCCGGATGCCATCCGGATAACCGGCCTCGGCAAGGAGCGCGCGCGCCCGGTCGGGATCGTAGGCGATCTCTTCCGTCCCGGTCGCGAACTGGATCTCCGGCGCCACGATGCTGTCATAGGCGGGACGGCCGAACCCTTCGAGGATGATATCGACGAGGAGCTGCCGGTCGACCGCATGCGCGAGCGCCTTGCGAACTCTCACATCGTTCCACGGCTCCTGATCCTGGCGCATGGTGACGCAGACGTAACGGCCCGAAGCGACCCGCTGGGCCTCGATGCCGATGGCATCGGCAACGCGCTGGAAGTCGGCCTGCTGCACCGTCAGCATGACATCCGTCGAGCCCGACAGGAAGTTGGCGGTTTCGGCGGTGAGGTCGGGGAAGAGCAGCATCTCGACGGCGTCGAGATAGGGCTTGCCCTCCTGATAGTAGTTCTCGTTCTTGACCAGACGGACGATGCGCGCGCTGTCATAGCGCTCCAGCTTGAACGGGCCGGTGCCGTTGGCCTTCGTGTCGAGCTCGCTCAGCGGGGCTTCCAGGGCCGCGCGCGACAGGATGCGCGCGTTGGCGTGGGCGGTCGAGAAGGGCAGGTCGGCGAACGGCGTCTTCAGCTTGAACACCACCGTGAGGGGATCGACCGCCTCCACCGTGTCGACCATGTCGAGCACCGGACGCGCGGCTGCCGGCACGTCGGGATCGAGGATCGCCTCGAAGGTCGCCACCACGTCGTCGGCCGTGAAGGGCTGGCCGTCGTGGAAGGTGACGTTCTCGCGCAGGTGGAACGTGAACTCGGTCGCGTCGTCCGAGGCCTCCCAGCTCGTGGCCAGGTCCGGATGAGCCTGGTTGTCGACGCCGATGCGCGTGAGCCCCGAATAGATCATGTCGATGCAGGGATATTCCGCCGGCCCCGACAGGGAGAGAACATTGAGCGTCGCGATCCGGGTGGAGTGGCTGATGCGCAGCGTGCCGCCGGCCTGCGGCGTGCCCGACTGGGCAAGGGCCGTGCCGCGCATGGGCAGGAGCGCGGCCGAGGCGAGACCGCCCAGAAGCACATGGCGCCTGGTGAGGGTGAAGTGGGTCATGGCATCGGGTCCTTCGCTTGGCGGGGATGAGGATCAGGAGATGACGGTCAGCTCGTCCGGCAGGCCGGTCAGGAGTTCGGGCGCGCCGTCGGTGACGAGCAGCGTGTGGCCGACGCCCATGGCCAGCCCGGTGTCGCCGTCGCCGTTCATCACGTGGTAGAACAGCGTCATGCCCGGCTCGCAGAGCGTGGCGTTGCCGGAATAGATCATCGGCGGGACGTCCATCGACGTCGGCGCGAAGGAGATGCCGACCGAATAGCCGGTCGCACCGTAGCGCGAAGCGCGGTAACCGGCGTCGTCCAGCCCGGTCGCATAGGCGTCGAAGATTTCTCCCAGACTGGTGCCGGGGCGCGCGATCCCGGTCATCCGCGCGAGCGTCCGCCGTGCGACGTCGTACATGTGCCGCTGGCGATCCGGGACCTTGCCGAAGAGGATCGTCCATTCCGTCTTCACGTTGTAGTGGCGATAGGGAACGGGATATTCGACCAGGATCTGATCGTTCGGCTCGATCCGCCGGGGGGCGGTGACGCCACGGCCGAACACGGCGCGCTCCCCCGAATTGAAGATCGGCGCGTTGGGCGGCATGTCGGCGCCGTCCGCCAGGATCGAGTCGAGGTAAGCGGCCTTGATCTGGCTATCGAGCACGCCGGGCCGGGCGGCGTCGATCACGCGAGCGAGCGAGCGGTCGCAGATTTCGCCGGCCTTTCGCATCATCGCGATCTCCGCCGGAGACTTGACGACGCGCAGCTTGCGGATCAGGTGCCCGTCGTCCTCCAGCCGCACCCGGTCGCCGAAGGCCTGCTGGCACCGCCAGAGGTTCCATCCGGTGAGGCCGTGGGTGTTGAGCTCGATCAGGACGCGGCCGCCCGGAAGGCCCAACTCCTGGAGAATCGCCTTCAGGTCCTCCGCCGGGTTGGCGTCGTCCGCGTCCCACCAGATGCGGATGTCCTCGATGGTGGATGTCTGGCGCGCCTGAAGAAGGTCGGGCCGGCGCGTGAGGAGCACGATCGGCCGGTCGTCGGCCGTGACGACGGCGCACTGAAAGAAGACGAAGCCGCCCGTATCGTAGCCGGTGAGCCAGAAAAGGCTCTCCTGCGAAAAGACGAGCATGGCGTCCCCACCGCGTTCGGCGAGCGCGCGGCGAAGCCGTGCCTGCCGGTCGAGGTGCTCGCCGCGAGCGAACGGAAGATGAGAGGCGGGTCTGGAAAGCACGACGACCATTTCGCTGCTCGGCCGGGCGAATGACGCACCGCACCGCAAAAAGCTGATTGAACGGATCGTATGGTTCGGTATACCAGACGTCAACCGAGAGAATATGTTCGGTTCGAAATTTTTGGATTGCGATCGGAGGGGGTTGCGCCACAAGGCTCCGATGTGCGCCAACGGAGCGCATCCGCTGGGCGCGAACGATGCAGGAAGGCGATATGCTGGGCACTCCGGAGAAGCGGCTGGCGCTTCAGGCCTACGAAAAGATTCTCGATCTCATCCTCAACGGCCCGGCCGTTCCGGGTGATGTCGTCAACGAGCGGCGGATAGCCGAGATCGTCGGCATGTCCCGCACCCCGGTTCGCGACGCGTTGCTGATGCTGGAGGGAGAAGGGTTGCTCCTGCGGCAAGGCCGCGCTCTGCACGTCAAGCGGATGCGCCTCGAGGATTACATGGATGCGCTGCAGATCAGGCTCCTTCTGGAGCCGACCGTGGCGCGTCTGGCGGCCGGCCAGGTCGAGAAGGCCGACACGCAGCGCCTGCGCGAGGAGCTGGAGGACATTCTCGGCTCGGAGCCCACGGAGCGGGCCGATCGATCGCTGGTGCGTGGCGTCGACGAAAGCCTCCACGGCCTGCTGGCCGACGTCGCGGGGAACGCGCAATTGTCGGCGATCATCCGCACGCTGCGTCGCCAGACACAGATGTTCGACCTTCGCAGCATGCCGGAGCGTCTGGAGGATACGTGCCAGGAACATCTCGCCATCGTCGACGCCGTCGAGGCCGGAGACGGGGAACGCGCTGCCGCGGCCATGACGGCCCATCTCAGCCGGGTGCGCGACAGCATCATTGGCAGATTGACCCGCACCTGACTTCATCCGCCCGGAGACCCAAGTGAACCTCGAGACATCCCGCATCGCCGCGCCCCCCGAGCCTGATATCGTGCTGGCGGAGCGGCTCTTTGAGGAACTGCGCGAACGCACCGGCACGTCCGCCGGGATCACGCGCGCCTCCTACGGGATGGGCGAGCAGATCGCGCACGACATGGTTCGGCGCGAGGCCCGGCGCCTCGGCATGACGTGCCAGACGGATGCCGGCTGCAACCTCTACATGACCCTCAAGGGGCGCGGGGACGGCCCGGCCATCTTCATCGGATCGCACCTCGACTCCGTCCCGTTCGGCGGCAATTTCGACGGTGCGGCCGGCGTCCTGGCGGGACTTGCGGTCGCCAGCGGCTATCGGCAGGCCGGGGTGGTGCCTCCCCAGGACCTCACGGTCGCGGCGATACGTGCGGAAGAGAGCACCTGGTTCGGGGCATCCTATATCGGCAGCCGGGCCGCCTTCGGCCGCCTGACCGGCGCGGAGCTTGACGGCGTCTTGCGCGCCGGCGACCTGATCAAGCTCGGAGCGGCGATCGACGCGGCGGGCGGCGACACCAGCGAAATCCGCCGGGGCACGCCGCAGCTCGACGCCGCGCGCATCGGCCTTTTCATCGAACCCCATATCGAGCAGGGGCCGGCGCTTGTCGATGCGAACCGGCCCGTCGGCATCGTGACCGGCATACGCGGCAGCTTCCGCTACCGGCAAGCCCGCTGCATCGGCGTCTACGCCCATTCCGGCGCGACACCGCGCGCGAGCCGCAGCGACGCCGCCCTTGCCGTGGCCCTTCTGATGGCCGAACTCGACGAGTTGTGGACGCGGCTGGCCGACGATGGTCATGACCTCGTCATCACCTTCGGGCAGATTTCGACCGATCCCGCCGAGGCGGCCTTTTCCAAGATCGCCGGCCGGGTCGACTTTTCCGTCGATATTCGCAGCCAGAGCGTCGAGACGCTCGGCCTCATGCGAGCCGAATTCGCCCGCAAGGTCGCCGGGGTGGAAGCAAGGCAGCGGGTCCGGTTCGAGCTGGGCAGGCAAACCTCCAGCGAGCCGGCCATGATGCACCCGGAGGTGGTCGGCGGCTTCACGCGGATCGCCGACACGCAGCGCGTGCCGGCGCTCGTGATGCCGAGCGGGGCCGGCCACGATGCCGCGGTCTTCGCGGCGGAAGGCGTGCCCACCGGCATGCTTTTCATCCGCAACCGCAACGGCAGCCACAATCCGAACGAGGCGATGGAGATCGCCGACTTCGCGCAGGCCTGCCGCCTCCTGTCGGTCTTCTGCCTCCGAGATCTGCGGCGGGCCGCATGAGCGTATGCGTGCTCGCCCAGCCGATCGACGCCTCGGGCGTCCGGCTGCTTCGCGACGCCGGGATCGAGGTTCTTGAGGCCGCCTCCCCCGATCCGGGCGTTCTCGTTCCGCTTCTGGCCGATGCGGTCGCGGTGATCGTGCGCAACAAGGGCCTTCCATCGGCCGCGATGGCCGCCGCGCCTCGGCTCGCGGTCATCGGCGTCCACGGGACGGGAACCGACGCCGTCGATATGGAAACGGCGCGCGAGCGCGGCATCCGGGTCGTCAACACGCCGGGCACGAATGCCCAAAGCGTCGCGGAACACGCCCTCGGCCTGATGCTGGCTGCCGCGCGGATGACGCCGGCCGCCGACCGTGCCACGCGCTCGGGCGACTTCGGCTATCGCGAACGGGCGCGCGGCGTCGAGCTTCACGGCCGCCGGCTCGGTCTTTGGGGCTACGGGCGGATCGCGCACGCCCTCGGGACGCTGGGACGCGCGCTCGGGATGGATGTCGACGTCCTGTCGCGACATGCAGGGGAAGAGGAACTCGCCCGGCACGGATTCCGCAAGGTGCCGACGCTGGATGCGTTGCTGGCGGGAGCCGACGTTCTCTCGCTCCATGGCCTGCCGGAAGGGCGCGCCCTTATCGGCGCCGCCGAGTTCGCCCGGATGCGCCCGGGGGCGATCCTCGTGAACACGGCGCGCGGAGCCCTGATCGACGAGAACGCGCTCGTCGATGCGCTCGGCTCGGGACATCTGCGCGGCGCGGCGCTCGACGTCTTCACCGAGGAGCCGCTGCCGGCGGCGAGTCCGCTTTGCGCGTGCCCGAACCTCATTCTCACGCCCCATATCGGCGGCAGCACGCAGGAGGCACTGGAACGGACGAGCCTTGCGGTGGCCGAAGCCGTTCTTCGCGAACTGGGGAGGGCCGGTTGAGCCTGGGTCGGACCGGGGCCGGGGCGCCGTCAGGGGGCCAGGCTGGACCCCAGCACGAAGCCCGCCGCCTCGAGCCCCTCGCGCAGCATGCGCGCCATCGCGAGCGCGTTCGGACTGTCGCCGTGAACGCAGATCGAATCGATCCCGACGTCGAGGGACTTGCCCGAGGTCGAGACGATGCGCCGTCCGCGCACCATGTCGATCACCCTCGCCAGGGCTTCACGGGAATCGTGCACCATCGCGTCGGGCTCGCTGCGCGGCGTGAGGTTGAAGCTGTCGGCATAGGTGCGGTCGGCGTAGATCTCGCGGATCGGCCGAAGACCGAGCGTTTCGGCCGCTCTTTCCGTCGCGGTGCCCGGCATGACCATGAAGGCGAGGCCGGAATCGACGGCGCGAATGCCGCGAGCGACCGCGAGCGCCAACTCGTCGTCGTCCGCGCAGGCGTTGCCGAGAGCGCCGTGCGTCTTCACATGCGTCATCGGGTGATCCTCCAGAGCGCAGATGCCGGCGAGGGCTCCTGCCTGATAGGCGACGAGATTCTCGATGTCGCGCAGGGAGAGGCCCGGCATCGGGCGGCGGCCGAAGCCCGCGAGATCGGCGTAACCCGGATGCGCACCGACCGCCACGTTCCGCTCGCGCGCGGCGGCGACCGTCGAACGCATGATCGCCGGGTCGCCGGCATGGAAGCCGCAGGCGACGTTCGCGGTGGTGACGACGCCCAGCAGCGCGGCGTCGTCTCCCATGCGCCATGGCCCGAAGCCCTCCCCGAGATCGGCGTTGAGATCGATCCGCATGGCGGGATTCCTTTCTCTTCCGAGCCGCGGCGGCCGCGGTCTTTTTCCAGCAGGGCGTTCAGGCAATGAGCAAAAGCAGACGACTTCTTTATCTCGGTAACGGGCGCGCGCTGCAATCGGTCGCCAGGCTCGACGAGCGCTTCGAAGGCTGGAACCTGGCCGTGGACCGTTACTGGGCGCTCGACGGGCAATTTCCCGAAAGCCTCGACGGCTACGACGCCATCTTCCTGTCCGGCAGCCCCCACGGCGCCTACGAGGACGTGCCGTTCATCCTGCGGGAACACGAGCTGATCCGGGAAGCGGCCAGGCGCTCCATTCCCATGCTCGGCATCTGCTTCGGCAGCCAGATTCTCGCCTCGGCGCTGTGCGGCCGCGACCAGGTGTTCCGCCGCCCGAATTGCGAGATCGGCTACAAGGACCTGGCCGTCACCTCCTCGGCGGGCGACGACGCGCTGGCGAGGGATTGGGGGGCGAGCGTGCGCATGTTCGTCTGGCACAACGACGAAGTCCGCCACGACCATCCCGACATGGTGATCCTCGCCTCCTCCGACGCCTGCCCCAACCAGGTCTGGCGCCACCGCACGGTTCCGGCGTGGGGAATCCAGGGCCATCCGGAGATCACCAGGGCGCAGGCGCCTGCCTGGTTCTCCCAGAACCGCCTGCGAATGGAAAAGGACGGAGGCGACGTCGACGGCTTCATCGCCGAGGCCGACGAGGCCGCGGAGGCGAAGACGATGCTGAGCCGGTTCGCCGAACTCGTCCGCAACGGCTGATCGCCCCGCCGAGACCAAGGAGACAGACATTGGTGCAGACCGCCTACTGGTTCGAGCCCGCCGAATATCGCGCGCGCATCCTTCGGGTCCAGGCAATGCTCACAGAGCGCGGCCTGGACGCGGCTCTGGCCTTCATGCCCGAGACCGTGACCTGGACGACGGGATACTTCACCCGCGGCTACGGCACGTTCCAGTTCGCCATCATCCCCGCCTCGGGCGAGCCGACGCTCTTCTGCCGGGACGTGGAGGCCTATTATCTCGACACGACCTGCGTCTTTCCGGACCGCGTCCTATGGACCGACAGCGACGACCGGACCGCCCTGGCCGTCGAGGCGATCCGTTCCCGCGTCGGCCGGACGGCCGCGATCGGCGTGGAGATGGGAAGCTGGGTTCTCAATGCCCAGCGCTGGGAAGCCATCCGCGCGGGGCTGCCGGGCGCGCGTTTCGAGGATCTGACCGAGCATCTGGCGCAGATGCGCTTCGTCAAATCGGGCGCCGAGATCGCCTATCAGCGTCGCGCCGCCCTGGCGGCGGAAGCGGGCATGCAGGCGGCGATCGCGACGGCCGGCACCGGTGTTCCGGAGCGGGAGATGGCGGCCGAGGTGTGTGCGGCGATGATTCGGGCGGGCTCCGATCTGCCGGGGCCGGGCGTCATGTCCTCGGGCGAACGCGCCTACCATCTTCACGGGGGCTACGGCGATCGCGTTCTGGAACGCGGCGACATCGTGCAGATCGAGGTCACACCGAACTCTCGACACTACCATGCCCGCTTCATGCGCCCGATCCGCGTGGCCGAGGCAAGCGATGAAGACCACCGGATCGTGGAAACGTTGATCCGCATTCAGGACGAGGCGATCGCCGCCGTGCGTCCCGGCGTGCCGGCCCGCCTGCCGGATGCGATCTATCGCGAGGGCGTGATGTCGGCCGGGTTGCGGGCGACCTACACCAACAAGACCTTCTATTCGGTCGGCCTCATGTTGCAGCCGAACGGGGGCGAAGCGCTGGAGGCGCACCCCCTGTCCGACTGGTCGTTCGAGGAAGGCATGGTGTTTCACACCTATGTTCTCGCCAGGGGCTTCGGCATGTCGGAGACGATCGCGGTGACGAAGGACGGCTGCGAGCGGCTGACGAACTTCCCCCGCCGGCTCTTCGTTACCAGCCGCTGAGCGCGCGGCGGCGAACGGGGCTTCCTCTCCTGGCTCAGGCGCTCGCGGGAAGCACCCGGACGCTGAGGCGCGAGGGCGTCTCGCGCGAGAGGTGGACGCTGTTGCGGGCGACCCGCCTCGAGCGCCCGCACCCCTCCGGCGCGCCGGTGTTCGGGTTGACGTCGTATTTCGGAAAGTTGCTGGAGGAGATGTCGAGCCGGATCCGGTGCCCCTTGGCGAAGAGATTGGCCGTGGCGAAGGGCTCGATCTCGATGCGGAACACTTCGCCCTTCACCAGGAGTTCCGGCGTGTCCCAGCCCTTGCGATAGCGGCAGCGGAAGATGCCGTCCGTCACGTTCATGGCAAAGCCGGTCGGGTAGTCTTCGCTCGGCGGATAGACGTCGACGAGCTTGGCGGTGAAGTCCGTGTCCGGCGCGTCGGAGGAAACGAAGAGCTCGATCGTCAGCGGCCCGACGATCTGCACGTCCTCGGCCAGAGGCTCGGTTTCGAAGGAGAGCACGTCGTGGCGCGCGGCCAGCGGCAGGCCGGGGTGGCGGCAACCGAAGAAGCGTTCGTCCTCACGCTGGTCGAAGGCCCCTCCGGTGAAGATCGGCTCGCCGCTGGTGAGGGAACCGCCGATGGTCGGCACCGGGTTCGAGGGGTCGAAATCGTAGGTGATCGCCGCCTTGCCCGGCTCCGGCGTGTCGCCGAGTGTCATGTCCGCGCGCAGGTAAAGGAAGCGCTCCCGCGTGCCCGGCAACGGCCAGCTTTGCGCCTCGATCCAGCGACCGCCGTGATCGAGCTTGCCCTCGGCGGTCTTGCGCCCGCTGCCGCCGCCCATGACGAAGACGTGCACCGGCGGCGTTTCGGCCGCCGGCTCGTCCTTCAGCCAGCGGTCGAAGAAGCGGATGCGGTATTCGAGCCAGTTGTCGGCGACATTGCCGTCGAAGGGCGCCCTGTCGCCGAAATCCACGTCTCCGAACACGCGCTGGGTGCGGTTGCCGTGGGTCCACGGCCCCATGATCAAGGTCAGCGGACGCTCCGGGTCGCCCTTCAGCCCCTCGTAATTGTCGAGCGTCGAGTGGACATAGGCGTCGTACCAGCTCGACATGAAGATCGTCGGAATCTTCGGAAAGGTATCGTAGAAGCCGGCCGCATAGATGCCCACCTTCTTCCAGAAATCGTCGAAGGTGCCGCGCTGCCACTGTTCGAGGAGATAGCTCTCGTAGTCCGGCTCCCAGCGCACAGGCGAACGGCGCGGCCCCCAGGGCATCATCTTGAACCATTCGTGAAGGTTCTCGGCCTGCACCGCCCGGCGGATCGAGGGGTCGGCCTCGGCGGCGCGGCTCTCGATGGCGCGGTGATAGGCCCAGGTCGCCTGCTTCAGCTCGAACGCCCCGCCCTGCCGGATGCCGCAGCGATAGGCGTTGGCGAAGCCGCCCGAATCCACGGCCATGCAGGCAAGCGCCGGCGGGTTGAGGCAGGCGGCCGCCATCTGCGTATGGGCGTCGTAGGACAAGCCCATCATGCCGATCCTGCCGGAGAACTCCTGCGCCGCGATCCATTCGAGCGCGTCGTAGCCGTCCTCGCCCTCCGAGAGGTATTTGGTGAACTCGCCTTCGGAGAGATAGCGGCCCCGGCAGTCCTGCCAGATCACGACATAGCCGCGCCGCACGAGTTCCACGGCAAGCTCGGGCCGGGTCAGCGACTGCGCCATGCCGAGGTTGAACTCGGTGCGCGGGCGCCCGCCCTTGTCATAGGGCGTGCGCTCGAAGATGACGGGCAGCGGCCCGCCCGGCACCCGGCCGTCATGGGCCGGGCGATAGATGTCCGTGGCGAGCCGGACCCCGTCGCGCATCGCCACCATGACGTTGCGGTGGACGACGACATCGGGCGAGACTTCGACGGGATCGGGCAGCATTGGCTTCATTTTCAGTTGGCCGAAAGGGTCCAGGCGGCGGTCGTGTACTCGCTCATGTTCGGCGTGTAGCCGAAGCCCTCGCGCGCGGCCCAATGGACGCGCTGCCAGAAGAGCGGAACGATCGCCATGTCCTCGAAGGCGATGCGGGTGGCCGCCTCGAGGCCGTCGATGCGGCCCTGGGTGTCGAAATCCTCCAGCGCCGTGGCGAGTGCGGCGTCGAACTCGGGGTTCGAGTAGCGCATCCGGTTGAAGCTGCCCGTACCTGCCTCCTGGCTGTAGGTCTCCAGAAGCGCCGAGAGGTTCGGAGCCGCATCCGGCGTCGAGGTGCCGAGCGAGAAGACGAAGGCGCCGAACTCGCCCTTCGAGGCGTTGGCCGCATAGACGTTGTAGGGCTGCGTCACCACGCCGTTCACCGTCAGCCCTCCGCGTGCGAACATCTGGCCGAGCGCCTGGGCGATGTCGCCGTCGCCGGCGAAACGGTCGTTGGAGGAATGGACGGTGATGCCGAAGCCCTCGGCATAGCCCGCCTCGGCCAGAAGCGCCTTGGCGCCCTCCACGTCGGCCTCGTCCGCCGGCAGGTCGGCCACATGGCCGCCGATGCCTTCGGGCACGAGCTGCCCGGCCGCCGTCCCCGAGCCGTTGATCAGGCGGTCGATGATGAGCTGGCGGTCGATGAGCTTCGACAGCGCCTTGCGGACCCTCGGGTCCCGGGCCGGACTCGGGTCCAGCGGCTGGCCGGAAAGGTCGACGAAAAAGGGCACCGCGCCGGGGCGCTGGTTGATGCCGAGATAGATCAGCCGGCCGCTGTCGATGGACTCGACATTGACGCCGGACGTGTTCTGCAGCCGGTCGAGATCGGCGGGCGGCACGGCGTCGATCAGGTCGACCGAGCCGGAGAGGAAAGCCGCGACGCGCGCCGCGTCGTTGGCGATGAAGCGCAGCGTGACGTTCTCGAAGTCGGGCCTCTCGCCCCAATAGTCCTCGTTGCGCGCCAGCACGAGCTGTTCGCCCGGCGTCCAGCGCTCGAACTTGTAGGGGCCGGTGCCGATGGCGGCCGCGCCGGAGTTGAAGTCGTCGATCGACTTGCCCTCTGCGGCGGCCCTGGAGACGATGAAGACGCGCCCGATCTCCTCGATCAGGGCCGGCGCCGGTGTCCTCGTCTTCACGCGCAGCGTCAGCGGATCGACGACCTCATAGGCCTCGACGCTCGCCACCATGTCGGTATAGGGCGCGGGGCTGTTCGGAATGTCCTTCACCCGCTCCAGCGAGTAGACGACGTCCTCGGCGGTGAAGTCGGAGCCGTCGTGGAATTTCACGCCCTCGCGCAGCTTGATTTCCCAGGTTAGCGGATCGAGATTCGTCCAGCTCAAGGCAAGACCCGGCGAGATCTGCAACTGCGGGTCCGACATCACCAGCCGGTCGAAAATGTCGCTGGAGGTCATCTGGTTGTTGGCCGAGCGCGAGAAGTGCGGATCGATCGACGAGGGTTCGGTCGCGCGGCCGATCGTGACGTCCTGCGCAAGGGCCGTGCCGGCCATGGCGAGCGCGGCGAAGCCGGCCAGGATCGTTGTCTTGAAGGCGTTCATGCGTCAGTCTCCTTGGGTCACGCCGCCTGCACGGCCGGGCGCTTGATTTCGGACAGATCGTTCAGGTGGCATGCGCTGCGATGCCCGCCGCCCACCTCGCGAAGCACCGGCCGCTCCATCCGGCAGCGCTCGAAGGCATGGGGGCAACGCGGGTGGAAGTGGCAGCCCTTCGGCGGATTGGTGGGTGAAGGGATCTCGCCCTTGATCGCCGCGAAATCACGCTTGCGCACGTCGATGCGCGGGATCTCGGACAGGAGGGCGACCGTGTAGGGATGGTTCGGCCGGGCGAAGAGCTCGTCCGCCGGGGCGCTCTCGACGATCCGCCCCAGATACATGATCACGACGCGGTCGCTGATATGGCGCACGACGCCGAGGTCGTGGCTGATGAAGAGATAGGTGAGGCCGAGCTCGCGCTGCAGGTCCATGAACAGGTTGATCACCTGCGCCTGGATGGAGACGTCGAGCGCGGCGACGCTCTCGTCGCAGATCAGGAATTTCGGGTTCACCGCCAGCGCGCGGGCGATGCCGATGCGCGCCCTCTGGCCGCCGGAGAACTGGTGCGGGTAGCGCGCCGCCATGTCCGGGTCGAGCCCGACCTTCTCCAGAAGCTCGCGGACGAACCGGCCCTTATCGGAGCGCTTCACGAGCCCGTGGGCGACGGGCGCCTCGCCGATAATGTCGATGACACGTTTTCGAGGGTTCAGGGCCGACATCGGGTCCTGGAAGATGATCTGCGCGTCGAGGCGGGCCTGGCGCGCTTCCCGGCCGCGCAGGGCGGAGCGCTGGCGACCCTCGATCAGCACTTCGCCCTCGCTCGCCGGCATCGTTCCGGCCATGATGCGACCGAGCGTGGACTTGCCGCAGCCGCTCTCGCCGACGAGGCCGACAACCTCCCCCCTGGCGACGGCAAGATCGACACCGTCGAGCGCGTGGACGGTCGTCGCGGCCCGCTTCGCGCCGAACCGGGCCGCGATGCGGTCGGCGAGGTCGAGATCGGAGACGAAGCGCTTCGAGACGCCCCGCGCCTCGGCGAGGATATCGGTCATCGGGCCACCGCGTTCTGGGGGTGGAAGCAGCGCCAGCTTCGGCCGTCCGCCCATTCCTCGGGCGGCTCCGTGCGGCAGATGTCGGTGGCATGGTCGCAGCGCGGCCGGAAGGAGCAGCCCTCCGGCCGCTTCAGCGGCGGCGGGGCGGAACCGCGGATCTGGCGAAGCGGGACGCCGCGCTCGTTGGCGATCGGCACCGATCCGATCAGCCCGACCGTGTAGGGGTGCACCGGGCGGTCGAGCACCTCGTCGACCGTGCCCTGCTCGACGATGCGGCCCGCATACATCACCGCGATCCGGTCCGCGAGGCCGGCGACGACGCCCAGATCATGGCTGATCCAGATCATGCTCATGCCGAACCGGCGGCAGAGCCCCTGCACCTGCGCCAGGATCTGCGCCTGGATGGTGACGTCGAGCGCGGTGGTGGGCTCGTCGGCGATGATGAGGTCGGGCTTGTGCAGGAGGGCGATGGCGATGGCCACGCGCTGGCGCATGCCGCCGGAGAACTCGTGCGGATAGGCGCGCAGGCGCTCCTCCGGCGAGGGGATTCCGACCAGCGACAGGGCCTCGGCGGAGCGCCGGCGGGCCTCGGCGCGGCCGACCTTCTCATGCGCGAGCACGGTCTCGACCATCTGCGTCTCGATGCTCAGCACCGGGTTCAGCGTCATCATCGGGTCCTGGAAGATCATCGCGATGCGGTTGCCCCGCAGATCGCGCATCCGGGCAGGCCTGGCCTGCGTCAGCTCCTCGTTCTTGAAGCGGATCGATCCGCCGACGATGCGCCCCGGACGATCCACGAGGCCGAGGATCGAGAAGCCCGTGATCGACTTGCCCGAGCCCGACTCGCCGACAAGGCCGAGGATCTCGCCGCGCCCCACGGTGAGGTTGACGCCATCGACCGAGCGGACGATCCCGCCCGCCGTCGGGAACTGTGTCCGCAGATCGCGGACGACGAGCGTGTCCTGCATGTCGCCTGCCTCCGTCACGATGCGAGCCTCGGGTTGAAGATCTCGCGCAGCCGGTCGCCGACGATGTTGATGGAGAAGACAAGCGCGAGAAGCAGGAGGCCCGGAAAGACCGAGATCCAGTAGAGGCCCGCGAGGAGCACCTGATAGCCGTTGGAAATCAGCAGCCCGAGCGAGGGCTCGGTGATGGGCAGGCCGATGCCGAGGAAGGAGAGCGTCGCCTCGGCCGAGATGGCGCTGGCGACCTGGATCGTGCCGATGACGATGATCGGCGGCAAGCAGTTGGGCAGAAGATGCCCGAAAACGATGCGCGGGGGCGAGAGCCCGAGGCAGCGCGCCGCTTCGATGTAGTCCTTGGAGGATTCCACCAGCGCCGTGCCGCGCACGGCGCGCGCGAAATAGGCCCATTGCACGAAGACCAGCGCGAAGATGACCTTCGCCGTTCCCTGCCCGAAGACGGCGAGGATGATGAGGGCGACGAGGATGGTCGGGAAGCCGAGCATGAGATCGACGAAGCGCATGATCAGCGTTTCGGTGCGGCCGCCGAAATAAGCGGCGGCGAGCCCGAGCGAGGTGCCGATGACGAGCGCGCAGAGCCCGCTGATGACGCCGACCGCAAGGCTCGTGCGCAGGCCGTAGAGCATGGCGGAGAACATGTCCCGGCCCTGCCCGTCCGTGCCGAGCCAGTAACGCATCCCCTCCATCGATTCCGCCCCCGGCGGCAGCCGCGAATCGAAGATCGAGAGCTGCGCGAGATCGTAGGGGTTCTGCGGGGCGATCAGCGGGGCGAAGACCGCCGCGAACACGAGAAGAACGCAGGCGAGCGCGGCGATCGTCGCCTTGGGGCTCGTCAGGATGCCGCGCAAGGTGCGGGCGGCGAGCGTGTCGGAGGGCAGCCGGCCGGCGAGGGAGAGGGCCATCGCTCAGCTCCTGCCGCGCACGCGCGGGTCGAGGACCGCATAGAGAAGGTCCACGACGAAGTTGATGAGGATGAACATGGTGACGATCACCAGGATGTAGGCGACCACCACCGGGCGATCGAGATTGTTGATGGAATCGATGATCAGCTTGCCGACGCCCGGCCAGGCGAAGATCGTCTCGGTGACGACGGCGAAGGCGAGAAGGCTGCCGAACTCCACCCCCATGACGGTGACGAGCGGAATCAGGATGTTCTTGAAGACATGGACGCCCACGATCCGGCGCTCGCGCAGCCCCTTGGCGCGCGCGAACTTGACGAAGTCGAGCGGCATCGTCTCCTGCACGCCGGTGCGCGTCAGGCGGATGACGAGCGCGATCTGCGCCAGGGCCAGGTTCAGTGCCGGCAGGAACAGGTGGCGAAGCCCGTCCACCGTCGCCAGGCTCGTGGTGATGCCGAAGATCTCGCCGGTCTGCCCGCGCCCGGTGGAGGGCAGCCAGCCGAGCCAGACCGCGAAGATCATGATCAGCATCATGCCCTGCCAGAAATTCGGCAGCGAAAAGCCGAGGATCGAGCCGGTCATGATCGTCTCATCGACGGCGGTGCGCGGCTTCAGCCCCGCCCACATGCCGAGCGGCAGCCCGATGACGATGGACAGGATAAGGGCGACGAAAGCAAGTTCGAGCGTCGCGGGCAGGCGTTGGAGAATGAGCTGGATGGCCGGCTGGTTGAAGACGAAGGATCGCCCGAAATCGCCCTGCAGCGCATTGCCCAGGAACGCGGCGTATTGCACGTAGAGCGGACGGTCGAGGCCCAGGCTCGCCACGACCTGCGCGCGCTCGGCCATGGACGCATCGGCCGGGAGCAGGATTTCAAGCGGATCGCCGACCGCGTAGACTCCGAGGAACACGATCGCCGAGGTCAGGAAGAGGACCACGACACTCTGGACCAGACGTCGGATAATGAAGGCCACGCGCGCCTCGTTGATCGGTGAAGACTGTTTATTCGCGGTGCAGCATCGGTTATTGCGCGCACTTTGGGCAGATGGCGGGAAGGCCGCAATAGTATGACGAGGGCGGGTAGGCTTATGCGTTCGCCGCATAGCGACGGGAGAAGCGGCGATGTCAGCCTGCGCCAGCTCGAGGTCTTCCGTGCCATCGTCGCCAACGGGTCGACGCTAGGCGCCGCGCGCGAGCTGGAGATCTCGCAATCGGCCGTCTCGCGCCTTCTGACGCAGCTCGAGGAGACGCTGGGCGTGCAGCTCTTCCTGCGCGAGAAGGGCCGCCTGATCCCCACGCCCGAGGAACGGCAGCTTTTCCCGCTGATGCAGGACCTTCTCGAGCGCGCCCTGCGCTTGCGCCATTCGGCCGAGGAAATTCGCCGGGGCGGGGCGCGCGGGGTCGCGCTGCGCGTCGCCTTTCCCAACAGCATGACGCTCGGCATCCTGCCGATGCTGGTAAAGGATTTCCTCGCGCTCCACGAGGAGACCGTCATCGAGGTGATGACGGGCCCGTACAATTCCATCGAGCGGATGATCGTCGACGCAGATGTGGAACTCGGCTTCCTGCGCCTGCCGATCCAGCAGAGCGCCATCGACACCACCGCCATCATCGAGACCGACAGCGTCTGCGTGATGACCGCGGATCACCCGCTCGCCGGCCGCGGGTCTCTGACGGTGGACGATCTGCGCCACCGCCCGCTCATCCTTCTCGGCCACCAGCGCGCGCCGCGACGCGACGTCGACACCGCCTTCTTCGAGGCGGGCATCGTTCCCAGGGTGCGGGTGGAGACGCATTCGGTGAGCGCCGCCTGCGGCTTCGCCGCCCAAGGTATCGGCATCGCGATCGTCAACCGCCTGATGGCGCAGGATTTCGGCCATCTCTCGCTTGTCATGGTGCCGCTGCGCCCGCCGATCCGGCATGTCTTCGCGCTCGGCTTCCTGAAGACCGGACCACTCTCAACGACGGCGCGCGCCTTCGCCGACTATTCCTCGAACTGGATGCGGCAGCTCTCCGGGGCGTGAAACCGGCGGCGACGGCTCGAACGAAAATCACGAGGCCGGCCGACGATTCCAGGCATGGTGTGGCATGACCTTCCGCCGGGCTCTTCCTCCACGCGCAATCAGGGCACGGAGACGCGGTTGCGCAGTCCGCGCCCTTCCAGAAGCCGCCGCACCGTTTCCGCGGCGTTCGTCCGCATTTCGATACCCGCTTCGTCGGAATGGAAGGCGTTGTGCGGCGTCACGACGAGCCGTCCCGCAAGCCAGTCGGCCCGCTCGCGCCAGGCCGCCAGCAGGGGATGCGGCAAGGGCGGCTCGTTGGGCAGGACGTCGAGCCCGGCGGCCGCAAGATGTCCGGCGCGAAGCGCCTCATGCAACGCGTCGAGGTCGACGAGATCGCCGCGCGCCGTGTTGACCAGGATCGCGCCCGGTTTGAAGAACGAGAGCGTCTCGGCCGAGAGCAGGCCACGGGTCTCGATCGTTGCGGGACAGTGCAGCGTGACGATGTCGGAAGTCTCGACGAGCCCTTTCAAATCGTCCGCGCGCTCGTAGCCGACCGCCTTCTCGTGCCCGGCGGGCTGCAGCGGATCGTAACCGATGATACGATAGCCGAAAGGCTTCAGACGGTTCACGACGGCCGTCCCGATGCGCCCGACGCCCACGACGCCGACGCTCGCTCCGCGCGAACGACGCAGCGGCGACAGGCTGTTGGCTTGCCAGCGCGTCTCGTAGGTCCGGGCGCGATGATCGTGCTCCCAGAGCCGCCGCTGAAGGGAAACGATAAGCCCGACCGCGTGATCGGCGACTTCCTCCGTTCCGTAGTCCGGGTTGTTGGCGAAGGGGATGCCGGCGGCGGCAAGCGACGCGACGTCGATCTTCTCATAGCCGACGCCGTAGCGCACGACGGCGCGGCACTGCGTGAGGTGCCGCACCGTGCCCGGCCCGATCGGCGTGCCCCAGACGAGCAGCGCGTCGAGCGCGCGAAGACGCGCGGGGTCGAGCTCATCCTCGACGGCCGTATCGAAGAAGTCGAGATCGGCGATCGGCTTGAGGATTTCGGCTTCGAGCCTGGGGCCACCCATCATGTGATCGGTGACGCCGACCCGCAAGCGCCCGGACCGGCGTCCGGGCGCTTGCGATTCAAGCGGGCTCAACTTCCGTCCTCGTCCCACGCTTCCTCGAAGAAATAGTCCTGCCAGGACGTGGCCTCGTTTCGAAGGACGCCGATCGCATGAAGCTCCTGCGCGTAGACAAGAGTCTTCTCCGGCCGGATCGTGAAGTCGTTCTCCGGATCCTGGATGATCTGGAGCACGAGTTCGGGCGGCAGGCTCGACTGCTGCTGGCGGATGAAGACTTCGGCCGCCTGCTCGGGATTGTCCTCGATCCAGGCCGCGGCCTCGCCGAGCGCTGCGTAAAGCGCCCCGTAGGTTTGCGGGTTCTCGTCGTGGAAGGCACCCGTCGCGTAGAGGACATTGAAGGTCGCCGGCCCGCCGAGGATGTCGTAGGAGCTGAGAATCCGGTGGATCGCGGGGTTGGCGGCCTCCGCCTGATAGTAGAAGGGCGCCGCGGAGAAGTGGGAGTTGATTTCCGTTCCGCCCGCGATCAGCGCCGCGGTCGCGTCCGGGTGCGGCAGGCTGATCGAGATCTCGTCGAGGCGGTCGAAATTCTCCCTGCCGAAGCGGCGAGCCGCCTCGATCTGCAGCGTGCGCGACTGGAAGCCGACACCGGCGGCCGGCACCGCGATCCGGTCGTCCGGCCCGAAGTCCTCCAAAGCCTGCACGTTGGGATTGTTGGTGATGAGATAATTCGGCAGCGAGCCGAGCGCGGCAACGAGCTTGACGTCCTGCGTGCCCTTCGTGCGGTCCCACATGGTGAGAGCCGGCGGGACACCGGCCGTTACGATGTCGAGTGACCCCGACAGGAGCGCCTCGTTCATGGCCGTCGCGCCCGATATGCTCGCCCATTCGACGTCGATCTCGAGACCCGCTTCGCGCCCGTGCTTCTCGATCAGTTGCTGATCCCGGACGACGTCGAGGATGAGATAGGAGATGCCGAATTGCTGGGCGATACGGATGGAGCCCTCTGCGAGCGCCACGCCCGGAAGGCTCGCGGCAAGGGAGAGAGCCATAACGCCTGAAAGAACGCTTCGTCGGATCGCGCTCGCGAGGGGTGCTGGTTTCATGAGTATCGATCCTGTCTTGATGGAAGCGCGGAGGGCGCGGGGGAGGTTCGATGTCATCGCTGCATTCCCCAGCGCCGGACGGTCGCCGCTTCCAGCGCGCGGAAGATGACGCTCTCGACGAGGAGGCCGATGATGATGACGAGGACGAGCCCGGCGAAGACCTTGTCGGTGAAGAGTTCGTTGCGATTGCGGAAGATGAACCAGCCGAGCCCGCCCTGGCGGGAGGAGACGCCGAAGACGAGTTCGGCGGCGATCAGCGTGCGCCATGCGAAGGCCCAGCCGATCTTCAGCCCGTAGATGATCGAGGGAAGCGCGGCCGGGATCAGGATGAGCGCGACATAGGACGGGCCCCTCAGTCCGTAGTTGCGGCCGACGAGCCGCTGCGTTTCCGGCACTGAATCGAAGCCGCCGAGGGTCGCGAGCGCGAACGGCCACAGCACTGCGTGCACCAGCACGAAGAGGAGGCTCGCCTCGCCAAGCCCGAACCAGAGCATGGCCAAAGGCAGGATCGCTATGGCCGGCAGCGGGTTGAACATCGAGATCAGCGTCTTCAACGCCTCGCGCACGAAGCCGTTCGCGACGGCAAGCGAGACGAAGACAAGGGCCATCGCGACCGCGATGGCGTAGCCCTTCAGAAGCACCGAGATCGAAGCCCAGGAGGAACGCAGGAGGCCCTCGTTGAGGATCCCGTCGACGAGGGCGGCCATCGTCTGGGTGAAGCTCGGCAGAAGGATCGGCCGAGCGGCCCACACTGCCGCGGCCTGCCAGGCCACGGCCAGGAGCACGAGGATGGCGGCCTTGCGCCAGAAGGCGAGCGCCGCCTCCGATGCCAGGAAGCCGGCCAGACGCGGGAAGTTTGCGGGGCGGGCCCGGGCAGCGTCAGACATGGTCGGCATCCTCGTCGTTCGTCTCGGCGAAGAGGAGTTGGTTCACCTCTTTCACGACGCCGTCGAAACGGGCGTTCCCCGCGTTGGAAAGGTCGAACTCGGCTGTGTCGAAGGTCGCGATCGTGCGGCCCGGATGCGCCGACAGAAGGTGCAACCGGGTGCCGATCAGGATCGCCTCCTCGATCGAATGAGTGACGAAGAGCAGCGTGAAGCGCTCGTTTTCCGCCAGCCGCAGGAGATCTTCCTGCAGGCGGCGGCGTGTCAGGGCGTCCAGTGCCGCGAAGGGCTCGTCCATGAGCAGGACGTCCGCCCCGGTCACGAGCGCGCGGGCGATCGCCGCGCGCTGCTTCATGCCGCCCGACAGCGTGTGTGGGTAAGCGTCGATCGCCCGTTCCAGCCCGACCTTGCGCAGCGCCTCTGCCGCGCGCTCACGAGCCTCGGCCTTGCCGATCCGTCCCGCCACTCGCAAGGGAAAGGCGACATTCTCGCGCACCGTCTTCCAGGGCAGGAGCTGATCGAACTCCTGGAAGACGACGATCCGGTCCGGCCCCGCGCCGTCGATGCGCCGTCCCTTCACGAGGATTTCTCCGCCTGCCACCGGAAGGAAGCCGGCGACCGCCTTCAGGATCGAGGACTTGCCGCAGCCCGAGCGCCCCAGAAGGACCAGGCGCTCGCCTTCCGCACAGGAGAAGGAGACGTTCTCCACAGCCCGGAGCGTGCCTTTGGACGTGCGGTAGTCGAGGGTCAGGCCCGTGGCCTCGAAGGCTTGCGCGCCAGGCAGGAATGTCTCGTTGCGCGCCAGCATCAGCTCCCGGCCTCGCCCTGGAGCTCTTCGAAGCGGATCACATGGAGCGGCAGGCGGATCGTGCCGAACTGTTCGACGATGCGGATCGTATCGGCTGACGCACGTTCGAGCGGAAAGCCGATGAAGGCAGGGGCGGCGGCGGCCGCCGACATGCGGGAGCAGGGGATCAAGACATCATCTCCGTCCAGAGGCCGCCGACGGTCGGCAAGATGGCACGAGACTAGGAGGCGAACGGATGTTCCCCGAGATAAAATATATTCAATCCACCATTTAAATAGATATATATTTCCTGTCGGAGGAGCTTCGGGCGGGCTAGCCTTCGGCCCCGAAGCGATGAACGGAGTGCGCCATGCCGCAGTCGATCCCGGAGAAGATCAGGGTTCTCTGGTTCCTGCCGACCCACGGCGACGGCCGATATCTCGGCTCCGCCGAAGGCGGCCGGACGGCCGACATCGACTATCTGCGCCAGGTCGCGCAAGCGGCGGATCGCCTCGGCTACTACGGGGTGCTGCTTCCGACGGGGCGCTCCTGCGAGGATTCCTGGGTCGTTGCCTCGGCGCTGGCTCCGCAGACCCGGAGGCTGCGTTTCCTCGTCGCGGTGCGGCCGGGCCTGCTTTCGCCCTCCCTCGCCGCGCGCATGACGGCGACGCTCGACCGGGTGTCCGGCGGACGCCTCCTCATCAATGTCGTGACGGGCGGCGACCCCGTGGAGAACGCCGGTGACGGCATCTTCCTGGCCCATGACGAGCGCTACGAGGTCACGCGCGAATTTCTCGAAATCTACAAGGCCGAGCTGTCGGGCGAGGTGGTGAACTACGAAGGTCGCCATCTGAAGGTTCAGGACGGCCAGCTCCTCTTCCGCTCCCACCAGCGCCCGCATCCTCCCCTCTATTTCGGAGGTTCCTCCGACGCCGGTATCGAGGTCGCGGCGAAGATGGTCGACAAGTACCTGACCTGGGGCGAGCCGCCCGAGGCTGTCGCCGAGAAAATCGCCCGCGTGCGCGAAGCGGCGAAGAAGGCAGGACGCGACGTGTCCTTCGGCATTCGTCTCCATGTGATCGTCCGGGACACGGAGGCCGAGGCCTGGAAGGCTGCCGACGCCCTCATCTCCAGGCTCGACGACGAGACGATCGCACGCGCGCAGACGCAACTCGCCCGGCAGGACTCGATCGGGCAGAGCCGCATGCGCGCCCTTCATGGCGGAGACCGGACCAAGCTTCAGATTGCGCCCAACCTGTGGGCCGGAGTCGGGCTCGTGCGCGGCGGCGCCGGCACCGCGCTCGTCGGCGACGCGGCGATCGTGGCCGAGCGGATGGACGAGTACCGGCGCGTCGGCGTCGATACCTTCATTCTCTCCGGCTATCCGCATCTGGAGGAAGCCTATTCCTTCGGCGAACGCGTGCTGCCGCTCTTGCCGCTCGACCATGACGCCCCCCGCGCGCAGGTGCCGGACGATCTCAGGCACGGTGGCGAGGCCATCGCCAACACCAGCCTGCCCACCCCCCGAATGGCGAGCGCGTCGTGAGACGGTCCCCGGCCAAGACCCTTCGTGCGACCGGCCGGCTCCGGGATGTGCTTCTGACCTTCGCCTCCCTGGCGATGGTCCTTGCCTGCATTCTCGGTATCGGTCCCTTCGAGACCCGTGACGTTCGAGATGCCACGCTGTCGGCCGCGCTCGATCGCTGAGTTGCAATGGTCGACGAGCAGGGTAGCGGGCGGTTCGCCCCGCGGAGGTAGCGCTCGGGCAAAGATGCCTCTAGATGGGCTGCCGGCCATTCTGTCGACGGAACATCTGAGACGGTCCCGCACCCATGCTGACCATGAAGGGCAAGTACGGCCTCAAGGCCATGATGCATCTCGCAGCGCTGCCCGAGGGCGAGCGGGCGCTGTCGGAGGATATCTCACGCGCCCATTCCATTTCGAAGAAATTCCTGGACACGATCCTCGCGGACCTGCGCACGGCGGGGTTGCTGCACGCGCGCAAAGGCAGGGGCGGCGGTTACGCGCTCGCCCGTCCCGCCTCGGAGATACGCATCAGCCATATCCTTCGCGTCCTCGAGGGTCCGCTGGCGCCGATCCCGTGCGCCAGCCGGACAGCCTACCGGCGGTGCGAGGATTGCGTGGACGAGAGGAGCTGTGCGGTTCGCCGCCTCATGCTGGAGGTTCGAAACGCCATCGTGACGGTCCTCGACGAGCGGAGCCTCGCGGACGTGGCGAACACGGCGACCTGCAGCGACATGGAGTTCGAGGAACTCGTCGCCCGTCTGTGAGCCGCCTTCGCTTACGCTTCGATCCGTGCGACGGTGGCCCGAGGATGGGAGCGTGATCAATCCGAACCGGGTCCTGATCGTCGGCGGCGGAGCGAGCGGCACGATACTGGCCGCACATCTCCTGCGCTCCGGTCCACCCGAATTGAAGGTGGCGCTGATCGAGCGCAGGCCGATCGTCGGCGCGGGCATCGCCTATTCGACCGATGAGCCGGGGCATCTCTTGAACACCCGCGCCAGCGGGATGAGTGCCTTTCCCGACGATCCCGATCATTTCTGGCGATGGTTGCAGACGACCTCGCGGGCCGAAACGCTCGGCTGCGCCGATTCCTTCTGCTTCGTCCCGCGCCGCGTCTACCGCGACTACCTTGGCGAACTGCTCGACCCTTGGCGTGGGGACTGCAATGACAACCGGCTGGCCCTGATCGAGGGCGATTGCGTCGACATTCGGCAAGTTCGGGGAGGCGCCGTCGTCGAGCTGCGCGGCGGGCGCGCGGAAGTCGCCGGCATCGTGGTGCTGGCCACGGGCCATGCCGAACCCTGTGCCGAGCCGAGATCGAGGGTGGTGGGCCCATGGTGCGCGTCGGGCGAACGGCCCGTTCGCCTCGAGGACGACGTCGTGATCCTCGGCACGGGATTGTCGATGGTCGACAATGTCGCCTCGCTACGCCGGATGGGGCATCGCGGTCGCATCGTCGCGGTGTCGCGCCGCGCCCTTCTCCCGCAAGTGCATGCATTGTCCGTCCCGCTGAAGCTCGATCCCGCCGACATCCCCTTCGGAACGGCACCGGCTTATCTGATGCGCTGGCTGCGCGAGACCGTGCGCTGGGCCATCGGCGAGGGCCGGGACTGGCGCGATGTCGTGGACGCGCTGAGACCCCACACGCAGGCCCTCTGGCAGGCGCTGCCCATGGAGGGCAAGCGCAGCTTCCTGCGGCACGCGCGGACCCTATGGGAAATCCACCGCCACCGCATGGCGCCGCAGGCCGCCGAGGGCCTGCGCCAGGCGCTGGCGGAAGAGCATCTGACGATCGTCGCCGGCCGGGTGGTGGAGACACGGGAAGAGGCCGGCCGAGCGTTCGTCACCGTTCGCGAACGCAGGACGGGGCTGCATCGGGAGCTCTCGGCCGACTGGGTGATCGACTGCATGGGAATCCTCCGCGATCCCGGCTCGGGCAGCGGCCATCTCGTGGCACGCCTCATCCAGACGGCGCGCGCGCGGCTCGATCCGCTGAGGATCGGCCTTGACGTGGACGGCGAGGGCGCGCTCGTCGATGCGTCGGGCATTGCTTCTTCCAACCTCTACGCCGTCGGGCCTGTCACGAGAGCGAGATTCTGGGAAGTGACGGCCATCCCGGACATCCGCGTCCAGTGCGCGACCTTGTCGGCGATCGTGATGGCGCGCCTCGCGCGGAACACGGGCGTGACGGGCGGCGGAAGCTGAGAGGCAAGCCGGCCTTCGTGACCGAACCCTTCCGGGCGGCCACCGACCGCCTCGGCGTCACGCGCTCGACCGTGAGCCAGTCGATTCGACGCCTGGAGGAAACGCTGGGCATCGCGCTCGTTCGGCGAACGACCCGCAGCACGAGCCTGACGGAAGCGGGCGAGCGGCTTCGCAGCGAGATCGCGCCCGCGATTGCCGAGATGCACGGGGCGATCGAGAACACGCGCCCCCTCGGCAAGGTCATCGAGCAGGACATGATCGCCGTGCCCGTTCGGCCGAACAGCGGCATGTGGCCGTCTGCACGCCCGGCTATCTCGCGGAGAACGGCGCACAGCAACACCCGCGCGAGCTGACGGCTCATCGCTGCATCGGGTGGTGCCCCTCGCCCCGGTCGGCGCCCTATCGCTGGGAATTCACCGAGAACGGCCGAGACTGCGCGGTGGCGGTCGAGCCGGAGCTGACCACCAACGACATGCACCTGATGGCGCGCCTCGCCCTCTCAGGCGCGGGCATCACCTTCGGCATGGAGGAAACGTTCCGCCCCTATCTCGACAGCGCCGCCGTCGTGCCCCTGCTGGAGCCCTTCTGTCCGCCCTTTCCCGGATTCTTCGTCTACTATCCGGGCCGCCGCAACATGGCTGCGAAGCTGCGCGCCTTTATCGACCACGTGGGACGGCAGCGATCGGTGCGACGGTGATGGAGAGAAGGAACCGAACGCACGCCCTCCCCTCTCCCGGAACGAGGCAAGGCCGCCCGCGAGATGGGCGGCCCTGCATGGCTCAGGTCGGAGCGAGCATCGTGCCCCGTTGGATTTGCGACCGCAGGACTTTCGACCTGCGCTCCACCGCTTCGTCATCCGGCTGGACGGGCCCCGGCAAGGCCCGGCTGCCCCCGCTCAGAATTCGAACGAGGCGGCGACGGTGAATGTCCGGGGCGCGCCGGCCGCGAGGAAGCCGCGGGCGGACGAAGCCCAGTAGCTTTCGTCGAACACGTTCTCGATATTGGCCTTCAGCTCCACCGGCTTGTCGTGCGGCCCGGTGAACTCATAGCGCAGGCCGACGTCGAAGCGCGTCCAGTCGTCCACCTTCTGGGTGTTTGCCTGATCGTACCAGGTGCTGCCCGTGTGGATCATCCGGCCGGTCATGGTCAGCCCGGAGACGAGCCACGGCATGTCGTACTCGCCGTAGAGGTTGATCGCGGTCCTCGCGACGCCCGGCACATCGTTGCCGTCGAACGCGCCACCGGCGGTCTTGTCCAGCTCCGCGTCGAGGAAGGTGATGCCGCCGAGCAGGCGCACACCATCGAACAGCTCGCCGAAGGCGGTCAGTTCGATGCCGCGGTTGACCTGCCGTCCGCCCACGGAGAAAAGGTTCGTGGCGGGGTCGGTGAAGCCGCTGGCCTGGGTGATCTCGAACAGCGACGCGGTCAGGGCGAAGGAGCCGAAGTCGTATTTGACGCCGACTTCCTTCTGCTCGTTCACCACGGGCGCGAACACTTCGCTGGCGTTGCTCGCCGTCGCCGGCGCCGTCGGCCCTTCGGTAAGGGCTTCGACGTAATTGCCGTAGACGGAGAAATTGTCGGTGAGGCGAACCACGGCGGCGACCGCGGGGCTGAACCGGGCGTCGTCGTATTCATAGGTGAGATCGCCGAGGGTCGGGCCCACGACCGTTGAGAAGGCCCTCGACCGGATGTCCTGGTAGCGCCCGCCCACCGTCAATTGGAAGCGGTCCTGCGCGAACGAGAGCGTATCGGTGATCGCGACGCTGGTGAGCAGGAGGTCCGCGAACAGCGGCCGGCCGCTGGCAAGCGGGAAGCCGCTGGTGTCCACCGCGCTGTCGGCCAGGAAGACCGGATTGTAGATGTTGGTCGGGAAGCTGGGGAGAACGATCCGCGAGAAGCCGCCGCGATAGTTCTCGTTGAGCGCGCGGGCCGCCGAGATATTGAGCTGGTGGCCGACGACGCCCGTCTCGAATTCCGAGCGCAGGCCGACCTCCCCGGTCAGGCCCTCGATCTGCTGGGGCTGGATGGCGAGGGTCGCCGTGGCGTCGCCGTTCGAGTTGGTGATCCTGTAGGAGGAGGTGAGGAAGTCCTCGCGGTAGCGGCTGAGCCCCCCGGCCGCATAGAGCGTCGTATTCTCCAGAAGATCGAACTCGACCCGCCCTGCCGCCATGCTGTAGGTGCTGTCGATATACTCGAACGAGTTCGCGGTGTTGGTCCGCCCGCTCGGCGCGCCGGGGATATCGATGCCCGGGGCCGCCGAATTGAACAGCGACGTCGGCGCGTCGATCTTCTGGTCGGAATGGTTGAAATCGAGCGAGGCGCGCAGGCGCTCGCCACGGTAATCGAGGCCCAGGGAGCCGACGCCAACCTCCTGGTCGTTCCTGTCCAGAGCCGTTTCGCCGTTGCGATAGGAGCCGTTCGCCCGCACGCCCCACTCTCCATTGGGGCCGAAGCGGCGACCAACATCGAAATGCGGCCACACCTGCGTATCGCTGAGATAGGTGGTCGTGAGGCGCGTGAGCGGTTCGTCGGGCGCGCGCTTGGGAATGAGATTGATCGTACCGCCAACGCGCCCGACGCCGCCATTCAACAGCGTCGTGGGGCCCTTCAGGATCTCGACCCGCTCGACGCCTTCGAGAAAGCTGCGTCGCGGATTGGCGATGTAGAACAGGCCGTCATAGGCCGTATCGAGATTGGTGACCGAGAACCCCCGGATGAAGAAGGAATCGCGCTCGCTGAAGGGAGGCGCGTCGTTGCGCACCGAGGAGTCGTTCAGCACGACGTCCGCGAGAGAGCGGGCCTGCTGATCCCGGATCAGTTGCTCCGTGTAGCCGGTGACGTTGAAGGGCGTCTCCATGATGGAGCGGTTGCCCAAAACGCCGAGCCGGACGCCGGACCCGACCTGACCTCCCGCATAAGGCGCCGGAGGCTGCCCCACGGTGCCCGTCGCCGGAGGCTGCCCGCCGGAGCGCCACCCCTCGATCACCACGGGGTCGAGCGCGATGGTGCCGGGCGAAGAGGGAACAGGCTCCGCTTGAACCGGTTCGCTGCCTTGCTGAGCCTGGTTCGCTTCCTGCCCCAGCGCCGAGACAGACGTGATCGCCAGAAGCGAAACACCTGCCAGAGCCCCGCACCCCCGTCCACGCGAGAACAACCGCAACCTTATCGTCGACATAATCCGGCCCCCTTTCCGACTTGAATCCCCGTTTCCCTCCTTATGCACCAAGTACAGTTTCCGCAAGTTGGAATTGTTGTTTAGAATCAATACAAGGAACTATTATAATCATTCTAATTATGACAGTTCATCTTACCCTTGCCACCTGACACAAGGCGCTTGCGTCACTACGGGCCGTGGAGACCGACGGACGGATATTCGGAAGCGTTCCGAATTTTCCGAAGGCTGCGATGAGCTGTGAGGTGGATGGCGAGCCGACCTCGTTTGGATTGCGGGCGGGAACCGTCAGCACGCCATGCCGCCAGATGCGCTCGACCCGCCCGTCGCTGACCACCCAGCCCGCCTGGCTGCGCCGAAGCGCCGCGATGCGGCGGTCGCCGTAGCGACCGTACGTCTGGCAAGGGCAACGATATCTTCGGTCAGTTGCTGCTCGTCGTCCCGGCCGGTCGGGATGTGACGCTGCATCGATCAATGCTGCCCCGGCACGCGGCTCTATCAGGCGCTCCAACACTCTCGGCGCAACAGCCATGACATGGTCGATGCTGGTACGACGGCGGTCCGAAGAGGCTTGCGACTCTTCGAACGGCGCCAGAAGTCGCCCGTTGCGGCCCTGAAAGGAACACGCCCGAGGCCGGCCCCTGGCTTCGCGTGAGCCCGTTCCCGGCCCAAGCCCGCCGCTCCGCCCCGCGTGATCCGGCGTCCTATCGCGCGAGCATCTCCCGGACGCGCTCGGCCAGCAGTTCGACGGTGAAGGGCTTGGTGAGCACCGCCATGTCCGGGCCGAGGCGGCCATTGCCCAGGGCCGTGTTCTCGGCGTAGCCGGTGATGAACAGGACTTTCAGTTCCGGCCGCCCCTGGCGCGCCGCATCCGCCATCTGCCGGCCGTTCATGCCGCCCGGCAGGCCCACGTCGCTCACGAGAAGATCGATCCGCACGCCAGACTCCAGGATCTCCAGCCCCGAGACACTGTCGATCGCCTCGATCACGGTGTAGCCGAGCTCCCGGAGCACGTCTGTCACCAGCATGCGAACGGTCGGCTCGTCGTCGACCACCAGCACGGTCTCGCCCTGCTCCGAACGCGACAGCGCGCGCTCCTGCGCCGGCAGGTCCTCGATGTCGCCGTCGATATGATGCCGGGGCAGGTAGAGGCATATGGTCGTCCCCTCACCCACCTCCGAAGAGATGCGCACCTGGCCGCCCGACTGCCGGGCGAAGCCGTAGATCATCGACAGGCCCAGCCCCGTGCCCTCCCCCATCGGCTTGGTGGTGAAGAAGGGCTCGAAGACCTTCTCCCGGATCTCGGGCGCGATGCCGGTCCCGGTATCGGTCACGCAGAGCGACAGATACTGGCCTTCGGGCAGGTCGTGGGTTCTCGCCCCTTCGGGGTCCATCCACTTGTTCGCGGCCTCTATCGTGATGCGCCCCCCGGCCGGCATCGCGTCGCGCGCATTGATGCACAGGTTCAGAAGCGCGTTCTCGAGCTGCGACGGGTCCACCAGCGCGGGCCAGAGGCCCGGGGCGCCCACGACCTCCAGTTCCACGGACGGGCCGACGGTGCGGCGGATCAGCTCCTCCAGCCCGGCGATCAGCCGGTTGACGTTCGTCGGTTTTGGATCGAGCGTCTGCCGCCTGGAGAAGGCCAGCAGACGATGGGTCAGCGCCGCCGCGCGCCTCGTCGCCCCCTGCGCGGCGGCCATGTAGCGCTCGACATCGTCGTTTCGGCCCTGGGCGAGCCGTTTGGCCATCAGCTCGAGGCTTCCCGAGATGCCGGCCAGAAGATTGTTGAAGTCATGCGCCAGCCCGCCGGTGAGCTGGCCGACGGCCTCCATCTTCTGCGACTGGCGCAGCGCCTCCTCGGCCTCGAGCAGTTCGCTGGTGCGCTCCGAAACCCGCCGTTCCAGCTCGTCGTTCAAGGCGCGCAGCATGGCGATCGCCCGGTCGCGCTCCGCCTCCACCGCACGGCGCTCGTCGACATCGATGAGCACGCCGGGAAAGCGCGACGGGGTGCCGTCCCCGGCATGGTCGACGCGGCCGTTCGCCTCGATCCAGTAATAGTTCCCGTCCTCTCGGCGGACGCGATACTGATGCGCGTAGGCGCCCCCTCGGGCGATGACCTCGTCGATGGCGGCGACGAGGCCGTCCCGGTCGTCGGGATGCACCGTGGCGATGATCTGCTCCAGCGGAATCCCGCTATGGCCCAGGGCCGGGTCGAGGCCGAAACTGCGCGCGAACGCGGCATCGACGGTGAAGCGGTCGGTGGGCAGGTCCCAGAACCAGGTGCCGATGATCGCGCCCGCGCTCAGCGCCAGTTGGACACGCTCGGCATTGACGCGGTCGCGCTGCTGCGCAGCCAGAAGGGCGGTGGTCTCATAGGCGACGTCGAGCATGCCCATGACCACGTCGCCGTCGCGCAGCGGGCTGTAGGAGAAGGTCCAGTAGGTGTCCTCCCGATAGCCGTTGCGGGTCATGACGAGATGCAGGTTCTCCAGATGCACCGTCTCGCCCGCCATCGCCCGAGCGACCAGCGGCGCGATGTCGCTCCAGACATCGTGCCAGACCCGATCTATCGGCTGCCCGAGCGCCTCGGGATGGCGCGCGCCGAGAAAAGGCATGTAAGCCTGATTGTACAGGAAGGTCCGCTCCGGGCCCCAGATCGCGCACATGCCGAAACCGCTCGACATGAGGAGGTCGTAAGTGGTGCGCAGCGCCGGGGACCACGTCTCCCTGGAACCGAGGGGTGTTCGCCCCCAGTCGAAGCTCTCGAAATATGTCGTCAAGATCGGCCCCTGATTCGAACCCGGGCGAACCGGCGCGGCAGGCTACACCCTTAGTCTCATAGGCCGAAAGCGAACAGTCCGGGTCGATACGGAGCCTGGCCCGGCCGCAGACCGCTCCACCGCACGGAAGGAGAGCGTCGGATGGCCTGGATCCATGGAGGCAGGAAGGCGCGAGGGCGGGCCGGAACGCCCTCGCGCCACGCGCGGATATTCACGCCAGGAGCGTCTCCCGCTCTTGCCGCGAGGCGGCCATGCGGGCGCGCGCTTGCGCAAGGACGGCCGGCGAGGCGGTTTCCGGCAACCCGGCGCCGAAGGGAGGCGCGGGCGCGTATTCCAGCGAAAGCTGGATCGTCTCGGCCTCCTCCCGCCCCAGAAGCTCGGCGATGACCGCAAGGCCGAAGTCGATGCCCGATGTCACGCCGCCCGCCGTGATGATCGGCCCGTCCCGGACGACCCGCTCCCGAACCGGAATGGCGCCGAGGCGAGGGAGAAAGTCGTGCGCGTTCCAGTGGGTGGTGGCCCGTCGCCCCGAAAGCAGCCCCGCCTGCCCCAGAACGAGCGATCCGGTGCAGACCGAGGTGACGAAGCGGGCCTTCGACGCCTTGTCCCGAACGAAGGCGAGCACCTCGCCATCGGTCATGAGCGCATTGACGCCGCTGCCACCCGGCACGCAGAGCACGTCGAAGTCCGGCGCGTCGGCGAGGCGCGTGTCCGGCTGGAGCACGAGGCCCGTCGCCGAGCGGATGGGGGCGAGATCCTTCCAGACAAGATGGACCTCGGCATCCCTGGCCGAGGCGAACACCTCGTAGGGCCCGGTGAGGTCGAGCTGCTGGACGCCGGGAAAGCAGAGGATACCGAAGCGAAGGATCATGGGCGCGTTTCCTGTCTTGACGGATAGAGCCTATCGCGGAATGCAATGGCCGTTGCGCCAATCATCGCTCGTTTCATGCCAGCCGCTCAGCCTCACCGTGTCGAGATCCTCGCCTTTGCCGATGCCCAGCTCCTGGACGTGACGGGACCTGCGCAGGTCTTCGCCACGGCCAACGACCTCACGCCGGCGGGCATGCCGAAGCCCTACCGGATCACGATCGTCTCGCAGGTCCCCGAGATCGTTACCAGTTCGGGCATCGTGCTTCGGTCCGATGGGCTCCCCGAAGGCGGAGTCGGGCCTGGGACGCTGATCGTCTCGGGCGGACACGGCGTGAACGCCGCCTGCCGGGACGCGTCCCTGATCGGCTGGCTGCGCCGGCGCGCGGGCGCATCATCGCGGGTGGCGTCCGTATGCAGCGGCGCCTTTCTTCTGGCCGAGGCCGGGCTGCTGGATGGCCGGCGCGCGGTGACGCATTGGCAGCGTTGCGCCGAGTTCGCCGCGAGGTTTCCCGCCGTTCTGCTCGATCCCGATCCGATCTTCGTGCAGGACGGACCGGTCTGGACATCGGCGGGCATCACCGCCGGGATCGATCTGGCGCTGGCAATGGTGGAGGCGGATCGCAGCCGGGCGCTGGCGCTGGCGGTTGCGCGTCAGCTCGTCGTGTTCCTCAAGCGCCCGGGCGGGCAGGCGCAATTCTCCACCGCCCTCGCCTTGCAGGAATCCGACGGGACGTTCGAGCGACTGCATGGCTGGATAGCCGCGAATCTCCACCGCGACCTCTCCCTCCAGGCGCTCGCCGACGAGGCCGGCATGAGCCTTCGCAGCTTCTGCCGGCGATACCGCGCCAGCACCGGCCGCACACCGGCGGAAGGCGTCGAGATGATCCGCATCGAGAGTGCCCGTCGTCATCTGGAGGATGGGGCGAGCGTGGCGCGCGCCACGTCACGCTGCGGCTTCGGCTCGACGGAGACCATGCGGCGCGCCTTCCTGCGGCGTCTCGGGGTCGGTCCGAACGCCTATCGCGACCGCTTCCACGGATAGCCCGCCCCATGGCCGCGATGGCGGGCGATCCGCCACCCTCGGGCACCGGAGGCGGCTTTCGAGAGACCGTCACGTCGCTTTTCCGATCAAGGCTCTACCAGGCGGCCATGGTCGTGGCTGCGATCGGTCAGCGTCTCGATGACGCGGCAGTCGGCTACGCGGCCGCTGGCGCATTCCCGCACCATCTTTTCCAGCTCCGCCCGCAGGAGCTCGAGGCTTGCGATCCGCTTCTCCACATCGCGCAGCCGCGCCCTGGCGATGGCGTCGGCACTCTCGCAGGACCGGTCCGGGTCGTCCTGCAATGTCAGCAAGGTGCGGATCGCCTCGACGTCGAAGCCCAGTTCGCGCGCATGGCGGATGAAGGCGAGACGGGTGATATCCGCTTCGTCGTAGAAGCGCCTGTTGCTTCGGCCGCGCGCGATGCCCGGCAACAGCCCGATCTCCTCGTAATAGCGGATGGTCGGCACCTTGACGCCGCTCTCCCTGGCGGCCTCACCGATGGAATAATCCCGTGCCTGCAATTTTTTCCTTGCTCCTCTAGCGGCTGGAGGATGTAGCACCGCTTCAGTTCATGCAAGCAAGCAGGGCCCCGCATCCATGGCGTTCACGGCACGCGCGCAGATGGAGCAAAGTGCATCCGCCCTTCTCGTCGGAAGCGGGCAGGCGCTCAAGGACGGCACGCGCGCCCTCCCGCTCCGCTATCAGGAAGAGATCTCATGACCCAGACGCTTCAACTCGACATTCCTCTGGTGTTGCCGGAGGTTCCCGACACGTCCGATGCCTGCGTGGGGCGGCTGCTGGCCGATCTCGAAGGGCGCGGCGGGGTGGAGAAGGCCCATGTGATCCCGCGGAATGGCGAGGAAGAGGCCAAGCTGTGCATTCACTACGATCCGGGCACGCTGCCGCTGTCGCGCATCCGCGAGATCGTTCAGGCGGCCGGTGCGGAGATCACCCGGCGTTTCGGCCATGCGCTCTGGCAGGTGGACGGGATCGGCCATCAGCGCCGGGCGCGCACGGTGGCCGAGAGCCTGGGCGCCTTGCCGGGCGTTCTGGAGGCGGACGCCGATGCCGCCGGGCTGGTGCGGGTCGAGTTCGACCGACGGCAAAGCTCCGAACAGGCGATCCTCGACGCGCTGGCCGGAATGGGAATCACCCCGGTTGCCCCGCCCCCGCTGGCAAAGGCCGAGCGAAGCGCCCATGCGCATCGCGATCATGGGGACCACGACCATGACGATCCCGAGCATTCGCATGAAGGGCATTCGCATGCCCATGGCGGCTTTCTGGGCCCCAATACCGAGCTGATCTTTTCGCTCGCCTGCGGTGCGCTGCTGGCTGTGGGCTTCGGCATCCAGACGCTGGTGGCCGCCGCGCCGGAATGGCTTCCGACCGTCCTCTATATCGGGGCCTACGGGCTCGGCGGATTCTATACGCTGCGCGAGGCGATCGACAATCTGCGTCTGCGCAAGTTCGAGATCGACACGCTGATGCTGGTCGCCGCCGCAGGCGCCGCGGCGCTGGGCGCATGGGCGGAAGGCGCGCTGCTGCTGTTCCTCTTCAGCCTCGGCCACGCGCTCGAGCATTACGCGATGGGCCGCGCCCGCCAGGCCATCGAGGCCCTGGCCAAGCTCGCCCCGCGCACCGCCACCGTGCGCCGCGAAGGCGGTGCGCACGAGGTGCCGGTCGAGGAGCTGGTGGTCGGCGATCTGGTCGTCGTTCGTCCCAACGAGCGGCTTCCCGCAGACGGCTTCCTGGTGAAGGGCACGTCCAGCATCGACCAGGCTCCCGTCACGGGGGAGAGCATTCCCGTCGACAAGCACCCGGTCGAGGACGCGGCGGCGGCACGTGCGCGGCCCGCTTCGGTCGGCGCCGAGTCGCGCGTCTTCGCCGGCACGATCAACGGCGCCGGCGCCATCGAGGTGGAGGTGACGCGCCTCTCCTCCGAGAGCGCGCTGGCCAAGGTCGTGCAGATGGTCAGCGAGGCCGAGACGCAGAAATCGCCCACCCAGCGATTCACCGACCGTTTCGAGCGTATCTTCGTGCCCTGCGTGCTCGCGCTCGCCATCATCCTGCTCTTCGCCTGGGTGGTGATCGACGAGCCCTTCGCCGACAGCTTCTATCGCGCCATGGCGGTCCTCGTGGCGGCCAGCCCCTGCGCGCTGGCCATCGCCACCCCCAGCGCGGTGCTGTCGGGCGTGGCGCGCGCGGCCCGTGGCGGCGTCCTCGTCAAGGGCGGCGCTCCGCTGGAAAACCTCGGGTCACTCAGCGCCATCGCCTTCGACAAGACCGGCACGCTCACCGAAGGGCGTCCGCGCATCACCGATATCGTGCCCGCCGAAGGCGTGACGCGCGACGAGTTGCTGACCGTGGCCGTCGCGGTGGAGCAGCTCAGCGATCATCCGCTCGCCGCCGCGATCGCGCGCGACGGACGCGAGGCGCTTGCCGGACGGCACATCCCGGACGCACAAGCTCTCGAAAGCCTGACGGGGCGCGGCGTGACCGCGACGCTCGAAGGGACCCCGGTCTGGATCGGCAAGGCTGGCATGTTCGGGACCGACGGCATCGCGACGCTCGACAAGCCCGTGGCCGAAGCCGCGGCGAGGCTGGGAGAGGCCGGGCGCACGACCATGGTGGTTCGCCGGGGCGAACGGGATCTCGGAGCCATCGGGCTGATGGACACGCCGCGTCCGGCCGCGCACGACACCCTGCAGCGCCTGCGCGGGCTGGGCATCACACGCATGATCATGATCTCGGGCGACAACCGAACCGTCGCGGAGGCGATCGCCCGGAAGGTGGGGCTCGACGAAGCCTGGGGCGACCTCATGCCAGAGGACAAGGTGGAGGCGATCCGCAAGCTGCGGGCCGAGGGGCCGGTCGCCATGGTGGGCGACGGGGTGAACGACGCTCCCGCCATGGCCCATGCCACCGTGGGCATCGCCATGGGGGCCGCCGGCTCCGACGTGGCGCTGGAGACGGCGGACGTGGCGCTCATGGCCGACGACCTCAGCCACCTGCCCTTCGCGGTGGGCCTCAGCCGGCGGACCCGGTCGATCATCCGCCAGAACGTCTTCATCAGCCTCGGTGTCGTCGCCCTGCTGGTGCCCGCGACGATCTTCGGCCTCGGCATCGGGCCGGCCGTCGCCCTGCACGAGGGATCGACCCTGATCGTCGTGTTCAACGCCCTGCGCCTGCTCGCCTGGCGCGATCGCGACTGAGAGATCGCAGCCGGCCCCGCAGCCTCAGACCCTGCCGCCGGCTGCATATCGGCGTGCGAACTCGCGGGCCGCCAAAGGCCCGCCGAAGGATAGGCCCGCGATAAGGGTTCCTGCGCCCTCGGGCTGGCGTCGCCCGCCACCGCCATTGTCATCCAGTTGCAATCGAACGGCCGCAGGGATGTCATGCGAATGCCATCGGCACGTCAGGCCCCGGACCTAGAAGTCGCCTCGCGATCCCCTGCAAGCTCAGGGCCCTCAAACGATCCAAGGAAGGCACCGCTCATGAAGCCGCTTGCCGCAGCCCTCTTCGCCGGCGTCTCGACCCTCGCCGCCACCGCTCCCGCTCTCGCACAGACGACGGTGCGCCAGGCCGAGGACAGCTATTTCCGCTCCGCGCAGGAGGACCTCGCCACGCTGATCGCCCGCCAGCCCAATACCGGCCGGGCGAAGAACGTCATCCTCTTCGTCGTCGATGGCCTCTCCATTCCCACGGTGACCGCCGCCCGCATCCTGGAAGGCCAGTTCCGGGGCGAGGATGGCGAACCCAACACGCTCGCCTTCGAGAACCTCCTGCCCTACGTCGCGCTCTCCAAGACCTATACGCATGACGCGCAGGTGGCGGATTCGGCTCCCACCTCCACCGCGATGGTCTCGGGCGTGAAATCGGTCAACGGCACCATCGGCGTGACCCAGGCCATCGAAGTCGACGTCTGCGCCAGCCAGAAGGGCGCCGAAGTCACCACGATCTTCGAACTCGCCGAGGAGGCCGGGCTCGCCACCGGCATCGTCTCGACTGCGCGCATCACCCATGCCACCCCCGCCGCCACCTTCGCCAAGGCGGCGGGCCGCGACTGGGAGAACGACACCGACCTGACCGACGAAGCGCGCCGGAACGGCTGCGCCGACATCGCCTCGCAACTGATCGACTGGCCGGCCGGCGACGGCTTCGAGGTGGTGATGGGCGGCGGGCGCGGCAACTTCATGCCGGCCGATCAGTCCGATCCCGAGGACCAGACCCGGGCCGGCGCGCGGCAGGACGGGCGCGATCTCATCGCCGAATGGCGGGATCGGTACGATGACGGCGCCTATGTCTGGAACCGGGAGCAGTTCGACGCCATCGACCCGGAGGTGACGAGCCGCGTCTTCGGGCTCTTCAACCGCAGCCATATGCAGTACGAAGCCGATCGCGAAAGCGACACCGGCGGCGAGCCCTCCATCGCCGAGATGACGACCAGGGCGATCGAGCTTCTGTCGAAGAACGAGGACGGATTCGTCCTGATGGTGGAGGGCGGACGCGTCGATCACGCCCATCACGCCGGCAACGCCTATCGCGCCCTGACCGACACCATCGCCGTCTCGCAGGCCGTACAGGCCGCCTATGACGCGGTCGATCCGGAGGAGACGCTCATCGTCCTGACTGCGGACCACAGCCATGTCTTCAACATGGCCGGCTATCCCGCGCGCGGCAACGACATCCTCGGCGTGGCCGGCACGGCCGACGACGGCAAGCCCTACACGACGCTCGGCTACCAGAACGGTCCGGGCGCGCGCCTGGACGAGCCGCGCGCCGACCTGACCGGCGTCGACACCAGCGATCCCGACTTCCTCCAGCAAGCGCTGGTGCCGCTCGAAAGCGAGACCCATGCCGGCGACGACGTGGCAATCTTCGCCCAGGGCCCCTGGGCGCATCTCTTCCAGGGCGTCATGGAGCAGAACGTCATCTATCACGTCATGACGCATGCCCTCGACTTCGCGCCCACGGAGCAGCGCGCCTCCGCGCAGTAACACTCGACGATCCGAACTCCGCGGCCGCCGGCACCCGCTGGCGGCCGCATCCGTAAGTGAGGCTCGGTGGCGGCAAATCGAACGTCACGATCTGCCCCGCTCGGCCGGACATCGGCACCTCCGGCGGCTTTCGCGAACGCCCCGATGAGGACAAGGCCTTCCTTGTCTTCGCCGGTCACGACGCGCCCGACAACGCCCTGCCGCTATGATGTCGCTCGCCGCGCCCTGTCCAGCAGAAATAGCGCCGCAAGCCTGCCAACTGGTGGAACCCGAAACCGACCAATAGCCGCGCGGACCAGGCGAGCCCGCCGCCCGAAACGCTCGGGGTTACGTATTTATGACCCGTGGCGGCCCATATCGCGTTTCTCAAATGGTGCACGCCGGGAGTTGCCTTTCGGCGTCGTCCGTTCGCAGGAGGAGCCGCTCATGTCCATTCGCGTCGGCATCGCTGGCTGGTCGATCCCATCCGCGCTGGCCAAGCAGTTCCCTTCGGTCGGCACGCACCTTGAACGCTATGGCGCACGCTTCTCGGCCGTCGAGATCAACAGCAGTTTCTATCGGCCGCACCGGCGCACGACCTACGAGCGCTGGGCGGCAAGCGTGCCGCATGAGTTCCGCTTCTCGGTCAAGCTGCCCAGGACGATCACTCATGAACGCCGCTTGATCGACTGCGGGGCGCTCATCGAGCGCTTTGCCGAGGAAACGAGCGGCCTGGGCGACAAACGCGGCCCCGTCCTGGTTCAGCTTCCCCCGAGTTTCGCCTATCCCGGCGACGCTGCCGAACGATTCATCGACGAGCTGAAGGCCACGATCACGGCGGCTGTCGTCCTGGAGCCGAGACATGCAAGCTGGTTCCAGCCGGAGGTCGACCGCATGTTGGGCGGGCAGCGTGTGTCACGGGTCGCGGCGGACCCGGCCAAACCATTGTTGGCGGCGCAACCCGGAGGCTGGAGCGGCCTCGCCTATCTTCGGCTGCACGGCTCCCCTCGCATTTACGAGTCGACTTATGGAACGGAAGCCATTGAGGCTCATGCGAAAGCCGTCGCTTCGCTCGCCACGCGCGGCGCCGACGTCTGGACGATCTACGACAACACGACCTACGGCGCCGCCACGCAGAACGCGTTTCAGCTTCTGGAAGCTCTTGGTTCGAATACGCAGCTCGGAGATATATCTTGATGGATGCTGACGGCTCAGACGAAACAGCCGCCGGACAACGTCGCGCCGCCTCCGCGATTTCTTGTCACGTCGTGGTTCTCATCCTTTGGAGGGCATCGAGAAAGAAGGGGCGGAAGGCCCGGGGATGCTCGCTCATCGGGAAGTGGCCGAGCTCCTCCATCACGGTCAGGGTCGCCCCCCGGATCGCCTGCGCCGTCCTGCGCGCATCCTCCGGCGTGCAGGTCAGGTCATAGGCCCCGACGAGGATGTGAACCGGCGAGAGATCCGTGTCGATCTCGCCGAGCCGCTCCACGAGGCTGTCGTCGCGCGTGTAGAAGCTGAGATCGCCCCGGAACACGCCCGGCCCGGACTGCATGAACATCCACTGCGTGTTCCAGCGCTCCTCCTGCGGCGCGTGCGGGGAGATATTGGCCGAGACGAGCGCGGCCCCCATTTCTCCGCCATGCGCGTCGGGCCGGTGGAACCAGTCGATGTCGTACCAGGCGGGCTGGAAGTCGGAGGCCTCGATGGCGATGAAGCCGGCAAAACGCCCGGGATGGCGCGCGGCGATCTGGAGAGCGATGCGCCCGCCCATGGAGCAACCCGCCAGAACCGCGTCCTGCAGCCCCAGCGCGTCGGCCACCGCCAGCACGGTCTCGATATAGGCTTGCGTCGTCAGCAGATATTCCTGCACCTCGAAGCCCCGCGGCGGCAGGGACTTTCCGTGCCAGGGCATGTCGAAGGCGATCAGGCGGTGATCGGCCGTTACGCCCGCATCGTTGAGGAGATGGCGCCACTGGCGCGTGTCGGCTCCGGCCGTGTGCAGGCAAAGGACCGCGCGGCCCTGTCCGGCCTCCTCGAAATAGATGCGGCGCGGCCCGTCGGACAGGGACACCGTGACATAGCGCCCCACGATGGCCTCGATCGCGGGTTCGGCGGCGGTGCGGCTCATCGTGCCTCTCCCGCCCGGGGCAGGGCCATCACTTCCTTGAAGAAGCGCAGGTTCTTCACCAGGGAGAGGATGTCCCCCTCGATGCGGGCCCGATCCATCTTCACCAAGCCGAAGAGGTCGTGAAAGCCGGGGGCCGGAAGCGGCTCCCAGAACCGCTTGAGGGCCTCGCCATCCGTCACGAAGCCGAAGCGGTAGGGCGTGCGGCGCGAGGGTCCGGGCAGGATGGCGACGAGATCGCCCTTTTCGAAGGTGAGATAGAACTCCTCCCCATCCACCTTGAGAAGCACCGTCTCCGAAAACAGGCGGCCGAGATGGGCAAGATGGGGCCGCCGCCTCAGCTCCGCCTGCATGTGAACTATCTGATTCAGCAAGGGCGCCTCCCATGTTCGTTTGCCGGCAACCTCGCCGCACGCCCGTGAGGCGGACAAGGTTGGAATTGATATAACCTGATACCCGCTCCGGCCTTTCCCATGCGGTGCGAACCGTGCTGCCCTGATGGCAGGGAGGCGCCCTCGAACGGCGTGGGCGGCCGGGATTTCCACGGGAGGAGAACCTGCATGGGCATCGTCACCATCGACAACGTCACGGATGTCGTCATCGACGCGCTGGGCAGGAGCGGTCCGATCACCGATCGGCAACGTGAGATCCTGACGGCGTTGATCCGCCATCTGCACGGCTTCTGCAAGGACGTGAAGCTCCAGCACGACGAGTTCCTGTATGCCTGCGATTTCCTGGCGCGCGCCGGGCAGATCACCGACGACAAGCGCCAGGAATTCATTCTCCTGTCGGACATTCTGGGCGTCGAGGTTCTGGTGGACATGCTGACCAACGAGGCGCGCGCGGGCGCCAGCGAATCCACGGTTCTGGGGCCCTTCTACCGGGAGAACCCGCCGGTCTTGCCGAAGGGCGCCTCGACGATCCTCAAGCATTTCGACGATGAGGAGACCGTCTATGTCGAGGGCCATGTGCGCGACACGAAGGGCGCCCCCCTGCCCGGCGTGACCATCGACATCTGGGAGGATGCGCCGAACGGGCTCTACGAGAACCACGACCACGACCAGCCGGACTACAATCTGCGCGGTCGCTTTCGCACCGACGAGAACGGCCACTATGCCCTCGTGGCGGTGCGCCCCGTGCCCTACCCCATCCCCGACAACGAGACGGCCGGTGAGTTGATCCGCGCGATGGGCCATCACCCGAACCGGCCCGGCCACCTCCATTTCATCCTGTCGAAGGACGGCTACGGCACGCTCGTAACGCAGATCTTCGACAGCTCCAGCCGCTGGCTGGACCAGGACAGCGTATTCGCGGTGAAGGAGAGCCTGATAGCCGAGTTCCGCGAGGACGATTCGAAAGGCACCCGGCTTCGCCTCGACTTCGACTTCGTGCTTCAGCCGGGCGCGGCCAAGACCGAGGCGATCGCGGCCGAGTAGGCAGGCGGCACGATTGCCCCGATGGGGCCGGGTGCGTAGAAGAGGCGTGCCGGCACCGGCGGGGAGGCTCGGGCTGCACCATGAACCTGCGCCAGCTGAAATATTTCATCGCGGTGGCCGAGGAGCTTCATTTCGGGCGGGCCGCCGAACGGCTCGGCATGGCTCAGCCCCCGCTCAGCCGCCAGATCAGGGAGCTGGAGGCCGAGCTCGGCACCCTTCTCTTCAATCGCGGCCGCAACGCCATCACCCTCACACTGGCCGGCCAGCGCCTCTATGAGCGCGGCGGAGCGGTTCTGAAAGAGGTCGCCGACATCCTCCTCGAGGTGCGGCGCATCGGCCAGGGCGCCGAGGGACGCCTGCGCATCGGCTTCGTGGGCTCGGCCACCTTCGGCATCCTGCCCACCATCGTGAAATCGTTCCGGATGCACTATCCGGATGTGGTTCTCAGCCTCATGCCGATGAACAACGCCGATCTGCACCAAGCGCTGGTGCGGCGCAGCATCGACATCGCCTTCGCCCGCCCGATGCTGCCTGACGCGGAGTTCCTGACCCGGCAGCTCGACCGCGAGGATCTGATCGTGGCCATGCCCGACGGCGTGGCGCCGGACACACGCGGCCCGGTGACGCTCGCCGCGATCGCTCATCTGCCGCTGATCCTCTACCCGGAGTTTCCGCGCCCGAGCTATGCCGACCTCGTGATCGCCCGGCTGGAAGCGCAGGGGCACGACACGTCCCGGCGCGTCTTCACCATGGATCTGCAAACCGCGCTGAGCCTCGTGGCCATCGGAGAGGGCGTGTGCGTGGTTCCCGAATCCGTGGGCTCGGCCCATCGCAACGGCATCCGATACCGCCGCGTGTCGCCGGCGCTGGGCGTCACCGAACTCTCGCTCAGTCACCGCATCGACGAGCAGGGCATCCACGTCCATCATTTCGCGCGCATCGCGCAGGAGGTGGCGCGCCGCATGGTGCGCGCGCGCTGAGCGGCAGGTATCACGCCAGACGAGACCGGTATTGGATTCGCCCCGCTGCTGTCGTCAAGCTGGGAGCCGACCGACAGAGAGGCCCGCCCGCTTGACCATCACCATAGACCGCATCGAGACGGCCATCCTCGACGTTCCCACCATCCGGGGCCACGTCCTGTCCATGGCGACCATGACGACGCAGAGCGTGGTGCTTGTCACGATCCGCTTTTCCGACGGCAGCGTGGGCCTTGGCGAGGGCACCACGATCGGCGGCATGAGCTACGGGCCGGAAAGCCCGGAAAGCATCCGCCTCGCGGTGGACAGCTACATCGCCCCGCTTCTGCTGGGCCGCGACGCCGATGCGGTCCTTGCCGCCGCCGCGCTTGTCGAACGCCAGGTGAAGGGAAACCCGATCGCGCGCAGCGCCGTGGAAATCGCGCTCTGGGACGGCTTCGCCCGGCGTCTCGGCCTGCCGCTGGCCTCGGTTTTCGGCGGAGCGGTGCGCGGCGCCATGCCCGTGGCATGGACCCTGGCAAGCGGCGAGGCCGCCAGCGACATCGAGGAAGCCGAGGACATGCTGGCCCGCCACCGGCACCGGATATTCAAGCTCAAGATCGGCAAGCGCGAAGTGCGTGAGGACATCGCCCATGTCGCACGCATCGCGGCGGCGGTGGGCGACCGCGCCTCGATCCGCGTGGACGTGAACCAGGCCTGGTCGCTGGCCGAAGCGCGCTGGGGCCTTCGCGGCCTTCAGGAGGTGGGTGTCGATCTCGTCGAACAGCCGGTGGCGCGCGACGACCTCTCCGGGCTCAAGGCGTTGACCGATGCCGGCGAGATCGCGGTGATGGCCGACGAGGCGCTCTCGGGACCGGCCAGCGCCCTGCGTATCGCCGCGAACCGGGGGGCGGACGTCTTCGCGGTGAAGGTGGCGCAATCGGGCGGCCTTTCGCGGGCGCGCGAAGTCACTTCTATCGCCGCCTCCGCCGGCATCGGCGTCTATGGCGGCACGATGCTGGAATCGGGGGTGGCGACGGCGGCCTCGCTGCATCTCTTCGCCACCGCCGAGACGCTGGAATGGGGAACGGAGTTCTTCGGCCCCCTTCTCTTCGCCCACGAGATACTGGCCAAGCCCCTTGTCTATCGCGACTTCGCCGTGGAACTGCCGGCGGGGCCGGGGATCGGCGTCCAACCGGACCCCGACCCTTGCGCCTTCTTCGACCGGGAGAAGCGACGGACAGTGCATCCGGTCTCCCGGGCGGTCTGAAGCCGCCCGCAACGGGGCGGGAGGCGGTCCGGGCCTCTCGGGCGATCGATCCGCGCGGGATGGTCCCGGTGGTGCAGGCGCCCCGTCCGGCAGACCTCGGCGGGCCTGCGCGCGCGCAGCGGGTGATAGCGTTGTGCGACAGGGTCGGAGCGCGCCCTATTCGGCCCGGATGCCCCGCTCGGGGACCAGGACGCCCCAGACATTGATCTCGTGCCGGAGATGGTCCCGAAGCTCCTCCGGCGTTCCGCCGATCGGTTCCGCCCCGATCGCCGCGAAACGCTCCAGCACCTGCGGGCTGGCGAGCGCTTCGTTGATCGCCTCGTTGAGAACGGCGATGGTCTCGGGCGGCGTTCCATCCGGTGTGAACACCCCGAACCACGGGATCAATTCGTAGCCCGGCACGCCCGCTTCCGCGATGGTCGGCACGTCGGGCAGGGCGGCGGATCGCTGCGGGGTCGTGACGGCGATCGCGCGCAGCGCGCCGGAGGCGATATGCGGCTGAGCGGAAGTGACGCTGTCGAACATGTAGTCGATCCGGCCGCCCAGGATGTCGGGGATGGCCGGCCCGCTGCCGCGATAGGGAACGTGCAGGAACTCCGTCCCGGTGAGCGACTGGAACAGTTCCGAGGCGAGATGGATCGAGGTACCGATGCCCGCCGAACCGACGCTCATCTCGCCGGGCGCCTTCTTCGCCTGGGCGATGACCTCCTCCACCGTCTCGGCGGAATTGTATTGCGGGTTGGCGACGAGCACGTTGGGAACCACGCCCACCATGACGACGGGCTCGAAATCCTCCACGGGATCGTAGCCCGGCTCGGTGTAGAGATACGGGTTCACCGCCATTCCGTTGGCGACGATGACGATGGTGTGGCCATCCGCCTCGGCGCGCGCGACTTCGCTCAGGCCGATATTGCCGCCCGCTCCGGGCTTGTTCTCGATCACGAAAGGCTGGCCAAGGGCTTGCGCCAGCTCGCCGCCGAGCGCGCGCGCCATGACGTCCATCGCCCCCCCGGGCGGAAAGGGCACCACCCAGATCACCGGCTGCGAGGGATAGGCTGCCTGCGACAGCGCCGGCGCGCTCCAGGGCGCGACGAGGGCCAGTGTTGCTGCCAGAATGATCATTCGGCGGTTCATGCGTTTCTCCTCCCGCAAGGCTTCAAGATCACGGCGACATGCCTTGCTCCCCTTTTGAAACGTGATTGTCGGGTTTTGGGGAGGCGACGGGAAGTATAGTGTGATACTCTTTGCCGGTTCCCGGCGTGCCTCCGCCTCGACCGTCTCGCCCCTGGCGAGGATCGGCACGGTCGTATCGTCGCTGTAAAGGCGCTCGGCGGTCAGGACATGGGCTTTGATGATGTCGTGGAGCGGACACAGTGCATGACCCGCATCCGGCTTGGTTCGGTCAGCTTTCGCTGCTTTGCTTCGCCGGAATGTCGAAAGCTTCGCACCCCTCGTCGGCGCTCGTCTCCGGCACGACCGGGGAAGCGCTGCGCAAAGCCGCTCGGCCGATGAGGTGGGCGCCCACGGGGGCAGTCGCGATCATGAACAGGAAGACGGCGAAGGGCTCCACCATCGCGACCAGGCTATCGGCTCGGACCATCATGGCAAGAGCGACCAGCGCCAGACCCATCGTTCCGGCCTTGGTGGCGGCGTGCATGCGGCAGTAGACGTCGCCGAGCCGCAGCACGCCGATGCCGGCGACAAGGCAGAAGAAGCCGCCTGAGACCAGAAGAAGCGCTGCAAACCAGTCACTCATCGCTCTTGTCCATCGTGCGCTCGATATAGTGGGCGAAGGCCACGGTGGAGAGAAAGGCGATCAGGGCGAGCGCGATCGCGGCGTAGACATAGGCGTAGGTTGCCGTCGCCATGGCAAAGACCAGCAGGAACACCACCAGAAGCATCGCCACCATGTCGAGGGCGACGACGCGGTCAGGCCCGGTCGGGCCGACGATCAGGCGCCAGATCGCTGCGAGGAGCGCGAGGGCGAGCATCGCGGCGGTGAGGTTCAGGGCAAGAGCGAAGATGCCGCCGCCAGCGGTTTCGATCACGATCATCGCGTCACCTTGAGCACACGCGGCTCGATGCCTTCCGTGACACCCGCTCGGCTCGACGCGCTGTCGTCGCCGGCGCTCAGATCGTGGATCAGGAGAGTTCGGGCATCGGTGCTGACATCCACCGTCAGCGTGCCGGGCGTCAGAGTGATGTAGTTGGCGACCAGCGTCACCTCCAGGGGGCTGCGCGAGGCCAGGGGGATCGACACGAATCGCGGACGCACCTGTGCGCGAGGCGACAACACCACCCGGGCGACCGCAATGCTCGACATCGTCAGGTCGAACAGGAACCGCACGGCGAGCAGGGCGGCGAACCAGAGCTTGCGAAGAACGGTCATGGGGAAAGCTCCCTCGTCACACCGACGGCCTGGAGATATCGGGCTGGGTCGACGATCTGCGCGGCCGCCTCCGTGGCGGCGTCGATGAACGGTTCGGCCACGACGCCGGCTGCCAACGTAATCGCAGCGAGCAGCGCCACGGGTATCAGCGCAAGACGTGACGAAAAGCGCCTTCGCGCGTCTCCCGGATGCGGCTTCCAGAAGGCCTCGTTCCAGATCTTCGTCATGGAGAACAAGGTGAGGAGGCCGACGGCAAGGACCGCGAAGGCCGCGACATAACGCTCGGCGTCAAGGCTTGCGCGCAGCACCAGAAGCTTCGCCCAGAAGCCGGTGAAAGGCGGCAGCCCGGCGAGCGAAAGGGCCGAGACGAGAAACAGGATCGAAAGGCCGGGGGAGCGCTTCCACAATCCGCCGATTGTCCGCAAATCTTCCGAACCCGTCCGATCGCGCACCGCGCCGGCGATGAGGAAGAGGTTCGACTTCACCACGATGTGGTGGAAGAGATAGTAGATCGCTCCGGCCAGACCGAGACCGGTGTGGAGCGCGAGGCCGAGCACCATGTAGCCGATCTGGCTGACGCTGTGAAAGGCGAGGATGCGCCGGATCTCCATCTGAGCGGCCGCGCCCAGAACGCCCACCACCATGGAGAGCACGCCGCCCCACAGAAGCAGGCTGGCGATCGGCGGCTCGCCGGCGTCGTAGACGAGCGTGAACACCCGGATCAGCGCGTAGACGCCAACCTTCGTCATCAAGGCGGCGAAGAGCGCCGAGGTCGTGATCGAGAGCGTGTGATAGGAGGCCGGCAGCCAGAAGAATACCGGGAACAGCGCGGCCTTGGCGCCGAAGGCGAAGAGAAGCAGCATCGCCGCCCCCAGGACGGCGGTCTCGCCGGAACGCCCGGCCAAGGTCAGATGCAGGTCGGCCATGTTGAGCGTGCCGGCAGCGCCATAGAGAAGCCCGACGCCGGTGAGGAAGGTCAGCGTCGCCACGAGATTGAGGCCGGCATACTTCACGGCGGCGTCGAACTGCTCACGTCGCCCGCCGACGACCAGGAGGCCGAAGGAGGCGATCAGCATCACCTCGAACCAGACGTAGAGATTGAAGAGATCGCCCGTCAGGAACGCGCCGCAGATGCCGAGCAGGAGGGACTGCGTCAGCGGATGGTGGCCGAAGTGCTCACCGGTGTCGCCAGGGCGGACGAGACCGTGGAAGATCGTCAGGACGGCCATCAGGCCGGTGGCGAAGACGAGCGCGGCCGAGAAGAGGTCGGCTACCATGGTGATGCCGTAAGGCGCCGCCCAGCCGCCCATCTGCGCGGCCTGCGGTCCTTCCCGAAGCACCGTGACGAGAAGAACCGTTCCCGCCGCGAGAAGCGCCAGCGCTCCGGCGAGCGACAGCACCCGCTGCGCGCGTACGGAGCGAGCGGCCAGCAATGTGAGCACCGCAGCGCCCATCGGCACGGCCACCGGCCAGACGAGCAGCATCAGCCCCGTTCCTCGGGCTCGGCCAGACGCATCTCGTCCATGCGGGTGGTCCCGGTCTCCTGCCAGCTGCGCAGGGAGAGCGCCAGCGTATAGCTCATCAGGCCGAAGCCGATCACGATGGCGGTCAGGATCAGCGCCTGCGGCAGGGCGTTCGCCAGTTCGAGAGCCTGCGCGCCCTCGGGCACCAAAGGCGGCCGCGCGTAGGTCAGCCGGCCCGATCCGAAGATGGCGAGATTGCCGGCGTTGCTCAGAAGCACGAGCCCGAACAGATAGGGCAGGAGGCGGCCGGACATCATCAGATAGGAGCCCGCCGCGACCAGCACGCCGACGCTCACCGCGATCATCACTTCCACGAGGCGTCCTTTCCGGTTTCCTTGGCCTCGCTCACCGTTTCCTCCAGCGCGAAGAGGATGCCCGTCACCGAGCCGAGCACCACGAGGCAGACACCGATGTCGAACAGCAGCACCGAGCCGATCGGCCAGCCGGTCATGCCCCCTTCGGGCACGGGCGCGTAGAACGGCCACATTCCCCGCAGGAAATCGCCTTCCGCAAGACCGCCCCACAGGCCGGCGAGAAGCGCGGCGCCAAGCCCGAGCCCGGCAACGGTCATCGGTTCGAAGCGAAGGGCCTTGCGCGCGGCCGCCAGCCCTTGCGCTTTCTCGATGAGGGCAAAGGCGATGGCCCCCAGCAGCCCGCCGATGAAGCCGCCGCCGGGCGCGTTGTGCCCGCGCAGGAGGATGAAGATCGCCAGCGCGAGGATCAAAGGCACGAGGAGACGCGTCATCGTCGTGAGAATGAGCGAGTTCATGTCCTGCGTGTCGTCCGCCCGGCGCGCAGCGCCGCGATGGTGGCGATGCCGGCGATCACCAGGACGGCGATCTCGCCCAGCGTATCGAACCCACGGAAATCGACGAGGATCACATTGACGATGTTGCGCCCATGGGCCTCCTCATAGCTCGCCGCCTCGAAGAAGTCCGTCAGCCTGCGGTCCATGTCGGTGCCGAGCACCGAGAGCATGGTCAGCGTGACGCCGAGCCCGAGGGCGAGCGCGATGCCGGCATGGCCGGGGCGAAAGCGTGGCCGCTCACCCATCGGCAGGCCCACGAAGGCGACCGCGATGAAGATCACCACGAGGATCTCCACGAAAAGCTGCGTCATGGCGACGTCGATGGCGCCGTAAAGGGTGAAGATCATCGCGACGCCCGCGCCGACGCCGCCGAGCGCCGTGATCGCGGCAAGGCGCGAGCGCGCGCGCAGGACGGCGGCGATCGAGGCGAAGATCGTCACGAGAATGGCGACCTCCATCAGTGCCAATCTGGGAAGGGCAGGCCATGCCGCCTCACCGGAGAGGACCGCCACCCAGAGAAGCGCGGCGAGCGTTGCGAAGCTCATCGCGAGGTAGGCGGTCATGCGGCCGGACTGAATGCGGGCGGTGACGGCCTTGGACCCTTGAACGATCACGACCATCATCGCGTCGTACCAGCCTTCGAAGCGCGGCAGCCGGCCCTGCGCAGCGGCAAGCGCGTCGCGGATCGCATCGAGCCGCCCATAGAGAAGCGCGCCGAGTCCCCAGGTGGCGACGCTGAGGAGAAGGGCCACGTTGAACCCGTGCCAGAGGCCGAGATCGCCGCTCATCGGAGCGCCGGTCACGGCCTCGACCATCGGCCCGACAAGATGCTGTCCGATCGCCGCCGGCATGAGACCGCAGATCAGACCGGCGCCAGCGAGCAGCATCGGGCCGGCGGCCAATGTCCAGCCTGGATCTCGGGGCGAAGCCTTGGGTGCGCGAAGGGCTCCGCGCAAGGGGCGCAGGGAGACCATCGCGGCCGCGGCCACCATCAGCGCATTGGAAAGGAGCACGGCCGACACCACGGCGATCGCCCATGGCGCGTGGAGAGAGCCGTCGTAGACCAGTTCCTTGGCCACGAAGCCGAGAAACGGGGCGACCCCCGCCATGGAAAGCGCGGCGAGGGCGATAGCGGTGAAAGTCACGGGCATGGCTCGCGCGAGCCCGCCGAGTTCGGGATATTCGCGTGTGCCCGCGCCCTTGTCGATCATGCCGACGGCCAAGAACAGCGCTGCCTTATACAGAGCATGAGCAAGGAGCATCACCATCGCGGCCGTCACGGCCGCCACCGTGCCGAGGCCGAGCAGCATCACGATCTGCCCCAGCGCCATCAGCGTCGTGAAGGCCAGCATCAGCTTCAGGTCGGTCTGCCGCAGCGCCCACACCGAGCCGATCAGCATGGTCGCCGCACCCGACGGCACCAAAAGCCAGAGCCAGAGATCGCTCCCCCCCAGAGAGGGTGAGAGACGGGCCAGGAGGAACACGCCGGCCTTCACCATGGTCGCCGAATGCAGATAGGCCGACACCGGCGTCGGCGCGGCCATGGCGTTCGGCAACCAGAAATGGAACGGCATCTGCGCCGACTTGGTCAGCGCCCCGAGCGCGACCAGCACGAGGATGGCCGGATAGGCCGCGCTCGCCTGAAGAAGCTCGCCGCCGGCGTTGATCTGCGAAAAGCGCCAGCTTCCGGTGGTCGTCGCCATGAGGACGAGGCCGGCCAGAAGGGCGAGCCCGCCGATGGAGGTGATCATAAGCGCCTGAAGCGCAGCTCTGCGCGCGCTCGACTTCTCGTGATCGAAGCCGACGAGAAGGAAGGAGGTGATCGTCGTGCCTTCCCAGAACAGAAAGAAGGTGATGACGTCGTCGGCCAGAACGAGGCCGAGCATCGAGGCAGCGAAGAGCGACAGAAGAACGAGCAGACGGCCGAGCCGCGCGTCGGTGCGAAAGTAGCTGGCGGCGTAGAGCATCACCAGGGCGCCGATCCCCGTCACGAGGAGAGCAAAGGCCAGCGACAGGCCATCGAGGCGGACGGCGAAGCCTATCCCGAGAGACGGCACCCACTCGGCGTTCCAGTCGAGAACCTGGCCGGCGGCGATAACCGGAAGCGCGGCGGCGAACGCGACGAACAGAGCCGTAAGAAAGCCGGCGGGCAAGAAACGCAACAAACCTGTGAAAGCGGACGGTCTCGAAGCTGTGCGGTCCATATGGTTTCGAGTTCTCGCCCCGCAGTACGGCGCCCGTCTGCTTTGCTTGAAGCCATCTCTTGCGGGCCAACGCCCACGAACACGACCATGGCCACGCAAGACGGATTTGTAAAATCGAAAACCAAGCGATAGAGGATCGAGAAAATCTATAAGAGGCGTGCAATGCCGTCCCTGCAGCAGCTTCGTTATCTTGTCGCCATCGCCGATACGAAAAGCTTCAGTCGCGCCGCTCGTTTGACCCATGTCACCCAGCCAACGCTCTCGATGCAGTTGCGCGATATGGAACGAAGGCTTGGTACGCGGCTCGTTGAGCGCAATCGATCCCGCGTCTTCCTGACACCCGTCGGAAACGAGATCGTGCGGCGCGCGCGGGCGATCCTGAACGAGGTCGCGGACATACACTCGCTCGCAAAGGCCGGCGCGGGCGGCCTGACAGGCGTGCTGCGCGTGGGCGTCGTCAACACGCTCGGCGCTTACCTGCTGCCGATCCTCGTCCCGAGCCTGCGCGAAACCTATCCGGGCCTGCGGCTTTACGTGCGTGATGAATTGCCGGACATCCTCCTCGATCATCTCGACGAGGGACGGCATGACATCGTGATCTGCCCGCTTCCCATGCTGCGTGACGACTTCACCTTCGCGCCGATCTTCCGCGAGCCGTTGCAGGTCGTCGTTCCTCGATCCCACCCACTGGCTGGACGCGAGACCATCGAGCGCGCCGACCTCAAGGGCGAAACGGTTCTCACGATGGAGCGCGGACACAGGCTGTTCGAATTGGTCAGCCAGATCTGCGCGGAAGCAGGTGCCTTCGTGTCGAACGATTATGAGGGTACGAGCCTCGACACGCTTCGCCAAATGGTGGCGATGGGCATGGGGATCGCGCTCCTGCCGTCGCTCTACGTACGCTCGGAGGTGCAACGGGAGGAGTTGGTGGTAGCGAGGTCGATTGCTGGCGACGTTCCCTTCCGGGCGATCGGTATCGCCTGGCGCAAAACCAGCGCTCGATCCGAGGATTTCGAACGCTTTGCCATCGCTGCAAAACGGATTTTGCGGGAGCGGGTGTCAGAGGTCATCATGATCGAGCCACCGGGACAACGTGGCAGTCCTAAGACCTGATAACCCGAAGCGAGGCGTTGCTCGGTATGGCGATCAGAAAAGATTCCCGCTGGCTCCCCCACGAACACGAGAACCGTCCGGGGCCGTCGTGAAAGAAGCGTCTGTCGAGGGCCAGCGGCAGACACGTTCGCTCGTTCTCCCTGGAACTCTAGGAACCCGTCGAGGAGGCTACGATCACAACGCTTCTCGCGCCCGGTCGCGACGTCGCGCCGCTTCCCGCGCTCAGCCCTTCGCCGGTCAGGCCGGCGTGACCGCGGCGGACTGAGACGGCATCGTCCGCGGAGCGCACGATACGCGAAGCGCCGGGCTTCGCGCCCGGCGTTGACCGGCGCTGGTTCGCGTCAGGCGCGGCCGCCTCCCATGCGAAGCGAATTCCAGAATGTCTCGGGCAGCTTCGTGAGGGCTGTCAGTCCGCCGCGCTCCAGCATCAGCTCGGTCTGGCGCTGGGCTTCGTCCAGGACGCGGTCTTCGTCCACGGTGAGAACCTTGCGGCCGCGCATCAGGATGCGACCGTTGCAGATCACCGTGTCCACGTCGTTGCCGTTGGCGAAGTTGATGACGTGAGAGACGTGCATGTTGGCGGGGTAGAGGTGGGGCCGGCGCATGTCGACCAGCGTGAGGTCGGCCTTCTTGCCGATCTCGATCGAACCGATGTCGTCCTCCATGCCGAGCGCCTTCGCTCCCTCGATGGTGCACATCTCCAGCGCCTTGCCGGGCGGAACCCAGGATGGGTCGCGATGGTGGCGGCGGTGATAGTGCATCAGCTGCTGCATGTGGCGGAACATGTCGCCGGAGCGGTCCGGCGCGGTCGCGTCGGAGCCCAGCGCGACGCATACGCCCGCCTCCATCAGCTCCGTGGCCGGGCAGCGGTCGAACACCGAGGCGATGGCGCTGGGATTGTGGGCGATCCTGGTGCCGGTGGCGGCGCAGATCGCGATCTCCTCCTCCGTCAGGCCGGTGGAATGGGAGAGCAGGGCCTCCGGCCCGAGAATCCCGAGTTCGTTCGCGTAAGCCACCGACCCGCGCCGGTGACCGTCCTGCGTGAAGACGACGCCATGCGCGCGCGCTTCCTGGCTGACGCGCCGGGCCTGTCGGGTCGCTTCGTCCCGATGGGCATCGGCGGCCGCGTCGCCCTCCTCCGGCCGCAAGGTGGGGGTGAGCAGCGCGATGTTGATGCGCCGTCCATGCGTGCCATGCCAGCGGGCGAGAAGGTCGAGGGCGGTGGCAAGCTGCGTCTCGAAATCGACGGGATAGTCGTGCCGTTCCTCCCCGTTCCAGCGCGCGTAGGTGAGCGGATGAGGCGGACGCGTGGTGCCGACGGCCACCACGGAGCGCGTTCCGACCTCCAGAACGCCCTCGCAATGGGCGTCGCCATAGGCGGGGTCGTCGGTGCGCATGATGGAATCGCCGCCGCCCAGCAGCGAGACGCCGGTCGTCACGCCGAAACGCGTGCGCTCCAGCGCGGCGAGTTGCGCCTCCGCGTGCCAGAACTCCGGCGTGGACGCGACGGTGTAGGCGATGCGGCAGGCCTCGAACCAGCGGGCGCTATCGCCGCTCGCCAGCGTCTTGATGAAGCCGTGGCCCGCATGGGCATGCACGTCCACGAGGCCGGGCAGCACCACCATATCGGTTCCGTCGATCACCTCACGGGCGGGATGGCGTGCCGCGACCTCGCCGGTAGGACCGATATCGACGATCCGCTCCCCCTCGATGGCGATGGCGGCGTCGTGCAGGACACGCCGCTGCGGGTCCACGGTGACGACGACGGCGTTGGTGACGATCAGGTCTGCCAATTCAAGCTCCGGTGGCTATCGCCGGCGGAGACGCCGGGGCGAGTCCGTCGAGCGAGGGGATGAGGGAAAGGAGTTCGCGCGTGTAGGGATCGCGCGGCTGGTCGAAGAGGGTTTCGCAAGCTTCCAGCTCGACGATCCGCCCGGCCTTCATCACCGCGATCCGGTCGCACATCTGGCGCACCACCGCGAGGTCGTGGCTGATGAAGAGGATCGTGAGGCCGGTGCGGTCGCGCAGGTCCTTCAGGAGGTTGAGCACGCGCGCCTGCACCGACACGTCCAGCGCGGAAGTCGGCTCGTCGCAGATCAGAAGCTCCGGCCGGCTGGCGAGCGCGCGGGCGATGGAGATGCGCTGGCGCTGGCCGCCGGAGAAGGCATGGGGAAAGCGCCTGGCCGATTCCGGTGGCAGGCCCACCGCTTCGATCAGCGTCCGGGCCCCCGATGCGTCGCCCGTGCCGAAGAAGGCGATCGGTTCCTGGATTGCCGCGCCCACGCGCATGCGCGCGTTGAGCGAGGAATAGGGATCCTGGAAGATCATCTGGATGGCTTGCCGAACCGCCCTGGGCCGGCGCGCGGCAAGTTCCCGGCCGTCGAAGGCGATACGGCCGGATGTCGGCGTCGCAAGACCGGCGATCGCGGCGGCAAGGGTGGACTTGCCGCTGCCCGATTCGCCGACGATCCCGAAGATTTCGCCGCGCTTGACCGAGAAGCTCACATCGTCCACCGCCCGGTAGCCGGCGGTGCGGTTGAACAATCCGCCGCCGTAGACCACCGACAGCTTCTCCACCGCCAGCAGTTCCCCCTCGCCGCGATGGGCGGCGATCGTCCCGAGACGGGCCTGTGCCTCGGCTTCGCCCGGGTTCTGCGGATCGGTGACGGGAAAGCGGTCGAGCTTTCGGTCGAGCCGCGGCACCGCGGCGATCAGCGCGCGTGCATAGGGCGCCTTCGGTGCGCCCAGGATCTCGCGCGTCGGCCCCTGCTCGACCACCTCGCCATGGCGCATGACCGTGACCCTGTCGGCGATCTGCGCCACGACGCCCATATTGTGCGTGACGAGGAGGACGCCCACGTGCCGACGGGTCGCCAGATCGCGCAAAAGCTCCAGGATGGTCGCCTGCACCGAGACGTCCAGCGCTGTGGTGGGCTCGTCGGCCACGAGGAGGCCCGGATCACAGGAGAGCGCGGCGGCGATCACCACCCGCTGACGCTGGCCGCCCGAGAGCTGGTGCGGATATTGGCGCAGCCGGCGCTCGGGCTCCGGGATCTTCACCGCGCGCAGGAGATCGAGCGCCTTGGTCCGCGCTTGCGCGCGCGAGAACCCCAGATGGTGGCGCATCGTCTCGCAGAGCTGTTCCTCGATGGTGAAGAGCGGGTTCAGGCTCGTCATCGGATCCTGGAAGATCGCGCCGATGTCGCGGCCCGGACGAATGCCCTCGGCCCGCCCGGTGCGCGTATCGACAGGCCGGCCGGCGATCGACAGGCTGCCCGCCACGATCCGTCCGGGCCGGTCGAGCAGGCCCATGACGCAGTTGCCGACCGTGGACTTGCCCGCGCCCGATTCCCCGACCAGCGCATGTATCTCGCCGGGTTCGATCCTGAGGTCGAGGTCTCGCACGGCCACGAACGGCTCGGCGTCGGGCACCGGATACTCGACCCGCAGTCCCTCTATGGCCAGCGCCGCGCTCACGAACGCTCCTCCAGCTTCGGGTTGAAACGGTCGCGCAGCCAGTCTCCGACGATGTTGACCGACAGCACCAGCACGACCAGCGTGAGCGCCGGGAAGGTCGATATCCACCATATGCCGGAAAAAGCGTATTCGTTGCCGATGCGGATGAGCGTTCCGAGCGAGGGGTAGTCCGGCGGCATGCCCACGCCGAGGAAGGAGAGCGTCGCCTCGGTGAGCACGGCGGCGGCCAGGTTGATGGTCGAGATCACCAGGATCGGCCCCATCGCATTCGGCAGGATGTGGCGGAACAGGATGCGCCGCACCGGCAGGCCCATGATGCGCACGGCGCGCACATAGTCGCGCGACGCCTCCACCATGGTGGCCGCGCGCACGGTGCGCGCATACTGCACCCATTCGTTGATGCCGATGGCGCCGATCAGAATGATGGGCGCCCAGAACACGGTGTTCGCCCCCGGGATGACGGCCCGTGCGATCCCCGCGACCAGAAGAGCGAGAAGGATCGTGGGAAGACTGAGGAACACGTCGGCGATCCGCATGACGAGCACGTCCGCCCAGCCCCCGAGATAGCCCGAGAGAAGGCCGAGCGAGATGCCGATCGTGGCCGCGAACGCGACCGCGCCGAGCCCGATCATCACAGAGATGCGCGTCCCGTAGAGGATGGCCGACAGAAGGTCGCGGCCCTGATTGTCGGTTCCCAGCACGTAGCGGGGATCGCCGCCCTCCAGGAAGGCAGGCGGCAGCTCGCTGTCGAGGAGGTTGAAGCTCGAGGTCGAGGTGGGGTCGCTGGGGGCGATCAGCGGCGCGAGGAGGGCTGTCAGGATGATGGCGCAGCACAGGGCGCAGGCAAGCATCACATAGGGCGGCATGGCGCGGCGCAGGCGGCGGATGGCGGCGCCCATCAGCCCGCCCTCTCGCGAAGTCGCGGATCGATCACCGCGTAGAGGATGTCCACCACGGTGTTGATCGCGACGAAGACGAGCGCGACCAACAGGAGGTAGGCCGTCATCACCGGGATGTCGACGAAGATCACCGCCTGCATGAAGAGAAGGCCGAGGCCCGGCCACTGGAACACGGTCTCCGTGACGATGGCGAAGGCGATCAGGGAGCCGACCTGGAGGCCCGTCACGGTGATGACGGGCATCAGGGCGTTCTTCAGCGCCAGCCGGAAATGGATACGGCGGGCGGGAAGACCGCGCGCACGGGCGTATCGGATATAGTCGGTGGACATGATGTCGATCATCTCCGAGCGCACGAGCCGCATGATCAGCGTGGTGGAGTAGAGGGCGAGCGTCAGGGCCGGCAGGATCAGGGCGCGCCGTCCCGAAGGTGTCAGGAAGCCGGTGCTCCAGCCGCCGATGTCCACGATCTGCCCTCGTCCGAAGGAGGGCAGAAGCTGGAGGTTCACGGCGAAGACGAGGATCAGGAAGGTGCCCGTCACGAAGGTCGGCACGGATATGCCGACCAGCGAAACGGCCTGCACGAGGCGCGAGAGAACCCCGTTCGGCCGCAGCGCGCACAGGACGCCCGCCGGGATCCCGAGGGCCAGAGCGAGGATCGTGGCGGCCAGCACCAGCTCGAGCGTGGCCGGCGCGCGCTCGGCGATCAGGGCCAACACCTCCCGCTGGTTGCGGTAGCTGATGCCCAGATCGCCCTGGACGACGCGGCCGAGGAAGCGCCCATACTGGATGACGATCGCGTCGTTCAGCCCCAGACTCGCGCGCAGCGCCTCTCGCTCGGCGATGCTCGCATCCTCTCGCGCCATCAACTGGACCGGATCGCCCACGAAACGGAACATGGCGAAGGCGATGGCGGTCACCGCGAGCATCACGAGAACCGCCTGAGCCAGCCGCGCGAGAAAGAGGCGCGCCACCGAACCTACTCGCCGATCGTCGCGAACCAGAGGCGGACATATTCGTCCGCGAACTGCGGGACGCTGACCCCCTCGCGCACCGCCATCGCCACCGGCTGCTGGTGCAGGGGCAGGTAATAGGCTTTATCGCGCGTGATCCGGAAGGCTTCCGCCAGCATGGCCCTGCGTGCCTCCTCGTCCAGCTCCGTAGCGGCGCTGACGTCCAGTTCGTCGATGCGCGGATCGGACAGGCCATTGGGATTGTTGCCGCCGCGAGAGCCATCGCGCGTGGCGAGGAGGGCGTGCAGAACACTGAAACCGTCCATGGCCGGGAGCGTGGCCCAGCCGGACATGTAGATGTCGGTCTCCCCCCGGTCGACCTTCGGGAAGAAGGTGGACCGGCTCTCGGTGGTCAGGTCGACCGTGATGCCGAGCCGTTCCCAGAACGCCTTGACCGCCACGCAGATCTGCTCGTCGTTGATGTAACGGTCGTTGGAGCAGTCGAGCTTGACGGTGAAGCCCTCGCCATAGCCGGCTTCGGCCAGGAGCGCCGACGCCTGTTCCGGGTCGTAGGGATAGGGCTGGTCGATGGATTCCTCGTAGCCCGGCACCTGGGGGGCGACCATGATGCCCACCGTGCGCGAGTTCCCGCGCATGATGCGCTCGCGCAGGGCGTCGTGGTCGATCCCGTGCCACAGGGCCTTGCGCACGCGCTCGTCGAGCAGCGGATTGGGCTCGCCGGGCATGGCGTGGAGATGTTCGTTGAAGTTGAAGCCCAGATAGATCAGGCGCAGCGCGGGCTCCTGCTCCACCGTGAAGCCGTCCGCGCTCTCCACCCGCTGAATATCCTGCAGGGGAATTGGAGCAATCATGTCGAGTTCGCCCGAGAGAAGGGCGGCCACGCGCGTCGCATCCGAGGTGATGGGCCGGAACTCGATGCCTGTGAGATTGTGCTCGGGCGTGTCCCACCACTCCTCGTTCACGCTCATCACCGTGCCCATGTCGGGGCGGTAGCTGTCGAGCACGAAGGGCCCCGTGCCGTTGGCGTTCGTCGAGGCGTAGGAGGTGGTGCCGGTGGAGACGTTGCCGGGTGCGAGGGCATCATGCTCCTCCATCCATTCCCGATCCATGATGTAGACGCCGGACAATTCGTTCAGGAGGAGCGGATGCGGGCCTTCGAGATGGAAATCGACGGTCAGGTCGTCGATCTTTTCCACCCGGGCGATGCCCGAGATATTGCCGCGTGCCCGCGCATCCGGATGCATCAGCCGTTCGAGCGAGGCGACCACGTCGTCGGCCGTGAAGCTGTTTCCGTTATGGAACGTCACGCCTTCGCGCAGCTTGAAGCGCCAGCGCGTGGGTTCCTCGATCTCCCAGGACGTGGCCAGCGCGGGCTCGATCTCCAGCGATCGCGAGCGCCGCACCAGCGGTTCGTAGACATGATGGAGCACGCTGGCCGTGAAGCTCTCGGTATGAGCGTAGGGGTCCAGGGTCACGACGTCGCCTTGCGAGGACCAGCGCAGGGTCTCGGCGGACGCCGTTCCGCAGAGGAGCGTGGCCAGCCCCAGGCTCATGGCGGTGCGATGCAGCTTCATGTCGAAACTCCTGATGGGCGCGCGCCATCGTTTGCCGACGACGCATGTTGCGAGCGGTCCATCCCGGTCGGCCGGGAGAGTGATCGGTTGGGGCGAGGGAACGAGATTGTCGCCTGGACGCGAGATCAACACAGCCAAGGCTTGAGCCGCAACATCATCTCATTATTAAAAATCAGACCTTCTTTATAAGATTGGGTGATGGTGCCCAAGAAGGATGCTGACAGGAGATTTTATGCTCACCTTCCGGCAGTTGGAGACGTTTCGTCATGTCATGCGCACGCGCACGACCGTGGGCGCGGCAAAGGCGTTGCGCGTCTCGCAACCGGCCGTGTCGAACGCCATCAAGCAGATGGAAGGGCAGGTGGGGTTCGAACTCTTCGAACGGATCGGCAATCGTCTCATCCCGACGCCGGACGCGGAGGAGATGTATCGCGACAGCGAGGCGATCTTCAGCCTTTATCACGCGCTGACGCACCGGATCGAAAGCCGGCGCAACAGCGCCGCGGGCAATCTGCGCATTGTCTGCACGCCGCCCTTGGCAAACGCCCTGGCGCCGTTGGCGATCAGGAATTTCCTGGCGGCGCGGCCGGGCGTACGCGTCAGCCTCGACACGCGGCGTATCGACGGCGTTCTCGAGGCGGTGGAAACGCGCAGTGCCGATGTCGGCTTCGCGCTCAACCCGCCGACGCGCGATGGGCTGGTCAGCGAGCGGATCGCCTGGGGGCAGGTGGTCTGCGCCTTCGTGCCGGGGCATCCTCTGGAGAACAAGCTCGCCGTGACGGCGGCCGATCTCCAGGGCCATCCGCTCGTGCTCTACGAGCCGCAGAGCCGGCTGAATCTTATGTTGGGAGAAGGATTCGTGACCGAGCGAATGCGGGCCGAGGCCGTGGCAGAGGTGCGATACAGCACCCTTGCTTGCCTTCTGGCCGAAACAGGCATCGGCGTGACGCTCGTCGATTCGCTCACTGCCATGGCCGGCAGCCGTTACAGGCTAACGTTCAGGCCGCTTCACCCTGCACAGCCCGTGCCGGTCTGCATAATCCGACGAGACGGCGAAACCGGCAAGCGCGTGCAGACCGCCTTTCTGGACGATGTGCGACGGTCTTCGTTGCTTGACGGGCTCATGGGATTCGGCGATAGCTACGATTATTAAATGCCATATCAGGGACTGAACAGCCCGCGATGACGCTCTACAATCGCTGGAAGCGTTGGGATGAAATGGGCGTCTTCGTCGGATGATGGAGGGGCTGGCTGCGGCAGGTGCCGAGCGGAAGACGATCATGATCGACGCGACCTATCTGAAGGCGCATCGCACGACGTCGAGCTTGGTGGTTTAAAAGGGGGTCTCGGACGCCTGATCGGTCGTACCAAAGGCGGCATGAACACCAAGCTCCACGCCGTTGCCGATGCGGAGGGTCGTCCCTTGAGCTTCTTCGTGACCGCCGGACCGGTCAGCGACTACACCGGGGCTGCCGCACTGCTGGACGATCTGCCCAAGGCACAGTGGCTGCTCGGTGATCGCGGCTATGTGCCCGGGATCGCCGGGGCGTTCCGCGTGGGTGTGCGAACGCAAAAAGCCCCCGCCGGTTTTGACCGTGCGAGGGCTTGGATGGGGTGTGAAGGGAGGGGGATGTGATTTGCAGACCTGGCAGCGACCGACTTTCCCGCGTCTTGAGACGAAGTATCATAGGCGCTGAGGCGTTTCACGGCCGAGTTCGGAATGGGATCGGGTGCAGCCACCTCGCTGGAACCACCAGGTCGGCAAATCACATCTGTTCTGGAAGCTGGTATTGAGACGAAGCGCCATTGCCGTCGCGAGAGCGATGAGCATTGGCGAATGAGAACGATCAAGCCGATCGAGCTATTAGTACCGGTAAGCTTCATGCGTTGCCGCACTTCCACACCCGGCCTATCGACGTGGTGGTCTTCCACGGCTCTGATAGGGAATACTCGTTTCCAGGTGGGTTTCCCGCTTAGATGCCTTCAGCGGTTATCCCGACCGTACATAGCTACCCTGCACTGCGGCTGGCGCCACAACAGGTCCACCAGAGGTACGTCCATCCCGGTCCTCTCGTACTAGGGACAGATCCTGTCAATATTCCTACACCCACGGCAGATAGGGACCGAACTGTCTCACGACGTTCTGAACCCAGCTCACGTACCGCTTTAATTGGCGAACAGCCAAACCCTTGGGACCTGCTCCAGCCCCAGGATGCGATGAGCCGACATCGAGGTGCCAAACAACCCCGTCGATATGGACTCTTGGGGGTCATCAGCCTGTTATCCCCGGCGTACCTTTTATCCGTTGAGCGATGGCCCTTCCACTCGGGACCACCGGATCACTATGACCGACTTTCGTCTCTGCTCGACTTGTCTGTCTCGCAGTCAGGCAGGCTTATGCCATTGCACTCGACGACCGATTTCCGACCGGTCTGAGCCCACCATCGCGCGCCTCCGTTACTCTTTGGGAGGCGACCGCCCCAGTCAAACTACCCACCATACACTGTCCCGGACCCGGATGACGGGCCGCGGTTAGACATCCATGACGATAAGGGTGGTATTTCAAGGATGGCTCCACGCGAGCTGGCGCCCACGCTTCAAAGCCTACCACCTATCCTACACATGCCGACACGAATGCCAGTGTAAAGCTATAGTAAAGGTGCACGGGGTCTTTCCGTCTGACCGCAGGAACCCCGCATCTTCACGGGGAATTCAATTTCACTGAGTCTGCGTTGGAGACAGCGGGGAAGTCGTTACGCCATTCGTGCAGGTCGGAACTTACCCGACAAGGAATTTCGCTACCTTAGGACCGTTATAGTTACGGCCGCCGTTTACTGGGGCTTCGATTCAAAGCTTGCACCTCTCCTCTTAACCTTCCAGCACCGGGCAGGCGTCAGACCCTATACGTCGTCTTTCGACTTCGCAGAGCCCTGTGTTTTTGATAAACAGTCGCTACCCCCTGGTCTGTGCCACCACCATACGGTTGCCCGCATGGAGGTCACGCTTCTTCCGAAGTTACGCGTGCAATTTGCCGAGTTCCTTCAACGCAGTTCTCTCAAGCGCCTTGGTATGCTCTACCAGTCCACCTGTGTCGGTTTCGGGTACGGTCTATACGGTGGGGCTATTTCCTGGGACCCCTTCGCTGCCGAACCAATCCGATAAGGATCGACAACACACAGGATCCGTCACTCACCACCAGGCCCACGATTATTAACGTGGTTCCCATCGACTACGCCTTTCGGCCTCGCCTTAGGGGCCGGCTAACCCTGCTCAGATTAACTTTAAGCAGGAACCCTTGGACTTTCGGCGAGGGAGTCTCTCACTCCCTTTATCGTTACTCATGTCAGCATTCGCACTTCCCATACCTCCACCGGCCCTCACGGGTCCGGCTTCAACGGCCTAGGGAACGCTCCGCTACCGCTTGCATCATAGATGCAAACCCACAGCTTCGGTGTATGGCTTGAGCCCCGGTACATTTTCGGCGCAAGAACCCTTAAATCTAGACCAGTGAGCTGTTACGCTTTCTTTAAATGATGGCTGCTTCTAAGCCAACATCCTGGTTGTTTTGGGATTCTCACATCCTTTCCCACTTAGCCATAACTTGGGGACCTTAGCTGGTGGTCAGGGTTGTTTCCCTCTCCACGACGGACGTTAGCACCCGCCGTGTGTCTGCCGGACAGCACTTCCAGGTATTCGGAGTTTGGTTGGGTTTGGTAAGACGGTGAGTCCCCCTAGCCCATCCAGTGCTCTACCCCCTGGAGTGTTCATCCGACGCTCTACCTAAATAGATTTCGCGGAGAACCAGCTATTTCCGAGTTTGATTGGCCTTTCACCCCTAGCCACAAGTCATCCCAATCTATTGCAACAGATGCGGGTTCGGTCCTTCAGTGCGTGTTACCGCACCTTCAACCTGCTCATGGCTAGATCACTCGGTTTCGGGTCTAATCCGACGAACTGAACGCCCTGTTCAGACTCGCTTTCGCTGCGCCTACACCTACCGGCTTAAGCTCGCTCGCCAGACTAAGTCGCTGACCCATTATACAAAAGGTACGCGGTCACCAATGATGGCTCCCACTGTTTGTAGGCATCCGGTTTCAGGTTCTCTTTCACTCCCCTTGTCGGGGTGCTTTTCACCTTTCCCTCACGGTACTGGTTCACTATCGGTCATGCACGAGTACTTAGGCTTGGAGGGTGGTCCCCCCAATTTCAGACAGGATTTCACGTGTCCCGCCTTACTCGAGGACCTCAAAGAGCATTGCGCCTACGGGACTATCACCCACTCATGTCAGGCTTTCCAACCTGTTCGGCTTCTCTCATATGAGGCCACTGGCCTGGTCCGCGTTCGCTCGCCGCTACTGACGGAGTCTCGGTTGATGTCCTTTCCTTCGGGTACTTAGATGTTTCAGTTCCCCGAGTTCGCTTCTAACCCCTATGTATTCAGAGTCAGATACCTTTTTGACGATCCTTGGAAACCGCAGCGCCACCGGAAAGCTCGCGCCCTCCAGTGCCGTTCCGATTTTCCAAGGATCAAAGGTGGGTTGCCCCATTCGGAAATCCACGGATCAAAGCTTATTCGCAGCTCCCCATGGCTTATCGCAGCGTATCACGTCCTTCATCGCCTGTGCATGCCAAGGCATTCACCAGATGCCCTTAAGACACTTGATCGTTCTCATCGCCAATGCTCATCATTGCCCGCCTGCTCACGCCGGCGATCCATCGGGATCGCCGTCTGCGCAGGGCGCGGTCCATCAGGACCGACGGCCGTTCGGCCTCGCGAACCCAAAAGGGTTCGATCGGCGTCACGTCCTTCGGAGGATGAACAACTCGAACAAGAGAGAGACGAGCATTGTCGCTTCATTCTCTTCAGAAGCGCCGACAACACCGGCCCGCGTGCAACGGGGATCGGCGTCCTGCGACGGCGCTTCATGCCAACTCCATCCGCTCGGGACGGAATTGACGAAAGACCAGCTTCCAGAGACGGGACCCGATGATGGCGGTCAGGCACATCAATCGCTCGACCCGAACGGCGAACCGCTCGGGCGGGTATGGCGCAGAATGAACTCCAGGAGGCGATGAACCTCCTGGCACCCTGCCCCGGACGGGATCGCATCGCACTCAGGCGCCAGCGATCCCTCAGGACCCGTCTTCTCTTCACATTGTCATCAGAACAGGCAGACACTCGACCCGTTGGCCAAGGCTGCAAACCTTTTCTTTCCCCTGGATGACGACCCCGCGCTCGACACGCACTCCCCGAAAGAAGTGGTGGAGCTTGTCGGGATCGAACCGACGACCCCCTGCTTGCAAAGCAGGTGCTCTCCCAGCTGAGCTAAAGCCCCGATCGCCTGCCCGGGTCCACCAGACCCGACAAACGAGCGTCAGGTCTGGTGGGCCCGGGTAGATTCGAACTACCGACCTCACCCTTATCAGGGGTGCGCTCTAACCAACTGAGCTACGGGCCCGATCTCGGCTCGCCCGGCAACCCAAGGGCTGCACGGGCCAAACATCCAGTGAAGAAAGAGAAACGAGGGCGGCGGCGCCTGCCTGACCACAACCATCCGAGGATGGCATGGCGCTTTTGTATGCGCGGCATCAACCTGACTGGTCGACACCTTGTTCTAAAACAATCCGATACGGTTCTGTCCGGGCAGTCGCCCAATCCCGAAGGACAGGATGACGGGCCGGAGGGCCGTGAGGGATCGTCCTTAGAAAGGAGGTGATCCAGCCGCAGGTTCCCCTACGGCTACCTTGTTACGACTTCACCCCAGTCGCTGACCCTACCGTGGCTGGCTGCCTCCCTTGCGGGTTAGCGCACCATCTTCGGGTAGAACCAACTCCCATGGTGTGACGGGCGGTGTGTACAAGGCCCGGGAACGTATTCACCGTGGCATGCTGATCCACGATTACTAGCGATTCCAACTTCATGCTCTCGAGTTGCAGAGAACAATCCGAACTGAGACGGCTTTTTGGGATTCGCTCACCATCGCTGGCTGGCTGCCCATTGTCACCGCCATTGTAGCACGTGTGTAGCCCAGCCCGTAAGGGCCATGAGGACTTGACGTCATCCCCACCTTCCTCTCGGCTTATCACCGGCAGTCCCCCTAGAGTGCCCAACTGAATGATGGCAACTAAGGGCGAGGGTTGCGCTCGTTGCGGGACTTAACCCAACATCTCACGACACGAGCTGACGACAGCCATGCAGCACCTGTGTCCACGTCCCGAAGGAAGGAAGCCGTCTCCGGCAACCGTCGTGGCATGTCAAGAGCTGGTAAGGTTCTGCGCGTTGCTTCGAATTAAACCACATGCTCCACCGCTTGTGCGGGCCCCCGTCAATTCCTTTGAGTTTTAATCTTGCGACCGTACTCCCCAGGCGGGAAGCTTAATGCGTTAACTGCGCCACCGAAAGGTAAACCCCCCGACGGCTAGCTTCCATCGTTTACGGCGTGGACTACCAGGGTATCTAATCCTGTTTGCTCCCCACGCTTTCGCACCTCAGCGTCAGTACCGGACCAGTGAGCCGCCTTCGCCACTGGTGTTCCTGCGAATATCTACGAATTTCACCTCTACACTCGCAATTCCACTCACCTCTTCCGGACTCAAGACACCCAGTATCAAAGGCAGTTCCGGGGTTGAGCCCCGGGATTTCACCCCTGACTTAAATGTCCGCCTACGTGCGCTTTACGCCCAGTAATTCCGAACAACGCTAGCCCCCTTCGTATTACCGCGGCTGCTGGCACGAAGTTAGCCGGGGCTTCTTCTGTGGGTACCGTCATTATCGTCCCCACTGAAAGAGCTTTACAACCCTAGGGCCTTCATCACTCACGCGGCATGGCTGGATCAGGCTTGCGCCCATTGTCCAATATTCCCCACTGCTGCCTCCCGTAGGAGTTTGGGCCGTGTCTCAGTCCCAATGTGGCTGATCATCCTCTTAGACCAGCTATGGATCGTCGCCTTGGTGAGCCTTTACCCCACCAACTAGCTAATCCAACGCGGGCTCATCCATCCCCGATAAATCTTTCCCCCAAAGGGCGTATACGGTATTAATTCCAGTTTCCCGGAGCTATCCCGTAGGGTTGGGTAGATTCCCACGCGTTACTCACCCGTCTGCCACTCACCCCGAAGGATGCGTTCGACTTGCATGTGTTAAGCCTGCCGCCAGCGTTCGTTCTGAGCCAGGATCAAACTCTCAGGTTTGTAATAAGAGCTATCCCGACTAGTCACTGTCTCAAAGCATCGACGAGAGTTATCGAAAACGGCCAAACGCCCGGCCAGCCAAAGCCAACCAGACAAAATCAACCGATCCCACTCCCCATCCTCGCAAAACCAGCCAAAACCAGCCCCGCGCCAGATGAGAAACGTACACTCTCTATCGTCAGAGACCTGTGAACCGTCGGTTCATCTCTCCAGAAACCTCAAGACCCAGCCAAAGCCAGACCCCTCGGTCCCCGCAGACAACCGCCGTCCACGTCTCTCTTTCTTCTTCAATCTTCAATTCTCAAAGAACCCGGCAAAACCCAAAAGCTCGCCGCTCGGCCAAAACCCCCTTCCGGGAACCCAGCCTCAAAGCATCCAAAGACACTCCGAATATCGTACCAACTACAGCATCCAAAGGCGCAAAACCGAGCCGGTACAGCCGAACCCCAAGGAAAATCCCCGAAACCCAACCGCCAGCTCAACTTTCCGGCAGTCCAGAACACAGCGTCCCCGCCCCGTCCAAACCGCCCCGGCGCCCACCGCCGTCGTCGATGAGCGGCTTATAGGGGGCATTCCCGATCCGGGTCAATCGCTTTTTTGGCGGTCAGCCGAACTTTTTTCGAAAGGCTTTTCCGGTCAATAACTTGGCGGCTGCGCAATCGTCATCGGCCCGTCATCCCCCGGTCACCGGCGCGTCGATGCGCGCTCAAACGCCTGTTCATCGGGCCTCACGGGCCTGTTCCTGCGCGTTTCGCCCTTTTCCCGGCGCATCGCCACGCTTATCTGGGAGCGGCGTTCGCGCATCCGCCCGGGGATACGGATCGCCGAAGGGGGTTGATCATGCACAGCGAGAGCGAGGGGCCGGGACGGGCCGACGAGCTTTCCTACCGGCTTCGCCAGCAGAGGCTGCTCGTGGCCTTCGCGCGCATGGCCTTGCAGGCCTCCACGCACGAGGAGCTTCTCGATGAAGCAAGCGCGCTGGCGGCCCAGGGGCTCGAGGCGAGTTACGGCAAGGTGCTGGAATACCGGCCCGAGTCGGGCGACCTGCTCCTGCGAGCGGGCGTGGGCTGGGCACGCGAGGAGATCGGCGCGGTCGTCCTGCAGATCGACCCCGCCTCGCCGGCCGGCTATGCGTTCCAGCACGGAACCCCGGTCCTCTCCAACCATCTGAGCAGCGAGAGCCGTTTCCGCACGCCCGATCTCCTCGTGCGCTACCGGATAAGGCGCGCCCTCAACGTCCTGATCGAGCGCGGCGGCGAGGAGCAGGATCGCTACGGCGTGCTGGAGGTCGACAGTCCCGATCCTGGCAGCTTCGACGCGGCCGATGCCGAGTTCCTGGCGGGCTGCGCCGGCATTCTGGGCGTGGCGATCGAGCGCCTGCGCTCGGAGGACAGGCTCCGCGAGGCGCTGGAGCGGCAGGCCTTCGTCACGCGCGAGATGAGCCACCGGGTCAAGAACAGCCTCGGCATCGTGGCCAGCCTGCTGCGCGTCAACGCCAAGACGACGCGCGATCCGGGCGCGCAGGCGGCGCTGGAAGACGCCGAGGCCCGCGTCATGACCATCGCCAAGGTGCACGACCACCTCTGGCGCGGCGGCACGGTGGGCGTCGTCGCCCTGCCCGCCTTCCTGGGCGATCTATGCCGTAACCTGGCCGAGAGCGCCGGGGGAATCGTCATCGAAAGTGCGATCGAGCCTCTGTCCGTCGGCGCGGATCAGGCGATTCCCATCGGCCTGATCGTCAACGAGCTCGTCACCAACGCGCTGAAATACGCCTATTCCGACGGGTGCGGCACCGTGAACGTCGCCTTGGCGCGCAAGGAAGGCGAGCTTGTGCTGGAGGTGCGCGACGCCGGCGCCGGGCTGCCGGAGGATTTCGATCTCGCCGCCCCGCGCCCCAGCTTCGGGATGCGCATCATCCTCAATCTGGCCCGGCAGCTCGACGCGACATTGGAGGCCGAGCGCCTGGCGCAAGGCACCCTGTTCCGCTGCCGGATGCCCCTGTCGATCCTGGAAAACTCGCCCCCGCCCCCGGCCGGCTGAGGCCGAAAGCGAGCCCCCGCAAGGGGTTGCGCGAGAGCCGAATTGGTTCCCGCGTCGCGAAATGACCTTATTTGCGCCGGTCGCCCCCCTCATTCTCGACATGTCCGATGCCCAAGAGGCCGCTGCTTTCAAGCGCCCCGAAACGAGCACGGATGATCACATGACGCTCATGCCGAGGATGGCCTTCGCCCTGGCCTGTCTCACCTGCACCCTGTCCACGGCCTCCATGGCCGTCCCGGCTCTCGCGGAGCCGGCCGTGGTGCGCACCGTTTCCGGCCCCGCCTCCTGGTATGGGCCCGGGTTCCACGGCCGCAAGACAGCCAATGGCGAGCGCTTCGACATGAACGGGCTGACGGCCGCCCATCGCTCCCTGCCCTTCGGCACCAAGGTACGCGTCACCAATCGCAACAACGGGCGGACCGTCACGGTGCGCATCAACGATCGCGGGCCGTTCCACGGCAACCGCGTCATCGACCTCTCCCGCGCCGCGGCCAGCAGGCTGGGCATCGTCAGCTCGGGCGTCGGCAGCGTGCGGCTGGATATCCTGTCCTGACGACAACGGGCGGGCCGGCGAGACTTCGCGCCCTTGTCGTCCAGGCTCATGCCGGGTTCGGCAAGCAGGCCCCGGCTCGTGTCAGGGAAAGAGGATGTTGAAGGCCAGTGTCCCGCCGGTCAGGAAGAGGGTGAAGAAGGTCAGATTCACGAACACAGATACGAACGTCTCAACCCGCATGCCGGCCTCCTTGATGATCGCCGGTTGAACGCGGTGGCCCGTGCGCTGGTTCCCCCACTCTTCTTTCGGCCCCCGCGCCGGCGCCTCGCCCGGCCGATCTCGCCGCACCCTTGTGTGCGGGCGGTTTTCCTCGCGCGGCCTTTCTGACAAAACGGGGGTCCGGCGCTCGCCGTGCACAGCCAGTTGAGGGAAGCGGAACGATCCATGGCAGAGCCGGCGCAGCCAGCACAAGACTACGAATCGCTGCTGCGCGCGGCCGGCGTGCGGATCACGCGCCAGCGCCGCACGATCCTGACGATCCTGACGGACGGCGGCGATCACCCGGACGCGCTGGAGATCTTCCGCCGCGCCTGCGCGGTCGATCCGTCCATTTCCCTCTCCACCGTGTACCGCACCATGAAGGTGCTGGAGGAGAAGGGCGCCATCCATCGCCATGCCTTCGGCGACGGGCCCTCGCGGTTCGAGCAGGCGGACGGCGCCCACCACGATCACCTGATCGACATCGATTCGGGCGACGTCATCGAGTTCCGCTCCGAACGCATCGAGGCGCTTCAGGAGGAGATCGCCAAGGAGCTGGGATACGAGATCGTCTCGCACCGGCTGGAGCTTTATGCCAGGAAGCGCCGCCCGCGCTGATCGGCCCGGGCGGCGCCCTTCGTCAGAGGAGCTTGGCGTCGAGCGAGACCGTGATCGCGCCCAGCGCCTTGGAAACGGGGCATCCGGCCTTGGCCTTGTCGGCCAGCTCCCGGAACGCCGCCTCCTCGATGCCCGGAACCTTGGCCTCGAGCGTGATGGCGCTCTGCGTGATCTCGAAGCCGGCCGCGCCCTGCTCGACGCTCACCACCGCGCGCGCCTTCAACTCTTCGGCCGGCGTGCCGTTCTCGGCCAGGAAGTGCGAAAGCTGCATGGCGAAGCAGCCGGCATGGGCGGCGGCCAGAAGCTCCTCCGGGTTGGTTCCCGAACGGCCCGATTCGTCCTCGAAGCGCGCCTTGAAGGAATAGCCATGCGCATCGAGCGCGCCGGACTGGGTGGTGATCGTGCCCTTGCCGTCGCCGAGCGCGCCGTTCCAGATGGCGGTTGCGTGTCGTTTCATGGAAAAACGTCTCCCTGTGGGGTTCAGCGTGCGGGCGTCCGGTCGGGCCGCGCGCCGCGTCAGCATCGCAAATGGTCCGTATGCTCGTTTCGTCCAGTGCGGGCCTTCGCCGCGCCCCGTGCCCGCGCATGTCCTGTCCCGAGGGGGGATCGATTCGATGACCACGTCTCTTCTCGTTCATGGCGAGCCGGCGCTTCTGGCGCGCAAGGCCGAATGGCTGGAGCGCCTCGCGGCCGGCGGGCGCGCCTCGCCGCAGACCCTTGCGGCCTATGAGCGCGACGTGCGCCAGTTCCTGGTCTTCCTCACCCGGCACGAGGGGCGCCCGGCGCGCCTCGCCGATCTGGCCGATCTGCGCCCGGCCGATCTGCGCGCCTTCCTGGCGGACCGGCGGCGGGAGGGCGTCGGCGCGCGCAGCCTCGGCCGGGGCCTGGCCGGCCTGCGCTCCTTCCTGCGCCATCTGGAGCGGGAGGGGCTGGCCTCCACGGCCGGTGCCAGCGCCCTGCGCGCGCCCCGGCACGGCGGCTCCCTGCCCCGCCCGCTCAGCCCCGTCGATGCGCTCTCCGTGACCGAGGAGGCGGGGGCCATGGCCACCGAGCCTTGGATCTCGGCGCGCAACGTGGCGGTGCTGACGCTTCTCTACGGCTGCGGCCTGCGCATCTCCGAGGCGCTGGGCCTGCCGGGCAACGCGCTGGCAGACCCCCGCGCCCGGTCCATCGCCGTGGCCGGCAAGGGCGGCAAGGAGCGCCTCGTCCCCCTGCTGCCGGCCGTGCTGGCGGCGGTGGCCGATTATCGGCGGCTCTGCCCCTTCGACCTGACGGGAGAGGCGCCCCTGTTTCGCGGCGCGCGGGGCGGGCCGCTGCGGCCGCAGATCGTCCAGCGCGAGATGGCGCGGCTGCGCGGGCTTCTCGGCCTGCCCGAATCGGCGACGCCCCATGCCCTCCGGCACTCCTTCGCCACGCATCTGCTGGCGGCCGGCGGCGACCTGCGCACCATCCAGGACCTGCTCGGCCACGCGTCCCTCTCCACGACGCAGGCCTATACGGCCGTCGATTCCGTGCGGCTGATGGCGGTCTACGAGAACGCCCACCCCCGCGCGCGCCGCTGAGCGCCGGTCAACCGGCAGAGGGGAAACGGGCGAGCCTGCTCGTCCTTCCCGATTCGGTTTTCCGCGCGAATGCTCTATTGAACGATCCGATCGCAACCGAGCGGCGAGTATCCCGATGCCTTCACTGCGAACCGGCCGCCTCGCGGCCGCCATCCGGTCGGCTGTCCTGCCCGGCCTCCTCGTGTGCCTGTCCTTCACGGGCGCCGCGCGGGCGCAGGAAGCCTGCCAGGCCGGCGCCAGCCTGATGGCGGACGCCGAGCCCGCGCTGATCGAGAGGATCGAAGGCGAAGCGGCCGGCGTTCCGAATGGCGAGGGGCGGCTCTTCCGCATCGAGCGCGACGAACGCCCCGCCTCCTTCCTGTTCGGCACGATGCATCTGTCCGATCCACGGGTGGTCGCGCTGACCGCCGAGGCGGAAAGCGCCTTTGCGGGCGCGCGGACGCTCGTCATCGAGACCACGGACCTGACGGACGAGAGCCGGCTGGCCGGCCTCCTCCTCTCCCGTCCCGACCTGACGCTCCTGCCGCCCGGCACGGCGCTGGAAGACCTGCTTCCGGCCGAGCGGCGCGCGGGCCTTGCGGCCGCGCTCGAGGCGCAGGGCGTGCCGGCGCACTCGGTCACGACGCTTCAGCCCTGGTTCGTCACGCTCGCACTCGTCGCGCCGCCCTGCGAGGCGCAGCGGAGCGCGGCGGGCGAGACGATTCTCGATCTGCGCCTCGCCGAGCGCGCGAGCGAGGACGGCAAGGCCCTCGTGGGCCTTGAGTCCGCCGAGGAGCAGATGCAGGCCCTCGCCGCGCTTCCGCAGGATCTCCAGGCGCTGAACCTCCTCGCCACGCTCGACATGATCGACCGCCTGCCCGACCTTTTCGAGACGATGATCGATCTTTACCTGCAGGGGCGCATCGGCGCGATTCGCCCGGCCCTCGAAGGGCTGGCCGAGACGCGGAGCGACGAGCGGACGGCCGCCGCCTATGCGGCCTTCGAGGACCGGGTGATCCTGTCGCGCAACCGCACCATGGCCGAACGCCTGGCGCCCACCATCGAGGCGGGCGGCGTCTTCGTCGCCGTCGGCGCCCTTCACCTGCCGGGCGAGGAAGGCCTGGTGGAGCTGCTGCGCGCGCAAGGCTGGCGCGTTTCACGGGCGGATTGACTCACGTGAAACATCGCCCCCCGTCATCGGAGCGTCATCGCATCGTCGCGTAGAGTTCGTGCAAGGGCCCTATCGGCAGGCGGTCCCGGACAACTGTCGAAAGAGACCGTCATGAAGACTCTTCTGCGCGCCGCCGCCCTTCTCGCGCTCGCCAGCACGCCCTCCCTCGCACAGGGCTTCGTCGCACCCTACGCCTACCCGCAGCCCGAGGAGGGCGGCGAGTTCAACGTCGTGATCGAGATCCCGGCAGGCAGCTTCACCAAATACGAGATCGACCCCGACAACGGCCATGTGATCGTCGATCGCTTCCAGTCGATGCCCGTCGTCTACCCCGCCAATTACGGCTCCATCCCCTCCTCGCTCGCCGGAGATGGCGACCCGCTGGATGCCGTCGTCTACACGCGCGAGCCCATCGTTCCCGGCGCGATCATCCGCGCCCGCGCCATCGGCATCCTCAAGATGATCGACGGCGGCGAGGAGGACGACAAGGTCGTGGCGGTGCCGGTCTCCGACGTGGACCCGCAATATGACGCCATCGCAGAGCTGGCGGACATGCCGGCCGTCGAGCTCGAGCGGCTGGAAGCCTTCTTCCGTGTCTACAAGGACCTGCCCGCCGGCCGGAAGCGCGTGGAGCTGAACGGCTACGAGGACGCCGCCACCGCCATCTCCCTCGTGGACGAGGCGCTGGCGGCCTATCGCGGGCGTGGCGGCGCCGCCAACGACAATGCGGCCGGCAACGGCGCGGCTGCCGCCCGATAAGGTTTCATCGCGCCCTTGGCGCGATGAAAAAAGCCGCCGTGCGTCGTCCCGCACGGCGGCTTTCGCTTTTCCGGTCGGCCGGTCAGATGTGGATGGGCTTGGCGAAGGTCGCGAAGGCGGCCTCGCGCATGGCCTCCGACAGGGTGGGGTGCGCGTGGCAGGTGCGGGCGAGGTCCTCTGAGGAACCGCCGAACTCCATCAGCACCGCCGCCTCGGCGATCAGCTCGCCCGCGCCGCGCCCGAGCACATGCACACCCAGCACACGGTCGGTCTCCTTGTCGGCCAGGATCTTCACGAAGCCGTCGGTGGAGAGCATGGAGCGCGCCCGCCCGTTGGCCATGAAGGGGAACTTGCCGACCTTGTAGGCGACGCCCGAGGCCTTCAGCTCGTCTTCCGTCACGCCCACCGAGGCGACCTCCGGCTGGGTGTAGACGACGGAGGGGATCACGCCGTAATTCACGTGCCCGGCCTGCCCCGCCAGGATTTCGGCCAGCGCCACGCCTTCGTCCTCGGCCTTGTGGGCCAGCATCGGCCCCTTCACCACGTCGCCGATGGCGTAGATTCCGTCCACATTGGTCTTGTAGTGCGCGTCGATCTCCACGCGCCCTGCCTTGTCGAGCGCGACGCCCGCCTCCTCGAGGCCCAGCCCCTGCGTGTAGGGCCGCCGGCCGGTCGCCACCAGCACCACATCGGCCGAAAGCGTCTCGGGCTCGCCCCCCTTGGCCGGCTCGAAGGTCACGCTCGCCTTGTCGCCGTCACGGGCGATGCCCGTCACCTTGGCGCCCAGCTTGAAATCGAAGCCCTGCTTGGCGAGAAGCTTCTGGAAGGCGGTGGACACTTCCGAATCCATCGGCCCGAGCACCTTGTCGAGATACTCGACCACCGTGACCTTGGCGCCGAGGCGGGACCAGACCGAGCCGAGCTCGAGCCCGATCACGCCGCCGCCCACGACCACCATGGTCTCCGGCACCTTGGGAAGCGCGATGGCATGGTCGGAAGAGACCACAACCTGCCCGTCGAACTCCACCGCGAGGCCGGGAATGCCCGCCACCTCGGAGCCGGTGGCGATCACGATGGACTTCGCCGCGAGCGCACGCGTCGCGCCGTCCTCGGCCACGACCTCCACCGTGCCGGGCGCCTTGATGCGCCCCGTGCCGATGATGCCCTCGATCTTGTTCTTCTTGAACAGAAAGCCGATGCCGTCGACATTCGACTTCACGGTCTTGTCCTTGTGCTCCAGCATCCGGGGCAGATTCAGCGCCGGCGTCACCTCGATGCCGAGATCGGCGAAGCTGTGCCCGGCCTCCTCGAACATCTCCGAGGCGTGCAAGAGAGCCTTGGAGGGGATGCAGCCGACATTCAGGCAGGTGCCTCCATAGGTCTTGCGCTTTTCGACGACGGCGACCTTCAGGCCAAGCTGCGCGGCCTTGATGGCGCAGACATAGCCGCCGGGGCCGGAGCCGATGACGACGAGATCGAAGGCGGTTGTTTCGGACATGGCTCGGACGGTCTTTCGGTTCGGGTCAGAAAAGGCGGATGAGCATCAGGACGAGGCCGAGGAGCGAGGCCAGCCAGACGAGGCTGCGCACATAGGGCACGCCCAGAAGGTAGAGCGGGATATAGGCGATGCGGGCCACGAGCCACAGCCAGGCGCCCACGGCCCCGATCCCCCCGGTGCGCTGCGTGACGGAAAGCGCCAGCGCCAGCGCGATGAAGGCCGGAAAGGTTTCCTTGAAATTGTCGAGCGCCCGCTGGGCACGCCCGGCATGGACGCCGAGGGGCTTGGCCTCCCCGTCGCGCGGGCCCGCGTTCCATTGCGAACCCCGCTCCTTCGTGGCCAGCATGCCCTGAAGCGTGGTGTGGACGAAGAGAAGCACGACCCCGAGGGCCAGAACGAGGATTTCGGCCGGCAGGCTTTCCATCTCAAAGGCCCTCCTCGGGGCAATCGCCTTCGGCCGCCTCGAAGGAGGCCGAAACCTCCTTCAACTCGGCCGCCACGATGCCGAGCGGCCGGAACGGCGGCTCAATCTGGTTGACGGGCTGGACGAGGCGCAGTTCGTAGCAGCCCGCGTAAACAGTCGGCGCGCCATCCGTGCCGGTGGCCTCCACCACCGCCGGCAGCGAAAAGAAGATCGAGCCGGCCGCCCCCTCGCTCGTGCCCGTCCCGGTCCTTACGCGCACATGCGCCGTATCGGCATAGCCGGCCGCGAAGGTCTCGGCGTCAGGCCGGCCCGGCTCCTCGCGGAAATACGACCAGGCGCGCAGATATTCCTTGCGCTCCACGGCGTTGTAAAGCGAGGCGATCAGCGCCTCGGGCGTGGAGCGGTCGTCGCGGTAGTCCGGCACCGCATCGCCGGCGGGCGCCGGTTGCGCGAAAGCCGGCGCGGCGAGGGCGGCCTGCAAGGCGAGCCCGGCGATCAGCGAAAGGGCCGCGCGTTCACCCATGCATCCGCTCCGTGGCGAGCCTCAGCCCCCGCCCGATGAAGACGAGCCCCGTGGCGCGCATGATCCGGCGGCCGGCCCTGAGGAAGCCCTGCCGGCTTGCGGGAACGGTGAAGAAGCGCGACACGCCGACGAACCACAGCATCGGCGCGCCGGCCACGATGGCGAAAGAGAAGACCGCCATGAGGGCCGCAGGCTCTGGAAGATAGCTGCTCTGCATGTCGGCCCTCTCCCTTCGGCCAGATGCTGCGGGCATGGCCCCGGCAGGGGGCCGGCCGGAGGTCTTACAGATCGAGGACGAGGCGCTCCGGGTCCTCGAGGCTGTCCTTCACGCGCACGAGGAAGGTCACGGCCTCCTTGCCGTCGACGATCCGGTGATCGTAGGAGAGCGCCAGATACATCATCGGGCGGATGACGACCTGCCCGCCGATCGCCACCGGCCGCTCCTGGATCTTGTGCATGCCCAGGATGCCCGACTGCGGCGCGTTGAGGATGGGCGTGGACATCAGCGAACCGTAGACGCCGCCGTTCGAGATGGTGAAGGTGCCACCCTGCATGTCGCTCATGCCGAGCTTGCCGTCGCGCGCGGCGAGCCCCAGGCGGCCGATCTCCTTCTCGATCTCGGCGATGCTCATCTGGTCGGCGTCGCGCACCACGGGCACGACGAGGCCCTTGTCCGTGCCCACCGCCACGCCGATATGGGCGTAGTTCTTGTAGATGAGGTCCGTGCCGTCGATCTCGGCGTTCACCGCCGGAATCTCCTTCAGCGCGTGCGTCACCGCCTTGGTGAAGAAGCCCATGAAGCCCAGCTTCACACCGTGCTTCTTCTCGAACAGGTCCTTGTACTTCTTGCGCAGCTCCATCACCGCCGTCATGTCCACCTCGTTGAAGGTGGTGAGCATGGCGGCCGTGTCCTGCGCGTCCTTCAGGCGGCGCGCGATGGTCTGGCGCAGGCGGGTCATCTTCACCCGCTCCTCGCGCGCCTCGTCCGCCGCGCCCGAAGGCGCGCGCGGCGCGGCCGGGGCCTTGGCCTGCGCGGCGCCCGCGCCCTTGGCGATGGCCTCCAGCACGTCGCCCTTGAGAACCTGCCCGCGCTTGCCCGAGCCGTCGAGGTCACCGGCCGAAAGGCCCTTCTCGTTCAGAAGCTTCTGCGCCGAGGGCGCGGCCGGCATAGCCGAAGCGCCCCCCTGCCCTGCGCCCTGCCCCGCGGCGGTCGGCGCGGCCGGCGCCTCGGAGGCGTTGCCGTAGCCCTCGGTCTTGGCGCTGGCCGCCTCGCCGCCGCCGGTGGCCGCCGGCTTCTCGGCCGGCGCCCTGGCGCCGGAGGCCGCCCCCTCGCCCTCGCCGATCACGGCCAGGAGCGCGCCCGGCTCCACCGTCTCGCCTTCCTTCGCCACGATCTCGGCCAGGATGCCGGCGGCGGGCGCGGGCACCTCCACCGTCACCTTGTCGGTTTCGAGCTCGGCGATGGTCTCGTCCTGCTCCACCCTGTCGCCGGCCTTCTTGAACCACTGGCCGATCGTGGCCTCGGTCACGCTTTCGCCGAGTGTGGGGACTTTGACTTCGGTGCTCATGATCGGTTCGTTTCCGGTTCGTCGCGTGGGGGCCAAAAGGCGTCTTGTCAGGCGTTCGGTGTGCCGAGCGCGTCCTCGAGGAACGCCTCGAGCTGGGCGAGATGCTTGGACATGGTGCCCACCGCCGGCGAGGCCGCGGCCGGGCGCCCGGTGTAGCGCGCGCGCTTCTTCTCCGGGCCGATGCGGTCCAGCACCCATTCCAGATAGGGCTCGATGAAGCTCCAGGCACCCATGTTCTTGGGCTCTTCCTGGCACCAGACGATCTCGGCGTCCTTGAAGCGGGACAATTCGTTGATCAGCGCCTTGGCCGGGAAGGGATAGAGCTGCTCCACGCGGAGCAGGTAGATGTCGTCGATGCCGCGCTTCTCGCGCTCCTCCAGGAGGTCGTAATAGACCTTGCCGGTGCACAGGACGACGCGCCGGATCTTCGCGTCCTTCACCAGCTTGACGGTGGAGCCCTTCTTCAGCTCCGCATCGTCCCAGAGCACGCGATGGAAGTTGCTCTCGCCGGCGAACTCGGACAGGTCCGACACCGCCCGCTTGTGGCGCAGCAGCGATTTGGGCGTCATCAGGATCAGCGGCTTGCGGAAGTCGCGCTTCATCTGCCGGCGCAGGATGTGGAAGTAGTTGGCCGGCGTCGTGCAGTTGGCGACCTGCATGTTGTCCTGCGCGCATTGCTGCAGGAAGCGCTCCAGCCGCGCGGAGGAATGCTCCGGCCCCTGCCCCTCGTAGCCGTGCGGCAGGAGCATGACGAGGCCCGTCATGCGCAGCCACTTGGCCTCGCCGGAGGAGATGAACTGGTCGATGACCACCTGCGCCCCGTTCACGAAGTCGCCGAACTGCGCCTCCCAGAGCGTCAGCGCGTTCGGCTCGGCCAGCGAGTAGCCGTATTCGAAGCCGAGCACCGCCTCCTCGGAGAGCATCGAGTTGATGACCTCGTAGAAGGCCTGGCCCTTTTGGATGTTGGCCAGCGGGATATAGCGGTTCTCGTTCTCCTGGTCGTAGAGCACCGAATGGCGCTGCGAGAAGGTGCCGCGCTCCGAATCCTGGCCGGAGAGGCGCACCGGGTGGCCCTCGGCCATCAGCGAGGCGAAGGCCAGAGCCTCGCCCGTCGCCCAGTCGATGTTCTCGCCGCTCTCGATCGCCTGCGCCCGGTTGTCCAGGAAGCGCTGGATGGTGCGGTGCACCTTGAAGCCCTCGGGAATCTCGGTGAGCTTCTTGCCGATCTCCTTCAGCGTCTTGATCGGCACGCCCGTGGCGCCGCGCCGGGGCTCCTCCTCGTCGGCCGCGCGCCGGAAGCCGGACCAAGCGCCGTCCAGCCAGTCCGCCTTGTTCGGCTTGTAGGCCTGCCCCGCCTCGAATTCGGCGTCCAGATGCGCGCGCCACTCGCCGCGGCGCGTCTCGACATCCTCTTTCGTCAGGACACCCGCCGCCACCAGCTTGTCGCTGTAGATCTCCAGCGTCGTGCGGTGGGCGCGGATCGTCTTGTACATGATCGGCTGCGTGAAGCCGGGCTCGTCGCCCTCGTTATGGCCGAAGCGCCGGTAGCAGAACATGTCGATGACGACAGGCTTGTGGAAGGTCTGCCGGTATTCCGTGGCGATCTTGGCGGCATAGACCACCGCTTCCGGGTCGTCGCCGTTCACGTGCAGGATCGGCGCCTCCACCATCTTCGCCACGTCGGACGGGTAGGGCGAGGAGCGCGAGAAGCGCGGATTGGTGGTGAAGCCGATCTGGTTGTTGATGATGACATGGATCGAGCCGCCCACGCGGTGGCCGCGAAGGCCCGACAGGCCGAAGCACTCGGCCACCACGCCCTGCCCCGCGAAGGCCGCGTCGCCGTGGATCAGGAGCGGCAGCACTTCGTTGCGCACCTCCTGCGGCACCACGTCGGTGCGCGTGCGCCCGAAGATCTGGTCCTGCTTGGCGCGCGCCTTGCCCAGCACCACCGGGTTGACGATCTCCAGATGCGAGGGGTTCGCCGTCAGCGACAGATGGACCGAGTTGTTGTCGAACTCGCGGTCCGAGGAGGCGCCCAGATGGTACTTGACGTCGCCCGAGCCCTCCACGTCGTCCGGCTTGAAGGAGCCGCCCTTGAACTCGTGGAAGATGGCGCGGTGCGGCTTGCCCATCACCTGCGCCAGGACGTTCAGCCGGCCGCGATGGGCCATGCCGAGCACGATCTCCTTGAGGCCGAGCTGCCCGCCGCGCTTGATGATCTGCTCCAGCGCCGGGATCAGCGCCTCGCCGCCGTCGAGGCCGAAGCGCTTGGTGCCCTTGTACTTCACGTCGATGAACTTCTCGAAGCCCTCGGCCTCGATCAGCTTGTTGAGAATCGCCCGCTTGCCCTGGTCGGTGAAGTCGACGCCCTTGTCCGGCCCCTCGATGCGCTCCTGGATCCACTGCTTCTCGGCGGGGTTGGAGATGTGCATGAACTCCACGCCGATGGTGGAGCAATAGGTGCGCGTCAGGATGTCCACGATCTCGCGAACGGTCGCGAACTCCATGCCGAGCACGTTGCCGATGAAGATCTTGCGGTCGTAGTCGGCCGGCGTGAAACCGTAATTCTCGGGGCTGAGCTCGTTATAGTCCTCTTCCGGCGTCGCGATGCCGAGCGGGTCGAGCTTGGCGTGGAGATGGCCGCGCACGCGGAAGGCGCGAATCAGCATGAGGGCGCGCAGGCTGTCGCGCGTGGCCTGCGAGACCTCGCCCTCGGCGGGCTCACGCCCGGCCGCCTTGGCGCTTTCGCGCACCTTCTGGCCGACCTTCTTCTCGGCCTCCGCCCAATTGCCGTCCAGCGCCGAGACGAGGTCGCCATTGGCGGGGATCGGCCAGTTGGCGCGCTCCCAGGACGGGCCGTACGCGCTCTTCTCCACGCTCGCCCGGTCGTCCTTCATCTGCCCGAAGAAGTCCTGCCATTCGGGCGCGACGCTGGAGCGGTCCTTCTCGAAGGCCGCGTGCAGGCTCTCGATGTAATCGGCGTTCCCGCCGTAGAGGAAGGAGGTGAGCGCGAAGGTCTCGTTCGCCGGATTGCGTGCCATCTTTTCGTATCGCGGGCGCCGGCTTCCCGGTCGCCGCCTCCTTCGAAAACCTCAATGGCAGGGGCTCGGGGGATGTGCCCCCGTGCCGCCCGCCGGCTTATGCTGCCGGGCCTTCTCAGACCCGGTGAAGACGCCGATTTGGTGGCGTCCCGCCGGAATTCTCCGGTTCCGGCCTTCAGCCCTTCAGGACCTCGGCCAGCGTCTTGCCGAGCCGCGCGGGCGAGGGCGACACCGTGATGCCCGCCGCCTCCATGGCCGCGATCTTCGATTCCGCGTCGCCCTTGCCGCCCGAAACCACGGCGCCGGCATGGCCCATGGTGCGGCCCTTGGGCGCCGTGCGGCCGGCGATGAAGCCGACCATGGGCTTCTTGCGGCCCTTCTTCGCCTCGTCCTGGAGGAACTGCGCGGCTTCCTCCTCGGCCGAGCCGCCGATCTCGCCGATCATGATGATCGACTGCGTCTCCTCGTCGGCCAGGAACATCTCCAGCACGTCGATGAACTCGGTGCCCTTCACCGGATCGCCGCCGATGCCCACCGCCGTCGTCTGGCCCAGGCCCTCGTTGGTGGTCTGGAACACCGCCTCGTATGTCAGCGTCCCGGAGCGCGAGACGATGCCGACATTGCCCTTCTTGAAGATCGAGCCGGGCATGATGCCGATCTTGCACTCGTCCGGGGTCAGCACGCCGGGGCAGTTCGGGCCGAGGAGGCGCGACTTGGAACGGTCCAGCCGCGCCTTCACCCGCACCATGTCGGAAACGGGGATGCCCTCGGTGATGCAGACGATGAAGGGAATCTCCGCCTCGATCGCCTCGAGAATGGCGTCGGCCGCGCCGGCCGGCGGCACGTAGATGACGGAGGCGTTGGCGCCGGTGGCTTCCTTCGCCTCGCCCACCGTGGCGTAGATCGGCAGGCTGGTGCCGTCCACGCCCGAGCTCCAGGACTCGCCGCCCTTCTTGGGGTGGATGCCGGCGACCATCTGCGTGCCGTGATAGGCCAGCGCCTGCTCGGTGTGGAAGGTGCCGGTCTTGCCGGTCAGGCCCTGCACGAGGATCTTGGTGTTCTTGTCGACGAGAATGGACATGGGCTTTAGCGAGACTCCGAAAGGGTCGATCGGCGGAAAGGGGCTCTGGCGGGCGCCTGGCGCGCCCCGCCGTTGAAGGGGCTCAGACCGCCGCGACGATCTTCTGCGCCGCGTCGTCGAGATCGTCCGCCGCGGTGATGGCAAGGCCGCTTTCGTTGAGGATCTGCTTGCCCTTCTCCACGTTCGTGCCCTCCAGGCGCACCACCAGTGGCACCGTCAGGCCGACCTCCTTCACCGCCGCGATCACGCCTTCCGCGATCACGTCGCAGCGCATGATGCCGCCGAAGATGTTGACGAGGATGCCCTTCACGTTCGGGTCCGCGGTGATGATCTTGAAGGCCGCCGTGACCTTCTCCTTGCTCGCGCCGCCGCCCACGTCCAGGAAGTTCGCCGGCTCCTTGCCGTAGAGCTTGATGATGTCCATCGTCGCCATGGCCAGGCCCGCGCCGTTCACCATGCAGCCGATGTCGCCGTCCAGCGCCACATAGGCGAGGTCGTATTTGGAGGCCTCGATCTCCTTGGCGTCCTCCTCCGATTCGTCCCGCAGCGCCTTGATGTCCTCGTGGCGGAACAGCGCGTTGCCGTCGAAGGAGACCTTGGCGTCGAGGACGCGCAGGTGCCCGTCCGTCATCACGATGAGCGGGTTCACCTCCAGGAGCGCCATGTCCTTCTCCACGAAGGCCTTGTAGAGCACGGGGAACAGGCTCTTGCCGTCCTCGGCCGCCGCACCCTCCAGCTTCAGCGCCTGCGTGATCGCCGCGACGTCAGCCTCGGTCACGCCGGCCTCGGCGTCGATGGCCACGGTGACGATCTTCTCCGGCGTGTCATGCGCGACCGCCTCGATGTCCATGCCGCCTTCGGTGGAGACCACGAAGGCCACCTTGCCCACCGCGCGGTCCACCAGGATGGAGAGATACAGCTCGCGGTCGATATCCGCGCCGTCCTCGATATAGAGGCGGTTCACCTGCTTGCCGGCCTCGCCGGTCTGCGCGGTGACGAGCGTGTTGCCCAGCATCTCGCGCGAATGGGCGACGGCCTCCTCGATGGACCTGGCCAGCCGCACGCCGCCCTTGGCGTCCGGGCCGAGCTCCTTGAACTTGCCCTTGCCGCGCCCGCCGGCGTGGATCTGGCTCTTCACGACGTAGAGCGGGCCGGGAAGCTGCCGGGCGGCGGCCTCGGCCTCGTCCGCCGAGGTGATGGCGACGCCCGCGGCCACGGGCGCGCCGAAACCCTTGAGGACCTGCTTGGCCTGATATTCGTGGATGTTCATGAAATGACGGTCCCTTGGACAGGAGCGGAAAAACGAAGGGCCGCCTCGCGGAAGGAGGCGGCCCGAAGGATCACTTCAAATTCGGCGCGATGCCCTGGCAAGCCTCCATCAGCCCCTTCACGGAGCCGACCGACTTCTCGAACTGCGCCTTTTCCTCGCCGTCCAGCTCGATCTCGATGACGCGCTCCACGCCGCCCTCGCCGATCACGCAGGGCACGCCCACGTAAAGGTCGCTCTGCCCGTATTCGCCCTTCAGGGCCGCCGCGCAGGGCAGCACGCGCTTCTTGTCCTTCAGGTAGCTCTCGGCCATCTCGATGGCGGAGGCCGCCGGGGCGTAATAGGCCGAGCCGGTCTTGAGCAGACCCACCACCTCGGCGCCGCCGTCGCGGGTGCGCTGGACGATCTCCTCCAGCCGCTCGGCCGTGCACCAGCCCATCTTCACGAGGTCCGTCAGCGGAATGCCCGCGACGGTGGAATAGCGCGTGAGCGGCACCATCGTGTCGCCATGGCCGCCGAGCACGAAGGCCGTCACGTCCTCCACCGAAACGTTGAACTCCTGCGCCAGGAAGGTGCGGAAGCGGGCCGAATCGAGGACGCCCGCCATGCCCACCACCTTGTTCTTCGGCAGGCCGGAGAACTTCTGCAGCGCCCAGACCATGGCGTCGAGCGGGTTGGTGATGCAGATCACGAAGGCGTTCGGGGCGTATTTGGCGATGCCCGCGCCCACCTGCTCCATCACCTTCAGGTTGATGCCCAGGAGGTCGTCGCGGCTCATGCCGGGCTTGCGCGGCACGCCGGCGGTGACGATGCACACATCCGCGCCCTCGATCGCGGCATAGTCGTTCGCGCCGGAGAGGCGGGCGTCGAAGCCCTCCACCGGGGCCGACTGCGAGATGTCGAGCGCCTTGCCCTGCGGCGTGCCTTCGGAAATGTCGAAGAGCACGATGTCGCCCAGCTCCTTCAGCCCCGCCAGATGGGCGAGCGTCCCGCCGATCATTCCGGAGCCGATGAGCGCGATCTTTGCACGAGCCATGAAGATGTTCCCCGTTTGATGGAGGACGGCACGCGCCCCTCCTCCTCGCCGTTCCGCCGTGGCGGGCCCGCCACGCCGTCCGGCGAGAACGGCGCACGGCCGTCGCAGCCGTTCGTTCCGGCATTAAGCCCATGAAGGCCCATCGCGCAACCGTTCTTTGCCGCCCCCAATTTTTTCAAACGGTTAAACCTAGTTACATTGACGTAAACGTCATTTGGTTTCATGAATGAGGGGACCCCTTTGCCGCACTGCGGCAGGAAATTTTCGTGGTCACGCCCGAGATGACGCATCCTTTGGGCCGCTGGCATGTATTGCTACGATGCAGGCACTGTAAGATGCCCTTTGGGAAGGCCCGGATCTCGGAGCTTCATGAATCACGTCCACGTCGCCGTCACTTTGATCAACGGACTGGGCCTGATGGCTCTCGTGGCGATCAGCTACGGTTCCATCGAGCGGCTCCGCCTGCATCGGCGGGTGCGCTCGGCCCTGCACGGCGCGTGCTTCGGCTTCGGCGCGATGGTCGCCATGGCCACGCCCGTTCTGGTCGCCGACGGCGTCATCCTCGACGTACGCGCCATCATGGTCGCGATGGCGGCGGCCTTCGTCGGCCTGCAGGCCGGCATCATCGCCATGGTCATGGCGGCGCTCTACCGCCTTTATCTCGGCGGCGCCGGCGTCCATGTCGGGCTGATCACGCTGAACCTCGCCTTCGTCGCCGGCCTGCTCTGGCGCAATCTGTGGTTCAAGCGCCGGCCCGTGACGCCGCTCGGCCTGCTCTATCTCGGCCTGGGAATCTCCTCGCAGCTCGTCTTCGTCGTCCTGGCCCCGGTGGCCCTGACGCTGGACTTCATCCTCACCTTTTCCCTCAGCCTGTCGATCACCGTCCTTTTCGCCACCCAGGTCCTCGGCACGATGATGGACCGGGAGAACCGGCTGATCGCGCGCGAGCGCGCCCTGATCCTCGACGCCCATTCCGATCCGCTGACCGGATTGCCGAATCGCCGCGCGCTGCGGGAGGAGGAGGCGGGCATCATGGCCGCCTCGGCCACGCGCGGCTTCGTCGTCCTTCTCCTCGACATCGACCGCTTCAAGACGATCAACGACCGCTACGGGCACGAGGCGGGCGACGTGGCGATCTGCGTCATGGCCGACATCCTGCGGGCCTGCGCGCGGGCGGGCGACCTCGTGGCGCGCTATGGCGGCGAGGAGTTCGTCCTGGTCCTGCCCGACACCGCGCCGGAGGACGCGCTGCATGTCGCCGAGCGCATCCGCGCGAGCGCGGAGAAGCGCCATCTCGACATGCTGGAGGACGATCTGTTCATGACGGTCAGCATCGGCCTTGCCCATGCGCGCGAGCCGGGCCTGCCCGCGGCCATCGCGCGCGCGGACGCCGCGCTCTATCTCGCCAAGGAATCGGGCCGCAACCGCGTCGAGGTCGCGCCCGGCCCGGCCGCGCCCGCTTCGGGCCGCGCCGCCGGCGCCGTCCCGGTCGAGCGGTTTCGCCCCGCCTCGAACCGCGCCCCGTAATCGTCCGAGCGCATCTCGATCAGCCGCGAGACGGTGCGGTCGAACTCGAAGGCCTCCGTGCCCCGGCGGCCCTGGTAGAGCCGGTCGGCCGGCGCCTCGGCACTCACCACGATCCGCCGGCCCGCATCGTAGAGCGTGTCCACGAGGATGATGAAGCGCTTGGCCTCGTTGCGCTCGGCCGGCCCCATCACCCGCACGCCCTCCACGAACAGCGTATCGAAACGCTCGGCGAGGGCCAGATAGTCGCCCGCGCCGAGCGGGCGTCCCACCAGTTCGTCGAAGGTGAAGCGCGCCGCCCCGTTGCCCGCGCGCGGCACCTCGATGCGCCGCCCCTTCACCGAGAGGCTCTCGGCCGCCTCCTCCCGCCCCTCCAGCACCGAACGCCACAGCGCCTCGAAGCGCGCGGCGCTCTGCGGGCCGGGAGGGTGCAGGAACAGATCGTCCCCGCCGATGGAGGCCAGGCGGTAATCGGTCGGCGCGTCCACCCGGAACACCTGCACATGGCGCTTCAACAGCGTTACGAAGGGCAGGAAGAGCGGGCGGTTCAGCCCGTCCCGGTAGAGGTCGTCCGGCGCGACGTTCGATGTGGCGACCAGCACGATGCCCCGCGCGAACAGGGCCTCGAACAGGCGCGACAGGATCATCGCATCGGCGATGTCGGTGACGGTGAACTCGTCGAAGCACAGGAGCCGGACCGCGCCCGCGATGGCCTCGGCCACGGGCGGGATGGGGTCGTCGCCACGCGCCCGCCCGGCCTTCACCGCCGCGCGGTGCCGGCCGATGCGCTCATGCACCTCGCCCATGAAGGCGTGGAAGTGCACGCGGCGCTTCCTCTTCTCGGCGCTCTTTTCGAAGAACAGGTCCATCAGCATGGACTTGCCCCGCCCCACTTCGCCGAAGATGTAGAGGCCACGAACCGGCTCGGGCGCCGCCCGCCGGCCGAGCAGCCAGCCGAGCGCGCTCTTTCCGGGCGCAGGCGGAGCTGCGGCGAGCCCCGCCTCCACCGCGTCGAGCCCGCTGGCCAGGTCGAGCTGCACGGGATCGGCGCTCAGCTCGCCGGCAAGGACGCGCCGCTCGATCTCGGCGCGCACGCGCCCGTGCGATGGGGGAACGGACCCGTGGCCCGCAAGGGAACTCATGGTCAAGGGCGACCTTCGCCGGAGGCCGCGCCGGGAAGCCCGGCGCGCCTTTGGATTACCGGTAGAGCGAGATCTGCTGCCCGCCGGTGGTGGAGCCCTCGTAGCGGGTGCCGCCGGCATTGTTCAGCGTCGCCACCGTGCCGCCGCCCGAATCCTTCAGCACCACCTGACTGCCCGAGACGTCCCAGGCCGAGACGTCCGCGACCTGGCCGGGGCAGCCGCGCGAGGCGGCGCGGTAGCCGCCCGTCCACTGCGTCAGCGCCATGAAGATCTGGCAGTTGCCGCCGCCGGAGGAGACGCGCCAGGCGCCCACCAGCCCTTCGCGCGTGACCGGACCGGCCGAGGCGCTCTGCACGGGGGCGGCGCCGGGGGCGGAAGCGTCCGCGACGGGCGGGGTCGCCGGGGCCGTGGGGGCGGGCGGGGGCGGAAGCTGGTTGGAATAGACCTGCCCCTGCGGGGCCGGCGTCAGCGGCGCGGGCGACTGGGCCGCCGGCCGCTGGCCGCCGCCGAAGGTGGGTGCCGTCTGCTGGCAGCCTGCAAGCGCCGCGATCGCAGCCAGGGCTGCGCCTGTCTTCATCCAGTGGATCATGGGTGGGCCGTTCCTCGAGCCGTGCCTGTCGATGGGGAGCCGTCGCGAAAGGCACCGGTCCCGTTCTCTTTTAAATGGATATTTAACGGTTTTCGCAAGGCCAAGTCCCTCTCCGCCGCGCGCGTCCCCACCCGCTCCGTGTCCGCAAGGACACGAAAAGGATCTCAGCCCGATGTCGGGAGAGGCTCGATCCCCGCCAGCGGGCGCTCGAAATCGCCGGTCTGCGGGTCCATCGCCCACAGCTCGCCCGAGGAGATGTCGAACCAGGCACCGTGCAGGGAAAGCTCGCCCGCCGCCTCGCGCGCCGCGATGTCGGGGAAGGAGCGCAGGCTGGCGACGGAATGGCGGATCGAGATGCGCTCCAGCGCCGTCTGCCGCTCGCCCGCCGTCATCAGCGCGTTGGCGCCCACCGCTTCGGCGGCGGGTCGCACGAGGCTCATCCACTTGCCGATGAAATCGCCCTTCGAAAGCGGCTCGGCGTCTGGCGAGAGCGCGGCCGAGATGCCCCCGCAGCGCCCGTGCCCCATCACCACGATATGCTTCACCTTCAGCGCCGCCACGGCAAATTCCAGCGCGGCGGAGGTGCCGTGGAATTCGCCGTCCGGCGAATAGGGCGGCACCAGATTGGCCACGTTGCGCACCACGAACAGCTCTCCGGGGGCCGAGCCGAAGATCGTCTCCGGCGCGGCGCGCGAATCGCAGCAGGCGATCACCATCGTCTCCGGCGTCTGCCCGTCGCGCGCCAGAGCCCGATAGGTCTGCGTCTCTGCCAGATATCGCCCCTCGATGAAGCTGCGATAGCCCTCGAGAAGATGATCGGGAAGCAGCTTCATCGGCGAACGGGCTCCTGGGACGGTTGGCGGCGGCAAGGACGGCGCGAAGGCCGTCCGGGTTTGAAGCCCGCCGGGCCCCGCGCGTCAAGCGCCGGAAGCGCAGCCGGCCACGCCGGCCTTCGGGGCCGCGCCGAGAGACCGTTCGAGAAATCGGCGGCGGAGGGCGTGCGAGGGATTTTTCGTGGTCGTCGAGGATCGGTGACGCGGCGGCGGCGGACAAGACCCGCAGGACCGACCCGCCCGAAGTCTCGGACGGGTTTCTCAGGCCCGCCGGCCGCCGGGCAGCGGCAGGCGGCGCATCTGCACCATCGCCATCGGCGTCTTCAGGCTTTGCGCGTCGGTTTCCAGCGTCAGCTCGTCCGCCCCGCGCTTGGTGGTGCGCGCCAGGATTTCGTAGACGGCCGCCGTCGTCGCCTGCAGCGCCTTTTCCGGGCCGGCGCCGCTCAGGGTGCGGGCGAGGAACACGGCCGAGGTGAGGTCCCCCAGCCCGTGCGGCGCGCCCTCGATGCGCCGGTGCTCGGCCAGGAGGGCGCCGTTCCGGTCCACCAGGAGGTTGCCGATACCCCCGCGCAGCATCGCGAAGGCGGAGGTGACGATGACGCAAGGGGGCCCCAGCGTCGAGGCCGCCTCGATCAGATGGGTGTTGTCGGAGAATTCCAGGCCCGTCAGGAACTCCAGCTCGAATCGATTGGGCGTGGCGATGTCGGCCAGCGGCAGGAGCCGGTCGCGGATCTGCTCCAGCGTTTCCTGCGGCTGGTAGAGCCGCCCGCCGCCCTCGCCCTCGTCGCCCACCACCGGGTCGCACAGGAACAGCGCGCGCGGATTGGCCTTGCGCACCGCCTCCACCAGGCTCGCGGCCGGCTCGATCTGGCGCGGGGAGCCGAAATAGCCGGTCAGCACGGCGCCAACCTCGCCCAGCCACGGCGCGCCCGTCAGGTCGCCCATCAGCGCCGCGAAGGCGTCGTCCTCGGGCACGATCCGCGTCGCCGGCCCCCGCCCCGGATGCCAGGGCAGCGTCAGCGTGGGCACGGACCAGACGGGAAAGCCCAGCGATTCGAGTGCCAGCACGGCCGCGCGGTTGCCCACCGTGCCGCGCGCCACATGGCTGGAGATTGCGATGACGGCGGGCTTGTCGGCTCCGTTCGTCGCCTCGGCGGCTGTCGGCTGCGTCATCAGGGCAGGAGATGGTTCACGACGAACATGACGGCGAGGACGAGGAAGCCGGCCAGCCCCGCCAGACGGCCGATGCGCGTTCCCACCACCTCGATGCGGTCGCTCTGGTCCACGTCGCGGGCGCTGAAATGCTCCCCGGCGCGCAGCACCATGCGCTCGGTGGAAGCGCCGATCTGCGGCTCGGTCTCCTGCCGCAGACGGGTGAGGATCGCATCCGCCTCGCGCTTGCGGGCTTCGTCGTCGTGATGGGCGTTCATGGAAGGAACCGTGGCGCAAAAGCCCCGCGAGGGCAAGGCGGGGCCGGCGCGCGCGATACGCGCCGGGCGGCTTTTCACCATGGACATGTACGGGGCCCTGCTCCAACTGTGGGCGCGTGACGGCGATCCTGAAGAGGGGTGGCCGCGCGGGAGGCACGGCAGGCGAGACGGCGCGCCGGGCAGCGGGCGCCGGGAAGGTTTGGAAATGGGCGAAGAGGCAAGGCAGAAGGCGGCCGTGATCGGCGGCGTGGTGGAGGCTCTGGGATCGGATGAGGCGGCGGCCGGGCTGGCGCCCCTCCTCTTCGCCCGGCCCCCGGCCGAGGATCTGGCCGCCTTCGGCCCCGAGGCCCTGGCGCTGGCCGCCCGCCGGGCGCTCGCCGCGCTTCAGGCGCACGAGCCGCAGAAGGCGTTCGTGGCCGTGGAGGCGCCGCAAGGCTTCCGCCTGCGCGGCGAGCCGCTCCAGCTCGTCACCCTCGTCAACGACGACCGACCCTTCCTGTTCGATTCGGTGATCGCCGAGCTGGCCGACACCGCGCCGGAGATTCACTACATCTCGCACCCGGTGCTGGACGTGGCGCGCGGCGAGACGGGCCGCATCGCCTCCTTCCACGCCTCGCGGAAGGCCGCCTCGGGCCAGCCGGGCCGCGTCAGCCTCATCCAGGTCGCCACCGGGCGCCCCGCCGACCCCGAGGCGGGGGCGCGGCTGAAGGGGCGCCTGGAGGCGATCCTCGAGCAGGTCGCGCGCGCCAACGAGGACTTCTACCCGATGCGCGAGCGCGTCGCGCGCGCCGCCTTCGCCCTGACGCGGCGCGCCGAGCATGTGGCGGACGCGGGCGTGCGCGCCCGGGTGGAGGAGAGCGCGCACTTCCTGGAATGGCTGGTGGCGGACAATTTCACCTTCCTGGGCGTGCGCGAGTTCGAATATGCCACGCAGGCGGGCGGGGGCGCGATGCGCCGCAAGCCCGGCTCGGACCTCGGCATCCTGCGCGACCCGCAGGTGCGCGTGCTGCGCCGCGAGGGCGAGGAGAGCAGCCCCAGCCCCGAGCACCGCGCCTTCCTGGAAGCGCCTGAGCCGCTGATCGTGGCCAAGGCCAACGCCCGCTCCATCGTGCACCGGCGCGTCTACATGGACTATATCGGCGTCAAGGAATACGATTCGGCCGGCCGCCTGTGCGGCGAGCTGCGCATCGCCGGCCTCTTCACCGCCTCCGCCTACACCCAGCCCATCCTCTCCATCCCCTATCTGCGCCAGAAGGCGCAGACGGTCATCGACCGTTTCGGCCTGCACCCCAAGTCCCATTCGGCCAAGGCGCTGCTCAACGCGCTGGAAACCTATTCGCGCGACGAGATCTTCCAGATAGACACCGATCTTCTGGAGAGCTTCATCGGCACGGTGCTGGAGCTGGGCGAGCGCCCGCGCGTGCGCGTGCTGCCGCGCATAGACCCGTTCGACCGCTTCGCCTCCGTGCTCGTCTTCGTGCCGCGCGAGCGCTACGACCAGCGCCTGCGCGAGGAGATCGGCCTGCTTCTGGCCGAGAGCTATGACGGGCACGTCTCCGTCTACCACCCCTCCTTTCCGGAGGGGCCTCTGGTCCAGGTCCACTTCATCATCGGCCGCAGGGGCGGGCCGGCGCCGCGCCCGGACCCGGCGGTCCTGGAAGCGCGCATCACCGCCATGGCGCAGAACTGGCTCGACGCCTTCGATCGGGCCATGGCCGGCACCGGCCTCACGCGCGAGCTGACGGCGCTCGCCCCCGGCCTGCCGGTGGGCTATCGCGAGGCCGTCTCGCCGGCCGAGGCGGTGGCGGACGGGCGGCGCATCATCGCGCTCGCGCCGGGCGCGCCCCTCTCCGTCCAATTCCACCGCCACGGCGCGGACGAGGCGGGGCTCCTGCGCCTCCGGCTCTATGTGCTGGGAGAGGCGCTGGCGCTGTCCACGCGCGTGCCGATCCTGGAGAACATGGGCTTCTCGGTCGGCTCGGAGCGCACCTTCGAGATTTCGCGGCCCGACGGCTCCACCGTCCACATCCACGACATGGACCTGACGCGCCGGCAGGGCGGCGGCTCCGCGCTGCCCGAGGACGGCGCGGCGCTGGGGGAGACCTTCTGCGCCGTCATCGACGGGCGCATCGAGAACGACGCCTTCAACGCGCTGGTGCTGGAGGGCGGGCTCGACTGGCGCGAGGCCAATATCCTGCGCGCCTACGGGCGCTATCTGCGCCAGGCGGGCCTGCCCTATTCCAACGGCTTCCTGGCCTCCGTGCTCCTGCGCCAGCCCGCCATCGCCCGCCAGATCTTCGCGCTTTTCGCCGCCAGCTTCGATCCCGCCTTCCCCGCCGAGCCGCAGGCGCCGGAACAGGGCGCGCGGGAGGAGGAGGATCCGCTCCTCGCCCGGGCCCGCGAGCGGGGGGCCGCACCCGCACGCATCGCGGCCGCCATCCTCTCCGCGCTCGACGCGGTGGAGAGCCTCGACGACGACCGCGTCCTTCGCCGCTACGCGCAGGTCGTCCTCGCCACGCTGCGCACCAACCACTACGCCATCCCCGATCCCTGCGCCGACGAGGGCTCGCGCCCCGACGCCGTCACCCCGGCGCTGGCCTTCAAGCTGGACCCGCACGCGCTGGGCGGCCTGCCCGCCCCCGTGCCCTTCCGCGAGATCTTCGTCTTCGACGCGCGGGTGGAAGGCGTGCATCTGCGCTTCGGCAAGGTCGCGCGCGGGGGCCTGCGCTGGTCGGACCGCAGCCAGGACTACCGCACCGAGGTGCTCGGCCTCGTCAAGGCGCAGCAGGTGAAGAACGCCGTCATCGTGCCGGTCGGGGCCAAGGGCGGCTTCTACCCCAAGCGCCTTCCCGATCCTTCGAGGCGCGACGCCTGGTTCGAGGCCGGGCGCGCGGCCTATATCGTCTTCATCGCCTCGCTGCTCTCGCTCACCGACAATGCCGTGGGCGAGGAAACCGTCACGCCCGAGCGGGTCATCGCCCATGACGGGCCGGACCCCTATTTCGTCGTCGCGGCAGACAAGGGCACCGCCACCTTCTCCGACACCGCCAACGCCATCGCGCAGGTGCAGGGCTTCTGGATGGACGACGCCTTCGCCTCCGGCGGCTCGGCCGGCTACGACCACAAGGGCATGGGCATCACCGCGCGCGGCGCCTGGGAGGCGGTGAAGCGGCACTTCCGGGAGCTGGGCAAGGGCGACAGGGCCTGGGATATCCAGGCAGAGCCCTTCACCATCGCCGGCTGCGGCGACATGTCGGGCGACGTCTTCGGCAACGGCATGCTTCTGTCAGAACAGATCAGGCTCGTCGCCGCCTTCGACCACCGCCACATCTTCATCGACCCCGATCCCGACCCTCGCCTCTCCTTCGCCGAGCGCAGGCGCCTGTTCGACAAGCCCCGCTCCTCCTGGGACGACTACGACCGCGCGCTCCTCTCCAAAGGCGGGCTGATCGTCTCCCGGCGGGAAAAGCGCGTGCGCCTTTCGGCCGAGGCGGCCCAGGCGCTGGGCTGGGACCGGCGCGAGGGCACGCCCGCCGAGCTCGTCTCGGCCATCCTGCGCGCGCCGGTGGACCTTCTCTGGTTCGGGGGCATCGGCACCTATATCCGTTCCACCTCCGAATCGAACGCCGATGTCGGGGACCGCGCCAACGATGCGATGCGCATCACGGGCCGCGAGCTGCGTGCCCGCGTGGTGGGCGAAGGCGCCAATCTCGGCGCCACGCAGAAGGGCCGCATCGAGGCGGCCCGCGCGGGTGTGCGCATCAACACCGACGCCATCGACAATTCCGCCGGCGTCAACACCTCGGACGTGGAGGTGAACTTCAAGATCGCGCTGAAGCGGGCGATGGGCGAGGGCCGGCTGGAACGCGCGGAGCGCGACCGCCTTCTGGCCGCGATGACGCCTGAGGTCGCCGCTCTCGTCCTGTCCAACAACTATCTGCAATCCCTCGCCATCTCGCTGGAGGAGGCGGGCGGCCCGCAGCGCCTGTCTGGCCAGGCGCGGCTCATGCAGCGTCTGGAATCGACCGGCGCGCTCGACCGGGAGGTGGAAGCCCTGCCGACCGACGCGGCGCTCGCCGACCTGCGCGCCAAGGAGCGCGGCCTGACGCGGCCCGAGATCGCCGTCCTCCTCGCCTACGCCAAGATCGACCTCTTCGACCGCCTGGCCGAAAGCGCCCTGCCCGACGATCCGGCGCTGGCCGGCCGCCTGGAGGCCTATTTCCCGCAGGAGATGCGCAGGCTCTTCCCGGAGGACATCCGGTCGCACCGCCTGCGGCGCGAGATCATCGCGACCGCGCTGGCCAACGAGTTCGTCAACCGCCTCGGCATCGCGGCGGCGACGTTCCTGTCCGACGCCACCGGCGCGGACGCGGCGCGTGTCGTGTCCGCCTATGTCGCGGCCGCCGACGGCCTGGGCGCCGCGCCCCTCATCGCCGCCGTCGATGCGCTGGACGGCCGGGTGCGCGGTAAGGTCCAGCTCGGCCTCTACCAGGCGATCTCGAACTTCCTCATCATCGCCACCTTGCGCATCCTGCGCGGCGCCGGCGGGCCGATGGACGAGACCGCCCGGCGGCTCGCCGCCGCCCTCGCCGGCTTGCGCGGCGAGCTTCAGGGCCTCTCCAGCGAGCGGGCCCGCACCGAGTACGAGAAGCGGCGCGCGGACTGGATCGAGGCCGGCGTGCCGCCCGAGGAGGCGCAGGCCGTCGCGCTCCTGCCCCTCATCGCCCTCATCCCGGAGATCGACGCTGTTTCACGTGAAACAGGATGCACCCACGCGCAGGCCCTCGGCGTCTTCTTCGGCGTCACGCGCCTCCTGCGCATCGGCCAGATCGAGGCGTCCCTCCATTCCATGCGCCCGACGGACTATTACGACATCCTGGCCCTTGAGCGGGCCGGCGCGCAGCTCTCCGCCGCGCGCCGCAAGATGACGATCGAGGCGCTGGCGGGCGCCGACGGATCGGGCGATCCGGTCGCGGACTGGGAAAGCCGCCGGGGCGCCGAGCTGCCGCGCATCGTGGCCGAGGTCAGCCGCCTCGCCGCGCCGGGCGAAGCTTCCGTCGCCCGCCTCACGCTGGCGGTCGGCCTGCTTCTGGACCTCGCCGGCTAGAAACTGCGCAAACGCCCGGCCCGGTAGGCGCGCGGGCCGGCCCGCGCTACAGTCGGGCCGGCCGCCGGACGGTGGCAGGGAGGGACGAATGGAAACCGCATTGCCCGCAGGGGGTTCGCCCGGCGACGGGCGGCCTGCGCTCAAGCGCCCTTCCGTCTGGGGCTGGATCAGCTTCGACTTCGCGGCCCAGCCCTTCTTCACGGTCGTCGTCACCTTCGTCTTCGGCCCCTATTTCGTCGCTCGGCTCGCGCCGGACCCGGCGACGGGGCAGGCGGCATGGGCGGGCGCCATGACCGTCTCGGGCCTCCTTCTCGCCTTGGCGGCGCCCGTGCTCGGCGCGGTTGCCGACCGGGCGGGCCCCCGCAAACCGTGGCTTGCCGCCCTTGCCCTCGCCAAGATCGCCGCGCTCTGCGCGCTGTGGACGGCCGCGCCGGGCACGAGCCTCTTCCTGGCAGCCGCCTTCGTCGTCACCGCCAGCGTGGCGGCGGAGCTTTCCATCGTCCTCAACGATTCCATGATGCCGAGCCTGGTGGAGAGGCCCTCGATCGGCCTCGTCTCCAACATCGCCTGGGGGCTGGGCTATGGCGGCGGCATGATCGCGCTGATCGGCACCGTCCTCTTCCTGTCCGCCGACCCGGATACGGGACTGACGCTTCTGGGCCTGCCGGCGCTCTTCGGGCTGGACGCCGCCGAGGGCGAAGGCGCGCGGGCGACGGGGCCGCTCTCGGCGCTCTGGTATCTCGTCTTCGTCCTGCCGATGTTCTGGCTGGTGCCAGACCGCTCCCGCCGCGCCGATCCCCCGGCCCGGGCGATTCGCGAAGGGCTGGCGGAGCTGGCCGGCACCTGGCGGGAGGTGCGAAAGCGCGCCGCGCTCTTCCGCTTCATGCTGGCGCGGGTGCTCTATCAGGACGGGGTGAACGGCGTCCTCGTGCTCGGCGGGCCCTTCGCGGCCGGCATGTTCGGCTGGAGCGTCGTGGAAAGCGGCCTCTTCGGCATCATCCTGAACGTCGCGGCCATCGCCGGCTGCGGGCTGGCCGGGCTGGTAGACCGCCGGCTGGGCTCCAAAAGCGTGGTGATGGCCTCGATCCTGTGCCTTGTCGCGGCGACCATCGGCATCGTTTCCACCGCGCCGGGCTCCACCCTGTTCGGGCTCGTCACCTTCGCGGCCGGGCCCGATGGCGGCTTCTTCGACAGCGGGGCGGAGAAGGCCTTCCTCCTCTTCGGCGGCCTGATCGGCATCGCTTTCGGGCCGATCCAGGCCTCCTCGCGCTCCTGGCTCGCCCAGTCGGTCGAGCCGGCCGAGGCCGGCCGCTATTTCGGCCTCTACGCGCTGACGGGCCGCGTCAGCTCCTTCCTCGCCCCGCTCAGCGTCGCCACCCTCACCGCCTTTGCAGCCACGCGCACCGACCCCGCCACCGCCTCGCGCCTCGGCATGTCGGCCCTCATCGCCTTCTTCCTCGCCGGCCTGCTCGTCCTCCTCACCACCCGCGACCCGCGGCACGAGAGGCTGGAGGATCGCAGGGCCGGATAGGCGCCGAAGCTTCGTTCAATGCCGGAAGTGACGCATGCCGGTGAGCACCATGGCGATGCCGTGTTCGTCGGCGGCGCGGATCACCTCTTCGTCGCGCATCGAGCCGCCGGGCTGGATCACGGCCGTGGCGCCCGCCTCGACGGCGGAGAGAAGCCCGTCGGCGAAGGGGAAGAAGGCGTCGGACGCCACCGCCGAGCCCCGCGTCAGGGGCTCGCCGCCGGCCGCGCTTGCCGCGTCCTGCGCCTTGCGCGCGGCGATGCGGGCCGAATCCACCCGGCTCATCTGCCCTGCCCCGATGCCCACCGTCGCCAGGTCCCGGGCATAGACGATGGCGTTCGACTTCACGTGCTTGGCCACCCGGAAGGCGAATTTCAGGTCGGCCATCTCGGTCGCCGTGGGCGCGCGCCTCGTCACGACCTTGAGGTCGAGATCGTCGATATGTCCCGCGTCGCGCGACTGGACGAGAAGCCCGCCCGCCACCGACTTCACCAGCGTGCCCCGGGCGCGCGGGTCCGGCAGGCCGCCGGTGAGGAGCAGGCGCAGGTTCTTCCTGGCGGCCACCAGCGCGATGGCCTCCTCGTCCGCCTCCGGCGCGATGATGACCTCGGTGAAGATCTTCACGATCTCGGCCGCGCTCGCCGCATCGAGGCGCCGGTTGAGCGCGACGATGCCGCCGAACGCCGAGACGGGGTCGCAGGCCAGCGCCCGCCCATAGGCCTGCGCCAGGCTCTCACCCTCCGCCACGCCGCAGGGGTTGGCGTGCTTGATGATCGCCACGGCCGCCGTGCGTTGCGGGTCGAACTCGGCCACCAGCTCGAAGGCGGCGTCGGTGTCGTTGATATTGTTGTAGGACAATTCCTTGCCCTGCACCTGGCGCGCGGTGGAAACGCCCGCGCGCACCTCGCCGGTGCGGTAGAAGGCCGCGCTCTGGTGCGGGTTCTCGCCGTAGCGCAGCGTTCCGGCGAGCGTGCCGGAGAAGCTGGCGCGCGCCGGCGCGCCTTCGCCCGCCTTTGCCGCGAACCATGCCGAGACCGCGCCGTCATAGGAGGCCGTCAGCCCGAAGGCCTTGGCGGCGAGGCGCCGGCGCAGGGAGAGGTCGGTGCCCTGCCCCTCCCTCACCGCCTCGAGGATCGCCCCGTAATCCGCCGGGTCGGTGGCCACCGCCACATAGGCGTGGTTCTTGGCCCCGGCACGGATCATGGCCGGCCCGCCAATGTCGATATTCTCGATGACCGCGGGCGCCTCGGCCCCGGAGGCGACGGTTTCCTCGAACGGGTAGAGATTGACCACCAGAAGGTCGATGCCCTGAATGCCGTGCGCCTCCATCGCCGCCGCGTGCGCCGGGTCGGCGCGGATGCCGAGCAGCCCTCCGTGCACGGCGGGATGCAGCGTCTTCACGCGCCCGTCCATGATCTCGGGAAAGCCGGTGACGTCCGAGACGTCCCTCACCGCAAGGCCCGCCGCCGAAAGCGCCTTCGCGGTGCCGCCGGTCGAGAGAAGCTCGACGCCGAGTTCCGACAGGCCGCGCGCGAACTCCACCAGCCCGCTCTTGTCGAAGACGGACAGGAGCGCGCGGCGCAGGGGGAGGCGGTCGGGGGCGGGGAAAGTGTTGGCGGCAAGGGCCATGGGGCTGAAATCTCCGGGCGCGTCAGCGGGGGCCCGGAGCGGCGGCCGGGCCTTTCCGCCGCCCCATAGACCATTGCGGCGGCGGCCGGAACCCGTTCATTGCGTTCAGCGCGCCTCGCGGCCCTCACGCGCGGCGGCGGTGTCGCGCTCCAGATTGTCCAGCGTCTGCGGCAGGACACCCACGGTGCGGGTCATCCCGCAGGCGGACAGGAAGAGGACGGCGAACAGAAGGATCGGGCGCATCCACCCAAGATCGGATCGTTCCGCGCCCGATTCAATGGCTGAACGCTCCTCGTGCGGACCTTTCGCCGGCATACCTTTTGGTTATCCGCTCTCCCTTGGTCATTCCTCCCGTAGTCATCCCGGCTTTGATCCGGGATGACGAAGAGCCAAGGCAGGAGCCGGCCGAGGCCGGGGCGGGGGCGGGACGTGAGCCTCCGTGAAGCGCACGATCCGGCGGTGCCCCGCGCTCCGTCCGCTCAATGCTGGCGTTCGAAGCGCCAGTTGATTTCGGCGCGGCCCGGCTCGAAGCGCGCGACGATCTGGGCGGTGGGCCGGGGGGCGTCGGGGCAGGAGAAGACGATGGAATCCTCCAGCGAAACCGGCGCGTCGGCGAAGAACCACCACACCTCCCCGCCCCCGGCCAGGCGAATCCCCTTGCCGGCCTGCTCGGCCACCACGTCGGGATGGAGATGGAAGCGCAGCGCGCCCTCCGCCTCGCCCGCGCGCACGCCGCGCCCGGCGGCCTTGTGCAGCCTGTCGGCGCCCTCCAGCAGCATTCCGTCGGGCGAGAGGAGCAGCTCGCGCTCGTGGATCAGGCCGAAGCCGGCGCGGTAGCCGTCATGGGCGAGCGTCAGATGCTGGCCCTCGCGTCCGTCCTGGCGCGTGGCGGGCACGCGCGTCGGCCCGGCCACCAGCGGGCCGCCGAGGAAGCGCCCGAGGCGCTCGGAGCGCGGGAAGCGCGAGGAGGAGCGGTCCCCCACCGTCACCGTGGAATGGGCCGCCGTGGCGCGGGCCAGCCGCCGCCATTCGTCGCGCGGGGAGGGCCCGCAATTGACCACGAAGCGCTGGCGGCCGGAGGAGAACTCGAAGGCGAGCGTGCCCGCATGGGCCTCGCCCGACATGGTCGCCACGGGCGCGAGCCCGGCATCGGCGATGAGCACCGCCCCGCCCTGCGCCAGCCGCTGGTAGCCCGACTGGCGCATGTGGCCGACCGGGTCGCCCAGGGTCTCGTCGAAGCGCAGGAGGCCCGCCAGGAGCGAGCGCGAGACGAGGCCCGCGCCGTTGAACATGGCCTGCGAGCCATCGGCATGGAGGAAGAAGCGCAGCGCCGGCAGCATCCTGTCGATGGCGGAGAAGAGGCCGCGCGGCACCGCCAGGTTGCGCGCCGAATAGAGCTGGCGCAGCGGCAGGAGCTGCTTGAGCAGGAGCGCGATGGCGTCCGGGTTGCGGCACGCATGGCCGCCATCGGCGAAGATCTGCCGGTCGAGTTCGGCGGCGAGGTTGGCGCCCGCCGTCCTGATCATGGCCGAAGCGCCCGGCAGGCACAGCGTGGCATAGGCCAGCGCGATGCGCACTTGCAGGCGCGGCAGGCCGTCCGTCACCTCCGGTGCCATGCGCCGCAGGAGCCGCGCCTCGCCCGCCAGTCGCTCCAGGAAGCGGCGGGTGAAGGCCGGCTCGGCCTGCGCCAGCACCAGCGGCGCATGGGTGAAGAGCGCCATGAGGCGGCGGGCGATGATGTCGGGCCGCATGGCGACCGGCGCGCGCCGGCGGCGGCGCAGCGCGTAGAAGTCGCCCACATGGGCACGGGCATTGGCGCTGGCCAGCGCGTCCTCGACCTCGGCGAGATGGCGCAGCCATTCGAAGCTGGCAAGCTCGGCCTGCCACCCCTCGGGCGCCTCGCTCACCCGGAAGGGCGTCGTCGCGCCCATCAGCGCCACATGGCCGGCCAGCTCGAAACGGCCGCCATAGATCGCCTCGGCGACGGCGCGGTCCCCGCGCTCGATCTGGCGCGGCACCGCCATCAGCCGGTCGGATTCGGAGGCGCGCCGATGCACGAGCCACAGCAGCGAGGGCGAGGTGCGCAGGCGCCGGCGCGCGCGGCGCCAGGCCTCCTTCGCCATCAAACCCGCAAGGCGCGGGTCGTCGACCAGTTCCGCAGCAATCGTCATCGCCTTCACCCGACTTCAGCCAGGCGAGGCGGCATCCTGCCCCCGGCCCTGCTGGAGCCAAGTTTCGGCTATCGAGGTAAACGCTTTGCTAAAATGGAGCCGTCCCGCTCAGCCGAGCCGCGCCAGCCGAGCCGCGAAGAACCCGTCGAGGCCGGAGCGGGAGGGCGTTCCGCGATCCAGCATGTCGGGCGTGGTGCGTACCTCGCCCGCGCTCGTCACGGCCTCCTCCAGCCCCGGCAGCTCGGCGGGCCGCACCGGAAGGCGGGCATAGTCGGGCCGCGCCGCCAGGAAGGCTTCGACCACCGCCTCGCCCTCCACGGGGTCGAGTGAGCAGTTGGAGAAGACGAGCCGCCCGCCCGGCCGCACCAGCCCGGCCGCGGCGGCCAGAAGCGCGGCCTGCACGCCCGCGAGCTTGCCGATCTCGGCGGCGTCCTTGGTATAGGCCACGTCCGGATGGCGGCGGATCGTGCCGGTGGAGGAGCACGGCGCGTCGAGAAGCACCGCGTCGAAGGGCTCGCGCGCCGCCAAGGCGCGCAGGTCGCCGATATGCGTCTCGGCGCTCAGCCCCAGGCGCGCGAAATTCTCCTGAAGGCGCTTCATGCGACTTTTGGAAATGTCGAAGGCGCTCACGCGCGCGCCGGCCGCCGCCAGTTGCGCCGTCTTGCCGCCGGGCGCGGCGCACAGATCGGCGACCGTCGAGCCGGAAACCTCGCCCAGAAGCCGCGCCGGCAGGGCGGCGGCGGCATCCTGCACCCACCAGGCGCCCTCGGCGAAGCCGGCCAGCTCCGTCACCGCGCGGTCGAGCGGGGGCAGGCGCACGGTGCCGGTGGCCAGGGCCTCGCCCCCCAGCCGCTCCGCCCAGCCCGCCGCGTCGGCCTTCACGCTGAGGTCGAGCGGCGCGGGCCGGCGGTGCGCCAGCGCGATGGCGCGGGCGCGGGGCTCGCCATAGGCCGCCACGAGGCGCTCGAACAGCCAGGGCGGGCAATCGAGCGCCGGATCGTCGAAGCGCGCGAGGAACGCCTCCTTCTCCCGCGACACGCGCCGCAGGATCGCGTTGACGAGCCCGGTGAAGCGGGCGTTGCGCGGGTCGGCGCGGGCCAGTTCCACCGAGGTGTCGACGGCCGCCGAATCGGGCACGTCGAGAAACAGGATCTGCGCCGCGCCGATATGCAGCAGCGTCCTCAGCGAGGCCGCCTTGCCGGGCAGCGGCCGGTCGAGGCAGGCGGCGAGGATCGCCTCCACCGTGCCCCGCCGGCGCAGGGCCGCCATGAGGATGGCCTTGACGAGGCCGCGGTCGCGCGCGTCCAGCCGGCGGTATTCGGGATGGCCGCCGCCGGCATCCGTCAGCCCGTCCAGCGAGGTGCGGGCCTCCACGACGGCGGCGAGAAGCCGCGCGGCGACGCGCCGGGAGGCAAGGCCCGGCGCCTCGTCCTGCGTGGCGATGGCGGGGCGGCGGGCGGGCGCGCTCAACCCCACGGGCCCCGGCCGGAGCCGCGTCGCGAGCCGCCGGAGGGCAGCCTGCTCGCGCCGCGCCCGGAATGGCGCAGCCCCGCGCCGAAGGCGCTTTCGCCCCGCGCCGCGCCCGCCCCCATCTCCCGCGCCATGGCCTGAAGCGCGGCGATGCGGTTGCCCGTGTCGGGATGGGTGGAGAACAGGGCGTCGGCGCGCTGGCCGTTGAGCGGGTTGATGATGAACATGTGGGCCGTGGCGGGATTGCGCTCCGCATCGACATTCACCGTGCGGCCGGCCGCCGTGGCGATCTTCTGCAAGGCGGAAGCCAGCCAGATCGGGTTGCCGCAGATTTCCGCGCCGCGCCGGTCGGCCGAATATTCGCGCGTGCGGCTGATTGCCATCTGCACCATCATGGCGGCCAGCGGCGCCACGATCATGGCCAGCAGCACGCCGATAATGCCGAGCGGGTTGCGGTTGTCGCCGTTGTTGCCGCCGAAGAAGAAGGCGAAATTGCCGAGCATGGAGATCGCGCCCGCCAGCGTGGCGGTGATGGTCATGATCAGCGTGTCGCGGTTCTGCACATGCGCCAGCTCGTGCGCCATCACGCCGGCCACCTCCTCCGGCGTCAGCCGCTTGAGGAGCCCGGTCGTGGCCGCCACGGCCGCGTTCTGCGGGTTGCGGCCCGTGGCGAAGGCGTTGGGCTGCTCGTTCTCGATGATGTAGACCTTGGGCATGGGCAGGCCCGCATTGGCCGCCAGCCCGCGCACCATCCGGTAGTAGTCCGGCGCGGTGCGCTCATCCACCTCATGCGCATGGTGCATGCGCAGCACCATCTTGTCGGAATTCCAGTAGGCGAAAAGGTTCATGCCGGCGGCGACGACGAGGGCGATCATCATGCCCTGGCTGCCGCCGATGAGGTAACCGACACCCATGAACAGGGCGGTCATGAATGCGATCAGCATTGCCGTCTTGATCATGTTCATCGAGCGGTGCATCTCCCTGGAGCAGCGAAAAGGTTTCACGTGAAACCGACCGGTGCAAATCTGGTGTTCGGCGATCCGTCCTTCAATGCGCCGAAACCGAAGGGAAGGCCAAGCCCATGAGCGATGAAACCGCCGCCCGCGCCCTGACGCCCGCCGCCCGGCGCGCGCTGCGCGAGGCGCAGGAGAGACGTGAGGCCGCCGCGCCTCAGGAGCGCCCGGCCGAGCTTCACGGCCCCAAGGGCCCCGAGCCCGTGCGGTTCGGCGACTGGGAAAAGAACGGCATCGCCTCGGACTTCTGATTAGGACTTCCTTCATATCTTCGCCGAGGTCGCAACCGCAAGTTACCTATCACACCGGCAGGACGTGCCCCTTGCCCATGCGCGGTTGCATGGGGTATAGGAATGTTGTCAACGACCCTTGGCGACATCCATGCTGCGCGCGCCTGTCCTCGCTTTCGCCCTGAGCCTCGGCGCCGCCCACCCGGCCGCCCCGCAGGAGATGCCGCGCCGCATCGCCGGGCCGGTGGAGGCCTCCGTCGTGAAGGTGCGCGACGGCGACACGGTGGAGGTTCTCGCCTTCGTCTGGCCGATGCAGGCCGTGCATGTCGCCGTGCGCCTGCGCGGCATCGACGCGCCGGAGCTGAAGGGCAAGTGCCCCGGCGAGAGCGAGGCGGCCGAGCGAGCCCGCAACCGTCTCGTCGAGCTGATCGGCGAGGGGCCGGTGCGGCTGCACGACATTTCGGGCGACAAGTATTTCGGGCGCGTGCTCGCCGATCTCTCCGTGGCCGGCGAGCCGGATCTGGCACGGCGCCCCCTGCGCGAGGAGCTGGTGGCGCCCTATGAGGGCGGCCGGCGGCGCGACTGGTGCCCCCTCCTCGGCGCGCGCGGCGAGGAGGGCCCGGAACGGGGCTGAGGATCGCCCTTCGGACGAGCCGGATTGGCCGCGCCGAGAACTCGGTCCATATTAAGGCGTCCATAGCGTTTCGTCGAAAGGTCCGGCGATGCAGCATGCGCCTATCCGCCCCGAGGATTCCAGACCGCTCGCCCGGCTCGAGGAACTGGTGCGCCACGCGGTGCAGACCTTCAGGCCGCCCTTCGCCGTCCGCCTCTGGACAGGCGAGCGGCTGGGCCCGGCCGAGGGCCCCGCCCTGACGCTGAACGACCCCGTCGCGCTCTCCCACCTGCCCTTCCGCCCGCGCATCGACACGCTGATCGAGCTGTGGATGGACAAGGCCATCGACATCGAGGGCGGCACGATCTTCGATCTGGCCGCCGCGCGGCGCCAGGTGCGCACCAGGCACGCGCTCAAGGCGCTCGACAAATGGATGGTCGCGCGCTCCCTGCCCTCGCTCTACGCGCTGCACCGGCGGGAGAAGGCGCGGGCGCTGGAAGCGGGGCGCGGCGCGGGGGCCAGCGGCTCCAGCGCCGAGGCCATCCAGTTCCACTACGACCTGTCCAACCGCTTCTACCAGACCTTCCTGGACGAGCGGATGGTCTATTCCTGCGCCTATTTCGACGGCTGGCACGAGGATCTCGACAAGGCGCAGGCCGACAAGCTGGAGATGATCTGCCGCAAGCTGCGCCTGGCCGACGGCGAGCGTTTCCTGGACATCGGCTGCGGCTGGGGCGCGCTCCTCATCCACGCGGCCTCCACCCGGCGCATCACCGGCCACGGCGTCACGCTCTCGCGCGCCCAGTTCGAGCTGGCCACCGAGCGGGTGCGCGCGGCCGGGCTAGCGGAGCGCGTGACCATCGAGCTGCGCCCCTTCGGGGAGCTGACCGGCACCTTCGACAAGATCGCCTCGATCGGCATGTTCGAGCATGTCGGCTTCGAGCATCACGACGAGTATTTCCGCACCGTCCACCGCCTCCTGCGCCCGCGCGGGCTCTATCTGCACCACGCGATCACGCGCGGGGCGCGGCGCAGCGTGAAGGAGTTCCGCGCCAAGCGCTCGCGCGAATACAAGGCGCTCACGCGCTACATCTTCCCCGGCGGCGAGCTGGACTTCATCGGCCACTCGCTCCAGAAGCTCGAGCAGCACAAGTTCGAGGTGCACGACGTGGAGAACTGGCGCGAGCACTACGCCCGCACCTGCCGGCTCTGGGCGCAGCGGTTGCAGGACAATTTCGAGGCGGCGGTGGCCGAGGTGGGCGAGCCGCGCGCGCGGCTGTGGCTGGTCTATCTGGCCGGCTGCGCGCTGGGCTTCGAAAGCGCGACCGCCATGGTCAACCAGACGCTGGCCTCGCGCCGCGAGCGCGGCCCCTCCGGCCTGCCGCCCACGCGCCGCGACCTCTATGCCTGAAGGGCCGGGGCGGCGCCCGCCGTCCTAAGCAGCAAAAGGCCGCTCCCTGTCCCCAGGAAGCGGCCCCGTGATGTCTGCCATGCCGGCGGTCCCAAGCGACCCCTCGGCGGCCTGACCTACCTTAGGCGGCGAGCGAAGGCTGCTCCGTCGACGCCATCAGATACGAAGACCCGACCGGCATTTGGAAATCACTCGACATCGGATCACCCCCTTTCGCTACGTTGAACACAAGGAAAGGATGGGTCCTCGCGCCCGATTGCGCAAGGGGGCAAAACGAAGCCGGCCAAGCTTCGCGCAAGGCCGGCCCCTTATCCGCGTTGCCTGCCTTTTCAGCCCCGCTTGTTCTGGCGGTTGTCCACCAGGTCGTCCACCACCCCCGGATCGGCCAGGGTCGAGGTGTCGCCCAGCGCGGCGAAATCGTCCTCGGCGATCTTGCGCAGGATGCGGCGCATGATCTTGCCCGAGCGCGTCTTGGGCAGGCCGGGCGCGAACTGGATCTTGTCGGGCGAGGCGATGGCGCCGATGTCCTGGCGCACATGCGCCACCAGCGCCTTGCGCAGCTCGTCGGTGGGCTCCACCCCCTCCATCAGCGTCACATAGCAGTAGATGCCCTGCCCCTTGATGTCGTGCGGGTAGCCCACCACCGCCGCTTCCGAGACCTTCTCGTGCGCCACGAGCGAGGATTCCACCTCCGCCGTGCCCATGCGGTGGCCCGAGACGTTGATGACGTCGTCCACCCGGCCGGTGATCCAGTAGTAGCCGTCCTCGTCGCGGCGCGCGCCGTCGCCGGTGAAGTACTTGTTCTCGTAGGTGGAGAAATAGGTCTGCTCGAAGCGCTCGTGGTCGCCGTAGACCGTGCGCATCTGGCCCGGCCAGGAATCGACGATGCACAGATTGCCGTCCACCGCCCCGTCCAGAACGCGGCCCTCATTGTCGACGATCTGGGGCTTCACGCCGAAGAAGGGCAGCGTCGCCGAGCCGGGCTTGAGATCCGTGGCCCCCGGCAGCGGCGTGATGAGGATGCCGCCCGTCTCCGTCTGCCACCAGGTGTCCATCACCGGGCAGCGCTCCTCGCCCACGACCTTGTAGTACCAGTTCCAGGCTTCCGGGTTGATCGGCTCACCCACCGAGGCGAGGACGCGCAGGCTCTTGCGCGAGGTCGCCTTCACCGGCTCGTCGCCCGCCCCCATCAGGGCGCGGATCGCGGTGGGCGCGGTGTAGAAGATGTTGACCTTGTGCTTGTCGATCACCTGCCAGAAGCGCGACTGGTCGGGATAGTTCGGCACGCCCTCGAACATCAGCGTCGTCGCGCCGTTGGCCAGCGGCCCGTAGACGATGTAGCTGTGGCCCGTGACCCAGCCCACATCGGCCGTGCACCAGTAGATGTCGCCCGGCCGGTAGCCGAAGACGTATTGATGCGTCATCGAGGCATAGACGAGATAGCCGCCCGAGCTGTGCAGCACGCCCTTCGGCTTGCCGGTGGAGCCGGAGGTGTAGAGGATGAAGAGCGGATCCTCCGCGCCCATCTCCTCCGGCTCGCACTCGGGCGAAGCGCCCTCGCGCGCCTCGTGCCACCAGATGTCGCGCCCCTCCTGGAAGCCGACGGCCCCGCCGGAGCGCCGCACGACGAGGACGGTCTCCACGCCGTGGCCGGCCCTGGCGGCGATCTCCACGGCCCGGTCCACATTGGCCTTCAGCGGCACGGTGCGCCCGCCGCGATAGCCCTCGTCGGCGGTGACGAGCACGGAGGAGCTCGCCCCCTCCAGCCGCCCGGCCAGCGCGTCGGGCGAGAAGCCGCCGAAGACCACCGAATGGATGGCGCCGATGCGCGCGCAGGCGAGCATCGCGTAGGCGGCCTCGGGGATCATCGGCATGTAGAGCGTGACGCGGTCGCCCCGCTTCACGCCCCGCGCCTTCAGCACATTGGCCATCCGGCACACTTCGCCGTGCAGCTCGCGATAGGTGATGGCGCGGGAATCCTTCGGGTCGTCGCCCTCCCAGAGGATCGCGACCTGATCGCCCCTCTCGGCCAGGTGCCGGTCGATGCAGTTGGCCGAGACGTTGAGCGTGCCGTCCTCGAACCACCGGATGGAGACCGCGCCGGGCGCGAAGGAGGTGTTCTTGACGCGCTGGAACGGCCTGATCCAGTCGATCCGCCGTCCGTGCTCGCCCCAGAACCCGTCCGGGTCCGACACGCTCCTCTCGTACCACTCGCGATACGTGTCCTGCGAAAGAAGGGCGTTCGCCTTCCACTCGTCCTTGATGGGAACCACCGTCGCGCTCATGCAACCCTCCTCCTGTCGCCGATCGTTGAAAACGTTTCTAGCCAAGTCGCGCCGCGAAATGAAGCCGCCCGGCCCTCAGCCCTGCCCGTCCTTGTCCAGCCCGCCGCCGAGCACGTCCTCCACATAGAGCATCCGGATCACCACCATCAGCACCGCCATCAGCGGCACGGCGAGGATGAAGCCGGCCAGGCCGAAGATCAGGCCGAAGATGAGCTGCACGCTCAAGGTGAGAGCCGGCGGCAGCGAGGTGGCCCAGCGCTGGGCGATGGGCGTGGTGATGTTGCTTTCCACCCCCTGGATGACGACGTAGACGCCAAGGCCCAGCAGCGCCATGGTGGGGCTGACCGAAAGCCCCGTCAGCACGATGGGCACCCCGGCCACCAGCGCGCCGAGCGTGGGCACGAAGGCCAGCAGCCCGGCCTGCAGCGCCAGCAGGAAGGCGTAGGGCATGTCGATCAGCCACAGGCCGAGCCAGGAGACGGCGAAGACGGTGACCATGGAGATCGCCTCGCCGAGCAGCCACATGCGCAGGGAATGCGCGGAGGCGTCCGTCGTCTGCGCGATGCGCGCGCGCTTCTCCTTCGGGAAGAGGCTGACGAGCCCGCGCCGGTAGACGCCGGGCTGCCATACCACGAAGGCGGCCAGGAACAGGATGATGAAGAAGTTCGTGATGCCGCCCAGCACCGAGAACACGGCCGTGGAGGCGGAGGAGACGACGCCGCCCGCGTCCGGCATCATCGTCTGGAGGTCCGAGGGCTCCATCGCCTCCACCTCGGCCTCCACCCCCGCCGGCAGCACGCCGGCCAGCCAGGACATGAGCTCCTGCGACTGCTCGCGCAGGGCCTCGAAGAGCTGGCCGGCCTGTGTGACGAGCGTCGCCCCGCCGAAGAAGGCGAGCGCGGCGACCGCGGCCAGCGTGACGAGGAAGACGATCACGAGCCCGAGCTTCCTGGGCACGCCGAGCATGGCAAGGCCGCGCGCGGCCCCGTCGAACACCGCCGCCACCACGAAGCTGGCGAAGAGGATGAAGAAGGCGGACGCGGCGAAGTACAGGACGAGCACGCCGACCGCCATTGCAAGGACGATGCCGGCGACCGTCACCGTCTTGTAGGCGAGATCGGCCTGGGAGGAGGAGAGGGACAAGCGGGGCCTCGCGGGAAGGTAAGGAACGCAGCAAGCGCCACATAGGGCGCCGCGCCGCGCCCGACATGCCGCCCGGCCTATCCGCGCCCGCCGAAGATCGCCGAGCCGACGCGCACCGAGGTGGCGCCCTGCGCGATGGCCTCCTCGAAATCGCCCGACATGCCCATGGAGAGCTTTTCGAGGCCGGCCTCCCGCGCGAGGCCGGCCAGCGCCGAGAAATGCGGCGCCGGGTCGCCCTCCAGCGGCGGGATGCACATCAGCCCCTCGATGGCGAGCCCGTGCGCGGCGCGGCAGCGCTCCACGAAGGCAACGGCCTCGCCGGGCGCGATGCCCGCCTTTTGCGCCTCCTGCCCGATATTGACCTGCACGTAGAGGCGCGGGCGCCGGCCCTGCCGGTCCATCTCCCGCGCCAGCTCGCGGGCGATCTTCTCGCGGTCCACGGTCTCGATCACGTCGAACAGGGCCACCGCCTCGGCGGCCTTGTTGGACTGGAGCGGGCCGATGAGGTGCAGCTCCACGCCCTCGAACGCCTCGCGCAAAGCGGGCCACTTGGCCTTGGCCTCCTGCACCCGGTTCTCGCCGAACACGCGGCAGCCCGCCTCCAGCACGGGGCGGATGTCCGGGGCCTCGAAGGTCTTGGAGACGGCCACCAGCGTCACCGAGCCGTCGGGCCGGCCGGCGCGCTTTTGCGCGGCCGCGATCCGGTCCTGGACGGTCTGAAGCTGTGCGGCGGGGGCGGATGGGGTCATGGGTCGTCCTGCGGCGGGATTGGCAAGCGGGGGAGGGGCCGTTATTCGATGCGGTGACACCGGGTCAGTAAACGCTTACTGACCTCATTCGTCCCCAGTCGCATCCTATCACGCACTCCCCGATCAGCGAGACCCGCCGTTTCCATGGCCGCCACAGAACGCTACAACGCCCGCGCTTCCGACCCCCGTTGGCAGAAGGCCTGGGACGAAGCCAGGCTCTTCGAGACCGACACCGACGCGGCCGGCGAGAAATACTACGTGCTCGAGATGTTCCCCTATCCCTCGGGGCGCATCCACATGGGCCATGTGCGCAACTACGCGATGGGCGACGTGGTGGCGCGCTACAAGCGGGCCAGGGGCTTCAACGTCCTGCACCCCATGGGCTGGGACGCCTTCGGCATGCCGGCCGAGAACGCGGCCATGCAGAACAAGGTGCATCCGCGCGAATGGACCTATGCCAACATCGCCACGATGCGCGGGCAGCTCAAGTCCATGGGCCTGTCGCTGGACTGGTCGCGCGAATTCGCCACCTGCGACGTGGAATACTACCACCGCCAGCAGATGCTCTTCCTCGACATGCTGGACAAGGGCCTGGCCTATCGCCGCAAGTCCAAGGTCAACTGGGACCCGGTGGACCAGACGGTGCTGGCCAACGAGCAGGTGATCGACGGGCGCGGCTGGCGCTCGGGCGCCGAGGTCGAGCAGCGCGAGCTCGTCCAGTGGTTCTTCAAGATCACCGATTTCGCCGAGGACCTGCTGTCCGCCCTCGACCGCCTGCCCGGCTGGCCCGAGAAGGTGCGGCTGATGCAGCGCAACTGGATCGGCCGCTCCGAGGGGCTGATGCTGCGCTGGGCGCTGGCCGGCAACGAACGCGCCTCGGACATGGCGCTGGCCGAGCCCGCTTTGGCGCCCGAGATCGAGGTGTTCACCACCCGGCCCGACACGCTGTTCGGCGCCTCCTTCCTGGCCATCGCCGCCGACCACCCCGTGGCGAGGGCCCTGGCCTCCAGCGACCCCGCGCTGGCGGCCTTCGCGCAGGAGTGCCGGCGCACCAGCACCTCGGCCGAGGCCGTCGAGACCGCCGAGAAGAAGGGCTACGACACGGGCCTGCGCGCCGTGCACCCCTTCGACCCGGACTGGACCGTGCCGGTCTATGTCGCCAATTTCGTGCTGATGGACTACGGCACCGGCGCCGTCTTCGGCTGCCCCGCGCACGACCAGCGCGACCTGGACTTCGCGCGCGGCCATGCCCTGCCCGTCCGGGCCGTGGTCCTGCCGGCCGGCGAGGCGCCCGAGAGCTTCGAGATAAGCAAGGAGGCCTATACGGGCGAGGGCACCCTGTTCCACTCTCGCTTCCTGGACGGCCTGTCGCCGGACGCCGCCTTCGAGGAGGTGGCGCGCCGGCTCGAATCGGCCACGCTGGCCGGGCGGCCGCAGGCGCAGCGCAAGGTGAACTTCCGCCTGCGCGACTGGGGCGTCTCGCGCCAGCGCTATTGGGGCTGCCCCATTCCCGTGCTGCACTGCCAGGCCTGCGGCGTCGTTCCCGAGGCGCGCGAGAACCTGCCGGTCCGGCTGCCCGACGATATCGAGTTCGACAAGCCGGGCAACCCGCTGGACCGCCACCCCACATGGCGGAACGCCACCTGCCCGCAATGCGGCGGCGCGGCCACCCGCGAGACGGACACGATGGACACGTTCGTCGACTCCTCCTGGTATTTCGCGCGCTTCACCGCGCCGCGCGCGAGCGGTCCGACCGTGCCGGCCATCGCCGATGCCTGGCTGCCGGTGGACCAGTATATCGGCGGCATCGAGCACGCGATCCTGCACCTGCTCTATTCGCGCTTCTTCACCCGCGCCATGAGCGCCACCGGGCATCTGGCGCTGGACGAGCCCTTCAAGGGCCTGTTCACGCAGGGCATGGTGGTGCACGAGACCTATCGCGACGGACGCGAATGGGTGGCGCCCACCGACGTGGCCATCGTGGAGGCGGACGGCCGGCGCACCGCCACGCGCCTGTCCACGGGCGGCGCGATCGAGATCGGCTCCATCGAGAAGATGTCGAAGTCGAAGAAGAACGTTGTCGATCCCGACGACATCATCTCCGGCTACGGCGCGGACACGGCGCGCTGGTTCATGCTCTCCGATTCGCCGCCCGAGCGCGACGTGATCTGGACGGAGGCCGGCGCGGAAGGCGCCCATCGCTTCGTCCAGCGCCTCTGGCGGCTGGTGTCCGAAAGCGCCGGGCTTCTTTCCGGCTCCGAATCGTTCCGCGGCGCGTTCAGCGAGGCCGCCGAGGGCGTGCGCAAGGCGGCCCACCGCACGGCGGCGGGCGTGGGCGACGACATCGAGCGCCTGGCCTTCAACAAGGCCGTGGCGCGCCTCTACGAGCTGGTCAACGCCCTCTCGGCCGCGCTGGCCCCTGCGGCGCTGGAGGCAGACCCCTCGCTGCGCGCGGCCGCGCGCGAGGCCCTCTCGATCCTCACCCGCCTCTTTGCCCCCATGATGCCGCATCTTGCCGAGGAATGCTGGGCGGCGCTGGGGCAGGAGGGGCTCGTGGCCGCCGCGAGCTGGCCCGTGCCGGACCCCGCCCTTCTGAAGGACGACGAGATCGTGTTGCCGGTTCAGGTGAACGGCAAGAAGCGCGGCGACCTTCGTGTCGCCGCACAGGCGGGCAAGGAAGAGGTGGAGCGCGCCGCTCTGGCCCTCGACTTCGTGCGCGAGATGCTGAACGGTCAGGCGCCCAAGCGCGTCGTGGTCGTGCCCGGAAGGATCGTCAATGTCGTCCTCTAAGCTCTTCCTGCCTCTCCTGGCCGTGCTGGCGCTGGCCGGCTGCACGGCCGCGCCGCTGCACGGGCAAGGGCCTGTCTCGCCCGTCACCGGGCAGCCGCTCGCCGGGGTGGAGACGCTTTCCGGGCGCATCGCCGTGTCGGAGGCCGGCTCGCGCACGGCGCAGGTGGTGCGCAACCCGCTCCTGTTCCGCCTCAACGGCGCCACCCCCGTGCGCGAGCCGCTCTACGAGGTGGTGCTCGACGTCAGCGGCTTCGAGCAGGACGTGTCCGTCCAGGGCGGCTCGGGCGTTCCCACCGCCAGCCTCTACCGCATCCAGGCCAGCTACACGGTGCGCCGCGTCTCCGACGGCGCGGTGCTGGGCAGCGGCACGCGCTTCTCCACCGCGCCCTACGACCGCAGCGAGCAGCTCTTCGCCGCCGACCGGGCGCTGATCGACGCGCGCGACAAGAGCGCGGCCGAGCTGGCCGACCGCCTCGCCGTCGCGGTGCTGCCCATCCTGCGGCGCGAGATCGAGGGCCAGCCCGCACTCGCGACCAACTGATGGCGCAGAAGAAAGCCGGCGAGGTCGAGGCCTTTCTCTCGCGCCCCGACACCTCGTTTCCCGTGGTGCTTCTCTACGGGCCGGATCCGGGCCTCGTCTCGGAGCGGGCGCAGAAGCTCGCCGCGCTCTCGGGCGTCGATCCGTCCGATCCCTTCGCCAGCGTCACGCTCTCCGCCGACGAGCTGGAGAAGGACATCGGCCGCCTGTTCGACGAGGCCGGCACCGTCTCCATGTTCGGCGGCCGGCGCCTCGTGCGCGTGCGGGGCGCGGGCAACGGCAAGGCGCTGGCCGACGCGGTGGCGGACCTCGCCCAGAAGCCCCCGCAGGGGGCGACCATCGTCATCGAGGCGGGCGACCTGAAGAAGAACGCCGCCCTGCGCCAGCAGGCCGAGCGCGGCCGCGCCACCATGGCGCTGCCCTGCTACCAGGACGAGGGGCGCGCGCTCGACCGGATGATCGACGAGGAGCTGGAAAAGGCCGGCCTCGGAATCGAGCGCGCCGCGCGCGATCTCCTGCGAAGCCGGCTGGGCGCAGACCGGCTCGCCTCGCGCGGCGAGGTGCAGAAGCTGTGCCTCTATGCGAGCGGCAAGGCCGGGATCACGGAGGAGGACGTCTCGGCCATCGTCGGCGACGTCTCGGCCGAGACGGTGGACGAGGCGGTGGACGCGGCCGCCAGCGGCGAGGTGAAGCGCCTGCCGGAGCTGATCGAGCGGCTCACCTCCTCCGGCACCGCCACCTTCCAGTTGCACCAGGCGCTCCTGCGCTACTTCCAGCAGCTTCTGGCCATGCGACAGGAGGTGGAGCGCGGCGGCGCGGTGCCGACAGCCGTGGTCGAGCGCCGCCGCCCGCATTTTCGCCGCCGCGCCGCGATGGAGGCGGCCCTGGTGGCGTGGGAGGAAGAGGCCATCGCCGCCGTCCTGACGCGGCTGGAGCGCGACATTCTCGACAGCCGCCGGCATGCCGCGCTCTCCGTCACCATCATGCATCGCAGCCTGATGGAGATCGGCGTGCAGGCCGCACGCGCCCGCACGCGTCGGCGCTGAGAGGCCGTTCGAGACTTCGGCGGCGGAGGGCCTACGAGGAATTTTTCGTCGTCCGCGAGGAGCCAGGCGATGGCCGGCGGCATGGGCGAGGATCAGCGACGCGGCGGCGGCGAAAAAAGGACCCGCAGGGCCGGGCCCGCCCGAAGTCTCGAACGGTCTCTGACGGCCCTTCTCTTCCTCAGGAAACTTCCGGGCCCGCTGCGCCCTACAGGCTGCGCACGCGCGGCTCGGCAAGGCCCTTGCGGGCCTGAAGCAGGCGGCACAGCTCGTCGAGCTGGTCGAGGCTGGCGAAGTCCAGCGAGAGCCGCCCGCCCTCGCCCTTGAGGTCGATCGCCACCGTCATGGACAGCGTGTCGGAGAGCAGCGCCTCCAGGGCGCGCGTGTCGGCATCCTTGGCGGGCGCGGCCGGTTTGCGCTTCGGCGCGGGCGCCGCGTTCGGGGCGCGCGTCTGCCGTGCCGCGCCCTCCGCCTCACGCACGCTCATGCCCTCCTCGACGATGCGGCGCGCGAAGGCCTCAGGATCGTCCATCGACACGGCCGTGCGCGCCGCCCCCGCGCTCAGGCGCCCGCCCGAGACCAGATCCCGCACCGCCTCCGGCAGCTTCAGGAGCCGCAGCGTGTTGGCCACGTGGCTGCGGCTCTTGCCCAGCACGTCGGCGAGGTCGTTCTGCGTATAGTCGTGCTCGTCGATCAGCATCTGATAGCCGAGCGCTTCCTCGATCGGGTTCAGATCGGCGCGCTGGACGTTCTCGATGATGGCGATCTCGAGCGATTCCCGGTCGGAAATCTCGCGCACCACCACGGGCACGTCCGCCAGCCCCGCCTCCCGCGCCGCGCGCCAGCGCCGCTCGCCGGCCACGATCTCGAAACCGCTGCCCTCGCCCGCCTTGCGGCGCACCAGGATGGGCTGCACCACGCCGTGCACGCGGATGGAGGCGGTCAGCTCGCCGAGATCCTCGGCCACGAAGCTGCGGCGCGGATTGCGCGGATTGGGCGAAAGCCGGCCGATGGCCACCTTGCGCTCGCCGCCCGCCTCCTGCCCCTCGCGCGGCGCGAAGGGCAAGGCGGGGCGGGCGCCAGAGCCCGCCGTGCCGCCGGCGCCGATCAGCGAGGCGAGGCCACGGCCGAGGCGGGCGCGGGACTTGTCTTCGGTCATCGGGCGATCTCCTGAACGGGGCGGAACCGGGCCGGGCGCGGCGGGATGGGGCGCGGGAAGGCGGGCAGGGCGCGCGTGCTCATGCGGCGGCCCGTCCCTGCCGCTCGCGCTGGATGATCTCGGAGGCGAGGCGGATATAGGCCTGGCTGCCCGAACACTTCATGTCGTAGAGAATGGCCGGCTTGCCGAAGGAGGGCGCCTCGGAAACCCGCACATTGCGCGGAATGATCGTCTCGTAGACATGCTCGCCCATATAGGCGCGCACATCCTTCACCACCTGCGCGGCCAGGTTGTTGCGCCCGTCATACATGGTGAGGACGATGCCGTGCAGGTGCAGCGAGGGGTTCAGCGTGTCGCGCACCTGCTCCACGGTTTCCAGAAGCTGGCTCAGGCCCTCCAGCGCGAAGAACTCGCATTGCAGCGGCACGAGGATCGAATCGGCCGCCGCCATGGCGTTGATCGTGAGGAGGTTCAGGGAGGGAGGGCAGTCGATCAGCACGAAATCGTAATGCGCATCCTCCACCGAATGGAAATGCAGCGCGTCCCGCAGGCGGTAGGCGCGCCCGCTGGAGCCGGCGATCTCCATCTCCACGCCGAGGAGGTCGAGCGTGGAGGGAATGATGAAGAGATTGGGCACCGCCGTCTCGACGGAGGCCCGCGTGATGGAGGCCTGCTCGAGAATGACGTCGTAGGAGGAAACGTCACGATCGGCCCGGTCGATGCCGAGCCCCGTGGAGGCGTTCCCCTGCGGGTCGAGGTCGATGAGAAGCGTGCGCTTGCCCACGGCGGCGAGCGCGGTGGCCAGATTGATCGCCGTCGTGGTCTTGCCGACGCCGCCCTTCTGGTTGGCGATGGTGATCACCCGCATCGTGCGCTGGGACAGATTATCCAAGACTGCGCTCCAAGCCAGACTTCCAGATCCTGCCGTCCGGACGAATCAACAGGGCACGCTCGCCCGCATTTCGGTTCGGCACCGACTCGATCCCTTGAATCACGCGCCCAGGCCCTCCAGACGGGCGATCTCCAGGACGACGGAGTCCGGTGTGACCTTCGAAGAGTGCTTTACCATGGTAAAGCGCCAATGGGCAGAGGCCTCCGCGATTTCCGCCTCGACGTCGCGGCCCTTGGGAAACCAGCAGACGGAGGTTGGTTTCACATGCGGTCCGACCATCGCCATCAGCCTGTCCAGCGAAGCCAGAGCACGGGCCGTCACCAGGTCGGCCTCTTCCAGAATCGCGCCGCAATCCTCGACGCGGCTCGCGTGCACCGCCGCATTCAGGCCGAGTTCGCGCACCACGGTTCGCAGAAAGGCCGCCTTCTTGCCGTTGCTTTCCACGAGATCGACGCCCAGCCCTCGTTCCGTTCGAAGGATCGCCAGCACCAGTCCCGGCAGCCCCCCGCCGGAGCCGATATCGACGACGCGCCCGTATTTCGGCATGAGGGAGCCAAGGAACAGGCCCTCCTCGAGATGCCGTGTCCAGAGGCTGGGAAGCGTCGAGGGCGCCACGAGGTTGATGCTGTTCTGCCACTTCAGGAGCAGGGCCGCATAGGCATCCAGACGCGCCACTGTTTCACGTGAAACAGCGTTGCGCGAAAGCACCGTCGCGCGATCGCCGGCAAGGGTCGCAGGCGCATTCTGGAGACGAGAGCTATGCGGCACGGGCGAGTTCGCTCTTGCGCAGCGCCACCAGGAGGATGGCCAGCGCAGCGGGGGTCATGCCGTCGATGCGCTCGGCCTCCGCGATGCTGCCCGGACGGCGGCTGTCGAGCTTCTGCGCAAGCTCGATGGACAGGCCCTTGAGACGGCTGAAATCGAAATCCTGCGGGATGCTGCGCTGCTCGTCGCGCTTCAGGGCGGCCTGTTCCCGCCTCTGCCGCTCCAGATAAACGTCGTAGCCGGCCTCGATCTCGACGCGCGCCGCCACCGCAGGAGGGATGTCGGACAGCTCCGGCCAGAGGGCCGAGAGGCTCTCAAGGCTGTTGCCGGGCTGCGACAGAAGCTGCCAAGCCGTTCGCGCGCGCCCGTCCTGATTGACGGACAGGCCCCGGCGCAAGGCCGCGTTCGGGGTGATCGTCAGGGACTGAAGCGTTTCCCGCGCGCGCCCGAGAGCCTCCTCGCTCGCTTCGAACACACGCCGCCGGCGCTCCTCGACGAGGCCGAGCGAAAGGCCGAGCGGCGTCAGCCGGCGGTCGGCATTGTCGGCCCTCAGGGACAGCCGGAACTCCGCGCGCGAGGTGAACATGCGGTAGGGCTCGGTCACGCCCGTTCGCGTCAGATCGTCGATCATCACGCCGATATAGGCATCCTGGCGCCCGAACACCGCCGGCTCGCTGCCCCCGGCCCGCCGGGCCGCGTTAAGCCCCGCGACCAGCCCCTGCGCGGCTGCTTCCTCGTAACCCGTGGTGCCGTTGATCTGCCCCGCGAGGAACAGGCCCTTCGCCTTGCGCACTTCCAGCCCGCGCGTCAACTCACGCGGATCGACATGGTCGTATTCGATGGCATAGCCGGGCTTCAGGATCGCGACCCGTTCCAGCCCCGGAATGGAGCGCAGGAAGGCGTGCTGAACGTCTTCCGGGAGGGAGGTGGACAGGCCGTTCGGATAGACCGTGTCGTCGTCCAGCCCTTCCGGCTCCAGGAAAATCTGGTGCCCGTCGCGGTCGCCGAACTTGACGATCTTGTCCTCGATGGAGGGGCAGTAGCGCGGGCCGGCGCCCTCGATCCGGCCGCCGTAAAGGGCCGAGCGCGACAGGTTCTCGCGGATGATGCGATGGGTCGCCTCGCTCGTGCGCGTGATGCCGCAGTCGATCTGCGGGTTCTCGATGCGGCGGGTGAGATAGGAGAAGGGCACCGGCTCGTCGTCGGGCCGCTGCACGTCGAGCCCGGTCCAGTCGATGCTGCGCCCGTCGAGGCGGGCGGGCGTGCCGGTCTTCAGCCGTCCGAGCGAAAGGCCGAGCCGCGCCAGCGTGGCGGAAAGGCCGAGCGAAGGGTCCTCGCCCATGCGACCCGCCGGAATCTGCGTCTCGCCGATATGGATCAAACCGTTCAGGAAGGTGCCGCTCGTCAGCACCGCAGCGCCGCAGCCAAGCCGGCGCCCGTCGGCCAGTATCACCGCCGTCGCACGCCCCTCCTGGTCGAAAGCCAGATCCGCTGCGTCGCCTTCCACCAGCGTAAGGTCGTTACGGGCCCGAATCCGCGCCTGCATGGCAGCGCGATACAGCTTGCGGTCGGCCTGGGTGCGCGGGCCGTGGACCGCGGGCCCCTTGCGGCGGTTGAGCATTCGGAACTGGATGCCGGCCGCATCCGCGACCTCGCCCATCAGCCCGCCCAGCGCGTCGATCTCGCGCACCAGATGGCCCTTGCCGATGCCGCCGATGGCCGGGTTGCAGCTCATGGCGCCCACCGTATCGAAGCGATGCGTCAGGAGCGCGGTGCGCGCGCCCGTGCGCGCGGCCGCGTCGGCCGCCTCGCATCCGGCATGGCCGCCGCCGATGACGACGACATCGAAGGAGAGATCGGGGGTCATGCGAAAGGGTTAAGCCGCCAACCGCCTGCCTTGTCAATCGTCGCCGGCGGGCGGCGGCGCGTCCTTCAGGCGCGCCATGCGGAAACTGTCCACCAGCACGCCGTCCCGCAGGATCGCCTGCCGCTCCCGCCCCTCGATCTCGAAACCGAGCGATGTGTAGAGAGCGATGGCGGCCTCGTTGTCCACATTCACCTCCAGCTCGATCCTGCGAAGCCCGAACCAGTTGTCGGCCGTATCGATCAACGCCGCCATCAGCGCGCGGCCGATACCGCGCCGCCGATGGGCCTCGTCCACCCCGATGCCGAGGAGGCCGACATGGGAGCGGCGTCCGGTCCACCGGGTGAGGCCTGCGGAGCCGAGGACGGCGCCGTCGAGTTCGGCGACGAGAAGAAGCGTCGTATCCCCCGCGCGGTCGAACAGGCGTTTTTCCACCATCTCCTGGGTCTCGAACGGCAGGCGCATCGTGCCGTGGCGATAGGAGGGCTGGTTGAAGAGCCGGGCCAGTGCGGGCGCGTCCGAGCGCTCCGCGGCGCGGATGAGCGGTTCAGTCATGCTTTGTCCCGATGCGGAATGGCAAGAACGATGCCTGAATGTCCTCCGCGCCCCGCGCCCCCGTCAATGCCGCAGGGACGCGGCGGCGGTTTCGGCGGCGGGGCGCGGGGGATGGGCCTCCCTCATTTGGGCGCAACCGGCCGGCCCGGTGCCCGACGTCCCCGTAGCCCTCATCCTGAGCCTGTCGAAGGGCGAGGCGCCAGCCGCACGCTCGTGCGTCACCTTCGTGCTTCGGCACGCTGAGCATGAGGGTGAAGGCGGAGGTTGGCGAACGGAACGGCGGGAAGCGATGCGGGCGGTCTGCCGTGCTACTTCCCGATGCAGAATTGCGAGAATACGATGTCGAGAATGTCCTCCACGCCCCGCGCCCCCGTCAGCGCGGCCAGCCGGTCGCCCGCCCGGCGCAAGGTCTCTGCGGCGATTTCGGGGGGCAGGGCGGGGAGGGGTTGCGCCTCCAGCTCGTCCAGCGCCGCGCGCAGGATGAGCCGGTGGCGCTCGCGCGTCGGCACGAGTTGCGAGGGATCGCCCACGGCGGCCCGCGCGCGATCCGCCAGCGCGGATTCAAGCTCCGCCAGCCCGGCGCCGGTCGCGGCCGAGACGGACGGGCCTTCGAGCCCTCCCGCAAGGTCGCCCTTGGAGCGCAGCAGGAGGAGCTTGTGGGCGGGCACCTGTTTCACGTGAGTCATCGCGCTTTCACGACTCTCCTCCGGCGGCTGGAGCAGGAGCACCAGATCGGCCTCCTCCATCGCCCCGCGGGCGCGCTCCACGCCCACGGCCTCGATGGCGTCGCCCGCCTCGCGAAGGCCCGCCGTGTCCACCAGCCGCACGGGAACGCCCCCCATGTCGAGCGACACCTCCACCAGATCGCGCGTGGTGCCAGGAATATCGGAAACGATGGCGGCGTCCCTTCGCGCCAGGGCGTTGAGAAGGCTCGACTTGCCCGCATTGGGAGAGCCGACCAGCGCGACGCGAAAGCCCTCGCGCAGGATTTCGCCCCGGCCGGCGGCGGAGAGATGCGCGGCAATCTCACGCGCCAGCCGCCCCGCTTCCTCCAGCGCCGCCGCCGAGACGCCCTCCGACACGTCGTCCTCGTCCGAGAAGTCGAACTCGGCCTCCAGCATGGCGCGCGCGTGCAGAAGCCGGGCCGCCCAGTCCTCATAGAGCGCGCGGTGGGCCCCCTCGGCCTGGTCCAGCGCCCGCCTTCGCTGGCCCTGCGTTTCGGCGGCCAGGAGGTCCGCAAGCCCCTCGGCCTCGGTCAGGTCGATGCGCCCGTGCACGAAGGCGCGCCGGGTGAACTCGCCCGGGCCGGCGAGTCGCACATCGGCAAGGCTCGTCGCCGCCTGGAGGAAGCCGGCCACCACCGCCCGGCCTCCATGCAGGTGGAATTCGGCGACGTCCTCGCCCGTCGCCGTCTCCGGGCCGGGGAAGAACAGCACCAGCCCCCGGTCCAGCGCCTTCCCTTCCTCGTCGCGGATGAGGCGCAGGGAGGCGCGGCGCGGCGCGGGCACGCCGCCGGCAAGGCTTGCCAGAAGTGTGCGCACCGCCGGGCCGCTGGCGCGCATCACCGCGATGCCGGAGGGCAGCGAGCCGGAGGAGAGGGCGACGATCGTATCGTGGAGCGGGGCGGCCATCATGGCGATGAGCGGTGCCACGGGGCCGGCGCTTCGTCAAACCATGGCAGGAGCGCCCCGATGCCCCATCTAGCTCGTCTACGATGAAGGGAGCGCGCGATGACGGGCGACAACGGCAACCGGCTGGGAAACGCGGTCAGCCCCTATCTTCTCCAGCACAGGGACAACCCCGTCCACTGGCGCGAATGGTCGGCCGAGACGCTGGCCGAGGCGCAGGCGCTGGATCGGCCCATCCTCCTTTCCGTCGGCTATGCGGCCTGCCACTGGTGCCATGTGATGGCCCATGAGAGCTTCGAGGACGAGGCCACGGCGGCGGTGATGAACCGGCTGTTCGTGAATGTGAAGGTGGACCGGGAGGAGCGGCCGGACCTCGACCATCTTTACATGAGCGCGCTTCATGCCATCGGCGAGCAGGGCGGCTGGCCGATGACGATGTTCCTCACCCCCAGGGGCGAGCCTTTCCACGGCGGCACCTATTTCCCCAAACGGGCCAGCCACGGCCGGCCGGGCTTCGTGGAGCTTCTCGAAGCGGTCGGCCGCGCCTGGGAGGAGCGGCGGGGCCAGTTGCAGGACGGCGCGGACAGGATTTCCGCCCATCTCGCCGGCTTCCTCGCCGGGGCGAAGGCGCATGGCGCGCTGCCGCCCGCCGCGTTCGAGGAAACGGCCGGGCGGATCGCGCGCATGGTGGACCCGGTGCTCGGGGGCATGGGCGGCGCGCCGAAATTCCCGAACGCGCCCTATTTCGAGATCCTGGCCCGCTCGGCCTTCCCGACCGGACCGGCCGCCCATCGCGAGGCGTTCCTGACGACGCTGAGCTCGCTGTGCGAGGGCGGCATCTACGACCATCTCGGCGGCGGGCTGCATCGCTACAGCGTGGACGCGCGCTGGCTCGTGCCGCATTTCGAGAAGATGCTCTACGACAACGCCCAGTTCCTGCGCCATCTGCTCTGGGGCTGGCGCGCGACAGGGCAGGATTTGTATCGCCGCCGAATCGAGGAAACGGTCGGCTGGCTGGCGCGCGAGATGGTGGTGGAAGGCGGCGGCCTCGCGGCCTCGCTGGACGCCGACAGCCCGGACGAGGATGGGCACCCGGAAGAGGGGGCCTTCTATGTCTGGGCCCCGACCGCGATCGACGCGGCGCTGGGCGAGCGCGCCGCGGATTTCCGCCGGCGCTACGATGCCGGCCCGCGAGGCAACTGGGAGGGCAGGATCGTCCTCAACCGGCTGGGCGGAACCGGCCCGGCCGAGGCGTTCCACGATGAGGAGCGCGGCATTCTTCTGGCCCTGCGGCAGGCGCGCGTCCGCCCCGGCCGGGACGACAAGGTGCTGGCGGACTGGAACGGCATGGCCATCCGCGCGCTCGCCGAAATCGCGCATGTTCTGGAGCACGACGCCGCCCGCGTACTGGCCGTGAACGCCTATCGTTTCGTGATGCGGGCGCTGTGGCGGGACGGGCGGCTGCACCACGCGGCGCGGGAGGGCCGTGTCGCGGGCCTTGCCTCCACCGCCGACTATGGCGCCATGATCGCCGCCGCCTCTCAGCTTTTCGCGCTCACGCTGGACGCGCGCTATCTGGCCGATGCAAAGCGCCTCGCCGAGGCGGCCGAGCGCTGGCATGCGGACGGCACGGGCGGGCACTGGATGACGGCGGAGGATGCCGGGGACGTGCTCATCCGCCTGCGCGGCGACGGGGACGAGGCGGTACCGAGCCCCACGGCGCAACTGCTGGAGGGCCTCGCGCTGCTGGCGCAGATCAGCGGCGAGGCGGCGGAGATCGAGAGGGCCGGGCGGGCGATGGAAACGGCGGCCGGGCGCATTGCCGCAAACCCCGCCGCCTATCCCGGCATCCTCTCCGCGCTGCACCGGCGGGACCATGCCGGCGAGCTTGCGATCCTCGGCGACGCACGGGGCGATCTCGTCACGCAGGCGAATCGAATGGTCGATCTCAGCCGGCTGGACTTCACGGCGGACGATCCGGCCCGATTGCCCGGCGTCCTGTCCAGCGTCGATCCGGGGCGGAGGCCGGCCGCCTATCTGTGCGCGGGCCAGTCCTGTCGCCCGCCGGTCTTCGACGCGCGAGTGCTGGAGGCGCTGCTCGCGGGCGCTTGAAAGCGTGTCTCCTAGAGATCGACGACCGTCGCCTCCAGCACCTCTCGCAGATGGCCGGGCGCCGTCTCGAACACGTGGAAGGGCGTGCCGGCCGCCGCCCAGACCACGGGAAAGGCGAGCAGCGCCCGGTCCATGAAGGCGGGCAGCGGGGCGGTGGAGCCCAGCGGCGAGACGCCGCCGATGGCAAAGCCCGTGGCCTGCCGCACGAAATCGGCGTCCGGCCGCTCGATGGGCTCGCCGATGAAGCCAGCCGCGCGCTTCTCGTTCACCCGGTTGGCGCCGGAGACGAGGATGAGGAAGGGCGAGCCCGTCTCGCTGCCGCGAAAGACGAGGCTCTTGACGATCTGCCCCACCTCCACGCCCACGGCCTCGGCCGCCTCCACCGCCGTGCGCGCGACGGTGCGCGTCTTCACCACGTGGATCGCAAGGCCACGGGACATGGCGTCCATTTCCACGCGGCGCACGGCATCGGGCAGGATCGGCTCGTCCATGAGGTCGGTCTCCTTCTCGTCCCTCGATACGAAAAAGCCGCCCGGTCTGCCAAGACCGGACGGCTCGCCGCAGGCAGGGGCGCCGGGCGCCCTTACGTGTTCATGGAATCGAAGAAGTCCGAATTGGTCTTGGTCTGCTTGAGCTTGTCGAGCAGGAATTCCATCGCGTCCGTCGTGCCCATGGAGGACAGGATGCGGCGCAGGACGAAGATCTTCTGCAGATCCTGGCGCGGCACGAGGAGGTCCTCCTTGCGCGTGCCGGACTTGAGGATGTCCATGGCCGGGAAGGTGCGCTTGTCGGCGACCTTGCGGTCCAGCACGATCTCCGAATTGCCCGTGCCCTTGAACTCCTCGAAGATCACCTCGTCCATGCGGCTGCCGGTGTCGATGAGGGCGGTGGCGATGATGGTCAGCGAGCCGCCTTCCTCGATATTGCGCGCCGCGCCGAAGAAGCGCTTGGGCCGCTGGAGGGCGTTGGCGTCCACGCCGCCCGTCAGCACCTTGCCGGAGGAGGGCACCACGGTGTTGTAGGCGCGTCCGAGACGCGTGATCGAATCGAGCAGGATGACGACGTCGCGCCCGTGCTCCACCAGGCGCTTGGCCTTCTCGATCACCATCTCGGCCACCGCCACGTGGCGCGTGGCCGGCTCGTCGAAGGTGGAGGAGACGACCTCCCCCTTCACCGAGCGCTGCATGTCGGTGACTTCCTCCGGCCGCTCGTCGATGAGCAGCACGATGAGGTAGCATTCGGGATGGTTGGTGGTGATGGAGTGGGCGATGTTCTGCAACAGCACCGTCTTGCCGGTGCGCGGCGGCGCCACGATCAGCGCGCGCTGGCCCTTGCCGAGCGGGGCGACGAGATCGATCACCCGCGCCGAGATGTCCTTCTTCGTCGGGTCCGGGTTCTCCATCTTGAACCGCTCGTTCGGGTAGAGCGGCGTCAGATTGTCGAAATGGCTCTTGTGGCGGATCTTCTCCGGGTCGTCGAAATTGATCGTGTTGACCTTGAGAAGCGCGAAATAGCGCTCGCCCTCCTTGGGAGAGCGGATCGGCCCCTCCACCGTGTCGCCGGTCTTCAACTGGAAGCGGCGGAGCTGCGAGGGGGAGATGTAGATGTCGTCCGGGCCGGGCAGATAGTTCGCTTCCGGCGAGCGCAGGAAGCCGAAGCCGTCCTGGAGGATCTCCACCACGCCCTCGCCGATGATCTCGGTGTCCTGCGCCGCGAGGCGCTTGAGGATGGCGAAGAGAAGCTCCTGCTTGCGCAGGACGGAAGCGTTCTCGACCTCGTTCTCCTCCGCGAAGGCGACGAGTTCGGCGGCGGTCTTGTTCTTGAGGTCCTGGAGTTTGATCTCAGGCATAGGGTTCTGTGGCTCCGTCCCGGCGACCGAGGCGGTCGGGGGACTTGTGATCGCAAGGGAGGATTGCAGGCCTGAAGCTGGAAAGACTGTTCGGCGATGCAGGGAACGAGGGCGGGCCATGAAAGGCGGCGCCGAACGTTCGAAAGGCGGGAATGACCACGATATAACGCCGCCCCGGCTCTCGCGCAAGGCGGCGTTCGTCATGCCGGCCGGGGCGGGCGAGGCGGGCTTACGCCGCCCGCGCCCTCCGGGTCAGAACAGCCAGAAGACGAGGCCGGCCATGGCAAAGCCCATGAGGCCGACCAGCGTCTGCATCACCGTCCAGGTCCTGAAGGTCGTCTTCACGTCCATGCCGAAGAAGCGGCCGACCAGCCAGAAGCCGGAATCGTTGACGTGGGAGAGCATGACCGAGCCGGCCGCAAGGGCCAGCACGACGGCCGCCAGGTCCGCGCCCTGGTAGCCCGCCGCCGCCACCGCCGGCTGCACGAGGCCCGCCGAGGTGATGAGGGCGACGGTGGCCGAGCCCTGCGCCACGCGCAGCGCCGTGGAGATGACGAAGCCGGCGACGAAGATCGGCAGGCCGATATCGGCCAGCGCGTCGGCCAGCGCGTCGCCGATGCCGCTGGCGCGCAGCACGCCGCCGAACATGCCGCCCGCGCCGGTGATCAGGATGATCGCGCAGACCGGGCCGAGGGCCGAATCGAGGATGCTCTCCACCTTTTTGACGCTCTGCCCGCGCCGCACGCCCACCACATAGCTCGCCACCAGCACCGCGATGAGCAGCGCGATCGGCGTGGAGCCGAGCGTGCGGGCAAGGCCGTACCAGGTGGCCGCCGGGTCCACCCAGCCCTGCACGCGGGCGTAATCCAGCCCGGTGTTGAGGAAGATGAGCAGCAGCGGCAGGAGAAGCAGGCCGATGACGGTGGAGGGCTTGGGCGGATCGGCCCGGTCTTCCACCTGCGGGCCGCCGGAAAGGATGTCGGGCACCGGCAGAACGATGCGCTTGCCGACCCACAGGCCGAAGAGCTGGCCCGCCACCACCCAGGTCGGGATCGCCACGAAAAGGCCGAGAAGGATCAGGAGCCCGACATCGGCGCCGAGCAGCTCGGCCGCCGCCACGGGCCCGGGATGCGGCGGCACGAAGACGTGCATGACCGAGAAGGCGGTCGCCACGGGGATGCCGTAGCGCAGCAGGCCCCCGCCCAGCCGCCGCGCCACGGTGAAGACCACCGGCAGCATGACGATGAGGCCGGCGTCGAAGAAGATCGGGAAGCCGAAGATGAGCGAGGCGAGCCCCAGCGCCAGCGGCGCCCGCTTCTCGCCGAAGCGCGCCACCAGGTCGTTGGCGAGCGCCTGCGCGCCGCCCGACACCTCCATCAGCCGGCCCAGCATGGCCCCCAGGCCCACGAGAAGCGCCACGCCGCCGAGCGTGGAGCCGAAGGCCGTGGTGAGGGTGGAGACCAGCGCCGTGGCCGGAATGCCCGCGACCACCGCCGTCAGCAGGCTGACGAGGATGAGCGCCAGGAAGGCATGGACGCGGAAATGGATGATCAGGACGAGCAGGAGCACGATGGCGCCCGCCGCGATGGACAGGAGCGCGCCGGCCCCCAGGGTCTGTTCGAAGCCTTCCAAGGCTGTTCTCCTTCATGGACGCCGCGCGGAAGGCGGGGCCGGCCGTGTCGTTCGTTTCGAAAGGGTCAGCCGGCCTTGATGCCGAGTTCGGTAAGCGCCCTGTCCACGACCTCCTCGGGGGAGGCATCGACCGTGACCTTAACCCCGTCCTCGTCCTCGTCCAGCATTTCCAGCGCGGCGAACTGGGAGGAGAGCAGGGAGGCCGGCATGTAGTGGCCCTTGCGCCGCGACATCCGCTCGGCCACCAGCGTCTCCTCGGCCACCAGTTCCACGAAGCGCACGCGCGCGCCGGCCCCGCGCAGGACGTCGCGATAGCGGCGCTTGAGAGCCGAACAGGTCAGCACCGTATCCTGCCCCTCGCCGGCCTTCTCGGAGATCCAGTCGCGGATCTTCTCCAGCCACGGCGCGCGGTCCTCGTCGTTCAGGGGAATGCCGTTCGACATCTTGTCGATGTTCTCGGGCGGGTGGAACTCGTCGCCTTCCGCGAAGATCCAGTCGAGCTTGTCCGCGATCAGCCGGGCCGTGGTCGTCTTGCCGATGCTGGACGGCCCCATGACGATGATGGAAACGGGCTTTTCGCCAGTCTGCGGGGAAGTGGACATCGTCGTTCCTTTTGAGAGCGCTTCCCGGAAGGGCGGGAGCCGGTTCTTGCCGCAAATGATCTAGAGCGCCCCCCGGAAGATGAAGACCGCGCCCGCGAAGATCAGGGAGAAGCCGACAAGATGGTCGATCGTCAAGCGTTCTGCGGAGGAACCACACCGAAAATGCGGCGAAGACGGCAAGGGTGATGACCTCCTGCGTCGCCTTCAGCTCGGCGGCGGAATAGACCTGGTGGCCGATGCGGTTGGCTGGAACGGCCAGGCAATAGCCGAAGAAGGCGATGCCCCGGCTCACGAGGATCACCGGCGTCAGCGGCTTGCCCCCGAATTGCAGGACCCATACCAGGCGAGCGTCATGAAGACGTTGGACGCCAGGAGGACGGGGGCGACGGCAGGCCGGGACATCGCTGAAAGCACCTCGTGACGAGGCGCTTCCCATAGGCCCGGCGCGCCTCCGCGCCAAGCGCCCCCGTCAGAACGGCTTGACGATGACGAGGATGACGATGAGCACCATCAGCACGGTGGGAATCTCGTTGACGACGCGCCAGTGCTTCGCCGTCCGGGCGTTCTCGTCGCGCTCGAAGCGCTTGCGCGAGGCGGAGAGGTAGCCGTGCAGCCCCGACAGGAGCACGACGAGCGTGATCTTGCCGTGCAGCCAGCCGCCCTGGAAGGCGAAGAGGTTCCAGGCGAGCCACAGGCCCGAAACCCAGGTCACGATCATCGCCGGGTTGATGATCGCCTTCATCAGCCGCCGTTCCATCACCTTGAAGGTCTCGGACTGCGGCGTGCCGGGCCCGGTCTCGGCGTGATAGACGAAAAGGCGCGGCAGGTAGAGCATCCCCGCCATCCACGAGATCACCGCCACGACATGCAGCGCCGTGATCCACAGCGAGGCGGCCAGCGGCGCGAAGGCGAAGAGAAGGACCGCGAGCACGAGGCCGCCGAGAACGGCGATCATGCCGGAGCGGTCGCGGGCGGGCGAGGGGGCGGTGGACATGGTCGGTTCCCGTCAGGAGATCGGCTCCCTACCGCCTAGTTCAGAACGCCTCCAAACGGAAGCGCCCAAACGCCGCATATGGTCGCAGCCGGCCCGCAAGCGGCCCTCACTGCCCGCGAACGCGCCGCAGCAGGGCCTCGACATGGGCGATGGGCGCGTCCGGCGTGATGCCGTGGCCGAGATTGAAGATCAGCGGGCCCCGGCCCAGATGCTCGAGAATGGCGTCCACCCCCTCCTCCAGCGCCCGCCCCCCGGCGATCAGCCGCAGCGGGTCGAGATTGCCCTGCACCGGGCCCTGGCCCTGCAGCGCGGCGGCATGGGAGAAGGGCACCGACCAGTCGAGGCCGATGGCATCCACCCCCGTTCCCTCGCGATAGGCCGACAGCAGCGGCCCCGCCCCCTTGGCGAAGCCGATGATCCGCGCTCCCGGCACCGCCGCGCGCACCCGCTCCACGATCCGCCTCGTGGGAGCGATGGAGAAGCGCTGGAAGGAAATCTCGTCGAGCACCCCCGCCCAGGAATCGAAGATCTGGACGCAGTCCGCCCCGGCCCTGAGCTGGCGGATGAGATAATCGGCGCTCATCTCCGCCAACAGGGCGAGAAGCGCCGCCATCTCCTGCGGGTGGCGATAGGCGAAGAGGCGGGCGGGCGCCTGGTCCGGCGTGCCCCGCCCGGCGATCATGTAGGTCGCGACCGTCCACGGCGCGCCGCAGAAGCCGATCAGCGCCGTCTCCTCCGGCAGTTCCGCGCGCAGCCGCTCCACCGTCTCGATGACGGGGGAAAGATGCGCCTGCGCATGGCTCGGGTCGAGCGCGGCTATGCCGGCGGGCGCGATCGGGTCCATGCGCGGCCCCTCGCCGGTGACGAAGCGCACATTGCGCCTCAGCGCGTCGGGGATGACGAGGATGTCGGAAAAGAGGATGGCGGCATCGAAGCCGAAGCGGCGGATCGGCTGGAGCGTCACCTCGGTCGCCAGATCGGGATTGTAGCACAGGTCCAGGAACCCGCCGGCCTTCTCGCGCGTCGCCCGGTACTCGGGCAGATAGCGCCCCGCCTGGCGCATCAGCCAGACCGGGGGCGTGGAAAGGCTCTCGCCTTCCAGGACACGAAGAAGCTTGCGGGTGGTCATGAGAGATCCTGTCGCCCTTTTCGAGGAAGGATGGCGGGCGCCGACCTCTTCGCACAGGCTCCCATAGAAAAGAAATTCTTGAAGAATAGATTTCTGATTCTATGAGTCGGTGGATCATGGGAATTCACACCCCGCGCCCGCCCGCCGTCCATTCCGCCCCGCGCCCCGATCCCTCCAGGCCTCATCCAGAGCCCGAAGCGGAAAAACCCCCGTTTGCATAAGCAAGGCAAGGCGATAGGTCGGGAGAAGGCCGGGGATCGCATGGGGAAGGCACGGGGACACCGGGGCGCTCCACGCGCCGCCTTTCCCCGCTCTCCACAAACCCCTGCGAACAGGCGCGCGCTGCACCGTTTTGTGGACAAGCACGGGGTTTGCCCGGGGCGTGCGGGACCGCCGCCGATCCGCCCCCGGTTCTTAGACCGTCGCCCACAGCCCCCCGAGAATCATGGGGCTTGCCGCGATGAAGGCTTGCGCCAAACTTGAGAATCGAATCCGGCGCGCGATTCCCATCGGGGAGCCGCGTCGCTACTAAAGCGGCCAAAGTTGAATAAAACTTTAATCCACCCGTTAAGCCGGGCGGGAGGAGAGAAAGAATGACGCGGATCATCCTGGCGTCGGGAAGCGCCCACCGGCAGGCGCTTCTGCGAAATGCCGGCATCGCCTTCGAGGCCATTGCGTCCGATTTCGACGAGCGCGCGCTGGAAGCGCCTCTCGCCCGCTCCGGCGCGAATGGCGAGGACATCGCGCAGGTGCTGGCCGAGGCGAAGGCGAGCGATGTGTCGCAGCGCCATGCGGACGCGCTGGTGATCGGCGCGGACCAGACGCTGACCCTGGGGTCCGAGCGCCTGCACAAGCCAGCGGGCATGGAGGAGGCACGCCGCCAGCTTCTGGCCCTGTCGGGCCGCACCCATCGCCTCGCCAGCGCCGTGGTGCTGGCCCACAACGGCGCGCCGCTCTGGCGGCATGTCGAGACGGCCGACATCACCTTTCGCGCGCTGACGCCGCCGCAGATCGGCCGTTATCTCGCCCGCGCCGGCGCGGACGCGCTGACCAGCGTCGGCTGCTACCAGATCGAGGGGCCGGGCCTGCAATTGATGGAGAGGGTCGAAGGCGATTTCTTCACCATCGTCGGCCTGCCCATGCTGCCGCTGATCCGGGAACTGCGCGCGCAGGGGGCGCTCGATGACTGACATCGCCCCGCGCGCCTTCGTCACCGGTTGGCCGGTCCGCCATTCCCGCTCGCCCGCGATCCACCGCTTCTGGCTGGACACGATGGGGCTGGCGGGCAGCTATGAGGCTCTCGCCGTCTCCCCGCAGGACTTCCCGGCTTTCCTGGCGGGGCTTTCGGCGGCGGGGCTGGCCGGCGGCAACGTCACCATCCCGCACAAGGAGGCGGCCTTCGCAAGCGTCGAGAAGCGCGATGCGGATGCGCGGGCGATCGGCGCGGTGAACACGCTCTGGTTCGAGGCAGGGCGGCTCGTCGGCGGCAACACGGATTCCTACGGTTTTTCCGCCAATCTCGACGAGCGCCTGCCCGGCTGGCGGAACGCGGGCGAGGCCGTTGTGCTGGGCGCGGGCGGCGCGGCCCGCGCCGTGGTCCACGCGCTGGCGGCGGCGGGCGTGGGGCGGGTGCGTATCGTCAACCGCACCCTGTCGCGCGCGCGGGAGGTGGCCGGCGCCTTCGGCCCGGCCGTCACCGCCCATGGCGTGGAGGAGGAGGCCGCGCTCCTGTCCGCCTGCGACCTTCTCGTCAACACCCGCCCTTCCGCCGAGGCCGGCGGCAGCGGGAAGGGGGTGGTCGATCTCGACGCCCTTCCCGATCACGCGCTCGTGACCGATATTGTCTATGTACCGCTGGAAACGCCCATCCTGGCCTCGGCGCGCGCGCGCGGCCTTCGCGCGGCGGACGGGCTCGGCATGCTCCTGCACCAGGCCGCGCCCGGCTTCGAACGCTGGTTCGGCCGGCGGCCGGTCGTGGACGAAGCGCTTCGCGCCCATATCCTGCGCAACCTTTGAGAGAGGCTCCCGCCATGGACGACCATCTCCCGGACGACGCGGAACTGACGGCCCTCTTCACCGCCTATGCGGAAGGGTTCGATGATTTCGACGCCGAATCGATCGCGGACTGCTTTGCCTTTCCGTCCACCATCTGGCAGTCCGGCAAGGGGCACGTCTTTCAGGATCGGGACGAGATCCTGGAGAATGTCGAGGCGTTGCTGGCGGTGTTCGAGCGGGAGGAGATCGTGCATTCCAGCTTCGAAATCCTGGATGTGGCGCAGGAGGGCGCCGGCGCCTTCGTCGTCCTCGAGTGGCGTCAGGAGCGCGAGGACGGGGAGGCGGCGCTGGAATTCACCTGCCGCTACGCCCTGGTGCGCAGCGAGGCCGACCCCGCCTGGCGCATCGCCCTTGCGGTGAACGACTGATGATCCGCCTCGGCCTCACCGGCTCCATCGGCATGGGCAAGTCCACCGCCGCCTCCATGTTCGCCGAGCTCGGCGTGCCGGTGCATTCGGCGGACGAGGCCGTCCACCGTCTCTATGCCGGCCGCGCCGCGCCGCTGGTGGAGGCCCTGTTTCCAGGCACGGTGAAGGGCGGCGTGGTGGACCGGCAGGCGCTGTCGGCGCGCGTCCTGAACGATGCCGCCGCGCTGAAGGCGCTGGAGGCGCTGGTGCATCCCCTGGTGCGCGAGGAGGAAGCGACCTTTCTCGATGCGGCGCGGGAAGACGGCGCGCCGATGGCGCTGCTCGACATTCCCCTCCTGTTCGAGACCGGCCATGAGGGGCGGCTCGACGCGGTCGTGGTCGTCTCCGCCCCGTCCGCCGTGCAGCGCCGGCGCGTGTTGTCGCGCGCGGGGATGAGCGAGGAGAAGTTCGACGCCATCCTGCAAAAGCAGATGCCGGACGAGGAGAAGCGCGCGCGCGCCGATTTCGTCGTGGACACGTCCGGCCCCTTCGAGGCGACGCGCCGCCAGATCGAGGCGATCCACCGGGCGCTTCTGGATGGTAAGGAAAACAAAGCAAGAACATAGGCTTATCGCGGCGAAGAAACCGGTGTAAGCTGGTTCCGCGACCTTGCGGACCATCCTGCCCGGCGATTAACGCTCAAGGCAGGGACAGGGAGCCGGAATGCGCGAGATCGTCTTCGACACGGAAACCACCGGGCTCGACTTTGAGGTCGACCGGGTGATCGAGATCGGCGGCGTGGAATTGTGGAACCACATCCCGACCGGCCGCGAGTTCCACTGCTTCATCCGGCCGGCCGGGCGGCGCGTCGATCCCGCCGCCTTCGACGTGCACGGCATTTCGGACGACTTCCTCAAGGACAAGCCGCTGTTCGGCGAGGTGGCCGAGGAGTTCTGCGCCTTTTTCGACGATGCCGTCCTCATCGCGCACAACGCGGCCTTCGACATCCGCTTCCTCAATGCGGAGCTGGCGCGCGAGGGCCGTGCGCCCATCGCCGATGTGCGGGTGATCGACACGCTGCCCATGGCGCGGCGCAAGTTCCCCATGGCGCCCGCCACGCTGGATGCGCTCTGCTCGCGCTTCTCCATCGACACCAGCGTGCGCGACAAGCACGGCGCGCTGGTGGACTCCCACCTTCTGGCGCAGGTCTATATCGAGCTGATCGGCGGCCGGCAGGCCGCCTTGTTCTCGACCGACGAGGAGCGCGCCAGCGCGCGCCGCGAAAGCTCGGGCGAAATCTGGCGCTCCGGCGTCGGCCCCCGCCCGGTGCCGCTGCCCTCGCGGCTGACCCCGGCGGAGATCGAGCGCCACGCCGCCTTCATCGCCACGCTCGGGCCGGACCCCTTGTGGAACGCCTATCTGGAAAAGCGCGAGGAAGCGCCGGGCTGAGGGCCCGAAACTCGCGCATGTTCTCGACGTGCGCCCCGCGGGTCATGATCGAGGCCCGCCGCCCGGCAGGCCTCGTGATCGCCGGCCATGAAAAAAGGCGCCCGAAGGCGCCTTTTCGTTTCACGTGAAACGCGGCTTCAGGCGTTGGCGGCCGGCTGGACCTGCGCCTTGGCGCGCTCCTCGGCCAGGCGCTGCTGGAACAGCTTGGTGAAGTCGATCGGGTCGATCATCAGCGGCGGGAAACCGGCATTGCGCGTGACGTCCGCGATCACCTGGCGGGCGAAGGGGAAGATCAGGCGCGGGCATTCCACGAAGAGCACCGGGAGCACGTGCTCCTTGGGCAGGTTCTGGAGGCGGAAGACGCCGCCATACTGAAGCTCGGCGTGGAAGAGCGTCTCGGCGCCCTCGCCGGCCCGCGCGTTCAGCGTCAGCTTGACGTCGTACTCGTCCTCGCTGCCCTGGATCTGGTTGGCGCCCACATTCACGCCGATATTGATGGGGGGCATCTTGGCGGCGGTGCGCAGGGCGGCAGGCGCCCTCGGGCTCTCGAAGGAGAGGTCCTTGATGTACTGCGTCAGGATGTTGATCTGGGGCGCCGGGCCGGCGCCGGCCGGAGCCGCGCTGCCGTTCGTCGCGCCGTTCGCGGGCGTCTCGGTGTCGGACATGGCGTCCTCCTCTCGTCGGTGTCGCGGCCCGTGGCCGCCGTTCAAGGCTGCGGCGAGCTAACACGCGCGCCTCATGGAAACAAGTTTCGCCCGTCAGGGGCGGCGCCTGTCGTCCCGCCCGTCCCTCTCGTCCTCGATCTCGTGCCACGGGCTGTCCGGGTCGCCCTCGCGGCGCTCGAATTCGCCCTGCGAGAGGTCCACGACGGTCGGCCCGCTTCGTCCGTAGGGCTGGTGCGCCCGGCCATAGCTGCTGCGCACCACGACGCGCGAGCGCAGCCGCCGCCACAGCACATCGCGCACGGGCGGGATCAGCAGCAGCAGGCCGAAAGCGTCGGTGACGAAGCCGGGCAGGATGAGCAGGAGGCCGGCCGACACGATCATCGCCCCGTGCACGATCTCGCGAGCGGGCACGCGGCCCGAGCGCGCCTCCGCCTGCGCGGCCTGCAGGGTGGAGAAGCTCTGGCGGCGCACCAAAAGGACGCCCGCCACGCCCGAGAGGACGACGAGCGCCAGCGTCCACGCCACGCCGATCTCGGAGCCGACGGCGATGAAGACGCCGATCTCGACCAGCGGCAAGGCGAGAAGACCCAGGAGGATCGCAAGCTGGGGCATCGGGGAAGGTCGCCTTTCGTCAAAATCCTCGGCAGACTTTCCGACACATCCTCGTGTCGGCCTTGTCGTCGCCATCGATCTACGAGATAGGATCGGGTCAGCGCAATTTGAATGCGCGGCGCTCCATGTCTATATGCACCGAGCGAGACTTGTTTACGAGACCGGGCGAAAGACGACGCGATGAGCTTCGGCACGATCTTCTTCATTGTGGTGGCGGCGGTCGTCCTGTTCCAGCTCTATAATGTGCTTGGCCGGCGCACCGGAAACGAGCGCCAGCCCTTCGACCCCTATTCGCGCCGCGAGGAAGCGCCCCCGGCGGGCGGCAATGTCGTTACGTTGCCGAATCGTCGCGTCAATTCCGGGGAGGAGGGGGAGCGTCCGCGCTATGAGGGCATCGACAAGCTGGCCGAGCCGGGCACGCCGCTCAACGCCGGCCTGCGCGCCATCCGCGACGCCGACCAGACCTTCGACGCGCAGGACTTCGTGGAGGGCGCCAAGGTGGCCTACGAGATGGTCGTCACCGCCTTCGCGGACGGCGATCGCGCGGTTCTGAAGAATCTTCTCTCCCCCGAGGTCTACCAGGGCTTCGAGGCGGCCATCACGGCCCGGGAGGAGAGGGGCGAGCGGATGCAGTCCTCCTTCGTGGGCATAGACGACGCCCGCCTCGTGGGCGCCGAGCTGAAGGACCGCGAGGCCTTCGTCACCGTTCGCGTCGTCTCGCAGCTCATCTCGGCGGTGCTGAAACCGGACGGCACGGTGGTGGACGGCGATCCCGAGACCGTCGTCGAGGTCCGCGACATCTGGACCTTCGCGCGCGACACGCGCTCGCGCGATCCGAACTGGAAGCTCGTCGAAACCGAATCCGAAGACGACTGAGCGGTGCCGCCCGAGGTGCCGCCATGCAGACCGACGCCGCCTTCCAGCCTCTCTCCTTCGCCGATCTGCCGGGCTGGCGGGAGTGCGATCCCGCCCCGGCGCTGGCCGCCTTCCGCCTCAGCGCGCCCGCCTTCCTGAACGGGGCGGCGCGCACCGGCACGCTCGGCGTGTCCGCCAGCGCCTTCCGTCCGGCCGCCGAGGCCGCGATGGCCGCCCCCGATCCATCGCCCCGCGCCTTCTTCGAGGCCCATTTCGCCCCGGCCCTGATCCGCCCACGCGGCGAAAGCGGCTTTCTCACTGGCTATTACGAGCCCGTGCTGCCCGCCTCCACGAGGCGAACCGCCCGTTTTGCCGTTCCGCTGCATCGCCGCCCGCCCGACCTCGTGCCGGTGCGCGGGGGCGTGTCCGGCCTCGACCCCGTGCTGAGCTTCGCGCGCCGGGGCGCGGACGGGCGCCTTGCCGAGCATCCGGACAGGGCCGCCATCGCACGCGGCGCCCTGGACGGGCGCGGGCTGGAACTCGTCTGGCTGGAGAGCGAGGTGGACGCCTTCTTCGTCCATATCCAGGGCTCGGCGCGGCTGGAGATGGAAGGGGGCGAGGCTCTTCGCGTCGGCTATGCGGGCAAGTCCGGCCACCCCTTCACCGCCATCGGCCGCCTCCTCGTGCAGGCGGGCGAGCTGACGCTGGAGCAGGCGGACATGTCCGGCATCCGCCGCTGGCTGGCGCGGAACCCGGCGCGGGTGCGCGACCTTCTCGACCGCAACCGCTCCTACATCTTCTTCGAGGCCCGGCCGGTCGCGAACGAGGGCGAGGGGCCGGTGGGGGCGTCGGGCGTGCCGGTCTCCCCGCTCGCCTCGCTGGCGGTGGACGGGCGCCTGCACACCTATGGCACGCCGGTCTTTCTCCATGCGCCGACGCTGGCGCTGGAGAGACGCCCGCTCGCCCGGCTGACGATCGCGCAGGACACCGGCTCGGCCATTCTCGGCCCCGCGCGGGGCGACCTCTTCGTCGGCTCCGGGCTGGAGGCGGGCCGCGTGGCGGGGGCCATCCGCCATCCGGCGCAATTCACCGCGCTCCTGCCGCGGTCCCTCCTTCGATGAGGCGCGTGCGTCATCTCAGCGCCGAGGAGCGGCGGCTCTGGGGCGAGATCGCGCGCACCGCCCGGCCCCTGCCGGGCAAGCAGGCGCCGCCCGAACCGGCGCCCGCGCCCGCCGCCCCGGAACCGGCGAAAGCCTTTGCCTCGCCCGCCGCCCTTGCCGCCCCCGCGCCCCCTCGCGCCCCGGCCGCGCCGGCCGCGCCCAGGCTTCATCCCATCGAGCGCCCGGTGCGCCGGCGCATCGGCAAGGGGCGCATCCCCATCGAGGCGCGGATCGACCTGCACGGGCTCACCGAGGCGGTGGCGCACGGGGCGCTCCTGGGCTTCCTGCGCAGGGCCCAGGTCTCGGGCTTGCGTCACGTCCTCGTCATCACCGGGCGCGGCGCGTCCTCCGGCTCGCTGGGGGCGCTGAAACGCGCCCTGCCGCACTGGCTGGAGACACCGGATTTCCGCGCCCTCGTCGCCGGCTTCGAGACGGCCGAGCGCAATCATGGAGGCGCGGGCGCGTTCTACCTGCGTATGCGGCGGCGATGACGCCCTTCGGCGCCAGGGTGCGCGAGCTGCGCAAGGAAAAGGGCGTCACCCAGGGGCAGATGGCCGAGGCGCTCGGCGTGTCGGGCGCCTATCTCTCGGCGCTGGAGCACGGCAAGCGCGGGCGTCCCACCTGGGACATGCTCCAGCGCATCATCGGCTATCTCGGCATCATCTGGGACGAGGCGGACGAATTGGAGCGGCTGGCCGCGCTCTCCCATCCGCGCGTCAGCGTGGAGACCGGGGGGCTGGGGCCGGACGCCACGCGCCTGGCCAACCGCCTTGCCGAGACCATCGCCACCCTCTCCCCCGCCGACGTGAAGGCCATCCTCGCCGAGGTGGAGGCGGCCGCCGCCCGGGCCGAGGCGGCGCGCGCGGCGGCCCTCGCCCGGGCCCGCCAGCGGCGGCAGGCGTAAGAGACCGTTCGAGAAGGGCGGCGCCAGCCTCGCGAACGGCACGGCGCGTAGGCTGCTCCCGGTATCCCCTTCGGTGAAGCCCCGATCATGTGCCGACTGCTCGCCTATTGCGGTGCGCCGATCTTTCTCGACCGGCTGCTGGTGGAGCCGGAAGGCTCGCTGATCTCCCAGTCGCGCGCCGCGCGCGAGGCGCGGACCGTCGTCAACGGCGACGGCTGCGGCCTGGGCTGGTACGGCGAGCGCGAGGAGCCGGGTCTCTACCGCGCCATCCTGCCGGTCTGGTCGGACGGCAATCTCCTCTCGCTCTGCCGGCAGATCCGCTCCGGCCTGTTCCTGGCCCATGTGCGCGCGGCTACGGCGGGCGGCATCTCGGCGCAGAACTGCCACCCCTTCGCGCAAGGGCGCTACCTGTTCATGCACAACGGCCAGATCGGCGACTACGCGCGCCACCGCCGGCGCGTGGAGGCGATGATCCCCGACGCGCTCTACCCGGCCCGCGCCGGCACCAGCGATTCGGAGGCGATCTTCCTGGCCGCTTTTTCTGAGGGGCTGGAGCGCGATCCCGTGGGCGCCCTGTCGCGAACGCTCGCCGCCATCTGCGCGCCCATGGGCGAGGGGGAGGAGCCGCTGCGCTTTTCCGCCGTGCTGAGCGACGGCGAGACCGTCCACGCCTTTCGCTGGGCCAGCGACGGGCACCCGCCCTCGCTCTACTGCCGCGAGGAAGGCGACGGGCTGCTCGTCGCCTCCGAGCCCTGCGGCCTTCCCTCGAGCGAATGGACCTCCATTCCCTCCGGCAGCGTCTTGCAGGTCCGGGGCCGGCAGGGGGCGCGGCTGACGCGGTTCGAGCTGCTGGCGTCCAGCCCCTCCGCGCGGGCCGCCTGACCGCCTTCGGCCGTCGATAAGTCTTCCGTATGGAATCGTTTCGAAGTAGCGAGGGGGTGTAACGTCGCTCGCGGCATCGAAACACGGATATCGACATGGCAGACAGGACGGGAGGCTCCTACCATACGATGGAAGCCGAGACGCAGGAGCACCCGCCAAGCGGGCTGGCGCGCTGGAAGCTGATCGGCCCCGGCATCGTCGTGGCCGCGACGGGCGTGGGCGCGGGCGACCTCGTGGCCACGCTCATCGCCGGCTCGCGCTTCGGCTACGCGCTGCTTTGGGCGGCGGTGCTGGGCTGCATCGTGAAGATCGCGCTGGCCGAGGGCTCGGCGCGCTACCATCTGGCGACGGGCTCCACCATGCTGGAGGGCTGGCGCTCGCTCGGCCGTTGGACGAGCTGGTATTTCGGCATCTACATCGTCATCTGGGGCTTCGTCTACGGCGGCACGGCGATGAGCGCGACGGCGCTGCCGCTCTCCGCCCTCTTTCCCGGCGTCCTTCCCTTCTGGGCCTGGGGCGCGCTCTCGGGCATCCTGGGCGCGGCCTTCGTGCTGATGAACCGCTACGAGATCTTCGAGGCGGCGATGAAGTTCTTCATCGGCCTCATGTTCATCGTGGTGGTGGGCCTTGCCATCCTCGTCGTGCCCAATCTGGGCCAGGCGCTGGCCGGCCTCGTCCCCACCGTCCCGGAAGGGTCGGTGATCTACACGCTCGGCCTGATCGGCGGCGTCGGCGGCACGATCACCATGGCCTCCTACGGCTATTGGGTGAACGCCAAGGGCTGGCGCACGCCGGCCTGGATGGGGATGATGCGGCTCGACAACCGCGTCGCCTACATCGTCACCGGCATCTTCGTCATCGCCATGCTGATCGTGGGCGCGGAACTGCTCTATACCGCGCAGATCACGCTGGCGGGCGGCGATCGCGGCCTTCTCGACCTGGAGGCCGTGCTGGCCGAGCGCTTCGGCTCCACCGTGGCCACGATCTTCCTGATCGGCTTCGTGGCCACCACCTTCTCCTCGATCCTGGGCGTGTGGAACGGTGTCTCGCTGCTCTTTGCCGATTTCGTGCGCCAGCTCACGGACAAGGACCACGCGGACCGGCGCGATCTGGAGACCACGCCGGCCTTCCGCTTCTACGTCCTGTGGCTGACCTTCCCGCCGATGATCCTCCTGACCATGGGCCGGCCCTTCGGCCTGATCATCGCCTATGGGGCGTTCGGCGCGTTCTTCATGCCCTTCCTGGCGCTGACGCTGATCTGGCTCCTGAACTCCTCGCGCGTTCCGGCCGAGTGGCGCTCGGGCTGGCTGTCCAACGGCCTTCTGGGGATTGCCGCCGCGCTCTTCGTGGTGCTGTGCCTCTACGAACTCGTCGGCCTCTTCATCTGACGGGCCGAGAGGCAAGCGAAGGGGCGGGCACCGCACGGCGCCCGCCCCTTCTTTGTCGGCTCAGTCGGCGCTGGTGAGGCGCAGGATCGTGGAGGAATCGCTGCCGGCGTCCTCCGTTAAGGCATAGACCGCGCCGTCCGGCCCCACGCGCACGTCGCGGATGCGCGCGTCCAGCGGAATACGCTCCTCGAAGGCCACGCGCTCGCCCGCCTCGTCCATGTGCACCACGACGAGGCCGGTGGTCACGAGGCCGCCGATCAGGAAGGCGCCGTCCCAGCTCGGGAACTCCTCGCCCTCGTAGAGCGCCATGCCGGAGGGTGCGATCACCGGGTCCCAGAAATAGACGGGCTGCTCCATGCCGTCCTGCTCGGTGATGCCCTCTCCCACCTCGCCGCCATTGTATTCCAGCCCGTAGGTGATGACCGGCCAGCCATAGTTCAGGCCTGCTTCCGGGCGGTTCAGCTCGTCGCCGCCGCGCGGCCCGTGCTCCACGGTCCACAGGCGGCCCTCGCCGTCCAGCGCGGCCGACTGGATGTTGCGGTGCCCGTAGGACCAGATCTCGGGCAGGGCCCCCTCCTGGTCGATGAAGGGGTTGCCCTCCACCGGCTCGCCTTCGGGCGTGATGTGGACCACCTTGCCGAGGGTGGAGGCCAGATCCTGCGACATCTCGCGGATCGGGTCGTCCGAGCGCTCGCCCAGCGCGACGAAGATGTTGCCCTCCGGCGAGAAGACGATGCGCGAGCCGAAATGCTTGTTGCCCTCGTAGCTCGGCGTCTGGCGCCAGATCACGCGGGCCTCTTCCAGCGCGCCGCCGCCCGCCTCGTCGGCAGTGAGGACGGCCGTGCCGAGCGCGGTGTGATTGCCCTCCTCGCCCGGCTCGGAGAAGGTGTAGTAGATGCGGCCCGATGTCTCGAAATCGGGCGCGAGCGCCAGGTCGAGCAGGCCGCCCTGCTCGCGCGAATCGACCTCCGGCACGCCGGAGATGGCCGGCCCGGCCTCGCCTTCCGCCGAAACGATGTGCAGCGCGCCTTCCTTGGCGGCCACCAGCATCGTGCCGTCCGGCAGGAACTCCATGGACCACAGGCGCGGCAGCGCGTCGGCCACCGTCTCCACGGTGACGTCCGCCAGCTCGGCCGGCTGCGGCGCGCGGCTCTGGTCGGGGAAGGCGGCCTGCTGGTCCGGGGCGTTGGGCGCCTCCGTTTCCACCGGCTCGCCGGCGGGCACGCCCTCCGTGCCCTCGGCGGGCGGCTGGCCGTCGACATGGTCGAGCGGGGAGTCGTCGCCCGTGGACTGGGCGTGGGCGGGCATGAGCCAGGCACCGGCGGACAGGACGGTGCCGGCCAGGAGGAGAGAGAATCTAGTCACGCGAAGCTCCATGTCGGGCGCTGATCTTCGATCGGTCCAGACATGGAGTACGAGGCGCGGGAGGAAACCGCCGGGGGCGGAACCCGGCGTTCAACAAAACTCTATCGCGTCACAGGATGAAGCGCGACAGGTCCGTATTGCCGGCGATGCCGTCCAGCGCGTTGTGGACATAGGCGGCATCGACGCGGAAGGTCTGCCCGCCCCGGTCCGGGGCCTCGAAGGAGATTTCGTCGAGCACGCGCTCCATCACGGTCTGGAGGCGGCGCGCGCCGATATTCTCCACCGAGCCGTTGAGCGAGACGGCCATGTCGGCGAGCGCGTCGATGGCGTCCTCGGTGATCTCCAGGTCCACGTTCTCGGTCTTCATCAGTGCGATGTACTGCTTGATGAGCGAGGCTTCCGTCTCCGTCAGGATGCGGCGGAAATCCTCCTTGGTCAGCGCCGAAAGCTCGACACGGATCGGCAGGCGGCCCTGAAGCTCCGGCAACAGGTCGGAGGGCTTGGCGACGTGGAAGGCGCCCGAGGCGATGAAGAGGATGTGGTCGGTCTTCACCGGCCCGTGCTTGGTGGCCACCGTCGTGCCCTCCACCAGCGGCAGGAGGTCGCGCTGCACGCCCTCGCGCGAGACGCCGGCGCCCGTGCCGCCCTCGCGGTTGGCCACCTTGTCGATCTCGTCGATGAAGACGATGCCGTTGTTCTCCACCGAGGCGATGGCGTCGGCCACCAGCGCCTCGTTGTCGAGCAGCTTGTCGGATTCCTCGCCGATCAGGAGGTCGTAGCTCTCCTTCACGCTGGTGCGGCGCTGCTTGGTGCGCCCGCCCATGGCCTTGCCGAACATCTCGGACAGGTTGAGGACGCCGATATTGGCCCCGGGCATGCCCGGAATGTCCATGCCGCCGAAGGGCGAGGCGGTGTCGGCGACCTCCACCTCGATCTCCTTGTCGTCCAGCTCCCCGGCGCGCAGGCGCTTGCGGAAGCTGTCGCGCGTGGCGGGCGAGGCGCTCTTGCCCACCAGCGCGTCCAGCACGCGCTCCTCCGCGCCGTGATGGGCCTTGGCGCGCACCTCGGCGCGCTTCTTCTCGCGCGTCAGGCCGATGCCCACCTCCACGAGGTCGCGCACGATCTGCTCCACGTCGCGGCCCACATAGCCGACCTCGGTGAACTTGGTGGCCTCCACCTTGATGAAGGGCGCGCCGGCGAGCTTGGCCAGGCGCCGGGAGATTTCCGTCTTGCCCACGCCCGTGGGGCCGATCATCAGGATGTTCTTCGGGCTCACCTCTTCGCGCAGCGAGCCTTCGAGCTGCTGCCGGCGCCAGCGGTTGCGCAGCGCCACGGCCACGGCGCGCTTGGCGTCGTTCTGGCCGATGATGTGCCGGTCGAGCTCGGAAACGATTTCGCGGGGGGAGAAGTCGGTCATCAACACTGTCTTCGAAGCAGGGGGCGGGAGAGTTCCGCCCCTAGATGGGGGGCGCGAGCCGAATGCGCCAGTCGTCTACGAAACGGCCGGCAAAGACCGGTTCCCCGAACGGCGACTTCCGCGTTATGGTCGGCGCGTCCCTCACGAATCGCTCCCTGCCGCCGTTCAGGAGAAGGATCGCTTCCCCGCCGATGTCTGCCGCCTTCGATATTCTCGGCCAGATCGAACGCCCCTGGAGCGAACTGGCGTTGGCCTCGTGCCTGGAGGAGCTGGCGAGCGCCTACGGCTTCAGCCACGTGGCCATCGTCACCATTCCCTCCTCCGACGAGGCCGGGTCGGAGCTGAAGCTCCTGATGACGAACTGGCCGGAGGAGTTCCGCCAGGGCTTCGAGCGGCTGGGGCTGGGCCGCTTCTCGCCGGTGCTGCGCGCCCTGAAGGCCGATCCCGCGCCGTTCATCTGGGACGTCGAGACGCTTCACGGCTACGATCCGGCCGAACCGGGCGAGGCGAGCGCGCAGGCGCGCCTTCTCATCGCGGCCGGCTGCGTGGCCGGCGCCTACTTCCCCGTGCACGGGCTGACCAATTTCAACGGCGCGCTGTTCCTGGCGGGCGCCCGCCCGCCGCTCTGCGAGGCGCAGGCGCACGAGCTGCATCTGGCCGCCTTCGCCATCTTCGGCATCCTGGCCGCCGCGCGCTTCGAGGAGAACAAGCGCAACAACCCCCTGTCGCAGCGCGAGCGCGACTGCCTGAAGCTGGCCATGCTCGGCAAGACCTCCTCCGAGATCGGCACCATCCTGAAGCTGTCGGAATACACCATCTCGCAGCACCTGGCCTCCGCCACGCGCAAGGTGAACGCCTCCAACCGCACCCATGCGGTGGCGCTGGCCGCGCAGCTCGGCTATCTGTCGTGATGCTTCCCACCAACGAGGCCCGGCGCCGCGCGCTCCTTCCGCCGCCTGAGCCACGAGATGGCGAAACACGCCGCGAACTCGCCAAGCTGACGGCGACTTACTATAACGGCCTTGCCGTCTCCGTTTTCGCGGTGGGCGGCCTGGCGCCGCTCGTCGCGGGTTTCTCGCAGTCGCCGATCGACCTTGAAGCGCCCTGGATCGCCGTCCTGAGCCTTGCTGCCTTCGCGCTCAGCCTTGTTGCGCATCTCGTGGCGCGCTATGTTCCGCGCAGGGAGTTTAGACGATGACCACCGAACTCTTCCTGTCTTTCATGATCATGCCCTTGGGCGCAGTCGCGCTGGCGCTGATCGGCGTCTACCTCTTCACGGGGCCGAACCAGCGTTTCTGATCCCTCCGTGTCGGTCGACCACGACGTGAACGTCCTTCCCCGCGGCATCCGGCATTTGCCCGGCTTCTTCGCGCCGGACGCGCAGCGCGCGCTGGTGGAGGAGATCCGCGCCGTGGCGGCGCGCGCGCCCTTCTATCGCCCGGAAATGCCGCGAACGGGCAAGCCCTTCTCCGTGCGCATGACCAATTGCGGCCCGCTGGGCTGGGTCTCCGACCGGCAGGGCTACCGCTATCAGGAGCTGCATCCCGTCACGGGCGAGCCCTGGCCGCCCATCCCGCAGGCGCTTCTCGACCTGTGGGCCGAGGTCGCGGGCCATGCCGCGCCGCCGCAGGCCTGCCTCGTCAACTTCTACGAGGACAAGGCGAAGATGGGCCTGCACCAGGACCGGGACGAGGAGGATTTTTCCGCCCCGGTCGTCTCGGTGTCGCTGGGCGACGCCTGCCTGTTCCGCGTCGGCGAGACCGCGCGGGGCGGGCGCACCACCTCGATCCGGCTCGAGTCCGGCGACGTGGTGGTGCTGGGCGGCGAGGGGCGGCTCGCCTTCCACGGCGTCGACCGCATCTACCCGGCCACCTCGGCGCTTCTGAAGAAGGGCGGGCGCATCAACCTGACCCTGCGCCGCGTAACGCGCCCGGACTGACCCTCCGGCCCGCACTGCCCCTCCCCGCGCGGCATCCCTGCGCGCCTTCACCACCCTATTCCTGCCGCGGCCCTCGCACGCCCGCATTCGTCCTGAGCCGGAATCTGGGTGGAGAGACAAGCCGCTTCTCCTGCGCGGGGGGCGTGGCGAGGAGAGGCGTGGATCCCGGCTCGAGGCCGGGATGATGCAGGTCGGAGGATCATGGAAGGGGCGCCGGCGCGCGGGCGCCGCGATGGCTTCGGTCCTGTCAGGACGCCTGGTCCTCGCGCGTGGGGTGGAACTGGTAGAGCCAGGTCTCGGTGAGGATGGTGTCGCCGCGGCGCAGATAGAGGCGCATGTCCACCGGCCCGTCGTTTTCGGGGCGGAAGTCGAAGCTGGCGCGCCAGGCGGTGCCAACCTTGACCGAATAATTGTCCACCAGGCTCGTCTCGCCCGAGGAGACCTCGACCATCGTCTCCACGTCGTCCACCTCGCGCGCCAGCGCGGCGACGAGGCCCCCGTCGAAGTCCACCACGATCTTGGTGACGCCCTCGGGCCGCGTCTGGCCGGTGACGCCGCCCCGGCCGAGGCGCGTGGCCACCACATGGCCGACCTCGGCGGGGTAGGGCTCCAGGCTGGACCATGTCAGCCGGTAGTCCAGCGCGATCTCGTCGCCGCGCCGCACCGGCCGGTCGGACAGCCAGTAGGCGGCGATATTGTCGTGGATCTCGTCGTCGGTCGGGATCTCCACGAGCTGCACCGCGCCGGGCCCCCAGTCGCCCTTCGGCTCCACCCAGACACCCGCCCGCTTCTCGTAGAACACGCCGTCATCCTGGTAGTTGTCGAAGTCGCGGTCGCGCTGCAACAGGCCGAAGCCCTTCGGGCTCTCGTCGGCAAAGGTGGAGGTCATCACCGCGTCGGGGTTGTTCAGCGGCCGCCAGATGCGCTCGCCCGTGCCGGTCCACATGGCGAGCCCGTCCGAATCGTGCACCTCGGGCCGCCAGTCCTCGCGCCGGCGCCGGTCGGTCTCCGAATACCAGAACATGGAGACGAGCGGCGCGATGCCGACCCGCTCGATGTCCTCCCGCGCGAAGAAGCGCGTCTCGATATCCATCACCACCGGCCCGTCCTTGGCCATGTCCATGCGCAGCGCGCCGGTGATGCGCGCGCTTTCCAGGCTCGCATGGACGAGGATGCGCCCGCCCGTGGGCGAGGGGGAGAGATAGAAGTCGGTGAAACGGGGGAACTCCTCCGGCGTCTGGAGGGCGACGTCGATGGCCAGCGCACGGGCCGACATGCCGAACTGCCCCTCCTCGCCCGAGGTGCGGAAATAGGAGGCGCCCAGGAAGGAGAGCCAGTCCGTGTCGCGCCCCGGCTCCAGCACGCGAAAGCCGGCAAAGCCGATATCCTCGGGCAGCGCGCGGGCCGGGCTGTCGGCGGGCATGCGGAACAGGGCGGGATCGTAGAGAACGGGCCGCGCCTCCCCGTTCTCCACCACATGGACGCCCACCGGGTCCTGGAAGTAGCGGCCCAGATGGAAGAAGCGGATGGGCGCCTCGCCGCCCGGCAGGTCCAGCGTGTTCTCCCGCCGGTACTCGATCCGCCAGTGATTGTCGTAGTCGATCGCCGTCAGCGTCTCGGATGCGCGGGGCGGGGCGGGCGTATAGGCAAGAGTGGCGCGGCGGCGGGCGTCCTCCACCAGCGCCTCGAAGGAGAAGGGGCGGGCATCGCCCAGCGTGACGCCATCCTGCTGCGCGAAGGCGGCGCCCGTCGAAGGCAGGAGTCCCAATGCGGCGAGGCTCGCCAGCACCTGCCGGCGGTTCAAATCGGTCATGGCGGATCGTCCCTTATCCGAACTGGTGCGCGCAATCACTCACGCGTGATGACCAGCTAAAGGATGAAACGCGGCAGGCCGATGGCAAGCCGGCTAAAGTTTTCGCAGTGCAACCTGCTCGATGAAATGGTCGGGCCCCTTGCGCAGGATCAGGTCGGCGCGCGGGCGCGTGGGCAGGATGTTCTCGCGAAGGTTACGGGCGTTGATATCGCTCCACAATCCTTCCGCGATGCGCACGGCCTCCTCCTCCGAGACCTTGGAATAGCGATGGAAATAGGAGCCTTCCTGGCGAAAGGCGGTCTGGCGCAGCCGCAGGAAGCGGGACACGTACCAGCGGCGCAAATCCTGCTCCTGCGCGTCGATATAGATGGAATGGTCGAAGAAGTCCGAGACGAAGGGCACCGCCTTTCCGTCGCGCGGCATCTCGCGCACCTGCAGGACGTTCAGCCCCTCGAAGATGAGGATGTCGGGCCGGTCCACCAGGATCGTCTCGCCGGCCTGCACGTCGTAGGAGAAGTGCGAGTAGACGGGCGCGCGAACGTCCCGCGCGCCCGCCTTGATCTGCGAGAGGAAGCGCAGGATGGACGCCACGTCGTAGCTTTCGGGAAAGCCCTTGCGCCGCATCAGGCCGGCGGCCTCCAGCACGGCGTTGGGATAGAGGAAGCCGTCGGTGGTGACGAGATCGACCTTGGGGCTGGACGGCCAGCGGGCCAGAAGCTCCTTCAGGATGCGCGCCGTGGTGGACTTGCCGACCGAGACCGAGCCGGCGATGCCGATGATGAAGGGCGTCTTGGCGGTTTCCGAGCGCTTGAGGAAGCGCTGGCGCTTGGCGAAGAGGAGCTGCGAGGATTCCACATGCGCCGACAGCAGGCGCGAGATCGCGACATAGATGCGCGAGACCTCCTCCAGGTCGACCGGGTCGTCCAGCGAGCGCAGGCGCCGCAGCTCGTCCTCGCTGAGCGTCAGCTCCATGTCGGCGCCCAGCGCCGCCCATTCCTCGGCCGAGAAGAAGCGGTAGGGCGAAAGGCCCGAGGGCGTGATCTGGTCCATCCCGCTCAAGCGCCGCCGCTCGCGGGCCGGCCCGCCTTCTCCTCCAGCCCCGTCTGGGCCGTGCGCCCCTCCAGCTCGGCCATCACGGAGGCAAGGGGGACGCCGCGAATCCTCAGCACCACGAGGAGATGATAGAGAAGGTCGGCCGCCTCGCCGGCCAGCGCCTTGTCGTCCTCCGAAAGGGCGGCGATCACCGTTTCCACCGCCTCTTCGCCGAGCTTCTTGGAAGCGCGAGAGACGCCGCCGGCCGCGAGCCTGGCCGTGTAGGAGGCGGGATCGGCGGAGCCGGCGCGCGCGGCGACGATGGCATCGAGCGCGGCAAGGGTGAAGTCGCTCATCGGCAAGGGCCCTCCCGGGGAGTGTTTCAGATGGCGTCCTGGCGCATGGGCAGGCCGGCGGCCGCCATGTGCGCCTTGGCCTCGGCCACGCTGTAGGTGCCGAAATGGAAGATGGAGGCCGCCAGCACCGCCGTGGCGCCGCCCTCCCGGATGCCGGCGACGAGATGGTCGAGCGTGCCCACGCCCCCGGAGGCGATGACCGGCACGGGCACGGCGTCCGCCACCGTGCGCGTCAGCTCGATGTCGAAGCCGGACTTGGTGCCGTCGCGGTCCATGGAGGTGAGCAGGATTTCGCCCGCGCCGAGCTCGGCCACGCGAACGGCGAACTCCACCGCGTCGATGCCCGTCGCCTCGCGCCCGCCATGGGTGAAGATCTCCCAGCGCGGCGTCTCGCCGGGGATGCGACGTGCGTCGATGGCCACGACGATGCACTGGTTGCCGAACTTGTCGGCAGCCTGCGCCACGAAGTCCGGCCGCTTCACCGCCGCCGTGTTGATCGACACCTTGTCCGCGCCCGCCAGCAGGAGCTTGCGGATATCGCCGACCTCGCGCACGCCCCCGCCCACCGTCACCGGCATGAAGCACTGCTCGGCGGTGCGGGCCACCACGTCGAAGATCGTCTCGCGATCGTCGGAGGAGGCGGTGATGTCGAGGAAGCAAAGCTCGTCCGCCCCCGCCGCATCATAGGCCCTGGCGGCCTCGACGGGATCGCCCGCATCCACGAGGTCGATGAAGTTGACGCCCTTGACGACGCGGCCGTCCTTCACGTCGAGACAGGGAATGACGCGGGCTTTCAGCATGGGCGCGATCCGGTTTGACTCACGTGAAACATCTCAGGCCGCCAGGCGCCGCAGCGCCTGTGCCGGGTCGATCCGCCCGTCATAGAGCGCGCGGCCGGTGATGGCGCCTTCGAGGCGGGCCGCGTCGCTGCGGGCCAGCCGCTCGATGTCCTCCATGGAGGCAAGGCCGCCGGAGGCGATGACGGGAATGGAGACGGCCTCCGCCAGGGCGATGGTGGACTCCCAGTTGATCCCGGCGAGAATGCCGTCGCGGTCGATGTCGGTATAGATGATCGCCGAGACGCCGGCGTCCTCGAAGCGGCGGGCGAGGTCGAGAACCGTCAGCTCGGAAGCCTCGGCCCAGCCCTCCACCGCCACCTTGCCGCCCTTGGCGTCCACGCCGACGGCGATCCGGCCGGGAAAGCGCCGGGCCGCCTGCCGGACCAGCGCGGGGTCGCGCACGGCGACGGTGCCGAGGATGACGCGCGAAAGGCCCCTGGACAGCCAGCCTTCGATGGCCTCGAGGCTGCGGATGCCGCCGCCGAGCTGGATCTCCATGCGCCCGCCCACGGAAGCCACGATCGCATCCACCGCCGCGCCATTGACGGCGCGTCCCTCGAAGGCCCCGTTCAGGTCCACGACATGCAGATGGGAGAAGCCGGTCTCGGCAAAGCTCAGCGCCTGCGCGGCGGGGTCTTCGTTATAGACCGTGGCCTCGTCCATCAGGCCGAGCTTCAGGCGCACGCACGCCCCGTCCTTGAGGTCGATGGCGGGAAAGAGGATCGGCATCAGGGCTTCCAGGCAAGGAAATTGGCCAGCAGCGCAAGGCCGAGGCGCTGGCTCTTCTCGGGGTGGAACTGCGTGCCGGCCTTGTTGCCGTGCGCCACGAGCGCGGTGACGGGCCCCCCATACTCCGTGACCGCGACCAGATCCTCCTCGCGCGCCGCGCGCAAGTGATAGGAATGGACGAAATAGGCATGAAGCCCCGCCTCGCCCGTCTCGATCCCGGACAGGAGCGCGTGGTCGCGTTTCACGTGAATCGTGTTCCAGCCGATCTGGGGAATCTTCAGCGACGGGTCGGACGGCTCGATGGGCACGACGTCGCCGGCGATCCAGTCCAGCCCGGGCGTCACGGTCTTCTCCAGCCCCCGCGTGGACATGAGCTGCATCCCCACGCAGATGCCGAGGAAGGGCCGCGCCTTCTCCTCCACCGCCTCGCGCAGCGCCTCCACCATGCCGGGAACCGCGTCCAGCCCGGCGCGGCAGTCCGCATAGGCGCCCACCCCCGGCAGGACGATGCGGTCGGCGGTGCGGACCGCCTCGGCGTCGTCGGTGAGATCGACGGCGATGGAAACGCCGCTTTCGCGCGCGGCCCGCTCCAGCGCCTTGTGCGCCGAGCGCAGATTGCCGGAGCCGTAGTCGATCAGGGCCAGCCGCTGCATCAGCGCCCCCTTGCCGTTGCGAGGAGGGTATGGCCGCTGCGCCAGCCTGCCAGGACCGGCAAAGGCCGGCGGGGAGGGGCGGCGGGGGGCTTGGACGGCGGATCGCCCGCGTCCTCTATAATTGGATCGGAGCCGAAATAGATCAGTTCGGCCTCCTCATGCGAGGCGGCGTGGACGATCGCGACCTCTCTGGCACCGTGCCGGCGCGCGCGCCACACCCGAAGGCGCGGCCCCTCCAGCGCGACGGCGAGCGACAGGAGGACGAGCACGGCGAGACCCGCCCCCTCCGCGCCGAGACGGGCGGCGGCGGCGAGAACCGCGACCTGTGCCGCCAGCACCAGGAGGCCCGAGAGGATGAGACGATGGGCGAGAAGCCAGATGGCGGGGACGAGGAAGGCGACCCACGAGAAATGATCGCGCACGAGGAGCGCGCGCTCGCCGCCATGCCGGCCCCCGCCAAGGACGACGAAGCGCCTCACGCCAGCATACCCTTGGTGGAGGGAACGAGGTCGGCCTGGCGCGGATCGAGCGACACGGCCTCGCCCAGAACGCGCGCCACCGCCTTGAAGCAGGTCTCCGCGATATGATGCGAGTTCTCGCCGTAGAGGGTCTGGATATGCAGGGTCAGCCCGGCATTCTGCGCGAAGGCCTGGAAGAATTCGCGCACCAGCTCGGTGTCGAACGTGCCGATCTTCTGCGTGCGGAACTCGGCCTTGAAGACGAGGAAGGGCCGGCCCGACACGTCCACCGCCGCGCGCGTCAGGCATTCGTCCATGGCAAGGTCGAGCGAGGCGTAGCGGCGGATGCCGCGTCGCTCGCCCAGCGCCTGCCGCACCGCCTGCCCCAGCGCGATCCCCGTATCCTCCACCGTGTGGTGGTCGTCGATATGCAGGTCGCCCTTGGTCTCCACCTCCATGTCGATCAGCGAATGGCGGGCGAGCTGGTCGAGCATGTGGTCGAAGAAACCCACGCCCGTGGAGATGGTCGAACGCCCCGTGCCGTCGAGATCGACACGGACCCGAATCGAGGTTTCCTTCGTCGCGCGATGAACCTGCGCGTCGCGCCGTCCGGCGGTGATGGCCATGATGGATGGTCCGCTGCTTGAAGCCGTCGCGCGTTCATACAGGCTCGCGCGCCTTTCGCCAATCTCGGCTGCTTCTTTGCAAGCGGGCCCCGGCGCTCCCATATGGCGGGCTGAGGTTCGAGACACGGAAAAAAGACGACCATGGAACAGCACGACCCGGCGAAGATGTATGCGACCACGATCGTGACCGTGCGCAAGGGCGGCAAGGTCGTGATCGCCGGCGACGGGCAGGTCTCGCTCGGCAACACGGTGATGAAGGGCAATGCGCGCAAGGTGCGCCGCATCGGCAAGGGCGGCCATGTCATCGCGGGCTTTGCCGGCGCCACGGCCGACGCCTTCACGCTTCTGGAGCGGCTGGAGGCCAAGCTCGAGCAATATCCCGACCAGCTTATGCGCGCCTGCGTGGAACTGGCCAAGGACTGGCGCACCGACCGCTATCTGCGCCGGCTGGAGGCGATGATGATCGTCGCCGACAAGCAGGTGACGCTGACGCTGACCGGCAATGGCGACGTGCTGGAGCCGGAGAACGGCGTGATCGCCATCGGCTCGGGCGGCAATTACGCGCTGGCGGCGGCGCGCGCGCTGGCCGACACCGATTTCGATGCCGAGGAGATCGCCCGCCGCGCGATGAAGATCGCCGGCGAGATCTGCATCTACACAAACGACAATGTGGTGGTGGAAACGCTCGACGCTGTGTGAGCGCCTTCGCGTGAACGAGGAAAGGGCCCGGCGCCGAGCGCCGGGCCCTTTTCGTTGCGGCGGGCCGGCCTCAGTCCTCGTCGGCGGCGAGCTGGGCCAGCATCTTGCCACGGCCGCGCGCGCGCAGGATCATCGGCACCACCAGCGCCAGCACCGCCAGCGACAGCAGCGCGACGGCGAGCGGCGAGCCGACGAGCACCGAGGCGTCGCCCTGGCTGATGGCGAGCGCCCGCCGGAGCTGCTGCTCGGCCATGGGGCCGAGGATGAGCCCCACCACCACTGGCGCGATGGGGTAGCCGAAGCGGCGCATGAAATAGCCGAGAAGACCGAAGGCGAGCAGGAAGCCGAGCTCGACCGAGGAGGGGTTCGCCCCGATGCAGCCGAGCGTGGCGAAGACGAGGATGCCCGCATAGAGCCAGTGGCGCGGGATCGTCAGGAGCTTCACCCACAGGCCGATCAGCGGCAGGTTGAGCACGACCAGCATCAGGTTGGCGATGAGCAGCGAGGCGATGAGGCCCCAGACGAGCTGCGGCGAGGTGACGAAGAGCAGCGGCCCCGGCTGGAGGCCGAACTGCTGGAACGCCGCCAGCATGATCGCCGCCGTCGCCGAGGTCGGCAGGCCCAGCGTCAGCAGCGGCACCAGCGTGCCGGCGGCGGACGCGTTGTTGGCCGCCTCCGGCCCGGCCACGCCCTCGATGGCGCCCTTGCCGAACTCCTCGGGGTGCTTCGTCAGGCTCTTCTCGGTGGTGTAGGAGAGGAAGGTGCCGATCTCGGCCCCGCCCGCCGGCATGGCGCCGATGGGAAAGCCGATGGCGGTGCCGCGCAGCCACGGCTTCCAGGAGCGGCTCCAGTCCTGCCGGTTCATCCAGACCGAGCCCTTCACCGCCTGCACCATGGCCGGCGCGCGTGCCCCCCCGGCGGCCACCACCATCGCCTCGCCGATGGCGAAGAGCGCGACGGCCAGCGTCGTCACCTCGATGCCGTCCAAAAGGTTCGGCACGCCGAAGGCCAGCCGCGCCTGGCCCGTCTGCAGGTCGATGCCGATGAGGCCGAGCGTCAGGCCGATGGCGAGCGCGGTGAGCCCGCGCAGGGCCGAATCGCCGAAGGCCGCCGAGACGGTGACGAAGGCCAGCACCATCAGCGCGAAATACTCCGCCGGCCCGAAGGAGAGCGCGAAGGAGACGATGACGGGGGCGAGGAAGGCGAGCGCGAGCGTGGCGATGAGCCCGGCCACGAAGGAGCCGATGGCGGCCGTGGCCAGCGCCGGGCCGCCGCGCCCGCGCCGCGCCATGGCGTTGCCCTCCAGCGCGGTGATGATGGAGGCGCTCTCGCCGGGCGTGTTGAGCAGGATGGAGGTCGTCGAGCCGCCATACATGCCGCCGTAATAGATGCCGGCGAACATGATGAGCGAGCCGGTGGCATCGAGCTGGTAGGTGACGGGCAGGAGCAGCGCCACCGTCAGCGCCGGGCCGATGCCCGGAAGCACGCCGACGGCGGTGCCGAGCGTGACCCCGATCAGCGCGTAGAAGAGGTAGATCGGCTGGGCGGCGTGAACCAGGCCCTGGCCGAGAAGTGCGAGCGTATCCAATGGATGGCCCTCCCTTGGGCGTCAGACCAGAAGCAGTTCCAGCGGCCCGGCCGGAAGGCGAAGGCGCAGGGCTTGCGAGAAGACGAACCAGATGACGAGCGACAGGAGGATGCCGATGGGGATCGTCTTCCAGAACTGGCGCTGGCCGAAGGCCCTGGCGGTGGCGGCGAAGAGGAGGCCGGTGGCGATGGAGAAGCCCGCCACGTTCAGCAGCAGGAGCTGCGCCGCGAGCCCGCCCACGATCCACACGATGGGGCCGATCTCGTCCGCCTCCCGCTCGGGGAAGCGGCCCCGCCATGCCTCCACCAGCGTCCAGACGGCGAGCGCCAGCAGGCCCGCCGCCACCGCGTAGGGAAAGGCCGTCGGCCCGATCCGGGCATAGGCGCCCCCGGCCAGCCGGCTGGCGTCGTAGGCGACGAGAAGCCCCAGCGCGAGAAGGGCGATGCCGATGACCAGCGCCGCCCTGTCGGGGCGGCGCTTCAGCGGCGTGCGATCGGGGAGTCCGCTCACTGCGAGACGAGGCCGATCGTGGTGAGGATGCCGCGCGTATCCTCGATGTCCTGGGCGAGCTCGGCGCGGAACGCCTCGCCGGCCAGGAAGGTGTCGGCCCAGTTGTTGCGCGCCAGCGTCTCCTGCCACTGGGGCGACTGCGCCATCGCCTCCACATCGGCGGTGATCTGCGCCACCTGCTCCTCGCTCAGGCCCGGCGCGGCCGCGACCATGCGCCAGTTCTCCAGGCTCACGTCGTAGCCCGCCTCCTGCAGCGTCGGGGCGTCCACGCCCTCGATGCGCTCGTCGGAGGTCACGGCCAAGAGCCGCATCGTGCCCGCCTCGATCTGGCTCTCGAACTCGCCATAGCCGGAGATGCCGGCCGCCACCTGGTTGCCGAGGATGGCCGCCAGCGCCTCGCCGCCGCCGGAGAAGGCGATGTAGTTGATCTGCGTGGGATCGACGTCGGCGGCCTGCGCGAAGAGGCCGGCGGCGATATGGTCCGTGCCGCCCGCCGAGCCGCCCGCGATGGCGACGGAGCCGGGATTCTCGCGCATGGCGGCGGCCAGGTCGTCGATGGTCTGGTAGGGCGAGGCGGCCGGAACGACGATGGCCTCGGCCTCGCCGGTCAGGCGCGCGATGGGCGTCACGTCGTCCAGCGTCACGGGCGAATTGTTGGTCAGGATCGCCCCGACCATGACGTAGCCGCCCACGATCAGCGCGGACGGATCGCCCGCCTTGCCCTGCGCGAACTGGGCCAGTCCGATCGTGCCGCCGGCGCCCGGCACGTTGACCACCTGCACGTCGCTGGCCACGCCCGCTTCCTGCATGGCGATCTGCATGGCGCGGGCCGTCTGGTCCCAGCCGCCGCCGGGCGAGGCGGGGGCGAGGATCTCGTAGGACGCGGTCTGGGCAAGGGCGCCGGCCGGCGAAAGGCCGGCCGCCAGCAGGGCGGCGAGCAACAGGGTCTTCATCTTCATTCCTCCCACGCGGCGCGATGCGCGCCGACAAGCTTTTTCGAAGCAGGCAGGCTCGCCAAGCGGAACGGGCACGCGGGGGATGGACGATTCGTCTGGCCGCGAGTCCCTCCAGACCCGCTTTTTTCGCCCGCGCGGCGGCGCTGAAGCGCCGCTGCGTCCTACCCATCCGAGCGTGCCGGCGCCGATCAGCGGCCAGCCATCGGAAGGCTAGGCCGGCAAGTCTGTCGAAAACCTGTCATCGGCCGGCCAGTGGCGAAGATTCGGCCCCCATCCCTCATCGTCCGGGTGCGACGATCTCCAGCCAGGTGTCGAGGAAGCGGTCGCGGCGCTGCCGGTCGAGCGCCACGAGGAGGGAGGGGCCGAGCGCGATGGGCTGCACCGCGCCGCGCCCGAGCGCGGCGATCCGCTCGGCGGTCCACAGGCCGGGCGAGCCGGGCATCACCGCGCCGAGGGCGGAGGGGCCCGCCAGGATCGCCTGTCCGGCGGGGGAGAGGGTGAAGTCCACGAAGGCGCGCGCCAGCTCCGGCCTCGGCGCGTCCACGGGAATGAGCATGGTGCGGGTCAGCACCAGCACGTAGTCGTCCGGCACCACGATGCCGATGGGCGCGCCCGCCGCCTGCCGCGCGAAGGCGTAGGAACCGAGGACATTGTAGCCGAGCGCCAACTCGCCAGCCTCGAGGCGCGTCAGCATGTCCGGGCTGGAGCCGCTGAGTTGCACGCCCGCGCGGCCGAAGGCGCTGGCGAGCCGCCAGAAATAGGAGGAGATCGCCCCGTCCTGCGCGGCGAGGAGATAGCCGACGCCGCTGCGGGCGATGTCGTAGGTGGCGATGCGCCCGGAAAAGCGCTCCGGTTCCCGTTCCAGAAGCTCGGCCAGCTCCAGATGCGTGCGCGGCGCCTCGTCCTCGCGCACGAGATCGCGGTTGAAGACGATCACCGCCGGCTCGAAGGAGAAACCGAACACCTCCGAGCGCCACTGCGCCCAGCGCGGCAGGGCGTCCAGCGCCGGGGCCTCGTGGCTCTGCGCGTGTCCGTCATTGGCGAGCTTGACCTGAAGGTCGGAGGCCGAGCTCATGAGGATGTCGGGCGCGGGCCGGCGCCCGCCGGCCCGGTAGCGCTCGTAGATCGGCAGGGTCTCGCCCTCCACATACTCCACCGCGACGTCGCGATGGACGGCCTGGAAGGCTTCCACCAGCGGCGCGAAGAGGGGCGTGTCGGTGGTGCCGACGATGGTGAGGCGCCGCCCCTCGCCCCCGTCCGGCGGCGGATAGAAGCTCGAGGCGGCCTCCGCCGCCGAGCCGGCGAAGGCCAGCGCGGCGGCCAGGAGCACGAGCACGGCGCCCGCCCGCCGGCCACCGTCCCGGCCCGGCGCCTCCTCCTCCTCCCAGGCGGGCGCCACGGGCAGTTCGAGGCGCACCGTCAGTCCCCCGCCCGGCCGGTCCTGAAGGCTGAGGCGCCCGTCCAGCGCCTTGACGACGCGCGCCACGATGGAGAGGCCGAGCCCCGACCCCGCCTTGCCCTCGCCCGCCGCGCCGCGCTTGAAGCGGCCGAGGACGAGGGGCTTTTCGGCGTCCGCGATGCCCGGCCCCCGGTCGCTGATCTCGATGGCGACGACATCGTCCGGGCGCGCGGCGAGGGCGATCTCCACCATCCCGTCCGAATAGGTGAGCGCGTTGTCGACGAGGTTGCGCAGCATCTCGCGCAGGACGACGCGGTCGCCCGCCAGATGCGCATCGGCGGCGGGCGCGTCGATATGGATGACGAGGCGGTCGGCGAGATCGGGGTCGAGGCGCCCGCGCACCTCCTCCACCACCGCCGTCAGGGGCGTGGGCGCGGCGGCGCGCGCTTCCAGCCGGTGCGAGATCGTCGCGTCCATCAGGAGCTGCGAGACGAGCTGGCTGGCGTGGACGGCGCCGGCATGGATGCGCGCGACCTGCCGGCGCAGGGCCTGCGCGTCCCGCTCGCCCCGCGCCACCTCGGCCTGCGCGCGCAGCGAGGCCAGCGGCGTGCGCACCTCGTGCGCGGCCTCGGCCACCAGCGCCTCCAGCCGCTCACGCGCCGTGCGCAGCCGGCCCATGAAGTCGTTCAGCGCCCCGACGAGATGGCTGACCTCCAGCGGCACGGGCACGTCCACCGGCGAGAGGTTCTCCGGCGAGCGCGAGCGCAGGTGCCGCTCCAGGACGAGCAGCGGGGCGAAGACGCGCCCCACGCCGAACCAGACGAGGCCCAAGGACAGGAGCGTCAGCGCCACCACGGGCACGATGGCGTTGCCCAGGGTCTCGGCCGCCAGCGCCTCGCGCTCGGCCCTCGTCTCGGCGACGCGGATCGTCACCCAGCCGGTGCCGCTGGCGGTGGAGACGAGGCGCCCGGCGCTGGCCACCCGCACCGTCTCGCCGCGATAGGCGATGTCGGCGAAGGCGGGGTCGCCCGTCTCGGCCGGGGCCAACTCGGTCGAAAGGTCGGGATAGCCGGTGACGAAGGCCCCGTCCGGCCCCTGCACGGAATAGAAGATGCGGTCCTGGCCCGAGAACATGGCGAAGGAGGCGAGCGGCAACTCCACCGTGACGGTGCTCCCTTCCGCCTGCACCGCCCCCGCGATGGTCAGCGCGGAGGCGCCGAGCAGCCGGTCGAAGGCGCGGTCCGCCGCGCGGTCGGCATAGTCCCGGATGAAGGCCACCAGCACGAGGGCGGCGAGGAGGAGGAGGGCCGTCGCGAAGATGAGGATGCGCCGGCGCAGCGAGAAGGCGTCACGTCGCATCGCGCACCCGCGCGACATAGCCGATGCCGCGCACCGTGACGATCTCCACGCCCGAGCCCTCCAGCTTGCGGCGCAGGCGCGAGACGTAGAGCTCCAGCGCGTTGGTGGAAACCGCCTCGTCGAAGGAGAAGAGCTGCGCCATCAGCCGTTCCTTGGGCACAACCGTGCCCTTGCGGGCGAGGAAGATCTCCAGGAGGCGGAACTCGCGCCGGCCGAGCTCCACCGGGCTGCCCTCCACGCTCACCGTGTGGCCGGCAAGGTCGAGCGTGAGACCGCCCGCCACCGTGACGCTGGTGGTCTGGCCGGCGGGGCGGCGCAGCAGCGCACGCAGGCGCGCATCCAGCTCGCGCAGGTCGAAGGGCTTGACGAGGTAGTCGTCGGCGCCCTGGTCGAGAAGGCTGATCTTGTCGTCGATCTCCGAGCGCGCGGTGACGACGAGGATGGGGATGGCCGATTTCTCGCGCCGAAGCTGCGAGATGACGGAGAGCCCGTCGCGCCCCGGCAGGGTGAGGTCGAGGATCATGGCGTCGAAGCGTTCGCAGGCCGCGCTTTCCAGCGCCAGCTCCCCCGTGCGCACCCATTCCACCGAATGGCCGGCATTGCGCAGATGCCGGTTCACGGCATCGCCGAGGTCCTCGTTGTCTTCCACCAGCAACATCCGCATGAGGCCTGTTCTGCCACATCTTCGCCCCCGCCGCGATAGCGCCTCAGAGGGCGAGGCACAGGGCGAGGCACGCCGCGAGCACTGCTGCGAAGGCCGCGTCCCGGCGGCAGAAGCCCGGCACGTCGAGGATGGTGCGCGCGCGGCCCGCGTCGAAGCCCCGCGCCTCCATGGCGATGGCGGTGCGGCCCGCGCGGCGGATGGCGAAGGCGATGAGCGGGATGAGGAGCCGGAAAAGCTCGCCCGGCCCCGGCACGCGCCGCAGGCCGCGCCCGCGCCGCATCGCCTCGGCGAGGCGTAGCTGGTTCGCCTTCGCCGCCAGGTCCGGCACGATCTGCATGGCGGCGAAGAGCGAATAGGCGATGCGCGGCGGCAGCCGGCCATAGGCCATGGCGGCGCGGACCAGGGCGCCGGGGTCGATGGAGAAGGCGAAGAAGATCGAGATCGTGCCGCCCGCCAGCGCCCGCAGGAAGAGGACGAGCCCCGCGCCGAGCGCGTCCGAGCGCGCCAGATCGGCCGAGAACACCGCCACCGCCGCCGCGTTCTCCTGCCGGAACAGCACGTTGGTGGTGAAGAAGCCGAAGCCGAAAAGCGCGAAGGGCACCATCAGCCCCAGGAACGCCAGCGGCGACACCGCGCGCGAGGCCAGAAGCATGGCGGCGAAGAGCAGGATCGCGGCGAGCTGGAACGGGGCGCGGAAGACGAGCGTGGTGGCCAGGATCCAGACGAGGCAGACGGCCAGCACCGTCAGCGGGTTGAGGCGCTTCAGCATCGACCCTCCAGCCAGCGCAGCGCCGGCGCGCCGGCGGGTTCGCCAAGGCCGCACTCGCCCATCAGCCCGGCGTCGAGCAGGAGGTCGCGCGCCGGGCCTTCCGCCAGAAGGCGGCCCCCGCCCAGAAGGGCCGCGCGGTCGCAAAGGCGCAGCGCGAAATCCATGTCGTGGGTGATGAGGACGAGCGCGCGGCCCTTGGCGCGCAGGGCCTCGATGCGAAGCGCCAGCCCGTCCACGCCCGCCGCGTCGAGCCCCGCCGTCGGCTCGTCGAGCACGATGAGCGGCCAGCGGTCGGCCGCATCGATGGCGGCCAGCGACAGCCGGCGCTTCTGCCCCTCCGAGAGGGTGAAGGGATGGCGGTCCTCCAGCCCCGACAGGCCATAGGCCTCGATGGCGGCGTTTATGGCCGCCTGCCGGTCCCCGCCGTCCATGGCGCGGGGCAGCATGGCGGCGATCTCGTCCCGCACGCAGCCAGTGGCGAAATGGTCTTCGGCGTGCTGGAGGGCGATGGCGCCGGGCGGCCCCTCGCGCCGGCCGGCCTTGAGGCGCAGGAGGCCGGCAAGGCTTGCCCCCAGCGTGGACTTGCCCGCCCCGTTGCGTCCCAGAAGCGCGAGCACCTCGCCGCCCCGCACGCCGATATCGACGCCATGCAGGACGGCCGGCGCCAGGAAGGGGGCGCAGTCGGCCCCCCGCAGCCGCGCCACCGGCGGGCCGGAGGGGGCCGTGCGCGGCGGCGGCAGGCGGCGGCCGAGGAAGGACGCCACGCCCGCCCGCGCCGCCTCGCTTCGCGGCAGGGCCGCCAGCGCCTCCTCCATTGTCAGCGGCGGGTGCGGCAGGGTCAGCCCGGCGGCGATCAGGCAGGCGTCGAGATCGCTCGCCGCCGGCCGCCAGACGCCCTCGCGGACGAGGGCCGCGTGATGGGCGCGGAAGATCGCGCGCGGGGCCCCTTGCGCCAGCACCGTGCCGGAGCGGCCGAGAACCACCACGCGGTCCATCGCCTCGATCATCCCGTCCAGCCGGTGGTCCACCACCAGCACCGCGTCGCACGGCGCGGTGCTGGCGAGAAGCGCGTGGAGACGCGCGGCGACCTCAGGCGAGAGATGCGCCGTCGGCTCGTCGGCGATGAGGATCGGCGCGTCCTGCGCCAGGACGGCCGCGAGCGCGACGAGCTGGCGCTCCCCGCCCGAAAGGGCGAGCGAGCGCCGCCCCAGCCAGTCGGCCGGCAGGCCCAGAAGCGCCGAGACCTCCTTCACCCGCGCCTCGATGGCCTCGGGCGCGAGGCCGCGATTCTCGCCGGAAAAGGCGATCTCGTCCTTCACCCGCATCCCGCACAGGACCTGGTCCGCGTCCTGGAAGTAATGCGCCACCGCGTCGGACCATCCGGCCGGCGGGCGCGAGGCGGAGGGCGCGCCGAGGATGAAGGTCTCGCCCTCGACCGTAGCCGGCACCGAGTGCGGCACGAGGCCGGTGAGCGCGAGCAGCAGCGAGGACTTGCCGGAGCCGGAGGGGCCGAGCAGGAGGACGCGCTCCCCCCGCGCGAGGGCGAGCGAGACGGGCCCCACGGCGGCGCGTCCGGCATGGGGGAAGGCGATGGAGACGCCCCGCCATTCCGCCGCCGGGCCGGGAGCCCCGGCCGGGCCCTCAGGCACGGCCGGCCCGCCGGTCCTCGTCGATCCGCAGCCCGTGCAGGACGCCGGTCCTGTAGAGCGCCTGGACGATGGCGTGGCCCAGAAGCCCGCCGAGCAGCGCGCCGGACAGGCAGCGCAGCACGAACATGGTGACGATGAGGCCGGGCTCCAGCGCGCCGTAGTCGAAGCGCACCCAGGTATAGGCGAAGCTGAAGACGGCGGCGCCCACGCCCGCCGCCATCAGGACGGGCAGGCTGTAGCTGCGCCAGCGCGTCAGCGCGAAGACCAGCTCCGCGCCGGCCCCCTGCACCATGCCGGTGACGATGAGCAGGAGCCCCGCCGGGCTGCCGAGAAGGATCTGCACGGCGGCGGCCAGCACCTCGGCCCCGAAGGCGACGCCGGGCTTGCGCACGATGGCGGCGGCCACCATGGAGGCGATGAACCAGAAGCCCATGAACACGTCCATGGAGATTGCCCCGAAGGCAGCCTGCGCCACCAGCCAGAGCTGCACCCAGGCGAGATAGAGAACGGCGAAGACGGCGCCGAGCACGGCGATGATCAGGGTTTCGCGCAAGGTCCAGCGCATGGCGGCATTCTCCCGGGGGGCGTAAGGCGGGGCAGGAGGCAGGGCCGCTCAGGGCCGGGCGGCCGCCGAGGGGCTGTTGGCCGAGACGGTGAGGTCGAGCGCCAGATGCGCCTCGGCCGGCGCGAAGCGCAGGAAGGCCTGCGCCAGCGTCTCGAAGACCGGGCCGGCGTCGCCGTCGAGCCGGGTGCAGAAGTTCTTGGAGCGGCCGAAGACGCCCGACGCCTTCAGGAAGTCGATGCAGGCGTAGATCTCGTCCATGTGGCGGCCCGCGCCCAGCGGATAGTAGGAGAACTGCGCCGCCACGCGCCGGCCCGTTTCCCGCGCGGCACCGACGGCGGCCAGGCTTTGCGCCACCCGCTCCTCCAGGCTTCCGAGGACGGTGAAGCCTTCGGCCGGCGTGCAGATGTCGGCGTCCGGCTCCCCCGGGCAGCCGCGCGAGACGGTGGCAGACAGGACGGTGTGCCGGCCCGTGCCGGCCGCCGCCACGAAGAGGTCGCGCATGGCGGGAAACAGCTCGCCCGGCGGGCCGACGAGCAGCGTGGACAGGTCGTCCGTCTCGATGCGGAAACGGTCCCGATAGGGATCGAGCGCCGAGAGGGCGCCGAGGATGACGGGGACGAAATCGTCCGTCATCGGGTAAAGGGACATCTGCGCGCCCGAAAACATCGGCCTTGCCCTCGCTCCGCTGGCATTACCCAGATCAGCTTGAAGGGTTTGAGGGCCTGGCGCCCTCCTCTCAGCCCCGGCCTGACGGAGCACCCCTGTTCATGGCCCGGCTTCTACAGGCTCGCCCGCCCGCGCGCAACGGCGAAGGCGGGCGGGCTCAGCGCGCGATGGCGTAGGCCTGCATCAGGCGCGGGGTGGCGGCGGCGTGGATGAGCCCGTCCGCGTCGCGCGCGGCGGCCACGAGCCGCCCCACCGTCCAGGCGGGAGCCCGCTCCACATCGTGGCCGCGCCGGGCAAGGTCCGCCAGCACCACCTCGCCGAAGCTCTCCTCGATGGTGAGGTTCCCCGGCCGGCGCTCGCGCGGGTAGAAGGAGGAGGGGAAGTGGGCCGTGTGGCTCATCGGCAGGTCGATGGCCTCCTGCAGGTTCAGCCCGTGATGCGCATGGCGCAGGAAGAGCAGGAGCTGCCACTGCTCCTGCTGGTCGCCGCCCGGCGAGCCGAAGACCATGTAGGGCTTGCCGTCCTTCTCCGCCAAGGTGGGGGTGAGCGTGGTGCGCGGGCGCTTGCCCGGCGCCAGCGAGGCCGGCAGCCCCTCCTCCAGCCAGAACATCTGCGCGCGCGTGTTGAGCATGAAGCCGAGCTCGGGGATGACGGGCGAGGACTGGAACCAGCCGCCGGAGGGCATGGCCGCCATCATGTTGCCCCAGCGGTCCACGGCATCGACATGCACCGTGTCGCCGCGCCGGGCCGAGCGCATCTCGGCGGTCGTCGGCTCGTTGGCGGCCGAGGCGGTGCCGACCTTGGAGAGGCGCTCCAGCGCTTCCACGACGCGGGCCACCTGGTCCTCGTAGCCCGGCACGGTGCCGGGGCGCAGGTCGCGCGAGGCCTGCGCGCCCACCAGCTCCGCCCGCCGCGCGCCATAGGCGTCCGACAGCAGCGCCTCCAGCGGCACGTCCACGAAGGCCGGGTCGCCGTAATAGGCCTCGCGGTCGGCGAAGGCGAGCTTCATGGCCTCGCTCAGCGTGTGGATGAAGTCGGCCGAGGCCGGCCCCATGGCGGCGAGGTCGAAATTCTTCAGGATCGAGAGGGTCTGGAGGAAGACCGGCCCCTGGCCCCAGGGCCCGGTCTTGGCGACGCGGAAATCGCCGTAGTCGAGCGTGGCGGGCGCCTCGTAGCTCGCCTCCCACCCCGCCATGTCGTCCGCGGTGATGACGCCGCGATGGCGCGCGCCGCTCTGGTCCATCACCTCGTTCGTCCGGGCGAATGCGTCGATCGCCTCGGCCACGAAGCCCTTGTAGAAGGCCTCGCGGGCCTTCTCGATCTGGCGCTCGCGGCTGCCCCCGGCGCTCTCGGCCTCCTTCAGGACGCGCTTCCAGGTGGCGGCGAGCGGCGCGTTGCGGAAGAGGCGGCGGGCCTGCGGCAGCGCTCCGCCGGGCACGTAGAGCGCGGCCGTGGTGGGCCACTCGGCCTCGAAGAAGTCCTTCAGCCCGGCGATGGTGTTGGCCACGCGCGCCAGCATCGGGTGGCCGTGCTCGGCGTAATAAATCGCGGGCTCCAGCACGTCGCGCAGGCTCATGGAGCCGTGGTCGCGCAGGAGCGTCATCCAGGCGTCGAAGGCGCCGGGAATGACGGTGGCGAGCAGGCCGTTGCCGGGGATCAGCGCCAGGCCCTCGGCGCGGTAGTGCTCGATCGTGGCGCCGGCGGGCGCCGGACCCTGCCCGCACAGGACCTCGGTCCTGCCGGTCCTGGCCGAATGGAACAGGATGGGCACGTCGCCGCCGGGGCCGACGAGATGCGGCTCCACCACCTGAAGCACGAAGGCGCTCGCGATGCCGGCGTCGAAGGCGTTGCCGCCGCGCTCCAGCAGCGACATGCCGCTCGCGCTCGCCAGCCAGTGGGTGGAGGTGACGGCGCCGAAGGTGCCGAGGAGTTCGGGACGGGTGGTGAACATGAACGCTGCTCGCTTGTTTTCTAGATCTCGCGCGGGTCGAGCGCGTCGCGCAGGCCGTCGCCGAGGAGGTTGAAGCCCAGCACCACGAGGAAGATCGCCGCGCCCGGGAACACGGACATGGTGGGCGCCTGGCTCATGAAGTTCTTGGCCGTGTTCAGCATCGAGCCCCAGGAGGGATTGGGCGGCTGCTGGCCGAGGCCGAGGAAGGAGAGCGAGGCCTCCGCGATGATGGCGGCGGCGATGGTGAGGCTGGCCTGCACGATGATGGGCGGCAGCGTGTTGGGGAACACGTAGCGCACGATGATCCAGACATTCGGCAGGCCGATGGCCCGCGCGCCCTCCACATAGTCCTCCGCCTTCACCGAGAGCGTCTGCGCGCGGGTGATGCGGATGAAGATGGGCACGGCCGACAGGCCGATGGCGATCATCGCGTTGGTGAGGGAGGGGCCGAGGAAGGCGGCGAGCGCGATGGCCAGGATCAGGAAGGGGATGGCCAGGAGCGCGTCTGTGAAGCGCGAGATGACCATGTCCGTCCAGGAGCCGAAATAGCCCGCCACCAGCCCCAGCGGCACGCCGATGGCCACCGCGATGCCGACCGAGACGACGCCCGCCATCAGCGAGGCACGCGCGCCGTAGAGCATCCGCGAGAAGATGTCGCGGCCCAGCTCGTCCGTGCCGAACCAGAAGGCGGCCGAGGGCGCCTGCCGTATCGTCAGGAAGCTCGTCTGGAACGGGTCGTAGGGCGCGATGAGCGGCGCCAGGATCGCGCAGAGCGCGAAGAAGCCGACGATGAAGGCGCCGGCCACCGCCGCCTTGTTGCGCGTGAACTTGGCGAGCCCCCGGCTGCGGACGCGCCGGGGCGCCACCGGCGGGAGGGCGGCCTTGGGAGAGGAGGTGACGGCGCTCATCAGGCATGCCTCAGGCGGGGGTTGATGAGGACGTAGAGAACGTCGGCGACGAGGTTCATGAAGATGAACCCGATGGCGGTCACGAGCACCACGCCCTGCACGACGGCATAGTCGCGGGTGAAGACGCCGTCGACGATCAGCTTGCCGAAGCCGGGAATGGTGAAGATCTGCTCGGTCAGCACCGCGCCGGCGATCAACTCGCCGAAGATGAGCGTCAGCAGCGTCACGATGGGCACCAGCGCGTTGCGCAGCGCGTGCTTGTAGACCACGACGGCCGGCAGCAGGCCCTTCGCGCGGGCGGTGCGGATATAGTCCGAGGTCAACACGCCCAGCATGGCCGAGCGGGTGTGGCGCATGAGGTTGCCGGCCAGGGCCGTGCCGAGCACGATGGAGGGCATGAGCATGGTGCGCAGCGACTGCCACAGATCCTCCGAGGGCGGCACGTAGCCCGAGGCCGGCAGCCACTGCATCCGCACCGAGATGAAGAAGATCAGGAGGATGCCGAGCCAGAAATTGGGGATCGACAGGCCCGACAGGGCGAAGACATTGGCGAGGTAATCCACCCACGTCCCCTTCTTCACCGCGGCGAGGATGCCCACCGGAATGCCGATGACGATGGCCCAGAACATCGCCATGGTGGCGAGCTGGATCGTGACCGGCAGCTTCTGGACGATGAGCGTCGTCACCGCGATGTCGGTGCGCAGCGAAACGCCGAAATCGCCCTGCAGCACCTGCCAGACCCAGTGGAAATACTGAACATGGATCGGGTCGTTCAGCCGGTACTGCTCGCGCAGATAGGCGAGCACCTCCGGGTCGCGCTCCTCGCCCGCCAGCGTCAGGATCGGGTCGCCCGGCAGGAGCTTCTGGAGCGCGAAGACGATCAGCGAGACGAGGACGAGCGTCGGAATGGCGATCGCGACCCGCTTGGCGATGATCTGGAGCATGGGCTGGCCCGTCTGTGCTGGGGGGTCATGGGGGCGGAAGGCCGGGCGGCCTTGCGCGAAGGCGCGGCGTCAGTCCGAGAGGGTGACGCCCTTCAGCCGGATCATGCCGTCGGGATGGGCGGCGAAGCCTTGCAGGCGCGCCGACACGCCGAAGGCGCGCACCTGGTAGTAGAGGCTGATATGGGGCAGTTCCTCCTGGAGGATGGCCTGCGCCGCGCTGTACAGGCGCACGCGCTCGTCCGTGTCGGTCACGCGCCGGGCTTGCGTCAGCAGCCGGTCCACCTCCTCGTTGCAGTAGCGCCCGTCATTGAGGCTGCCCTCGCAGGTGGCGAACGGGTGGATGTTGCCGTCCGGGTCCGGGCGGCCGGACCATGCGGCCTGCGCCACCGTGAAATTGCCGGCCGTCATCTCCTGCTGCATGGCGGCGAACTCGGTCGGGCGCAGCGTCACGTCGAAGCCCGCCTCCGCCGCCATGGCCTGGATCAGCTCGGAAACCTGCTGGTTGGTGGTGGTGATGCCGAAGGTCAGCTCCACCGGCACGCGCTCGTGGCCCGCTTCCGCCAGAAGGGCGCGGGCCGCCTCCACGTCGCGCCTCGTCGGCTGGATGCTCTCGTCGTAGAAGGCGCTGGCCGGCGGGAAGGGCTGCTGGGCGGGCGTGAAGATGCCGAAGCCCACCACCTCGTTGATCACGTCGCGGTCGATGGAGAGCTGGAAGGCCCGGCGCACGCGCGCGTCCTGCCCCATCGGCGTTCTGGCCAGCTCGCCATTGCCGGTGTTGATGCGCAGCGAGACGTAGCCCGTGCCCGCTTCCTGAAGGAAGACGAGGTTCGGGTCGGCCTCCACCGCCGCGATGTCGTTGGGCGCGAGGCGCTCCAGAAGCTCGATGTCGCCAGACTGGAGATTGGCCAGGCGCACCGTTGCGTCGGGGATCGGCAGGAAGACCAACCGGTCGAAATGATACTCGTCCGCCTCCCAGTGGTCCTCGAACTTCTCCAGGACGATGCGGTCGTTCTGCACCCGTTCCACGAAGCGGTAGGGCCCCGAGCATACGGGCTGTTGCGCGAAATTGCCCTCGAAGCTGGCCGGCGACATCATCATGCCCGCACGGTCCGACAATTGGGAGAGAAGCGTGGCGTCCGGCTCGGACAGGTGGAAGGCGACGGCGTGTTCGCCCACGACCTCGACTCTCTCCACCGAGGCGAGCTCCGAGCGGCGAAGCGAATCGGGCAGCTCCATGGCGCGCTCGATGTTGAGGCGCACGGCCTGCGCGTCGAAGGGCGTGCCGTCGTGGAACACGGCGTCCTCGCGCAGCGCCAGGGTGAGGACGGTGTTGTCCTCGTTCCACGACCATTGCGTGGCCATCTCGGGCACGATGGACAGGTCCGGCGCCACGTCCACCAGCTTGCCGCAGAGCGAGGAGAACACCATGCGGCCCACGAAGGTGCGCGCCCGGTGCGGGTCGAGCGCGTCCGGGTCCTCCTGAAGGCCGATGCGCAAGGTCGTCCCCTGTGCGAGGGCCTGCGTCGCGGTCCCGGCCAGGAGGGCGGCGAGGAGAAGGGGGCGGGTGATGCGCATCGGGGTGTCTCCGTCGGATGGGGGAAAGGGAGCGCCGGCCGCGGGCCGGCGCCCGGCGCCGCGTCAGTCCGCCTTGGTCATGCCGCGCAGGCGGATGAGATTGTCGGGATAGGGCGTGAAGCCCTCGACATTCGCGCGCAGCACGAAGGGCGAGTTCTGGTGATAGGTGTAGATGATCGGCAGGTCCTCCTGCAGGATCGCCTGCGCCTCGTCGTAGAGCGCCTTGCGCTCGGCCGGGTCGGAGACCTGCCGCGCCTCGGTGAAGAGGCGGTCGACCTCCTCGTTGCAATAGCGCGAATCGTTGTTCGCCCCGTCGCAGGCCAGGTGCGAGTAGGTGTTGCCGTCCGGATCGACGCGGCCGGACCAGCCGCTGGCGGTCGCCTGGAAATTGCCACCCTGCATCTCGGCCAGCAGCGAGGCGAACTCCATCGGGCGCAGCGTCACGTCGAAGCCCGCCTCGGCGACCATCGCCTGGACCAGCTCGCCGAGCTGCCCGGCCTGCGTGGAGGTGGCGATGGTCAGCTCGAAGGGGACGCGGTCGAGGCCGGCCTCGTCGAGCAGCGCGCGCGCCGCCGCCACGTCGCGCGTCGTCACCGGGAATTCCTCGGCGTGATACGGGCTGGTGGGCGGGAAGGGCTGCTGGGCCGGCTCCCAGATATTGTTGCCGACCACCTGCGTGATGATCGACTTGTCGAGGGCGAGCTGCAGCGCCTTGCGCACGCGCGGGTCCTGGCCGAGCGGGTTTTCCGAGCGCGGGCCGTTGTCGGTGTTGATGCGGATGGCCTGGTAGCCCAGCGTCGGGGCGACCACGAGCTCGAGATTGGCGTCGCCCTCCACCGTCTGCGCGTCGCTCGGCGTCATGCGCTCCAGCATGTCGAGGTCGCCCGACTGGAGATTGGCCAGGCGCACCGTGCCGTCCGGGATGGGCAGGAAGATGACCTGGTCGAAGGCGTATTCGTCCGCCGCGTAATGGTCCTCGAACTTGGACAGGACGATGCGGTCGTTCTGCACGCGGGTCTCGTATTTGTAGGGGCCCGAGCACACGGGCGTCCAGCTTCCCTCCTGCTCGAAGGAGGCGGGCGACATCATGATGCCGCCGCGGTCGGAGATCTGGGCGAGCAGCGGCGCGTTCGGCTCGTCGAGCTGGAAGCGCACGGTGAACTCGTCCACCACCTCCACGCTCCGGATGGCCGAGATGTCGGTGCGCACGAGGCTGTCGGGCAGGGTGAGCGCGCGCTCCACATTGGCCTTCACGGCCTCTGCGTTGAAGGGCGTGCCGTCGTGGAAGAGCGCGTCCTGGCGCAGGTTGAAGGTGAGCTGCGTCCCGTCCTCGCTCCACTCCCAGTCGGTGGCGAGCGCCGGCACGAATTCGAGCTCGGGCGAGATGTCGATCAGCCTGTCGCAGAGCGAGGCGTAGACGATGCGCCCCACGAAGGTGCGCGAGCGATGCGGATCGAGGAGGTCGGGGTCCTCCGCAAGGCCGATCCTGAGGGTCGAGCTCTGCGCCAGTGCCGGCACGGCGGTTCCGGCCAGGAGAGCGGCGACGAGAAGGGTCTTCTTCAGGCTCATGCGGGGGGTCCTTCCTTGTTGTTTCGGTTCGCGGTTCAGAGCTTCATCTCGACGCCTCGCAGGCGGATCATCCCGTCGGGATAGCCGACGAAACCTTCCAGCCGCGTGGTGTGGGCGAAGGGGTAGGGCAGGTAGTAGAGGTAGACGATGGGCTTGTCGGCGGCGAGGATCGCCTGCGCCTCGGCATAGAGCGGCTCGCGCTCGGCCGGGTCGCTCGTCTCGCGCGCCTCGTTCAGGAGGCGGTCCACCGCCTCGTTGCAATAGGCCCCGTCGTTCAGGCTGCCGCCGCAGGTGACGTGCTGGTGGATGTTGCCGTCGGGATCGACCCGGCCCGACCAGCCCGACTGCGCCACCTCGAAGCGCCCCTCGCGCAGCTCGCCCTGCAATGCGGCGAATTCGGTGGGCCGCAGGGAGATGTCGAAGCCCGCCTCGGCCGCCATCGCCTGCACCAGCTCCAGCACCTGCTGCATCGCGGTGTTGTTGCCGAAGGACAGCTCGAAGGCCACGCGCTCGTGCCCGGCTTCCGCCAGCAGCGCTTTGGCCCCCTCCACGTCGCGGCCGGCGCGCTCCAGCCCCTCCTCATGGGCGAAGCTCGCGGGCGGAAAGGGCTGGTAGGCGGGCTGGTAGGTGCCCGCGCCCACCACCTGGTTGATGATGTCGCGGTCGATGGCAAGGTCCAGCGCGCGGCGCACGCGCGCATCGGCCAGCGGGCTCGCCTCGTCGCGCAGGTTGAAGGCCAGCGCCTGGTAGCCGAGGCCCGTGACGGGCACGACGGTGATGCCCGCCGCCGCCTCGGCCGCCTCGGTGTCGTTGGCCCCCAGCCGCTCGATGAGCTGCAGGTCGCCGGACTGGAGATTGGCGAAGCGCACCGTGTTGTCGGGGATGGCGCGGAAGACGACGCGCTCGACGAGATAGGACTGCGCGTCCCAGTGCTCGGGGAACTTCTCCAGCACGATGCGGTCGTTCTGCACCCGCTCCACGAAGCGGTAGGGGCCCGAGCACACGGGCGCGGCCGAGGGGGAGGCGTTCTCGAAGCTGGCCGGCGACATCATCATGCCGGCGCGGTCGGAGAGCTGGGAGAGAAGGGCCGCGTCCGGCGCCGAGAGATGCAGCGCGACGGTGCCCTCGTCCACCACCTCGACGCTTTCCACCGAGGCCAGCTCGCTCTTGCGCAGGCTGTCGGGAAGCGCGCGCGCGCGGTCGAGATTGGCCTTCACGGCCGCCGCGTCGATCGGCGTGCCGTCGTGGAAGAGCGCGCCCTCGCGAAGCTCGAAGGTCAGCGTCAGCCGGTCCTCGCTCACGCTCCAGCCGGTCGCCAGCGAGGGCACCAGCTCCAGCTCCGGCGTGATGTCGACCAGCTTGTCGCACAGCGAGGTGAACACGATGCGCCCCACGAAGGTGCGCGCCCGGTGCGGATCGAGGATGTCGGGATCGTCCTGTAACCCGATGGAGAGCGTCTGCGCCCCCGCCGGGCCCGATGCCAGGGCAAGGCCGAGGGCGGCGAGCGCAAGCCGTGCGCGTCTTGTGATGGAACCCGAGGGCAAACGCATGTCGCCTTTCCTTTCAACCCGCGATCGGCGGCCGCGCCGCCATCGGTCCTGCCCGTCTCAGCCCTGCGCCGAAACGGCCTGCCGCCCCGCGACCGGCAGGGACGAGACCCGGCCGGCCTGCGCGCGCTTGTAGAGATCGAGGCGCATCTCGCGCCGCGTGCCCACCGCGCTCGCCAGCACCGGCGCGCTGGCGCCCGCATCGGCGATCTCGCGCCAGAAATGGCAGGCCACCCGCCGCCCGCCTTCCACCGCCTGCAGGCTGGGATGCTCGGAGGAGCAGCGCGGCCGCGCGTGCGGGCAGCGCGTGTGGAAGCGGCAGCCGGAGGGCAGCGCGGTGGGGCTCGGCACGTCGCCCTGAAGAAGCTCGCGGGGGCCGCGCTCGCCCACCGTCGGGCTGGGGATCGCCTTCAGGAGCGCCTGCGTATAGGGGTGCAGCGGATTGTCGTAGAGCTCGTCCACCCCCGCCAGCTCCACCATTTCGCCCAGATACATCACCGCCACGCGGTCGCTCATGTGGCGGATCACCGCCAGATCGTGGGCGACGATGACGAGGGTGAGCCCCAGCCGGTCCTTCAGCTCCTCCAGGAGGTTGATGACCTGCGCCTGGACCGAGACGTCGAGCGCGGAGACCGGCTCGTCGCCGATCACGAGGTCGGGCTCGGAGGCGAGCGCGCGGGCGATGCCGATGCGCTGGCGCTGGCCGCCGGAGAATTCGTGCGGATAGCGCGCGGCGAATTCGGGACGCAGGCCCACCGTGCGCAGAAGCTCGGCCACGCGCTCGTTCACCTGCCCGCCTCGCGCCAGCCCGTGCAGGCGCACGGGCTCGCCGACGATGTCGGAAACGCTCATGCGCGGGTTGAGCGAGGCGAAGGGGTCCTGGAAGATGATCTGCATCTCCCGGCGCAGCTTGCGCATCTCGCCCTTCGAGATGTCGGTGATGTCCCGTCCCTTGTAGAGGACGCGGCCCTCGTTCGGCTCGATCAGGCGCAGGAGCAGGCGCCCGAGCGTCGATTTCCCGCAGCCCGATTCGCCGACGATGGCGAAGGTCTCGCCCGGCCGCACGGCGATGGACACGTCGTTGACCGCGTGGACGGTGGGCTCGGTCCTGAACAGGCCGCGCCGGCCGCCGAAGCGGCGGTGCAGGCCCCGGGCCTCGATGATGGGGGGCGTACCCGCCGGCAGGCCGTTCGCGCTCATGCCGCCGCTCCGAAGGAGAGTTCGAGGGGCGCGTACCAGCAGGCCGCGCCGTGGCCGGGGCCGAGCGGGCGCAAGGGCGGCGCCTCCTCCGCGCAGCGCGCATCGCCGAAGGGGCAGCGCTCCACGAAGCGGCAGCCTTTGGGCATGGCGTCGAGCGGGGGGACCGAGCCCTCGATGGTGGCGAGCGCGCCCTCGCGCCGGCCGAGCGAGGGCATCGAGCCCAGGAGGCCGATCGTGTAGGGGTGCTGCGGATCGTCGAAGATGGCGGCCACCGGGCCCTGCTCGACGATGCGCCCCGCATACATCACCGCCACCTGGTCGGCCACCTCGGCGACGACGCCCAGATCGTGGGTGATGAGGATCATCGCCGTGCCGGTCTCCCGCTGGAGCTTGGACACGAGCGAGAGGATCTGCGCCTGGATGGTCACGTCGAGCGCCGTGGTGGGCTCGTCGGCGATCAGCAGCTTGGGCCGGTTGGCGAGCGCCATGGCGATCATCACGCGCTGGCGCATGCCGCCTGAAAGCTGGTGCGGAAAGGCGTCGAGCCGCTTCTCCGGCGCGGGGATGCGCACCCATTCCAGCATCTTCAGCGCCTCGGCCCGCGCCTGCCGGCGGGAGAGGCTGCGGTGGCGCATGATGCCCTCGGCCAACTGGTGGCCGACGGTGAACGCCGGGTTCAGCGAGGTCATCGGCTCCTGGAAGATCATGGCGATCTCGTTGCCGCGCAGGTCGGCGCGCTCGCGCTCCTTCATCGCGAAGAGGTCGCGCCCCTCGAAGCGCGCCGTTCCCGACCTGATGCGCGCGGGCGGCGTCTGCAACAGGCCCATCAGCGCCAGCGAGGTGACGCTCTTGCCGCAGCCCGATTCCCCCACGATGCACAGCGTCTCGCCCCGGCGCACGGAAAAGGAGATGCCGTCGATCAGGTCGACGGGGGCGGCGGCCGAGAAGCTGAGCGAGAAGTCCCGCACGTCGAGAAGCGGCTCGCGTTCCGAGGCGGCAGGGCTCATGGTTCGCTCCGTTCGAGAAGGGCGGCGGGGCTTGCCTCGAAGGCCGGCTCGTCGGGCGAGCCCACGATCCGGTGGCGAAGATTGAAGTCCACCGTGGCGATGTGTCGGGCCATGGCGCGCTGGGCGCCCAGCCCGTCGCGCCGGGCGATGGAGGCGACGATCTCGTCATGCTCCAGTGCGTTGACGCGGCGGCCCTCCTCGGTGCGCGCCGAGGCGCGCAGACGGCGCCATTCGGGCTCCTTGCGCACGCGCTGGATGGCGTCGAGGACGGACAGGAGCATCATGTTGCCCGCCGCTTCCGCGATCCGCCGGTGGAAGGCGCTGTCCCACAGCTCCCAGCCGTCGTCGTCGCCGGCCGAGGCGGTCTTGCGGGCGAGCCGTTCCAGCGCGTCGATGTCGTCGCGCGAGGCGCGTAGCGCCGCCAGCCGCGCGAGGCCGGGCTCCAGGATCAGGCGGGTCTCCATGACCTCGGCCGGGCTCGTGCGCTCGGCCAGCGCGCTCAGATTGCCGTTGGCCGCCATGGGACGACATCCGACAAAGGTGCCCTTGCCCTGCTGGCGCCAGATGGTGCCCTCGGCCTCCAGCACCTCCATGGCGCGGCGCACGGCGCGCCGGCCCACGCCCATGGAAAGGGCAAGATCCCGCTCGGGCGGCAGGCGGAATTCCGCCTCGTCCCGGTGCTCGCGAACCATCGCGCGCAGCTTCTCGAGCGCGAGAGAGGAATTCGCCATGGGCTTCTTGCCGGTCAAACGCGCGCCAGGCTCCGGGACCTTTGATCCAATTGGTTCGCTCGCCATGCTGGCTTCGCGGACGAGCCGAGTCAACGCCGCCCCTGCCCATTCGGCGGGCCGCGAGGGGACCAATGCGCTGAAATTGTGCACAACCTCACCGTGCGGTGCCTCGAGGGGGGCGTCCGCCGGCGCGGGCGGCGCTCAGTGCGCCATGAGGACCGGCAGGGTCGTCCTGGCGATGATGCTGCTGGTGGCGCCGCCGAAGATCATCTGGCGCAGCCTGCTCTGCGTGTAGGCGCCCTTCACCAGGAGGTCGCAGGACAGAGCGCGCGCCTGGTCGAGGATCGCATCGCCGGAGCGGATCGCCGCCGGCTCCATCCGGCGAAGCTCGCTCGCCACCCCGTTCAGGCTCAGATGCCGCACGATCTGCGGGCCCGAGGGCCCCGGCCGCGTGTCCTCGCCCGCCAGCACGAACACGCTCTCGGCCCTTTTCAGCAGCGGCAGGGCGCAGGAGATGGCCCGCGCCGTTTCCGTCGAGCCGTTCCAGGCGATGGCGATGCGCGTGGCGATGGTGGCGGGCGCCTGCGGCGGGGCGATGAGGATGGGGCGGCCGCTGTCGAACAGCGCCGCCTCCAGCGTGGTCATGCGCGGGCCGCCGCCCTTGGCGTCCGGCCGGCCGACGATGGTGAGGTCGAAGGCGCGGGCGTGGCGGCCGAGGAAGTCGTCGTCCGCGCCGGCCTCCGCGTTCCACACGCCGGCCGGCCCCGCCGGCGGCGCCCCCTCCGAGAGGGGCACGCCGTTCTCCCGAAGGGCGGCGAGGAACTCGGCGCGCGCCTCCTCCTGCGCGGCGCCGTCCTCCTCATCCGCGCCCTGCAGGACGATGGCGCTGGCCGGCTCGATGCCCAGCGGCGGCAGGAAGGCCGGGCGCAGGGCGAGGCCCTCGATCAGGCTGCCGCAGCGGCGGGCCAGGAGGCAGGCGGTCGCCAGCGTCGCACGCATCTGGCCATGGCGCTCGACCGGAACGAGAAGGCTCTTCATCCTGTTCTGCTCCTTCGGGTCTCGACATCGCGACAAGAGAAGGGCGATGTTCCCGGAGCCGTCCACGCATCCGCGTTCCGCTTCCTCGCCACGATCCGGTCCGATCCCATTATGTCACCATCCCCGCCGTCTCCTCCAGCCGCAAACGGCGGGTTCTTCACCATCTTCCCCTCCATCATGCTGCCGATGTTCCTGGCGGTGGTGGACCAGACCATCGTGGCGACGGCGCTGCCGGCCATCGCCGGCGCGCTGGGCGACGTGGAGCGCGTGTCCTGGGTGGTGATCGCCTATCTGGTGGCCACCACCATCGCCGCGCCGGTCTACGGGCGGCTGGGCGACCTCATCGGCCGGCGCAAGCTGATGCTGGTGGCGCTCGCCATCTTCATGAGCGCCTCGGTGGCCTGCGCCTTCGCCACCAGCATCGAGATGCTGACCGCGACGCGCGTTCTCCAGGGCCTGGGCGGCGGCGGGCTGATGACGCTGTCGCAGGCGCTGGTGGGCGAGGCGATCCCCCCGCGCGAGCGCGCCCGCTACCAGGGCTATCTGGCCGCCGTCGTCGTCTCCTCCAGCGCCTTCGGGCCCGTGGCGGGCGGCTTCCTCACCCAGCATCTGGGGTGGCAGTCGGTCTTCCTCGTCAACGTGCCGGTTGGGCTGGCCGCCGTCTTCCTCACCCTGCGCCTGCCGCTGCGGCCGGGCAGCGGCGAGTCGTTCCGCTTCGATTTCGCGGGTCTCATCCTCTTCGCCAGCTTCGTGGTCTCCATGCTGGTGATGCTGGAGGAGGTGCGCGCCTTCGACGAGGGGGCGCTTTTCTCCATCCTGGGGCTCCTCGGGCTGGCGGCCGTCTCGCTCGGCCTTCTCATCTGGCGCGAGAAGCGGGCGCGCTCGCCCCTCCTGCCCATTCCGCTCCTGAGCAATCCTTCCATCTGGCGGGCCGACGCGCTGGCCGCCTGCCATGGCGCCATGCTCGTCTCGCTCCTCACCTTCCTGCCCATCTACCTTCTCGTGGTGCATCGTCTGTCGGCCGCCGAGACGGGCATCCTCCTCCTGCCCTTCACCATCGGCATCGGCGTCGGCTCGCTGGTCACGGGCCGCATCGTCAGCGCCACGGGCCGCACGGCGGTCATCCCCTCCTGGGGGCTGGTGGTGGTCACGGCCATGCTGGTGGGCATCGCGCTGTGGTCGGCGCAGATCTCGGCCCATGCGCTGGCAGCGCTGCTCGGCCTTTCGGCGGTGTTCATGGGCACGGTGATGGGCGTGGTGCAGGTGACGGTGCAGACCGCGGCGGGGGCGCGGATGCTGGGCGCGGGCGCGGCCTCGGTCCAGTTCTCGCGCTCTCTGGGCGCGGCCATCGGCACCGCGCTCATCGGCACGCTGCTCTTCGCCACCCTCTCGGGGGCCGACCCCGAGGCCGCCCGGCTCTTCCAGGGGGTGCTGGAGGAGGGGCCGGCGGTGCTCGACCGGCTGGGCGAGGCCGAGCGGGCGGCGGCGCAGGGGCAGGTCGCGGCCGCCTTCCGCACGGCCTTTCTCGGCATCGCCGGCTTTGCCGGGATCGCGGCCATCCTCGCCTGGACCATTCCGCTGCGCCGGATATGAGAACGCCGCCCGAAGGGGGCGGCGCTCGCATTCGGCCCGGTCAGGCCGCCGGGTCGCCCGGCGTGTTCACGTTGGGCGTGACGGGCGAGGGCGGCAGCGCGGAGAGGCGCCGGTCCTCCTTCATCTCGAACCACATGGCGTTGAGGATGGCGAAGGCGCAGGCGAGGCCGACGCCCAGGATCCAGGAAAAGTACCACATGCGTCGCGTTCCTCAGTAGGCGTTGGGGTTGCGGCCGATGCTCTCGGCCGTTACCGGCCCGCTCATCACCCGGTAGACCCAGATCGTGTAGGCGATGATCAGCGGCAGGAAGATCACCGTGGAGACCAGCATGATGAACAGGGTGAAGTGGCTGGACGAGGCGTCCCACACCGTCAGGCTGGCGTCCGGGTTGAGCGAGGACGGCAGCAGGAAGGGGAAGAGCGCCAGCCCCGCCGTGGAGACGATGCCGAACACCGAGAGGCTGGAACCCAGCATGGTGGTGCGCCAGCCCGGCCGCGAGAAGCCGAGGAAGGCCAGGGCCGCGCCGCAAAGGCCCAGCACCGGGGCGGCGATCATCCACGGATAGGCCGAGAAGTTCGACATCCAGCCGCCGGGCACCAGCGCCACCGTCTTGGCGAGCGGGTTGGAGGGCAGGGCGTATTCCTGCACGCTCGTCACCACATAGCCGTCGATGCCCAGCGCGATCCACACGCCGCCCAGCGCGAAGAGCACGAGGGTGGCCAGCGCCGCGAGGCGCCCGTAGGTGCGTGAGCGCTGCGCCACCGGGCCGGAGGTGCGCGCCGCGATGACGCCCGCCCCGTGCATGACGAGCATGGAGACCGAGAGGAGGCCGGCCAGGAGCGCGAAGGGGCGCAGGAGGCCGAAGAAATTGCCCTCGTAGCTCGGCCGCAGCGAGGAATCGAGCCCGAAGGGCACGCCCAGAAGCACGTTGCCCACCGCCACGCCGAAGATCAGCGCCGGCACGAAGCCGCCGATGAACAGGCACCAGTCCCATGTCGCGCGCCAGCGCGGGTCCTCCACCTTGCCGCGGAACTTGAAGCCGACGGGCCGCAGGATCAGCGCGAGCAGGATGGTGATCATGGCCAGGTAGAAGCCGGAGAAGGACACGGCGTAGAGCGCCGGCCATGCGGCGAAGATGGCGCCGCCGCCCAGCACCAGCCACACCTGGTTTCCTTCCCAGGTGGGGCCGATGAGGTTGACGAGGATGCGGCGCTCCTCGTCGGTCCTGGCCGCGAAGGGCAGGAGGGTTCCGACGCCCAGATCGTAGCCGTCGGTCAGCGCGAAGCCGATGAGGAGGATGCCGAGCAGCGCCCACCAGATCAGCCGCATCGTCTCGTAGTCGAGAGGCAGGGAGGTCATGGGTTCGTTCTTTCCTTGAGCGCCGGGCTTCTACGAGCGGTCGGGCGAGGCCGCCGCGCCGCGCGGTACGTGGGAGCCGCCGGTGAAGCCGTCGATGAGCTGGTTGGTCTTGGACGGGCCGGCCTTGATCACCTTGAGCATCAGGATGACCATGATCACCGCCAGCACCGTGTAGAGCGTGGTGAAGAAGCCCAGGCTGATGGACAGGTCGAGCACCGAGAGGTCGGAGGCCGCGTAGAAGGTGGGCAGCACGCCTTCCACCGCCCAGGGCTGGCGCCCGTACTCGGCCACGAACCAGCCGGACTGGATCGCGATCCAGGGCAGCGGCAGGCTCCACAGCGCCATCTGGAGGAAGGTGCGGTTGTCGCCGATCCGGTGCGCCGAGGCGAGCCAGAAGGAGTAGCCGAAGAAGGCGATGAGGTAGAAGCCGATCACCACCATGATGCGGAAGGTCCAGAAGAGCGGCGCGATGCCGGGCACGGTGTCGAACGCGGCCTGCGTGATCTCCTCGTCCGTGGCGTTGACCACGTCCTCGCGATAGCGCTTCAGGAGCAGCGCGTAGCCGAGGTCCGACCAGCGCTCCTCGAAGACCTGCCGGGCCGCCTGGTCGGTGCCGTCGGCGCGGATGTCCTGCAGCGCCTGGTAGGCGACGAGGCCGCTCTGGATGCGCTGCCCGGCCAGTTCCACGAGGTCGAGGATGCCCGGAATCTCGCCGTCGAGCGAGCGCGTGGCGATGATGCCGAGCGCGAAGGGCACCTGGATCTCCCAGGAGTTCTGCTGGTCGCCCGGAATGGCGAAGAGGTTGAAGCCGGCGGGCGCGGGCTCGGTGTGCCACATGGCCTCGATGGCCGCGAGCTTCATCTTCTGGTGCTCGGTCGCGGCATAGCCGCTCTCGTCGCCCAGCACCACGACCGACAGGGCCGAGGCGAGGCCGAAGCTGGCCGCCACCGCCATGGAGCGCTTGGCGAGGTCCACGTGCCGGCCGCGCAGCAGGAACCAGGCGCTGATCGCCATGATGAACATGGCGCCCGTCACATAGCCCGCCGAGACGGTGTGGACGAACTTGGCCTGCGCCACGGGGTTGAAGATCACCGCGCCGAAATCGGTGATCTCCATGCGCATCGTGTCGGGGTTGAAGCGCGAGCCGACCGGGTTCTGCATCCAGCCGTTGGCGATGAGGATCCACAGCGCCGAGAGGTTGGCGCCCAGCGCGACCAGCCAGGTGACGATGAGGTGGGCCACCTTGGAGAGGCGGTCCCAGCCGAAGAAGAACAGGCCGATGAAGGTGGCCTCGAGGAAGAAGGCCATCAGCCCCTCGATGGCCAGCGGCGCGCCGAAGACGTCGCCGACATAATGGCTGTAATAGGCCCAGTTCATGCCGAACTGGAACTCCATGACGATGCCGGTGGCCACGCCCATGGCGAAGTTGATGCCGAACAGCGTGCCCCAGAACAGCGTCATGCGCCGCCAGATCTCGCGGCCGGTCATCACATAGACGCTCTCCATGATGGCCATGAGGAAGGAAAGCCCCAGCGTCAGGGGCACGAACAGGAAGTGGTACATCGCGGTGGCCGCGAATTGCAGCCGCGACAATTCCACCACGGTAAGATCGATCATGGAGGGTCGCCTTGAACGGAAGGCCGGCCGAGCGCCGGTCTCCTCGTGGCTAGACCCGTTCCAGACAAGGCACCTTGATCTGGATCAAAGCGGCGTCCGCCCCCGCCTCCTAAGGCTTGCGGGGACACGGGGACGCTGAAGGGTGCCGGGCATGGCGAAGACGCACGAGGCCACGGGAGACGGGCGCGCCGACATGCGCTGGCTCGGCGCGCTGCGCCGCCATGGCGGCGCGCCCCTCGCCCTCGCCCTCCTCCTGCCGTTCCTGGCCGGCGCCCTCCTGGTGCCGCAGGCCTGGCTCGTGGCCGATATCCTGCACGAGGCGATCGAGGAGGGCGCGCCGCGCGCCGCGCTGCTGCCCGCCATCGGCCTCGTCGCGACCATCTTCCTGGCGCGCGCGGCGCTTGGCGCGCTGGCCGAGCGGGCCGGCGTCTCCGCCGCCGAGCGCATCAAGGCGGTGCTGCGCGGCGCGCTCTTCTCCCGGACGCTGGCCGAGCGCAACGCCCGGCTCGGCCGCCGCTCCTCCGGCGCGCGCTCCTCGGTGATCGTCGACCAGGTGGAGGCGCTGGACGGCTTCTTCGCGCGGTTCCTGCCCGCCACCATCCAGGCCGCCGTGCTGCCGCTGGCCTTCGCGGCGGTCCTGTTCCCGGTGGACTGGGTGGTGGCGCTGCTCTTCCTGTGCACCGCGCCGCTGATCCCCGTCTTCATGGCGCTGGCCGGCTGGGGCGCGGAGGCGGCGACCAAGGCGCAGGCGGCCGCCTTCACGCGGCTCTCGGGCCGCTTCGCCGACCGCCTGCGCGGCCTTTTGACGCTCAAGCTCCTCGGGCGCGAGGCGCACGAGACGAACGAGGCGAGGGCGGCGGGCGAGGAGCTGCGCCTGCGCACCATGCGCGTCCTGCGCATCGCCTTCCTCTCCTCGGCGGTGCTGGAGTTCTTCGCCGCGCTGGGCGTGGCGGGCGTGGCCCTCTATGTGGGGCTCACCTATCTGGGCATGATCGACTTGCGCGGCTCGGTGCTCACGCTCCAGATGGGCCTCTTCTGCCTCCTGATGGCGCCGGAGGTGTACCAGCCGCTGCGCACGCTCGCCGCCCATTACCACGACCGCGCGGCGGCGAAGGCCGCGGTGGAGGAGATCGCCCTCCAGTTCGAGGGCCTGCCGGAGGTGCGGGCCGAGGCGCCGCCGCTGCCCGCCAGCGCTCCCGCCCTGCCGGCGGGGCCCGCGCGGGTGCGGATCGAGGGCTTTTGCGTCACCACCCCGGACGGCGCCCGGCCCGTTCTTTCGGGCGTCGATCTCGACATCGCGCCCGGTGAGCGGATCGCGATCCTGGGCCCCAGCGGCATCGGCAAGAGCACCTTCCTGGAGGCGCTGGCGGGCCTTCGTGCCCATGGCGGCACCATCCGCATCGACGGCGTTCCCCTGGGCGAGACGCCGGAGCCGGCCCTGCGCCGGCGCGTGGCCTTCCTCGGCCAGCGCCCGCGCATCTTTTGCGCGACGCTGGCCGCCAACATCCGGCTCGGGCGCGCCGGGGCGAGCGGGGCCGAGCTGCGGCACGCCGCGGAGCTGGCCGGCGTCCTGCCCTTCGCGCGCACGCTGGAGGAGGGCTTCGACACGCTGGTCGGCGAGGCCGGGCTCGGGCTTTCGGGCGGCGAGGCGCACCGCCTCGCGCTCGCGCGCATCTTCCTGCGCGATCCGGGCCTGGTGCTCCTCGACGAGCCGACCGCCCATCTCGACGCGGAGACCGAGGCGCTGGTGCTGGACGGCCTGGAGCGCTTCTGCGCCGGGCGCACGCTCGTCCTCGTCACCCATTCGGCGGCGGTGGCCGCGCGCATGGACCGTGTCTTCCGCGTGGCGGGCGGCACGCTCATCGAGGCGGCGCACAAGCGCCGCCGCGTGGACGACCTCGCGCTGGAGGGCGCCGCATGACCGATTTCCTCTTCTTCGCGCCGCTCTTCCGCCGGCAGGCGGGCCGCCTCGCCCTTTCGCTGCTTCTGGCCGCGCTGACGCTGTTCTTCGGCACGATGCTGCTCGGCGTCTCGGGCTGGTTCCTCACCGGCGCGGCGCTCGCCGGCTCCATCGCCGCCTTCAACCTGTTCGTGCCGTCCTCGCTGGTGCGCATGATGTCGTTCCTGCGCATCGCCTCGCGCTACGGCGAGCGGCTGGCCGGCCACGACGCCACGCTGCGGCTGCTCGCCGACATCCGCGCCTTCGTCTTCGCCGGGCTCTTCCCGCGCCTGCCCGTGCGCGAGCGCGACGCGCGGCACGGCGACCTCGTCTCCAGGCTCGTCGCCGATGTCGAGGCGCTCGACACCGCCTTCCTCACCGCCATCGTGCCGATCGCCTCGGCGCTGGCCATCGGCGGCGGGCTCACGCTGGGCCTGCATCTCCTGCTGCCGGCGGCCGCGCCCTTCGTGGCGGCGGCGTCGCTCCTCTGCGCGCTGGCCGTGCCGGGCGCGCTGGTGCTGGCCACGGGGCGCGCGGGCGCGCGGGCGGTGGAGACCTCCGCCGAGCTTCGCACCGCCGTCATCGACGGCATGGAGGGGCACACCGACCTCGTGACCCTCGGCCTCGTCGATGACGCCCGGGCGGGGCTGGCGGCGAGCGGCGCGCGTCTTTCGAAGGCCCGCAGGCGCATCGCCAGCCTCTCGGCGCTCGCCTCCTTCACGGTCATGGCGCTGACGGCCGGCGCGTTCCTGGCCGTGCTCTGGTTCGGGCTGGAGGCGCTGGAGGCCGGCGCCCTGTCCGGCCCGCTCCTGGCCGGGCTCCTGCTCGCCACGCTGGGCAGCTTCGAGGTGAGCGGGGCCATCGTGCGCAGCGTCGCCAAGTTCGGGGCCGCGCGCGCGGCCGCCGGGCGCCTGCGCCGCATCGTGACGGCCGAAGCACCGGTTCGCGACCCCGCGCGGCCCGTGGCGCTGGCGGGCGGTGGCGAGGTTTCCTTCGAGGCCGTCACCTTCGGTTTCGAGGGCGGCCGGCCGGTGCTCCAGGGGCTCGACCTCGATGTCGCGCCGGGCGAGCGCGTCGCGGTCCTCGGCGCCAGCGGCAGCGGCAAGTCCACGCTGCTTACCCTGCTCCTGCGGCTGGCCGACCCGCAGGGCGGCCGGGTGCGCGTGGGAGGCACGGATATCCGCACCGTCGCGCAGGGCGCGCTGCACGAGCGCGTCGCCTTCATGGCGCAGGACGCGCCGGTCTTCACCGACACGATCCGCGACAACCTTTTGATCGCACGCCCCGAGGCGAGCGACGCGGCGCTGTGGCAGGCGCTGGAGGCCGCGCGCCTGGCCGACCACGTCCGCAGCCTGCCGGCGGGGCTCGACACGCCGCTCGGCGAGGCCGGCCGCACGCTTTCGGCCGGCGAGGCGCGGCGCCTGTGCCTGGCCCGCACGCTCCTGAGCCCGGCGCCGGTCGTCGCCTTGGACGAGCCCACCAGCGGCCTCGACCGCGACACCGAACTCGCCTTCTTCGCCGACCTCAAGCGCGCGACGGAGGGACGCACGGTCGTCCTCGTCACCCACGCCGCGCTGCCGGCCGGCACGGTGGACCGCACCTTCCGAATGGTGGCGGGCAAGCTGGTCGAGGAGCGGAGCGCCTGAACAGGCCGAGGGCCGAACCGTCAGGCTCTCCGATCGACAGCCGCGCTCCCGCCCCTTTGCACCACCCCTCCGCCAGCTCTTGGAAAGGGCGTCGCTACAGGGCGGCGAGGACGCCTTCGGCCACCGCCTTTTCCTCGTCGGTCGGGATGACGAGGAGCCGCAGGCGCGAGTGTGGGGCGGCGATGTCCTCCACGCCGGCGTCGTTGCGCGCGTCGTCCATGGCCGCGCCCAGCCAGGCGGCGGCTTCGCAGATGCGGGCGCGGATGGCGGGGGAGTTCTCGCCGATGCCGGCGGTGAAGACCAGCGCGTCGAGCCCGCCGAGCGAGGCGGCGAGCTGGCCGATCTGGCGCGAGACGCTGAGCACGAAGAGGTCGAGCGCCTCGCGTGCATGAGGCGCCCCGCTCGCCAGCAGCACCTGCATGTCGCCCGAGAGGCCCGAGACGCCCAGAAGGCCGGACTGCTTGTAGAGCAGCGCCTGCATGTCCTCCCCGCTCATGCCCCGGGCGGTCATCAGGTGCAGCAGGATGCCCGGGTCGATGGCCCCGCAGCGCGTCGACATGATCGGCCCGTCCAGCGGCGAGAAGCCCATCGTGGTGGAGACGCTTCGCCCCTCCCGCATGGCGCACAGGCTGGAGCCGCTGCCCAGATGCGCCACCACCACGCGCCCGCCCGCCGAGGGGCCGAAGCGCTCCCGCAGGACATGGGCGATGAAGCCGTAGGACAGGCCGTGGAAGCCGTAGGAGACCAGCCCCTCGTCCAGGAGCGCACGCGGCAGGCCATAGAGCGTCTCGATGGCCGGGCGGCTGGCGTGGAAGGCGGTGTCGAAGCAGCCGATCTGCGCCGCCTGCGGCATCAGCGCCCGGCAGGCGTCCACGATCTGGAGGTTGAACGGCTGGTGCAGCGGCGCCATGGCGTTGAGCGTGCGCAGATAGGCGAGAATCTCCTCGTCGAGCCGCACCGGCGCGACATGGCGCGCGCCGCCGTGCACGATGCGGTGGCCGACCGCGCAAACGCCGGCGAGCAGCCCCTCGCCGGCGAGCGCGTCGAACACGGTGGAGACGGCTTCGCGCATCTCCATCGGGCCCGCGCGCAACGCCTCTTCCCGGGGGCTCCAGGAGGAGGGCCTGACGGCCAGCCTCGGCGCATGGCCGAGGCCCGAGATCGCGCCCTTCAGCGCCGGGCGCAGATCGCGCTCGTAGACTGCGAATTTCAGGCTGGAGGAGCCCGCGTTGAGGACGAGGATCGAATCGCTCATTCGGCCGGCCTTCCCCTCTGCCAATGCGCGACCAGGAGCGCGGCCGCGCAGGAGGCCAGGCGCGAGACGCGCCCGTCCGCCCGGCTGGTCAGCATGATCGGCACCCGCGCGCCCATCACGATGCCGGCCGATTGCGCGTTGGCCAGATAGGCGAGCTGCTTGGCGATCATGTTGCCGGCCTCGATATTGGGCGCGATCAGGATGTCGGCGCGCCCGGCGACGGGCGAGACGATGCCCTTGGTGTGGGCGGCCTCCTCCGAGATGGCGTTGTCGAAGGCGAGCGGCCCGTCGAGAAGGCCGCCCGTGATCTGGCCGCGATCGGCCATCTTGCACAGGGCCGCCGCGTCGATGGTGGCCGGCATGGTGGGATGAACCGTCTCGACGGCGGCGAGGATCGCCACGCGCGGCGTCTCCACCCCCAGCGCCCGCGCGCAGTCCACCGCGTTCTGCACGATGTCGCGCTTGGTCGCGAGGTCGGGCGCGATGTTGATCGCCGCGTCCGAGATGAGCAGGGGGCGCGGATAGGTGGGCACGTCCATGATGAAGACGTGGCTCATGCGCCGGTCGGTGCGCAGGCCGGTGCGCCCGTCCACCACCGCGCCGAGCAGCTCGTCCGTATGCAGGCTGCCCTTCATCAGCGCCTCGACGGCGCCCGAGCGCGCCAGCTCGCACGCCTTCCCGGCGGCGGCGTGGCTGTGCTCCACATCCACGATATCGACGCCGGACAGATCCTCCCCGGCCGCCTCGGCCGCCTTGCGGATCTTGCCCTCCGGGCCGACCAGCACCGGCACGATCAGCCCCCGGCGCGCCGCCTCCAGCGCGCCGTTGAGCGAGACGTCGTCCACCGGGTGGACGACGGCGGTGCGGGCGGGGGCCGGCTGCGCGGCAAGCGCCAGCAGCCGGTCCAGTTGCGATGTCCGGCCCTGGCCGCCGCGCGTCTCGTCCTCGGCCAAGGCGATGCTCCCGGTGCGATGTTGCGAAGGGGCGGCGGGCCTCAATGGGCGAGGAGGAGCGGCACCGGGCTGTCCTCGAGCAGCGAGGAGGTGACGCCGCCCAGCACGGCCTGCTGAAGCCGCGAATGGGCGTAGGCGCCCATCACGATCATCTGCGCGCCCGTCTCGGCCACATGGCCGCGCAGCGCGCCGGCCACGTCCCGCCGGGGGGCGGTCAGCGTGGTCTGGGTCGCGGGCACCTCGTGGTGGGAGAGATAGCGGGCCAGCTTCTCGCCCGGCGGCACCTCGGACACGTCCTTCTCGCCCTGCACGGTGACGATCTCCACCGATTCGGCCGCCTGGAGGAGCGGCAGCGCCTCGCGCACGGCGCGGGTGGAGGGGACCGAGCCGTCCCAGGCCACCAGCACCTTGCGGGGCAGGGCGCCCTCGAAGGAGGCCGGCACGCGGATCAGCGGGCGGGCGGTGCGGAAGAGCAGGGATTCCACGATCTCGCGCTCCTCGCGCAGGGCGCTGGCGCCCGAATCCACCACGATCACGTCCTGGAGCCGGGCGCGGATGGCCGCGCGGCCGACGAGCGCCAGGAAGTCGAGCGAGATGAGGTGCGTCTCGGCCGGGACGCCCGCCTCGGCGGCGGCGGCCTCGGCCAGCTTCATGCCGGCCCGCGCCTGCTCGTCCAGCCGCTTGGTCTGCTCGGCCAGGAGCTGGAGCGGCATGTCGGTGAGCAGGCTGTAGGGCACCCAGGCCGACTGCGGCGAGAGGAAGTCGATGGTCAGGTGGCCGGCGAAGTGCCGCCCCATCTCCACCGCCAGCCGCGTGGCGGGGCTGGGCGCGTCGCGCAGTTCGGCTTCCGGCAGGAGGGTGAGCAGGATGTTCTTGTAGGCGTGGGGCATGGGTTGTCTCCCGTTCCGTCAGTCCGTTGCGATGTGGCGCCGGCCCAGCAGCCACTTCTCCGCTTCCAGTATCACAAGCACGACGATGCCGATCGCGATGATGACGAGACCGTCCATAAAGGGAATCGGCGCCGTGGCGAAGAGGGTGTGCATGATCGGAAGATAGGTGAAGGCGATCTGCGCCAGCGTCACCGCCGCCAGCGCGCCCAGAAGCACCGGCGTGCCGACGATGCCGGTGAGGCTGATGGAGGGCGCGTTCAGGTAGCGCACGTTGAAGAGGTAGAAGATCTCCATCACCACCAGCGTGTTGACGACCATGGTGCGGGCCACCGCCTCGCCGAGGCCGCGCCACAGCGCGAACTGGAAGATGGCGAAGACGCCGGCGGTGAAGAGCACGGAGACGAAGACCACCCGCCAAAGGAGGAAGCGCGACAGCAGCGGCGCGTTTCGCGGCCGGGGCGGGCGGGCCATGACGCCGGGCTCCGGCGGCTCGAAGGCGAGCACGAGGCCGAGCGTGACGGTGAGGATCATGTTGATCCACAGGATCTGCGCGGGCGTCATCGGCAGGGCGAGGCCCAGGATGATGGCCAGCACCACCGCCATCACCTCGCCGCCATTGGTGGGAAGCGTCCAGGCGATGACCTTGCGGATGTTGTCGTAGACGGTGCGCCCCTCGCGCACGGCGGCCACGATGGAGGCGAAATCGTCGTTCGCCAGCACCATCTCGGCCGCCTCCTTGGCGGCCTCGGTGCCCTTGCGGCCCATGGCCACGCCCACATCCGCCTGCTTCAGCGAGGGCGCGTCGTTCACCCCGTCGCCGGTCATGGCCACCACCGCGCCGGTGGATTGCAGGGCGCGCACGATGCGCAGCTTGTGCTCGGGATTGGTGCGGGCGAAGACGCTGGTGCGCGCGGCCAGCGCCGGCAGCGCCTCGTCCGGCACGCGGTCCAGCTCCACGCCCGTCACGGCCACCGGGTCGTCGGCGAGGTTGAGCTGGCGGGCGATGGCGGTGGCCGTCTCCTGGTGGTCGCCGGTGATCATCTTCACCGAGATGCCGGCGCTGCGGCAGTCGGCGATGGCGGCCAGCGCCTCCTCGCGCGGGGGGTCGATGAGGCCGACGAGGCCGAGGAAGCGCAGCTCCTCCTCCACCGCGTCCATGCCGAGCGCGGCGAGCTCGGGCCCCGCGCGGCGCGCGGCGAAGCCCAGCACCCGCTCGCCCTGCGCGGCGGCCTGCGCGATCTTCTCGTGCCAGTCGGCGGCCTCGCGCAGGCCGCACATGGCCATCACGCGCTCGGGCGCGCCCTTCACGAACACCCAGCGCTCGCCCGAGGGTGCGGCGTTGAGCGTCGCCATGAAGCGGTGCTCGGCGTCGAAGGGAATGGCGTCGAGGCGCGGCCAGGCGGCGCGCAGGGACCGCGGGTCGAGCCCGGCCTTCATCGCCAGCGCGCCGAGCGCCCCCTCCATCGGGTCGCCGAGGACGATCCAGTGGCCGTCCTTCTCCTTCAGCTCCGCGTCGTTGCACAGGGCGGCGGCGTGGACGAGGCCGTCGAGATCGTCCTGTGCCCCGTCGCCCGCGCGCCACCCCTCGCCGATGGCGCCGAGCGGCGCGTAGCCGGACCCCTCCACCATGTGGGTGGCCCCGGCGGTGACGACGCGGCGCACGGTCATCTCGTTCCTGGTCAGCGTGCCGGTCTTGTCGGAGCAGATGACGGAGGTGGAGCCGAGCGTCTCCACCGCCGGCAGGCGGCGCACGATGGCGTGGCGGCGGGCCATGCGCTGCACGCCGATGGCCAGCGTGATGGTGATGACGGCGGGCAGGCCCTCGGGCACCACGCCCACGGCCAGCGAGACCACCACCATCATCGCGTCGACGGGCGAGTAGCCGCGCGCCAGCGTGGCGAAGGCGAAGAGCAGCGCGGAGAGGGCGAGCGCGAACCAGGTGAAGAGCGTGCCGAAGCGGTTGATCTGGCGCAGCAGCGGCGTCGTCAGCGTCTGCACCTCGCCGATGAGGCTGCTGATCTTGCCGATCTCGGTGGTCCCGCCCGTGGCCACGGCCAGCGCGCGCGCCTGGCCGGTGGCCACCAGCGTGCCGGAGAACAGCATGGAGGTGCGGTCGCCGAGCGCCGAGGCGCCGGCCACGGCGCCCTCCTGCTTGACCACGGGCACCGATTCGCCGGTGAGGATCGCCTCGTCCACCAGGCAGTTGCGCGCCGAGAGGACGCGCAGGTCCGCCGGAACCTTGTCGCCCGCCTCCAAGAGCACGATGTCGCCCGGCACGATGTCGGCCACCTCCACCTCGTGGCGCGTGCCCTCGCGCAGGACGGCCGCATGAGGGGCGATCATGTCGCGGATGGCGTCGAGCGCGCGCTCGGCCTTGCCCTCCTGCACGTAGCCGATCACCGCGTTGATGAGCACGACGGCCACGATCACCGAGGCGTCGATGGCGTGGTCGAGCAGGAAGGCGGCCACCGCCGAGGCGAGGAGGAAATAGATGAGGACGTTGTTGAAATGCGACAGGAAGCGCAGCACCGGATGGCGGCGCCTGGGCTCGGGCAGGCGGTTGGGCCCGTGTCGCGCCAGCCGCTCGCGCGCCTCGGCCTGGGAGAGGCCCCCCTCGGGCGTGCCGAGCAGCGCCAGGGCCTGCGCGGCGGGCAGGGCGTGGAAGGACGGCGCGTCCTCGGCGGGGATCGCGCGGGGGTCGTGTTTCATGAGGCCTCTTCCGGGAAGGCTGGGGAGCCGTTCAGGCGGCGAGGCGCGAGCGTGGGCTCAGACGGATGCGGCGCGTGCCCTCGACCTCGACGGCTCCGATATCAGACAATTGGGTGATCGTGCGCGAGACGGTCTCGATGGTCAATCCGAGATGGTCGGCCATGTCCTGGCGGCCCATGGGCAGGTCCACGCAATGGCGGTCTCCCAGCCGCTCCGCCACGGCGTCGAGGAAGCTGGCGATGCGCTCGGCGGCGCTCTGCCGGCCGAGCAGCATCATGTGCTCCTGCGCCCGCTGAAGCTCTCTCTGCGCCCCGTCCCAGAGCTGCCCGGCCAGGGCCGCGTCGGCGCGCGCCGCCTCCACCAGCGTGGCGCGCCGCATGGCGAGAACCACGCATTCGCCCACCGCCTCGGCGCAGAAGCGGTGGTTGACGCCGGGCTCGAGCCCGAACATCTCGCCGGCGAACTGGAAGGCGCTGATCTGGCGCTTGCCGTCCGGCAGGTAGCGGGCGATCCGCACCGTGCCGCTGACGACGCGGTAGACATGGTCGGCAAGCGCTTCCTGGCGGTAGATCTCGCCATTGCGCTCGAAGGAGAGCGTGCGCCCGTGCATGGCGAAGAGGTCGGCGATCGAGCGCGGCGCCCATGCGCCCATGCGCCCGGGGGCCCGTGTCGCGGCGGGGCTGAGCGTGCGCAGCACTTGCATCGGTCCGGTTCCTTCTGGGAATTGCACTCGAGCATGCCTACGATGGAGGCGCGCGCCGCGACATTGAGATGTTGTCCCTAAGGAGAATCCCGTAGAGGCTGTCCTCGACCCGGCGAAGACCGGGCCCCGACCGCCTCCCGAGCCGCCATGACCGCCTCAAACGCCGTTTCCGTTCTCTCCTTCGGCCATCCCGTCCGGTCCCTCCTGAAGGGGCTCGCGGTCGCCGGCCTGTGCGTGGCGGCGGCGGGGGCGGTGCGCGTTCTCCTGTCCGCCTATTTCGGCGACGAGCAGACCTTCATCCTCTTCGTGCCGGCGGTGATCGCCTCGGTCTGGCTGGCCGGCCCCTGGGCCGGGGCGGCCGCCACGCTCCTGGCGCTGCTCGCCGCGCCGCTCTTCCTGGATGCGGGGGTCAGCGAGCCGCGGCATCTGGGGTCCCTCGTCACCTTCGCGGCCGTCGGCCTCTCGGTCTCCGCGCTCGGCGCGCGTCTCTCGCGCACGCGCGCGGCCGTGGGGGTGGCGGCCACGGACCTGGCGCTGCGCGAGGCGCATCTCCAGTCGATCCTCGACACGGTGCCCGACGCGATGATCGTGATCGACGGCGCGGGCACGATGCGCTCCTTCTCCAAGGCCGCCGAGGCGCTGTTCGGCTGGACGGCGCAGGAGGCGGTGGGGCGCAATGTCAGCCTCCTCATGCCCCAGCCCTACCGGCGGGACCACGACGGCTACATCGCGCGCTACGAGCGCACCGGCGAGCGGCGCATCATCGGCACCGGCCGCGTTGTGGTGGGCGAGCGCAAGGACGGCTCGACCTTTCCGATGGAGCTGGCGGTGGGCGAGGCGAAGGGCACGGGCCAGCCCTTCTACACCGGCTTCATCCGCGACCTGACCGAGCGCCAGGAGGCCGAGGGGCGGCTGCAGGACCTGCAGAGCGAGCTGGTGCACATCTCGCGCCTCACCGCGATGGGCGAGATGGCGTCCACGCTGGCGCACGAGCTGAACCAGCCGCTCTCGGCCATCGCCAACTACCTGAAGGGCTCGCGCCGCCTCCTGGCCTCGGGCAGGCCGGAGGAGGTGGCGGGGCGGCTGTCGGGCGCGCTGGACCAGGCGGGCGAGCAGGCGCTCAGGGCCGGCGAGATCATCCGCCGCCTGCGCGACTTCGTCACGCGCGGGGAGACCGAAAAGAAGATAGAGAGCCTGCCCAAGCTCCTGGAGGAGGCGAGCGCGCTGGCGCTCGTCGGCGCGCGGGAGAAGAATATCCGCATCAGCCTTTCGAGCGGCTCGTGCGAGTTCGTGCTCGTCAACAGGGTGCAGGTGCAGCAGGTGATCCTCAATCTCATCCGCAACGCGGTGGACGCCATGGAGGCCTCGCCCCGCCGCGAGCTGGGCGTGGCGGTGGACGCGGCCGAGGGGGGCATGGTGCGCATCAGCGTCTCCGATACGGGGCCGGGCATCGCCGAGGCGATGGTCGAGCGCCTGTTCCAGCCCTTCGTCTCCACCAAGCGCGACGGGATGGGCGTCGGCCTGTCGATCTCGCGCACCATCATCGAGGCCCATGGGGGGCAGATCTGGCCCGAGCCCAATCCGGGCGGCGGAACCGTCTTCCGCTTCACCGTTCCGGGCGTGTCACGGCAGGAGTTGGCGGATGAGCGCTGAGCCGAAGGTCCACATCATCGACGACGACGCGGCGGTCCGCGATTCGCTGGCCTTCCTTCTCGACACGGCCGGCCTCGACGTGGCCACCTACCCTTCCGCCCCCGCCTTCCTGGCGGCCCTGGCCGCGCCCGCGCGCGGCTGCGTCGTCACCGATGTGCGCATGCCCGACATGACGGGGATCGACCTCCTGAAGCGCCTCAGGGCGCAGCGGCTCGGCCTGCCCGTCATCGTCATGACCGGCCATGGCGACGTGCCGCTGGCGGTGGAGGCGATGCGGGAGGGCGCGGCAGACTTCATCGAGAAGCCCTTCGACGACGAGCTGCTGCTGGCGGCGGTGCAGGCCGCGCTGGAGCAGGAGGAGGGCACCTTCCGCTGCCAGGAGGAGCAGGCCGAGATCGACGCGCGCATCGCCTCGCTGACGGCGCGCGAGAGCCAGGTTCTGGCCGGCCTGGTGGAGGGCAAGGCCAACAAGCAGATCGCCTTCGAGCTGGATATCAGCGCACGCACCGTGGAGATCTACCGCGCCAACGTGATGACCAAGATGAAGGTGCGCAGCCTTCCCGAGCTGGTGCGGCTGGCGCTGAAGGCGGAACCCGCCCCGCCGGCCTGACGACGATTCCCGCGCCGATTTGACGCGGATCAAGGCGCGCCGCGCGGCCACCGGCCCTTATGCGCCTTCCAGTCTTCCGCGGGGCCGATGCGCGCATGATCCTTCCGGCAGAGAAACCACGGCGCGTCGTCTTCGTCATCGAGGACGACAAGGCCGTGCGCCGCTCTCTCGAATTCGTCCTCGACCTGGAGGGCTACGCGGTGGAAAGCTTCGCGGACGGCGGCGAGGTGCTGCGCCGCTCCGGCGTCGAGGGCTGCGGCTGCCTCATCGTGGACTTCAAGCTGCCCGACTGCGACGGCCTGACCCTGATCGACAGGCTGCGCCGCTACCGCGCCGCCATGCCGGCCATCCTGATCACCTCCGGCCCCAGGGCCGAGGTGCGCGGGCGCGCCGCCGCCATGGGCGTCGTCGTCATCGAGAAGCCCTTTCTGGAAAACCAGCTCATGGACGAGGTCAACCGCCTGCTTGGCGCGGCCTGAGGGGCGGCTCGGCGCCTTGCGCCGGGGCGGAGGCGCCCTGCGGGATGCCCGGCTCGCCGAACAGGAAGCCCTGCGCGATGGTGCAGCCCTCCTCGGTGACGAGATCGAGCTGGCGGCGCGTCTCCACGCCCTCCGCCACGACCGGCAGGGCGAGGCTGCGGCCGAGGCCGATGACGGCGCGCACGATGGCGCGCGCGCCGCCGTCGTCCTCCATCGCGGTGATGAAGCCCCGGTCGATCTTGATCTTGTCGAAGGGGAAGACGTGCAGGTTGCGCAGCGAGGAGTAGCCCGTGCCGAAATCGTCCATCACCACGCGCACGCCCCTCTCCTTCAGCCGGTGCAGGGTGGCCAGCGTGGTCGCCCGGTCCTTGATCAGCGCCGTCTCGGTGATCTCCAGCTCCAGCCGCGCCGGGTCGAGCCCGCTTTCGGACAGGATGTCGAGGATCGTGTCGGCCAGGTTGGGAAGCCGGAACTGGACCGCCGACACGTTGACCGCCACCGAGAGGCGGGGGTCCCAGCCGGCCGCCGCCCGGCAGGCCTCGGCAAGCACCCATTCCCCGATGCCGATGATGGCGCCCGTCTCCTCCGCGCAGGGGATGAAGACGTCCGGCGGCACCTCGCCGCGCTCGTGGTGGGTCCAGCGCAGCAGCGCCTCGTAGCCCGCGCAGGTGCCGTCGGCCGCCACCATCAGCGGCTGGTAGACGAGGCGGAGCTGGCGGCGCGCCACCGCGTAGCGCAGATCGTTCTCCAGCGCGCGGCGCTCGCCGACCTGGCGGTCCATCTCCGGGTCGTAGAAGGCGGCCGCGCCCCGCCCGCCGGACTTGGCGCGGTAGAGGGCGATGTCGGCCGCGCAGCGCAGCGCCTGCTCGTCCTCCCCGTCGCGCGGGAACAGCGCCACCCCGATGCTGACGCCCACGGCCGTGGGGTCGAGCGCGGTGTTCATCTCGGCCCGGAAGGTTTCCAGGATGCGCTCGGCCATGAAGCGGGCGCCCTGCGGCTGCTCGGCGCCGACCTGGAGGATGACGAACTCGTCGCCGCCGATGCGCGCCACCGTGTCGACGCTGCGCACGTTGCGCTGGAGAATGTCGGCGACGGCCTTCAGCACCCGGTCCCCCTCCGCGTGGCCGAACAGGTCGTTGACGGCCTTGAACCGGTCGAGGTCGAGAGCGAGCACCGCCACCGCCTCGCCGGAGCGCCGGGCGCGCGCGAGCGCGTGGTTCGCCCGCTCCGCGAACAGGATGCGGTTGGGCAGGTCGGTGAGCGCGTCGTGCCGGGCCAGATGCTCGATCCGGCGCTGGGCGGCCTTCTTCTCGGTGAGGTCGCGGATCGCCAGCACCTGGCAGGGCCGCCCGCGATACTCGATCGTATGGACCGCCATCTCGAAGACCCGCCCGGCGGCGCCCAGGCACGGCGAGGCTTCCACCGCCCCCTCGCGCGGCGCGGCCGCCGGCCGCCCGTCCGCCGCCAGCAGGCACTCGTCGAGGGAGCGGCCGAGGAGCGCGCTCTCCTTCGTCTCCATCAGCGCGGCGAAACGCGCATTGGCCTCCACGATGCGCCCGTCCCGCACGATGGCCATGCCTTCGAGCGTCGCGTCGGCCAGCCCCTTCAGATCGGTCAGGTAGCGGTCGACCACCACGGCCAGCGCCGTCATCAGCGTCACGGCGACGGCCACGGCCGAGATCACGCCCACCAGCCAGGCGCGGCCGAGGCCCTGAGCGGCGGCCGGCGCGCGCGCGGCGTCCCAGGCGAGCTGGGTGGCCGACATGCCGGTGAAGTGCAGGACGCAGATGCCCAGCACCCCCAGCCCCGCGGGCGCGGCCACGCGCGTCCACCCGTCGAGGCGGCGGAACGCCTGGAACGCGCCCCCGAAAAAGGCCGCGCTCGCCAGAGCGCCCATCAGGATCGGCCCCGTTTCGTAGCGCACCGTCACGGCGGCGCGGATGGCCGACATCCCGATGAAATGCATGGCCGCGATGGAGCCGGCCGCCGCCAGCGCGGCCAGCACGCAGCCGGCGAGCGAGGGCATCTTGAGCGCGAGGAGCGCGAGCCGGAACCCGAGGACCGGGATGGCGGCGGAAACGACGGTGAGCGCGAGGCCGAATTCGAGCGGAACGCTGCCGCGATAGGCGAGCATGGCGACGAAGTGCGTGGCCCAGATGCTCAGCCCCCCGGCGCAGGCGGCGACGTCGGTCCAGTGGCCGCGGCGGCGGGCGTCGCATTCCTCCGCCCGCGCCAGCAGGAGGAAGAAGGCCGCCATTCCCGCAAGGGCGATACCCGCCGCCAGGACCACCGTCGGCCGGTCGTGCTGGACCAGAACGCATTCGAGAACCGTGAACATCGCGCCCTTCTCCTTCCTGCCTCGAAGGGTGGCCGTGAAAGGTTGTGTTTATGTTACCGCAGGTTGCATCGCAGGGTGCCTTGCGCCATGGCCCCGCCCGCACGGCGGCGCATTTATCGGATGTCCACTTTCCTGAGATAGGCACGGAGGCGAGCAGACACCGCAAGCTGGACCTCAGCCATGACGAAGCGCAAGCCCGCCCGCCGCAAGACGCCGCCCCGCAAGACCGCGCGCACGGTCGGCCCGCTTTGGTGGGGCATCGGGGCGCTGGCGCTGGGCTGGATCGCCTTCGACGCCAACCGCGCCCTGATTCTCGACCACCTGCCCACCTTCTCCGCCGGGGAGCCGGAGGGGCGCGTGGCGGCCGCGCGGCCGGCCGCGACGCCTCCGGCGGCAGCGCCCGCAAGGCCGCGCGCGCCCGCGCCGCAGGAGGCTGCGCGCGCGCCGGCGAAAGCGGCGCCCGCCGCCCCGGTCAGGACCGCCGCCCTCGATGCGGCGCCCCGGCCGGCCCGGATCGTGCCCACGACGCGGCCCGGCGCGGGAAGGGCGCCAGACGCGGCGGGCGCGCCGGCCGGAGCGTCCGGCGGCTCCCTCACCGTGACGCGCGCGAGCGCGCCCTTGCGCCGCGAGCCCTCGGCCGGGGCCCCCGTCTGGGTCACGCTGGAAGCGGGCCGCCCCTTGCGCGTCACCGGCCGGCAGGGCGCGTGGCGCCGGGTGGAATCGGGCATCTTCACCGGCTGGATCGACGCCGGGCTCGTGGAAACGCGAACCCGGCCCGAGGCCGCCCCGAGGCGCGCCGCCGCCGCGCAGCCGCAAAGGGGGCAGCCCGTTCCCCCCGGCGCCATCCCCCGCCCCGCGCCCTGAACCGCACCCGCGCGCCGTGGCCGCCCGTGGCGATGCGCGCGCCGGCCCTCTCTACGCCTCGGCGGAGGCCGGCGGGGCCACGCCGAGGAACTGGCGCAGCTCCGGCGTTCGGGGTGCGGCGAAGACCGTCTCGGGCGGGCCGATCTCGTGGACCCGGCCCTCATGCATGAAGACGACCCGGTTGCACACGTCGCGGGCGAACTTCATCTCGTGCGTCACCATGACGAGCGTCATGCCCTCCGCCGCCAGTTCGCGCACCACGGCCAGCACTTCGGCCACCAGCTCGGGGTCGAGCGCCGAGGTGATCTCGTCGCACAACAGCGCCATCGGCTGCATGGCGAGCGCGCGGGCGATGGCCACGCGCTGCTGCTGGCCGCCCGAAAGCTCGTCCGGATAGGCGTCGAACTTGTGGGCGAGGCCCACCCGCTCAAGCTGCCGGCGCGCCATCGCCTCGGCCTCGGCCTTCGGCGTCTTCTTCACCACCGTCTGCGAGAGCATGACGTTGCGCCCGGCCGTGAGGTGGGGGAACAGGTTGAACTGCTGGAAGATCATCCCGACCTTCAGCCGCAGCGCCTTCAGATGCGTCTCGTCGGGCAGGAGCTGGGCGCCCGCCACCGAGATGGAGCCCCCGTCGATCATCTCCAGCCCGTTGATGCAGCGCAGGAGGGTGGACTTGCCCGAGCCGCTCTTGCCGATGATGGCGACCACCTCGCCGGGCGCGATGTCGAGATCGATGCCCTTCAGCACCTCGTTGTCGCCGAAGCGCTTCCTGACCTCAGTGACCGCGATGAGCGACATTGAGCTTCCTTTCCAGCATCTGGCTCGACTTGGACAGCGGCCAGCAGAGCGCGAAATAGATGAGGGCGACGAGCCCGTAGACGGTGAAGGGCTGGAAGGTGGCGTTGGTCACGATGGAGCCCGCCCGCGTCAGCTCCACGAAGCCGATGATCGAGGTCAGCGCCGTGCCCTTGATGACCTGCACCGAGAAGCCGACCGTCGGCGGGATGGCGATGCGCAGCGCCTGCGGCAGGATGACGTGGCGCATCTGCTGCACCCGGCCCATGCCCAGGCTCGCCGAGGCCTCCCACTGCCCCTTGTGGATCGCCTCCACGCAGCCGCGCCAGATCTCGGCGAGGAAGGCGGCCGTCCACAGGATGAGGGCAAGGCCCCCCGCCAGCCAGGCCGGCAGGTTCACCCCGAACAGGGAGAGGCCGAAAAAGGCGAGGAAGAGCTGCATCAGGAGCGGCGTGCCCTGGAACAGCTCGATATAGCCCTTGGCGAAGACGCGCACGGCCCTGGCCTTCGAAATGCGCAGGAACAGCACCAGCAGGCCGACGAGGCCCCCGCCGATGAAGGCGGCCAGCGAAAGGGCCACCGTCCAGCGCGTGGCCAGAAGCAGGTTGCGCAGGATGTCCCAGAGGGTGAACTCGACCATCAGCGCGCGAGCCTCCGGGGAAAGATCGCCGCGCCCAGAAGCGCCATCGCCTGCCGCAGGAGGATGGCGAGGGCGAGATAGATGAGCGTGGAGGCGATATAGGTCTCGAAGGCGCGGAAATTGCGCGACTGGATGTAGCTCGCCGCGTAGGTCAGGTCCTCCGCGCCGATCTGCGACACCACGGCCGAGCCGAGCATGACGATGACCACCTGCGAGGACAAGGCGGGCCAGATGCGCTGGAGCGCGGGCACCAGCACCACGTGGCGGAAGGTCTCCAGCCGCGTCATCGCAAGGCTCGCCCCCGCCTCGAACTGGCCGCGCGGCGTGGCCTGGATGCCTGCGCGGATGATCTCGCAGCCATAGGCGCCCAGATTGACCACCATGGCGATGTTGGCCGCCTGAAGCTCGCCGAGTTGCAGCCCGAGCGAGGGCAGGCCGAAGAAGATGAAGAAGAGCTGGATCAGGAAGGGCGTGTTGCGGATCAGCTCGACATAGGCGGCGACGAGCGGGCGCAGCCAGCGCGGGCCCTCGGACCGGACCCAGGCGCACAGGATGGCAAGGGCGATGCCGAACACCGCCCCCACCAGGATGAGCTGCACCGTGATGCCGATGCCGCTCGCCAGGAGCTGCCAGTATTGCGGCAGCCAGCCGAAATCGAATTGGTAGCGCAAGGAGGCCTCGCTTCTTGCCGGTGGCCTGAAGGGGCCGCCCGCCATGGCGGGCGGCGGCGGTCTCCCTAGAGGTCGGCCGGCAGGTCGGCGCCCAGCCATTCCTGCGAGATGGCGTTCAGCGAACCGTCGCTCCTGGCCTCGGCGATGATGGCGTTGACGCGTTCGAGAAGCGCCGGCTCGTCCTTGTTGAGGCCGATATAGCAGGGCGAGTTCTGGATCAGGAACTTCAGCTCCGGCAGGCGCGGCGGGTTGCGCTCCAGGATGGCGGCGGCGACCACGTTGCCCGTCGCGATGGTCTCCACCTGGCCGGAGAGGAAGGCCGAGATCGTGCCGTTATTGTCCTCGTAGCGCCGGATTTCCGAATCCGCCGGCGCAAGGTCGGTCAGCGCCAGATCCTCCACCGAGCCGCGCGTGACCCCCACCGAGATGCCGGAGAGGTCGGCGACCTCCGCGATCTCGATGTCGGCGGGCGCGAACACGCCGTTGTAGAAGGGCGCGTAGGCCTGCGAGAAGTCGATCAGCGCCTCGCGCTCGGCATTCTTGCCCAGGCTGGAGATGACGAGGTCCACGCGGTTCGTCTGGAGATAGGGCACGCGGTTGGCGCTCGTCACCGGCACAAGCTCCAACTCCACCTCGAGCGCCTCGGCGATGAGCCGCGCCATGTCGATGTCGTAGCCCTGCGGCGCCATGTCTGTGCCCACCGAGCCGAAGGGCGGGAAGTCCTGCGGCACGGCCACGCGGATCGTGCCGCGCGCGGTGATGTCCTCCAGCGCGTCGGCGCTCGCGGGGGCGGCAAGCCCGAGCGCGAGGCCGAGGGCGGCGGCGGTGAGGAAGAGGCGGCGATGGATCATGTCGTTCTCCGGTTGGTGCTTCAGCGGGACAGGGGTTCGGGGACGCGCGCCGGCGGCGGCGGCGCGGGGGTGAGGATGCGGCGCAGCTCTTCCGCCGCGTCGGCGCGGGGCCCGGCGAGGTCGAGGCCCTGCTCGACCTCGTCGATATGCTCGATCATCAGGCGCGCCGCGCGCGCGAGGTCGTGGGCTTCGAGCGCCTCGACGATGCGCCGATGACCGTCATGCGAGGCTTCGGTCTCGACAGCGGTCTGCGACAGCATCGAGATCAGGATGGTCCGCGCGGTCAGGTCCGTCAGGATGCCCGCGAGCATCGGGTTGCCGAACATCTGCGCGAGCAGGATGTGGAAGTCGCCCATCAGGCAGGTGGCGAGATGCTGGTTGCCCGCGTCGAGCGCCGCCCGCTCGGCCGCCAGATGCGCGCGCAGCCGCTCGCATTGCTCGCGCGTCGGCGGCGCGAGCGCGGCGACCAGCCCGGATTCGATGACACGGCGGGCCTGGAACACGAAGCGCGCCTCCTCGGGCGAGGGATCGACCACGTACCAGCCCTTGCGGGCGCGCACCTCCACCACCTTGCGGGACTGCAACCCCATCATCGCCTCGCGCACCCGCGTGCGCGACACGTTGAAGAGGCGCGCGAGCTCGGATTCGCCGAGACGCGCGCCCGGGCGCATCCGCCCGGCGAGGATCGCGTCCACGATGGCCGTCTCGATATCCTGCAACTCGACCTCGCATACCAGTCTTGTATGCAAGGTAAGCAAGCTTCGTGCCACGGCCTTGGCGCGACCTCGGCGCCGTTTCACGGCGGCTCGAAGGCAGGGGAGTGCCCAGCTCTTGTGCAATACGCTTACAGAACGGCCGGACCACCGCCGTTCGTCCGCCTTCCGCCGGGAAAACGGGCCCGGCGTGCGCGTCGAGAGCCGGGCGGCTCAGCCTTCCTGCGGCGGGATGTCGTCGATGAAGCGGGCGCGCATCTCCGGCGAGGGGACCATGCAGGCCGCGCGCCGGCCGGCGATGCGGTAGCGGTTGCGCGCGATCCAGCCATAGACCCTGTCGCGCATGGGGCGCGGAAGCACCGACAGCCCCCGCAGCCAGCGCCAGGGGCGCGGCAGGCGCCGGGAGATCGCGACCACCGCTTCGCTGGCTTGCAGAGGGCGCCCGCGCTCGAAGAAGAGGAAGGTCGAGGGATCGTCGGGGTCGATGCCGTGGCGCCGGGCGAGATGGCGCCCATAGGGCGACTGGATGGAGGTGAAGCGGATTTGGCCGCGCGGATCGATCCGCAGGAGGAACTGCACCTGCGCGGAGCAGACATTGCAAAGCCCGTCGAACACCATGAGCCCGTCCGGCCCCTCCCGCGCACCGGGCTCGACGCCATGCCTCTCCACCGGTTCGCGCTCCTTCGTTCCATCGCAGCACGCGTGGGAGCCCCTGCGGCAAGCCATGCGCTCGCCCGCAGCATAGGCCGGCCCATTGCGCGCGTCCAAGGCTTCCACGCGCGCCTTGCCCGGGGCAAACGGCGCGGCGAACGCAGAAGCGGCTTGTCGCCCGCCGTTTTTTCGCCTTAAACTTGACGGGCGCGATGATGCCGAGAGGGGAAGAGCGGATGGCGATGCACAAGACGGCGGGATGGCTGGGCGCCCTGGTGGCGGGCGCGGGCCTGCTGGCGAGTTCCGTGGCGGCGCAGGAGATCGCTTTCTTCCGCATCGCGACCGGTGGCACGGCCGGCACTTATTTTCCGATCGGCGGCCTTCTGGCCAACGCCATCTCCAGCCCGCCGGGCTCGCGCGGCTGCGAGGATGGCGGGAGCTGCGGCGTGCCGGGCCTCGTGGCGACGGCGGTCGCCTCGAACGGCTCGCTCGCCAATATCAACGGCATCGCGGGCGGCGCGCTCGAATCCGGCTTCTCGCAATCGGACGTCGCCTACTGGGCCTATACCGGCACGGGGGTGTTCGAGGGGCAGCCGGCGGTGGAGGGCCTGCGAGCCATCGCCAATCTCTATCCGGAAAGCATCCATCTCGTGGCCCGCGCCGATGCGGGGATCGAGGGCGTCGCGGACCTCGCCGGCAAGAAGGTCTCCATGGACGAGCCGGGCTCGGGCACGCTCGTCGACGCGCGGCTGATCCTGGCGGCCTACGGCTTGTCGGAAACGGACATCGAGCCGGAATATCTGAAGCCGAACCAGGCCGCCGACCTGATGCGCGACGGCAATATGGACGCCTTCTTCTTCGTCGGCGGCTTCCCGGCCGGCGCCATCGCGGAGCTGGCGACCAGCCTCGACATCGCCCTCGTGCCGATCTCCGGGCCCGAGGCGCAGGCCATCACCGAGGAATACGGCTTCTTCTCCGTCAACACCGTGCCGGGCGGCACCTATGAGGGCGTGGCCGAGGACGTGCAGACGCTGGCCGTCGGCGCGCAATGGGTGACGAGCGCCGACCAAGGCGAGGATCTCGTCTACGGGATCACCAAGGCGATATGGAACGAGAACACCCGTGCGCTGCTCGACGCCGGCCACGCCAAGGGCCGGGAGATCGTGCTGGAGAACGCGCTGGACGGCATCGGCATCCCGCTTCATCCGGGTGCCGCGCGCTTCTACGAGGAGGCGGGCCTGGAGCTGCCCGAGACGGCAGCCGCCGAATAGGGCTGCCCGGCACGTGAAGGACGAGGCGGGACCGGCCGGTCCCGCTTCCGCCCGGCAGGCTGGAACGAAGCGGGGATCGATCGCCATGGCGGCACAGGAAGTCGCGTTCGACGAGGCGAAGGCGCGCGAGCTGGAGGAGAAGTTCGACCCGGAAGTGCGGTTCCGCCCCCTGGGGCCGGTGGCGGCGTGGATCGCGGCCGTCGCACTCTTCTCGCTGTCGCTCTTCCACTACTACACGGCCGGTTTCGGCCTCCTGCGCGAAGTCACCCATCGCGGCGTCCACATGTCCTTCGTGCTGGCGCTGATCTTCCTCGTCTTCTCCGGCAAGCGCGGCGACCGAACCCTCTACGCCTCCTCGCTCTGGCGGCCCGCCGGCATTCCGCTGACCGACTGGGCGCTGATGGCCGCGGCGGTCGTCTCCACGCTCTACGTGCCGTATATCTTCTCCGAGCTCGCCTTCCGCGTCGGCAACCCGCTGCCCGTCGACGTCTTCATGGGCACGATGCTGATCGTCGTGCTTCTGGAGGCCACGCGCCGCTCCATGGGCTGGCCGCTGCCGGTGATCGCGATCCTCATCATCGCCTACGGCCTGTTCGGCCGCTACGCGCCCGGCGTCCTGGTGCATCCCGGCGCCTCCTGGTCGGCGATGGTCAACCATCTCTATCTCACCAGCCAGGGCATCTACGGCCTGCCTGTCGGGGTGGTCGCGACCTATGTCTTCCACTTCGTGCTCTTCGGGGTGCTGGCGACCCGCATGGGCCTCGGCCAGCTCTTCATCGACGCGGCGACGACCATCGCGGGCCGCTTCTCGGGCGGGCCGGCCAAGGTGGCGGTCGTCTCCTCGGCCATGATGGGCACGATCACGGGGTCCTCCATCGCCAACGCGGTGACGACGGGCTCGCTGACCATCCCCGCCATGATCCGCATCGGCTATCCGCGCCATTTCGCGGCGGCGGTGGAGGCGGCGGCCTCCACCGGAGGGCAGATCACGCCGCCCATCATGGGCGCGGCCGCCTTCCTGATGATCGAGTTCCTCGGCATTCCCTACACCCACATCATGATCGCCGCGCTGGTGCCGGCCTTCATGCATTTCTTCGGCGTCCTCATGCAGGTGCATTTCGAGGCGAAACGCCAGGGCCTGCGCGGCCTGACCAGGGAGGAAATGCCCAGGATATGGGAGGTGCTGAAGCGCGACTGGCCCACGCTCTTTCCCCTCTTCCTCCTCGTCGGCATCCTGATGAACGGCTATACGCCGTATCTGGCCGCCTTCTGGGGCATCACCGCCTGCATCGTCATCGGCTTCCTCAACCCGCGCAACAGGCTGACCCCCTCGGACGTGTTCGAGGCCTTCGTCACGGGCGCGAAATACGCGCTGGCGGTGGGCGCGGCGGCCGCGACGGTGGGCATCGTCATCGGCGTCGTGACGCTGACCGGCGTCTCCTTCAAGGTCGCCTACATCGTCACCGGCACGGCGGCGAGCTGGGCCGCGGCGGTGGAGCCGTTCATTCCCTTCGGCCTGATGACGACCGCCGGGCTGACCCTCCTGATGACGCTGATCCTGACGGGCGTGGTGTGCATCGTGATGGGCACGGGCGTACCGACCACCGCCAACTACCTCATCATGGTGACGGTCGCCGCGCCGATCCTCGGGCTTCTGGGCGTCGAGCCGCTGGTCGCCCATTTCTTCGTCTTCTACTACGGCATCCTGGCCGACATCACCCCGCCGGTGGCCCTGTGCGCCTACGCCACGGCCGGCATCGCCAACTCCAACCCGTTCTCCACCGGCAACACGGCGTTTCGCCTCGGCATGGGCAAGATCCTCGTGCCCTTCGTCTTCGTCTTCTCGCCTTCCATGCTGATCATGGTGCAGGATTTCTCGCTGAACGAGTTCCTCCTCGCCACCTTCGGCTGCATCCTAGGCATCACCGCGCTCTCGGCCGCCTTCTCCGACTATCTTCTCGACCGCCTGTTCGGCTGGGAGCGCCTTCTCCTCGCCTTCGCCGCGCTCCTGCTCGTGGCCCCCGAGCTGACCACCACGATCATCGGGACGGCGATCTTCATCCCCGTCGCCCTGCGCCCCCTCATCTGGAAGAAGCATGAGGGCAAGGTGCCCACGCGCGCGGCATAAGGGCGGCGCGCCCCTCATGATTCGGGCGGAGACTCTGGACGGGAGCGGGAAAATCCTGGAAACCGCACCAGCAGCCTGACGGGAGCCGACAATGACATCCTATCCTGACACCAAACTTCTGATCGACGGCCAGTGGCGCGAGGGCGGCGGCGAGGCGCTGGAGGTGATCAACCCGGCGACCGCCGAGCGGATCGGCTCGCTGGCCCACGCCTCGCGCGCCGACCTCGACGAGGCGCTGGCGGCGGCCGAGAAGGGCCTGCGCCTGTGGCGCGATACCTCCGCCTACGAGCGCTCCAGGCTGATGCGCAGGGCGGGCGAGCTTCTGCGCGAGCGGGCCGACGCCGTGGCGCGCATCATGACGCAGGAGCAGGGCAAGCCGCTCGCCGAGGCGAAGGCCGAGACGCTGGGCGCGGCCGACACGATCGACTGGTTCGCCGAGGAGGCCCGCCGCGCCTATGGCCGCGTGGTGCCCTCGCGCGCCACGAACGTCACCCAGCTCGTGATCAAGGAGCCGGTCGGGGTCGCGGCCGCCTTCACGCCGTGGAATTTCCCGCTCAACCAGGCGGTGCGCAAGGTCTCGGCGGCGCTCGCCGCCGGCTGCTCGGTGATCCTGAAGGGGCCGGAGGAGACGCCGGCGAGCTGCGCGGAGCTGGCGAAGGCCTTCCAGGACGCAGGGCTTCCCGCGGGCGTCCTCTCGCTCGTCTTCGGCGTTCCGGCCGAGATTTCCGGCTATCTGATCCCGCATCCCACGGTGAAGAAGATTTCCTTCACCGGTTCCACGGCGGTCGGCAAGAAGCTGGCGGCCCTCGCGGGCGAGCATATGAAGCGGGTGACGATGGAGCTGGGCGGCCATGCGCCCTCCATCGTGTTCGAGGATGCGGACGTGGAGAAGGCGGCCAGGCTTCTGACCGGCGCCAAGTTCCGCAACGCCGGCCAGGTCTGCATCTCGCCCACGCGCTTTCTCGTGCACGAGGCGGTGTTCGACCGTTTCGTCGACGGAATGGTGGAGGCCTCGGAGGCGATCCGGGTGGGCAACGGGCTGGACGAGGGCGTCACCATGGGCGCGCTCGCCAATTCGCGGCGCATCGACGCCATCGAGGCGCTGACGGCGGACGCGCTCGCCAAGGGCGCAACGCTGCGCGCCGGCGGCGAGCGCATCGGCAATCGCGGCTATTTCTTCCAGCCCACGATCCTCACCGACGTGCCGCTGGAGGCGCGGGCCATGAGCGAGGAGCCCTTCGGCCCGCTCGCCCTCGTCAACCGCTTCTCCTCCTACGAGGGCGTGGTGGAGGAGGCGAACCGGCTGCCCTACGGGCTGGCGGCCTACGCCTATACGCGCTCGGCCAGGACCATCTCGGACCTCTCGCGCGACATCGAGAGCGGCATGCTCTCGGTCAACCATCACGGGCTCGGCCTGCCCGAGGTGCCCTTCGGCGGCGTGCAGGATTCCGGCTACGGCTCGGAAGGGGGGCTGGAGGCCATCGAGGCCTATCTCAACACCAAGCTCGTCACGCAGGCGGTCTGAAAATCCGTGCCGGCCGCTCCCTTCGGGGACCGGCCGGCATGGCACCCCCCCTCGGTCAGCCCAGATAGGCGACGGCGGTCATCTCGACCCGCAGGTCGGCATCGGCGAGGCGCGCTTCCACGCAGGCGCGCGCGGGCGGGTTGGCCGGATCGACCCAGGCGTCGTAGACCGTGTTCATCGCGTCGAAATCGGCGATGTTGGGCAGGAAGACGTTGACGGCGAGGAGCCGCGACTTGTCGGCGCCCGCCTCCTTCAGGAGCGCGTCGAGCTTGGCCAGCACCTGGCGCGTCTGATCCTCGATCGTGGCGCGGCCGTCATCGGCCACCTGTCCCGCCAGATAGAGCGTGTCGCCGGCCCGCACGGCCTGGCTCATCCGCTTGCCGATGCTGAAGCGCTGGATGGTCATGTCATTCTCCTGGTTTGCGTAGATCTTCGTGCGAGGGAGGTCACGCGCCCTGCGGCGCGGGCTTGTTCCACCGCTCCATGTCCGGCGCATGGATGAGCGCGCCGTGCCGGACGACCACCGCGGCGGCCATCCGGCATCCGGCCCGCGCCGCCCGCGCCGCCGACTGTTCTCCTAGTCTGGCGGCGAGATAGGCGCCATTGAAGGAATCGCCGGCGGCCGTTGCGTCCACAGGCTTGACGCCGGCGGGCGGCAGGACGTGGTCGAGGCTTTCGCCGGCAAGGATCGTCACGGCCCGCGCGCCGTCCTTGACGACGATCTCGGCCGCGCCGGCCGCGCGGTAGCGGCGCGCGGTCGTGGCCGGGTCGGCGTCCCCGAAGGCGGCGGCCTCGTCGTCGAAGCTCGGCAGGACGATATGGGCAAGGCCGGCGGCGCGCAGGATCGCCGCGCGCCCCGTCTCCATGTCCTCCCACAAAGCGGGGCGGATATTGGGGTCGAAGGCGAGGAGGCTGCCCGCCTGGCGCGCCCGCGACAGGGCGGCAAACAGCCGCTCGCGGGCTTGCGGGGCGAGGATGGCCAGCGTGATGCCCGAGAAATAGACGGCCCTTGCGCCGTCCACCGCACGGGCGAGGCGCGCCTCGTCATCGGCCAGGCTGCGGGCGGCGGAGGCCTCGCGCCAATAGGCGAAGTGCCGGTCGCCCTCGCGCTGCTCGATGAGGTAGAGGCCCGGCCGCCGGCCGGGCAGCCGGGCGATGTGCCCCGTGCCGATCCCGTGCCGCTCGAGGAAGGCGACCATGCGCCCGGAGAAGGAATCGTCTCCGAGCGCGCTCGCGTAGTCCAGCGCGCCCGCCGCCGGGTCGAGGCCCGAGCGCGCGTACCAGAGCGTGTTCAGCGTGTCGCCGGCAAAGCCGAGCTTCCATGCCCCGGCCTCGCCGGCGGCCATCTCGATCATGCACTCGCCGATGGCGACGATCTGGCGCGGCCCCAGCCCGGTCACGCGGCGGCCATCTGGACGAAGTGGCCGGGGGCCACCTCCTCGTAGCGGCGCTGCGGCGGCGCATAGTCGAGCGGGCGCATCGGGCTTTTCAGCTCCTCCGACAGGGCCGGGGGCAGGCTGCCCCGTCGGGCGGGGTCCGGCAGCGGAACGGCCTCGATCAGCCGGCGCGTATAGGGGTGGCGCGGCGTGTCGAAGACCGAGCGGCGCGGGCCGATCTCCACGATCTCGCCCAGATACATCACCGCCACGCGATGGCTGATCCGCTCCACCACCGCCATGTCGTGGCTGATGAAGAGATAGGCCAGGCCCATCCTCTCCTGGAGGTCGAGAAGGAGGTTGGCGACCTGCGCTTTCACCGACCCGTCGAGCGCCGAGACCGCCTCGTCGGCGACGATGAGCCTGGGCTCCAGCGCCAGCGCGCGCGCGATGGAGATGCGCTGGCGCTGGCCTCCGGAGAATTCGTGCGGATAGCGCCCGGCGACGGAGGCGGGCAGGCCCACCTGCTCGATCAGCTCCACCGCCCGCTCGCGCGCCGCCGCCCGGCCCATCAGGCCGTGCGAGAGAATCGGCTCGGCGATGGCGGCGCCGACGGTGAGGCGCGGGTTGAGCGAGGCGAAGGGGTCCTGGAAGATCATCTGCGCCGCGCGGCGCATGTCGCGCAGGCCCTTGCGCCCCGCCGTGGCCAAATCCTGCCCCTCGATGCGCACCGTGCCGCCGCTCGGCTCCAGGAGGCGCAGGATGGAGCGGCCGGTGGTGGACTTGCCGCAGCCCGATTCCCCCACCAGCGAAAGCGTCTCGCCCGGCTGGATGGAGAAGGAGACATCCTCCACCGCGTGGATGCGCCCGCCCCGCACGTCGAAGCGCTTCCTGAGGTTCTCCACCTCGAGGATGGGCCGGGCCTCCGCTTGCGGGGCGCGCGTTTCGCGCCCCTCCTCCACCGCCCCGGTCGCCGGGTCCACGGACGGAAAGCGCCGGGGGAACGGCGTCTCGCCCATCGTGCCGAGGCGCGGGATCGCGGCGAGAAGCGCCTTGGTGTAGGGCTTTTGCGGCGCGGCGAAGATCGCCGCCGTCTCCCCCGTCTCCACCATGTCGCCGCGCAGCATCACCACGGTGCGGTCGGCCACCTCCGCCACCACGCCCATGTCGTGGGTGATGAAGAGGACGGCCATGGTCTCCTCGCGCTGCAATTCGCGGATGAGGTGCAGGATCTCGGCCTGGATGGTCACGTCGAGCGCGGTGGTGGGCTCGTCGGCGATGAGGAGCCTCGGCCGGCAGGCCAGCGCCATGGCGATCATCACGCGCTGGCGCATGCCGCCGGAGAATTTGTGCGGATATTCGCCGAGGCGCGAGCGCGCGGCGGGAATGCGCACCCGCTCCATCATCCGCAGCGCCTCGGCCTCCGCCTGCGCCCACGACATGTCGCGGTGCAGGACCAGCGCCTCGGCCAACTGGTTGCCGATGGTGAAGACCGGGTTCAGCGAGGTCATCGGCTCCTGGAAGATCATGCCGATGCGCCCGCCGCGCACCGCGCGCATCTGCTTTTCGGGCAGGGCCAGGAGATCCTGCCCCTCCAGGATCGCGCGCCCCTGCGTGCGCGCCTTGCCGGCGGGCAGGAGGCGCATGGCAGAGAGGGCCGTGACGCTCTTGCCCGAGCCCGATTCGCCGACGATGGCCACCGTCTCGCCCGCATCCACCGTGAAGGAGATGTCGCGGATGACGGAGCGCCACTCGCCGCCGGAGCGGAAGGAGGTCGTCAGCTTCTCGACGGAGAGCACGGGCTGGTGATCGGCCATGGCTCAGACCTCCCGGGCGAGGCGCGGATCGACGAGGTCGCGCAACCCGTCGCCGACGAGCTGGAGGGACAGGACGGCCAGCACGATGGCAAGGCCGGGAAAGAGCATCAGCCACGGCGCGTTGTTCATGTATTCCCGGCCCGAGGCCAGCATGGTGCCCCAGGTCGGCATGTCGGAGGAGGCGCCGATGCCCAGGAACGACAGGCTTGCCTCGGCCAGCATGGCGGCGGCGAAGACGAAGGTCGCCTGCACCAGGATGGGCGAGGCGAGGTTCAGGAGCACATGGCGCAGGAGGATCTGCCATGTCGGCAGCCCGAGCGCCACGGCCGCCTCGATATAGGGCAGCTCGCGCAGCACCAGCGTGGAGCCGCGCACGATGCGCGCCAGGCGCGGCGCGTAGGTGATGCCCAGCGCCAGGATGACGTTCACCAGCGAGGGGCCGAGGGCGGCCACCAGCGCGATGGCGAGCAGGATGTCGGGAAACGACATCATCGCGTCCAGAAGGCGCGAGATCGGCGCGTCCAGCCGCCGGAAATAGCCGGCCAGAAGGCCGAGGAAGACGCCCATGACCGTGGCGATGGCCACGACGCCCAGGCTGACCATCAGCGAGACGCGCCCCGCATGGATGGCGCGCGAGAAGATGTCGCGGCCGAACTCGTCGGTGCCGAAGAGATGCGCGGCCGAGGGGGCCTGGAGGCGGTTGACGATGGACAGTCGGTTGGGCGCATGGGGTGCGATCAGCGGCGCGAGCGCGGCGGCGATCACCACGATGCCGAGGATCAGGACGCCGATGAGGATCGCGCGGTTGCCCAGGAACCGGCGCAGCCCCGCCGCGAAGGGGGAGGAGAGGGACAGGAGCGTCATGTGCGCACCCTCGGATCGACCGTGAGATAGAGCATGTCCACCGCGAAATTGATGAGCACGTAGATGGCGGCGACGACGAGGAGCGTGCCCTGGATCACCGGGTAGTCGCGCCGCAGCACCGCCTGCACCACGAGATTGCCGACGCCCGGCAGGCCGAACACCGTCTCCGTCACCACCGCGCCGGCCACGAGGAGGGCGACGGACAGGCCGATGACGGTGATGATCGGGATCATCGCGTTCTTCAGCGCGTGCTTGAGGATGACGCGGGACGGCCCGGCGCCCTTGGCCCTGGCGGTGCGCACATAGTCCTCGGAGAGGACGTCCAGCATGGCGGCCCGCGTGAAGCGGGTGATGAGCGCGGAATTGACGATGCCGAGCGCCACGGCCGGCAGGACGAGGTGCGAGAGCCGTTCGAGGAAGGGGGTGCCCGGCCCGCCATAGCCGGAGGCGGGGAACCAGCCGAGCCCGACCGCGAAGGTCTGGATCAGGATGAGGCCGAGCCAGAAGCTCGGCACGCTGGCCGCCACCATGGTGGCGCCCACCACGATCTGGTCGAACAGCGTGCCCCGTTTCACCGCCGAGAGGATGCCCACGGGCAGGGCGATGGACACGGCGATGAGGATGGAGAAGAGCGTGAGGAAGAAGGTCGGCTCGGCCCGCGCGGCCAGCGCCGTCGTCACCGGCTGGCCGAGGAAGATCGACTGGCCGAGATCGCCCCGCAGGATGTCGAGGACGAAGCGGCCGTACTGGACCAGGATCGGCGCGTCGAGGCCGAGCCTGGCGCGAAGGGCGGCGATGTCCTCGGGCGTGGCGTCCGACCCCAGCATGACGGCCGCCGGATCGCCCGGCGTCACCCGCACGATGAGGAAGACGACGGTGACGACGAGCGCCAGCACCACCGCCATGCCGCCGGCCCGCTTCAGGAGGGCCATGAACACCCGTGGCATCGCCGCTCTCCTCAGCCCCTCGGCGCCACGTTCCAGAAGCGCGGCCAGTAGGCCGGCTCATAGCCGGAAACCCCGCTCGCCAGCCCGCCGAGCGCGTTGAAATTGCCCACCTTCACCAGCGGCGCGTCCTCGTAGATGACGCTCTGGATGCCCTCCCAGGCGGTGAAGCGCTCCTCGTTCGTCACCGCGTTCATGAAGGCGGCGACGGCCTGCGACTTGGCCTCGGAGGTGTACCAGCCCGGATAGGTGTCGGTGATGGTGTTGAGGGTGGTGGGGTCGCCCGGGAAGTTGGAGTGGGTGATGAAGATGTCCCACTGGCCCTTGTCGGCGCGCCGCGTGGTCAGGGTCGCCCAGTCCACGACCTGAAGGTCCACCGCAAAGCCCGCCGCCTCCAGATAGGCCTTGGCCACCTCGCCGGTGGAATAGTGGAACCCGTACTGGCGGCTGGTGAGGATGCGGATCGGCGTGCCGTCGTAGCCCGCTTCCTCCATCAGCGCGGCCGCCGCCTCCGGGTCGCCCTCGCCGTAGCGCTCCACGCCCGCCTGCGTGTGCCAGAAGAAGCCCTCGGGGAAGAGGGCGCCGTCCACGGCGAAGAAGCGCTCGTCGGAGAAGGCGGCCAGCATCATGTCGGAGGGGTTGAGCGCCACCTGCACGGCCTGGCGCAGCGCCTTGTCGGTCAGCGGACCCTCGGCCATGTTCATGTTGAGCGAGGTCCAGCCCGCATTCTCGAAGATCACCGGCTCGACATTGCCCGCCGCCTCCACGCGCTCATAGGCGCTGACGGGAAGGGAGTCGGCATAGTCGTACTGGCCCGCGATCAGGCCCTCGACGCGGGTGTTGGCGTCCGGCACGGGCACGAAGCGGATCTCGTCGGCGATGGCCTCGCGGCGCCCGGCGTAGTTGGAGGGCTCGCCCTCCGGCGAGACGTAGTCCTCGAAGCGGACGAGCTGGGTGTACTGGTCGGGGCGGCGCTCCTGAAGCCGGTAGGGGCCGGTGCCGATGAAGTCGGTCAGCTCGCCGCCCAGGGTTTCGGACGGCAGGATGGGCGAGCCTTGAGAGAAGGTGGCCAGGAGCGGCGAATAGCGCGAGTTGAGCGTGACGACGACGGCGTTGTCGCCGTCCGCCTCGATGGTCTCGATCACCTCGGCGACCTGCCGGCCCTTGGAGTTGATCTCCATCCAGCGGTTGAGCGAGGCCACCACGTCGGCCGAATCGAAGGCCGAGCCGTCGTGGAAGGTCACGCCCTCGCGCAGGGGGATGCGGTAGGTGAGGCCGTCCTCGGAGATTTCCGGCATGTCGGCGGCCAGCAGCGGCTGCGGCTGCCATTCGGCGTCGTAGATGTAGAGCGTCTCGAAGATGTGCTGGGTGATGGTGAGCACGATGTCGGTCGGTGTCTGCATGACGTCGAGCGAGGGCGGCTCGCCGATGGTGGCGACCGTCAGGACGCCGCCGCCGGCGGTCTGCGCGAGGGCGATGCCGCTCGTTCCCGCCATCAGGGCGGCGAGGCCGGCTGCAAGAAGCATTCTCTTCATGGCGATGGCTCCTGTCTTGGGGGCTGGGATGGCGATGGGGTTCGCGTCAGCCTTCGAGGCCGAGCGGGTCCGGCACGCGCGGCCATAGCCCGTGGCTGGCCTTGGCGTAGGGGGTCGTCGCGGGGTCGGTGGGGTAGCTCGTCGGGGCCGCGACGTAGAGGATTTCGGCGGCGACGGGGGCGAAGCCCGCGTGGAAATGGTTGGTGGACTTCACGAGGAGGATGTCCTTCCCCGCGAAGTCGACGCCGAGGTTGGAGAAGATGTCCGGCTCGTAGGTCTGGGTGCGGCTGGTGATCAGCACGATGTCGATCTGCGTGCCCAGGATGCGCACCACCGCCGCGCGGCCGAGCGTGACGCGGCTGTTGCGGAAGCTCTGCCAGCCGGCCTCGACCGTGCGCAGCACCCTCACGCGCGCGTCGAGCGGCTGGCCGCCATGGGGCGAGGACTTGCCGCCGAAGCGCAGCTCGATCTCGGCCCCCTCGCCCGCCGCGTGGGCGAAGGAGACGGCGACGGCGTCCCAGATCGTGGCGAGCGCGATCCTGTCCATGCCCCGCTCGATCATGCGGCGCAGGATATGGGTGGCGTCCCCCGCCACGCCGCCGCCCGGATTGTCCCAGACATCGGCGATCACGACGGGCTTGTCCGCGCCGGCCGCGCGCAGGGCCAGCGCCCGGTCGAGCCCCGCCTCGGTGTCGAGCATGGGCATGGCGGTGTCGCGGCGCATCGCGTAGAGCTCCCGGCCGAGCCGTTCGGCCAGCCGGTCGCCCGCCTGCCCGTCGCCGTCCGTCACCACCACGATGCGCGTGCCCATCTGCGGCACGTCGCCGGCCATGAAGCCGTGGATGACGGAGGCGGAGAGCACGCCCGCCTTGCCTTCCAGCGCCTTCAGCCGGTCCACGAAGGAGCGCATCGGCTCCCGGCTCGTGGGGTAGATGGTGATCATCCGGCAGTCGAAGGTGGAGATCACGGGGCGGATCTCGCCGCGCACGGCGCGCAGCGCAAGCTCCACCACATGCTCGCCGCGCTCCTCGAAATCCGTATGCGGAAATTCCAGGAAGGCGGCCATGAGGTCGAGCTGCGCCACGCGCAGCGGCGTCAGATGGCTGTGCGGGTCGAACTCGGCGGCCACCACCACGTCCGGGCCGACGAGCGCGCGCACGCGGGCGAGGAAATCGCCCTCCGGGTCGTCATAGCCCTGCGCCACCATGGCCCCGTGCAGGCCCAGCACCACGCCGTCCACGGGCAGGGCGGCCTTCAGCTCGGACAGGATGGTGTCGCGCAGCGTCTCGTAGGTCCGGCGCTGGATGAGGCCGGCGGGCTCGGCCCAGCAGGAGGTGCCCTCGATCACGGTGAAGCCTTCCGCGCGGCCCCGGCGGCGCAGGATCGGCACGGGCGAGGAGCAGAGCGTGGGCGTGTCCGGGTGCTCGCCCGGCCCGGCGTAGAAGGCCGCCTTGAAGGAATCGAGGTCGGTCGGCACCGGCGAGAAGGTGTTGGTCTCCGTGGCGAGGGAGGCGGTGAAGATGCGCATGGCTAACCGTTGGCGAAATGCGGGGCGAGCGCGGCGGCCGCGCCCTTGAGGCTGGCGAGATAGGCCTCGTGGTTGCGCCGGGCGTCCTCGCGCGGGGCGACGATGCACAAGGTGGCGACGGCCTGCCCGTCCGCCCGGCGCACCGGCACGGCGAAGCAATGGGTGTAGCTGTCGAGCGCGCTGTCGAAGGTGAAATGCCCGTCCGCGCGCGCACCTTCCACCTCGCGCAGGAAGCGCTCGCGCTCGATGGGCCTGCCGTCCGGCAGGGAGAGGTCGCCCTCCTGAAGGAAGGCGAGCACGCCCTCGCGCGGCAGATGGTCCAGCAGGACGCGCCCCGAGGCGGTCCAGGTGAGGGGCACGCGCTCGCCGATATCGGTGGAGATGCGGAAGGGGCGCGAGCCCTCGCGCATGGCGGCGACATAATAGCGGTTGGCGTCGAGCCGGCAGAACTGCGCCGTCTCGCTGGTCTCCTCCACGATGCGCTTGAGCGCGGCCTCCACCGCCACCTGCCGGCCGGAGACGGCCGCATAGGCCGCGCCGAGGAGATAGAGCTTCTCGCCGAGGAAGAGGCGCCCGTCGCCTGCGTCCTCCAGCATGCCACGGCCGAGGAGAAGCGCGGTCAGCTCGTAGATGGAGGAGCGCGGCGCGCCCAGGAGCGCGGCGATCTCGTTGGCCCGCAGGGGACGGCGCGCGGAGGCCAGCGCGTCCAGTATGTCGAGCGCCCGGTCCAACCCGCGCGAGCGGGCCGCCCCTTGGGTCTTCGCCTTGTCCTGCCCCGAGCCGTCCACCGCGCGCGCCCTCACTTCTTCCGGTAGGCCACGCAGTCGATCTCCACCTTGCAGTCCACCATCATGGAGGACTGGACGCAGGCGCGGGCCGGCGGGTGGCCGTCGAAATACTCGGCATAGACCCCGTTGAAGCTCCAGAAGTCGCGCGAGTCGTCGAGCCAGACGCCGACGCGCACCACGTCCTCCAGCCCGTAGCCGGCCTCCTTCAGGATCGCGACGAGGTTCTCCATCGCCTTTCGCGTCTCGGCCACGATGCCGCCGCCCACGATCTCCCCGTTCTCCATCGCCACCTGGCCGGAGACGTAGAGCCAGCCGTCGGCCTCCACCGCGCGGGCGAAGGGGAGGGCCTGTTTTCCGGCGCCCGATTCGCCGGCGCCGTATCGGATGAGGGTCATGAAGGGGCCTGCCATAGTGTCCATTATAGTGGACATCAGTCTGAAATTTCGGATTGACGTATAAGGAGGCCTGCTTCATTTGTTGTCAATCGCTTTTCGACGAAGGGTCCGAACAATGGCAGACCGCGCTCTCCTCGACCTCCAGACCCCCGCCGTGGTGGTCGATCTCGAAAAGGCGCGGGCCAACATCCTGCGCTTCCAGGCCCATGCGAATGCGGCCGGCCTTGCGGCGCGCCCGCACATCAAGACCCACAAGCTGCCGCAGCTCGCCCGCCTCCAGATCGAGGCCGGGGCGGTGGGGATCACCTGCCAGAAGGTGAGCGAGGCGGAGGCGATGGCGGCCGGAGACCCGGCCATCCGCGACATCCTCATCACCTACAACATCCTCGGGCAGGAGAAGCTCGCCCGGCTGCGCGCGCTGGCCGGGCGCGTCCGCCTCTCGGTGGTGGCCGACAGCGACGCGGTGGTCGCGGGCCTCTCGGGCGCCTTCGCGGATGCGGGCGAGCCGCTCGCCGTGCTGGTGGAGTGCGATACGGGCGGCCAGCGCTGCGGCGTCGCCTCGCCGGAGGCTGCGCGCTCGCTGGCGCGCGCCATCGCCGCCGCGCCGGGCCTCGCCTTCGGCGGGCTGATGACCTATCCGGCCGCCGGCGGCGCGGCGCGGGCGGCCGATTTCCTCAAGGCGGCCAAGGCGCTGATCGAGGCGGAGGGCCTGCCCGTGCCCTGCGTCACCTCGGGCGGCACGCCCGACATCTGGCAGTCGCGCACCGACGACATCCTCACCGAGTACCGGCCCGGCACCTATGTCTACAACGACCGCTCGCTGGTTGCGCGGGGCGTGGCCACGCTGGAGGAATGCGCGCTCACCGTGCTGGCCACCGTCGTCTCCGTTCCCGCGCCCGGCCGCGCCATCATCGACGCGGGCTCCAAAGTGCTGACCTCCGACCTTCTCGGGCTGACGGGCCACGGCGCGGTGCTGGGCCGGCCGGACCTGGCCATCGACCAGCTCTCCGAGGAGCATGGCCGCATCGTCTGCGACGGGCCGGTCGGCCTTGCGGTGGGCGATCGCCTGTCCATCGTTCCCAACCACGCCTGCGTCGTCACCAACATGGTGGATGCGGTGCAGATGCGCATGGCGGACGGGCATATCGAGCCATGGGCCGTGGCAGCGCGCGGCAAGGTGGTCTGAACGGGCCGTTCCGCTTGCGGCCGGGGGCGAGCCTCGGCCCGCCCGCCCGCGTCAGCGGATCTGCGCCATGATCTCGCAGGCCGAGGAGGAGGGGTCGAACTCCACGAGGTCCGGCTCCCGGTTCATGAGCACGCGGAAGGAGTGGAGGTTGTCGCGAAGATGCGGCCCCATGATGCGGGTCACGCCCTCCGCGTCCCGCTTGCGCAGCGCCTCGAAGATCGCGCGGTGCTCGTCCAGCACCTGGCCGTAGTAATCCTCCAGCGGAAAGGCCCGGTAGAGCACCCGGTCGAGCTGGCCGTTGGCCTCGTGGATCGTGTCCCAGATATGCGGGAAGCCGGCGCACCGGCACAGGAGGCGGTGGAACTCCCGGTCGATATGGAAGGACTCGTCCCCGTCGCAGCGCCGCGCGGCCTCCGCCTGGCGCCACAGAAGAAGCTCGAAATCCTTTTCGAAGGCGGGCACGAAGCGCGCGGCGGCGATGGCGGCGAAGCGCAGCTCCAGGCTTTCGCGCACGATCTGCCCCTCCACCACCTCCTCCAGGATGATCTTGTTGACGAAGGTGGCGTCGCTCGGCACCACCGTCACCAGCCGCTGCCCGGCCAGCCGCATCACCGCGTCGCGAAAGGGGGTGCGCGAGACGCCGAGCTCGGCGCAGATGTCCTTTTCGACCAGGCGCGCGCCGGGCCGCAGGCGCATGGCGATGATGGCGTCGCGAAGGGCGGCGTAGACGCGCGCTGCCTTGGGCAGCTCCTGGCCGCCATAGGCCATGGCGAGGCGCGCGCGCTCCCCCGCCGTCGTTTCCGCCTGCCGTCTCGTCTCCGCGCTCGTCCTCATGCCGTTCCTGCCAGAACCTCCCGCAATTTTGCGAGGAAGAGGTCTGCGTGCGCGGAGGCGAAAGGCAAGGGGGGGCGGATCTTCAGGACGTTGCCGGCAGGCCCCGAGGCGCCGATCAGGACGCCGCGCTCGCGCAAGCTGTTCACCACGCGGGTGGCGAGCGCGGCATCGGGGGCCCCCGTTTCGCCGTCCCTCAGGTCGAGGGCCAGGAAGAGCCCGGCGCCGCGCGCCTCGCCCACCCGGTCGAACTCCCCCGCCAGCCCCTTCAACCCCTCCAGAAGCTGCGTGCCCACGCGCGCGGCATTGGCCTGGAGCCCCTCGGCCTCGATCACGTCCAGCACCGCGCCGGCGGCGGCCAGCGACACGTGGTTCGCGCCGAAGGTGTTGAAATAGCGCACCTCGCGCCCGAACCGCTCGCCCACCTCCGGGCGCAGGGCAAGCGCGGCGATGGGCAGGCCATTGCCCATCGGCTTTCCCATCACCGCCATGTCCGGCACGATGGAATGGCGCTGGAAGCCCCAGAAGGCACCGCCGGTGCGCCCGAAGCCCGGCTGCACCTCGTCGGCGACATAGAGCGCGCCGGCGGCATGGACGGCCTCGAGCACCGGCTGGAGGAAGCCCGCCGGCTCGGCGCGCACGCCGTCCGTGGAGAAGATGCCGTCCGCCACGAAGGCGGCGGGGCGGATGCCGTGGCGGGCCAGGTCGGCGAAGGCGGCGGCGACGTTTTCGGCCAGGACCCGGCCCATCCGTGGCCCTTCCCCCGGAACCTCCACGGTGCGCACGCAACGCCCGAGCGGCACGGCGGGGCCGAGGGAGGGCGAGATTTCCACCGTCGCGGCCGTGGTGCCGTGATAGGCGTTGGCAGTGACGACGACGCCCGCGCCCTGCGTATGATGGCGCGCGATGCGCAGCGCCAGGTCCACCGCCTCCGAGCCCGTGCAGGTGTACATGACCTGCGCGATCTCTTCGGGGAAAGTGGCGAGCAGCCGTTCCGAATAGGAAAGGATCGCCTCGTGCAGATAGCGTGTATGGGTGTTGAGAAGGCCCATCTGCGCGGTGACGGCCGCGTTCACCCGTGGGTGGGAATGGCCCACCGCCGGCACGTTGTTGTAGGCGTCGAGATAGCGGCGCCCCTCGGCGTCGAAGAGCCACACCCCCTCGCCGCGCACCAGATGCACGGGCCGCTCGTAGAACAGGCGGTAGGAGCCGCCCAGGAGCGCGCGGCGGCGCGCGAGCATCGCCTCGGCCGGATCGGACGGGAGGGGGGCGGCGGGTTGCGACATGAAGGGGCTCCTTCCTCTCAAGCCTGGCAGGCGCTTGCGATGCGCGCCGAGGCCTCGCCCGGCGCATAGGCGGCAAAGGCGCGGAGCTGCGCGCGCACGGAAGGGCTGTTGCGCAGGATGTAGTCCGCGCGCTCCGGGAGGCGGTCCGCCCGCCATTGCGTCACCAGAAGGCGCATGGCCATGCGGGTGAGGATGGCGGTGGGAAGGAGCGCGATCTCCTCCTCCGACAGGGGGTTGAGCGCGCCGTGGCCCGAGAGGAAGGGCAGCGCCGCGGCCAGCGGATCGTCTCCCCCTTCGCCGAGCTGGTAGGCGGCCGCCACCGCCACATCGCAGACGACGGGCGTGCGCAGCATGTCGCCGAAATCGATGATCCCCGCGATGCGCTCCGGCGCGGCCGGGTCGACGAGGATATTGTCCTTGTTGAAGTCGTTATGCGCCATCTGCCGGGGCAGGGCGGCAAGGCGCGGCGCGAGGCGGGCGTCGAAGGCGTCGAGGATCTCGGTGAGAAGCGCGCGCTCGGTCTCGTCCCGCACGAGCGGCAGCACCGCGCGCAGGAGGCCGGCGCGCGCCATGTCCCAGCTCGTCTCGTGATCCTCGGCCGGATGGCGGAAATCGGCCAGCGCGCCTTGCAGGCGTGCCAGCACCTCGCCCACGGCGCGCGCCTGGGCGGGCGAGGGCTCTGTCTCCTTCTGGGCAAGCCCGGGCGTGAAGTCCGTCAGGCGCACCGTGCGCTCCTCGCCGCCCAGCCCGATCCGGAAATCCGCCCGCCCCGCCCGCGTGCGGACGACGCGCTGCACCGGCAGCTCCGGCGCGCGCGCCTCCACATGCAGGAGCGCGAGCGTGTGCATGGACGAGACCCCGGCGCTTTCGCCCGGATGCAGGATCTTGAGGAAGAAACGGCCGCCATCGGCCGCATCGAGGCGGAAATTGGCGTCCTTCTCGCCGATGAGCGGCGTTGCCCTGCCCGTGATGCCGTAATGGCGCGCGGCGATTTCCTCCGCCGTTTCGGGCGCGACGGAGCCGCCCGCCACGGAGAGGCCGGCGCCGATGGCCTCCGGCGCTTCCCGCCTCCGGGGCGCTTCGCCCGGCGTGGTCATGGCAAGGTTCATGCGCGCGCGTGAAGGTTCGGCCGGTCCGGCACCGCCTCGGGGAAGGAGCGCTGGTAGGCCCCGGCAAGGCGCAGCACCGTCTCGTCGCGAAAGCGCGCGGCGACGAACTGGAGGCCGATCGGGAGGCCCTCTCCATCGAAGCCGCAGGGCACGGAGACGGCCGGCTGGCCCGTCATGTTGAACGGGTAGGTGAAGGGGCTCCAGTCGGTCCAGTCGCTCATGCCCTGCCCTTCGGGGAAATCGATGCCGGCGGGCAGCGCGGTGATGGGCATGGTGGGCGTCATCAGCGCGTCGTAGCGGGTGTGGAAATGGGCCATCGTCACCTTCAGCCGCGCGCGCACCTCCTCGGCGAGCAGGAGATCGCGGGCTGAGAAGCCACGCCCCTTCTCGGCGATGGCGATGAGGCCGGGGTCCATCTCGGCCTTTTGCGCCTCCGTGGGCGCGATGCGGTCCACGGTCAGCGACTCGGCGGCGAACCACAGGGTGCGCAGCGCCTCCAGTGGGTTTTCGAAGCCGGGATCGGCCTCCTCCACGATGGCGCCCATCTCGGAGAGGCGTGTCGCCGCGCGCTCCACCGCCGCCGCCACCTCGGGCGCGACGCCGGCATAGCCGAGCGTGCGGCTGTAGCCGATGCGCAGGCCCTCGACCGAACCCCGGGCCGCCCCGCTCCAGTCCGGCAGGTCGGGAGGGCAGGCACCGTAGAGCGCGTCCGGCGAGGGGCCGGCGACGGCATGGAGGAACAGCGCGGCCTCCTCCACCGTGCGATTGAGCGGGCCGCGATGGGCCAGCTCCATCAGGGGCGAGGGGGCATCCGCCGGCACCCAGCCGAACGTGGGCTTGATGCCGAAGACGCCGCAGAAGGCGCCGGGAATGCGGATCGAGCCCGCTCCGTCCGAGCCCTCGTGCAGGACGCCCATGTTGAGCGCCGCCGCCACGGCCGCCCCGCCCGAGGAGCCGCCCGAGGCCCGGTCCGAGCGCCACGGATTCACCGTGTTGCCGAAGGCCGGCCCGTGAGTGACGCCCTTCCAGCCGATTTCCGGCGAGGTGGTGGTGCCGAGAATCACCGCGCCCGCCGCGCGCAGCCGCTTCACGATCAGAATCTCGTGGGTGGCCGGCTCCTTGTTGCCCAGTTTCGAGCCGCGCCGCCACGGAATGCCGATGACCGGCGTCAGTTCCTTGATCGTGGCGGGCGCGCCGTCGAGCGGCCCCAGCGCCTCGCCCTTCCGCCAGCGCTCCTGCGATTGCCGCGCCGCTTCCAGCGCAAGCTCCGGCACGACATGGGCGAAGGCGTTGACCTCACCGTTGAAGCGCTCGATGCGCGCGAGGGCGGCCTCGGCCGCTTCCACCGGCGAGGCGGCGCCCTTGGCGAAGAGGGCCGAAAGCTCCGGCGCGCTCATCTCTCCCAGGTCGGTCTTGGCGCTCATGGCTCGGTCCTTCAGGCTGCGATCTTGTCGAGGGCGCGGGCGAGGGCGTCGAACATGGCGTTCACCTCCTCGTCCGTGATGATCAACGGGGGGCAGAGGCAGAAGGCATCCCCGATGGAGCGGCCGATCAGCCCCTCTTCCAGCGCCGCCTCGGCCAGCGCCGCGCCGGCCGCGCCCGGCGTCTCGCGCGGCTTCAGCTCCAGCGCGCCGATCAGCCCGACGCCGCGAAAGCCCTTGCCGAGCGGATGCTGCGACAATTCCGCCAGCCGGCGCAGGAAGAGCGGGGAGCGCTCGCGGCAATTGCCGACGAGATCGCGCTCCTCGATGATCTTCAGGTTCTCCAGCCCCACCGCCGTCGCCACGGGATGGCCCGAGGCGGTGAAGCCGTGGCCGAAGGTGCCCAGGCGCTCCGATTCGCGCGCGATGGGCTCGTAGAAGCTCTCGTTCATCAGGATGGCGGACAAGGGCAGGTAGGAGGAGGAAAGCTGCTTGGACAGCACCATCACGTCCGGCTCGATGCCGTAGGTCTGCGATCCGAACATCTGCCCGGTGCGCCCGAAGCCGCAGATCACCTCGTCGGCCACCAGCAGCACGTCGTATTTCCTGAGAACCGCCTGGATCTCCTGCCAGTAGCCCTCCGGGGGCACGAAGACGCCGCCGGAGGCCATCACCGGCTCGCCGAAGAAGGCGGCCACCGTGTCCGGCCCCTCCTCCAGGATCAGCTTTTCCAGTTCGGCCGCCATGCGCCCGGAGAAGTCGCGCTCGCTCTCGCCGGGGAGCGCCGTGCCGGCATAGTCGGGGCACAGCGTGTGGCGCATCTGCGGCAGCGGCAGGTCGAAGGACTGGTGGTTGCGCGGCAGGCCGGTGATGGAGCCGGCGGCGATGGTGACGCCGTGATAGCCCTTCTGGCGGCCGATGATCTTCTTCTTTTCCGGCTTGCCGAGCGCGTTGGAGCGATACCAGCAGAGCTTGACGACGAGGTCGTTGGCCTCCGAGCCCGAGGAGGTGAAATGCACCTTGGACATGGGCACGGGGGCCATGTGGACGAGCTTCTCGGCCAGCTCCACCGAGGGGCCGTGCGTCTTGCCGGAGAAGATGTGGTAATAGGGCAGCTTGTCCATCTGCGCCTTGGCGACATCCGAAAGGCGCTTCTCGCCGAAGCCCACGGCCACCGACCAGAGCCCCGCCAGCCCCTCGATGTAGCGCTTGCCGGAATTGTCGAAGACATAGACGCCCTCGCCGCGCTCGATCACGAGCCCGCCGGTCTTCTCGTAGGCCTTCAGGTCCACCAGCGGGTGGAGCTGGTAGGCTGCGTCTCGGGCTTCGATGGAATTGGGAAGGGCGCTCATGGGGGTGTCCATCTCGATCTTCGGGAAAAGGGGGCGTGTCACCCGGCGGCCATCTCGGCCTTCGCGCCGGGAATGGCCGCCAGGAGGCTTCGTGTATAGGCGGCTTGGGGCGCGCTGAAAATCTGGGCGCTGGGTCCGATCTCCACCATCTCGCCCTTCTGCATCACCATCACCCTGTCGCAGATCTGCGCCGCCACGCGCAGATCGTGGGTGATGAAGATCAGCGACAGGCCCAGCTCGGCCTTCAATTCGGCCAGGAGGTCCAGCACCTGCGCCTGGATCGACACGTCGAGGGCGGAGACCGCCTCGTCGGCCACGATGATCTCGGGCTTGAGCGCGAGCGCCCGCGCGATGCCGATGCGCTGGCGCTGGCCGCCGGAGAATTCGTGCGGAAAGCGCGCGGCCGCCGAGGCGTCGAGGCCGACGCGCTCCAGAAGCGCCCCCGCCTCGGCAAGGGCGGTTTGCGCATCCACGCCGTAGGCGATGGGGCCGTCCGCGATGGTGCGCCCGACGCGGATGCGCGGGTTGAGCGAGCCGTAGGGGTCCTGGAAGATCATCTGGATGCGCCGGCGCGCCGCGTGCAGCGCCCGGCCTTTCAGATGCGCCATGTCCTTGCCCCCCAGCATCACCTTGCCGGTATCGGGGTCCTGAAGCCGCACCAGGCAGCGCCCGACCGAGGACTTGCCCGAGCCGCTTTCGCCCACGATGCCCAGCGTCTCGCCGCGCGAAAGGGTGAAGGAGACGTGCCTGACCGCCTCCACCGCGCGGGCTTTCGTAAAAAGGCCGCCGCCGATGCGGTAGGTCTTGCCGAGTCCCTCGACGGCGAGCACCGGCTCGCCCTCGATCGCGCCCGCCGCGCGCCCCCCGGACATGGAGGGAATGGCGGCGATGAGCTTTTGCGTATAGGCGTGGCGCGGGCGCCGCAGCACCTCTTGCGCCGGGCCTTCCTCCACCACCCGGCCCTTCTCCATCACCGCAACATGGTCGGCGATCTCGGCCACCACGCCGAAATCATGGGTGATGAACATCACCGCCATGCCGCGCTGTTCCTGCAATTGCCGGATGAGCTTGAGGATCTGCGCCTGCGTCGTCACGTCGAGGGCGGTGGTGGGCTCGTCGGCGATCAGCACCTCCGGCTCCAGCACCAGCGCCATGGCGATCATCACGCGCTGGCGCTGGCCGCCCGAGAGCTGGAACGGGTAGGAGGCCGCCGCGCGGGGCGGATCGGGCAGGCCGACCTCGGCGAGAAGCCGCAGCGCTTGCGCGCGCCGCTCCTTCGGGGTCAGGAGGCCGTGCGCCTCGAACACTTCCGCGATCTGGTCCTCCACCCGCATCAGGGGGTTGAGAGCGGTCATCGGCTCCTGGAAGATCATCGCCACGCGGCGCCCGCGCACATCGTAGAGCGCGGATTCGTCGAGCCTCAGAAGGTCCTCGCCGCCCAGGAGGATGCGCCCGCCGGCGGGCTCCACCCCCTCGGGCAGAAGGCCCATCATGGCGTTGGCCGACATCGACTTGCCGGAGCCGCTTTCGCCCACCACGCACAGGATCTCGCCCGCGCGCAGCGTCAGCGAGACGCGGTCCACCGCATAGGCGCGGTCCGCGCCCGGCGGCAGGGCGATGGAGAGCTTGTCGATGAGGACGACGGGGGCGGGGGATGATGCCATGGTCCTCACCGCCCTTTCTTCGACAGGCGCGGGTTGAGCGCGTCGTTCAGCCCCTCGCCGATGAGGTTGAGGGCGAGCACCGTGAGGAGGATGGCGATGCCGGGGAAGAAGCTGACCCACCAGGCCTGGCGGATCACCGTGCGCCCCGCGCCGATCACATAGCCCCAGGACATGATGTTCGGATCGCCCAGCCCCATGAAGGAGAGCGCGCTTTCCAGAAGGATCGCGGCAGCCACCATCATGGTCGCCATCACGATGATGGGCGAAAGCGTGTTGGGCAGGATCTGGCGCCAGATGATGGTGGCGTGGGACTGGCCCGACAGCGTGGCCGCCTCCACGAATTCGCGCGAGCGAAGCGACATGACCTCGCCGCGCAGGAGGCGCGCCACCGGGGGCCAGCTCACGATCGCGATGGCGATGACGATGGAGATGAGGCTCGGCTGGAAGATCGCCACCAGCACCACGGCGAGCGCAAAGCTCGGCACGCTCTGGAAGAATTCGGTGAAGCGCATCAGGGCATCGTCCACCCAGCCGCCGAAATAGCCCGCCAGCGCCCCCACCGGAATGCCGATGAGGAGGGAGACCAGCGTGGAGACGAGGCCGACGAGAAGCGAGACCCGCGCGCCATGGGCGATGGCCGAGGCGATGTCGCGGCCCATCGTGTCGGTGCCCAGCAGAAAGCCGGGATTGTCGAAGGGCGGCAGGAAGGGGCGCTGCACCATGGCCCAGGGCGAGCGCGGGAACAGAAGGGGGGCGGCAGCGGCGAGGAGGAGCACCAGCGCCAGCACGCAAAGCCCGATCAGCGCGCCGCGATTGCGGGAGAAATTCGCCCAGAACTCCCGCATCACGACACCCGGATGCGCGGATCGACGATGCGGTAGAGCACATCGGTGATCAGGTTGAAGAGGAGCACCATGGCCGAGGAGACCACGAAAACCCCCAGAAGCAGGTTGTAGTCGCGCTGCGACAGGGCCTCGAACATCAGCCGCCCGATGCCCGGCCAGGCGAAGACCGTCTCGATCAGCACCGCGCCGCCCACGAGCTGCCCGGCCTGCACGCCCGCCAGCGTCACCACCGGCAATATGGCGTTGCGCAGCACATGGCGGCGCTGGATGACGCCCGGCCGCAGGCCCTTGGCGCGCGCGGTGCGCACGAAATCCTGCCGGCCGACCTCCAGCATGGAGGCGCGCGTGATGCGCACATAGACGGCCATGAAGAACAGGCCGAGCGTGGTGGCCGGCAGCACCAGGTGCCGGGCGATATCGGCCACGCGCGCAAGGCCCGTATAGCCGGAGCCGACGCTCTCATAGCCGAAGCCCGGCAGCCAGCCGAGCTGCACGGAGAACAGCACCACCGCCATCAGCGCCAGCCAGAAGAGGGGTGTGGCGTAGAAGAGCAGCGCGAAGGCCGAGATCAGCGAATCCGAGATGCGCCCCTGCCGCGACGCCGCCAGGGCGCCCGCCATGACGCCGAGCACCAGTGAGATGGCGAAGGCCGTGCCGGAGAGAAGCAGCGTGGCCGGCAGCCGGTCCCAGATGAGCTGGGCGACGGGCAGGCCCTGCCGGTAGGAGTAGCCCAGATCGAGCGTGGCGATGTGCGAGAGATAGACGAGGAGCTGCACCGGCAAGGGCTTGTCGAGGCCGAAGCGCTCGCGAAGCTGCTGGAGATAGGCCTCGTCCGCATCCCCCGCCTCCCCCGCCATCACGGCGGCTGGGTCGCCGGGCGCGGCGTGGATCAGGAAGAAGTTGAAGATGGTGATGCACAGGAGAATGATCACCGCCTTCACCAGGCGGGCGAGAACGAAGCGAAGCATCGCGCGGGTCCTGATCCGGGGACGGGAAGAAGGAGGGGCGGCGCCGGCCGATGCGGCCTATTGCCGGATCCAGGCGTCGCGCATGGAATCGTTCAGGCCGTTGGCCGTGGTGATGATGTCCTGGAACTGGCAATTGTAGATGGTCGGGAAGCCGAGATCGAGCAGCCAGGCCACGGGAACCTCTTCCTGGACGATCGCCTGCACCTCGTCGTAGAGCGCCTGGCGCCGCTCGGCCGGGAAGGCGGTCGCGGCCTCGGCGAAGAGCTCGTCCACCCGGGGGTTGGAATAGCCCTCCACATTGTTCCACGGGTTGCCCTGCTGGATCTGGGAGGAGATGTAGTTGCGCTCCACGCCCAGCGCCGGGTCGGCGTTCTGGAACAGGAAGGTGAAGGCGAGGTCGTAGTCCCAGTTGGAGACGCGCTGGTTCCAGCCCGCGACGTCGCTCGCCTCGATCTCCACCGGGATGCCGACCTCCTGGAGGTTCTGGCGCACCGCCTCGGCCCAGCGCTGCCACGTCTCGCCATAGGGCAGGGGCAGGAGGCGCAGCGGCGTGCCGTCATAACCCATCTCGTCCAGAAGCGCGCGCGCCCGGTCCGGGTCGTGGGGATATTGCGGCTCGACCTCCGAATGGAAGGGCGTGGTGCCCGCGATGGGGCCGGTCGCCACCTTGCCGAGCCCGTTCCACAGGACGTCGAGCGCGAATTGCCGGTCCATCGCGTACATGATCGCCTGCCGGAAGCGCACATCGTCCATGGGCGGCGTGCGGTTGTTGATCCAGATCCAGGACAGGGGCGAGTCGAACTCGCGACCCTTGTCGGACACGCAGGTGTTGTCGAGCGCGGAAAGGCGCGGCACGTCGAAATTCTCCACCGAGCCGCCGGGCAGGATGTCGACCTCGCCCGTCTCGTAGGCCACCGCCCGCGAGGCACCGTCCGGGATCACATGGTAGAACAGCTCGTCGAGATAGGGCTTGCCCTCGATGTAATAGTCCTCGTTCTTCACGAGGCGGATGCTGCTGCCGCGGTTCCAGTTGTCGAACTTGAACGGGCCGGTGCCGATCGGCCGGTCGTTGGCCGGGTTGGTGGCATAGTCGGTGCCCTCGTAGACGTGCCTCGGCACCATCGGCATGACCCAGAAGGCGAAGGAGCGGATCAGCGGCTCGAAGGGCTCCTTCAGGCGGAAGATGACGCTGTGCTCGTCCGGCGCCTCGACGCTTTCCACCCGCGCCATGGTGTTGCGGTGGCGCGACTGGGTTTCCACCAGGAAGTCGTTGGCGCTGAAGAGCACGTCCGCCGAGGTGAAGGGCTCGCCGTCATGCCAGGTGACGCCCTCCTGGAGGCGGAACGTGTAGGTCAGCCCGTCCTCGGAGACGTCCCACTCGCGGGCGAGCGAGGGCAGGGGCTGAAGGTTCTCGTCATAGCGCAGGAGCCCCTCGTAGATCTGCCCGGCGACGAGCTGGACGGGGGCGTTGGTGAGAAGGCCGAGCATGAGGCCCGGCGGCTCGGGCTGCACCACGAGGTCGGCCCGCCCGCCGGGCGTCGGCGTTTCCTGCGCCAGGGCGGAGGAGGCGAAAAGGGTGGCGGCAAGGGCGATCAGCAGGGTTCGCGGCATCGGTCTTCCTTTTGGGGATGAAGGCCAGGCATTCGGGACACGCCTGCCTCGCGCGGCGGCCTCCCGAAACTGTTCATGCGCTACCGGTATATCGGTATAACAGTAATCCCGAGGCGCGCTGTCAAGCGGAAATGATGATTTTATCATCTCTCCGAAATCTGCCTGTTTTCAGGTCATTGATCGGGCGGCGAAGCTCCTTCGGCGAAGCGGGCGCGTTCGATCTTTCGGACAGGGCGAGGGCCTGTGGCTCGGCGCGCAGGCGCGGGACGGTCCGGGCGGCTCGCCATCGACCCGGATCGTCGGGCCGGCTCGATCGCGGCAGTCGCATCGGGCGGGGGCGTGCCCCGGTGCCCGGGTTCCGGCTTCGCTTGAAGCAGCTCAGGCGCGCGATCCGGCGAACCGGCCGGGTGAATAGGGCGTCGGATCGACATAGGGCGTCTGCCCGGACATCATCTCGGCCAGCAGCCGGGCGGTGGCCGGGCCGAGGGTGAAGCCCTGATGGGCGTGGCCGAAATGGAACCAGAGCCCCTTGTGGCGCGGGGCGGGGCCGATCACCGGCAGCATGTCCGGCGTGCAGGGGCGCGCACCCAGCCACGGCTCGGCCTCCACGGCCTCGCCGAGCGGGACGAGCTGGCGCGCGATCCTCTCCGCCCCCGCCGACTGCACGGGCGTGGCGGGTGCCGTGTGGGCGGCGAACTCGGCCCCCGTGGTGATGCGCAGGCCCCGCTCCATCGGCGCCATGAGGAAGCCGTTCTGCGCGTCGAGAAGCGGCACGTTGAGGCTCGGCGCCGTGCGGTAATGGCGGTGGTAGCCGCGCTTGACGAAGAGCGGCAGGCGGTAGCCGAGGGCGCGCGTCGCCTCGTCCGCCCAGGGGCCGAGGGCCAGCACGACCTCGCCCGCGCGCACCGGCCCGTCGGCGCATCGCACCTCCCAGCCGGCGCCCTGCGGGCGAAGGCTGCGGGCATCGCCGCGCAGGAACGTGCCGCCCTCGGCCTCGAACAGGGCGGCGTAGAGGCCCACCAGCGCGCCCGGGTCGCGCACCGACCAGGAATCTAGCCAGTGGACGGCCCCGGCGAGCGGCCGCAGAAGCGCCGGCTCTGCCGCCTGGAGCTGCGCCCCGTCGAGGATCGCGCATTCCAGCCCGTATTCGCCGACGATCCGCTCGGCGTCGCGCGCCTCCCGCTCGAAGGCGGCGGTGTCGCGAAAGCCGAAGCGCAGCCCCTCGCGGCGCACCAGATGCTCCGCGCCCGCCTGCGCGATCAAGGGCGCGTGCTCGGCGATGGAATGCTCGATGAGCCGGGCATGGGCCGCCGCGAGAGGGCGGTAGCGCCCGGGCGAGGAGGAGAGCCAGTAGCGCAGGAAGCGCGGGAACAGGGCCGGCAGGGCGCGCGCATGGTAGTGCACGTCCAGCCCGCCCTTGCGCGCCGCCCTGAAGAGGCTCGGAAGGTCGCGCGGGAAGCCGTAGGGCTCCACCGCCTCGCGCTGGATGATGCCCGCATTGCCGTAGGAGGTTTCCTCACCGGGGCCGCGCCGGTCGACCAGGACGACCGAACGCCCTTGGCGCCGGAGCTGGAGGGCGGTGGAGACGCCGACCATGCCGGCGCCGAGGACGATGACATCGGCGTCCATCGGACCGCCCTCCTTCTCAGGCGCGGCTCTGCGCCGTGACGGTGATCTCGATCCGCGCCTCGGCCACCAGCCCCGCGATGACCGTGGTGCGGGTGGGGAAGGGATCGGCGAAATGGCGCCGGTAGACCTCGTTGAAGCCGGCGAAATCGCCCTTCTCCGTCAGGTAGACGGCAACGGACACGACATCGGCCAGCGTCAGCCCCTCGGAGGCGAGGGTCGCGGAAATGCGCTGGAGCGTCAGCTCGGTCTGCGCCTCGATGCCCTCGGGCACCGAGCCGTCCCCGGTAAAGGGCAGTTCGCCGGAGAGGAACACGAAGTCGCCGGCGCGGCGGACCTTGGAAAGCGGCAGGGGAGAGGACATGCGAACTCCTGATGGGCGGTGCGGTCAGCCGAAGCCGTAGAAATCGTCCGATTGCGACAAGGGCGGCGCATGGCGCAAGGATTCGATATCGGGGCGGGGGCGCGCAAGGGCCGGGTCGCCCGCGAGATGCGCTTCCAACTCCTGCGCGAAAGCGAGGGTGGAAAGGTCCTCGCCGCGCCGCCCCACGATCTGGAGGCCGAAGGGCATGCCCTTCTCGTCCAGCCCCACCGGGATGGTGACGGAGGGGTGGCCCGCGAGGGTGGAGGCGTAGGCCATGGAGAGCCAGTGATAATAGCTCGCGGTCGCCCGCCCGTCGATCTGCGCCGGGTAGAGCTCGTGCCAGTCGCGCGGGCTGATGGTGACGGCGGGCGAGAGGATGAAGTCGTGCGCCTCGAAGAAGGCCTGCCAGCGCCGGTGAAGCGCTCCCTGCCCTTCCAGCGCGCGCACCACGTCCAGCGCGCTGTAGCGCTCGCCCTCCTCCACATTGGCGCGCACATTCGGCCCCACCTTGTCCGGGTGGGCTTCCAGCAGCCGGCGGTGCTGGCCGTTGAAAAGCAGCGCGCGCAGGATGGCGAAGATCTCGTCCGCCCCCTCGCAGTCGGGATGATCGCGGCTGGCGCGCGCGAAGACGTGGGAGAAGCGCGAGACCTTCTCCTCGAAGGCGCGCGAGACGATCCCCTCCGTCAGGGTGAAGCCGAAATCCACGGTGAGGGCGACGCGCGCCGAGGACAGGTCGAAGGCGGGAAGGCGGCCGAAGGCCGCCGCCTCGTGATGCGTGCGCCCTTCGACCACCGAGACCCAAGGGTCGCGACGGTCCGGGCGGATCATCGCCGAGAGCATCAGGCCCGCATCCTCCACCGAGCGCGCCATCGGCCCGCTGGTGGAGAGCGGCAGGAGCGACATGGCGCGGGCATGGCCGGGCACCACGCCCGGCGAGGGCCGGAAGCCCACGATGCCGCAGAAGGCGGCCGGGTTGCGCAGGCTTCCGCCCGTGTCGGAGCCCGTGGCGAGCGGGGCCATGCCGCAGGCGAGCGCGGCGGCCGAGCCGCCCGAGGAGCCCGCCGCCGAGCGCGAGGGATCGAACGGATTGCCCGTCGCCCCGTAGACGCTGTTGCGCGTGTTGCCGCCCGCGCTCCATTCCGGGTTGTTGGCCTTGCCCATCACCAGCGCGCCGGCCCCGCGAAGCTGCGCCACCATCGGGTCGTCGCCCCTGGCCACGTTCTGCGCGAAGATCGGGCTGCCATAGGTGGTCGGCAGGCCGGCCACGTCCGCCATGTCCTTCACCGCCAGCGGCAGGCCGTGGAGCGGGCCCAGCGCCTCGCCCGCCATCACGGCCGCTTCCGCGCGCCGCGCGCCTTCGCGCAGCCCCTCCAGGTCGAGGGCGACGAGGGCGTTGACGGCGGGGTTCACGCCTTGCGTGCGCTCGATGCAGCTTTCGGCCAGCTCCACCGGCGACAGCGCCTTGCGGGCGATGAGGCGGCGCGCCTGATGCGCGCCGAGATCGCAGGGTTCCATGGGGATGCTACTCGCTCTTGGTCAGGTTCCAGAAGGCGGGCACGGGCCCCTCGATCAGCCCGTCCAGGGCCGGCCCCCAGGCGGTCACGTTCTTGAACTGGCCGAGCGGCACCATGATCACCTGCTCCATCACATGGGCCTGCACGGCCTCGGCGGCGGCCACGCGCGCCTCCTCGCTCTGCGCCATGGCGAAGTCGATGCGCAGGGCCTCCAGCTCGGGGTCGGTCGGCCAGCCGAACCAGCTCCCCTCCGTTCCCGTGGCGGTCAGGTACATGTTGATGATAGGGTTGGACAGGCTGTCCACATTGGCGTTGGTGAAGAACATGTTCCAGCCGCCCTCGGAGGGTGCGCCCTGGCTGGCGCGGCGCGAGACGAGCGTCTGCCAGTCCATCGGCTCCAGCCGCACCTCGAAGCCGGCGCGGCGCAGCGCGTCGGCCGCCACCATCGGCTGGGCGGCCAGCGTCGCGACGTCCGTCGGCTGGAGCAGGACGACCGGGGTGCCGTCGTAGCCCGCGGCCTCCAGCGCGGCGCGCGCCGCCTCCACGTCTCCGCCCTCCGTCAGCGTCCGCGCGCCCGTCTGCGAGGCGAAGGGCGTGCCGCAGCCGAAGATCGCCCCGCACACCTCGTAATAGCGCGGATCGCCGATCAGGGCGGCCAGGACGTCCGGCTGGCCGAGCGCCATCAGCGCGGCGCGGCGGATCTCGACATTGTCGAACGGCGGATGCAGGAAGTTCATCCGCCCGCCCACCTGCATCCCGAGCGGCTCGAGAACCTCGATCGAGATGTCCTCCTGCGCCTCCAGGATGGGCAGGAGGTCGATGGGCGCGCGCTCGATATAGTCGATGTCGCCCGAGATCAGCGCGTTGAGCGAGGTCTGGGCGTCGGGCATGGCGATCCATTCCACGCGGTCGACATTCACCACCTTGCCGCCCGCCGTTCCCGAAGGCGGCTCGTCGCGGGGCACGTAGTCCTCGAACTTCTCGTAGACCACCTGCACGCCGGGCTGGAACTCGGCGTCGCTGAAGCGGAACGGGCCCGAGCCGATCTGCTCGGCGATGGTGTCGCCGGCCGGCGTCTCGGCCAGCCGCTGCGGCATCATGAAGGCGGGCACGGAGGACGGCTTGGCGAGCAGGTCCGGCACGGAGCCCAGAGGCTCTGACAGGCGGATGGAAAACTGCCGGTCGCCTTCCGCTTCGATCGCCTCGACATAGGCCATCATCACGCGCCCGCCGGCGTCGAATTGCGCCCACCGCTTCAGCGAGGCGACGCAGTCGGCGGCGGTAACGGGCGCGCCGTCGTGCCACAGAAGGCCCTCGCGCAGGGTGAAGCTGTAGGTGAGCCCGTCCTCGGACACCTCCCAGTCGGCCATCTGCGGCTTCGGCTGCAGGTTCTCGTCCACGCCCAGAAGCGTGTCGAAGACCATGTAGCCGTGGTTGCGGGTGATCGTGCCGGAACTGGCGATGGGGTCGAGGATGCGCAGGGCCGAATGCATCACCGCGCGCACCGTTCCCCCTTCCTGCGCCGAGAGCGGGGCGGGAGCGGCGCTGGCGAGGAGAAGCGCGGCGAGCGGCGCGAGGGGGCGGATCGCAAGGGTCATGTCGGGCACCTTTTCCGTGGCGGGAGGAGAGTGGGGAAGCGAACGGCCATGCCATCGCGCATTTCACGGCGAGGCGCCCGGGAGGGGCCGCTGCGAAGGGGCGACGGGGCAGAGTAGGAACGGTTTTCCCATTGTCGCCAGATCAATATTCGCAATAAGCTGTTGCCGTTCCGGCAATGAATGCAGAAAGGCGCAATCGCCATGGTCGCGTCTCGGGTGCTTCAGGACAGCGCGCTCGCCTATTTCCTGGCAGTGGTGCGCACGGGATCGGTGAACAAGGCCTCGGCCCGGCTGAACGTCGCGCCCTCGGCGATCAGCCGCCAGATCGCGCGGCTGGAGCGCGAGCTGGGCACGACGCTGTTCGAGCGGCGCCCGTCCGGCATGGTGCCGAGCGCCTCGGGCGAGCTTCTGGCCGTGCATGTGCGGCGCGCGCAGCTCGACGCCGAGCGCGTGGCCGGCGAGATCCGCGCGCTGGAAGGGCTGGAGCGGGGCATGGTGCGGCTGGCCAGCACCGAGGGGCTGGCGGAGGGCTTCCTGCCGCACCAGGTGCATCTCTTCCGCCAGCGCTATGCCGGCATCCATTTCGATCTGCGCATCGCCGCGGCGGGCGAGGTGACGCGGCTGGTGCGCGAGGGCGCGTGCGACATCGGCCTCACCTTCGGCCATGCGCCGGAACACGAGATCAGGATAGAGAAGCGCGTGAGGGCGCCGATCCACGTGGTGGCGGCGCCGGGCCATCCGCTGGCCGACAAGCGCAGCCTTTCGCTCTCCCAGCTCACGCCCTATCCGCTCGCGCTGCCGAGCCCGCAGACCTCGATCCGCCGCCTGTTCGACATCTCCTGCTCGCGGCAGGGCCTCGTCCTCAAGCCCGTCTTCACCAGCAACTACGCCACCGCCCTCATCAACTTCGCCGTGGAGGGAGGCGGGGTCGCCCTGTTCGGGGAACTGGCCGTGCGCCACCGCCAGGACCGCCAGCGCTTCGCCATCGTTCCCCTGCGCGACGAGGAGCTGCACGCGCGCACCATCGAGGTCCAGACCCTGGCCGGCCGCATCCTGCCCAAGGGCGTCAACGCCTTCCTGGACCAGTTGCGCCTCGCGGTGGATTAGCCGGGCGGGCTCGGGCCTCAGGCCGCCAGGCGTTTTTCCACGATGCGGGCAAGCACCGAGGCGCCGATGGGGAGGATGGCGTCGTCGAGAACGAAGGCGGGGTTGTGCACGGGCACGTCGCCGCCGTGGCCCACCCAGCAATAGGCGCCGGGCACGGCCTGCAGCATGTCGGCGAAGTCCTCCGAGCCGGTCACGGGCTTGCGCGCGGTCAGGACGCCGTCCGTGCCCACGATCTCGGCCGCGGCCTCCTGGAGATAGGCGGTCTGCTCCCCGGCATTGTCGAGGACGGTGAAGATCGGGCGCAGATCCACCGCGATCTCCACCTCGAAGCCGAGCGCCATGCCTTCGGCGATCTTCTCGATGCGCTCGTGCATCAGGTCGCGCACGCCATCGTCGAAATAGCGCAGCGTCCCGCTCATCTTCGCCTCGGCGGGAATGACGTTGTACGCCGAGCCCGATTCGATGCGCGTGATGGACAGGACCGCCGGCTCCATCGGCGTCACGTTGCGGCTCACCACCGATTGCAGGTTCTGCGCCAGCATGGTGGCGATCAGCACCGCGTCCTTCGAATTGTGCGGCTGCGCCCCGTGCGCGCCGCGCCCGCGGATATGGATGTCGAAGAAGGTCGCCCCGGCCATCGCCTTGCCGGGGAAGACGGCGACCTGGCCCAGCGCGTATTGCGGCGCGTTGTGCAGGCCGTAGACCTCGTCGCAGGGGAAGCGCTCGAACAGTCCGTCGGCCAGCATGGCGCGCGCGCCGCCGAGCCCTTCCTCGGCGGGCTGGAAGATGCACACGGCCGTGCCCGCGAAGTCGCGCGTCTCGGCGAGGTAACGCGCCGCGCCCAGAAGCATGGTGGTGTGCCCGTCATGCCCGCAGCCGTGGAAGCGGCCCGGCACGGTGGAGCGGTAGGGCAGGTTGGTCTCCTCGTCCATCGGCAGGGCGTCCATGTCGGCACGAAGGCCGATGCGCCGCGCGCCGGGGCGTTTGCCCTCGATCAGCGCGACGACGCCCGTGCCGCCCACGCCGCGATGGACGATGGCCCCCATCCCTTCCAGCGCTTCGGCCACGATGGCGCTGGTGCGGTGCTCCTCGAAGCCGATCTCGGGATGGGCGTGCAGATCGTGGCGGATGGCCTCCAGATCCCTGGCGAAGGCTTCGATGCGCGGAAGAACGGTCATGGGAAGGGTCCGGTTTGTCAGGCGGCGATGGCGCGCGGGGAAAGCCGCACGCCCTCCCGCAGATGTCGAAAGGGCAGGCTGGCCGGGTCGAGCGGCATGGGGCCGGGCGCGGTGGCCACGAGGATCGCGCTCGCGATGGGTTCGAAATCGGCGCGGAAATGCACCGAGGACTTCACGACGAGGATGCGCGCGCTCTCCGGCTCGATGCCCAGGAAGCGGAACATCTCGCGATCGGCCATCTGCGTCTTGTTCGAGGCCAGAACGACCCGCACGCCGCCGATGCGAAGAGAGGCCGAGGGGCCGAGGCGATGGCGCGCCCCGCCGTAGAAGGGTCCCAGGGCAACGAGATGACCGTCCGACAGGGCCTCCACGGTGAAGGTGCCCTCGAAGGGCGTGTCGCCCGCAATGGCCGAAAGCCCGCCGAGAGCGAGCGTGACCGTGGCGCCGACGCCGGCCTCGTGGGCCTTTCGCGCCGCCTCGGGATCGACGATCAGGCCGATGGCGGCGTTCTGGGCGCCCGCCTCCACCAGCGCGCGCAGCATGCCGGTGGTGTCTGAATTGCCGCCCGCGCCGGGATTGTCCTGCGTGTCGGCGATCACCACGGGACCGCTTGCGCCTTCGGCCAGGCGCATCGCCTCGCGCACGGCGGCGAGCGGTTCGTAGGCCCGGCCCGCGAAGGCGGTTTCGGCATCGGCCACCGCCCCGCCGAGGCGGTCCGCCGCCGCATCGGCAGCATCCTGCGTCGCGCCGTAGGCGACGACGCTCGGGCCGCAATCGGCGAAGTCGGCGGCCGGAAAACCGGGCAGGAAGGAGAGGGAGGCGATATCGCCGCCCTCCATCTCCTCCAGGAGCGCATAGAGAGAGCGGCAGGGTTCGAAGCCCGTGCCTTGCCATGCGATGGGGATGAGGAAGGGAAGCTGGCGGAACGCCTTGGCGAAGCGCTGGCCGGTAAGCAGCCGCGCCATCAGATTGGCCGCCCGCCGGCCCGTATCGGCCATGTCCACATGCGGATAGGTGCGGTAGGCGACGAGGCCGTCGGCCGCCTCCACCATGCGCCCGGTGACGTTGCCGTGCAGGTCGAGGCTGGAGACCACCGGCACGTCGGGCCCGACAAGGGCGCGCACGCGCGAAAGGATCTCGCCCTCGCCGTCCGGCAGGTGCTCGGCCACCACCGCCCCGTGCAGGTCGAGATAGACGCCCTCCACCGGCAGGGCCGCCTCGAGCCGCTGGAGAAGGTCGGCCGCGATGCGCTCGAAGGCGTCCCGCGTGACATGGGCGGAGGGGCTGGCCGCGCACCACAGGAGCGGGGCGAGCCGCCAGCCCCGGCCCCTCGCTTCCTCGATGAAGCCGAAGGCGCCGACATTGGTGTCGCGCACCGCCTCCACCAGCGCCTCGCCGGTGGCGAGCGCCGGCCAGCCGCCGCCGTGGAGGAAGGCTTCCATGCCGGCCTTGGTGGGCGCGAAGGTGTTGGTCTCGTGCAGGAAGCCGGCGATGGCGATCCGGGGGGCGATCGGCGGCGTCGTCATGACGGTGCGGTCTCCACGGGCGGCGCCCCGAGGGGGCGGAAGTTCGGGAAATCCCAGTGTCGGCCGGGCGCGGCCTCGAACAGGGCGCGCGTATAGGCTTCGGCCGGCGCGGTCAGCACGCGCGCGGCCTCGCCCTGCTCCACGATCCGGCCCTTCTGCATCACGATGATGTCGTCGCAGATCTGCGCGGCGACGCGAAGGTCGTGGGTGATGAAGAGGATGGCGACGCCGAGCCGCTCCTGGATGTCGGCCAGGAGGTCGAGCACCTGCGCCTGCACCGAGACGTCGAGCGCGGAGACGGCCTCGTCCGCGACGATGATCTCCGGCTCCATCGCCAGCGCCCTTGCGATGGCGATGCGCTGGCGCTGGCCGCCGGAGAATTCGTGCGGATGGCGCGTCACCGCGTCCGGCGGCAGGCCCACCAGATCGAGCAGCTCGCGCGCGCGCTTCAATGCCTCGGCTCGCGGCGTGCCGTAGTTCACCGGCCCCTCGATGATGCTCTCGCCGATGGGGATGCGCGGGTTGAGCGAGCGGTTGGGGTCCTGGAACACCATCTGGATATGGCGGCGATGCGGGCGCAGCGCGGCGCGCCCGAGGTCCGATATGTCCTCCCCCCGCACGCGGATGGCGCCGGAGGAGGGGTCCACGAGACGCATCACGCAGCGCGCCACGGTGGACTTGCCCGAGCCCGATTCGCCCACGATGCCGAGCGTGCGCCCGCGCTTCAGGGTGAAGCTGACCGCGTCGGCCGCCACCGTCTCCGCGCCCTTCCCGAACAGGGCGGGGCGGTGATAGCGCTTGGTCAGCTCGATGGTCTCCAGAACCGTGCGCTGGCTGGTCTCGGGCCGCGCCGGGCGGGGGCTGAGCGCGGGGACCGAGCGCAGGAGGTCCTGCGTGTAGGTCTCGCGCGGCTCGGCCAGGATGCGCTTGACCGGCCCTTCCTCCACCTGCCTGCCACGGCGCACCACCACGACGCGGTCGGCGATGTCGGCGACGACGCCCATGTCGTGGGTGATGAAGAGGACGGCGGTGCCGTGCTTCTCCTGAAGCTCGCGGATGAGAAGGAGGATCTGGGCCTGCGTCGTCACGTCGAGCGCGGTGGTCGGCTCGTCGGCGATGAGGAGCTTGGGCTGGAGGACGAGGGCCATCGCGATCATGATGCGCTGGCGCTGGCCGCCGGAAAGCTGGTGGGGATAGGAGCGGTAGACGCGCTCGATATCGGGCAGGTGCACCTTCTCCAGCATGTCGAGCACGCGGGCCCGGCGCTCGCCCGCCCCGAGGCGCGAATGGGTCTCCAGCACCTCCTCGATCTGGCGCCCGACCGTGAGCACCGGGTTCAGTGCCGTCATCGGCTCCTGGAAGATCATCGCCATGCGCGTGGCGCGCAGGCTGCGAAGATGCGCGCCGCTGGCGCCCGCCAGCTCCTCGCCGGCAAGGCGGATGGAGCCCGAGGCCATGCGCAGCGACTTCCTGGGCAGGAGGCCCATCACCGCAAGCGAGGTGACGGACTTGCCCGAGCCGCTTTCGCCCACGACGCAGAGCGTCTCGCCGGCCCTGACGTCGAGCGAGATGCTCTCCAGGATGGGGCGCCGGTCGTAGCCGATGGTTTCCACCACGAGGTCGCGCACGGACAGGATCGGCTCGGCGGTCTCGCTCATGGCTCAGGCCCTCCGCAGTTTCATGCGCGGGTCGAGAAGATCGCGGATCTTGTCGCCCAGGATGTTGATGGACAGGATGCACAGCGACAGGATGAGGCCGGGCCAGAAGATCAGCGAGGGCTTGATCTGGAAGTAGAGCCGGCCCTCCGACATGATGTTGCCCCAGGAGGGCGTCTCCGTGCCGATGCCCGCGCCGAGGAAGGAGAGGATCGCCTCGGTGAGGATGGCGGAGGCCGCGATATAGGTGCCCTGGATGATGAGCGGCGCCAGCGTGTTCGGCATCAGGTGCCGCACCATGATGCGCGGCAGCGAGGTGCCCAGCGCGATGGCCGCCTCCACGTAAGGCTCCTCGCGCGCGGACAGCACCACGGAGCGCACGAGGCGCACGACGCGCGGCACCTCGGGGATGGTGATGGCGATCATCACGGTGAGGATCGAGGAACCGGCGAGCGCCACCACCGCGATGGCGAGGAGAATGCCGGGGATGGCCATCAGCCCGTCCATGACGCGCATCAGCACCGCGTCCAGCCAGCGGAAGAAGCCGGAGAGGAGCCCGAGCGGCAGGCCGATGAGAAGCGCGATGGCCGCCGTGCCGACGCCGACGAGGAGCGAGGTGCGCGCCCCGTAGAGGATGCGCGAGAAGATGTCGCGGCCATAGGCGTCGGTGCCCAGGAGATAGGCCTCGCTCGACGACTGGAGGCGGTTCGCCGGCGACATGGCCACGGGGTCGTGCGTGGCCAGCCAGGGCGCCAGCAGCGCGGCGAGGACGACCACGATCAGGACGATCGCGGCGAGCAGCGGGGCGAGGGAGCCCGACAGCTTCGGCAGCAGGCGCGACAGGGGCGTGCCGGGTGTGTTGGCGGCGAGACTCATCAGTAACGGATCCTCGGGTCCAGCGCGGCGTAGGAGAGGTCGATCAGGAGGTTGATGAGGACGTAGACGAAGCTCGTGAGCAGGATCAGCGCCTGGATGACGGGATAGTCGCGCGCCAGGATCGCATCCACCGTGAGGCGCCCGAGGCCGGGAATGTTGAAGACGCTTTCGGTGACGACGACGCCCGAGATCATCAGCGCGAAGCCCGTTCCGATCACGGTGAGGATGGGCACCGCCGCGTTTCGCAGCGCGTGGCGGAAGAGCACCACGCGCTCCGGCAGGCCCTTGGCGTGGGCCGTCCTCACATAGTCCTCCCCCAGGACGTCGAGCATGGCCGCGCGCGTCATGCGCGCGATCAGCGCGACATAGATGGAGGAGAGGGTGAAGGCCGGCAGGACGATGGTGCGCAGGAACGGCACCGGCCCCTCGGAGATGGGGCGAAAGCCCTGCACCGGCAGCCAGCGCAGCTCGTTGGCGAAGAGCTGGATCAGGAGATAGCCGACCACGAAGACCGGCACGGAGAAGCCGAGGACGGTGGCGGCGGAGACGAAATTGTCGAGCAGCCCGCCATGGCGCCAGGCGGCGAGGACGCCGAGCGGCACGGCGATGACCACGGTGAGGATGATGGAGGTGACGGCCAGCGAGATCGTCGGCTCCAGCCGCTGCTGGATCAGCGTCGAGACCGGCGTGCGCGAGATGAGCGAGGTGCCCAGATCGCCCGACAGGAACTGCCCGATCCAGGTGAAGAACTGCACCACCAGGGGCTCGTCGAGCCCCAGCCGGGCGCGGATGTCGGCGAGCTGCTGGGGGGTGGCCATGTCGCCGGCGATGATCGCCGCCGGGTCGCCGCCCGCAAGCCGCAGGAGCGCGAACACGAAGACCGCGACGACGAGGAGAACGGGGATGGCCGCCACGAGACGGCGCAGAACATAGGCGATCATCGTCTGCATCCAGGTGAGGGAAGGGCGGGCGCCTGTCGCGCCCGCCGGGAGCGGCCGGAGCCGGCTACTGCGACTTCGTGAGGTTCCAGAAGACCGGCGCGGGCGAGGGAAGGACGTTGCCGATGGCGCTTGTCCAGGCACTCGGGGAGCGGTACTCGCCGAGCGGAACGTAGATGACGTTCTCCAGCGCGTGGGTCTGGATGCGCGTGGCGATTTCCAGGCGCGCCTCGTCCGTCTCGGCCGCGGCGAACTCCCGGCGCATGTCGTCCAGCGCCGCGTCGTCCGGCCAGCCGAACCAGCCGTCCTCGCGCCCCGCCCCGCCCAGCATCGGGTTGACCACCGGGTTCCAGATCTCGGGGACCACCCAGTTGGTGAAGAACATGTTCCAGCCGCCGTTCGCCGGCAGCTCCTGGCTGGCGCGGCGCGTCACCACGCTCTGCCAGTCCATCGGCTGCATGTCGACGTTGAAGCCGGCCGCGCGCAGCGACTGGGCGGCGACGACGGGCTGGGCCGAGACCGTCGCCACGTCCGTGGGCTGGAGAAGCACCACGGGCGTGCCGTCATATCCGGCCTCCTCCAGCATCGCGCGCGCCCGCTCCGTGTCGCCCGAGGCGATGAGCGACGGGTCTGGCTCGGTGGCCAGCGGCGTGCCGCAGCCGTAGAAGGAGCCGCAGACATTGTAGTAATCGGGATTGCCGATGAAGGCCGCCAGCGTCTCCTCCTGGCTGAGCGCGGTGAGCGCGGCGCGGCGGATCGCCGGATCGTCGAAGGGCGGATGGAGGAAGTTCATCCGCCCCATGGTCTGCCCGCCCAGTTCGTTGACCACGGAGACGGTCAGCTCGGGATTGGTCTCCAGGATGGGCAGGAGGTCGAGGGGGACCTGCTCGATGAAGTCGATCTCCCCGCCCATCAGCGCGTTCATGGAGGTCTGCGCGTCGGGCATCGCCACCCAGACGACGCGGTCCACGTTCACCACCTTGCCGCCGGCGGTCCAGCTCGCCGGCTCCTCGCGCGGCACATACGCCTCGAACTTCTCGTAGACGGCCTGCACGCCCGGCTGGAACTCGTCCACCATGAAGCGGAAGGGGCCGGAGCCGACATGTTCCTCGATGGCCTCGCTCGCGGGCGTGGCGGCGATGCGCGCGGGCATCATGAAGGCGGGCACGGACGAGGGCTTGGCCAGAAGCTCGGCCACATAGGTGAAGGGCTCGGAAAGCGTCAGGACGATCACGTCGTCGCCCTCGGCCTCCAGGCTCTGCGTGTGCTCCATCAGCATCTGCCCGCCGAGGTCGCGCTCCGCCCACCGCTCCAGCGACGCGACGCAGTCGGCGGCGGTGACCGGCGTGCCGTCATGCCAGGTCAGGCCCTCGCGCAGGGTGAAGCGATAGACGAGGCCGTCCTCGGAGACCTCCCATTCGGCCATCTGCGGCTGCGGCTGGTAGTTCTCGTCCATGCCCAGCAGCGTGTCGTAGATCATGTAGCCATGGTTCCGCGTGATGTGCGCGGTGGTGATGATCGGGTCGAGGATGCGGATGGCCGAATGCATGACCGCGCGCACCTCCTGCGCGCCCGCCGGCTGGATGCCGGCGAAGGGCAGCAGGGCCGCGAGCGCGCCGGCGGCGAGGAGAGCGCGACGGAAGTTGGGGGCGACGGGCATTGAAGGGCTCTCCGGTTTTCGGGTGGCGGACGCAGGTTGCATCCGCTTCCCTGAGGGTCCATAGTGTATCGCAATACGATACGAGAGGTCGCATAATGCATCGATCCTCATGCATGTCCAAATCGACGTCAAGTCTCTTGAGAGATTAAAAAACAGGCAGTCTGCCCATGGCGGAGGATGAAGCGGGCGAGAGCGCGACGGGCGCGCCCCTGGCGGGGCGACTCTTCGTCTCCTCGCTGGAGAAGGCGATGCGCGTTCTGGCGGCCTTCGGGGAGGAGCGGCCGGAGATGGCCCTGCGCGATTTGTCGGAGGCTGCGGGGTTGGACAAAAGCGCCACGCAGCGTTTTGCGGCGACCTTCCACCAGCTCGGCTATCTGGAGAAGGACAGGGTGACGCGCCGCTTCCGCCCTTCGGTGCGCTTCATGGAACTGGCCAACGCCTATCTGTGGGCCGACCCCATGGTGCGCTCGGCCATGCCGCGGCTGATCGACCTGCACCAGTCGCTGGGCGAGACGGTCAATCTCGCCCGGCTCGACGGGCAGGACATCGTCTACCTGGTGCGCCTGCCGAGCGCGCGCACGAGCTTTCCCGCGATGATTCCCGGGCGGCGCGTGCCCGCGCTCAATACGGCGAGCGGCTGCGTCATGCTGGGCTGCCGCGCCCCGGGCGAGCGGGCCAGCGCGGTCGCTTCATGGCGGGTTCGCCGCTTCACCTCCCTCACTCTGATGGACCGCGCGCTGCTGGCCGAGCGCGTGGAGCGCGCCTCGCGCGAGCGCGTCGCCGTCACCGTCAACCAGCTCATGCTCAACGAGGTGAGCGCCGCGGTGCCGCTCCAGGCGCCCGATGGCGGCCTCTACGCCGTGCACTGCTCGCTCTCGGGAACGCTGTGGACCGAGGAGCGCGCGCGCGCCGAGATCATCCCGCATCTGCAGGATGTCGCCAACGCGCTCGCCTGAGGGCCGGGGCGGCTCTTCTAGAGCGCGCCCTGCTGCCCCTTGTCCACGAGCACGTCCACCACATGGCGAACGCGCGCCAGGAGGTGGCGCGTCTCGGGCCAAAGGGCGTAGATGCCGACGGGCGCCGTGCCGTAGGCGGGAAGGACCTCGACCAGCCTGCCTTCCGCCAGCGCCCGGGCCACGAGGGACAGCGGCATCTGGGCGATGCCCAGCCCCGCGATCGCGGCCTCCACCATCGCCGCCCCGTCGCCGATCTCGTGCGTGGGAAGCACGCTCAGGCGCTCAGCCGGCCTGTCGCCGCGCGCGATCCGATAGCCGATCGGCGCATCGCGGCGAACCACGGTGATGCAGTCGTGCTGGTGAAGCTCCTCCGGCGTCGCGGGAGCGCCCCGGCGCGCGATGTAGTCGGGGGCGGCGACGAGAGGCGCGCGCTGCTCGGCCAGCTTTCGGCTGATGAGGCCCGCCGTGTCTGGCGTCTCGCCGAACCGGATCACCAGATCGACGCGCTCCTCGATCGGGTCGATGATCCGGTCCGCGAAGGACAGCGAGAGGTGCAGGCCGGGATGCTCCCGCGTGATCTCGACCAGGACGGGCAGCAGCACCTGGCGCCCCCAGGCCGCCGGCGCATCGATGCGCAGGCGCCCGGAGATATCGTGGTTGCCGCTCGACAGGAAGGTTTCCGCCGCGCCGATCTCCTCCAGCGCGCGGCGTGCGACGGCCAGATAGGCCTCGCCGTCCGCCGTCAGCACCAGCCTGCGGGTGCTGCGGTGGATCAGCTTGGCGCCGAGCCGGGCCTCCAGCCGGCTCACGCTCTTGCCCACCGCCGACTTGGTCACGCCCAGCGTCCGCGCCGCCTCGGTGAAGTTCATGTGCCGCGCGGTTTCCACGAAGGCCTGCACGCCGGCGAGATTGTCCATCTGCGCCATTGTAGAAAATCGCTCCACTGTGAAGTCACCAAAGGCGCATTATACGTTCTGGATGACACGCCTATCTAGTGGACCGCAAGCCTCGCCGCGTCGTCATGGGACGGCGGACGGGCCTGCCGCCTGTTTGGAAAAGGGAAGGGATCGTCATGCCCATGGTGCGCGTTAGCTGGTTCGAAGGCAAGTCCGCCGAGGAAAAGCAGAAGGTCGCCGAGGAGATCACCGAGAGCATCGTGCGGAACACGAAGACCGATGCGAGCTATATCTACGTGATCTTCGAGGACGTGAAGCCGTCCGACTGGGCCGGTGGCGGCAAGCTGTACGGCTGACGCTATCAGCTTCGACGTCCGCGAAGCCGGACGTTTCCGCTTTTCGAGGCCGGCGGCCTTCGCTGCCGGCCGATGGACGAATGAAAGCCGAGGACCGACCCCATGAAGCGCCGCGTCATCTCTGCCCTGATCTCGCTGCCCCTGCTCGCGACCTCGGCCCTCGCCGGGCCGGCCGTCGAGGTGCTAGGCACGGATTACACCTTCGCGAACCGCATCGAGGGCATGCCCGAGAAGCTGTCGGACTTCACCGGCTTGCAGATCAACGACTTCACCACCAATGACGGCGTGCGGCTGAGCTACTGGGAGGCGGGAAGCGGCGAGCCCATCGTCTTCGTCCCCGCCTTCGGGGCCAATGGGGCGGAGCTGATCAACCAGTTGTGGCTCCTGTCGCAGACCCATCACGTCTACGTCCTCGACCCGCGCAACCAGGGCCTCTCGGAAGAGACGCCCAAGGGCGCGCGGATCGCGCGCTATTCCATGGACCTGAACGAGTTCCTCGACCATGCCGGCCTGGAGAAGACCGTGCTGGCCGGCTGGTCCATGGGAGTCGCGGTCATCTGGGGCTATATCGACCTGTTCGGGACGGACCGGATCTCCAAGGCGGTCTTCGTCGACCAGCCCGTGTCGATCTACACCCACGCGGACTGGTCCGAGGAGGAGCGGCTGGATGCCGGCGGCATGACCACCTCGCCCGAGCGGATGATCGCCGCCTTCCAGGGCGCGCCGACCAACCAGCAGGTGGTCGACATGAAGGTCGTGCATCGCTCGCAGATGCTGGACTCGCCCTACGCCCAGAATGCGGCCGGCCTGACCGAGGCGGTGATCGACGTGGACCCCGCCTCCACCATGCGCGTCCTGTTCGACCACGTGACGAACGACTGGCGGGACGTGATCCGCAACAAGCTCGACATACCCGTGGCCGTCTTCTCGGGCGAGGAGAGCAACAACCTGCCGAGCCAGGCCTGGATCGCCGAGACCGTGCCGGACGGGCGCCTCTACAGCTACACCAGCGAGGAGGAGGGCGACCACTTCCTGATGCAGAAGAACCCCGTGAAGTTCGTGGCGGACCTGCGTTCGTTCCTGGCGCAGTAGCCCCGTGGCGAACGGTCCGGATGAAACACCGCAGGGAGCGGCCATGAAGACCTTGGGAATCGGCCTCATCGGCTGCGGGATGGTGACGCAACACCTGCATATCCCCGCGCTCGGCCAGTTGGGGGAGCGTTTCGCCATCAGGGCCCTTTACGACGCCTCGCCCTCCGTTGGCCGGCAGCTCGCCGCGCGGATGCCCGGCGCGGCGGTGCACGACTCCATAGAGGCGCTGCTGGAGGATCCGCAGATCGACGCGGTGCTCGTCGCCAGCCCGAGCGCGCTCCATGCCCGGCACGCCATCGCGGCCATGCGCGCGGGGCGCCATGTCCTGATCGAGAAGCCCATGTGCATGACGCTGCCGGAGGCGGACGCGCTGGCGGCTGCGCAGCGCGAGACGGGCGCGATCGTCCAGATCGGCTACATGCGCCGGCACACGCAGGCCTTCCATGAGGCCAGGCGGCTGGTCCAGCCCATGAGGGCGGGCATCAACCTGGCGCGCCTGCGCGCCATCATCGGCCCCAACAGCGCCTTCCTCGATCCCACCTCCGCCATCGTGACGGGCGACGACGTTCCGCCCGAGCGCCGGGCGGAGGCCGCAGAGGCGGATGCGCAGGCCACGCTCGCCGTTGCCGGCACCACCGAGGGGCCCCGCGCCTTCGTGCACATGTTGCTGCTGGGCCTGTCCACGCACGACCTCTCGGTGATGCGCGGCCTCCTCGGCATGCCCGAGCGCGTGCTCTCGGCCCGCCATCGCCGCGACGGGCGTTTCTTCAGCGTCGATTTCGACTATGGCGACTTCATCTGCCATTTCGAGACGGGCATCGACCGGCTTGCCCGCTTCGACGCGCGCATGGAGGTGCTGGGCGAGGAGAAGACCGTCCGGCTCGATTACGATACCCCCTTCGTCCGGCATCTGCCGGCCACGCTGCGCGTCACCGAGTGCGAAGGCGAAGCCGGCGTGAAGGAGACCTTCCTTCAGCCGGCGCGGCAGGACGCCTTCGTTCTGGAATGGGCGAATTTCCACGCCGCGCTGTGCGAGGGCGCGCCGGTCGGCACCGACATCGCCGATGCGCGAGAGGATATGGTCCTCATCGAGAGGATCATGGCGGTTCTGGAGGAGTGAGCCCGCCCCGGCACGGCCGGGGAGGGACCATCGCCTTCGGGATCCGAACGGGCCGCCCGCCTTCGCCTTCGGGCAGGCCGGCGGCCCGGCGCCGGCGAGGCCGCCAGGAGCTGCCTCTTCGCGCCGAAACCCGAGCATCGGACCGGCCGGGCCCTTCCGGCCGGTCCCCTGGACATGAAAAGGATTGCCATGAAACGGAACCTCCTCACCGGATTCGCGTGGACCGCCTCGGTCTGCCTTGTGGCCCTCTCGGCCGGCGCGCAGGAACAGGCCCCGCGCAACCCCGCCGACGACGCGTTCGTCCTCATTCCCGAGGCGCCGTCCTCGGCCTTCGTCGACGCCACCGCCACGCACATGCCGCTCGCACCGAGCCTGCATGCGACCGATTCCGTCTTCATCGACGTCGATCACGACGGGGATCTCGATGTGGTCCTGTCCGTCGAATACGGGGTCAACCGCCTCTACCTGAACGAGGGCGGGGGCAAGCTCTCCTACCAGCCCGACGCCTTCGGCGACGTGATCCACGACAGCGAGCATGTGCGCGCGGCCGATTTCGACGGCGACGGCAACATGGATGTCGTCTTCGTCGCCGAGTCGGACGAGGTGCACCAGCTCTTCCTGGGCGATGGCGAGGGCGGCTTCACCGACGCCAGCGACCGCCTGCCCGCCTCGAGCCAGGGCAACGGCCTGGCGGTGGGCGACGTGAACGGCGACGGCCTGCCCGACATCGTGGTCGGCAGCACGGGCGAGGTCGACCACGGAGCCTCCACCGTGCCGGCCCGCAACCTGCTGTTCCTCAACGATCCGGAGCGGCCCGGCCACTTCATCGATGCCACACAGACCCATCTGCCGGAGGCCGACGACCAGACCGAGGGCGTCGCGCTGGCGGACATGGACGGGGACGGCGACCTCGACATGGTCCTGGCGAGCCCGGCCCACCCCAACCGCCTGTTGATCAATGACGGGGAGGGTCGCTTCACCGACGAGTCCGACCGGCTGGACCTGAGCGTTCCCATGGAGACGCGCGAGGTGCACGTTCTCGACGTGAACGGGGACGGCCACAACGACATCGTCTTCTTCAGCATCACCAGCAACAATGCCGGCTGGGTGAACGACCCGCAGGCGCGGCTCCTGGTCAACGACGGCAATGGCCGCTTCCGAGACGAGACCGCCGAGCGCCTGCCCTCCCATCGCTTCTCGAGCTGGGCGGGCACGGTCGTCGATTTCAACGAGGATGGCGCGCCCGACCTCCTGGTCGGCGCCATCGAGGTGCCGGGCTTCGTTCCCCTTCAGCTTCGGGCCTGGCAGAACGACGGCGAGGGGCGCTTCGAGGACGTGACGCTGGACGTCGTTCCGGGCATCACCGTCGGGCGGAGCTGGAGCATGGGACAGGGCGACCTGGACGGCGACGGCAAGACCGATGTCCTCGTCGGCGGCTGGGGAACGCAGGCGCGCCTGCTCCTCACCGATATCGAAGCCTACCAGGCCTCCCTCCCGCCGCTGGAGTTCCTGGAGCCTGCGCAGCCCCGCGAAAGCAGCAACTGATCGACCGGCCGGGCCTTCCCGGAAGGCCCGGCCGACCGATATCGCTCTCTCACCGTCCATGGCCGGAACGGGCATGATGCCGTGTTGGCCGCAACAGGCAGGATCAAGGAGCAGACGATGGACAGGAATTCGGGAAAGGTCGCCTTCGTCACCGGCGCCGGCCAGGGCATCGGCGAGGCGATCGCCCTGCGCCTGGCGAAGGATGGGTTCGCCGTCGCATTGGCGGACATGAACCTGACCACGGCCGAGTCCGTGCGGGGCAAGATCGAGACGGCAGGGGGCAAGGCCTGCGTCGTCGAGGTGGATGTGGCCGACCGCGATTCCGTGTTCGCCGCGGTCGAGACGACCGTGAAGGAGCTGGGCGGGCTCGATGTCGTCATCAACAATGCCGGCGTCGCGCCGATCACGCCGATCGAATCCATCACGCCGGACATCTACCGCCGCGTCTTCGACATCAATGTGGGCGGCGTCCTCTGGGGCATCCAGGCCGCCGTCAAGGCGTTCAAGGAGCTCGGGCACGGCGGCAAGATCATCAATGCCTGCTCGCAGGCCGGGCATATCGGCAATCCGGAGCTGGCCGCCTACAGTGGCTCGAAGTTCGCCGTGCGGGGCATCACGCAGACCGCCGCGCGCGACCTCGCCCCGCTCGGCATCACTGTCAACGCCTACTGCCCCGGCATCGTCAACACGCCCATGATGCAGAAGGTGGCGCAGGATCTGGCCGACAATGCCGGCGAGTCCTTCGACTGGGGCATGGAGCAGTTCGCCAGGAACATCACCCTCAAGCGCGTTTCCGAGGCCGACGACGTCGCGGCCTGCGTGGCCTTCCTGGCCGGGCCGGATTCCGACTACGTGACCGGCCAGTCGATCCTTGTCGATGGCGGGATGGTCTTCACCTGAGGGCGCGGCCGTGCCCTCGCATGGCGGGGCCATGCCCATGGGCACCATGAAGGCCGTCGTCATTCGCGCACCCGGCGGGCCGGAGGTTCTTCGCATCGAGGAACGGCCGGTTCCCGTTCCGGCGCGCGGGCAGGTTCGCATCGCCGTGAAGGCCTTCGGCCTGAACCGTTCCGAGCTGTTCACCCGCCAGGGGCATTCGCCCTCTGTGGCGTTTCCGCGCGTGCCCGGCATCGAGGCGGTGGGGATCGTGGACGAGGCGCCGGGCGGCGAATTCGCCGAAGGCGAGGTCGTCGCCACCGCGATGGGCGGCATGGGCCGGCGTTTCGACGGCGGCTATGCGCAATATACCTGCGTGCCGGCCGGCCAGGTGGCGCGGGTCGAGACCTCCCTTCCCTGGGAGGTTCTCGGCGCACTGCCCGAAATGCTCCAGACGGCCTGGGGTGCCCTGTTCTCCTCCCTCGACCTGCGCGAGGGGCAGCGGCTGCTGGTGCGGGGCGGCACGACATCGGTGGGAATGGCGGCGATCGCGCTGGCGCGGCGCGCGGGCGCGCGGGTGACGGCCACCACCCGGAGGCCGGGCCGTGCCGAGGCGCTCGAAGGCCTGGGCGCGCACGGCGTGCTCATCGACGACGGCGCGCTTGCGGCGACGGGCCAGCGCTTCGACAAGGTTCTGGAGCTTGTCGGCACGACGACGCTCATGGATTCCCTGGCCTGTGCCGATCGCGGAGGCGTGGTCTGCATGGCCGGCATCGTGGGGAACAAGTGGACGATCGACGATTTCGCGCCGATGAACGCGATCCCCAGCCGCGTCTCGCTGACGGCCTATAGCGGCGGGGTGGCCGACTTCATCGAAATGCCCTTCCAGTCGCTGGTGGACGACATCGCGGCCGGCACGCTGCCCATCAGGCTCGGGCGCGTCTTTTCCCTGGACGAAATCGTCGAGGCCCATCGTTGCATGGAGATGAACGCGGCGGAAGGCAAGATCGTCGTCCTGGTCTAGACGTTTGATCCCAGGCTTTGATGGAGCATCCTTGTCGTCCGAATCGAAGGATGCACCATGGGCGAAGTTCAGCATGGGAGCGCCACGACGACAGGGGCAGTCCGCCGAGCGCGAGCCTGTCAGGAATTCTGTGCGCGAGGCCATGCTGATGGGCAGAAAAGGACCATCGCATGGCTAAGAGCTTCTGGACCAGCTTCTGGCGGGATGCGATCCGCAGGCGGTTCTCGCCCGTGACGGGCTTCCGGACGATCTGAAGAAGTCGCTTCTCGACTATCTGCATCGTGGCCACCGTCATCTTCTGGCTCTGATCGATGAGTCCTGAGCCTGGCGACGGCAGGCGGCGTCGCTCGGCCGGCGAGAAGCTCAGGACATGGCCGAAAACGGCCGAGCGCAGGTCCTGCCCGAAGCCGATCGCGATGGGCGCGTTCCAGCCACATGACACGGACGGCGAAAACGACCTGCGCTCCGGCTGCCGCCAGCATCACCAGAGAATGGTTCAGGATATCGCCGCCCTCGCCGTCCATGACGCCCGGCCGATGATGTCGGCACTGAGGCCGGGCAGCAGATGCGCCGCGCCGGATTAACAGATCTGAGCGGTTACGAGCAGCAGCAACAAGGCGCGACAGGGTGCGGCGAAGCTGGACTACAGGGCGAAACGGCTTGTCATGAACCACCGTCTTTCCCGCGAGCCGGCCTTGAGGCCTCAATGGCGCGCGACGGGCGTGACCGCCTGACGCCAGTCGGGCGGGGGACGTCGGTCGGAAGTGCGATATCGCTCTTGGCTTCCTGAAAGAACCGGTTCTGCTCCGACAGTTCCGCGGCAGCCTCCCGCAGAAGCGCCGGGTCGGCGTCGGGTTCCTTCTCAAGATACCGCGCGACATCGGTCAATGCCTTGACGGCGCGGCGGGGATCGCTGCCGACCCGTCGAAGCCGCGCGCGCGCCGCTTCCAGCTTCCGGCGTGTTCCGGCCGCCAGATCCGGCTTGAGCAGCAGCTCGTCGATATGAAGGATCGCGCTGCCGAGCAGCAGGACCGCGAAACCGCCTTCGATCACCCGTTCCGGGCTGGCGCCGGTCTTCTCGGCCCATCGCACCAGACGCAGCACGCGGTGATAGAGGCGCGCCCGCCACACGGCCCGCTGCCTGGAAACACCTGGACGGGCCGCCATCGCCTCGATCTCGCGGACCATCATGGCGATCAGCGTCCGCATCCGCCGTTCTCCGCTGACCGGGAAGATCAGCCGGTAGGCGACCAGCGCGACCATCGGCGCCAGAACGACCGCGACGGCAGTGGTCAGGGAACCGGCGAAGCTGCCGGCCAGTGGCCAGGCCGGCTGCAAGAGCAGCAGCAGGATCATGTTGTAGTCGAAGCCGACGGGCGCGGTCCGGCGATGGGCGAAGAGGACGCCGCCAAGCAGGATGAAGGGAAACATCGACACGACGAGGCCGGGTTCGCCGGTCGCGAGCGGCCAGATCAGCCACCGGCACGCCAGCGCCCCCGCCGCGCCGAGACTCTGGCCGATCATGACATAGCGCATCGTATGCGCCGGATTGTCGGCGGTGGAGAAGACGGTCGTCATGATGGTGATCCCGAGCATCATGAGCGAGCCGGCCGGCCAGCCCGTCGCCAGCCACAGAAGGCCCACCGCGAGCGTGACGCCGCCCGCCCGCAGCAGGGCCTCACGGGCGCCGATCCAGTCCCGGTGCAGAACGACACCGGAGGAAGCAGGAGACCGGGCCTCGTTCCCCGTCGCGGCGCCCTGCGCATGAATGGCCCGGGCCAGCGCGGCGAGCGTCTCATGCATGGCGGGATCCGCCGCCGCCAGCTCCACCGACCGGCGAAGCGCGGCGTTCGCCGTTCCCGTCCCTCCCGGCAGCTCGAGGGCGGCGGCGGCATCCTTCAGTGCGACGGTCAGCGGGCTTTCTCCGGCAGGAGGCTGCCGTCGCCGCGTCCAGAGCAGCATCGCGACCTGCGCCGACAACAGCCGTCGGACCGAGCGGACGCCGTCGCGGGAGCGCAATGAACCGGCGGCGTGGCCGTCGAGTTCGTCCTCGATCACGGCCATTTCGGCCAGAAGGCGTTGATGCTCGTTGACGTCGTGGGACCGCGTCCCCTCCAGATGGTGGGCCAGATCCTCGAGGATGCGGCGCGACAGCCGCCGGACGCGCAGGCCGAGGCTGTCCGGATCGTTTCGCCCGGCAAAGAGCCATCCGATCGCCAGCGCGATCCCCACGCCGATCAGAACGGTCAGCATGCGGTCGACCCCGACCGCGAGATGGCCGGCCGATCGCGCGCTGTGCAGAAGCGTGACCATCGAGGCGGAATACCCGGCCAGTATGACACCATAGGACAGGAAGCCGCGCACCACATTGCCTGCACCGGCACAGAGGCCGACCCAGAGGGACAGGCCGATGACGATCGCCCAGGTCTGGCCATCGGAGGCGACAAGGAGCAGGATGCCGAACAGCGAGCCGACGATCGTGCCCAGAACCCGAAAGAGGCTCTTTTCGAGCAAGATGGCCGCGCATCGGTTGTGACGCCGCCCAGACGGTCATCCCGGACCATTGCGGATGCTCCAGCCCCAGCCCCCAGGCCAGCAGGACCGCGCAGCAGGCGGCCAGCGCCGTTCGCAGCATGTAGCTCAGGCGGGCCGGGTCGAACCCGAGCCGTTCGAGGGCGGCGCGCGCGTTCATCGGCGGGCTACACCTCCTCGCGGCGTATCGACGTCACGCGTGCATCGATCCGTTCGAGAGCATCCGTCAGCGCAGCTATTTCCACGTCATCGACATCGGCGAGCAACTGCGCCTCGATCTCCAGCAGAACGCGATGGATCTCCTGCACGGCGGAAGTCCCGGCCTCTGTCAGGAACAGCAGGTTCGAGCGCCGGTCCGAGGGGTCCTGACGGCGCTCGATCAGTTCCTTCGCGCTCAGGATATCGAGCAGCCGGACAAGGCTCGATCCGTCGATGCCGACGCGCGCGGCCAGTTCCTTCTGGGACAGGCCGCCGCCGGACCGGCTGACATGGACGAGCGGCCCCCAGGTTGCATCCGAAAGGCCGATATCGGCAAGACGCGCATCGAGCGCCGCGCGCCAGCGGCGGGCGGTTCCGACGAAGAGCATGCCGAAATGTTCGCGGGGGGAAAAGCCATCTGCCATGCCATATGAATATGATCCAAATAGATTGGATTCAATCTATTTGATGGGCAAGCTATCCTGTCCGGTGTGCGATTTCGGATATCCGGCGTCGGTTGCACGCCGGAAGGCGGCTCATAGCCCTGCCTCGATGGCCCTTACGCAATCCCTGAGGCCCTCCTCCAGCCTCTCGCGCATCTCGCCGAAACGACGCGCCGGGGCGGGGATCGCGATCGCGTAACGCTCGATCAGGCCGAGATAAGACGCCGCTATAGCACCTCGAAGGACTTGTCGCTCCGAGGGAATTCGATGGTTGCCGTAGGAGAGCAATGTGGTAACGAGCAGGTATGCGCTGGTCCTTTCAGCTCTTTTCTCGGCGAGCGCGGCTCTTGCCCAAACGCCCTCGGTACCGGACGAGGCATTTGGCGGCTTATGCGTTGCAGGTGCGCTGTCGCCGGAGATCGCATCGGGCATCCGGCCCGCGAAGGTCGAGCGCGTGGCGCCCGGCCCCGTTCTCGCCGCATCCGGAACGCCGAACGGAACGGCCCGGGAAAGCGATACCGGGATCGGTGCGCACTGCCTCGTCCAGGGGGAATTCGAGAGCCGCAAGGGTGTGGATGGCACGGAGTTCGCGATCCGTTTCGAACTGCGGGTCCCGGAAGACTGGAATGGACGCCTGCTCTATCAGGGCGGCAGCGGCCTGAACGGTTCTCTCAGCCCGGCGATGGGAACCAACATCAGCAACGGCTCCAGCGCCCCGGTGGCTCTGGCGCGTGGCTTCGCGGTGGTGAGCACGGACAGCGGACATGAGGGGCCCGATGCCGAATTCGGCAAGGATGAGGTCGCCAAGATCAACTTCGCCTATGGCGCGATCGGCAAGGTCACCCGGGTGGCGACCGGCTTCGTCGCGCGCCTGACCGGAAGCGAGCCGTCGCGGACCTATTTCGAAGGCTGCTCCAACGGCGGCCGCGAGGCGATGATCGCCGCGCAACGCCATTCCGAACTCTTCGACGGCATCGTGGCGGGGAACCCGGCCTTTCATCTCAGCCGGTCGACGGTTCTGGCGAACTACAGCCAGAAGGTCTACGCCGGCATCGCACCCGGCGCGGCCGACGGCAAACCAAGGCTGGCGATGTCCCTGACCGAGGGAGACCTCAGCCTCCTGTCCGCCGGAATCCTGGCGCAATGCGACGAGCTGGACGGCGCCGAGGACGGAATGGTCTTCGATCAGAAAAGCTGCAACTTCGACCCGAGCGTCCTTCAGTGCCACGCCGGACAGGGCGACGAGTGCCTGTCGCAGGAAAAAGTGCAAGCCATCACCGCGGCGTTCCGGGGACCGCTCGCCGCCGACGGCACGCCGGTCGCCTCCTCCTGGGTTTACGACACCGGCGTTTCGGGTGACAACTGGAAAGCTTGGCAGATCGGCCTCGCCGGTTCCGATGGGATAGATGATACGCTTCTTCCCGGGCTGATAAGCGATACGCTCGCGCGCTATTTCAGCTATCCTCAGATCACCCTTGAGGCTCTCGCCGCTGGCAATCAACGCCATCCTTGGCAGCGTCGAGGAACGCGAGGCTGGCATGGCGTCCGGCGCGCTCAGCACCATGCAACTGGTAGGAACATCAATCGGCGTCACGGTTGTCGGCGTGATCTTCTTCTCATTCACGGCCTCGACTGGCTCGCTCGCGGTCGGAGCGCGCGAGACGGCATTCGCGCAGGCGTTCGCAGTCGCGACCATCTACAACCTCGCCGCCGCGCTTTGCAGCTTCGTTCTCTTCGCCAGACGGAAAGGTTAGCACATGCGCAGAGCGCAATCCGGTGGCCGGAGGCAAGGCCCAAGTCGTCACCTGCAAAGTCCCTGACCACCTTCCACATCGCGGGTCGGAGTATGAACTGCGCCTCTTCGGTGATCATGGCGGCGAGCCTAGTGCGGTTTTCTCGATCGTGTGGCGACAGCACCGCCTCCCGAACGGCAGGAGGATTTGGCAGCGGAGTTGAACGAGATCCGTCGACAAGAGCGCGAGATCCCGAAGAGGGCGGCGACTTTTTTCGCCAAGGAGGGAAGTCGCTGAGGTTCCATCTCATCGATGCGGCGAAGAAGGAGCTCCCCTCCGGCATCTGTGCAAGCTCGTCGGGGGATCATTGGCGAGAGCGACGATGTCGAGCCCGGCTTCATCCCTCCTTGAACGTCATATAGCGGGGATGGGCGACGCACCATTCCCGCGCCGCTTGATGGGCCATCGCAAACACCTCCTCGCTCTGGGACTTGCGGGCCTTGTTCAGATGGACGCAGCGCACGTCCAGCGGCGCGAGCTGCACGGTGGTCGGGATCTCGACCAGCATGCCATTGGCGATCTCGCGCTCCACCGCCGCCAGCGGAAGCGCCGAGGCGCCGTAGCCCGCGCGCACCATCTCGCAGATCATGCCGAGCGAGCTGGCGGTATGCCGGGCGTTGGGGCGGCGGCGCGTCTCCTCGACCATGTCGGCAACGGGGCCGAACAGCGGCGAGCTGTGGGGATAGAAGATCAGCGGCAGTTCGCGCAGTTGCCGCGGCGTCATCACGCGGCCGGCGCCGCCGATCACATCGGGGCGCGCCACCCACCCCACGCGATAGAGCACCGAAAAGCTGCTCTGCACCTGGGAAAGCCCGGCCTCGCCGGTGACGAAGGCCATGTCGAGCGCGCCCGAGCGCAGCTTCTGGCGAATCTCGACATTGGGCGCCGAGTGCACATCCACCATCGCGCCGCCGGGCTGCGCGGCGATCTTGGCGCGCAGGGCGATCCCCCAGGTCATCGTGACCATGCCGACGAGGCCGATGGAGAAACGCCGCTTTCTCTTCACATGCAGGCGCGACCTCAACGTCTCGGCGAGGTTGAGGAAGGTTTCCGCATATTCGGCGACCTCGTAGCCCTGTTCGGTCAGTGCGAAGCCGGGCTGGCCGCGATCGACGAGCTGGACGCCGAGGCTCTCCTCGAGTCCGGAAATGCGCGCCGATACGGCGGGTTGCGTCAGACCCAGGTGGTCGGCCACCCGCTGGTGGCTCTTCAACTGCGTGAGCCAGTAGAACGCCTCCATCTGCTTGAGGTTCAAGCGCGGCTCCTTTCGCGGACGGGTGCAATGGCTCCATGTTGTCATAAAAATTTTCTATAGGCCAACGTGGTTTTTTCGTTTTGACGCGCGGGCGCCGCGTCGAAACACTGGCTGCGAACTCAGCCGTGACAGGATCCGACATGACGATTGCGGTGACGCTGCCCAGCGAGGACAAGGTGGAGTACTGGTGCAGCATGCTGCGCGACCTGATGCCGGACTGGGACATCGCCCCGATGGCCGCCGTCGAGGATCCGGCCTCCGTCGAATATGCGGTGGTGTGGCGGCCGGCGACGGGGGCGATGAAGCGGTTCGTCAACCTCAAGGCGATCGTCTCGCTGGGCGCCGGGATCGACCATGTGCTGACCGACGGCGAACTGCCGCGTGGCGTGCCGATCATCCGCACCGTGGGCGCCGACCTGACGCAGAGGATGAAGGAATACGTGGTGCTGCATGTGCTGCGGCATCACCGCGCGCTGCCCGAGATGCAGGCCAACGAGGCGAAGGTGGTCTGGGAGCAGATCGTGGTGCCGCCGGCGACGGGGCGGCGCGTGGGCGTGATGGGGCTTGGCAATCTGGGCGCGGTGGCGGCGCAGGCGCTGGCGAATCTCGGCTTCCGGACGGTCGGCTGGTCGCGCGGCCCGAAGGAGGTTGCGGGCGTCACCACCTATGCCGGCGCCGGGGAGTTCGGCGCCTTTCTGGAGGGCACCGAGATCCTCGTCTGCCTGCTGCCGCTGACCGATGCGACGCAAGGCATCCTGAATGCCGATACGTTCAACCGCCTGCCGCGAGGGGCGTCGATCGTCAATGCCGCGCGCGGGCCGCATCTGGTGGACCGGGACCTTTTGGCCGCGCTCGACGCGGGGCAGATCGGCGGGGCGACGCTGGACGTGTTCCATATCGAGCCGCTGCCGGAGGACCATCCGTTCTGGGGGCACCCGAAGATCACGGTGACGCCGCATGTCGCCTCGCTGATCGACGCACCGACCGGCAGCCGGATCGTGGCGACGAACATCCGGGCCTTCGACGAACATGGCACCGTGCCGGATCTGGCGGATGCCGGCAGAGGATATTGAACGCGCCGCCGGCAGGCCCGGGCATCGTCCTCGTTGATCGAAACGTCAGGAGAGACCATCGGCGCGGCCCGCCCGGAAGCGTTCGAACGGGCCTGCCTGCGAAATTCGATCGGATCCGGCGGCAAGCGCCATTCCGGTCATGATGCCGGTCCGAAGCTGCTGGCGGGCACCGGCCGAACCCGTCTTGGGGCACTGGCCGTAGTCCACGCTACGGCCGGCGGGCCCGCCGGCTGCATCCGTCGTCCAACAGGAGAGCATCGATGACCATTCACGACCTGCCTGCCTTGGCAAGAACGCTCATGGCAAGCGCCGCGCTGGCGGTGCTCGCGCCCGCCGCCCATGCCCAGTCCGCCGCCGATGTTTCCGGCGAGATCACGCTGATGGCCTATTCCGGCATCTTCAAGGACAACTACACCGCAGCCGTGATCGAGCCCTTCATGGAGCTTTATCCCGATGTGACGGTGAACTATTTCGGCCAGCCCGGCTCGGCGCAGATGCTGGGAACGCTGCGCTCGCAGGCGGGCAGCCCGCAGACCGACGTGGTGATCTTCGACGTGTCCACCTCGCTCATCGGCAACCGCGAGGGGCTGCTCGCGCCGCTGTCGCAGGAAGAGGTGCCGAACCTCGCCGATCTGGTGCCCGCCGCCACGGTGCAGGAAGGCTACGGCCCTGCGGTGACATTCGACAGCCTCGTGCTGATCTACAACACCCGGACCGTTCCCGAGGCGCCCGCGGGGATCGCCGACCTGTGGGACCCTGCCCATGCCGGGCGGATCGCGGCGACCGCGATGCCCAGCATCCTCGGCACCGGGCTGATGCTCATCACCTCCTCCATGCTGGGCGAGGACTACACCGAGAGCGTCGAGCAGGCGGTGGCGAAGCTCAGCGAGCTTGCGCCCTCGGTCCAGACCTTCGATCCGCGTCCCGACAGCTACACGCTGGTGCTGAACGGCACGGTGGACATCGCGACCGGGTGGAACGCCCGCGCGCAGACCTATGCCGTGCAGTCCGACGGGCTTCAGGGCGTCGTCCTGCCCGAGGAGGGCAGCGTCCTGCAGATCAACACGATCAACCTGACCGAAGGCTCTGCCAATGCACAGGCCGCCGCCGCCTTCATCGACTATGCGCTTTCGCCCGAAGCGCAGGCGGCCTTCACCGAGGCGATGTATTACGCCCCCGTCAACGCGCTGACCGAAGTATCGGAGGAGGCGAGCGCACGCACCTCGATCAACGAAATGGACGGGATGCTGCCGCTGGACTGGGCCTGGGTGGCGACCAGGAACGACGAATGGAACCAGCTATGGCGCCGGCAGATCATCTCGGCCGGGAACTGAGCCCATGGTGCCGGCGGACCGTGAAGAGGGCCGGGCGCATATCCGCATCGAGGCGCTGACCTTCGACTACGGCGGCGCGCGGCCCGCCGTGGACCGGCTGAGCTTCGACATCGGGAAGGGCGAGTTCATCGGCCTGCTGGGCCCCTCGGGCTGCGGCAAGTCCACCACGCTGCGGATGTTCGCGGGGCTGCTGGCGCCGACCTCGGGGCGGATCACGATCGCCGGGCGCGACATCACCGCCCGCCCGCCCTGGGAGCGCAACCTGGGGCTGGTGTTCCAGTCCTATGCGCTGTTTCCGCATATGACCGTCGAGCAGAACGTGGCCTTCGGCCTGCAACAGCGGAGGGTCGCGAAGGTCGAGTCCCGCGCCCGGGTCGCCGAGGCCCTGCGGGCCGTGCGGCTGGAGGATTTCGGCAGGCGGCGCCCGTCCGAGCTGTCGGGCGGGCAGCAGCAGCGTGTGGCCATCGCGCGCGCCATCGTGATCGAGCCCGAGATCCTTCTGCTGGACGAGCCGCTCTCGAACCTCGACGCCCGGCTTCGCGACGAGATGCGCTTCGAGATCCGCGATATCCAGATGCGCACGGGCATCACCACGCTGTTCGTCACCCACGACCAGCAAGAGGCGCTCACGATGTGCGACCGCATCGCGGTGATGAACGAGGGCCGGCTGGAGCAGATCGGCACGCCGCAGGAAATCTACGACCACGCCGCCTCGCGCTTCGTCGCCCGCTTCATCGGCCGCGCAAACGAGCTGAACGGCACGCTGGCCATCGAGGCCGGCCGGCCCGTGCTGCACACCAACGGCGTGGTGCTGCCCGTTGCGGGAGAGCTGCCCGAGGGGGTGAGGGCGGGCGCGGCGGCCACCGCCATCCTGCGTCCGCATTCCATCTTGCTGGCCGAACCGGGGGGAGCGGGGCTTCAGGCCGTGGTCCGCCGCCGGGTATTCGTCGGCAACATGATCGAATTCGACCTGCTGCTGGACGACGGGCAGGCGCTGATCGCCGAGTTGCGTCCGGCCGAGGCGCGGCTGGCCCATACCGAGGAGGGCGCCCGCGTGACCCTCTCCTGGCCCGAGGGCGAGATGCGGATGATCGCGGCATGAGCGCGGCACCCGCCCGCGCGCTCACGGCGCGTCCCACCGTCTCCGCGCCGCCGGGCAGCCCCGGCCCCTGGCTGCCGTGGCTCCTGCTCGCGCCGGTGCTCGCCGTGCTGGCGGTGTCGTTCATCGCGCCGCTGATGTGGCTTTTGCGCATGTCGCTGAACGAATCCAACTTCGGCGCCATCATCCGCACCGTCAGCCCGAACACGTATCTGACCATTCTCGGCGACAGCTTCTACATGGAGCTTCTGGGCCGGACACTGCGGCTGTCGATCACCACATCCGTCATCGCGTTGCTTCTGGCCTACCCGATCGCGCTCTACCTGGCGCGGATGGATTCGCGCTGGCGCACCGTGCTGATCGTGCTGGCCGCCTCGCCGCTGCTGGTCTCGACAGTGGTGCGGGCCTTCGGCTGGATGGTCACGCTGGGCGACGACGGCGTGATCAATTCGCTGCTGCGAGGGGTGGGGCTGACCGATGCGCCGGTGCGCATGGTCAACAATTACACCGGCGTGGTGATCGGCCTGTCCGAGAGCATCATGCCCTACATGTTCCTCACCATCGCCGCCGGGCTGGGGCGGCTCGACCGCCGGCTGGAGGATGCCGCCATGTCGCTGGGGGCGCAGCCATGGGTCGTGTTCCTGCGCGTGACCCTGCCGCTGAGCCTGCCGGCCATCGTGGCGGCGCTGACCATCGGCTTCGTGCTGTCGGTGTCGTCCTTCATCACGCCGGCGCTGCTGGGCGGGGGGAGGGTGTTCCTGCTGGCGACCGAGGTCTACGACATGGCGCTCCTGACGCTCGACTGGCCGATGGCGGCGGCGCTGTCGTTCCTGATGCTGGCGATGTTCCTGATCGCCATGCTGGTGATGGGGCTGCTGATCCGCCTCATCGCGCGCAGGGGGAGCTGACATGCATCGGGTCGTCTCCTGGCTGGCGCGGGCCTATGTGGCCCTGGTCTTCGCCGCCATCTTCCTGCCGCTGGCGATCATCGTGATGATCTCGTTCAGCGCCGACAGCTACCTCTCCTTCCCGCCCTCGGGCTGGAGCCTGGACTGGTACGCCAGCGTGCTGCAGAACCGGGACTTCATGAACGGGCTGAAAAACAGCCTGATCATCGCGGGGATCGTCTCCGTTCTCAGCATCCTGTTCGGCCTGCCGGCCGCATGGGCGCTGGTGCGCACCAACTTCCCCGGCCGCGCCCTCGTCCGCAACCTGATCCTCATGCCGCTTGTGCTGCCCACCATCGTGCTGGGGCTCGGGATACTGATGGTCTACACCCCGGCGGGCCTCGTCGCGACCTATCCAGGGCTCGTGCTGGCGCATCTGGTGATGACGCTGCCCTTCACCGTGCGGATTCTCCAGGCGACGCTTTCGAACCTCGGCACCGATGTCGAAGAGGCTGCGATGAGCCTCGGGGCACCGCCCTTGCGGACCTTTCTGCAGGTGACGCTGCCGCAGCTCGCGCCGGGGCTGATCGCCTCTGCCGCCATCGCCTCGATCCTGTCCTTCGACGAGATCGTCTTGTCGCTCTTCATCGTCGGGCCGAGGCTCTCGACGCTTCCCGTCGAGATCTTCCGCTATGCCGACCAGCGCACCGATCCGATGGTGGCCGTTCTGGCGGTGCTGCTGATCGCCATCTCGCTCGTCATGGTGCTGGTGATCGAGCGCAGCGTCGGTTTCGTCCGCGTCTTCAGCCGCTGAGCCTTTCCGATGCCGATCCATCCTGACCGAGAACGGACCCTATCCCATGACCTACAAGATCAATCCGATGCCGACGCAGATCGCAGCCGCCGATCTGGAACTGCTGTCGCAGGTCGAAACCGCGACGCTCGGCCACTGGCGGCAGTTCGGTTTCATGAACCGCGCGATCCAGCCGCTGCTGCCGCGCCGCCGCGTGGTGGGCACGGCGGTGACGATCGCCATTCCGGGGCCGGATTCGACCCTCTTGCACCATCTTCTGGGCCTGCTGCGGCCGGGCGATTTCGTGATCGTCGACCGGCTGCATGACGACCGGTTCGCCTGCTGGGGCGGCGGCGTGACCGTGGGAGCCAAGGCCGCCGGCGCCGTCGGCGCGGTGGTGGACGGTCCCTGCACCGATCTGGAGGAGATCGAGCAATCCGATTTCCCGATGTGGTGCCGCGGCCTCTCGCCGATCACCACGCGGCTCTACGATATCGGCGGGGCGATCAACATCCCTGTGTCCTGCGGCAATACGGTGGTGATGCCGGGCGATGCGGTGCTTGCGGACGAAAGCGGCGTCGTCGTGCTGTCGCCCGACGAGGTGGCGGCCGAGGCCAGGGCCGCCATCGCGCGCCAGACGGCCGGCAAGGGGCGCGAGGACCAGGTGCGGCGGGGCGAGGCGAAGCTCGGCGATCTGACCGGCGCCTCGGCAAAGGTGCTGGCGAAGCTCGCCTGAGGCGCGCAGGGAACGGAAAGACACGAGATGACCGAGCCTGTCTGCCTGCCTCTTCCCTTCGCCTGCGAGAAGGTGCCCGCCAGCGGTGCGGGCGGGGTGGTCGTAACCAACCATCCGCTGGGCTCCGCGGCGGGGTTGGAGATGCTGACGGCAGGCGGCAATGCCGTCGATGCGGCGGTGGCGGCGCTGCTGGCGCTGACGGTGGTCGAGCCCATGATGGTGGGGATCGCGGGCGGGGGGCTGTCGCATCTGCGACTGGCCGACGGGCGCCATCTCGTGATCGACGCCCTGTCCACGGCGGCGGCCGGGATGCATCCCGATATCTACCGGCCGGTGTCGGAGGAGCCCGCGCGATACATGGAGGCAGAGGGCCGGCGCAACATCATCGGCGCTTCCTCCGTCGCTGTGCCGGGCAACCTGGCCGGCTGGTGCGACATGCAGGCCCGTTTCGGGCGGCTTCCCTTCGCGGATGTGGTGGAGCCCGCGATCCGTCTGGCGGCGCGGGGCTTTACCGTGACCCATTATCTGGCCGGCTCGGTCCATGACGGACAGGCCGATATCGCCACGGACCCCGAGATGGCGCGCCTCCTGCTGCCCGGCGGGCGCCCTGTCGCGGCGGGAGAGCGGCTGGTGATGGGCGATTATGCCGAAAGCCTGCGCCTGATCCAGGCCGAGGGCGCGGCGGCGCTGCATGGCGGCGCGCTCGGTGCGGCGCTGGCGGCGCGGATGCGCACCGGCGGCCCCGATGCGGGCTGGGTGAGCGAGCAGGACCTGGCCGATTACCGGCCCGTCGAGCGCCGCCCCATCGTGGGGCGCTATCGCGGGTTCGAGGTGGTCGGCCCGCCGCCGCCCGCATCCTCGGGCGTGCATGTGGCGCAGATGCTGAACATGCTGGAAGCCTATGACGTGGCCGGAATGGGCTTCGGCACGCCGGGGTCGCTGCATCTCCTGGCCGAGGTGATCCGCATCGCCTTTGCCGACCGGCGCGCCCATTCGGGCGATCCCGATTTCGTCGACGTGCCGGTGGAGCGGCTGACGTCCAGGAGCTACGCCGCCGAATGCCGCGCCCGGATCGGGCTTGCCAGCGCCCTGCCGCCCGCGCCGGGGCATGAAAGCCGCGACACCACCCATGTCACCGTGGCGGATCGCGACGGCAACATCGTCTCGGCCACCCATACGATCAACGGGCTGTTCGGCGCGCGCGTGATGGTGCCCGGCACCGGCATCATCCTCAACAACTACATGAGCAATTTCGACCCGCATCCCGGCCGCGCCCTGTCGGTGGTGCCTGGCAAGAGGGTTCCCACCTCGATGGCGCCGCTCATGGTGCTGCGCGAGGGCCGGCCGGTCTTCGCGCTCGGCCTTCCGGGAGGCCTGCGCATCTTTCCCTCGGCCATGCAGGCGATCGTCAACCTGATCGACCACGGCATGAGCCTTCAGGAGGCGGTCGAGGCGCCGCGCATCTGGACTGAAGGCCAGGAGGTCGAGATCGAGCAGGCCCTGGCGCCGCAGCAGCAGGCGCTGGAATCGATGGGCCATCGGATCCGCGTGATGCCCCATATCGGCGGCGGGATGAACGCGATCGCCTTCGAGCCGGACGGCACGATGACCGGCGCGGCCTGCTGGCGCGCCGACGGCACGGTCGCGGCGCTCGGCGGCGGGCTGGCGCGGCCCGGTGTGCGCTTCTGGCCGGACCGCGCGCCGGCGCCCGATCCGGCGCTCCCCGACATGGCGGAGCCGGGCTGATCGGCCCGGCTCGCAAGATTTCCACCCTCGAACCGGAAAGACCCTCCATGCCCGATACCGCGACACTGACCGAGAAACTCAAGATCGCAGAGCTGACCAGCGAGGAATCGCGCCAGTACCTGAACGGCGAGGCGGTGATCCTCCTGCCGATGGGCTCGCTGGAGGACCAGGGCACCCATGCGCCGATGGGCGATTATCTCGCCGCCGAGGCGGTGGCGCTCGACATCGCGCGCAAGGCGCGCGCCGAGGGCGTGCCGACCTTCGTCGCCCCCGTCATCCCGTTCGGCGGCGAGGATTACTTCGGCTCGTCCCATGGCGGCATCGCCATCGGTCAGGCAACGCTGGTCGCGGTTCTGGACGACATGTTCCGCTGCCTTTCGCGGCATGGGCTGACGAAACTGCTGGTGATCAACGGCCATGGCGGCAATGTCTCGGCGATCAACGAGGTGACGCAGAAATGGCGGCGCGACACCGGCATGTTCGTCGCTTCGATGTATCTGTGGCAGATCAGCTACGAACTGCTGAAGGACATTCTCGGCCCCGAGAAGGCGGCGAAATCCTCCGGCCATGGGGGCGATCCGCTGACCTCGGTGGGGCTGCACTACTATCCCGGCCTGTTCCGGCCCGACCTGCGCAAGGCGCCGCCGGCCGGGCAGATGGCGATGGGGCTGGAATGCGCGGGCTATGCGGCAGTGAAATATGCCGGGGCCAAGCTGCAGGCGCCGCTGGAGGCGATCGAGGCATCCCCGGACGGCGTCTGGGGCGGCGATCCGGTGCATTCCTCCGCCGAGACGGGCAAGGCGCTGGTCGCACGGCTGTCCGACATCGGAGCGGGCTTCATCCGCGATCATGTCGCGAAAGGGTTCCCGGCCTGAGCGGGGCGAAGCCGGGGCGGGGCGCGTCATCCGCGTTCCGCCCGATTGCACCCGGCGGCAGGCCATCCTCATGACCGATGGAGAGCCTTTGCGGATGCCACGGCGGGCGATGGTGCGGCTGCGGCGTGCTCAAGTCCTGCTAATCGGCCACCTGCGCCCTGGTGAAGGCGATTCCCTGGTCTCGGAAGGTCGCGGCCTCGGCTTCGGGAAAGCCGTCGTCGGTGATGATCTCGTTCAGCTCGTCGAGCGGCGCCAGCCGGTAGATCGCGCGAGCCGGAATCCGGCTGGAATCGATCAGCAGGGTGCTGGCCCGCGCCGCGGCCAGCATCGCGCGCTTCAGGTTCACCAGTTCCAGGGAGGTTTCCGAGGCGCATTCCCCGTCGAGCGCCTGCGCCGACAGGAAAAACCTGTCGCAGCGGATCTGCCGCAGGAAGGAAAGCCCCGGCTCGCCCATCAGGCTGTAGGCGCGATAGCGGCAGGTGCCTCCCGGCATCACCAGTTTGATATGCGAGCGGCCGGCGAGAATCCCGGCAATCTGGATGTCGTTCGTCACCACCGTCAGCGGCACCGCCAGATCGGCGATCGCATGTGCGAGATGGACGATGGTGGAGCCGGTATCCAGAAGGATGCTCTGTTCGGGCTCCAGCCGTTTCGCGGCCTCGCGTGCGATAGCCTGCTTTTCCTCGACCGCCGTCATGCTGGCGGCCTGGGCGGAGGGCTCCGCCGTGGTGCGCCGGCGCAGGCCCACGGCGCCGCCATGGGTGCGCCGTACCAGCCCCCGCGCCGCCAGCGCGTCCAGATCGCGCCGGATGGTGGAGACCGAGGTGTTGAAGATCCGCGCCAATTCCTGGTTCGACCCGCCGATATTGGTGTCGAACCATTGCAGCAGATGCTGCTGGCGCTCATCCGGGATCATGTCGCCAGGAAAGATGGCGGCGGACTCGCGCCGCGGCATGTCGTTCACATCGGCACTCCCTTTGCAGACCCCGGCTTCCGAAACCTAGCGCGGGAGGTAGGCGAGGACGAGATGCAGATGCCCCCGTACGCTCCGCGTCAAAGGCCGATTTCGATGTCCGGCGTGTCGCCCGCGTCCGCCGGCGCGCCTGTTCGGTCGGGTCGTCGGACATGAAGCGCACTTGGTCGTTCCGCCTCGCTCAGGCGGTGCCATAGGCGGCGCGGGCGAAATCGGGGGTGATGCGCTCTTCCCGCAGATCGCGGGCGATCCCGGCGGGGCTGCGTGCTGCCGGCGCTCCGTAGCCGCCGCCGCCGGCGGTCACGATCTCAACGATGTCGCCCGGCGTGAGGGCGGTGTTGCGGCCGTCGAGCACGATGCCGTTTCGCCGGATCACCGAACATGTCGCCGGCCCGCCGCCTTCCAGCCCCCAGGGCCGCGACAGCACGCGCGAGGCCTCGACCGCCAGCATGCAGTCGGCCTCGATCCGGTAGGTCCGGCGCAGGCCCATGCCGCCGCGCATTGCGCCGGCGCCGGCGGAATCCCGCACCAGCTCGTAGCGCAGCAGGGTCAGCGGATATTCGATCTCCAGCGCCTCCACCGGCAGGTTCGAGGTGTTGGTCATGTGGACGTGGATTCCCGACAGCCCGTCCGCGGCCGGGCGCGCGCCGCCACCGCCGCCGATGGTTTCCAGATAGACCCAAGGCTCTCCGTCCGGTCGCCGTCCGCTGAAGGTGGCCGAGGCGCAGGAGCCGTTGCCCGCCGCCATCACCCTGCCCGGCAGCGCCTGCGCCAAAGCCCCCATCACCATGTCGCAGACCCGCTGGCAGGCGGAGAGGCGCGAGTTCACCGCCGCCGGCAGGACGGCGTTCAGAAGCGAGCCTTCGGGCGCCGTCACCGTCAGCGGCCGCGCGAGGCCCGCGTTCGGCAGGACGGTCGGGTCCACCACGGCCTTGACCGCGTAGTAGCAGGCGGCCAGCAGCGCGGTGTAGATGACGTTCAGCGCGTTGCGCATCTGCGGCGGAGCCTGAAAGTCGAGCGCCATCTCGTCGCCTCTCACGGTGATCGTCAGGCCCAATTCGACGCTGCCCTCCATCTGCACCGAATCGAAGCTGTCGGTGAAGCTGTAGCTGCCGTCCGGGATCGCGGCGATGCCGGCGCGCATCTTGCGCTCGGCATAGTCCTGCAGGGCCTCGCCGGCGGCCATCACCTGCGCGGTGCCGTATTTCTCGCAGAGCGCGATCATGCGCTGCACGCCCAGCCGGTTGGCCGACATCTGCGCCCGCAGGTCCGACAGCCGCTCGTGCGGGACTTGGCAGTTGAGCAGGATCAGCTCCTGGATATCCTTCCGCAGCACGCCCTCGGCATAGAGCCGCACGGGCGGGATGCGCAGTCCTTCCTGAAAGATATGGGCATTGCCCCGGTCGGCGAAGTCCGAATGGTGCGCGGTATTGATCGCCCAGGCGACCAGCGTGCCTTCGTGGAAGATCGGCTCCGTCAGCACGATGTCCGGCAGATGGGTGCCGCCGCCCTCGTAGGCGTCGTTGCCGATGAAGACATCGCCGGGGCGGATCGTCTCCAGCGGGAAGCGCTTGAGGATATGGGGGATGGCGCCGAGGAAGCTGCCCAGATGCATCGGGATGTGCTCGGCCTGGCAGAGCGTCGTGCCGCGATGGTCGAAGAGCGCGGTCGAGCAGTCGCGGCGCTCCTTGATGTTGGTCGAGTAGCTGGCGCGGACCAGCGCCTCGCCCATCTCCTCGGTGATCGAGGCGAGGGCCGATCCGATCACCTCGACCGTGATCGGATCGACGGCGACGGCCTCCTTCGTCAGCGTGCGGGTCATGCTGCGGCCTCCAGGACGAGGTTCAGATAGGCATCGACCCGCGCCGTCATGCCGGGCAGGACCACGGTCGTCGCATCCATCTGCTCGACGATGGCCGGGCCGGTGAAGCTGTGGCCGGGCTTCAGCCCGCTGCGGGCATAGACGGGGCAGTCGACGAAATCGCCGGCCTCGGCCAGCCAGACCGGGCGGCGTGCGAGGATGGCGCCCGAAGCGTCGGGCCCCGCGTCCGGCTGCGGTCGGAACCGGGCCTTGGCCACCAGCCCGGTCGCCTCGACCCGCAGCGTCACGATCTGCACCGTCTCGCCCTCGGCCACGAATCCGAAGCGCTGGCGGTGCGCGGCGGCGAAGCCTTCGGCCAGCGCCTCCAGCGTCGCCTCGCTGATCGGCCCTGCGGGAGCGGGGATCGAAAGCTCGTAGTTCTGGCCCACGTAGCGCATGTCCACCGTGCGGGCGAGCATGCGGCGGTCTGGGGCGATGCCGTCGCGCTCGAACCACTCCCGTGCCTGCGCATCCAGCTCGGCGAACGCGTCCCGCACCGCCGGGATCGCGGCGGGGACGAGCTCCGTCAGACGGCTGACGGCGAAATCCGCGCGCAGGTCGGTGAGCAGAAGTCCCATGGCGCAAAGCGTGCCGGGCGTCAGCGGCACGAGGATGTGCTTCATGTCCAGCGCCTGCGCCAGCCGCGCCGCATGCAGCGGCCCCGCGCCGCCGAAGGCCATCAGCGCATAGTCGCGGGGGTCGTAGCCGCGCTGGACGGAGATCACCCGGATCGCCTTGGCGATGTTGGCGGTGACGACCGAGACGATTCCCTGCGCCGTCCCCATCAGCCCCAGTCCCAGCCGGTCGGCGAGCCGCTGCACCGCCTCGACCGCCAGATCGCGGCGCACCTTCATCCGCCCGCCCAGGATCTCGACCGGGTTCAGCGTCTGCAGCACGATATTGGCATCCGTCACCGTCGGCTCGGTGCTGCCGCGCCCGTAGCAGACCGGCCCGGGATCGGCCCCGGCGCTCTGCGGCCCCACCTTCAGGAGCCCGCCGCTGTCGACATAGGCGATCGAGCCGCCGCCCGCGCCCACCGTGTGGATATCGAGCATCGGGGCCTTGATCGGGTAGCCGTGGACCGAGGCCTCTCCGGTCAGCCCGCAACTGCCGCCCAGGAGCAGCGCCACGTCCGAGGAGGTGCCGCCCACGTCGAAGGTGATGACGTCCGGAAAGCCCGCCATCCGCCCGATCGCCTGCGCCGCGACGACGCCGGTGGAGGGGCCGGACAGCAAGGTCCGCACCGGCAGGCCGGCGGCGGTGGCGAAGCCGATGACGCCGCCGTTCGACTGCGTCAACTGCGGCGCGACGGTCAGGCCGAGATCCGTCAGCCGGCCGTCCAGCCGCCGGATGTAGCGCTGCATGATCGGGCCCAGATAGGCGTTGACCACCGTCGTGGACATCCGCTCGTATTCGCGGAACTCCGGCGCCACCTGATGCGAGGCCGAGACGAAGACGTCGGGGCATTCCTCGGCCACGATCTCCAGCACGCGCTTTTCATGGGCGGTGTTCAGAAAGCCGTAGATGAAGCAGATGGCGATGGCCTTGACCTCCCCGGCGGCCATGCGGCGCACGGCGGCGCGCACCGCGGCCTCGTCGAGCGCCGCATCCTCGGCGCCGTCCGAGTTGAGCCGCCCCTTGACCTCCATCCGCAGGTCGCGGGAGACCAGCGGCTCGGGCTTCTCGGCGTTCATGTCGTAAAGGCTCGGGCGCTTCTGGCGGCCGATCTCCAGAAGGTCGCGGAACCCGTCGGTGACGATCAGCCCGGTGCGCACGCCCTTGAGCTCGATGAGCGCATTGGTCGCGACCGTGGTGCCGTGGCCGAGAAAGCTCACCTCGGCAGCTTTGGCCCCCACCGTCTCCAGCCCCTGGCGTACGCCCTCGGCGATGCCCATCGACGGGTCGGAGGGGGTGGAGGGCACCTTCCAGATGTCGAGCCGCCCCGTCTCGTCCTCGAACATGCAGACATCGGTGAAGGTGCCACCGGAATCGACGCCAATTCTCCAGGCCATTCTTCGCGTTCCCCGTTGTTCCGGAATGTCCGTCTCACGCCTGTCCGACGATCTGCCGCTCCCGCGCACGATGCGCCGCCTGCCTGCGGAACCGCCCCAGCCGGAACGGCGCGGGATCGACCAGCGGGGTTTCCCCCGTGACCATCTGCGCCATCATCTGTCCCGAGCCGGGGCCGATACCGAAGCCATGCCCCGAAAAGCCCCCGGCGATGTAGAAGCCCGGGATGCCGGGAACCCTGTCCATCACCGGCACGGCATCGGGCGTCGTGTCGATCAGCCCGCCCCAGCTCTGGGTGATGCGGGCGCCCGCGAAGGCGGGAAACCCGCGTTGGAGATGCACCAGAGCATCCTTCAGAAAGCGGTCCTCCGGCACCGGGTCCAGCACGCGCATCCGCTCGAACGGCGTCACCCGGTCCAGCGCCCAGCGGCGCGGCATCCGCAATTCGTCGAGGAAGCGCTTGCCGATCCGGATCCGCAGCTCCTTCCAGTTGCGGATCAAGGAGGGCGCGAAATCGGTGAAGAGCCGGAAGCTGTCGGGCACCACGGGCACCACGTTGACGTTGCGCAGCGCGATGGAGAAACCGCCGTCGAGGCGGCGGCGAAACGAGAAGTTGTCGGCGCCCACCGGCATGTCCGGCACGCCCGCCACGCCCGCCACGCCCGAAATCCTCGCGACGGAGCCCAGCACCTTCAGCATTGGCAGGTCGATGCCGAGATTGCCGGCGAACAGCCGCGACCAGGCGCCCCCCGCCAGCACCACGGTGCTGCAGCGGACGGGCCCGTGTTCCGTCACCACGCCGGAGACGGCGCCGGCCGCGCGCTCGATCCCGCGCACCGCGCAGGCGGTGACGATATGCGCCCCCGCCGCAGCCGCCGCCCGCGCGATGGCGGCGGCTGCCTGCAGCGGCTCGGCCCGCCCGTCCGAGGCGGTGTGAAGCCCGCCGATGAACTCGCCCGAGATGCCGGGCAGAAGATCCGCCAGCGCCGCGCGATCCAGCATCCGCGTGTCGATCCCGTGGTCGCGGGCATGGTCCAGCCAGGCGCTGTATTCGGCCATTTCGGCCTCGGTCCGGCAGAGATAGCTGATCCCGGTCTGGCGATAGCCGGTCTCCGCCCCGACCCGTGCGTTCAGCCCGCGCCAGATCGCAAGGCTCTGCACCGCCAGCGGGATCTCGGCCGGGTCGCGGCCCATCTGGCGCACCCAGCCCCAGTTGCGGCCCGACTGCTCCGCGCCGATCAGCCCCTTCTCGCACAGAGCGACGCTGACACCCTTCTGCGCCAGAAAGAGCGCTGTCGAGACGCCCACGATCCCGCCGCCGATCACCACCACGTCCACCGCGGCGGGCAATGGGCCCGACGGCACCGGATCGGGGGCGATGCGGGACATCAGAGCATGTCCTCCAGACGGCAATTGACCAGCATCTCGGCCATCGCGGCGCTGTTCGGCAGTTCGATCACCGTGCGGATCAACTCGGCCATGGTCTCCGGCGGGATCATCTCGTCGCGGGAGACCTTGGTCACGTTGCGCGTCATGTCGGTGCGCACGAAGCTCGGGCAGATGGCGGTGGCCCGCACGCCTTTTTCCCAGGCGACATGACGGGTGGTGTGGGTCAGGCCCATCAGCGCGAATTTGGTCATGTTGTAGCCGACCCATTCGTTGCGCACGCGTTTGCCGGACAGTGAGGCCACGTTGACGATCCGGCCACGACCGGTCGCCTCCAGATACGGCAGGCACAGGCGCGTCAGCCGCAGCGGCGCCTTGACGTTGACCGCCCAGAGGCGGTCCAGAGCGGCATCGTTGTCGTCGGTGATCTTCACCTTCTCGTTCGATCCGGCATTGTTGACCAATGCGTCGATCCGCCCGAAGCGGTCGGCCGTGCCCGCGACCCAGGCCTGCGCCGATGCGGGGTCGAGCGCATCGAACCGGTGAAAGGCCAGATCCTCGCCCTGCGGTCCGAAGAGCGCTTCGAGCGCGGCGATATCCCTGGCGCCGAGACTGAGGCGCCAGCCGCGGGCGCGCATCTCGCGCGCCACGGCAGCGCCGATGCCGCGGTTCGCGCCGGAAATCAGGATGACTGGAGCAGTCTCGCCGGGAGGCATCGGGCGTATCCTTGAATGAGACATGGCAGGATGCTGCCAAATCAAATCTGCCCGACATGGTAGATTTTGCAAGAGCGATGATAGAGATCGATCGAATGTTTGCATTCAATCCCGCTATCTGCGCAATGCAAAAGCATCTACTGCAAATATGTTGTGCAATAAGATATTATTTGCGCAAAAGTCTGATCCGTTCTGCCGGTGCTGTGACGCGTTCCAGCTATTTCCTTGACAGATCGCAGAGATTGTCACCCGATACTCTCAAATATCGTCACCCATACGCTGCAGCACAGGTATCTTGTGCTGAGATCCGGTTCCTGCCGTGGGAAAGGATGGACGGTTTGAACGTATTCTATCATATCTCCTGCCTGCCGGACCGCCGAACGCCATGCTGACGGTCGAGAATCTTTCGATCGCCTTCCATACCCCGGAGGGCCTGCGCCCCACCGTCAACGACATGTCCATGGAAATCGGGGCCGGCGAGATCGTGGGCCTGGTGGGCGAGAGCGGCTCGGGCAAGACGCTTTTGTCGCTCGCCATCCTGGGCCTTTTGCCGGCCAATGCCGTGATCACCTCCGGGCGCGTCACGCTGGATGGAAATCCGGTCAGCACGCTCGGCCCCGAGGCGATGCGGCGCTTGCGCGGCAACCGCATCTCGATGGTGTTCCAGGATCCCATGGCCTCGCTCGATCCGGTCTTCACCTGCGGCGACCAGATCATGGATGCCATCCTGATGCACGAGAATGTGGGCCGCACGGCCGCGCGGCGGCGCGCTCTCGCGCTGCTGGAGCGGCTGCAACTGCCCGATCCGGCGCGCGCGATGCGCGCCTATCCGCATGAGCTGTCGGGCGGCCAGTGCCAGCGGGTGATGATCGCCATCGCGGTCGCCTGCGAGCCCGATGTCATCATCGCCGACGAGCCCACCACCGCGCTGGACGTGACGGTGCAGAAACAGGTGCTCGACATCCTGCGCGATCTCAACCGCGACGTGGGCGCCGCGATCCTGCTGATCACCCATGACCTTGGCGTCGTCTTCCAGGTCGCCGACCGGGTGGTCGTGATGTATCGGGGCGACAAGGTCGAGGAGGCCTCGACGCCCGAGATTTTCGCGCGGCCGACCAGCGATTACACCCGTGCGCTGATCGGCGCCATGCCGACGATCGGCCAGCGCCGCGACCGGCTGCGGACCATCGGCGACGCGGATGCGCCGCCGCGTCCATCGGCGGCGCGCAAGGCCGCGCCCGCCGCCGACCTGCCGCCGGTGCTGCGGGTCGAGGGGCTGTCCAAGACCTACCGCCTGAAGGCCGGCCCCTTCGCCCCCGCGCGCGAGTTCCGGGCCGTCGGTGCCGTCAGCCTGTCGATCGCACCGCGCACGACGCTGGGCCTCGTGGGGGAATCGGGCTGCGGCAAGACCACGCTGTCGCGGCTGATCCTGCAGATGCAGAAGGCCGACAAGGGGGAGGTCTGGTTCAACGGCGAGGATCTGACGAAACTGGACGCCAACCGACTTCGCGATGTGCGCCGCGATATCGCGCTGGTGTTCCAGAACCCCTATGCCTCGCTCAATCCTCGCCAGACGGTGGCCGAGATCGTCTCCGCGCCGCTGATCATCCACGGCCGCGCGAACGAAGCGGGCAGGACCACCGCACGGCTGATCGATGCGGTGGGCCTGCCCGCCGCGTCGCTGCACAAATATCCGCATGCCTTTTCCGGTGGCCAGCGCCAGCGGATCGCCATCGCCCGTGCGCTTGCGCTGAACCCGCTGCTGCTGGTCTGCGACGAGGCGGTGTCGGCGCTGGATGTCTCGGTGCAGGCGCAGGTGATCAACCTCCTGAAGGATCTGCAGCAAGAGTTCGACCTGACCTATCTGTTCATCTCGCACGATCTCGCCGTGGTCGAGCACATCTCGGACACCGTCGCCGTCATGCGCGCCGGCCGGATCGTGGAATACGGGCCCGCGGACCGGATCTTCGCCGCGCCGCAGCAGGCGTATACGCGCACGCTTCTGGAGGCCGTGCCGCAGATGCATGTAGCAGTGCCGTCGGGGATGCCGGCATGATCCTGTGGATCGTCCTGCGCAAACTGGGCATCGCCGCGATCCAGCTCTTCGTGATCGCGACCTTCGTCTTCTCCATCATGTATGTCATGCCCGGCGATCCGGTGATCCTGCTGCTCGGTGCCGAGAGCAACCCGACGCCCGAGGCGGTGGCCGCCATGCGGGCGAGGCTGGGGCTCGATCAGCCGGTTCTGACGCAATATGCAAGCTGGCTGGGCGGCGTGCTGCAGGGCGATTTCGGCCGCTCGGTGCGCGACGGATACCCGGTGATCGACACGATCCGCGCCAACCTGCCCCGGACGCTGGAGCTGGCCGTGGCCGCCGTGATCGTCGCCACGCTGATCGGCGTGCCGCTGGGCATCGCCGCGGCGCTGAACCGCGGCAAGCGGCTGGATGTCGTGCTGACCTCCGTCTCGACGGTGGGGATCTCGGTCCCGGTCTACATCCTCGGCGCGATGCTGATCCTGCTCTTCGCGCTCCAGCTCGACTGGCTGCCCTCCTCGGGCTACATGCGGATCGACCGCAACCCGGCCGAGCATTTCCGCCGGCTGATCCTGCCCGCGCTGACGCTGGGCTTCGGCCTTTCGGCCTCGATCACGCGGATGACGCGCTCCTCCGTCCTCGACATCCTCGACCGCGACTTCGTGCGCACGCTGCGCGCCAAGGGCACGCCAGAGCGGCGGATCATCTGGCGCCATGTGCTGCGCAACGCGGCGATCCCCATCGTCACCATCATCGGCCTGCAACTGGGCAACTTGATGGGCGGGACCGTGCTGGTGGAGGCGATGTTCAACTGGCCGGGCCTTTCCACCGTGCTGGTCGAGGCGGTGCAGAGCCGCAACTACCCGCTGGTGCAGGGCGCGATCCTGACCATCGCGGGCGTCTATATCCTGATCAACCTGGCCGTCGAGCTGATCTATACGCTGCTCGACCCGCGCGTGCGGCGGAGGCGCTGAGATGATCCGACATTTCCGCTCACGTCCCGCGGTGATCGCGAGCCTTGCGATCCTCGCCTGTATTCTCCTCGCCGCCGCCTTCGGGCCGATGATCGCGCCGCACGACCCGCTGCTGATCAACGCGCAGGCGATCAACCAGGGCTCGTCGGCCGCCTATCTTCTGGGCACCGACGAATTCGGCCGGGACATCCTGTCGCGGCTGCTCTACGGAATCCGGCCGACCATCGTGGTGGCAACCGGCGCCACCGTGCTGGCCGCCATCCTCGGCACGGCGCTGGGGATCATCGGCGGCTACTCCACCGGATGGCTCGGCACGCTGGTAATGCGCGGCGTGGACATTCTTCTGTGCTTCCCGCCGATCCTCTTCGCGCTCTTGGCCGTCGGTTTCTGGCAGAGCGGCATCCTCAGCCTGACGGTGGTGATCGGCGTGGTCTACGCGCCGCAATTCGCCCGGATCGCGCAGTCGGTGACGCTGCAGGTCGCGCGGCAGGACTATATCCAGGCCGAGCAACTGATGGGCGCCCGCGTCCCGCGCATCGTCTTCACCGGCATTCTGCCGAACATCCTGTCCGTGCTGATGGTGCAGGCGACACTGACCATGGCCGAGGCGATCCTGCTGGAATCGGGGCTCTCCTTCCTCGGGCTCGGGATCGTGCCGCCGACGCCCTCCTGGGGGCAGATGATCGGCACCGCGCAATCCTATCTCTCGCAGAACCCGATGTATCTGGTCTGGCCCGCGATCTTCCTCGCCATCACCGTGCTCGCGATCAACATCATCGGCGACAGCCTGCGCGACCATTTCGACCCGCGCCTGCGGCGTGACTGACCCATGCGCCGCGCCATGACGAATGACAACGACAGGGGATGAAAAGATGAGACAGATCATACTCGCCGCAACGACGGTGCTGATGGGCATGGCCGGCCCCGCGCTGGCCGACGGGGGCACGCTCTATTTCGGGCTGTCGGCCGAGCCGCCGACGATGGACGCGCATATCCAGGCCGGCACCGCCTTCCGCACGGTGAAGCTCGCCATCCACCGGGGGCTGTTGAACTACGGCACCGACGGGGAGCTCTCGCAGGAACTGGCCGAAAGCTACGAGGTGGCGCCCGATGCGCAGACCCTGACCTTCCACTTGCGCGAGGCCTTCTTCCACGACGGCAGCCCGGTGACATCGGCCGACGTCAAGGCCACCTTCGACCGGATCATGGCGCCCGGCAGTGCCGCCTCGCTGCGCAGCCAGTTCGAGATCGTCGACAGCATCGAGACGCCGGACGATCGCACCGTGGTGATCACGCTCAACCGGCCCTCGGTCTCCTTCCTCCACTATCTGGCGCTGCCCGAGGCGGTGATCCTGCCCGCTGCCTGGCTGGAGGAGAACCTCGACAACATCGCCAGCGCCGCGCCGGTCGGCGCCGGGCCCTTCCGCTTCGTTGAATGGGCGCGGGGGGAGGAGCTGGTGATCGAGCGGTTCGACGACTACTACAAGGAGGGCAAGCCCTATCTGGACGAAGTCGTCTACCAGTTCTACACCGACGAGAACACGCGGATGAACGCGATCCGCACGGGGGACGTGGACATCGTCGAATATGTCCCCGCGCGCGACATGGCGAGCGTCGAGGCCAGCTCCGACATGCGGCTGGAAAGCACCTACGGCCCCTTCATGGGGCTGCAGTTCAACACCTCCTTCGAGCCGTTCAGCCATCCCGAGGTGCGCCGCGCCGTCGCCCATGCGGTGGATCGCAGCGTGATCGTGGCCACCGCCTTCGACGGCCTCGGCGCGCCGAACTACGGCCTCGCGATCCCCGAGGGCTACCCGGGCTACGATCCGGAAAAGGCCGATTTCTATACCCTCGACTACGATCTCGCCCGCGAGCTGCTGGCCGAGGCAGGCTATCCGGATGGGTTCACCGCGCGACTGGTCTCGACGTCGCAATACAGCTTCCACCAGAACACCGCGATCGCGGTGCAATCGGAGCTGGCCAAGATCGGCATCACCGTCACCCTCGACATGCCGGACTGGACCAACCGGATGGCCAAGGTCACCACCGCGGACTACGACTTCGCCATCATGGGCACGGTGGGCGAGATCACCGACCCCGACTGGCTGAGCCAGTTCTACTACGGCGGCGAGAACCTGGTGCGCACCACGAACGCGCCCTATTTCTCCGATCCCGAGATCGACGCGCTGCTGGACGAGGGCCGGGCGACGGTGGACGCGGACGAGCGCGCCGAGATCTATTCCCGCTTCGTCGACCGCGCGCTGGAGCTCGCGCCGATCATTTTCCTGAACTGGCGCGACCAGAGCTATGCGGTGAGCGAATCCGTATCGGGCTTCGTCAACATGCCGGCCTTCCTGACATTCCAGTCCGGCTTCTCGCTGGAGGATACGCAGATCGAATGATCCCCCCGCCGGCGCCTCCGGGCGCGGCTGCAATCGGACGGTTCTGGAGCCTCGCACTTTCAAGTTGGTGCATATCCAACAGCTTTGAAGTAGTTTTGACATTCCGTGGGAGAGAAGAGATCGCAGATGTCTCCGATTGCCTGCCATAGGGCGTCGATTGTTCGGATGGCTCCGGCCCGCAGATGTGCCTTGAGTTTGGCGAAGGCCATCTCGATGGGGTCGAGATCGGGACTATATGGCGGCAGGAACAGCATCCATGCGCCGCGCGCCTTGATAGCCGCTTGGGCCTTCGGGCTCGTGTGAGCGGCGAGATTGTCGAGGATGACGACGTCGCCCGCAGACAGTGTCGGGGAAAGTTGGGTCTCGACATAAGCCTCGGAGACGCGCCGGTTCATCGGCCGATCCACCACGACAGGTGCGGTGAGCCCGAAGCATCTGAGGCCGGCGATGAAGGTCTGGGTCTTCCAGTGACCGAACGGCGCTTTGGAGCGCAGCCGCTCGCCCCTGGGCAGCGGCCGTAGTGGCATGTCATCTTCGTGGTCGTGCCGGACTCGTCAATGAAGACCAGCCTATGCGGTTCAAGCCGCACCCTCGGTTGCCGCCCAGCCGTCCATTCCTGGCGCGCCTTCTTGACGTCGGGTCGATCTCGCTCGCTGGCCAGCAGCGTTTTTCCGCTAAACCCTCGCGCACTGGCCCGGGCTAATCCGCTTCCTCGACGACGGCACCCTCGAGCTCGACACCAACCCGGTCGAGAACCAGATCCGCCCGATCACGCTGACGCGGAAGAACGCCCTCTTCGCCGGCAACGAGGTCGGCGCCGAGAACTGGGCCATGCTCGCTTCGCTCGTTGCTACCTGCAAGATGTCCGGCGTGACCCCCGTCGACTATCTTGTCGAAACCCTCCGCCGTCCTCGACGGGCACCCCAAATCCTACATCGAACACCTCATGCCCTGGCGGCACCCACAGCCGTCGAGTCTGGCTGCACAGGCCACGTCATCGCGCTTACATGTGAGCGCGATGACGGGCATACAGGGGGCAGGGCACGAGGTGCCGGCCCAGGCCAACGCGCCTGAAACGTCCGCCATCATTCCGCGCCGCCAGAACGAAGCCGCCGCAAGCACCGCGCCCACAACCCCGTCAAAACAACAACGCATTCTTAAAGCCGAAGCCAGCAATAGCCCGGCTCTCCCCAAGCAGCGTTGAGACAGCGCGCCGATCCTGTGTCGAAACAGTTCCATGATGAGACGCACGTTGTGGCAGCCAATGACTACGGTTGCCGTTGAGTGCGGCCCGTGTGAAATAGAGGGTTATGAAAGCCCTGTCGATCGTAGCGCCCGGTGGCAGTCGCATTGCATCCGGCGACAAGACGCTGGAAGTGCGGCGTTGGAAACCCAACCTGCATGCCGATGAGGACTTGTTGATCGTCGAGAACCGCCGTTTCCTTCGAAACGATGGGGAGGAAGACGATGCGGGCATAGCCGTCGCTCTCGTCCGCGTTGCGAATGTTCGCCCATTCGTGCCGGACGATATGGTCGCAGCTTGCGGCAGCTCTTTCGAAGAGGGCTGGCTGGCATGGGAGCTGGTTGACGTCCGTCCGCTGTCCTCGACATTCAACGTGAAGGCAGCTCGTGGGATGTACGACATCGACTCGCCGTCCGATTTGCCGATACCCCTGTGATCGTCGAACGCCCGGCCGGATCATTGTCCACGCCGCGTCGCGAGACGATCGGACGCCCGGCATGGTCTGCTTCGCGAAGGTCCTGCGATGCGACGTCGTGGGCGGCCCCCTTCCGCAGGGCGTAGGAGCCCATCCGGGAGCCCGAGCGCGAGCACTGCGGTGAGGACGCGTTGCTGGCCGTCCTTGGTGAGCTAATGCGAGGCGGGGTGAGGCGTTGCCGGCCCTATGCGGTGCGGCTCGGGAGGGATTGGGTGGGGCGCCATCTTGATCGGCGAGGCGGCCGCGTTGTGCAGTGCGTTGTCGCAAGTCGGGGCAGGAACGTGTGCTGTCCCTGCGTCGCGTTCCATGATCTCCCGGAGAGGGGCGTGGCGAAGGTGGTGTGGAACGCATCTCTGCCGCACTATGGCACGCGAACATGCAAGATACATGAATCCTCTATCTTCCAAATCGCGCCGGATCATGTTTCCTGAGGGGGTTCGGCCATGGGAGGTGATCTGGGCATGTACCAAAGGGACTATCGCGATATCATAGGCGGAGGGCTTCTTCTGCTCACGGGGGCGTTGATCGCCTGGCAGGCCTCAACGGCGCTGGACCTTGGCACCGTGCGCCGCATGGGGCCGGGCCTGTTTCCCATGGCTGTGGGCGTGCTTCTGGCCGGCTTCGGTCTGGCCATCATGATTCCGGCCTTCTTCCGGCAGGGAACGCTCGATGCGGTGGAGATCCGCCCCACCCTCGCGGTGCTGGCGAGCGTGGGCGCCTTCGCGCTGACGATCCGGCCCTACGGCCTCCTACCGGCCATCGCGGCACTGGTCTTCGTGGCAATGCTCGCGGAAACGAGGTTCCGGCCCGTCGCGCTCGTCGGGTCGATCGTCTTCCTGTCCCTGCTCGCCTATCTGATCTTCCGCGTCGGGCTCGGCCTGCCGCTCGCCATGGTCCGGTGGCCGCACTGATGGACGTCTTCGGCACGCTTACCGGGAATATCGCGCTCGGCCTCAACACCGCCCTGTCGGCTTCCAACCTCTTCTATTGCTTTGTCGGCGTCTTCCTCGGCACGGTGATCGGCGTCATTCCCGGGCTCGGGGCCCTGGCGGCGATCTCGATGCTCTTCCCGATCACCTTCCATCTCGACCCCACGGCCGCGCTGATCATGCTGGCCGGCATCTGGTACGGCACCAGCTATGGTGGGAACACCGCCTCCATCCTCCTGAACATTCCCGGCACGCCCGCCAATGCGGTGACGTGCCTCGACGGCTATCCGATGACGCGCCAGGGGCGGGGAGGCGTGGCGCTGCTGATGACGACGGTCGCCTCCTTCGTCGGCGGCTCCATCGGCATCGTGCTGATGATGCTCTTCGCGCCCACCATCGCCTCCTACGCCCTGTCCTTCGGTTCGGCAGACTATTTCTCGCTGATGGTGCTCGGCCTCGTGGCGGCCTCGACCATCTCGGACGGTTCCGCCATCAAGGGGCTGGCCATGGTGGTGCTCGGCATCGCCTTCGGCACCGTGGGCATGGACCTTTATACGGGCCAGGCGCGCTTCACCTTCGGAATGCTGGAACTGGCCGACGGCATCAGCCTCGTCGCTCTGGCCATGGGGCTGTTCGGCATCTCCGAGATCATCGTCGGCGTCCGGCAGGTGGGCGTGGCGCGCATCGACCGCAAGAGCGTGACCTTGCGCGCGATGAAGCCGACGCGGGACGATCTGCGCCGCTCCATCGGGCCGATGCTGCGCGGAACGGGGCTCGGCTCCTTCTTCGGCACCCTGCCGGGCACGGGCCCCTCCGTCGCCGCCTTCATGGCCTATGCCGTGGAGAAGCGGGTGGCGAAGGACCGCTCGCGCTTCGGCAAGGGGGCCATCGAGGGGATCATGGCGCCGGAATCGGCCAACAACGCCGCCGACCAGACCTCGTTCATCCCCACTTTGGCGCTGGGCATTCCCGGCAGCCCCACCATGGCCCTGATGCTGGGCGCGCTCATCATCCATGGCATCACGCCCGGGCCACAGCTCATGACCGAGCAGGCCAGCCTCTTCTGGGGCCTGGTGATGAGCTTCTGGATCGGCAACCTCCTGCTGGTCGTGCTCAATGTGCCGCTGATCGGGCTCTGGGTGCGGCTGCTGCTGATCCCCTACCACCTGCTCTACCCGGCGGTGCTGATGTTCATCTGCATCGGCGTGTACACGGTGAACAACAACGCCTTCGACGTCTGGCTGGTGCTGTTCTTCGGGGCGCTGGGCTATGGGCTGCGGCTGTTGCAGTTCTCGGCGGCGCCGCTCCTGCTCGGCTTCGTGCTGGGGCCGCTGATGGAGGAGCATTTCCGCCGCGCCATGCTGATCTCGCGCGGCAATCTCATGACCTTCCTCGAGCGGCCGATCTCGGGCACGGTTCTGGCCGTGACGGCCCTCCTGCTCGTGTGGAGCGCCTGGGCGGCCTTCCGCCAGTCTCGCAACCCGATGCTCTCAGTGACCAACTGAGGGCGATTGCGGGCATGAAAAAGGGGGAGCGGCCCGGGCCGCTCCCCCTTTTTCTCGTTTCAGGGCCGCCCGGCCTCAGCCGGCCTGAAGCGGCGAGATCGAGATTTCGACGCGGCGGTTCTGCGCGCGGCCCTGCTCGGTGGCGTTGGAGGCGACGGGCTGCGAAAGGCCCTGGCCCTGCACGTTCAGGCGGCGGCCGTTGACGCCCTGGTTCTGGAGGAAGCCCGCGACGCTGGAGGCGCGGCGCTGGGAGAGGCCGAAATTGTACTGCGCCGAGCCGACATTGTCGGTGTGGCCCACGACATCCACGATGGACTGGTCGTACTTGTTGAGGACGATCGCGACCGAGGTGAGGGTCGGGTAGAACTCGGAACGGACCTGGTCCTGGTCGGTGGCGAAGGTGATGTTGGAGGGCATGTTGAGCACGATGCGGTCGCCGACGCGCGTGACCGAGACGCCCGTGCCCTGGAGCTGGGCGCGGAGGTCGGCCTCCTGCCGGTCCATGTAGACGCCGATGCCGCCGCCGCTCAGCGCGCCGATGCCCGCGCCCAGAAGCGCGGCGCGGCCGCGGTCCACGCCCGCCACCTCGCCCACGAGATAGCCGCCGAGCGCGCCGACGCCCGCGCCGATGCCGGTGCCGGCGGCCGCCCTCGAAATCTGCTGCTCACCCGTATAGGGATTGCTGGTGGTGCAGCCGGCGAGAATGGCCAGAGAGGCTGAGGCGGCGATGGTTTTCTTCATGAAGGCGCTCCGAGGACAGGACGATTGCAAAGAGGCTGGGCCCCTTATGGTTCAACTTTGATTAAAAAGCAGCCGATCGCCGCGAAATCGGCCTTTAGGACCGTTAGTGGGCGGAATGGGGGCGGCCGGGCGCAAACCGCCCCGACTGTTGCGAACCGGCGACGCCCATGAAAAAGGCCGCCTTTTCAGGCGGCCTTTCCAGTATCGGGGGCAGGGCGCTCAGGCGGCCTTGCGGTTCTGCAGCAGGCGCCGGTTGACGAGAAGCTCGGCGATCTGCACCGCGTTCAGCGCCGCGCCCTTGCGCAGATTGTCGGCCACGACCCACAAATTGAGCCCGTTCTCCAGCGTCTGGTCCTCGCGGATGCGCGAGATGTAGGTGGCATCCTCGCCCGCGCTCTCGATCGGCGTCACGTAGCCGCCATCCTCGTGCTTGTCGATGACGAGGCATCCCGGCGCCTCGCGCAGGATGGCCCGCGCCTCCTCCGCTGTGATCGGGTTCTCGAACTCGATGTTCACCGCCTCCGAATGGCCGATGAAGACGGGTACGCGCACGGCCGTGCACGTCACCTTGATCTTCGGGTCCAGCATCTTCTTGGTCTCGGCCATCACCTTCCACTCCTCCTTGGTGGAGCCGTCCTCCATGAAGACGTCGATATGGGGGATGACGTTGAAGGCGATACGCTTGGTGAACTTCCTGTTGGTGGTGGGGTCCGCCACGAAGACGGCGCGCGACTGCTCGAACAGCTCGTCCATGCCGTCCTTGCCCGCGCCGGAGACCGACTGGTAGGTGGAGACGACGACGCGCTTGATGGTGGCCTTGTCGTGCAGGGGCTTGAGCGCCACCACGAGCTGGGCCGTCGAGCAGTTGGGGTTGGCGATGATGTTGCGGCGGGTGAAGCCGGACACGGCGTCCGCGTTCACCTCCGGCACGATCAGCGGCACGTCGGAATCGTAGCGGAAGGCGGAGGAATTATCGATGACGACGACGCCCTGCGCTGCGATCTTCGGTGCCCAATCCTTGGCGACCGAGCCGCCGGCCGACATCAGGCAGATGTCCGTGCCCGCCCAGTCGTAGCTTTCCAGCGCCTTCACCTTCAGCGTCCTGTCGCCGAAGGAGACCTCCGTGCCCTGGCTGCGCCGCGAGGCGAGCGCCACCACCTCGTCGGCGGGGAAGCCGCGCTCGTCGAGGATGGAAAGCATTTCGCGCCCGACATTGCCGGTCGCGCCCACGACAGCGATCTTGTAGCCCATTGTGATTGACCGTCCTTGAGCTCCCCGCGAGACCTTTGTCCAGCACCTCCAACCCCGTCCCGGGGGAGTGCGGGACGAAGGCGTCAGATAATCGCGGTTTTGGTCGTGGAGCGCAGGATCATGCGTTTCCTATGAGCGCAGCGGTGCGTCTTGTCAATCGCCGAACCGGCGCGCGCGAGGCGGCCTCAGCCGCGCCGGCGGGGTGCGCCGCCGCGCTCGCCGCGATTGAGAATCTTCTTGGTCACCCAGCCGACGAACACGGCCTTGAGGATGGAACGGATCATGGTCGGGCCTCCGAAACAGGGTTTTCACAGGGTACAACGCGCCATTCGACGGGAGGTTGCGCCCCCGCCCGTTCATCGCCCGCGCGCAAGCGATGCATCGCGCAATGATCGGCAAGCAAGTTCAAATCTAGTCTGGTCTTCCCCGTAAAGGAACACGGTATTTACATTCGATGAAAAAGGGATAGCGTCGTCTTGTTTCGCCACGCGGCTGGAGGGCCGCAGGAGGGCCGGCGAAGGGAGGAGATTTCGTGACACAGACCAATGCAGGGGCGCAGTCCGTGCGCTCGCAGACCAGCATGACGAAAGAGGAGAGGAAGGTCATCATCGCCTCCTCCCTCGGCACCGTCTTCGAATGGTACGATTTTTACCTGTACGGTTCGCTGGCGGCGATCATCGCGGCGCAATTCTTCGCGGGCGTGAACCCGACGGCGGGCTTCATCTTCGCCCTTCTCGCCTTCGCCGCGGGCTTTGCCGTGCGCCCGTTCGGCGCGCTGGTGTTCGGGCGCCTGGGCGACCTGGTGGGGCGCAAGTACACGTTCCTGATCACCATCGTCATCATGGGCCTGTCGACCTTCATCGTCGGCCTCCTGCCCACCTACAACCAGATCGGCTTCGTCGCTCCGGTGCTGCTGATCATCCTGCGCCTGCTGCAGGGCCTTGCGCTGGGCGGGGAATATGGCGGCGCGGTCGTCTACGTGGCCGAGCACTCGCCCAACGGCAAGCGCGGCTACTTCACCGCCTGGATCCAGACCACGGCGACGATGGGCCTGTTCCTCTCGCTCATCATCATCCTGGGCACGCGCACCTATCTGGGCGAAGAGGCCTTCCAGGCCTGGGGCTGGCGCATTCCGTTCCTGATCTCGATCATCCTCCTGGCGATCTCGGTCTGGATCCGCACCAAGCTGAACGAAAGCCCGCTGTTCAAGAAGATGAAGGCGGAGGGCAAGGGCTCCAAGAGCCCGCTGAAGGAATCCTTCGCCAACTGGCCCAACCTCAAGATCGTGCTTCTGGCGCTGTTCGGCCTTACCGCCGGGCAGGCCGTGGTCTGGTATGTGGGCCAGTTCTACGCGCTGTTCTTCCTGACGCAGACGCTGAAGGTGGACGGGCCGACCGCCAACATCATGATGGCGATCGCGCTGCTCCTGGGCACGCCCTTCTTCCTGATCTTCGGCGCCCTGTCGGACAGGATCGGGCGCAAGGCGGTGATCATGGCGGGCCTGGGGCTGGCGGTGGTGACGCTGTTCCCCGCCTTCCAGATGCTGACGCAGGTGGTGAATCCGCAGCTTGCCAGCGCCCAGGCGAGCGCCCCGGTGCACGTCACGGCCGACCCGGCGACCTGCTCGTTCCAGTTCAACCCGGTGGGCACCTCCGCCTTCACCTCGTCCTGCGACATCGCCAAGGCGTTCCTCGCGCGAAACGCGGTGAACTACGACAACATCGCCGCGCCGGCCGGCTCTGTCGCCACGGTGCAGATCGGCGACGTGACCATCGAGAGCTTCGAGGGGGGCGCCCTCTCGGCCGAGGAGCGCACGGCGCGCACGGCCGAGTTCTCCACGGCCGCCACCGATGCGATCCGCGCGGCGGGCTATCCGGCCGCCGCCAACCCGGACGAGGTGAACTATGTCGCGACGGTCGCGATCCTGTTCTTCCTCATCCTGCTCGTGACCATGGTCTACGGCCCCATCGCCGCCTATCTGGTGGAGCTGTTCCCCACGCGCATCCGCTACACCTCCATGTCGCTGCCCTACCATATCGGCAACGGCTGGTTCGGCGGCTTCCTGCCCACCACCTCCTTCGCCATCGTGGCGGCGACGGGCAACATCTATTCGGGCCTGTGGTATCCCGTCATCATCGCGGCCATGTCCTTCGTGATCGGCATGTTGTTCCTGAAGGACACGCGCCACGTGGACATCCACAATCTCGACTGACCGGCGAGCCCGACGCGACAATGAAAAGGCCCCGGAGCGATCCGGGGCCTTTTTTCCTTATGCGCGGCGCCCGAGGCGCCTCAGGCGGCGAGCCTCTCGCGGAATGCCGCCACGATGGCGTCACCCATCTCGGCGGTGCCGACCTGCCGGCAGCCGGGGGCCATGATGTCGCCGGTGCGCGTGCCGGCGTCCAGAATCGCCGCGATCGCCGCTTCCAGCGCGTCGGCCTCGGCCACCATCTCGAAGGAATAGCGCAGCATCATCGCGAAGGAGGCGATCATGGCGATGGGGTTGGCCAGCCCCTGGCCGGCGATGTCGGGCGCCGAGCCGTGCACCGGCTCGTAGAGCGCGCGGCGCTTGCCAGTGACCTCGTCCGGCGCGCCGAGCGAGGCGGACGGCAACATGCCGAGCGAGCCGGTGAGCATGGCCGCGATGTCGGAGAGCATGTCGCCGAAGAGATTGTCGGTCACGATGACGTCGAACTGCTTGGGGTTCTGCACCAGCTTCATGCCGCCGGCGTCCGCCAGCATGTGGTCGAGCGCGATGTCGGGATATTCGCGCCCGTGGACGGCGGTGACGACCTCGTTCCACAAGACGCCCGTCTTCATGACGTTGCGCTTTTCCATGGACGTGACCTTGCCGCGGCGCGTGCGCGCCAGCTCGAAGGCGGCGCGGGCGATGCGCTCGATCTCGTAGGTTTCGTAGACCTGGGTGTCCACGCCGCGCTTCTGGCCGTTGCCCAGATCGATGATCTCCTTCGGCTCGCCGAAATAGACCCCGCCCGTCAGCTCGCGCAGGATGAGGATGTCGAGCCCGTCCACCAGCTCGCGCTTGAGCGAGGAGGCCTCGGCGAGCGCGGGATAGCAGATGGCGGGGCGCAGATTGGCGAAGAGCCCCATGTCCTTGCGCAGGCGCAGGAGGCCGGCCTCGGGGCGCGACTCGTAGGGCACGCCGTCCCATTTCGGGCCGCCCACGGCGCCGAAGAGCACGGCGTCCGCGTCCATCGCCAGCGTCATGTCGGCGTCGGAGATGGCCGCCCCATGCGCGTCGTAGGCGCTGCCGCCGACGAGCGCCCGCTCGCTCTCGAAGCCCGCGCCGGCCTCCTCGTTGATGGCGGCGATGAGCTTTTCGACCTCGGCCATGGCCTCGGGGCCGATCCCGTCGCCGGGCAGGAGAAGCAGCTTGCGCGTGGTCATGGGCATGTCCGTTCGGTTGGCATGAGGGCTCGGCCCCGAGGCGGGGCGGCCTTGTGGCGGTCTCAGGGGCGGTAGGCCGTCGCCTCGATCTCGACCTTCATCTCGGGCTTGAGAAGGCCCGTGACCTCGAGCGTGGCGGCCGGCCTGATCTCGCCCAGCCAGCGGCCGGAAACGGCGAAGACGTCGTCCGCCATCCCCGCATCGGTCACGAGGTAGCGCACGCGCACCACGTCCTCCATCGAGAAGCCGGCCTCGGCGAGGGCGGCGGCGATGGTCTCGAAGGCGGCCTGCGCCTGGTCGCCCGCCGTGTCCGGCATCGTCATGGCCTTGTAGTCGTAGCCGGTCGTGCCGGAGACGAAGCACCAGTTGCCGGCCACGACCGCGCGCGAATAGCCGGCCTGCCGCTCGAAGGGCGAGCCGGTGGAGATGAGGCGCCGGCTCATGCCCAGGGCCGGGTGCTGGCCAGCTTCTCCTCGAAGGCTCCGATGCGCTCGGCGCCCGTGAGGGTCAGGCCGATATCGTCCAGCCCGTTGAGCAGGCGGTGCTTGCGCGAGGCCTCGATCTCGAAGGAGACGACCTCGCCGTCGGGCCGGCGGATCTCCTGCGCGGCCAGATCCACCGAGAGGCGGGCATTGGCCCCCTTCTCGGCGTCGGAAAGAAGCGCTTCCCACTCCTCCTGGCTGACGCGGATGGGCAGGATGCCGTTCTGGAAGCAGTTGTTGTAGAAGATGTCGGCGAAGGAGGTGGCGATCACGCATCGTATGCCGAAATCGGCCAGCGCCCAGGGCGCGTGCTCGCGCGAGGAGCCGCAGCCGAAATTGTCTCCCGCCACCAGGATCTGCGCCTGCCGGTAGGCGGGCTTGTTCAGCACGAAATCGGGATTGTCCGAGCCGTCCTCCCTGTAGCGAAGCTCGGCGAAGAGGCCGACGCCCAGCCCGGTGCGCCGGATCGTCTTCAGATAATCCTTCGGGATGATCATGTCGGTGTCGATGTTGACGATGGGCAGCGGCGCGGCCACCCCGTCCAGCCTGTCGAACTTCTGCATGGGTCTCGTCCCTTCGCTCCTCGCGCGTGCCGGGCCGAAATAGCATCGGGGCGGGGCGGGGGTCAAAGCCTCCCCTTGCGCGCGCACCGGGGCCGGGGCAGGAAGGAGCCATGATGCCCGCCGCCCCGCCCCGCCCGCTGCGCTCCGCCCTGTTCGTGCCGGCCGCCAAGCCCCGCGCGCTGGAGAAGAGCGCGGGGCTGGCGGTGGACGCGCTGATCTTCGACCTGGAGGATTCGGCGGCGCGCGAGGAGAAGGAGGGCGCGCGCGAGCGCCTGGCCGCCCAGCTGGCCGCCCTTCCCGACGGCGGCCCGTTCAGGGTGGCGCGCGTCAATGCGCTCGGCGAGGGCGGGGCGGAGGATATCGCCGCGCTCTCCGGGCTGGGCGCGGTGCTCTTGCCCAAGGTGGAGAGCGCGGCCATGCTGGCGGCCCTCGACGAGGGCCTGACCGGGGCGGGCGCGCCGGAGGCGTTGGAGCTCTGGGCGATGGTGGAGACGCCGCGCGGCATCCTCGCCGCGCAGGAGATCGCGGCGGCCAGGCTGTCGCGCCCCGTCGGGGCGCTGGTCGTGGGGCCGAACGACATCGTCCTGTCCACCGGCATCCGCCTTTCGCCGGGCCGGCCCGAGCTCGTGCCCTGGCTGATGCAGGTCGTGCTCGCCGCCAAGGCGGCCGGGGTGGCGGTGCTGGACGGCGTCTACAACGACTTCCGCGACGCGGAGGGACTGGCGCGTGAGTGCGCGCAGGCGCGCGCGCTCGGATTTGCCGGCAAGACGCTGATCCACCCGAACCAGATCGGCGCCGCGAACGCGGCCTTCGCGCCCTCGGCCGGGGAGATCGCGGCCGCCGAGCGCATCGTGGCCGCCTTCGCCCTGCCGGCCCATGCGGGGCGCGGCGTCATCTCGCTCGACGGGCGGATGGTGGAGCGCCTGCATCTCGAAGAGGCGAGGGCGCTTCTCGCCTTCCGCGACAGACTGGAGAACTGACCCCATGAAGCTCTACCGCCTGCTCACCGGCATCGACGACGCCGCCTTCTGCCATAAGGTCTCGCTGGCCCTCTCCAAGGGCTGGGAGCTGGCCGGCAGCCCCGCCTACGCCTTCGACGCGGCCGAGCAGGTGATGAAATGCGCGCAGCCGGTGACGAAGATCGTCGAGGGCAAGGACTACGACCCCTCCATGAAGCTGGGCGAACAGTGAGGGCCCCTGCGGGAACGGCATCGGATCGGTTTGGCGCGCGCCTCCCCTTCCCGGACGGGTCCTGAGGCGAATGCGCCCCGGCGCCCGGCGCTCGGCCGGGGCCTTTCTCGCGCTCGCGCTCATGATCGCGCTTGCGCTTGCGCTCGGCCTCGTGGTGCCGCGCCCCGTGGCCGCGCCGGCGGCGGGGGGCGCGCATGAGATCGTCCTCATCGCCAACCCGATCCACACCGACATCGCGCTTCCCTCCACGCCCCCGGTCCTGTCGCGCCTCCGCTTCCTCGGCGCGGCGGGCCTGCCGCTCGATCATCCGGGCCTCGGCCACGTGCTCGTCGGCTGGGGCGGGCGGGAGTTCTACACGCGCACGCCCACCTGGGGCGAGCTGACGCCCGGAGCCGCCTTCGCCTCGGTGACACTGGACGATTCCGTCCTGCGCTTCGAGCTGATCCCGCCGCTGCCGGCCGATCTTGGCCATACGCGCCGGATCGTCCTGTCGGACGCCGGCCTGGAGGCGCTGGTCACCTTCATCGAGGCGACGCTGGCGCGGGACGAGGCCGGGGCGCCGCAGGTGGTGGAGGGGGCCGGCTACACCCCCTTCGACCGCTTCTTCGAGGCGCGGGGCGCCTTCAACATCCTGATCGGCTGCAATGTCTGGACATCGGCGGCGCTGGCGGCGGCGGGCGTCTCCACCGGCTGGTGGACGCCCCTGCCGCAATTGCTGTTCGCCTCCCTCGACCTGCATTCATAGGGACGCCTCCTCCTCCAGCGCCTGCCCCGGCGCTGGCGGCCGGCTGCGCGGGCGCACGAGCCCTGAACGCTTCCGGCGCTGGTTCTTCGCCGGGCTCGCGGTGCTGGGCGCGCAGATCGCGTGGGGCGCGCTTTTCCAGGGCCGGAAAGACCTTCGTCCCGCCCCTCGACGAGGGTGAGGAGACCGGAACCGGGCTGGCGGGGGCGGATCAGTCGGCGCCCGCTTCCAGCGCTTCCATATCCTCGTCCGAGAGGCCGAAATGGTGGCCGATCTCGTGGATCAGGACATGGGTGACGAGCGCTCCCAGCGTCTCCTCGTGCTCGGCCCAGTAGTCGAGGATCGGCCGGCGATAGAGAAGGATGCGGTTGGGCATCTCGAAGGTCATCGGCACGTCCGATTCGCCTAAAGGACGGCCCTCGAACAGGCCGAGAATGTCGAAGGGGCTCTCCAGCCCCATCTCCTCGACCACCGCGTCCTCGGGAAAATCGGCGATCAGGAAGCGGATCTCGCCCGAGAGCGCGCGGAACTCGTCCGGCAGGGCCGCATAGGCTTCCAGCGCCAGGCTCTCGAACTCCTCGAGGCTCGGCGCCATGCGGGCGCCCCAGTCTCCGGTGCGGTCGAGCTTGGCCATGTCCATTCCTTCCGTGGCGTTCGCCGCGCACCATAGGCATCCGGCGCGGTCGGCTCCAGAGCGGGCGCGAATGGTTGCCCGGCTTTGAGAAAATATTCTTCAATCCCACCCGCTTGACTCCTTTGGGAGGCTCTGGAATTCATAGGAACATAACAGGAACTATCGCCCCTTCGAACGGGCTGACGGGCGGGACGGATGCGGTCCCGGCCGAGGAGAACGCCATGGCTGCCGACGCAGGGAAGAAAGGGGGGATGTCGTTTTGCGGCGTGGATTCCGCTTCCGGGGCGGCGCGTGTGGCGGCCTTGCGCCAGGCGATCGCGCGTATCGAGGGCACGGTGGGACCGCGCCTGCGCAGGGGGCCGGTGGAGGGGGAGGCGGAGAGGAACAAAGTCCTTTCCCTGGGCGTGCCGGGGCTCGACAAGAGCCTCTCCGGCGGCCTGCCGGCCTGCGGGCTCAGCGAATTGCGGGTCGGCGAGGCGCGCGATTCGGGGGCGGGCACGGGCCTTGCGCTCGGGCTTGCCGCGCTTTTCGGCGCGGCCCCGGGGCGCCCTCTCCTGTGGATCGGGCAGGACCTGGCCTTCCACGAGGCGGGCTTGGCCTGCCGGGAGGGGCTGGCCGGATTCGGCCTCGACCCCGGGGCGCTGGTCGTGGTGCGCGCGCGCCGGGTGGAGGATGCCGTCTGGGCGGGGGAGGAGGCGGCGCGCTCGGGCGCGCCGGCGCTCACCATCCTCGAAGTGCGCGGCAACCCGAAGCTGCTCTCGCTGGAGGGCACGCGGCGCCTGCATCTGCGGGCGCGCGAAAGCGGCCGGCCCTTCCTGCTCCTGCGCCAGAGCGCGGCGGGCGAGACCAGCTCGGCCCCCGTGCGGCTTCTCGTCTCTCCCGCCGCCTCCCTCGGCGAGAGGGCCGGCCGCGGCCGGCTCATCGGCGCGCCGGTGTTCCGGGTGCGGGTGGAAAAGGCGCCCGGCGGGCGCGGCGGACAATTCCTTCTGGAGTGGAACCTCGATGAGCACCGTTTCGAGCCGGCGCGCCGTGCCGCCCCGCTTTCTCGCCCTGTGGCTGCCGCGCCTGCCGAGCGACCGCATCCGGCGCGCCAGGCTGGGCCGCGCCTGGCGCTCGGCCGCGCCTCCTGAGGGGCCCCGCGCGCCGCAGGGCGCCGAGCCCTTCGCCTTCCCGGAGATGCCCGGCAGCGCCCACCGCGCCAAGGGCGGGGCCGTGCCCGTGGGGGCGGGCATGGGCGCGGGCGGTGGCCGGCAAGGCGAAGGGCGGCCGCTCGTTCTCACCGAGAAGATCGAGGGCGCGCTGCGCCTCGCCGCCCTGTGCGAGGAGGCCGAGGCGCTGGGCCTTTCATGCGGGCTGGGGCTGGCGGAGGCGCGGGCGCGCTTTCCGGGCCTCGAAGCCTGCGAGAGCGACCCCGCCGCCGAGGCCCGGCTGCTGGAGGGCGTCGCCGACTGGTGCGAGCGCTTCACGCCGCTCGTGGCGCTCGACGGGGCGGACGGGCTCCTCCTCGACATTTCGGGCTGCGCCCATCTCTTCGGCGGCGAGGCGGCGATGATGGAGGCGATCGTCGCGCAGGTGGGCGCGCAGGGCTTCGCGGTGCAGGCCGCCGTGGCCGGCCATGCCGGCACGGCCCGCGCGCTGGTGCGTCATGCGCCGGGCACGCGCCTCCAGGAGGGGGAGGAGGCGCGCGCGCTGGCGCCGCTGCCGGTCTGCGCGCTGCGTCTGGCGCCGCAGGCGGCCGCGCTCCTGTCGCGCCTCGGTTTGCGGCGCCTCGGGGAATTGATGGCGCTGCCGCGCGCGGGGCTTACCCGCCGCTTCGGCCGCGCGCTGGCCGATGGCCTGGACGAGGCGCTGGGCCGCCGGGACCGCCCCATCGCCCCGCGCCGGCCCGCGCCCCTCATCATCCACGAGCGCCGCCTGTTCGAACCCATCGCGCGGCAGGAGGACGTCCTGTCCATCGCCGGCACGCTGGCGGAGCGCATCGCGGGGGATCTCGAAAAGCGGGGCGAGGGCGCACGGCGGCTGGAGCTGTCGCTGTTTCGCGTCGACGGGGCGGTGGAGCGCGTGGGCGTGCGCCTGTCGGCGCCCTCGCGCGAGCCGGCGCGCCTTGCCCGCCTGTTCAAGGAGAAGCTGGCCGCGCGGGGGGAGGAGCTGGATGCGGGCTTCGGCTACGATCTCGTCAAGCTGAGCGTCCTTGCCGCCGACCCCTTGGCGGAAAGGCAGGTCTCGCTGGAGGAGGCGCAGGGGGGCGGCGAGGCGGTGGAGGCGCTGCTCGACCGCCTGAGCGCGCGCCTCGGCGAGGTCTGCGTGTTCGGGCTGGAGGGCGTGGGGAGCCACAGGCCCGAGCGCGCCCAGGCGCTCCGCTTCGGGGCGGCGGGCGATGCGGGCGCGGCGCCCTTCGCCCTCTCGCCGCGCCCCTTGCGGCTCCTGGCGCGCCCCGAGCCCGTCATCGCCACCGCCGAGGTGCCGGAGGGCGCGCCGGCCCAGTTCCGCTGGCGTAGGGCGCTGCACCGGGTCGCCCGCGTGGAGGGCCCCGAGCGCATCGCCCCCGAGTGGTGGCGCGAGGATGCGGGCGCCGCGCGCGACTACTGGCGGGTGGAGGACGAGGAGGGCCGGCGCTACTGGCTGTTCCGCGAGGGCCATTACGGTGGCGAAACGGCGCCGGCCTGGTATCTGCACGGGCTCTTCGCATGAGCCGGGAGAGCGGCTTCTTCCCGGCGGGGCAAGGGTTTTGCGAAATCGGCCTCGCCTCCAACTTCTCCTTCCTGCGCGGGGCCTCGCACGGGCGCGAGCTGGTGGTGGCCGCCAAGCTCCTGGGGCTCGGGGGCATCGGCCTTGCGGACCGCAATTCGGTGGCCGGCGTGGTGCGCGCCTATGCGCAGGCGCGGGTGGAGCGCTTCGCCTTCCGCCCCGGCGCGCGGCTCGTCTTCGCCGACGGCACGCCCGACATCTTCGCCTATCCGCGCGACCGGGCCGGATGGGGCAATCTGTGCCGGCTGCTGACGCTGGGAAACCTGCGGGCGCACAAGGGCGAGTGCCGCCTGTTCCTGCCCGACCTCCTGGATCGCGGCGCGGGGATGAACCTCGCCCTGCTGTGCCCCGATGCGCTGGGCGGCGCGGGGTGGGAGGCGGCGCAGAGCCTGTGCCGCCATGGGCTCGGCCCCTTGCGCGAGGCCTTTCCCGGCGCGGTGCGGCTGGCGGCGGCCTGCCGGCATGACGGGCTGGATGCGCGCCGGCTGGAGCGCGCCGCCCGGCTGGCGCGCGACATGGGCACGCCGCTGATGGCCACCAACGACGTGTTCCACCATGTGGAGGAGCGGCGGCGGATGCAGGACGTGCTCACCGCCATCCGCGAGCATGTGCCGCTTTCCGGGGCCGGCCGGCTCCTCTCGCTCAATGCCGAGCGGCGCCTGAAGCCCATGGAGGAGATGGCCGCTCTCTTCCGCGACCATCCCGGCGCGCCGGAGGAGAGCCGGCGCTTCTTCCAGGAGCTGTCCTTCGACCTGAAGAGCCTCGAATATCTTTATCCGGACGAGAAGCTGCGGCTGGGGCGCACGCCGGCCGAGGAATTGCGGGCGCTGGCCCGGGAGGGCGCGGCCCGGCGCTACCCGGAGGGCGTGCCGGAGACGGTGGCGCGGCAGATCGAGACGGAGCTGGGGATCATCGGGCAACTGAAATACGAGCCCTATTTCCTCACCGTCCAGCGCATCGTGGAAGCGGCGCGCGCCATGGGCATCCTGTGCCAGGGGCGCGGCTCGGCGGCCAATTCCACCGTCTGCTACTGCATCGGCGTGACGGAGGTGAACCCGGCGCTGGGCGGCCTTCTCTTCGAGCGCTTCATCTCGCCCGACCGCGACGAGCCGCCGGACATCGACATCGATTTCGAGCATGAGCGGCGCGACGAGATCATGCAGTGGATCTTCGAGGAATACGGGCGAGACTGCGCGGCGCTCGCCGCCACCGTCATCACCTATCGCGCCCGCTCGGCCGCGCGCGAGGTGGGCCGCGCCTTCGGCCTGTCGGACGATGCGGTGGCGGCCCTTTCCGGCTCGGTCTGGGGCTATTCCTCCTCGGACCTCGGCGCGCGCGAGGCGCGGGCGGCCGGCCTTGCCGAGGCCGACCCGACGACGCGCAACGTCCTCGACTTCTGCACCGAGATTTCCGGCTTTCCGCGCCATCTCTCCCAGCATGTCGGCGGCTTCGTGCTGACGCGCGGGCGCGTGGACGAGACCGTGCCGGTGCTTCACTCCGCGATGGAGGGGCGCACCATCGTGGAATGGGACAAGGACGATCTGGACGAATTGGGCATCCTCAAGATCGACATCCTGGCGCTGGGGATGCTCTCCTGCCTGAAGCGCGGCTTCGAGATGCTGCATGAGCATTACAGGCAGGAATTCCCCGCCATGCCGACGCTGGCGGGCATCGTGGGCGAGAGGGCGGGCGACGAGGCGCTCTATGCCATGACGCACCGGGCCGACACGCTGGGCGTCTTCCAGATCGAGAGCCGGGCGCAGATGTCCATGCTGCCCAAGCTGAAGCCCGTGGCGTTCTACGACTTCGTCATCCAGGTCGCCATCGTGCGGCCCGGCCCGATCCAGGGCAACATGGTGCACCCCTATCTGAAGCGCCGGATGGGGCTGGAGGACGTCTCCTATCCGAGCGATGCATTGAAAGCGGTCCTGGAGCGCACGAAAGGGGTGCCGCTCTTCCAGGAGCAGGCGATGCAGATCGCCATCGTGGCGGCGGGCTTCACCCCGTCGGAGGCCGACAGGCTGCGGCGCGCCATGGCGACCTTCAAGCGCACGGGCGAGGTCGGCAATTTCAAGACCAAGATGGTCGAGGGCATGGTCGCCAACGGCTATGAGCGCGATTTCGCCGAGCGCTGCTTCTCCCAGATCGAGGGCTTCGGCGAATACGGCTTTCCCGAAAGCCACGCGGCCTCCTTCGCGCTCCTCGTCTATGCCTCGTGCTGGCTGAAATGCCATTACCCGGACGTCTTCGCCGCCAGCATCCTCAACGCGCAGCCCATGGGCTTCTACGCCCCCGCGCAACTCGTGCGGGACGCGCGCGAGCACGGGGTGGAGGTGCGGCCCGTCTGCGTCAACCGCTCGCGCTGGGACCAGACGCTGGAGCCGGCCCCGTTCGAGCCCTCGCGCATCCACCCGCGCCATGCCGACATGGCTGGGGCCATCTGGACGAAGCATGCCGTGCGGCTCGGCTTCCGGCAGGTGAAGGGGCTGGCGGAGGCCGAGATGCAGCGCCTCGCCTGGATATGCGAGACGAGCCTGCCCTTCGATTCGGTGCGCGACCTGTGGCTGCGCACCGGGCTGTCCCGCCGCACGGTGGAGCGGCTGGCGGATGCCGATGCCTTCGCCTGCCTCGGCCTTTCCCGCCGCGAGGCGCTGTGGGCGGCGCGCGCGCTCGACGAGGCCGGGGCGGCCGAGCGCCTGCCGCTCTTCGACCTTTCGGCGCACAAGGACCTGCAGCGCGAGGAGGAGGCCGCCCTGCCGCCCATGCCGATGGGCGAGGAGGTGGTCAACGACTACCGCTTCCTCTCCCTCTCGCTGCGCGCCCACCCCCTTTCCTTCCTGCGCGCCGAGCTGCGCGCGCGTTCCGTGCTGCCCTGCGCGGCGCTCGGGGAGATGGAACCGGGCCGGCGCGTCTGCGTGGCCGGCATCGTCCTCATCCGCCAGCGGCCCGGCTCGGCCCGGGGCATCATCTTCATCACCGTGGAGGATGAGACCGGCATCGCCAACCTCATCGTCAAGCCGCCGGTGTTCGAGCGCTTCCGCCCGCAGGTGCTGGGCGCGCGGCTGATGCGGGTGAAGGGGCGGCTGCAAGCCGATCGCGGCGTCGTCCACGTCGTGGCGGACACGATCGAGGACCTGACGCCCCTCCTGTCGCGCATCGCCGAGGGCGGGCTCGACGGCGCGCGGACGCTGCAGCCGACGGACCATGTGAAGGCGCCCCTTCGCGCGCCGGACAAGAGCCGCGCGCCGGCCTCGCCCGGGCTTGCCGGCGAGATGGCGGGCGCGGCCGCGGCCCTCGGCGCGGCGCTGGCGCGGGCCGACGAAGTGCGCCGGCCGGGTCCGCCGGTGGCATCCTTCCCCAAAAGCCGCGATTTTCACTGACGGGGGACTCGTCCGGGTCGCGGCCGCTGCTATCTTGGACATATTCCAGCGCCCGACCGGGGGGACGTGCGCGTTTCGGCCGAGGGGACATGGGACAAGGGCGGCATCGCGCATGGCGGGGAAGCCGGTGGCCGGTGCTGCCGGGCCTCCTCGCGCTCACCTCCTGCCGGGGCGAGCAGTCGACCTTCGCGGGGGCGGGCGCCGAGGCGCTCGCCGTGGAGGCGCTGTTCTGGTGGATGCTGGCCGGGGCGGTGCTGATCTGGCTCTTCGTCATCGGCCTTTCGGTCTACGCCACCGTGGTGCATCCTGACCGCCACGGCGAGAAGAGCGGCATCCGGCTGATCGTGTGGGGCGGCTGCGCCTTTCCCGTGGTGACGCTGGCGGGGCTCCTGGCCTTCGGGCTGGGGCTGATGCCCGAGCTGCGCGCGGAGGCGAACGGGCCGCGCATCGCGGTGTCGGGCGAACGCTTCTGGTGGCGCATCCATTACGGGACCGAGGCGCTGCCCGGCGTGCAGCGCTCGCTGCCGCTGGAGGGCGTGGAAAGCGCCAACGAATTGTGGCTGCCGGTCGGCCGGCGCACCGAGCTGATGCTCGGCTCGCCGGATGTGGTGCATTCCTTCTGGGTGCCGGCCATCGCCGGCAAGACCGACATGATCCCCGGCCGCATCAACCGCCTCGTGCTGGAGCCGACGCGCGAGGGCGTCTTCAACGGCGTGTGCGCCGAGTTCTGCGGCACGGCCCACGCGCAGATGGGCTTTCGGGTGCGCGTCGTCTCGCCCGAGGCCTTCGAGGCGCATGTCGCGGCGCAGGCCGCGCCGGCGGCCGTGCCGGACCATCCCGGGCGCGCCGCCTTCATGCAGAACGGCTGCGCGGCCTGCCATGCGGTGCGCGGCACCGAGGCGGCGGGGCGGCTCGGCCCGGACCTGACCCATGTCGGCTCCCGCCGGACGCTGGGAGCCGGGTTGATGGCGATGAACGCGGACAATCTCGCCCGCTTCATCGCCTCCCCCGAACATGAGAAGCCGGGGGCCGAGATGCCGGGATTCGCCATGCTGCCACAGGCCGAGATCGAGGCCATCGCGCTCTGGCTGGAGGCCTTGCAATGAGCGCCGTGATGGAGGACGCCTTCGGGCTGCCGGGCGAGACGGGCGAGGAGGCGATCGCCCGCGTGGCGATCGAGGAGGCGCGGGCCGGGCGCGTGCCGCCGGCCTCCACGCGCGACCAGGAGGACCCGGCCGTGCGCCGCGCGCAGGAGGCGCGCCTCATCGCGACATGGGCGACGCCGCCGGGCTGGCGCTACTGGTCGGATGTCAACAACACCACGGTCGGCGTCTGGTACACGGCCACCGCCTTCGCCTTCATGCTGTTCGCGGGCGTCCTGGGCCTGATGATCCGCGTGCAGCTTTCCGTGCCGGACAACGACTTCCTCACCGCCACCATGTACAATCAGGTGTACACGCTGCACGGCACGGTGATGATGTTCCTCTTCGCCGTGCCGATCTTCGAGGCGGTGGCGATCATCCTGTTGCCGCAGATGCTGGGCGCGCGAGACCTGCCGTTCCCGCGCCTCTCGGCCTTCGGCTACTGGTGCTTCCTGATCGGGGGCATCTTCGTGTGCGGCTCGATCTTCTTCGGGCAGGCGCCCGATTCCGGCTGGTTCATGTATCCGCCGCTCACCACGCAGGAGCGCTTCACGCCCGGCTACGGCGCCGATATCTGGCTGCTCGGCCTCTCCTTCATCGAGGTGGCCTCCATCGCGGCGGCGGTGGAGCTGATCGTCGGCACGCTGAAGTGCCGCCCGCCCGGAATGCGGCTGAACCTGATGCCGCTCTACGCCTGGTACGTGCTGGTGGTGGCGGCGATGATCCTCTTCGCCTTCCCGCCGCTGATCGCCGGCGACATCCTGTTCGAGATGGAGCGCCTGTTCGACTGGCCCTTCTTCGACCCCACGCGCGGCGGCGACCCGATGCTGTGGCAGCACCTCTTCTGGATCTTCGGCCATCCGGAGGTCTACATCATCTTCCTGCCCTCCATCGCGCTTCTGGCGATGATCATACCCACCTTCGCGCGGCGCCCGCTGCTCGGCTATTCCTGGATCGTGCTGGCGGCGGTGGGGACGGGCTTCCTCTCCTTCGGCCTGTGGGTCCACCACATGTACACGACGGGGCTGCCGTCGATCTCGCTCGGCTTCTTCTCCGCCGCCTCCGAGGCGGTGGCGATCCCGACGGGGGTGCAGATCTTCGTCTTCCTCGCCACGCTGCTGACGGGCCGCGTCCTCTATTCGGTGCCCATGCTCTGGGTGTCGGGGGCGCTGGCCATCTTCGTGCTGGGCGGGCTGACGGGCGTGATGGTGGCGCTGGTGCCCTTCGACTGGCAGGCGCACGACACCTATTTCATCGTGGCGCACCTGCATTACGTCATCATCGGCGGGGTGCTCTTCCCGATCCTCGCGGGCCTCTACTACTACTGGCCCATCGTCTCCTCGCGCCGCCTCTCGGACCGGGCGGGCAAGATCGCCTTCTGGCTGATGTTCTGCGGCTTCAACATCGGCTTCTTCCCCATGCACTATTCGGGGCTGATCGGGATGCCGCGCCGCATCTGGACCTTTCCCGGCGGCATCGGGCTGGAGTTGCCGAACCTCATCTCCAGCGTGGGCGCCTTCGTCTTCGCCGCCGGCTTCCTGGTCGTGGTCGTGGACGTCCTGCGCCCGCGCAAGGACCCCTATGCCGGCCGCAACACCTGGAACGCGGGCACGCTGGAATGGGCGGGCGAGGTGCCGGACCAGACCTGGGGCGTGCGCTCCGTGCCCATCGTCAGCACCCGCTACCCGCTGTGGGACCAGCCGAACTTCATCGACGACATGGACAAGGGCCGCTTCTACATGCCCGACGCCGAGGAGATGAAGCGCGAGACCATGGTGACGACCGTGCTCGACGCCGAGCCGGTGCAGGCCCTGCGCGTGCCGGGACCGAGCTTCGTGCCGATGGCGGCCGCCTTCTTCCTCGGCGGCTGCTTCATCGCCGCCACCTTCCATTACTGGACGCTGACGCTCGTCTCGCTGGCCGTGGCGGTCGGCGTCATCATCCTCTGGCTCTGGCGCGCCACCTCGGTGATCCCCGAGAAGGGCGAGAAGGATGTCGGGCGCGGGCTTTCCCTGCCCATCTACGTCTCCGGCCCGCATTCGGTGTCGTGGTGGGCGATGTTCATCACCATGCTGGGGGATTCCACCGCCTTTCTCAGCCTCGTCTTCGGCTATCTCTTCTACTTCACCGTCCATGAGAGCTTCCCGCCGCCGGGCGTGGAGGGGCCGGGCCTGTTCTGGCCGCTCGCCTCGCTGGCCCTCTTCGCCGCCACCTGGGCGCTGGCGCAGGGCGCGCGGCGCGCCATGGCCGGGGGGCGCGTCCTCACCGCGCGTCTGGCCATGGGGCTGGGCATCGCCGGCTCGCTGGCGGCCGGGGCGGCGCTGCTCATGGGCCCGCACGCCACCGGGCTCCAGCCGACGACGCATGTCTATCCCGCCATCGTCTGGCTGCTCGCCATCTGGACGGCGCTTCATGCGGGGGTCGGCGCGCTGATGCTCGGCTATTGCCTGGCGCGCTCGCTGGCCGGCCGGCTGACGCCGGAGTACGACATCGACATCGCCAATGTCGCGCTCTACTGGCACTTCGCGGGCTGGACGGGGCTCGTCACCGTGTCCGTCCTCATCCTCGTGCCGCTGGGAGCCTCGTGATGCAGCTTCGCGGGCAGACGCAGGACACGCTGTGGACGCTGATCCTGACGCCCAGCGTCTGGGCGGGGCATTTCCTCTTCGCCTATGTGGCGGCGGCCTATGCCTGCGCGCCCAACACGTCGATCTTCCAGACCATCGCGGGCGTGCGCATCGCCATCGCGCTCGCCACGGTCCTCTCGCTGGCGATCGTCGGCTGGGCGGGCTGGCGGGCGGCGCGCGAGTGGCGGATCAACGGCGGGGCCTTTCCCCATGACGGGGATTCGGCGGGCGTGCGCGAGCGCTTCATGGAGTTCTCCTCGCTGCTCCTGGCCGCGCTGTCCTTCATCGCCATCCTTTTCACCGCCATGCCGGCCCTGATGATCATGGACTGCCGATGAAGATGAGGCTCACCATCACGGGCCGGCGGCTGGCGCTGGCGGGGGCGGCCGCCATCGTCGCGGCGCTCGGCGTGTCCTGGTCGGGCCTCGTCTCCATCGCGGCCAATACGGGGCATTTCCAGGTGGTGGAGTGGTTCCTCCACTCCACGATGCGCAACGCGGTGCGCACCCAGTCGCTACCCTATTCCCTGCCCGAGGGGGTCGATCTGGCCGACCCCTCGCTGGTGCGGAGGGCGGCGGGGCATTTCGCCAGCGCCTGCTCCTCCTGCCACGGCGCGCCGGGGGTTCTGCAGAGCCCGACCGTGCTGGCCATGATGCCGCCGCCGCCGCGCCTGGAGGGGCAGGTGGGGCGCTGGGAGGACCGCGAGCTGTTCTGGATCGTGCGCCACGGCATCAAATATTCCGGGATGCCGGCCTGGACGACGCAGGAGCGGCCCGACGAGGTCTGGGCGATGGTGGCGTTCCTGCGCGCGTTGCCCGGCATGGGCGAGGAGGAATACCGCACCCTGGCGCTGGGCGGCGAGGGCGTTGCGGGCCCGCCCTCGGGCCTTTCGACCGCCGGCTTCGACGGGGGCACGCAGGCAGCGCTCGCCGATTGCGCGCGCTGCCACGGGCTGGACGGGCTCGGGGTGGGCGCGGACGGTTCGGCCGGTGCTTTCCCCGTCATCGCCGGGCAGAGCGAGGCCTATCTCCTTTCGGCGCTCACCGCCTATGCGCGGGGCGAGCGGACCAGCGGCATCATGGAAGCGGCGGCCGGCATCCACACGCCGGACCGCTTGGCGGAGCTGGCGGCCCATTATGCCGGCCAGCCGGCCGCCGGCGCGGCCGGGGCCGGGGCGGAGCCACGCGGCGCGACGCTGGGGGCGGAGCATCGCGCGAGGGCCGTGCGCTCCTCCGGCTACGACGAGGCGCATCTGGCGGAACTCGGCCGGCGCATCGCGCTGGAGGGCCTGCCCGAGCGAAAGCTGCCGGCCTGCCAGAGCTGCCACGGCGAGGCCGGCCAGCCGGCGGCGCCTTCCCTCGCCGGCCAGCCGGAATGGTATATCGCCGCCCAGCTCCAGCTCTTCAAGGAAGGCGCGCGCGGCGGCGGGCCCTTCGCGCATCTGATGGAGCCGATCGCGGTGAACCTGAAGGACGAACATATCGACGCGCTGGCCCTGCATTACGCAAGGGTGGGGCGGTGAACGCCGGGTTCATGCGAAGGGGTGTCGCTTCGGCGGGCGAGCTTGGTTAGAACCTCCCCTGACGTTCCAGGACCGATTCCCGCGTGGCTCCACGCGAGGAGCAGCAAAGGAAGATACCCATGCAGACACGAGCCGCCGTGGCCTGGGAGGCCGGCAAGCCGCTGACGATCGAGACGGTGGAGATCGGGGGCCCGAAGGCCGGCGAGGTGCTGGTCGAGATCATGGCGACGGGCGTGTGCCACACGGACGCCTACACGCTGTCGGGCCTCGATTCGGAGGGCAAGTTCCCCGCCATTCTCGGCCATGAGGGCGCGGGCATCGTGCGCGAGGTGGGCGCGGGCGTGACGAGCGTGAAGCCGGGCGACCACGTGATCCCGCTCTACACGCCCGAATGCCGGCAGTGCAAAAGCTGCCTCTCGCAGCGCACGAACCTGTGCACCGCCATCCGCGCCACGCAGGGGCAGGGGCTGATGCCGGACGGCACGAGCCGTTTCTCCTGCGAGGGCGGCGAGGTGTTCCACTACATGGGCTGCTCGACCTTTGCCAACTTCACCGTCCTGCCCGAGATCGCGGTGGCGAAGGTGCGGGAGGACGCCCCTTTCGACAAGATCTGCTATATCGGCTGCGGCGTGACGACGGGCATCGGCGCCGTGATCTACACCGCCAAGGTCTGGCCGGGGGCCAATGTCGTCGTCTTCGGGCTGGGCGGCATCGGGCTCAACGTGATCCAGGGCGCGCGGATGGTGGGCGCCAACAAGATCATCGGCGTGGACCTCAACCCCTCCAAGGTCGAGATGGCACGCAAGTTCGGCATGACCGACTTCGTGAACCCGAAGGAGGTGGGCAACGACAAGGTGGTGCAGGCGATCCTGGACCTGACGGATGGCGGCGCGGACTTCTCCTTCGACGCCACCGGCAACACGAACGTGATGCGCCAGGCGCTGGAATGCTGCCATCGCGGCTGGGGCGAATCCATCGTCATCGGTGTGGCGGAAGCGGGCAAGGAAATCTCCACGCGCCCGTTCCAGCTCGTCACCGGCCGCGTCTGGAAGGGCACGGCCTTCGGCGGCGCGCGCGGGCGCACGGACGTTCCCAAGATCGTCGACTGGTACATGGACGGCAAGATCAACATCGACGACCTGATCACCCACACCATGCCGCTGGAGGAGATCAACACCGCCTTCGACCTGATGCACGAGGGCAAGTCGATCCGATCCGTGGTGGTGTACTGACCGAATTGCGCCGGATCGACGCTTGACGAACATTAAACGTATGCACATTTAATGGAGATCAGTTTCGATCCGGCCGAGCGGGAGAGGCGCTGTCATGAGCGGGAAGCCGAACGAGTCCGAAAACACCTTCATCGATCCTGACGACGCGCCGGAGTGGACGGAGAAAATGTTCGCCGAGGCGGACCTCTATCACGGCGAGACGCTGATCCGCCGCGGTCGCCCGAAGGTCGCCCATCCGAAGGAGCGCATCACGCTGCGCCTCGACCAGGATCTGGCGGCGGCCTTGCGCGCGAGCGGCCGGGGATGGCAGACCCGCGTGAACCAGGCCCTGCGCGAGTGGATCGAGCGCGACGCGGCAAACGGAAGGATGTGACGAGACGCATGGACATCATCTCCACCGCAAAGGCCCATGGCGGCGTCCAGGGCGTCTACCGCCACCGGTCTCGCACCACCGATTGCGACATGACCTTCGCCGTCTTCGTGCCGGAGCACGAGGCGGGCGAGAAGCTGCCGGTCCTGTGGTATCTCTCGGGCCTCACCTGCACCCACCAGAACGCCATGGACAAGGGCGAGTACCGGCGCGCGGCGGCCGAGCACGGGCTGATCGTGGTGCTGCCCGACACGAGCCCGCGCGGGGACCATGTGCCGGACGAGCCGGACAACTGGCAGTTCGGCTCCGGCGCGGGCTTCTATGTCGACGCGACGCAGGAGCCTTATGCCGAGAACTACCGGATGTATTCCTACGTCACCGAGGAACTGCCGGCCTATCTGGCGGTCAACTTCCCGGCCGACACCAGCCGGATGGGCCTGTGCGGCCATTCCATGGGCGGGCACGGGGCGCTGAGCATCGCGCTGAAGAACCCGGACCTTTACAGGAGCGCCTCCGCCTTCGCGCCCATCGTCCGGCCGACCGTGGCGGGATGGTCGAAGCCGGCGCTGGAGAAGTATCTCGGGCGCGATCCGCGCACCCATCGCGCCTACGACACCTGCCTCCTCATCGAGGACGGCAAGCGCTTTGCCGAGTTCTACGTGGACCAGGGCACGGCCGACCAGTTCCTGGAGGACGGGCTGCGGCCGCAGCTCCTGCGGGATGCCTGCGAGAAGGCCGGCATTCCCCTCACGCTCAACATGCGCGAGGGCTACGACCATTCCTACAACTTCATCTCGACCTTCATGGAAGACCACGTGGCCTATGCGGCCGCGCGGCTGAAGGCCTGACAGCCTCTAGCAGAGCAGGACGCGAAAAAAGATGACAAGCGAACAGGCCGAGATCGGCGTCGTGGGCCTCGGGACGATGGGGGCCAACCTCGCCCTCAACATCGCCGAGAAGGGTTTCGTCACGGCCGGCTACAACCGCACGCATGAAAAGGCGTTCGAGCTGGCGGAGGAGGCCAGGGGTTTCGGCGGCACCATCGTGCCCGCCAAGACGCTGGAGGAATTCGTCGCCGCCCTCAAGGCCCCGCGCGTCATCGTGCTGATGGTGCCGGCCGGCACCATCGTGGACGACCAGATCGCCGCGCTGCGCCCGCTCCTGTCGGACGGGGACATCGTGGTGGATGCCGGCAATGCCGACTTCAACGACACGGTGCGCCGCACGCGGGAGCTGGAAGGCTCGGGGCTGCATTTCGTGGGCATCGGCGTTTCGGGCGGGGAACTGGGCGCGCGCCACGGCCCCTCGATCATGGCCGGCGGGCCGGCCGAGATCTATCCGCGCCTCCAGCCCATCCTCGAGGCCATCTCGGCCAAATACGAGGGCAGCCCCTGCGTGGCGCATCTGGGCACCGACGGCGCCGGCCATTTCGTCAAGACCATTCACAACGGCATCGAATATGCCGACATGCAGATGATCGCCGAGATCTACGGCATCATGCGCGACGGGCTGGGCCTCGAGGCCGGCGCGATGGCGGACATCTTCGCCGAATGGAACAAGGGGGGCCTGTCCTCCTATCTCGTCGAGATCACGGCCGTGAACCTCGCCGAGAAGGACCCCGAGACGGGCCAGCCGCTGGTCGACCTCATCACCGACGAGGCCGGGCAGAAGGGCACGGGCCGCTGGGCGGTGATCGAGGCGCAGAAGCTGGGGGCCGGGGCCACCACGCTGGAGGCGGCCGTCTCGGCGCGCGGCGTCTCCTCGCGCCGCGGGGAACGGGCAAGGGCGGCCGAGGCCTATGCGGGGCTGGCGGCCACGAGCGGGCAGTTCTCCGGCGACAAGGCCGGCATCGCCGAGCTGGAACAGGCGCTGGAGACGGCCAAGATCATCGCCTATGCGCAGGGCTTCGCGGTGATGGATGCGGCCTCCAAGGAGTTCGGCTGGAACCTGCCGCTCGGCGAGATCGCGCGCATCTGGCGCGCCGGCTGCATCATCCGCTCCCGCTTCCTGGACGACATCGCCTCCGTCACCGACAGCGGGGAGACGGTGAACCTGCTCGTCGCGCCGGATTTCGTCTCGCGCGTCTCGGCCGGCGAGGGGGCCCTGCGCAAGGTGGTGGCCAAGGCGGCGCTCTCCGGCCTGCCGGTGCCGGCGCTCTCGGCCGCGCTGGCCTATTTCGACGATTATCGCCGCGCGCGCGGCACCACCAACCTGACGCAGGCGCAGCGCGACCTCTTCGGCGCGCACACCTTCCACCGGCTCGACAGGGAGGGCACCTTCCATCACCGCTGGCCGGCGGTGTGAGGGCGCGTTCATAGCGAAGGAGGGATGCGGCGCCGGCGGGCGCCGCATTTGTCCCGCGGCGGTCAGAACCGGTAGGTCACGCCCGCGCCGATCAGCCACGGATCGAGCTTCGTTTCGCCCTGAAGCTGGGTGTCTCCCGCGACCACCGTCCAGTCGGGGCGCAGGAACAGCTTCTTGACGTCGAAATTGATGCCCCAATGCTCGTCGAGCATGTAGTCGAAGCCGGCTTGCAGCGCCCAGCCGAACGTGTTGTCGATGTCGAGCGCGGAAAAGCCGTCGGCCGACTTCTGCTCGTAGAAGATCGTGTAGTTCACGCCCGCGCCCACATAGGGCTTGAACGCCCCGAAATCGGTGAAATGGTACTGGAGCGTGAGCGTGGGCGGCAGAATCCACGTCTTGCCGATATCGCCGATCCCCGCCGCCGCAAGGTCGCCATCGGCCTTCACGGTGGAGCGCGTCGTGCCCAGAATAAGCTCGGCGGCGATGTTGGGCGTGAAATAGTAGGTGATGTCGAGCTCGGGAACGAGCGAGTCGGTGGTCTGGAGCAGGCCGTCACCGGGCAGGAACGGTGTGCCGGTGCCGGCGACATTCACGGTGCCGTTGTCGTCCGTGACGATGCCGAGGGCGCGCACGCGGATCTGCCACGGGCTGCGGGTCTCGACCGGGGCCGGGGCGTAGAGGCCCGTATCCGCCACGGGATAGATATCGGCGGCCAGTGCCTGGCCGGCCGGAAGTGCCGCGATCAGCGCGCCCATGGCACCCATCGTCTTCTTCAACATGTCGTCGTCCTTCGCAAATCGGCGGGGTCGCCCGCCTGCGAAGCATGTTGCGCCAGGAGGGCGCCGGCCGGTTTTGATGCAGGTCAAGGACCGGCGGCGATCTCGGTCCCGCACCGGACAATGTTGCCGAAATGACACGTTTTCAACCCGCGAAGATCGCCTCCACTTCGCCCCCCGTCAGGCGCCTGTGAGCCCCCGGCGCGAGGTCGCCCGGCAGGCAGAGCCCGCCCACAGCCTCGCGGTGCAGAGCCTCGACATGGTTGCCGAGGGCGGCGAACATGCGCCGCACCTGATGATAGCGCCCCTCATGGACGGTCAGAAGCGCCTCGCGCGCCGACACGATGTCCAGTTCGGCGGGCTTCAAGGGCTTGTCCTCCCCCTCCAGCATCAGCGTGCCGGCGGAGAAGACGCCCGCCTCGTCGCCGCGCATCGGCCGCGCCAGGCGCGCGCGGTAACGCTTGGGCACATGGTGCTTCGGCGAGATGATGCGGTGCAGGAGGGCGCCGTCATCCGTCATCAGGAGAAGGCCTGAGGTTTCCTTGTCCAGGCGCCCGACGGTGGAGATGGCCGGCTCGCGCACCCGCCAGCGCGGCGGCAGGAGATCGTAGACCAGGGGGCCGGCCTCCTTGCGCGAACAGGTGGTGCCGAGCGGCTTGTTAAGCATGAGGACGAAGCCCGGCAGCGGGTCCAGGGCCTCGCCGTCCACATCCAGGCGCGTCTCGAGATCGGGCGTCAACTTCACGCGCTCCTCGGCCGAGCGCACCGGCTGCCCGTCGAGGCGGATGCGGCCGTTCCTGGCCAGCATCTGGATCTCGCGCCGCGAGGCATAGCCCATATTGGCCAGGAGCTTGTCGAGCCGGGACGTCGCGGCCTTCATTTGCGGGCCTCGAAGATCTTGTAGCCGCCGGACTCGGCCGTGGTGTCCACGGTGCGGAAGGCCTCGCGCAGCACGCTTTCATAGGGAAGGTGCCGGTTGGCGACGAGATGGAGGGTGCCGCCGCGCGACAGCATGCGCGCCGCCGCGCGGATGAAGCCCTGGCCGAGACCCCGATCCTCCGCGCCCTCGGCATGGAAGGGCGGGTTCGTGACCACGAAGTCGAGGCCGGCAAGGTCCGTCTCGCGCGCGTCGCCCCAATGGAAGCGCGCCCGCTCGTCCTCGACATTGCGGCGCGCCGCCTCCACGGCCCGCCGGTCGATCTCCACCAGCGCCAGCGAGGCCACGGCCGGCGAGCCGAGGATGCCGCGCGCCAGCACGCCGAGCCCGGCGCCGAGATCGGCCCCGTGCCCCTTGAGGCCCGGCAGGGTTTCCAGCAGCAAGGCGCTGCCCGGGTCGATCCGGTCGAAGGAGAAGATGCCCGGCTGGGACCAGAGGCCCAGCCCTTCGATGAAGCGTGGTGCGCCCTCCGCGAGAGCCGCCTCGACACCGGACAGAAGCTGCGGCCGTTCCGCCTCGCAGATGCGATGGCGCGCCTTGAAGCGCTCGGCCACCGTGCAGCCGAAGGCCGTCAGCTCCGCGTTCAGCCGCGCGCCGCCCCTGTCCTTCGGGGCAAGCGCCACGAGGCGCCCGCCCGGCCGCAGCGCCCGCAGGGCATGGGCGAGGGTGAAGCGCCGCTCCACCGCGCCGGGCGGGGCCAGAAGCACGATGCTCTCCAGAGATGCTTCGGCAATCCCCTCGATGGCGGCCGCCCCCGGACGCAGGGGCGAGAGCTGGACGGCGCCCTCGGGCGTGTCGACGAGATCGGGCGGTGGCGAGCCGAAGACGGCCGCGCGGGGAGGGGCAGGTAGTGTCATGGCGCAGCCATAGCAGGTCGGGTCGGCACGTCCCAGCCGGGGCGCGGCGCGGCGACTTTCACGTAAACGGAAGTAGTTTCGCTTCGCGTTACACTCGTATAGTGGTGGAAAAAACGGCAACTGGGAGGTCACCTATGAACAAGCCTTGGCTCCAGCATTATCCGCAAGGAATTCCGGCGGAACTACCCGATTTCCCCTATCGCTCGCTGGCCGCGCTGCTGGAGGAAGCCTTCGCCAGATATGCCGACCGGCCGGCCTTCAAGTTCATGGGCACGGCGATGAGCTATGCCCGGCTCGAGGAGGAGTCGCGCCTTTTCGCGGCCTATCTCCAGTCCACCGGGCTGAAGCGCGGCGACCGTGTGGCGCTGATGATGCCGAACGTGCTGCAATACCCGGTGGCGGTGGCCGGCGTCCTGCGCGCGGGCATGGTGGTGGTGAACACCAACCCGCTCTACACCCCGCGCGAGCTGGAGCATCAGCTCAAGGATTCGGGCGCCAGGGCCATCGTGATCCTGGAGAACATGGCAAGGACGCTGGAGACCTGCCGCGCCGGCGTGCCGGTGGAGCACGTGATCGTCGCCTCCATCGGCGAGACGCTGCCGGCGGTGAAGGGCTTCATCGTCAATCTCGTCGTGCGCCGGGTGAAGAAGATGGTGCCGGCCTTCTCCCTGCCCGGCTCCATCACCTGGAAACAGGCCATGGCCAAGGGCGCCCAGGCACGCTTTTCCCCGGTGGAGACGAACTTGGACGATGCGGCGGTGCTGCAATACACGGGCGGCACGACGGGGGTTTCCAAGGGCGCCACGCTGACGCACCGCAACGTGGTGGCCAATGTCCTGCAATCGGAATTGTGGAATTCGCCGGCCACGAAGTCGATTCCGGCCGGCGAGCAGCCGCACACCGTCTGCGCGCTGCCTCTCTACCATATTTTCGGTTTCACCGTGAACATGATGCTGGCCATGCGCACGGGCGGCTGCAACATCCTCATCACCAATCCGCGCGACATTCCGGCCGTCATCAAGGAGCTGAAGGCGCACAGGTTCCACCTCTTCCCGGCCGTCAACACGCTGTTCGGCGCCATTGCCCGGCACCCGGACGCCCGGAGCGTGGACTGGTCGAGCATGAAGCTTTCGGTGGGCGGCGGCATGGCGGTGCTGCCGGCCACTGCCCAGCTCTGGCTGGAGACGACGGGCGTGCCGATCTGCGAGGGCTACGGGCTTTCGGAGACGAGCCCCTCTGCGAGCTGCAACCTCGTGACATCGCGCGCCTTCAGCGGCACGATCGGCTTCCCGCTGCCCTCGACCGAGTTCAAGATCGTCGACGACGACGAACGGGACCTGCCGCTGGGCGAGCGCGGCGAGATCGTCATCAAGGGCCCGCAGGTGACGCCCGGCTACTGGAACCGCCCGGAGGAGACAAGGCGCGCCTTCACGGCCGACGGTTTCTTCAAGACCGGCGACATCGGAATGATGGACGAGACGGGCGCCATCAAGATCGTGGACCGCAAGAAGGACATGATCAACGTTTCGGGCTTCAACGTCTATCCGAACGAGGTGGAGGAGATCGTGACGCAGATGCCCGGCATCGTGGAGGCGGCCGCGGTGGGGATGGCCGACGACAATTCGGGCGAGGCGGTGAAGCTCTACGTCGTGAAAAGCGACCCTTCCCTCACCGAGGACCACGTGAAGGCCTACTGCCGCGACAACCTGACCGGCTACAAGCGGCCCAAGGCTGTGGAGTTCCGCGACGAGCTGCCGAAGACGGGCGTGGGCAAGGTGCTGCGCCGCGCGCTGCGCGACTGATCCGCTTCCCGCCCATCGCCGCCACGGAAGGGGCCGCCGTGCCCCTTCTTGCGTTCACCGCCGTGCCGCGCCATCCTGCCCGGGAACGATGAAAGGCTTGCGAACGGCATTTCGCGAGAGTGCCTCGTCTTTCTCGAAAAAACCCCTTCACAGCGCCCCGCCTATGGCCTATATCGCACTCACCGGCGGCGCTCCAAGCACCCCGGCATGGCGCGGGGTGGAGCAGCCCGGTAGCTCGTCAGGCTCATAACCTGAAGGTCGCAGGTTCAAATCCTGCCCCCGCAACCACTTCTGTCATAAAACACTCGAAATCGATGTGTGATCAGACGCTTAGGCCGCCACAAGGCGGCCTTTTCCATTTTTGAATCCAGCCGAAATTAGCCGTCCCGGCCGCCTGCACCCCTGCGGGCTCAATGCTCGTCCGTTTTGATGGGATAGTGCAGCAGCAGCCGATAACTGCCCTGCATCATCCTGATGCCGTGGGCAGCGAGGCGACGGGCCTTGTTCTTACACGATCGACTTCCCAATCCTCTTTCGTGCCGCTGAATCCAAGCAGCACTTCGGCGATGGTGCGATAGCTCTCGCCATGCATTCGTGCGTCCAAGGCGCGTAGCGACAGGATATGCCATTGGCGGAGTTGGGCGGGCATGACCCGAAACTCTGGTCCCGGAGGGCGGCCTTCGACGGAGCGCCAGAACCGCCGGGCCGCATGGGGTCGCAGTTCGTAGAAGGCATCCAATGGCAAGAACGTGCCATAGAAGGCCACCGCGTCGGGAGCGGCGCGCGGCAGCCACAATTGATGCGCGATGCCATCGGCCTGCCAGATGCCGTGCCAGCCATCGGCCGCGCGGCGCAGGACGAGGCCGTCGAGATCGGCGAGCTTGATGGTCGGTCCGTTCGCGTCGATTACATCCGCGACAGGCAACAGCATGAACGCGTTGGGATGCACGCGCGGCGACCAGAGCGGAGCTTGCAGATCAGCCGCCGTGTCAGGGTCACTTGGGAAACAGCAGACCCCAGCGGTGTGCAAACGATTCGAGTTGGTTCGCATCCTGCGTGCGGGTCAGCGCCAGCGTCTGGCAGTCATAGCGATATTCGTCGTTGCGCCGCAGATACTCCCAAGCGAAACCGGAGGCGGCAAGCTGCGACATGTACCCGTAGGCCGCATGGTGCCACCACTCGATATGCAGCATGGCGTCACTCCTCCATGCTGGACCGTGGTTGGATGAGCGACGCGAGGGCGAGCGAGGTCGGTATTCCCCATTGACGGTCAACCATCAGTGCTGAATGCCATCGTCGCCGCATCGCTACTCGCCCCCCGTCATTCGGACCCCGCGAGGCTCATGGCTGATCCTCGGCGTTGGTGAGATTGCGGCCTATGAAAACGCCACTAGCGACGGCGATGGCAGCAAGGGCAAGGGCAAAGCATGCGGAGCCTGTCGCCAGCCCGGCCCAGTCGATAGCGAAACCCGTCGCCATCGGCATGAGTCCGGCGGGGATATATCCGCCGATATTGAGCACGGCGTTGGCCTCGGCGCGACGCTCGCCGGGCACATGCAGCCCAGTGAGCGTCAGCCCGCCGAGTTGGCCAAGCCCTTGGCCGCTGCCGGCGAGCAGCGCCGCAACGATCAGTGCGACAGCGCTGGAGGCAGCGACGGCAATCTCGATCCCGGCCATTGCGAGCACGGTCGCGCCCGCGCCAAGCAGGAAGATGGTTCGGACGGAAAAGCTACGAGCGAGGAACTGAACGCCCGTCGCTGTCAGGAACATCGCGCAGGCCATCGCGCCTGCGATCAGCGGGCTCGTCACGCCGATCAGGCGGGAGAGCAGCGAAGGGCCGAGCGACAGCACAAACGACGTGGCGGTGATCCCCGGCCCGAATACGGCGATTCCGAAGGCAAGGTGCCGGCGGTTGGGCCGGGGAACTCGGCAGTTTCAGCTTCCATCTGCCATCGGCAGGGGGAGTCCCCTTCTGGAATGGCAGGACAAACGCGATGAGCAAGGCGCTGGCGAGAATCGCAAGCTCGGCGACGAAGATCGGTATGACCGGCTCGGAGAGAGCGAGGGCGAGGCTGCCCGCCAGCAACGGACCAAGGCCCGCGCCGAGCACCATGGAAACCGAAGCGAGAAGCGATGCCTGACGCCGGCGTTCCTGCCCTCCGAGATCGACAATCGACGCCATCCCTGCCGAGACGGCCGCTCCAACCGCCATGCCGGACAGAAAGCGCGCGATCAGCAGCACCGCGACCGATTGCGCGCTCGCGAACAGCAGGCAGGCGATGATTGCGACCGCAAGCCCCGGCAACAATACGGGTCGCCGTCCGAAGCGGTCGGAGAGCTGACCGGCGACCAGCAATGTGAGCAGCAGGCCGAGGATGTAGGCGGCGAAGATCGCCGTGAGCATGGCGGAGGAAAAGCCGATCCCGGTCTGCCAGCGGACATAGAGAGGCGTCGCGGAGTTGGAGAGGATGAAGATGGCGATGACGATCCATGCCGCTGCCCACATCCGCCAGGGCGCATTTTCGGTAGCGAGTGAAGGAGAATCTGCGGCGTTGGCCGGCGTGAGGCGTGACATAGGCGGGTTCCGTCGACCAGTACGATTGGAATCGTACTTATCATAGTTCGACATAACTCGTACTTGTATATTCGACAAGAATCGTACTGACGTGCTATGATGCAAGCTATGACCGCTCTTGCCGACCTCTCTCCACCGAATGACCTTCCGCCGCCTCTGCTTGAGCCGACGGTCGATGAACTGCGTCTGGAAATCATCATGGGTGCGCTCGCTGACCCGCTTCGCCTGACGATCATCCGCAAGCTGCTGCTGGAGTCAGAATCTTACGATCACACCTGCGGCTGGTTCGGTTTCGACCGGCCGAAGTCGTCGCTGACGCACCATTTCAAGGCGCTGCGTGAGGCGGGTCTTATCCGCCAGCGGCAGTATGGGCTTGAACGGCGAAGCCGGGTGCGAACCGAAGACCTCGATGCTCGCTTTCCCGGCCTGCTCGATCTCGTCAAAGCGTGGCAATCGGCGCATTCATTGTAACCCACTTTGTGCCAGCTTTGCCGACAGGCTCCAAAGCCGCTCGGCATCATCAGGATTGACTGCATAGGAGCGGACGCCAACAAACGGCTCGTCAGTCGCTTCGGCACGCATGGCTACGTCGCAGTCTTCGCAATAGAGGCCGCCGAGGCCGTCGAGCTGGGGCGAGGTCGCTGCCCATACCGCTGTCGCCGCGCCCTGCTCGGGCGTCTTGAACGTCGGATCGGCCGGAGAGCCGTCCGCGTCGAGCCAGCCGGCCGCGATCATCTCGGTTTGCGACAGGTGCCGTTGCAGCGGTGTGAAGATTTTGCCCGGATGCAGCGAGAAGGCGCGGATACCAGCCCCACGGCCCAGCCTGTCGATATTGACGGCGAACAGCACGTTGGCCGTCTTGGACTGGCCATAGGCGAGCCATTTGTCATAGCCGCGCTCGAACTGGATATCATCCCAGCGGATCGGCGAATTGTGATGGCCGGCCGATGACACGGAGACGACGCGCGCACCACCTTCGATCGCGGGCCAGAGCCGATTAGTCAGCGCGAAATGCCCGAGATGGTTGATGGCGAACTGCGCCTCCCAGCCCGGTCCGACGCGGGTGTCCGGGCAGGCCATGATGCCTGCGTTGTTGACGAGCATGTCGATGTGGCTGCCGGTGGCAAGGATGCGATCGGCGAAGGACCGCACGCTGTCCAAGTCCGACAGATCCAGTTTCTCGACGCTTACGCCGTCAATCCCAGCGGTGGCTTTCGCCGCCGAAGCCGGATCGCGCGACGCGATGATTACCCTCGCACCCGCTCCGGCCAACGCCTTCGTCGTTTCGAGCCCCAGGCCGGAGTGCCCGCCGGTGACGATGGCGTGCTTGCCGGACAGGTCGATGCCCGCGAGCACTTCGCCGGCGGTTGTCCTCGCTCCGAAGCCGGAGCCAAGCGGTTTCTGGTGATCGGTCATATGATTCTCCTGTCATCGCGGATGGTCAGGAGAAGATCGACGCTGGAAGCCGAACGATCCATGCTGTAAGATACAAAATTCCTTCTTGATCGTTCGGATTTGTTGCCTTGGACCCCTTGTCCGATGTCCTTTCCCTGTTGCGGCCGAAAAGCGCGATCAGCGCCGGTCTTGATGCGGGTGGCGATTGGGCGATCCGTTTCCCACCGCATGAAGGGATCAAGTTCAATGCGGTCATGCGCGGGTCCTGCTGGGTGCAGGTCGAGGGAGAATCCGAAGCGCAGAGGATCGAGGCCGGCGACTGCTTCCTCCTGACGCGCGGCCGTCCCTTCAAGTTCGCGACCGATCTCGCGCTGCCGGCGATAGAGTCCCCTACGATCTACGACGGGGCGGTGGACGGTATCGCCACCTGCAATGGTGGCGGCGACTTCTTTCTGATCGGCGGCCGGTTTTCTTTCGAGGGCGACCATGCGCCCCTGCTGTTCGACGCCTTGCCGGCCGTCCTTCATGTTCAGGATGCTTCCGCCCAGGCGGCCGTCCTGCGCTGGGCGCTTGAACAACTCGCCGACGAACTCAAGACGCGACCACCGGGCGGCGCGTTGATGGCGGAGCATCTTTCGCAGATCATGCTGTTGCAGGTGCTCCGCTTGTGGCTTGCATCCGAAGCCGCGAAAGCGCCCGGCTGGCTGGGCGCATTGTCGGACCCACGCCTTTCGCGCGCTATCGGAGCGATGCATGCCGATCCGGGCCGGAAGTGGTCTGTTGCTGAACTCGCTGGCCTCGCAGGTATGTCGAGAACCAGCTTTGCCGAGCGCTTCCGCAACGTGGTCGGGAGGCCGCCGCTCGAATATCTCATCCACTGGCGCATGAGAGTGGCGGCCGACCGATTGCGGCGAACGGACGAACGCGTTTCTGCGATCGCCCTGTCGGTGGGCTACGAATCCGAAGCGGCGTTCAGCACCACCTTCCGCCGCATCATCGGAACCTCGCCCGGACGCAATAGATGAGTAGACCATGAATCCAAAACTAGACCGTTTCGTCATGATGTCATCGGGCAGCATTGGCCGAGATCGGCCCGTTTTCGCGTGACGATGATCGTCGCTGTCGTCAGCAGAAGGGCCAGAAACGCCACGCCGCCGGCAAGTGCGGGGACGCCCGCCATCGGCAGCCCTCGTGTCAGCGCGAAGGCACCTAACCCGGCTCCCATAGCATTGCCGAGGTTGAACGCGGCGATGTTGAGCGTCGCGGCCAGATTGGGTGCGGCTTCCGCGCGAGCGACCGCCTCGGCCTGGAGGATGGCGCAGACCGCAAAGGCGACGATTCCCCAAACGACCACGGCGGTTGTCGCCAGCAGGGGCACGGCTCCAATAAACCCGAAGCCAATGAGGACAAGGGCAACGGCCGCGAGAATGCCGGCGAGCGATGGCAGGGCACGCCAGTCCGCAAGCCGCGCGCCGATGAAGTTGCCCAGCGTCAGGCCGATGCCGCAAACGAGCAGCACGCCGCTGACATAAGAAGGTTCGACCCCCGAAACGTCCGTGAGGATCGGCGTGATATAGGTGAAGAAGGTGAACATGCTGGTCGAGGCGACGACGCTGATCCCGAGCGTCAGCCAGACGGGCAACGCCCGCAACGCCCGTAGTTCTGCGCGCAGATTACGACGCTGTTCATTGCCTTTGGGTAGCCAGAACATAAGACCGGCGAAGGCAACAAGGCCCGCTACCGTCACCGCCCAAAAAGTTGTCCTCCACCCTGCCGCCTGACCGAGCAAGGTGCCGAACGGGACGCCCAGTACGGTTGCCAAGGTCAGCCCGCCGATCATCAGGGCTATCGCCTGCGCCCTTTTTTCAGGCGGGACCAGACCCGCTGCGATCACTGACCCCACGCCGAGAAAGGCCGCGTGGCAGAATGCCGTGACGATACGCGCCGCCATCAGCCAGCCATAACCTGGCGCAAGCGCGCAGGCGGCGTTCCCCATGATGAACAGACCAAGGAGCAGGAACAGGGCACGGCGGCTCGGCAAGCGCGCAGTGAGCCGCGCGAGCAAGGGGCCGCCGAAGGCGACACCGAGTGCATAGCCCGAGACGAGCAGCCCTGCTGCCGGGATGCCAACGCCGAGATCGCGCGCTACGTCCGGTAATAGGCCCATGATGACGAACTCGGTCGTGCCGATGCCGAAAGCGGCGAGCGCCAGTGCTGCCAGTGGCTTTGTCGCCGTCCTATCCATAGACCGCGTTCCTGATCTCTGTCGGAAACGCGCCGGACATGCCTTCAAAGGCGGTGTTGGTGAGCGCGACGACGGACAGCCCGTTCGCGCGGTCGATGAACCAGCTGTGGCCGTAGGCTCCTCCCCATTGCAGCGTGCCCGGCGCTTGCGGCGTGCCGGTCGGCGCGGGATCGACCAGCACGGCCCATCCATAGCCGAAGCCCCAGCCCGGTCCCTGTGTCTCGGCGTGGGTGCCGACATGATCGGCGGCCATCGTTTCGACCGTCCTCGAGTTAAGGATTGGTGAGCCGCCGGTGCGGATCGTTTCGAGAAAGCGCAAAACGTCGTCCGCCGTGCCTGCCATGCCGGCGCCGCCCGATGGATAGGATTTGGCATCGAGGATGCGGGACTGAGCGAAGCACGCGGCCGTGCCGAAAATCGGCACCTGCATTCCGTCCGTCATCAGCACCGGCTCGGGATCACCGTCCGCATAGGCGGCGGCCAGGCGTGACGTATCCTGGACGGCAAAGTCCGTATCCGCGAGGCCAAGTAGGACCGACACCTTCTCACGAACGATCTCGGCGAGGCTCCGGCTTTCCAGCTTCTCCAATATGCCGCCGAGCACGTCGAGGCCGAGGGAGTATTGCCAGCCGGTTCCGGGGGCGAACGCCAGCGACGCCGCCCCAAGGCGCGACAGGTTTTCCTGAAATGACAGGCCCGGCTGATCGAGGCCGTCCGAGACATTCAGCTTGTGATAGGGACCATCTGCCGGCTCCAGAAAGCTGTAGCCGAGGCCGGACGTATGGGTGAGCAGATGATGGACCGCGATCTCCGGCGTCGATCCATCAGGCAGAGCGGGACGGAAATCCGGCAGCCATTGCGTCACCGGCGCATGAAGATCTAGCCGGCCTTCCTCGACAAACCGCATAGCCGCCGCCGTCACGATGGGTTTGGTGATGGAAGCAAGCCGGAAGATCGCATCTTCGCGCATCGGGGTTCGGGTTTCGCGATCTGAGTAGCCGGCGGCGAGGCGATGGATAACCTCACCGTCATGGGCAACGAGCACGACGGCACCGACGATGCGCTTCTCAGCGATCGCCTTCTCAATGGCGGCGTCGATGCGGACGGGCGCCTGGGAAAAATCGGGGAGACTCATGCGGGTCAGTCCTCTATAATCACAATGATCATTCCTGAATAACCCGCTCGGAAGGATATTTCCAGAGTGACCGTTGTGAAAAATAGCAAAATTGCTGCCCGCCCACGCGGCCGGCCCCGCGCTTTTGACCGTGACGAAGTGTTGGAGAAGGCTGCGGAAACCTTCTGGCGGCTGGGATACGAGGGCGCATCCATCGCCGATCTCACGGCGGCTATGGGGATCACGCCGCAAAGCCTTTATGCGGCCTTCACGTCGAAGGCCGATCTCTATCGCGAGGCGCTGGCCTGGTATCAGGCCCATATCGGAGCCTCGACAGCACGCGCGCTCGAAGAGAATGACGTGGTGGCGGGATTGACGCGTGTGCTCCGGGAATCCGCGCGGGAGTTCACAAAACCCGGCCGTCCGCATGGCTGCATGGTCTCGACCGCCGTGCTGACCTGCGCCATCGAGAACGAGCCGGTTGCCCGGCATGTGTCCGGCCTGCGTGACCGCACTCTTGACGCCATAAAGGCAAGGATCAAACGCGGAGTTGCGGAAGGACAGTTGCGACCTGAGACGGATGCCGAGGCGCTTGCACGCTTTGTCGGCGCGATGATCCAGGGCATGTCGGTGCAGGCGCGGGACGGCGCGAACGAGGCAGCGTTGCTCCAACTGACGAAGTATGCGGTCGCGGAGATCGAGCGTCAGCGCGTGTGATACGAGTGGATCATGGTGGTTTGCTCGCTCCCGTCCAACTCGCCCCACTATCTGGCGCGGGATGGCAGGCCAACGACGCCAACAGACCTTGAAGGCATCCGCGTGATTTAGCGGCACATGTTGTTTAGCTGAAGGCACTCATGCCTCATCGAAATCCGCCCGAAGCGACGATCCCTTCGCCGGTGATCCAGGCAGCAGCATCGGAAGCGAGGAAGACAGCCACCTTGCCGATATCAGCAGGCTGGCCAAAGCGCCCGGGCGGCGTGGCAGCGACGATCCGCCGTTCGGCTTCCCCGCCAACGACACCGTTGGCACGCGTGCCCTCAGTCTCAACGCCACCCGGCGCGATGGTGTTGACCCGAATACCGCGCGGCCCCAACTCAACGGCCACGCTGCGCGTCACCGCGTCGAGGGCCGCTTTCGTAGCGGAGTAGATCGCCGAATTAGTTTCTGGATTGGCGCTGGCCGTCGAGCCGATGTTGATAATCGACCCTCCCGACGCCGGAAAATGCTTCGCCGCCTCTTGCGCGACGAGGATCGCACCGAGCACGTTGACGTCGAACTGGCGATGGAATTCGGCCTCGACGATCTCTTCCAAAGGCTGAAAAGAAAACACGCCGGCGTTATTCACAATGATGTCGGGTGGTCCGAAAGCGGAGACGGTTTCCGCGAACAGCCGTTCTACCTCGGCGCGTTTCGAGATGTCGGCGCGGATGGCGACTGCCCGGCCGTCCGCAGACGTGATCTCCCCGGCAACACGCTCCGCATCCGGCCCGCTTCCCGCATAGTTGACGACGACAGCCGCGCCAGCCGCTGCCAAGGCCCGCGCGATGCCCGAGCCAATCCCTTTCGAAGCCCCGGTGACAATGGCGATCCTGTTTTGAAGTTCAGTCATTCTGTCCTAACACCAGTTCGATGACAATCTTGCCGAAGGGGCCGCGGTCGAGTTGATCGAGCGCGGCCGGCAGTTCGGCGAGGGGATGGATCGTATCGATGACCGGCTTGATCCCCGCATGATCGACCGCCGCGACCAGATCCGCCAACGCACGGCGATGCCCGACACCGATGCCGTGGACCGTGACGTTCTTGAGCATCAAAGGACCGGCGGGAGCCGCAATGTCGAAGCCTTCGAAAACGCCGATCTGGTGAATGTGCCCGCCAATGGCCGCGGCCTGAACGGCCTTAGCGACATGCGGCCCGCCAACCAGTTCGACAATATGATCCACACCGCGATCTCCCGTGATGCGCCATACCGCTTCCACCCAGTCTACGCTGGTGCGGTCTATGCCGTGATCGGCCCCGAGCGTTTTCGCACGCTCAAGTTTGTCGGTGCTGCCCGAAACGACGAGCACTTGCGCTCCATGCGCCTTGGCGATCTGGAGACCGAACAGAGCCACCCCGCCGGTGCCTTCGACCAGAACCGATTGACCCGCATGGAGCTTCCCCTTCTCGATCAATGCGAACCACGCGGTCAGGCCCGCGCAGGGCAAGGTGCTGGCTTCGGCATCGGAAAGGGTTTCCGGAGCGCGGACGAGCCATTCCTGTGAAAAGGCGACGTATTCCGCGAGCACACCGGGATAGGTGCCGCCAAGGGTGCGATAGGGTGGAGTGCGCGCATCACCCAGCGGCGCACCGTCAATCCAGCCCGGCGCGAAGGTCGAGATCACACGATCGCCGGTCTGGAACCGGGTAACGTTCTCGCCCAAGGCCACCACCGTTCCAGCGAGATCGGAGCCCGGTGTGAACGGGAAGGTCAGCGGCAAAGCCATGCTGCCATCGATGACCAGCTTGTCCCGATAATTGAGTGCCGCCGCCGTCACCTTCACCAGGACTTCGCCCGGCCCGGGCTTGGGAACCGGCACTTCCCTCAATTCCAGCGTGTTCTGACCAGTCTCATCCATCTCCCAACGCCGCATCGTCTCTGTCATCGCTCGTTCCTCATGTGTTTTGAAGGAGTCGAGGCAACGTACCGTTGAACACATGATGCCAGCGGGGATATATGATCCTCATATTGGTTCCCTATGGATGACAATGAATGAGCGATTCGCTCGGTGGCGTGGATGTCTTCGTGGCAGCGGTGGAAAGCGGCAGCTTCGCCGCTGCCGCCGAGCGACTGCATCTCACGCGATCGGCTGTCGCCAAGACAATCGCGCGCATCGAGGCGCGGCTGAAAGTACGGCTGTTTCACCGTACGACGCGCAGTCAAAACCTGACGGAAGATGGACAGGTCTATTACGAGCGATGCGTGCGAGCGCTTGAGGAACTGCGGGCTGGGGAAGCGGCGCTCGACTCCGGCCGGCGTGAGGCATCGGGACGTCTGCGCGTGTCGATGCCGGTGCTGTTCGGGCGGCGCTGCGTTGCTCCGGTTCTGGCCCGGCTGGCGATGGAGCATCCGAAACTCGAACTCGATCTCTCCTTTTGCGATCGCCCGGTGGATCTGATCGAAGATGGCTTCGACCTTGCCATCCGCAACGGCCTGATTGGGGAAGGCTCGGGGCTGATGACCCGCACGATTGGCCTGCAACGGATGACCGTCTGTGCGGCACCGGATTATCTCGCGGCGCATGGAAGGCCGGATACGCTCGAAGACCTCGCAGTCCATCACGCCATGGTTTATGGCCGGGCGGGACGTATCAAGACATGGCAGTTTCCAGTGGGTGACCGCGAGGTGCGGGAGATGACACCGCCGAGCCGGATACGCTTCGATGATCTCGAAGTCATCGCCGACGCAGCAGAAGCTGGGCACGGTCTTGCCTGGTTGCCGTGCTGGTTGATCCGGGAACAGGTTCGCGGCGGCCGGCTCGTTCCGCTTCTGGAGAACGTGCCGCGCCTTGTGTTCAGGACGCATGCGCTCTGGCCGGAAACGCCGCATCTGCCTCTCCGGGGCCGGTTCGCTATCGACGCGCTTGCGGTGGCGCTGCCCGGCAGCGCCGAGCTGTGACCGCCGCCGGTTTGCGGATGCGAGGTTGCCAGTCGCGGCGCAGTCTCGATTGGCTATCACGCCAACGGCGGGTTGAGCCGGGCAAAACCTTCCTGCCTCCGGTAAGGGAAGTAAGGATAGGGTGCGGTGACGGCGCTGGCTTCGTCCAGCTTTGCCACCTGTTCGGGTGTCAGGTTCCAGCCGACCGCGCCGAGGTTCTGGCGAAGCTGTTCCTCGTTGCGCGCACCGACGATAACCGAGGAAACGGTCGGGCGTTGCAGCAGCCAGTTGAGCGCGACCTGGGGGACCGTCTTGCCGGTTTCCTCCGCAACAGCATCGAGCGCATCGACCACGCGATAGAGATGTTCGTCGTCTACCGGCGGGCCGAAGCTAGCGGTCTCGTGCAGGCGGCTGCTGCTGGGCAGCGGCGTGCCGCGCCGGATCTTGCCGGTCAGACGGCCCCAGCCGAGCGGGCTCCAGACCATCGCGCCAAGGCCCTGATCTGCGCCCAGCGGCATCAGATCCCATTGATAGTCGCGTCCGACCAGCGAATAATAGACCTGATTGGCGACATAGCGCGGCCAGCCGTATCGGTCTGCGACAGCCAGCGACTTCATGATCTGCCAGCCGGAGAAGTTGGACACGCCGACATAGCGAACCTTGCCGGCGCGAACGAGCGTATCGAGCGTGGAAAGCACTTCCTCGACCGGCGTGCCGGCGTCGAAGGCGTGAAGTTGCAAGAGGTCGATGTAGTCGGTCTGGAGGCGGCGCAGCGCATCCTCGACGGCACGGATCAGCCGGAAGCGGGAAGAGCCCGCGTCGTTGGGCCCGTCGCCCATGGGCAGGCTGGTCTTGGTCGAGATCAGCACCGCGTCGCGGCGGCCCTTGATGGCCTCGCCGAGCACTTGTTCGGAAGCACCGTCAGAATAGACGTCGGCGGTGTCGAACAGGTTGACGCCGGCTTCGAGGCAGACGTCGATGAGGCGACGGGCTTCGGTGGCATCGGATGTGCCCCAGTTGCCGAAGAGCGGACCGGAGCCGCCGAACGTGCCCGCGCCGAAGCTGAGGACCGGCACCTTGAGGCCGGATTTGCCGAGCGGTCGATAGTCCATGGAAATGCTCCTTAGTGAATGGGATTACAGGATGGCGTTAGCGCCGCGCGCTTGCTCGCCCGGACGGCGAAGAGCGCGGTGGCGATGGCAAGAAGCGGGAACAGCGCAGCGACGAGCGGCACGAAGGTGAGGCCCGGCCCGTGGTCGATGACCAAGCCGCCGGCCCATGCGCCGATGGCGTTGCCGAGATTGAAGGCCCCGATGTTGAAGCTGGATGCGAGGCTCTGGCCAGCGCCGGCCTTGGACAGCACCCACATCTGCAAGGGTGCGACGGTGGCGAAGCCAGCCGCACCGAGCAGCCCGGTGAAGAGGATGGCGGCAATCTGATTGTTGAATGTGAAAGTCATCAACCCGAGCACGATGGCGAGCACCGTCAGCGTGCCGAGGATTGCGCGGATCAGATTGCGATCGGCGAGCTTGCCGCCCAGCAGGTTGCCCATGACCAATCCACCACCGAAGATGAGCAGGATCGGCGAAACGGCGCTGTCGTCAAAACCGCTGATCTGCGTCAGCATCGGTGCGATGTAGGTGAAGACGGCGAAGACGCCGGCATAGCCGAGCACGGTGGTCAGCAGGCCGAGTAGCACGGGACGGCGGGCAATGGCGCGCAAATCCGCCCGCCAGTCGGAGGCCACGGGCTGCGTCCGGTCCTGCGGCACCAGCGCGGCGAGGACGACGAGCACGACCAACCCCACCAGCGTCACCGCCCAGAAGGTCGCGCGCCAGCCATAGTGCTGGCCGAGCCAGGTGCCGAAGGGCACGCCGAGCACGGTCGCGACCGTCAGGCCGGTGAACATGATGGAAATGGCCGAGGCGCGCTTGTCTTCGGCGACAAGTCCCGTTGCGACGACAGCCCCGACACCGAAGAAGGTGCCGTGCGTCAATGCGGTCAGCACGCGCGCTGCCATCAGCCAGCCATAGGTCGGTGCGAGCGCACAGGCGGCGTTGCCGATGACGAAGATCACCATCAATCCGACCAGCACATGCTTTCGCGGCCAGCGGGCGGTGAGCGCGGTGAGGACCGGCGCGCCGATGGTGACGCCGAGCGCATAGCCGGAGATCAGCAGTCCAGCGGCGGCGATGGTGACGTTCAGTTCCCGGCTGACTTCCAGCAAGAGGCCCATGATGACGAATTCGGTGACGCCGATGCCGAAGGCTCCGGCCGTCAGGGCGTAGAGCGCCAGCGGCATGATGCGGTCTCGATTTTTTCCCAAGCGATTGCCCGAAAGATAGATCGATGCTTCGCGATGAAATAGAATGCACTTGGGAATATCACTTGTGAGATGAAGTCATCATGGCCAGACTTGAGGTGAACCGATCCGGCGAGATGGAGGTGTTCGTGCGCGTGGTCGAGCTTGGCGGCTTCTCGCCCGCCGCACGCGCGGCACGCATCACGCCTTCTGCGGTGAGCAAGCTGATTGCCAGGCTGGAATCCCGTCTGGGCGCAAGGCTGCTCAACCGCTCGACGCGCCAGCTCCAGCTCACGCCCGAAGGCTGCGCCTTCTACGAGCGGGCGACCCGCATCCTTGCCGATCTGGAAGATGCGGAACGCTCGGCAAGCGTCGGCGAGCAGCCGGTCGGCCGCGTGCGGATCAACACCAGCGCCTCCTACGCCAACCATGTCCTCACGCCGCTGCTGCCGGACTTCCTTGCGCTGCATCCGGGCGTCACGCTCGACATTGTGCAAACCGATGCGGTAGTCGATCTGCTTGCCGAGCGGATGGACGTGGCGATCCGGGCGGGACCACTCAAAAGCTCCAGTCTCGTGGCGCGCAAGCTGGGCGAGACGGCGCTGACCATCGTTGCCGCGCCGGCCTATCTCGACCGCTGCGGCGAGCCGCGCACGATTGCCGATCTCGAGCGGCACAATCGCCTCGGCTTCGGCTACGCGCGCGCCGTCGATGGCTGGCCTCTGCGAGAGAATGGCGAAACCGTCGTCGTGCCGGCGACGGGCCGCGTGCAGGCGAGCGATGGCGAGGGCCTGCGGCATATGACGCTCGCCGGTGTCGGTCTCGGCCGCCTTGCTGCCTTCACCGTGCGTCAGGACATTGCCGCCGGGCGGCTTGTGCCGGTTCTCGATGATCTTCAAACGGGCGAAACAGAAGCCTTCCACGCCGTCTATGTTGGTCAGGGTGGCCCGCTGCCCTCGCGCGTCAGGGCGCTGCTCGACTTCCTTGCCGAGAACGGCAGGGTATCGTGACGAACAGACCGCCGCGCGGGCGACGGCATGGCTGTCCTCCAGCATGCGATAGCGGACGATCCTGCCGTCCTTCACCGTGAGGTCGTAGGCGAAGGGGGACCGGATCAGCTTGCCGGTGGCACGGACCACTTACTCCAGATGGCCCAGCACCACGGCCATCTCGTTGTCGGCAAGGATGCGCCGGATTTTCGCGCCACGCGATTCGATCCGCCCAGCCAGTTGGCGAAAGAAGACGGTGACGCCCTTGCGGTAAGTGGGAGAGCGACTACCAAGATCAGGGCTGGAGCAGGATTTTTCCGGGGCTGTGTCCGGTTCGGCTGCGCTCTAATGCCACTGCTGCCTCAGATAGCGGAAGGGTTTCCGCGATCCGTATGTTCAGCACACCTTGCGCGGCCAGTTTCGCGACCTGGTGAAGTTCATCGTCTGGATGCCTGACCCAGGGAATGCTGGCGGCTTGGGAATGCTCGTCGCCCCATGCGGTCACGGCCCCTCCGCCGGCGGGCAGCAGTGTAACAGTGGCCGCAACCGAAGCAGCGCCGCCAACGGCATCCGCGCTGGCCGTGATAGGGCCGAGCTTGCGGATCACCTCCACCATGTCGGCGGTGTAATCGACCGGATGCGCGCCCAATGATCGAAGATAGTCATGGTTGGCTGGGGACGCGGTTCCGATGACGCGCGCGCCGCGTGCGACGGCCACCTGCACGGCGGCGGAGCCGACGCCGCCGGCAGCGCCATGGACCAGCAGGGTGTCATCCTCGGTGATCCCGAGATGATGGACCATGGAATAGCCGGCGACGGCTGATGATGGGAGTCCAGCCGCCTGCTCGATGCTGACGTCCGGCGGCCGGGCGACAATCTGGCGTGTATCCACCGCCAGATATTCCCTGAACGTGCCTGCACGGCTGCCCGAGGTCACAGCCAGACGGGCGCGGCTGTCCACGATCACCGCTTGCCCCACGGCGAAGTTGTTCACACCCTCGCCGACCGCCTCGATAATGCCGGTGCTTGCCCAGCCGGGCGTTCCGGGAAACGGTGCCGGATCGCTTTTGAAGACTCCTGCGACGAGTTTCCAGTCAATCGGATTGACGCCGATCATCTCATTGCGCACGAGCACCTGACCGTGCGCCGGTTCGGGGACGGTCTCGTCCTCCCAGCGCAAAACCTCGGGGCCACCATGTTCGTAGTAGACGATTCGTTTGCTCATGCTGCAAAGGCTACAGTCTCACACCAATGTCAGAGTCAAGCGGGTTTTGACAAAGGTCGCCCGAGGCGTCAGGTGGCCGGGCTGGCGGCAATAATCGCGTCCAGAGCGTTTACCGAGGCACGCAGGGTCGCGATGCGATCAAGGAGGTTCTTTCGCTCCGCAACCAGATCGTCATAGAGGTCCGCACACGACAGGCGCAGTTCCTCGCGATGCTGCATCATACAGGGCAGGATGCGGTCGATCTTTTGCGTACCCAACCCCGCTGCGAGCAGCGACTGAATGCGCTGCACCCTTACCACATCAGGATCGGCATAACGCCGGTAGCCGCTCGCCATCCGCTCGGGGTGCAGCAGGTTTTGTTCCTCGTAATATCGTAGCGACCGGATACTCACCCCGGTTCGCCGCGACAATTCACCGATCCGCATCGCCCGTCCTCATTGCGAGTCAATCTCTCACATCCATGTTAGATAGTAGCGTCATCAGCGTGCCTGCGTCCACCGCTGGCTGTTAACTCCGTGCCTACCCGCTATCATTCCGCCTCGGCGAGGGAAGCGGCAATGGCCGCGATCGAGCGGAAGAGGACGAGCGGATCGTCTTTCGTCCGAACGAAGCCGCGCCTGTCCCAAAACCGAGCCGCGTCCTCATCGACCGCATTGACCATCAGCGCCCGTCCCCCGATCAGGCTCGCCGCCTGGACGCAGCGCTGGAGCGCATGCTTGACGAGACCCGTTCCGATGCCCTGCCCCGTCCAGGCGGTGTCCGACGCAAGTTGACCGAGAAGCAGACAGGGCACGGGGTCCGGCGGTTGCCCGGTGCGGATCGAGCGCGGCAGGACGGACGGCACGACAGCGGTCGGTGCCAGGCCGTAATAGCCGACGACCCGGTTGTCCTCGTGAACGACGAGAACGGCGGTAAAACCCTTCTGCTGGTTCGACAGCGCGCGCGTCTTTAGCCAATGATCGAGCACCGGCTTGCCGCAGGAGAAGTGTGAGACGTCGTGCCCTGCGTTGAGGAGCTCGGGTGCCGATAGAACCACGGGATCAGCGCTTGGCGGCGTAGCCTGGCTCCCAAGGCGCTGGCCGCTTGGCAAGCTCGACCATCTCGGGAACGGTAGCGGCCGGGCCGGACAGCGTCTCCATGAAGTCCGCAAACCCTTCCGGGCTCATACGGATCAGTCCGGCCTCCATGACCACGTCCTCTGCTGCCCGCACGGCAGCGTCGCGCACGAAGTCGGTGCGCGAACGGCCGCGCAGTGCCGCCGCGCGATCGATCATCGCGACGTCGGCCTCTGGCAGACGCATCGAGAGCGGGTATTCCTTGCGGGTAACGGTGGCCATGGCAATTCTCCTTCAGGGAAGCGTATAAACGCTTGTAGCGCCAAACGCAATACGATAGTGTTGCGTTTGATGGAGCTGCTCGTTCCAGCACTGCCCGAGGTCGCTATGTTTCACGCCTACGCGCCCAACGAATCCCATAGGTTATTTCGCTATGCCAGCGTTCGCCACGCTGCGCGAACATGCGACAGGGTGCGCTTCGCCACGCCCTTTGCCGCCCGCGATACGCTCGTGATTCCAGTTGTTTGGACGTCCTGCGGCATGGATGCTCGGGCGCATGAGCAAAACGGCATCCACCACCGAAGCGATGACGCCAAGCGAGCGGGAAGACCTGCTCGACGCGCTGCTGCTCGGAGAGCAGGAGCTTGCCTTCACGCCGTGCGGCGATCCCGATCCCCGTCTCATCCGCCTCGTCGAGTTCCTGGCCCGGCAGGCGGCGCGCGAATGCTACGAGACGGAGCTGAAGCAGAAGGAGGAGCGCACCTCCTGACCAAAGAAGGAGATGCGCCATGAGGGTCGCGCTCTACGCCCGTTATTCGTCCGACCACCAGCGCGATGCCTCGATCGCCGATCAGTTTCGCATGTGCAGGCTCCACGCCGAGAAGCAGGGCTGGCGCATTGTCGAGGAATATTCCGATCACGCCATTTCCGGCGCGTCGCTCCTGCATCCCGGCATCCAGGCCCTGATCTCCGACGCTTCGCGCGGCCGCTTCGACCTGATCCTTGCCGAGGCGATGGATCGCCTCTCACGCGATCAGGAGGACATCGCGGGCATCTTCAAGCGCATGTCCTACGCGGGGGTGACGATGTTCACTCTCTCCGAGGGTGAGGTCAGCCATCTGCATGTCGGGCTGAAGGGCACTATGAACGCGCTGTTCCTGAAAGACCTTGCCGACAAGACGCGGCGCGGCCAGCGTGGGCGCGTCGAGGCTGGCAAGTCGGGTGGTGGCAACGCCTATGGCTATGACGTGGTCAAGAAGCTGGATGCCAATGGCGAGCCGATCCGGGGCGACCGCACTATCCACGAGGCGCAGGCCAATGTCGTGCGCCGCATCTTCCGTGACTACGCGGCCGGCAAGTCGGCCAAGACGATCGCCGTCGCGCTCAACAAGGACGGTACCCCCGCTCCTTCCGGCGGCGACTGGGGCTTCAGCACCATCAACGGCAATCCCAGGCGCGGCAATGGCATCCTCAACAACGAGATGTATGTCGGCAAGATCGTCTGGAACCGCCAGCGCTTCGTGAAGGACCCCGACAGCGGCAAGCGGCAGGCCCGGCCGAATCCTCAATCCGAATGGGTGATTCAGGACGCGCTGGAGCTACGTATTCTCGATGACGAGTTGTGGGAGACGGTGAAGGCGCGGCAGGCTGGCAACACCATCGCGCGCGACGCCGGTGGCAAGGCCGATGTCGCCGCCGTCAATTATCGCCGGCGGCCACGCTACCTGTTCTCGGGCCTGACTCAATGCGCTTGCTGCGGGGGCGGGTATTCGGCGATCTCGGCGACGCTGATCGGCTGCTCGACGGCGCGCAACAAGGGCACCTGCGACAACCGCGTCAACATCCGCCGCGACGAGCTGGAGGCGCGCGTTCTGAACGCGCTGCGGCACCGCCTCGTCGATCCCGCGCTGTTCGCCCGTTTCTGTGAGACATTCACGCGCGAGATGAACCGGCTGCGCATGGAAGGCCGCGCCGGCATAGTCTCGGCCGAGGCCGAGATCGCAAAGATCGAGCGCGAGCTGGCAAAGCTGCTGACCGCCCTCAAGGCGGGCGGGCCGCTGCAGGCGATCGTCGAAGACATGAAGCGGCTGGAAGCCCGGAAGGCGGAACTGACCACGTTCCTCGCCGAGGCGGACGAGCCGCCTCCACTACTGCATCCCTCGATGGCGCTGCAGTACCGGGCCCGTGTGCAGGGCCTCTACGAGGCGCTACAGGGTGAAAACGAAGAGAAGCGGGTCGAGACGGCGGAGATCATCCGTTCGCTGGTCGAGGCGATCGTGCTGACGCCGGTGGATGGGAAGGTCGAGATCGACGTTCGCGGCGATCTTGCTGGAATCCTTACGATTTCCGCACAAACGAAAAACCCCGCCGGAGAGCGGGGTGGATCGCAGGTAAAGATGGTTGCGGGGGGTCGCTTTAACCTTTGTCCTAACTTCGCCGGGCTTTTGCCTGTGTTCGGCATCAACGAAGTCGAGGATGCCAAACAGCTCGCCGCGTAGCTTCGCGTGGACCTCGCCGCGCTTATCGCCGGGCATGATCACGACTTCCTCGATTAGCGAGCGCAGTTCCTCGGCGGCGAGGCGACCCTCGTCCTCCTTGTGCAGGGCTTCGGTGAACCGTTCGACCCGCTTGCGGTAGATGCTGGCGATGTTGGGATGAACGTCCGGCGTGTCGGTCGGGACCTGGGCCCGGCGCGCGATGATCTCTGCCTTCTGGCGCTCCAGCTCGTCCATGCGCGCTTTCATCGACGGCTGGTACATGCCGTCCTCAATGGCCGCGATGATCCCGGCAATGGCCTTGTCGATCTTCTCCAACGCCTTGCGTTCCTGCTCGCCCTTCGCTCGGCGCTCCCGGTTGAGGCGGTTCATTTCCTCGGCGAAGGCACGCACTGTTTCCTCGACGGCCCACGCCGAGATCAGCCTGTCCTTGAGACCGGACAGCACACGTTCCTCGATCTTCTCACGGGTGATGGTCTTGTTGTTGTCGCAAGTGCCACGCCGGTGATGATTGAGGCAACCGTAACGATCACGCAGGATGAGGCCGTACTTGCCGCCGCAGCAACCGCAGGTCAGCAGGCCGGAAAGAAGAGAAACGGGCCGCTTCTTCTCATGCAGCTTGCGCGCCTTCGCCTTTCTGACGCCCTCGGCCGTCGCCTCGAACCGGACGGCGATGGCCTTCTGGCGAGCGCGCACCGCGTTCCAGACCGCGTCGTCCACGATGCGCAGATGCGGCACCTCACTCCTGATCCACTTTTCCGGCGGGTTCGGCCGTGAAGGCGAAGCCCGGGCCGTGCTGATGGCGCTTGGGGCCGCTGATCCGAGATCGTTCGTGGTCGAGGCACGCAATCGCGGTGCCGATGCCTTTCTCGAGAGCCCTTTGAGTCGTCGCTTGCTTCATTCGGTGGTTGCTGCCGAGGGCGTGTGGCCAAGCAGTCGTTTCGAGCTGTTCGAAAAGGCTATCTGGGCGTTGGCCCACGAGCACGATCCCGAACGGGCGACAGATCCCAGGCCGAACGTTGAAGCAATCATCGACGCCGCATCGAGAATGTGCTTCCACGCCCTCGCTTCGGGCGCCAAGGCGTTCTGGGCACGAGGCCGACGCGTCCGAGCGGCTGGACAGGGTGGTGCTGACCATCGCCCGCCTGATCGGCAGGCAGATCGCACGCGAGCATTTCGAGGCGCTGCAGGCCGCCAACGACATTGCGCCACCGACGCGAGACGAGCCGGACGGAAAGGACACATGAAGGTGCGGGCAATTTGTCTTGACAATGTCTGTCGTTCTGATAGAGTGCGGTCAGGAGACAACACCATGACCACACGCATCACCCGCACCGAAAAGCTCGATCTTCGCCTGACGGCGGAGGCCAAGCACACCCTTGCCGTCGCCGCGCAGGCGCAGCGCCGTTCGTTGAGCGAGTTCGTGCTTGAAAGCGCGCTTGGCCGGGCCGAGGAAGCCCTTGCCGACCGTCGCGTGTTCCAGCTTCCGCCCGAGAGGTGGGAAGCCTTCGTCGCCGCGCTGGACGCGCCGCCGCGCGATCTGCCGCGCCTGCGCAGGCTGCTGAACGAGCCGGGCGTCTTTTCGGACGATAATCGTTCGTAATGGGCCTTCGCATCGAAAAGCTGCATCGTCGCCATGCCGTCGAGAACTTCGACTGCGGCGAGGACGCGCTGAATCGCTTTCTGGTCCGCTTCGCCCTGCCGAACCAGATGGCGAATGCCTCGCAGACCTATGTGGGTGTTGCGGATGACGACGCCATCGTTGGTTTTTACACGCTCGTTGTCGGCGAGGTCCGCTATGAGGAAGCCCCCGAGCGGCTGACCAAGGGACTGGCCCGGCATCCCGTGCCGGTCATGCTGCTGGCCCGGCTTGGCGTCAGCGAGGCGTGGCAGGGCAAGAAGATCGGCGCGGGATTGCTGCGCGATGCCGTTCTGCGGACGCTGCAAGTGGCCGACATTGCCGGTGTCCGCGCGCTCGTGGTTCACGCCAAGAACGACGCGGCACGGACGTTCTATGAGCGGTTCGACTTCCAGCCGTCTCCGACCGATCCGCTGCATCTGTTCGCACTCATCAAGGATTTGAAGAACCTCTAGACAGGAAGGACGCGGCCGCCATGACCCGCGCAGCCCTTTACGCCCGCTATTCGTCCGACAACCAGAGCGAGGCGTCCATCGAGGACCAGTTCCGGCTTTGCCGGGAACATGCGCAGCGGGAGCGGTGGCAGATCGTCGGTTCCTACGAGGACGCGGCTATATCGGGATCGAGCACGATCCTGCGTCCCGGCATCCAGCGGCTGATGCGCGATGCGCAGCATGGCGAGTTCAACATCCTGCTGGCCGAGGCGCTGGACCGGATCAGCCGCGATCAGGCGGATGTGGCGACTCTCTACAAGCATCTGAAATTCGCAGGCATTACCATTGTCACGCTGGCCGAGGGCGAGATCAGCGAATTGCATGTCGGCCTGAAAGGCACGATGAACGCCCTGTTCCTGAAAGACCTTGCCGACAAGACGCGGCGTGGCTTGCGGGGCAGGGTGGAGAAGGGCAAGGCGGGCGGCGGTCTCTGCTACGGCTATCGCGTTGTGAAGAAGTTCGACGGTAATGGCGAGCCGATCCGGGGCGACCGGGAGATCGTGCTAGAGGAAGCGGAGATCGTGCGCCGTATCTTCCGCGAGTTCGCCTCCGGCAAAAGCCCGAAGGCCATTGCCGTTGATCTGAACAGAGACGGCGTTCCCGGTCCGCTCGGCCGCGCATGGGGCGACACCAGCATCCGGGGCCATGTCTCGCGCAGCACCGGCATCATCAACAACGAGCTTTATGCGGGCGTGCTTGTCTGGAACCGCCAGCGTTTCGTCAAGGACCCGTCCACCGGCAAGCGCGTCTCGTCCAAGGGCAGAAGGCGCGCCACGGTGATCGCGCCATTGTTGGCCGCCCGTCGCATGGCTCCGAGATCGACGGCATCGCGCCAATCCTCTGCACGGCAGGTGAGACGCCAACGACGGTTCTTGTTCCCCGACAAGGTATTGGCGAGTTGCAGGAGCTTGGGCGTGTTCTCGCGGAACGTCTGGGTGCGGCGATCAGAGGTTTGTTAGCCAGCTTCATGCTGGTGCCGGAACGCGTGGAGCCCCTACAGCCTTCATGTTTCATCAGCATGAAGGGAGCGACCGATGGTCACGACAGTCGGAACCGAAAACACGTTTGAGAAGCTCGTTCAGAACCTGCTCATTCTTGAGCACGATGCGATCGCCGCCTATGACTCGACGATCGACAAACTCAAAGATCCAGTCTCCAAATCGAAGATCGCCGAGTTCAAGGGCGACCACGAAAGCCACGTCGCAGAACTGACGCGCCTCGCGGGCGCGATCGGCACCAACGCCCCGCAGGAAGGTGACGCCAAGCAATATTTGACGACAGGCAAGGTGGCGCTCGCTTCGTTGGTCGGCGACAAGACGATCCTCAAAGCCATGTCGACCAACGAAGTCGAGACAAAAATGGCTTACGATCAGGCTTCGAAAAACGAGACAGCCACCCCGGAAGCCCGATCGTTCTTCCAGAAAGCCTTCGCCGACGAATCCCGGCACAAGGACTGGATGGACGCCGCCGCCGGCACCTGACGGACGCTTCCTGCGCCTCGGCGAAGGTCGGGGCGCAAGGCCCTTCGGGCATCCGCCGCCCCTAGAGCTTCGGACGTTTAATCGGAGGCATACCCTGCGGCATTGAGGAAGTTCCAGCATTCGGTCGGAGTGAAGAGGTCGCAGATTTTGCCGATGGCGGGCCAGAGGGCGTCGAAGGAGCGCGCACCAGCCTTTCGCAGATGCGCCTTGAGTTTGGCGAAAGCCATCTCGATCGGGTTCAAGTCCGGGCTGTAGGGTGGCAGGAAGAGGAACCAGGCACCCTTTTCCTTCAGGCAGGCCGCGGCCTTGGACGTTCAATGCCATGCGCAACGTCCTCGCCGCGTTGCTGCTCGGTCTTCTGCTTTGGTACAGGCGCGGGTTCGGGAACATCCTTCCTGATCGGGAAGAGAGGTCCGCAGCCTGTCTCGTGGGTATCCTGCAGATCGGGGTAATGACCGGGGGCACCACGCTTGCGATGCAGTACATCGATGCGAGCCGCACCGTTCTCATCGCCTATTCCATGCCGCTCTGGAGTGCAGTCCTGAGCTTTCTTTACCTGAACGAGCGCGCCTCTCGGTCGATGCTTATGGCCCTATGTCTGGGCTCTACGGGTATGGCGGTTCTGGTCGCACCCTGGTCGAGGGACTGGTCAAGCCCTGGACCCATGTTGGGGTCCGGCATCGCCCTCCTGGCGACGCTCGGCTGGGCTTCGGGATCCATCCTGCATCGCTCGCGGACCTGGCGTTCCGATCTCTGGCAGTTGGTTTTCGTTCAACTTCTGGCAGGCGCGGTCTTCTCCCTTGTCGCGGCCGTGTTGTTCGAGGTTCATACCACGAGCTTTACCCCCACCTTTGTTGCGATCGCGATCTGCAGCCCAATCGGCCCGAGCATCCTCGGTTTCTGGTTCTGGGCTCGCGCACTTCGCCAGCTCTCGGTCACCACGGCGAGCCAAGCCTTGCTGCTCTCGCCTCGGCACGTCCAACTGTGAGAGGAAGCCGCGCAAGATCAGACACGCCGCCGCGATCCCGAAGGTCGGGACGAATCCGGCGATGATCAGCAGGAGGCTGGAGGGGACATGGCCGACAAGCATCGTGCCGATGAGTCCGATCCGGCGACTGATCGGAGCGGCGAGGAGCTGGGCTGAAGCGGCCATCGTTCCTGCGACGAAGAAGAGGGTGCCGCTCTCCGTGAGCGAGGCGTCGAACCGCTGGACGAGCCAGAGGATGACGAGCGCGTTGACGACAAAGCCGCCGCCGAACGCATCGACGCAGAAGATGGCGACCATTCGGCCGATCGTCTGCGTGACGCCCCCAGACGAACGGGTGGCGCAGGTATGGCCTCCGCGCGGGCCAGCTTCATCCGGCTATACGACAAGAAGACGCCGCTAACGAGAAGCGCATAGCAGAGGAAGACCAGCGTCGAGGCTTCCCCCTCTCCCAGCGTCGCGGAAAGAAGGGGAAGGGCACCGATCGCCAGGGCGCCGATCGCCCCGGCGACCGCGCCGATGAAGGAGTAGTAGCCAAAGACCGTTCTTTGCGCCGTGCCCTGGATCAGCTCCGCAAGCGCCACGTGTTCCATGGGACGAAAGAGGTTCACTTCGCCGCCGTGCGGGTTGAGCGATCCGAAGAACGCGATCAGCATCAAAGTCGGCAGAGTCGCGTTCATCGACCAGCCGACGCCCGAGAGCACCATGCTGAGGCTTGCCAGGCATAGGACGGCCTGCACTCCGACGCGGTGAACGAAAGCGCCCGCCAAGCCGATCGTGAAGGCGGAACCAAGAAGCATGCACGATGCGACCGCGCCCACGATCACGGAGTCGAAGCCGCGCGCAGCCAGATAGATGGGAATCATCAGCGCCAGGAAACTGTCGCAGAAGACCCGGACGGCACGTATGACAAGGATGAGTTTCGCCTGCGCCGGCAGGTTGAGTGTCGCTGGCATGGCCGTCAGCGCTTCCCCTCGATTCCCAAGTCGCGCAGGAGCGTTGTCTCGCGGTTTGCTGTCTTCACGCGATCGCTGCCATGATTGGCGAAGGATGGAAGCCAGCCGCTCGGGATGCTGCTCCGCATGCCGGGCAGCGACATCGGCACGATGGACGACCCATTCAAACAGCCCGCATTGCCGTAGCTCGCGCCCGAACCGGGCTCGTTGGAGTCGACGACGATGACCTCGCGCCCTACCCGTTGAAGCCAAAGCGCGCAGGACATCCTGACGATCCCAGCTCCGACAACGGCGGTCCGTGACGTGTTCACTCCGGCCACCTCGTTTACTGAACCGATCCAAAACGACCATAGTTCCGACATGCACTGCGGAACACTTCCCTGCGTACAATTTGGGCGTCCGCTGCCTCACCGCCCCTTTCGATTGATGTGAAAACTGACAGCCCCAGCTCCCACCAGAGAAAGTTCTCAAATCTCGTCGATTAAGGCATCTACCCGGTGCTGTCGGCTGACGTAACTGCGGAAATCATCAATCTCCGCTGCTTGGCGCCTCTCGGACCAGCCGAACTTATCGCTCATGGCCGCTACCACGCGGGAAAGCAGCATTGCTGTAACGACATTGTCCCAGAACAGCATGGTGCGGCGACATAAGATATCGACGGCGGAAGTAGCGCATTCAACATCGATGAAATGGGCGACGGCTGCGTCGAGTTCCGCCTTGGACGAAGTCGGGTTCAGGTTCGGCCGGGAGCGTGGCGCGTAGTCGATCCTGCAGCCTGTGCCCGAAGGGGATAGCCTTTTGCGTATCTCGTCGACGATCCGCCGCGCCGTAGCGCGATGGTTGACGATGATTCCCCAGGTGACGGCGAGGAGATTGCGCGCGCCCTCGTCCGTCATGTCGTGGAAAATACTGAAAGGCAGCCGCTTGCCATGGGCGTGCTCGGGATCGAAGGTGATCGGCCGCGCTCCCGCCCAGGCCAGCTCGACCCTCGCATCCATGATCGGGAGGCCTGGCAGCAACGCCTGCGCCTCGCGCTTCAGAAAGGAGATGTCCTCGTCGTCCGGTGTGACCTCATTGGGATCGCCGTCATAGATCGTCTCGGTCGGGCCGATATAATGATACTCGCCCCAAGGTAGGCAGAAGATGTGCTCACCCAAGGAATTCTCGCCGGCGATACCGTGGCCGCGATATTCCTTCGGCAGTCGCACAAGAATATGCACCCCCTTCATCGCGCGGACCCGGGGCGGAATGTTGTGAAGGCCAGGAACCAAGCGGTTGGCGGCGTCGATCTCGATCCCGGCCAGGTTCAGCACATAGGCCGCCTCGACCGTGGCGCTCCCCGTCATATCGGAGAGCTGGAGGCGCCAAGCCGATGCGCCGCTTTTCTCCAGGCCAACAACTCGTGTATAGTTGCGCACGACTGCGCCCAGATCGCGCGCATTGAAGCAAGCGTCCAGGGCGATGCGCTCGGGCCAGATGAACTGCTGGTCATCGAACGCCACCACTGAACGGATCGCCTCGGGCCGGGTGAGATGGCGCACAAACGGGTGTGGAGATTTCACGCCTTTCCAGCGCCGGTAATTGATCGGGCTCCGGCCGCGGTTCATCCACCTCACCAGCATCGCCCCGATATCGACGTGCCAACCGGAGTAGCCCTGTCCGGCGTAGATCGGCAATGCGATGTCCATCGGCCGCAGATAGGGGCGGATCGTCGTGTAGAGTTCGCCCTGGGCCTCGGCCATCTCCTTCGCGGTGCGGATTTTCATCCAAAGCTGGCCTGGGGCGGAGAAGAACTCCCAAACCGTCTTCTTGGGAGCTAGAAAGCGCAGGCCGCAATGCAGGATACGTCCCGAGCGGCTGGTCGCGCCGCTGGCGAAATCGTTCTGGTCGACTAGCAGGACCTTGTAGCCCGCAGCAGCGAGGTGCTGGGCGGCCGAACAGCCGTTGATTCCCGCGCCGATGATCGCGACGTCGAAGGACTGTCCTTCGAGTTCACGGAGTTCGCTTCGCACGTTTCTTCTCCTTGAAGGCAGGTCAGGTCAACCGGCTTGCATTGGCGCGGTTGATCCGCAGCAGGACGGCCATCACCAGGATGACCATGACGATTTCCATCACCGATACTGCCGCAATGGTCGGGTCGATCTGCAAGCGGATATTGTCGAACATCTTCTTAGGTAGCGTGCCGAAGGTTCCCGACAGGAACATCGCCACTACGAGTTCATCAAAGGACGTGATGAAGGCGAGGAAGGCTGCGGACAAGAGGCTCGGACGGATCTGGGGAATGGTGATACGGCGGATCGCGGTCAAGCGGCTCGCGCCTAAGCCCAGGGCGGCGATCTCCTGGTCCATGTCGTATTCCCGCAGGCTTGCCGCCAGCACGATCACAACAAAGGGCAGGCACAAAATCGCATGCGCGAGGGCGATACCGAACCAGTTCCCCACCAATCCAAGACTCGAGAATAACGAATACATCGAAACCGAATAGACGATGGAAGGGACCACCATCGGCGCGATAGCCAGTTTTTCGAGCGTCGGCGCCCAGCTGCGCAGGCCACGCGTGATGCCAAGCGCGAAGAGAAAGCCTACGGAAACCGAAATGATTGTCGCGACGATGCCGATCTGCAGGCTGAGGATCGTCGCATTGATCCAACTGTCCTGCGCGAAATAGGCCTCGTACCACTGCGTTGAGTAGCTCTCGGGCGGAAAGCGCAGGTAGGCTCCGCCGCTGAACGAGATTGGCACGACGATCAGCAGTGGAGCCAGCAGGAACAGGAAGACCAGCCAAGCAAGAACGTGGTGGATTCCTACTCCCGCCCGTCGCAGGAGGAAGGAACGGCGGCGGCTGTTAAGCATTGAGGCGTCCCCGCACCAGTAGCTTTGTGGCGAGCTTGATCAGCCAGAAGACAACCAGAACCATCAGCAGCAGGATGACGCTGAGCGTTCCGGCCATCGCCCAGTTGAGGAACGAGCCGGCCTGTTGTTCGATCAGCAGCGGGATCACCGGCACCCGCCCGCCGCCAAGCAGAGCCGGCATGATGAAGACGCCGAGCGAGAGGACGAGCACGAGGCTCACACCGGCAAGCACGCCATGGATGGTGAGCGGGATCAGCACACGCGTCAGGATCGATACCGGCCCGGCCCCTAGCCCTCGCGACGCTTCGACGAGGCTACGGTCGATCTTGGAGGCCGAACTGTAGATCGGCAGTACCATGTAGGGCAGAAGTATATGCACCATGCCGATCACAACGGCGAATTCGCTGTTCGACAGGCGCAAGGGCGTGTCGATAATGTCGAGACTCATGAGAGCACCGTTAATCGGCCCGTTGCGGCCGAGCAGTACCATCCAGGCGTAGGTGCGCACCAGTTGGCTGGTCCAGAGCGGGATCAGCAGCAGGAAAAAGGCGATCGCGCGGCCGCTACTCGTCAGGCGGCAGATATAGAAGGCAAGCGGATAAGCGATCAGCAGGTCGATCACAGTGACGATAGCGGCCAGGCGCAGCGTATTCAGGAAAACCCGCATGTAGGTGTCGCTGCCGACCACGTTGGCATAGTTCTGGATATTCCCAGGCTCAAGCGTCGTTAAAAAAAGCATCACCAGCGGATAGAAGAAAAGCAGAACCAGCAGGGCCATGGCTGGGCTGATCAGCAACACGGATCCCAAACTTCCTCCGCGAATGGAAGAGACGAGGGCATTCATCGGCCCGCCTTTCCGGACAGCGGCCGGCAATCCTCAGGTGCGACGATCATCTGCAACGTCTCCCCAAGCTCGAAGGCGCCGCCCTCGCGCGCGACGGCGCGCACGCTTATCTCATCGCCTTCGGCCAGCCGGACGCGGTAGTCGGTGAAGCCGCCGACGAAGCTGCGGCCAATGACCGTGGACGAGAAGACATTCTTCTCGTGATGGTCGGCGGCGGCAGGCGGGCGGCGCAAGGAAACGGTCTCGGGGCGGATTAGGATTCGCGTGCACTCCGCCGGCGCTGCCAAGGTGAAACGTGCCCCCGAGGCCGCGCGGAATCCACACCCCACCGGTGTGCCATCGAAAATGTTGGATTCGCCCACGAATGTCGCCACCGAGATCGAGTTCGGGTGGTAGTAGATTTCGCTTGGGGTGCCGATCTGGCGGATCGCGCCGCCGCTCATCACCGCGATGCGGTCGCTCATGACCAGCGCTTCGTCCTGATCGTGCGTAATGAAGATCGTGGTCAGGCCAAGCGAGACCTGCAGTTGCTTTACCTCCTGCTGCATGCTCTCGCGCAGACGGCGGTCCAGCGCGCTGAACGGCTCATCCAGCAGAAGCAGCGAGGGCTCGAATACGATGGCGCGGGCCAGTGCCACACGCTGTTGCTGACCGCCGGAGAGCTGCTTGGGATATCGATCGGCGAAGGCACCAAGATGAACGGATTCCAGGGCAGCGCGGGCGCGCTCGGTAGCCGGGCCTCGCCTGATTGCTCGCATCTCCAGGGGGAACATCACATTCTCAAGTACGGTGAGATGAGGGAACAGCGCGTAGTTCTGAAACACCATGCCGATCTGGCGTTCCGCAGCCGTTGCCCACGTCATGTCCATGCCGCGAATGCTGACCCGGCCTGAATCGGGCGCCTCAAATCCGGCGATGATGCGCAGCAGCGTCGTCTTCCCCGAGCCGCTGGGGCCGAGGATCGTCAGGAATTCTCCAGCCGCGACACAGAGATCGATCGAGCCAAGCGCCTCCGCTGTCCCATAGGTCTTGCGGACTTTCTCGATGTTAAGGACGGCCGCTTGCTTATCGGAATTCATGTCGATCCCCTGTTGGGCGGGCGGATCGAACCGCCCGATTCCTTTTGTTTTCGTCAGTTGTGGCTCAACATCCAAGCGGTCCAACGCTCATTGAGCGCCTCGCCGTTTTCCAGCCACCAGGCCTCATCCATCCATACCTGACGTGCGGCATTCTTCGGATGTAACGGCAGCATCTCGCGCACCTCGTCCGGTACATAATTGACATGGTCCAGATCAGGTCCCGACAGGCCAAACGCGAGCGCGTACTTTGCCTGGTTCTCGGGTTTGGCCATGATCGCGAAGAGCTGCTGGCCCAATTCGGCGTTCGGTGCGCCCTTGGGAATGGCATAGGCCGCAGCCTTCAGCACGCCACCGCCATATTCCATCTTGATTGGCGCTCCGTTTCGCACGGCCGCGTAAAACCGCGAATTCCAGCCGGTCGTCGCTACGACCTCGCCGTCGATCAGAAGTTGCGCTTGCTGAGCGCCGGTGGTCCACCAAGTCGCCACATGCGGGTAAATCTCGTCGAGTTTGGCAAAGGCCCGATCTAGGTCGAGCGGATAAAGATCGGCTGGTTCGACGCCGTCGGCAAGCAGCGCCGCCTCCAGATTGTCAATCGGATGGTTGCGCATCGCCCGCAGGCCCGGAAAGGCCTCCACGTCCCAGAACTCCGCCCAGTTGGTCGGACCACCTTCCGGGAACGCCTCGGTAGAATAGCCAATGATCGTCGAATAACTGGAAATTGGATAGAGATAGGGGTTGATCGTCTCTGGCGGGAACTTCGAACGATCGACGATCGTGTCGTCGATGGGCTCGAGGAGACCCAGCTCGATTGCGCGACCGGCGTCCTCGGATTCGACTTCCGTTACCGTGTATTCCACGTTGCCGCTTTCGACCATCACACGCAGTCGGCCGAGATCGGCGGGGCTGGAATCGAGAATCCTGACGCCGGTCACGGCCTCAAAGTCGTTGAAATAGGCCTCCCGCAGCATCGGACCATTCTCACCGCCCGAGGTGTTGACGATAATACTGTCGGGCGTGTCCTGCGCCAGCGCGGGGGCGCTCCCGCCGGCTAGAATCGCGAGGGCGGCAATCGTGTACCTAGTGTAGCTCATAAAGGTCACTCCTCTGGTTGTAGTGATGGCGCGACGTGATTGTCGCCGGGAAGGCTCGCGGTCGCTGCGGAGCCGTGAAGTGCAGGGGGTGGCTTCGGCAACGCTCCGATGGCTGCCGAGCACTGGCTTTCGTCCTTCAGGGTCACGCCCGTCCGGCCTTTGGTCCGGGCGGCCTCGACCAGCCAGGAGAGCCGTGCCGCCGCCTGCAGGTAGCCAAGGCCGCCCGGCCGGATATTCGACACGCAGTTGCGCTCGGCATCGCTGCACCCGATGCGGGGGGCGAAGGTGAGATAAGCCCCGAGACTGTCGGGGGATGACAGGCCCGGCCGCTCGCCGATCAGCACGAGCACCAGGTCAGCCCCGGCGAGTGCGCCGATCTCGTCGCCGATGGCGACCCGGGCCTGTGTTGCAACGAAGAGCGCGGTATCAATTCCGGTGCCGCCGAACAGAGGCAGCAACTGGTCGAGCAACGGTGCGACATGGCCGAGCGCGCGGGAGGACAAACCGTCCGCGATCACGATGGCGAGGTCGGGAGAGCGGTGATCTACCTTCTCGTGGTCCTCGGCGCGTAGCCTTCGCCCCAGGTCCGGATTGACGAGATATTGATGGCGATCCACCGCGCGACTGCGCAACTCGGTCACCTCGGCCCCAAACCGCTCTTTCAGCGTCGTGGCCAGCGCCCCAGCGTCAAGCGGCAAGTGGACAGCGTCGCGCGCACGCGCATGCGCCAGTTGGAAACGGAGCATCTCGGCCAGTGGCAGACCCGAGCCGACCCGCCCCAGCATGACGCGCGCCGGGGTCCAGCGGGTAGGGTCGGGACGGGAACGCTCGACGCTCATGCCAGAAGCCGTCCGAAGGCGTTGTCGAGCGGGGCATGACCGTCGATCAACGCGCCGTGGCGGTCCGTCATGCCCATGCGTTGCATCCAGGCCTCGAATTCCGGTGCGCGGCGCAGCCCCAGAACCGAGCGGAGATAGAGCTGATCGTGAAAGGAGGTGGATTGATAGTTGAGCATCACGTCATCGGCGCCCGGCACGCCTATGACGAAGTTGACCCCGGCCACGCCCAGCAGCGTCAGCAGCGTATCCATGTCGTTCTGGTCGGCCTCGACGTGGTTGGTATAGCAGACGTCGACACCCATCGGCAGGCCGAGCAGCTTGCCGCAGAAATGGTCCTCCAGCCCCGCGCGCACGATCTCCTTGCCGTCATAGAGATACTCGGGTCCGATGAAGCCGACGACGGAATTGACGAGAAGCGGATCGTAGGCGCGTGCCACGCCATAGGCACGTGCTTCGAGCGTCTGCTGGTCCACGCCGTGATGCGCTCCGGCCGAAAGCGCCGATCCCTGTCCGGTCTCGAAATACATCACGTTGTTGCCGATCGTGCCGCGATCAAGTGAAAGCGCGGCGGCGCGTCCTTCGGCAATGAGCCCAAGGTCGATCCCGAAGCCGCGGTTTGCGGTTTCCGTGCCCGCGATGGACTGGAACACCAGGTCGACAGGCGCTCCACGCTCGATCAGTTCGATGGAGGTGGTGACATGCGCAAGCACACAGGCCTGCGTCGGAAGGTCGAGCTGATGGATGATCCCGTCAAAGAGCCGCGCCAGTTCATCCATCGTCGGCACGGAGTCGGAGGCCGGATTGATGCCGATCACCGCATCGCCGCAACCATAGCTCAGCCCGTCGATCACCGAAGCGGCTACACCACGACGGTCGTCTGTAGGATGGTTCGGTTGCAACCGCACCGCCATCGTTCCCGGCAGGCCGATCGTGTTGCGGAAACGGGTGACAACCCGGCAACGCCTTGCAACCGTGATGAGATCCTGATTACGCATCAGCTTGGAGACTGCGGCGGCCATCTCTGGCGTGATCGCAGGCGCGAGCCGTTCCAGCATGGCGGGCCGGGCGGCATCCGAGAGCAGGAAGTCGCGGAACTCGCCCACGGTCAAGTGTGAGATCGCCACGAAGGCGGTTGCGTCGTGGCTGTCCTGGATGAGCCGGGTGACTTCGTCCAACTCATACGGAATCACCGTTTCGTTGAGGAAGGTCTTCAGCGGAAGTTCGGACAGGCAGTAGAGAGCCGCGACCCGCTCCTCGGCCGACCCTGCCGCTATCCCTGCCAGCCGGTCGCCGGAGCGCGCCGGCGTCGCCTTGGCCAGAAGCGACTTCAGATCTTCAAACACCCAGCGATGATGATCCAGCGTCGTATGAAACACAGTCCTCTCCCCTAAAACCGATCGGCGCGGAGCGGAGTAAGGTCAACGAGGGGCGGTTGACCGCCGATCATGTCCGCGACCAACCGGCCGGTAATCCCGGCCAGCGTCAGCCCGATATGCCCATGACCAAATGCATGGATGATGCGTGCATCTGACGGCGATCGGCCGATGACCGGCAGCGAATCCGGCATGGAGGGGCGAAAGCCGAGCCAAGTGCGACCAGCCTTGCCGATGCAGGGCAGCAGCTCGCGCGTCACGCGCTCGATCACCTGCGTGCGCTCCTCGCGCGCCGGCTTGTCCAGCCCGCCAAGCTCCACCGTTCCGGCGGCACGCAGGCCCTCGCCCAGGGGCGTCATGTAGAAGCCGTGCTCGGGATAGCAGGTGGGGGCGGAGAGCAGGCCGCCCTCGCCTGGAAACATGACATGGTAGCCCCGCTCGGTACTGAGCCGGATGTGGTCGCCAAAGCTGCGGGCGATCCCTCCAGACCAGGCGCCCGCGGCCAGGACCGCGTGATCGCTGCGGATCGAGCGGTCCTCGCAGCGAATGGTCAGACCATCGGTGCCGCGATCGATGGTGCGGACCCGCGCGGTCACCACCTCGCCGCCGCGGTCGATGAAGCAGCGTAACAGCTGCTGCGCATAGGCCAGCGGGTTGTCGATGGAGTATGCATCCTCGAAGAGCAGGCCCTTGTGGTAGAGCGGCGCGAGATTCGGCTCACGCGCCCGCACCTCGTCTTGTTCGAGGATTCGCATCCTTACGCCCTCACGGCGGCGCAGCGCGATCTCCGGCTGCGCTCGCGCGAAGCTGCGGGCGCTTCTGTAGAGATAGAGGCAACCGGTCGGGCGCTTTAGATGAGTGGCGCGTGCATCCTCGAAAAGCGGCGCCTGCCCCGCTTCGGCCAGTCGAAGCAGCGAACCGAGCACCCCGGCTATGCGGCTGACGGCGACTGGGCTGGCAGCTCGCAGGAAACTGGCAAGCCAAGGCATGAGGCCGGTAAGGTCGCTCCAGTTTATCGAGAGCGGTCCATGACGGTCCAGCAACATTCGCGGCAGGGCGCGCAGAATTCCCGGCGAGGCGACCGGGATGCAGGCGCCGAACGCCATCGTGCAGGCATTTCCGAAGCTGGAAGCTTGCTCGTAGCTGCCGCCCGCAACCGGCGGAGCGGGATCGGCCAGCGTTACGCGATGGCCGGCCTTCTGGAGCCAAAGCGCAGAGGACAGCCCGACGACGCCCGCGCCGATGACGCCAACGCTGGTGCGCTGCACCGCGGCCAGTGGAGGAAGGATCGAAGGGGTCGCCAAGCCGGGGAGCATCAGATTCTCTGCGTTGTAGTCTAATGATATGAGCACAGCAAATCATCATATCATTGGAGGATTTGTCAACACCGTCCCGGTCGCCTATGAAGCGACGCCCGTGAATCAGGAGATCGGCACGCATGGCAGAGTCGGGTCGCAGACCTTCGGTCTTTTCATCGACGCTCGACAAACTCGGGCGACAGATCGTCTCTGGCAGCTTTGGTGCAGATGGCGCGATCCCAGCCGAGCAGAAGCTTTGCGAACAGCTTGGAGCAAGCCGTGGCGTCGTGCGCGAGGTGCTGCGCGTGTTAAGCGAAAAGGGCCTTTTGACAGCACAGCCCAAAGTCGGGATTCGCGTCCAGCCGGAGAGCAAGTGGAACGTCATGGACACAGATGTCCTTGACTGGCTTTGGGATTACGGATCGCGCATCGATTATCTGCGTGAGTTTCTCGAGTTCCGCATGGCTGTTGAGCCTGCTGCCGCTTACGCAGCAGCGCTGAACAGGACAGATGAAGAAAGCCAGCAGATCACCGAGCTCTGCGATCGGCTCTACGAAGAAAGCGAACGTATCATGGATCGCGCCTCCGACGAGCGCTCCCAAGACGTCGATCTGCAATTTCACATGTCGATCTTCCGGGCTTCGCGCAATCGGATGCTGATCTACGTGGGCAACATGATTGGCCATATTATGCGACAGCAGATAGCGGTCACGACATCGGCCCCTGGCGCATTTCGCACGGGCCTGCCGCTCCATCGCGCGATCGCAGAAGCAATAGGAAAACGGGATGGAGAAGGTGCCGCACGTGCGACGGAGGAAAATGTGCGGTTGACGCAAAGCCTGCTTCAAAAGGCAAGCCAGTTTCACTCGTAGTGCAAATAGACGGAACCACCACTTTCAAACTCATAGCGGCTGCCCTGGACTTGTCCAGCAATTGTGGCTCGATCGCGATCGACGATCGTGCACGGGCCCTATGATCCTCCCCCATTGAACGGGTCTATCCTGAAGTATGGTTTTTGCCATGAAGGAGGACCACGATGGCCCGGAAGAGACACAAGCCCGACGAGATCGTCACGAAGCTTCGGCAGGTTGAGGTGCTACGAGGCCAGGGGGTGGCGATGGCTGATGCCGTTCGCCAGATCGGCGTGTCGGAGCTGACCTTCTAGAGGTGGCGGAAGGAGTATGGTGGCATGAGCCGCGACCAGCTCCGCCAGATGAAAGAGCTCCAGAAAGAGAATGAGCGGCTTCGCAAGGCGGTGGCTGATCTGACCCTGGACAAGCTGATCCTTTCGGAGGCGTCCCGGGGAAACTTCTGAGCCCCGCGCGTCGCCGTGCCTGTATCGACCATGTCCGCTCGGTTCTGCCGAAGAAGGTCTGCGAACGCCGGATCTGCCGGGCTCTTGGTCAGCATCGCTCGACGCAGCGGCGCCGGCCTCGTGGCCGGGACGACGAAGCGCAACTGACCGAGGACATCGTCGAGCTCGCCCGTTGCTATGGTCGCTACGGCTACCGCCGGATCGCCGCGCTTCTGCGCAGCCAGGCGGGCTGGGTGGTCAACGACAAGCGGGTCGAGCGCATCTGGCGACGTGAGGGGCTGAAGGTTCCCGCCAGGCAACCGAAGAAGGGCCGGCTCTGGCTGAACGACGGATCGTGCATCCGTCTGCGGGCCGAACGACCCAACCATGTCTGGTCCTACGACTTCGTCGAGGACCGAAGCTGCCGATCTGTAAACGACCCAAGCATGTAATTCATCGATAGTAAGACGGATCCCGAATGCAGATGCTACGATCGGTCCGAACAAGGTCAAGCTGGACTTCTCGAAGCTTGGAAAGCCTACTGACAATGCCTTCATCGCGGCGTTCAACGCCCGCTTGCGCAGCGAATGCCTGAACGCCTCCTGGTTCCTGTCCGTGGCTGACGCCCGATCCCGGATCGACGTCTGGCGGGAGGACTATAACCATCACCGTCCGCACAGGAGCTTAGGAAACTTGACCCCGGCCGAGTTCGCGGATCAATTCAGAAAACCCCGAGAGCTCTCATGAAGCTTGGCCAGTGTCCGGGGCAGGACCAAGCCGACGATGCATGAGTTTCGAACCGGCGACCTAATGGGGGCAGGCCACCGCTATTGCATCGAAGCGGGGCCGAAGCCACTCACGGGACCCTTCGTCGTCGGAGCGAGAGCCCGGCACGTCATCAAACGGGCGTTGCCGCTCGTCACCGCGCCATAGATCCGTTCGGCACTTTCCTACGGCTTCGGATCCTCAATGCCGATGCGCTCCCGGAGCTCCAACCACCAGCCGTAGGAGGAGGGCCAGTAGCCCCAATTCGGGTCGGCGCTAAGAGCTCGCGCAGCATGCAGTCCCCAATGAGGATTGTATAACGCCTCTCGCCCGATCGCGATCAAGTCGGCCTGCCCGGCCTGGAGAATGGCCTCGGCCTGCGGCCCGTCAAGGATCACGCCGACCGCCATGGTCGGCACCTCGGCCTTGCGCCGGATCGCCTCGGCATAGGGCACCTGATGGCCGCGCTCGAGCTTCTTGCGCTTCTTGGCGTAGTCCATGACCGAGTTCGCCGCGCGGATGCCGCCGGACGAACAGTCCACCACGTCGATGCCGCGCTTCTTCAACTCGCCCGCCAGCACGAAGCTATCCTCGATGGTCCAGCCGTCGGTGCGGTCGTCCAGGTCTTTGCGCCAGTCGACGCAGGAGATGCGGTAAAGGATCGGCTTGCTGGACGGCCAAGCCGAGCGCACCGCCTCGGCGATCTCCAGCGCGAAACGCATCCGTCCGTTGATGTCGCCGCCATATTCGTCGGTGCGCAGGTTGGCCACCGGCGACAGGAAGGAGTGGATCAGGTAGCCATGCGCGGCATGGATGTCGAGGACGTCGTATCCGGCCTGGTCGACGCGCTTCGCAGCGGCGGCATAGGCCTCGACCAATTCCCTGATCTCGTCGACCGTCAGTTCCCTGGGCTCGTGATACTCCTCAATCGATCGCCCCGGTGAGGAACTGACTGGCTGCCACGGAGCCTCACCGCGCGCGGCTTCGGCAGGCCCGAGCGGCTGCAACCCCTCGAACGGTCGCTGGCGCGACGCCTTGGGGCCGACATGATGCAGCTGGGCCGCCGGGACCGCGCCCTGCTCGCGCAGAAAGTCCGATATGCGGCGCAGCGGCGCGATCTGGTCGTCCGACCAGATGCCGCAATCGCCGTAGGTGGAGCGGCCGCGCGGCTCGACGATCAACGCCTCGGTCATCACCGTGCCGAAGCCGCCCAGCGCGTATTTCGCAAGATGCTGAAGGTGCCAGTCGGTCGCCCGCCCGTCTGGTCCCGTCATGTACATCTGCATGGGCGCGAGCACTATACGATTGGGAAATGTGACGCCGCGCAGGGTGTAGGGGCTGAACAGCATCGTCTGGCCCGAAACTGGCTTGTCGCTCACGGGATGCCTCTCTTACTCAGCAGCGAGCGCCGTCGGCCGGCTGACGGTTGGCAGTTCCGGAAAACGACGGGCGACTTTGTCGAAGACGTCGTAGATGTCGCTCCCATCCCCCCGACCCGCCGGCGGCGTATCGCCGATCGAGCGGAAGATCTGATGCTTCATGAAGTAGCGCCAGGACACGGGAAGCTGAGCCAAAATATCGGTCAGCGCCTCGTAGCGCCCCTCGGTCCACACCGCCTCGTAGGCCGCGCGGGCTTCGCCGTGACCGAACGTGGCTAGCGGCACCGGCTTCGAACCGGCCGACATCTCGGCGCGGAGCGCCTCCGTGGCGGCGTCGTCCACCGACAAATCTTCGCCGAGCACGACGCCATAGTCGGCGTGCGCCGCCTCGCGGGAGACGAAGCCTCGCCTGACGTCGAGCATCACCAGGTCCACCGGTCTGTGGAGCGGGTCGCCATAGCCGCCCGCGCCCGGACCCTGGATCAGGATGATGTCGCCCGGATCGCAGTTCACGATGTCGGTCGAGCCCAGCTCGACGCAGTCGGGCCTATCGGGGTTGCGCGCAAAGCGCGAGGGTTTGCCGGCCTTTCCGCCTGCAAGCCCCCAGGCCGAGAAGCGTGACCGGTCGCGGTTGCGCGCCGTCACCATCGACTGCGGCGCGAAAAGCTGGAACTCCATCTCCAGCGCCGTTCCGCCGCGATAGAAGCCGGGGCCGCCCGAATCCTGTACCAGGCCGTAGCGGCGGATGCGGATCGGCACCTCGGCCTCGTTGATCTCGACCGGCGTGTTCTTCAGATAGGACATGTTAGCACCGCAGGCTTCCACGCCGTCCGCCTTGGGGCCGCCGCCCGAGCCGCCACCAACCGGGCCGATCGAGGCCATGATCGGCCGCCCGTCCTTCGTCGAGGTCTTCACGTTCATGATCGACAGGCCGCTGCCCGGCGAGGCCGGCATGCGGTCGGGCACGACCCGGCAGAACGCCCCGATGGTCGCCACCTGGGAGAGGTTGCACATCAGGCTGCGCATGCCGACGGCCGCCGGCTTGACGGCGTTCATCACCGTGCCTTCGGGCAGGATCGCGCGCACCGAGCGCATCAGGCCTGCGTTGAGCATCACGGTCGGGTCGAGGCAGTAGAGTGCGTAGACTGCCCCCACCATGGCCAGCGAATGGCGTTCGTTGCCGCCGGTCGGCACATTGAGCGAGGAGACGAGCTGCGGGTCGCTGCCTGTATAGTCGAGCGTCATCGTCTCGCCGTGGATCTTCAGCGTCACGCAGACGCGCACTGGATAGCCACCCGCCTGATCCTCGTCGGCGTAGTCGGCGAAGAAGTATTCGCCGTCCGGCAGGCCGCGGATCACGGCCCGCGCCTGGGCATCGGCATAGTCGAGAAGCTCTCCGAGGCCCGAGCTGAACGCCTCCTTGCCGAAACGCTCGATGATTTCGTGCACCTTGCGTTCACCGACGTTCACGCAGGCGATCTGCGCGTTCAGATCGCCCCAGTTCTGCTCAGGCAGGCGCACATTGGTCTCGATGATGCGGAGCAGGTCCTCGTTCATCTTGCCGTCGCGCACCAGCCTCATCGGCGGGATCCGCAGGCCTTCCTGATAGACCTCGGTGAGGCTGCGCGAGAGCGAGGCCGGGACAGCGCCGCCGACATCGGTGTTGTGGATGTGGTTGCCGACGAAGCACATCAGCTCGCCTTCCCAGAAGACGGGCTTCCACATGTGCAGGTCGGGCGCATGTGTCGCGACAAAGCCCGAATAGGGATCGGAGACGACGCAGATGTCGCCTTCCTTGTAGTCGAAGAGCTTGATGACGCCCCCATAGTCGAGGCCCGTGTACCAGGTCGCGCCGAACGTCTTGGGGGAGGCAACCGTCAGGCCTTCCTTCGTCAGCACCTGGCACGAGAAGTCCTCGGTTTCCTTGACGAAGGTCGAGTAGGCGGTGCGCATCAGCGTCCAGCCCATGCTCTCGGCGGCGGCCGCGCAATAGTTGGCCAGAACATGCAGGGTTATGTTGGCGTCCTTGCTCATGCCTCGCCTCCACCGGAAATGCGCAGATTGCCGAATTCGTCGACATTGACCGTGCTGCCGGGCGGCACCACGGTCGTACAATCCTCCTGGGCGATGATTGCAGGCCCTTCGAGATGGTGGCCCGGCTTCAGCTTGGCACGATGGTGGAGCGCGGCATCGCGCGCCTGCCCGCCCATCCAGACCGGCACCGTACCCTCCGGCTTCGCCGGCGCGACTTCAAGCGGGAACTTCGAGAACTCTGGCTTCTTCGTTTTGCCCGAGATGACGAGCCGGACGCTGATGATCTGCACGGCCGCGCCACGGTCGGCATGGTCGTAGATGCGCTCGTGTTCCTTGTGAAAGGCTTCCACGATGCTGTCGATTTCGGCGTTCGCGATCGCCTCGGAATCGATCTTCGTGTCGATCTCGAAGCTCTGGCCGCGATAGCGCATCTCGGCCGAATGGATCAGCTCGTATTCGCCTTCGTAGCCTTGTCCTTCGCGCAACCACGCCACGGCGCGCTCCTCGAGCGCACGGAACTCGTCGGCGACTTGCCTCGCCGCATCGGCCGTCGCCTCGACATAGATGGTCGACAGGAAATCGTTCTTCACGTCCGCGATCAGGCCGCCCAGCGCCGAGAGAACACCCGGCGTCGGCGGCACGACCACCTCCTTCATGCGCAGTTCGCGCGCCAGGAAGCAGGCGAGCATCGGGCCGGCGCCGCCGAAGGCGAGCACCGAGAAGTCGCGCGGATCGATGCCGAAGCGCGACACCAGCGCCGATACGTCGGTGTACATGCCCGAAACGGCGATCTCGATGATGGCCTCCGCCGTCTCCTCGATCGTGCGCCCGAGCTTCTCGGCGAGTTCGCCGACGGCGCGGCGCGATGCCTCGCGGTCCACCTGCACGGCATTGTAACCGAGCTCGCTATGGCCGATCGCGCCGAGCGCTACGAAGGCGTCGGTGATCGTGGCGCGATCGCCGCCTCGTCCATAGCAGGCGGGCCCCGGGCTGGAGCCTGCGCTTTCCGGGCCGACGCGCAGCACGTTCTGCCCGTCGACCCAGGCGATCGAGCCGCCACCCTCGCCGATCGAGCTGACCGATACGGACGGGATGTAGATCTGGAACTCGCCGATCAGTTCCCCGACGCCATATTGCGGCTCGCCGTCCATGATGATCGCGACGTCCGCGCTGGTGCCGCCGATGTCGATGCTCATGCACCTGTCGATGCCGGCGACCTTGGCGACGTAGCTCGCACCGATGACGCCGGACGCCGTGCCCGACAGGATCATCTGCACGCATTCCGACTTGCCCTGTTCGGCAGTCATCACGCCGCCGTTGGATTTGGTCAGGCGTGGCTCGCCGGCGACGCCGACCTCGGCCAGTGCCTGCTGCAGCGAGCCGAGATAATGGGCTACGCGGGGCTGGACATAGGCGCCGATGATGGTGGTGATCGTGCGCTCGTATTCGCGGATGATCGGCCATGTCTCGCTGGAACAGAACACCGGCAGGCCAGGCGCCTCCGCCTCCACCAGCGCTTTCACGCGCTGCTCGTGGTCGGGATTGCGATAGGAATGGAGAAGCGAGATCACGATGCCCTCGGCATCGGCCGCGACGGCGCGCTTCACCGCTTGCTTGATGGCCTCTTCGTCCAGCGGGGCGATCTCTTCGCCGCTCGCGTCGAGCCGTCCGGGAACGCCGAAGACCATGTTGCGGGGGATCAGAGGTGCGGGGCGGCGGGACAGGAGGTTGTACATGTCGGCGATCTTGATGCGCCCGATCTCCAGGACGTCGAGGAAGCCCTCCGTCGCAAGGAGCGCCAACGTCAGTCCCTTGCGCTGGATCACGGTGTTGATGCCCACCGTGGTGCCATGCGTGAAGTAGGAGATGTCCTCGGGAAAGATCCCGTAGCGCTCGCCGGCGAGCGCCAGTCCGGCCAGAACCTCCGCCCCGGGCTCGTCCGGCCGGGAGAATACCTTGAGGGTGCGAAGTGTCCTCGACGCCTCGTCGAAAAGCGCGAAGTCGGTGAAGGAGCCGCCGATATCGACGCCCACGCGAAATGACATTGTCTCGATTCCCTCGATCGACCATCCGGTCGCCGTTCAAACTGCCATTCAAAGGTGGTTGCGGGCGGGGCTGTCGTTGCGAGCCTGCGCCCGACGGTCGTCGTCTCAGCGCCCGATGCGACGGTTCCACTGATCGATCAGCAAGGACTGGACCTCCGTCATCTCGCGGAAGGGAGGGAAGACCAGCTCGTCGAACTTGGTGATCTGGTCTCGCACCGCGGGATCGAATTCCGCGCTCGCGTTACCCACGCCGTAGCGCGTCCGGCTCCCGAAGCAGCCCTGTGCTTCTGCGTCGAGAGCCGCGTTCACGAACTCCCAGCCGACGTCGCTGGAGTTCGTCACCTTCTGTATCCAGGTCATGGCCGCCACCGCGCCGGGAGACGGCGTGACGTAGGCGAAGTTCTCGTTGCCGTCGTCGATGAATGCGAGGGCGCGGCCGTCCCAGTACATGGCGATATCGATCGCGCCGCTGCGGAGCCCGTTCAGAACCTGGTTAGGATCGCTCCAGAACTCCAGGGACCCGCCCTCCTGCATGCGCTCGATCGTCTCGAAGCCCGGCTCGATGTCGTCGAGCCCACCGCCAGCAAGATTTGCGAAGTTCCAGAGACCGGTGGAAAGCGCGCCCGGATAGTTCACGCCGGGGATCGAGGCATACCACTCGCCTTCGGCGACGCCTTCGATGAAATCCTCCCAGCTTGCCGGCGGCTCGCTGACCGTCTCCGTGTTGTAGATCAGTCCCATCGATCCGTAGTTGTGCACGACCCCATAGCCGTCGCCGATGGTCTGAAAGGCCTCGGGCAGGCTGGCCATGTTCGGCACGTTCTCGAGGGTGAACTGCTCGGCAAGTCCGCGATCGACGACGTCGAATGCGTTGTCGGATGGCATGTAGATGACGTCCAGCGGCGGATCGTTCGGGCTCGCCGCGATCTGGTTCATCCACTGCACGGGCGCGCCGAGCACGACGTTGACCGTGTGACCCGTCGCTGCTTCGAAGGGAGCGACCACGCATTCCCGCAGGCTCTGTTCCCAGAGCCCGCCGAAGGCACCGACGGTGATCTCCTCGGCGGCCGCCGTGGCTGCAAACGCGCCGGCGGCACATGCTCCAATCAGCGATGCCGTAACATGGTGAAGGCAGGCGACGTTCATGGTCATCGGCTCCATCGTGGCTCGAGAACAGGATGTCAGACTGTTTCAGATAATAAAAAATACGGCAACAAATTTTTACTTTCGAAATTTTGTCGGCGGCGAAGTCGTCGCTCGTTCAAACAGCGGTTCGAAGGCGTGCGCAGAAAACAAATTTCAGGCAGGCTGCACTGAAGACATGCAAAAAAACTAAGAAATCTAATGGATTGAAGGCCAGCGCTCTCTATGTCGGCGGGCCGCTGCTCGCGAGTTCCGCCGCCGGATACGCAGCATCGCGCCGAACTGATCCCTTCGTCAAGGACCGAAGGCCGATTTGTAACCGTGCGCATTATTTGAGCTTGTTTTCGTATGTTAAACGGATAGGGTGACTGAAATGAAAAATGCGGGCAGGTGGAGGGGGCGTTGGATGGCATCAGTGGTTGCGGCCGCCGAAGGCAGTACGGAGGCCGCTGATGCAGAGGAAAGCATCGGTGCGGTTGTACGCCGCCTCAGGCGCGAGAAGGGAATGTCGTTGCAGAATGTGGCCAACGCGTCCGGCGTCTCGATCGGAATGTTGAGTCAGGTCGAGCGCGATCTGGTGAACCCTTCGGTGCGCGTGCTCACGGGAATCCGCCGAGCTCTCAACGTACCGTTCGAATCTCTCTTCCAGGGCGGGGAACTTCAGCGTTCGGACCCGGGGTTCGTTCGCCGGGTCGGATTCCGGCCGATCCTTGAACTCGGCGAGCTGCGCAAGGAACTGCTTTCAGCCAATGGTGCCCATAATCTCCAGCTGATGATCCTTCACATCGAGCCCGGCGGAACGTCAGGCGCGACGTTGCTCGCCTACCCGGCGGAAAAGGGCGGCATGGTCCTCTCGGGCGAAGTCGTGCTGACCGTCGGCGAGGAGCAGGCTACGCTGCGGGAAGGGGACAGCTTTCTCTTCGATAGTTCCCTCCCGCACGGTTTCCGAAACGAGACCGACAAGCCTGCGCAGGTCCTCTGGATCATCGGCGCGGTGCAGTTGGACCGCCACCTATAGCCGCCCGCCCTTGCTCATCTGAAACCCCAAGCGATCTCGCGTGACGCCAATGGATAATTCCCAGCCTCTTCGCCTCACCCAGATCAGCAAGAACTTCGGCGCCGTTCAGGCGCTGAAGCCTCTCGATCTGCATGTCGAGCCGCAGGAAATGATCGCGCTCCTCGGGCCGTCGGGCTGCGGCAAGACGACCACCTTGCGCATCATCGCAGGGTTCGAGAATCCCGACACCGGCAGCGTCCACATCGGCGACCGCGATGTTACCGACCTTCCGCCGCACAGGCGCGGCTTGGGAATGGTCTTCCAGAACTACAGCCTCTTCCCGCACATGACGGTCGGCGAGAACATCGCCTTCGGCCTGAAAATGCGCGGCATCGGGAAGAGCGATCGCACCGCGCGCACGCGCTCTGCCCTCTCCATGGTGCGCCTCGCCCAGTACGAAGACCGCTCGATCCACCAGCTCTCCGGCGGCCAGCAGCAGCGTATCGCGCTGGCGCGCTCGCTCGTCACCGATCCGGCTGTGCTGCTTCTCGACGAGCCGCTGGGGGCTCTGGACAAGAACCTGCGCGAAAGCATGCAGTTCGAACTGCGGGAGATCCAGAACAGGCTCGGCATCACCGCCATCATCGTGACCCACGATCAGGAGGAGGCGCTCACGATGAGCGACCGGGTCGCGGTCATGCTGGATGGCCAGATCGTTCAGATCAGCGCCCCGATCGACATCTACGAGCGGCCGAATTCCCGTTTCGTCTCGGAGTTTCTCGGCACGGCCAACATCTTCTCCGGGAGAGCGATCGGGCAGGCCGGGGATAAGGTGCTCGTGACGCTCGACGAGAACGGTGCGCGCATCCCGACGCATGCAAGCAGTCAGGTGCCCGAGGGCGCCAGCGTCAAGATCGCGGTCCGGCCGGAGCGAATGCGCTTCCATGACGGACCGGACGGCGTGGCTGCGAAGGTGCGCGGCGTCGTCTTTCGCGGCAGCTACTACGCGTACGAACTCGAACTGCCGGGTCGCGAAGATCCGATCTACGTCTACTCCGGGGAGCGGGAGGACATCTCGGCGGACGGTCGCGTCATGGTGACATGGCCCGACACGTACTCGATCCTCCTGTCCGAAGAGGTGGGCCGATGAGCGATCAGTCGCTTCCCTTCGAGGCGGTTCGCGAAAAGTCGAGGCGAAAGCGACGGCGCGCGATCGGCATCGGCTCTCCCTGGGCCGTGCCGGCTCTGGTCTTCCTGATGGCGTTCTTCGTGCTGCCGCTGGTTTCGAACATCGTCCGCAGCGTCACCGGCGGTCAGGCGGCAGACGATCCGCTCTTCTATTATCGGGCGCTGCTGACCGACGCGTACTATCTCGGCATCATCTACGAGACGGTCAAAGTTGCGGTCCTATCGACGGCGATCTGCGTCGTTATCGGCTACCCGATCTCGTATTTCATGGTTCGTTACGCCGGGCGCTGGAATGCCGTCATCGTGTTCTGCCTGATCGCGCCACTCCTGACATCGATCATCATGCGCACCTTCGGGTGGACGGTGCTGTTCTCGCGTCGCGGGCTGATCAATATCTGGCTTGTCGACTGGGGGATCATCGAGCGCCCGCTCAACATCCTCAATCAGGAGATCATGGTCTATATCGGGCTCGTGCACGTGCTCGTGCCCTTCATGGTCCTCTCGATCACGGCCGTCCTGCAGACGATAGACCGGCGCCTGGAGGAATCGGCACAGGTGCTGGGCGCGAACAAGCTGACGACCTTCTGGCGCATCACCTTGCCGCTGAGCATGGACGGGATCGCGACCGGCTGCATCCTCGTATTCGTTCTCACGAACGGCAGCTTCCTGACGATGCTCCTCCTTGGCGGCGGGCAGGTCACGACGCTCTCGCTCCTCATCTATCAGCAGTTCACCTTGACGCAGGATGTCGGCTTCGCCGCCGCGATGGGAAACCTGCTTCTCCTGTTCGCCCTCGTCTGCCTCGTCGTTCAGCTGAAATTCATCCACAGAAAAGGTGTGGCTGCGTAATGCGCGTGTCAAGCAGCTTTGGGGAGAGGATCGAAGGTTTTGCGGCTCTGGATCATTGTCCAGAGGACGGTGACTCGTCTGCGCGCGAGGGCGATGATGGCCTGCGTGTGGTGTTTTCCCTCTCGCCGTTTTCGGTCGTAGAAGGCCTTGGACAAGGGGTCTTTTGTGCAGACGGCGCAGAACGCGCCCTGGAAGAAGACGCGCTTGAGGGCTTTGTCCCCGCCGAAGGCTCTTCTCCAGCCGGCTTTTTCCCCGACTGCCTGATCACCGGCGCGAGACCGGCGGCGGCGGCCAGCGCATCGGCCGAACGAAAGCGTGCGATGTTGCCGACGCAGGCGATGAACTCCGCCGCGAGCACCGCCCCCATCCCCGGCAAGGACTGGACGAGGGCTCCATCAGGGTGGGCGGCGAGAAGCGCAACGATGTCGTGATCAATACGGGCGATCTTCACTTTGCTTTCCAGTGCCTCGGCGGCCAGCTCGCGGACCCGTTCGGCGATTGCCGCTTCACCCGTCACCGCCAGGGATTGGGCCTGAGCGGCAGCCAGCGCCTGGTCTGCCAGCCGCTCAACCGCGCGCAGGTGAGGCGTTTTGACGAGATGCACCACGATCCTGCGTTTGCCGGCCTGTCTGATCTCGGCGGGCGTGACGTAGCGGGCCAGCAAGGTGAGAGGTCCCTTGCAGGTCACATCGAGCTCACGTTCCCGTCCCGGATGAACGCTGGCAAGCAGCGCGCGCAGCCGGGCCAGACGCCGGGTCTGTTCCCCGGTCAGATCGCGTCGGCGCCCCACCTTGAGGCGGATCGCCGTCACCGTTGCGTCGTCTGGCAGGATCGGACGCAGGTCACGGGTGCGGACCAACTCGGCGATCGTGCGGGCGTCGCGTGGATCGGATTTGCGTTCGCCGCCGGCGAAGCCCTGGCCGGCACGGTTGACCGAGATACCCGGCGCATGGACGAGCCGGAAGCCCTCCGCCAGCAAGGATGCCTCGAGGAAACAGGCGAAGGACCCGACGACGTCGAGGCCGATGACAGGCTCGCCCCCGAGGGCACGCATGTCGACGATGAAGGACGCAATCTGATCCGGGCTGTTGTCCGCCGCCCGCTCCAGCATGACCTGCCCCGCCTCGTCGACGGCGCAAGCCCAATGCACCGTCTTGGCAACGTCGATTCCCACACAAACGCGCATGACACCTCCCTCTCTTGGCCGCTCCGCCGCTCGCCCCGTCTCGCCGGCATCGCCTTACATAGCCATCAACGGCAGCGCGTAATCAGCGGTCGATCAAGGGCGGTGATGCGGGTGGCTCAGCCACCTGAACCATCAAGGGCAGCAAGCATGACAACCATGCCCGCACCACCTGCGCCAAAGCAGCTTCTCATCCACCCAGGCGCAAGGAAAAGGGGTAAGGCCGCATGAGCGAGACGCCCGCTACCCAGGCGCCCGCGCTGCGGCCGCGCAAGCCGAACTACACGAAGCTCTTCTTGGCGCTCTACGTCGTGGCGTTCATGGTCTTTCTCCTGATGCCGATCTTCGTGGTCGTGCTGGTTTCCTTTTCCTCCGCATCCTTCATCGTCTTTCCGATGCCGGGGTTTTCCCTGCAGTGGTACGCGCGCATCCTCGACTACGCGCCATTCATGAACTCGCTCTGGGTCAGCCTGCAGATCGCCATCCTGTCGGCCTTCTTCGGCGCCCTGCTAGGCGTTCCAGCCGCTCTTTGGGCGGCGCGATCCGGCAGCCCGCTCGCTTCGGCGGTCTCGAACTTCCTGCTCGCGCCGATTTCAGTGCCGGCGATCGTGCTGGGTTTCTCGCTTCTGTATCTCCTGTCCGCGATGTCGCTCGGGGTCTCGTTCCTGTCACTGCTGATCACCCATACGGTGGTCTCGATCCCGTACGTGTCGCGCACGGTGCTTGCGGTCTACCGTTCGATTCCGGGCAACTTCGAGGAGGCGGCGGCGGTGCTCGGGGCGTCGCGCTGGCATACGTTCTATCACGTCACGCTGCCGCTGATCCGGCCGGGCATCTTTGCCGGCGCGCTCTTCGCCATCCTCATTTCGCTCGACAACCTTCCGCTGTCGTTCTTCTTCGGAAGCGCCAATACGAACACGCTGCCCGTGGTGATGCTCAGCTACATGCAGAACCAGTTCGATCCCTCGATCGCCGCGATCTCGACGGTGCAGATGCTGATTGCGATTGGTTCCCTCCTCGTCGTCAATGTGCTGTTCGGCATCGAAAAGCTGACCGCCGCGTGATCCAGGTACTTTTCGCACGGAGGATTTTGCGGACATAACAACCGCCCCGTCGAAGGCCACGCCCTACTGGTGGGAAGAGGCGCCCTTGGCCTCCCTGCCCGAACTGCCGCTTGCGACATCCGTGGACGTCGTGGTGATCGGCGCCGGCTATACCGGTCTTGCGGCCGCGATCACGCTGGCTCGTGCGGGTCGCTCGGTGCTCGTCCTCGATCGTCAGCGCGCCGGCGAAGGAGCCTCGACGAGAAACGGCGGCATCACCAGCGGCAACATACGCCCGTCTTACGGATCGCTGGTGCGCCGGTTCGGTGAACGGCGAGCGCTCGACATTCAGGCGGAGGGCAAGGAAGCGCGCGAGGACCTTCGCCGGTTCGTGGAAGACGAGGGAATCGACTGCGACTACCAGCGATTCTCGGGCGCTCTGACCGCGAAGGAGTATGACGTTACCGTCCGCGGCGCCGAGGCGCTCGCGAAGACGCTCGGCATCGAGTCGTACGCCGTTCCGCCTCACGAGCAGCACCGCTACATCGGCACGGAGTTCTACCATGGCGGCAACGTGCGCATGGATATCGGCGGCCTGCATCCCGCTAAGTTTCATGCCGGCATGCTGCGAGTGGCACAGACGGCTGGCGCCCACATCCGCGACGCGACGGCCGTGCTGTCGGTCGAGCAGTCCGGCAAGGAATTCCTCGTCGCCACGACGCAGGGCACGGTGCGTGCCGGCGACGTTCTGAGCTGTACCAACGGCTATACGGACGGCTCCGACAAATGGTTGCGCCGACGCCTCGTTCCCGTCCGCAGCCGTATCATCGCCACCGAAGCTCTGCCCGCCGAGATGATGGCGCAGCTGATGCCGTCGCGCATGATGTACAGCGACGGGCGCGAACTCAGCTACTATTACCGCCCATCCCCGGACGGCTCGCGGATCCTCTTCGGCGGGCGCGACGGCACCGTGTCCGGCGAGCCTGCCTGGCCGACCGACCATTTGAGCGCCGAACTCGCGCGCATCTTCCCCGACCTGACCGGGGCGCGCCTCTCCCACAGCTGGTTTGGCTATGTGGCCATGCACCGCGACATGATCCCTCGCATCTTCAGGAAGGATGGCGTGACGTATGCCACTGGCTACTGCGGATCCGGCGTCGTATGGGCGCGTTGGCTCGGCACGAAGGCGGCGCGGCAGATCCTTGGCGAGGAGGGAGCGGGAACGACGGCCATAGCCTTCGCCAGAAGCTCGTCGTCGCCGCCCAGCCGCGCGACCATGATCGCGTTCTCGCAGGCGGCCTTCAGGCGCATGGCCACGTCCTTGATGACGGAATCGCCCGCCGAGTGGCCGAGCGTGTCGTTGACGTCCTTGAAGCCGTCGAGATCGAGCAGCAACACTGTTGCCGGCTTCTCCGCCGCGAGTCTCTTCGCAAGGCATTCCCGCCATGCGCCGCGATTGGGCAGATCGGTTAGCGCGTCGATCGCCGCCAGCCGGAACAGACGTTCCTCGTTCTGCCGCCGCTCGGTGATGTCGCGCACGATCGCGCCGACACTCGTGCCGTTGCCCTTCTGCCAGGTGGACAGAGAAAATTCCGCTGGACACTCGCTGCCGTCCTTGCGTAGGCTCGAGAGCTCGATCGTGCGGTCGGCGAGTTCCATCTGCTCGCCATGCTGGAGACGGTCGAGTTCGGCTTCGTAAATCCTCCTCCAACTGTCGGGGATGAGAACCTCACTCGAGCGTTCCGCCATCTCGGCGGCCGAGTAGCCGAAGAGCCGTTCGGCCGATCTGTTCCAGAAGATGATCTCGCCTTCCGAATTCGAGCATATGATGGCGTCGGGAGACGTCGCGGCGATGTTCTCGAACCGGGCTTGGCTGACGGTCCGCACATATTCCAGCCGGCGGATTTCCATACGGTCCATCACCAGCGCCGCGAGGTCGGTGAGGTTCTTGCGATCCTCGGCCGTAAATTCCGGTCGAGGCTTGCTGTCGATGAGACAGACGGTGCCGAGCTTTTCGCTGGTCGGCGTGACCAGCGGCTTTCCGGCGTAAAAGCGGATGAAGGGCGGGCCGAGGACGAGCGGATTGGACGAGAAGCGCGGATCCTTGGTCGCATCGGGGATGAACAGGATGTCGTTCTGAACGATGGCGTGAGCGCAGAACGAGACCTCGCGGCTGGTCTCGCAGATATCGAGACCGACATGGACCTTGAAGAACTGCCGGTTGCGCTCGATGAGCGAGACCAGCACGATGGCACGTCGAACAGTTTGGACGCCAACGCCGCCAGCCGGTCGAAATCCTCTTCCGGCGGCGTGTCGATCAGGTGATAGTCAGCCAGGGCCTTGAGACGCGTTCTTCGTTGGCGGGTATAGGATACGCAGCCAGCAAGTTGGTCGAACCATCAGCTTTAGCGCGTCGAAAACTCGGAAAATATTCCTCAACGCCACAACAACAGAACCAGCCGATCGTTCCCTGATGCCTTACCGGGTTTAGACTGATAATAACGGCGGATTTATTTGATGTCCCCGCCATGACCTATCTGCAACAGCCCAACTTATACCGCTTCCCATTGATCCGAACCCGTGAGCGCATTGGCGCAGTCCGATGGAGACGATGCGCCAGGGCTGGGCTTCGATTTTGCGCGATGCGTGGCAGGCATGATCGAGGATGTCGCTGTAGGACTGGAAGACGCGGTTGGACAGCCAGTTATCGCGCATGAACTGCCAGAGGTTCTGGACGGGGTTGAGTTCGGGCTCCCGGGGCGGCAGCGGTAGGAGGGTGACGTTGCCGGGGATCGCGAGTTTGGATGTGGTGTGCCATCCGGCCTGATCGAGCAGGACGACGGCGTGGGCGCCGGGGGCGACGGCGCAGAGATTTCGGCGAGGTGACAGGCCATGGCGTGGGTGTCGCAGCGCGGCATGACGAGGGCGGCGCCCTTGCCGAGCTTCGGGCAGATCGCGCCGAACAGATAGGCCGAGGCGGTACGTTGGTCCTTGGGCGCCGAGGGTCGGGTTCCTCGTTTTGCCCATCGGCGCGTGATCGGGTTCTTCTGGCCGACGCGCATCTCGTCCTGGAACCAGATCTCCATGGGTTTGCCGGCGGCCTCGTTCGCCGAGGTCTCTGCCAGCGTGGCTGGGAAGTCTTTTTAAAAGCGTCGAGTTCGAACTCGTTCTGGGCATGATGGCGCGGGCGGGCCGACAGCTTGCGGTAGCCCAAAGCCCGCAGTTCGCGCGACAGCGTCTGGACGCTGATTGGGATGCGGAACTCCTCGAACACCCACTGGGCGAGATCCACAAGACGCCAGCGCACGACGCCATCGACGGAAGGGATCGGGCCCGCCTCGATCTTGCCCACCAGAGCCTGCCGCTCCACAGGCCCCAGCCGCGAGGGCGTGCCCGGCGACTTTCTGTCTACGAGGCCGTCCATGCCTTTTGCATTGAAACGCACCACCCAGGCCCGCACGATCTGGAGCGTCATGCCGCCGATCCGAGCCGCATCGCTACGCGAGCCGCCCTCATAGATCGCCGCCAGCGCCAGAAGACGGCGGGTCTGGGATGCATCCCGCGATTGCCGAGCCGCCCGGCGCAGGCTCGAAGCATCGAAGTCCGGGCGAAGGGGAACGGGTGTGGCCATGGCGAACATCCTCCTGTTCGCCAGTTTGAATCACACCCACAACGCGTCGAAAATCCCCCACGAGTCAGACAATCCGGGAGTCGGTATAAGTCGCCACAGCTGGCATCCGGCACGCTTCTGAGCATAGCAATTGTCTGAACATACACACGGTATACGAATGCCTCGACCATGGCATGATACCGTACTACGAATGAACGATTCCGCATCGCTGCGGAAACGCAGCGACCAAGATTCTGCCAACAAGCAAACTGGACCCGTCCTTGGCGGCGGATCAGTTAGGCCATCACGGCAAAAAGCGCATCATCGTGACGCGTCGCATCCGCTGCTTGGATTAGCTTCGATAATTCATTTATAAATGATGGAGTCGAGCCGACGCTAACGTGGAGGCCGGAACCTGCAACCATCTTTGCTTGCTGTGGGCAAGTAAAAGTGAGAGATTGCCCTGGAGCTGAACCTGCGTCTGAGCACGCTATCTCGTCCAAAACTACGATTTCCTACTCCGCATGGGTGGTGTCCACGGGTGCCGGGCTGAGGCGAAGTACCCTGGTGAGCGCCGTGCGCCGTGGGCTCCGCGTCTTCAACGGCCAAAGGGCCACAGAGGGGCGGGCCCTTGCCGGGCAGGCTCCGCCATTGCCGGTGAGCGTCATCTCCACCGCCTGACATGCTCGATGAGCGCGCGCGTCTTGGGCGCCATGTTTCGACGCTGGGGGAAGTACAGGAAAAAGCCGGGGAAGGGCGGCAGGAAGTCGCCGAGCAGGGGCACGAGCTCGCCCGTTTCCACGAACGGCCGGAAGGTCTCCTCCGGCGCGAAGGTGATGCCGCCGCCGGCGAGGGCGGTGCGCAGCATCAGACGCAGATCGTTGGTGGTGATCTGGGGCTCGACCGCCACGTCGAAGGGAAGACCGTTCTCCTCGAACTCCCAGCGGTAGGGCGCGACGTTCGGTGCCGGGCGCCAGCCGATGCAGCGGTGATGGACAAGCTCGCGCGGATGCGCTGGTGCGCCGTGGGCCTTGAGATAAGCGGGCGCCGCCACGACCGCCTCGCGCTGATCGCCGGTGAGGGGGATCGCGATCATGTCCTGCTCGATCACCTCGCCCAATCGGACGCCCGCATCGTAGCCGGCGGCGACGATGTCGAACTCCTCGTCGGTGACCGTGACGTCGATCGTTACGCCGGGGTTGGCCTCTGCGAAGGAGGCGATCAGTGGACCGGACAGGAACTGCTCGGCGATCGAGGTTGCGGCGATCCTCAGGAGCCCTCGCGGTGCGCTTTCCGCCGCCACGCCTTCGAGCGCCGCTCCGATCTCGGAGAGGTGGCCTGACAGGGCATCGTGCAGACGCTCGCCGGCTTCCGTCAGGCGCACGGAACGCGTGGTGCGCATCACCAGCGCCGTGCCGAAAGCATCCTCGAGCCGTCGCATGCCCTGGCTGACGGCCGAGCGGGTCACGCCCAAGCGATCGGCGGCGGCGCGAAAATTGTGCTCCTCCGCCACGGCGAGGAACAGCGGCAGGAGATTAAGGTCGATCTTCATTGTCCAGCGCAGCTAACCGCCAAGTCCAGAAGATGGCGGATACCGGCACCAGTCGCAAGCGTCCATCTTTCCCCTGACCTGACGCAAGGGAGAACGACATGGACAAGATCATCCT